>NZ_FNSM01000001.1:6890000-8090000 GCF_900105415.1 Streptomyces sp. TLI_105 | reverse complement strand
CTGCCAGCGCAGCATCTGGTCGGTGAGCCCCTTGAAGGTCTTTCCGAGCATGACGAAGCCGCCGTCGGCGGTCCGTGCGCCGAGGTGGAGGTTGGAGAGCAGCCCGGTTCTGCGGCCGTGACCCCGCTCCACGGCGAGCACGACGAGGTCGACGGTGTGGACGGGTTTCACCTTCAGCCAGGTGCGCCCCCGGCGACCGGCCACATAGGGCGCTTCCAGCGCCTTGACGAGCACGCCCTCGTGCCCCCGGGCCAGGGTGTCCGCGTAGAACCGCTCGGCGGCCTCGGTCTGCGCGGGCTCGGCCGGATCGGTGACGACGGCGCGGCGGACCCGCTGCGACTCCGGCAGCAGACGGGCGAGGACCGCGTGCCGCTCCAGGCCCGGCCGGTCGATCAGCTCCTCCCCCTCCATCGCGAGGACGTCGAAGAAGACCGCCGTGAGAGGAAGCACGGCACGCGCACCGGCCACGTCGATCCGGGAGCCGACCCGGGCGGAGATCGTCTGGAAGGAGGCGGGCCTGCCGCTCCCGGCGTCGAGCGCGATCACCTCGCCGTCCAGGACGAACCCGTCGGCGGCGACCGCGCGGGCCGTCGCGACCACCTCGGGGAGGCGGTCGGTGATGTCGTCGAGCGTCCGGGTGTACACCCGGACGTCGTCGCCGCGCCGATGCACCTGGATGCGGATCCCGTCGAGCTTCTCCTCGACCGCGCACGGCCCCAGGTCGGCGATCGCCTCGGCGACGGAAGCGGCGGTGTGGGCGAGCATGGGCTGCACGGGACTGCCGACCCGCAGGGTGAACCGCTCCAGCGCGGTGGCCCCCTCGGCGAGCACGGCCTGGGCGACCGACGGCAGCGAGCCTTCGAGCATCACGGCGCGCCGCAGTTCGAGGGCGGGCACCCCGGCCGCCCGCGCGACCCCCTCCAGGGCGATGGCGTCGAGAGCCCCCTGCCGCACCTCTCCCGTCAGCAACCGCACCAGGAGTTCCTGCTCGTCGTGGGTGGCGGCGGAGAACAGTCCGTGGACGAGTCGGCTCCGCTCGGCACGGGCTCCGGCGCCCGACACGGCGGCGAGCTCCGTCATCGTCGCGTCGACCTGCCCGAGCGTGAGAGCGGGTCCTTCGGCAGGCGGAACGGCCGGCGGGACGACGTCCTTGAGGACGCTCCATCCGACCCCGATCCGCCCCTGCGGCAGCCGCCCGGACAGATACGCGATGACGAGCGGGCTCTCGTCGGGCCCGGCCTCGGCGAACAGCTCGGCCAGCAGAGCGATCTTGCGCGAGCGCGCGGAGGCGGCGGTGACCTCCCGGGACACTTCCGCGACACGCGCCAGCAGCATGGGCCCATCCTCTCCACCGCCCGCCCCGACCGCATGTCAGAGCGCCCCGTCAGGGCCAGGCCACCGGACGCCTCCGCCGCCGGGACCGCGCCGCACCCGCCGCCCTCCCCCGTCGGAAACGCTCCAGGAACCTCGTCCGCACCGGACGGCCCGCCGACGGGTCGATCGCCACGGCCCGCCCCGCGGGGACGGACGCTGCTGGAACGGGCACTGCCGGAAGGAGCACTGTCGGAACGGGCGCTGCCGGAACGGGCGCTGTCGGCACAGGCACCGCGGGAACGGCCGGCATCGACACTGGAGCCGCAGGACCCGAAGCCGCCGTCGCCGGCACCCCGTGCACCGGCACTTCCGGAACCACCTCCCCGGCGACCGGCACCATCGCAACCGCCTCCGCCCGAACCGGCCCAGCCAGTGGCACCGTCGATGCCGACGCACCGACTCCGACCGCGCGCGTCTCGCCGGGATGCGGGGCCTGTCGCTCCGCGCGTGCCTCGTCCAGCGCCAGGGCGAGGCTCAGTCGGTGCCAGAGGATCTCGTCCGGGTCGTCGGCCAGCGTCAGCCGCTCGGCGATCTCCCGCGCGACCGGCGGCACCGGCATCCCGGGCGGCGGAGGCGGGCGCAACCGGTCGAGGTGCGTGCGCTCGTACGGATCGTCGACGACCTCGGCCACCTGGACCGGGTCGAGCAGGGAGGCGATGGCGGCGGCGCGCGCCCAGGGGTCCTCGGTGGCTCGGAGCAACAGGGAGAGCCGCCGCGCCCGCCAGTTCCTCGCCCGCAGGTCCTCGTGCGCGGCGAGACGCTCGCGGAGGTACAGCGGCAGCCGCCCGGTGAGGAGAGCCGGGCAGGTGAGGCCGAACTCGACGACCTCCTGCGCCAGATACAGCCACACCACCATCCGGTACCGGTTCAGCGAGAACCGCACCGGGCTGATGTGTCCCGTCCGGGCCAGCCGGGTGAACCGGTCGGCGGTGATTCCGAGGAGGGCGGCGGCCTCCCCCGTACCGACCGCGCGCACCCGCTCGCGCAGGCCGGCGGGGAAGTCCGGGGCGGCCCTGAGGCGGTCGAGCTCGCGCCGCTCGACCCGCCGCCGCTCCCCTTCGCCGGCCGGCACCGTCCTCACCAAGCCGAGCTGGACCGCGAGCCGGAACTCGTCGCGCCTCAGCTCCAGTTCCTGCGCGGCCCGCCCCGGTGCCACCGTGCGCGCTCCTTCGTCCACCGTCATTTCGCGGCCCTCCCCCTGCGTCCGTGTCCTCTTCAGGCAGCGGGCCTCTCGGGCCCACACAGAAGAACGTAACGCAGAGTGACGACAGCCGCACCGCCTGTGGAAAACGACCTGTGGACAACTCCGGGCAGCAGCGTCAGAGCACGCCGCCGCCCGGGAGGCCGGGCTGCCGCGCCGCCACGCCGAGGTGTTCGCCGACCCGGTTGACCAGCAGCGTCATCTCGTACGCCACCTGACCGACGTCCGCCTCCGCCGCGCTCAGGACACACAGGCAGCTGCCCTCGCCCGCCGCCGTCACGAAGAGCAGCGCGTCGTCGAACTCCACCATCGTCTGCCGTGCCCGGCCCGCCCTGAAGTGCCGCCCCGAGCCCCGTGCGAGGCTGTGCAGACCGGAGGAGACGGCCGCCAGGTGCTCGGCGTCCTCGCGGACGAGTCCGCTGCTCGCGCCCGTCACCAGGCCGTCGTTCGACAGCACCAGTGCGTGCCGTATGTATCCGACCCGCTGCGTCAGGTCGTCCAGGAGCCAGTCCAGTTCCTTGTCCAACGCCATCAGTGGTCCTCCCCCTAGCGGTTGCGGCCCCCTCGGCCCGGACCCTGGTGGTCCTCAAGGCCTGCGTGGTCCGTCCCGTCGTGGTCCGCGTATCGCCGCAAGCCTTACGCACTGTCGTGGACAGGGCAAGCACCACACCACGCCCGCGCGTGCCGCGGACGCGGTGACGCCACCTCAGCCGACCGTGTCCAGGAGCCGGGCGGTGTGCATCCGCCCCGCGTACTCGACCAGACGGATCAGCACTTCCTTCCCCGAGTCGCGGTCGCGCGCGTCGCACAGCACGACGGGCGTGCCGCGGTCCAGGTCGAGGGCGCGGGACACGTCGTGCGCCCCGTACGCACGCGCGCCCGTGAAGCAGTTGACCGCGACCACGAAGGGGATCTTCCGGTGCTCGAAGTAGTCGACCGCCGGGAAGCAGTCCTCCAGGCGTCGCGTGTCGGCGAGGACGACGGCCCCCAGGGCGCCCTGCGACAGCTCGTCCCAGAGGAACCAGAACCGGTCCTGGCCGGGCGTGCCGAAGAGGTAGAGCGAGAGCCCGGAGCGGATCGTGATGCGGCCGAAGTCCATGGCGACGGTCGTGGTGGTCTTCTGGTCGACGCCACCGGTGTCGTCGACGAGTTCCCCGGCCCTGCTGAGCTGTTCCTCCGTGCGCAGGGGCCGGATCTCGCTGACCGCGCCGACGAGGGTGGTCTTCCCGACGCCGAATCCGCCGGCGACCAGGATCTTCAGCGCGAGGGCGGAGGTGTCCGCTGCGTCGCCCTCGCCGGTGCTCTCAGAGCGCTCGTAGGCCATCGATTACTTCCCTCAGGATTCTTTCGTCAGGGAGCTGAGCGGGCGGTACGGGTCGGCTGACGCGCACGAAGCCCGATTCGAGGAGGTCGCCGAGGAGGACCCGGACGACCCCGACGGGCAGGTCGGCGTCGGCGGCGAGTTCGGCCACCGACTGGGTCTCGGCCCGGCACAGGGTCAGCAGGGACCGGTGTTCGGGGCCGAGGAGTGCTTCCTCTGCCGGTCCGGGCGGCTCGTCGTCCACGACGACGAGGGCGATGAGGTCGAACCGTACGTTGCTGGGGCCCGGCTTGGTCCGTCCGCCGGTCATCGCGTACGGACGTACGAGCGGTCCCGCGTCGGCGTCGTACCACTGACTGCCCGGTACGGGCGGGCCGTCGCCGGCGCTGTCGTCGTTCATGGGTCTCTCCGGGTCAGCCGGCGGCCGGCGGGGTCACCGTGAGGCGCGGCGGGGTGTGCAGGTGCTCGCCGACGCGCTTCACGAGCCGGGCCATCTCGTAGGCGATGAGGCCGATGTCGGCGCTCACGGAGCTGAGGACGGCGAGGCAGGAGCCGTCTCCCGCCGCGGCGACGAAGAGGAAGCCGTCGTCCATCTCGACCATCGTCTGGCGGACTCCGCCGGTGTGGAACTGCCGTCCGGCGCCCTTGGCGAGGCTGTGGAAGCCGGAGGCGATGGCGGCCAGGTGCTCGGCGTCCTCACGGCTGAGCCCGTTGGAGGCGCCCACGGCGAGTCCGTCGTTCGAGAGCACCACGGTGTGGCGGACCTCGCGGACCCGCATGACGAGGTCGTCGAGGAGCCAGTCCAGCTCGCCGGACCGGTGGTGCGAGGTCCGCTCGTGGTCGATCATGCGTCGTCTCCTTCGGAGCGAGGGTCGAGAGGTGCGGTGCCGTGGCCGAGGCCGTGGCCCGTGTCGGTTCCGAAGCCCGTGCCGAGGGGTCGCCTGGCGCCCGGGGCGGCGCCGCCGCCCCGCTGCCAGCCGTCCCGGTACGCCGCCATCCGGTCCCGGACCTGTTCCGGGGTGCGCGTGTCCGTGCCGGGTGCGACCGGTGCGGACACCGGTGTCGGGGCGGGTGCCTCGCGCAGCTGCGGAACGAGACTCGCCTGTCGTACGCGTCGGGGCAGTTCGCTCCCCGCATCGGCCCGGTCGGCCGGTGCGGCGGGCGGCTGCTCCGCCGGAGGCGTCGGTACGGAGGAGTCGCGTCGGCGGAGTTCGGTCACTGCGGCGGAGGCGGGAGCGGGTGCGGAGGAAAGGGCGGGTGCGGGAGCGGGCGCGGGCACGGCGGTCGGGCGTGCCGGCGGCTGCGGGCGGGAGGCCGGAGGGGACTGCGGCGGGCCCGCGCGCCGCGATCCGTCCGGCTGCTGGGACAGGCTCGCGGGGCGCGTTCCCGTCTGCGGCTGCGGGGCGGCCCGGCGTCCGGACGCGGCGGGAGAGGCCGGGTTCCCGGGGAGCGCGGGGTTCGTCGGGGCGGCGGGCGGGGCGGGCTGGGCGATCTGGGGCCGGCCGAAGCGGCGGGCCTCGGCGCGGCGCGCCTCCTCGCGCTCCCGCGCGGCGCGTTCGTTGTCGTCGTACGGGGCCCCTTCGGGTCGGACTCCGCTCCGTGCGGCGTCGGCACCCGGCCCGCCCGACGTGTGGGTACGGGGGCTCCCCGCGCGCGGGGTTCCGTCGTGGGGCGTGTCGGAGTCGGCCGCCGGCGTGCCGCGGCCGGGTGGCAGCGCGCCCTGGAGCAGGTCGGTCGGGAGCAGGACGACGGCGGTCGTACCGCCGTAGGGGGACGTCCTCAGATGGACCTTGATGTCGTGGCGGGAGGAGAGGCGGCTGACCACGAAGAGGCCGAGCCGGTCGCTGTCGAAGAGGTCGAGGGCCTCGGACTGGGCGATACGGGCGTTCGCCTCGGCGAGGGTCTCCTTGCCCATGCCGAGCCCCCGGTCCTCGATCTCCAGGGCGTAGCCGTTGCCGACGGGTTCGCCGCTGACCCGGACCTTGGTGTGGGGCGGGGAGAACTGGGCGGCGTTCTCGATGAGTTCGGCCAGGAGGTGGGTGAGGTCGGCGACGGCTCCGCCGACGACGGCCGTCTCGGGAAGCCGGCGCACCTCCACGCGCGCGTAGTCCTCGATCTCGGAGACGGCGGCGCGGACGACGTTGGTGAGGGGGACGGGCATGCGCCAGGCGCGCCCGGGGGCGGCTCCGGAGAGGATGATCAGGCTCTCCGCGTGGCGCCGCATACGGGTGGTGAGGTGGTCGAGCCGGAAGAGGTCGCCGAGCTCGTTGGGATCGTCGGCGCGCCGTTCCATGCTGTCCAGGAGGTTGAGCTGGCGATGGACGAGGACCTGGCTGCGGCGGGCGAGGTTGACGAACACCCCGGAGATGCCGCTGGCGAGTTCGGCGCGTTCGACGGCGGCGGAGAGCGCCGCGCGGTGGACGGTGGTGAGTGCCTCGCCGACCTGGCCGATCTCGTCCTGGGAGACGGGCCCGGGCGGCGCTTCGGCCTGGACGTCGATCTCCTCGCCCGCTCGGAGCCGGCGCATGGCGGCGGGGAGTTTGCGGCGCGCGATGCCGAGGGCGGTGTTGCGGAGGCTGACGAGCTCGACGACGAGGCCGCGACCGATCCGTACGGAGATGACGAGCGAGGCGGCGACGGCGGCGAGACCGAGGACGACCGCCGCACCGCTCGCCGTGAGGACGCCGGCGAAGGGGTCGGAGCGGTCGGCGGCCGCGCGGCGCGCGTCGGTCTCGATCGCGGCGAGTCCGCCGTGTACGGCCGCGAGGGCGTCGTCCCACTCGGTGGAGGTGACCGCCTGTGCGGCGGGGCGGCCCGGGTCGGCGGCGCTGACCCGGTCCTCCGCCCGGGTGAGCCGGGCGTGGTCGCCGCCGGCGGAGAGGCGGGCCCAGGCGGTGCGCGCGGCGGCGGGCAGGTCGGGGGTGGCCGAGTCGGTGAGGGCGCGCCGGGTCTCGACGGCCCCGGAGAAGTCGCGGAGTCGGTCGGCGGAGAGCCGGCCGGTGAGGTGGGCGGAGGTGAGGAGGGCGTCCTCGCGGGACAGCATCTCGCCGGCCCGGCCGAATTCGAGGAGTACGCGCGCGTCGGCCCCCTGCTCTGCGTCCTGGATGCCGGTGAGGGCGCCGTCGACCGCGAAGGCGGCGGAGACGGCGTCCGTGTACTCCTCGTACACCTGGTCCCAGTCGGCGCGCCCGTCGGCCGCGGCGGTACGGAGCCGGGCGAGGCCCTCGACCTTGCCGACGAACGCGCTCACCCGGACGGCGACGTCGCCGGGCAGGTCCCCGGTGTCGCCGACGGTGTGCGAGCCGTCCAGGCGGAGCCGGGCGACGGCCTCGTCCGTCCGGCGGATCCGGTCCTTGAGCTCGGCGGCCCGGGCGGTGCCGGGCGCCGCGACCTGCCGTACGGCGGCGCGTCGTTCGGCCTGGAGCGCGGTGAGGGCGGCCGTCACGGGCTCGCGGATCTCGGCGTCGACGCGCTGGAGCCGACGGAGGCCGGCGACGTCCTGCGCGGTGGTGACGGTGGCGAAGCCCCAGAGGGCGAAGAGCGAGACGACCGGAACCATGAGGAGCGAGACGATCTTGGCGCGGACCGAGCGGGGGCGCAGGCCGTGGAACGCGGGACGGACGCGGTGCTCGTCGGGCGGCGGAGGCCCGGCGGGGGCCCCGGACCGCGCGTAAGGCCGCCCGGAGATCGGTCCCGAGGGCTGTGCGGTCGCACCGGCGCCCCCGCCGGCGGCGCCCGGCGTCGCGGTGCCCGCGTGCCCCGCGGTCGGTGGGGTCCCGGGGGTCCGGTCCCCCGGCTCGTCGGCGGGCGGGCCCGCGTGTGCGCGCCGCCCGCGCGCGGCCGCCGGTGGCGGCGTGGCCGCCTCGGCGTCCTTGGTCTTGCGGGGAGTTCGCATGGCCTCCTCGTTCCGGCTGCGTCTGTGCTCTGGTGCGGTAGGGCGCGGCGTGGGGTGCGCCAGGGGTCGGATCAGGTCGTGGGCGTACGGGCCGCTTCCCCGGCGCGGAACGTATGGGCCGCTTCCCCGGCGCGGAAGCCGGGCGGTGCGACGTCGACCGCGCGCTTGTCCGGTTCGGTGAGACGGCCGGCCGAGGCGTACGCGGCGCGTTCGCCGGCCGTCGGGGTGAGGGCGACGAAGGCGGAGGTGATGAACAGGTACGAGCCGAGGCCGACGGCGAGGGGGAAGATGAACTGCATGAGCATGGCTCCCGGGAGAGGGGCGCTGGAGGGGACGACCTCGATCCGCACGGCGAACATGCCGGTGTAGTGCATGCTGGTGACGGCCGCTCCCATCACGAGCGAGGCGACGGCCACGGCCGCGGGCGCGTGGATGTTGAGCGCAGCCCAGAGGGCTGCCGTGGCGGCGACGACGGCGATCAGGACGGAGAGTCCGACGAGGAGCGGGTCGTATCGCACCTGGCCGTGGAGCCGGAGTGCGGCCATGCCCATGTAGTGCATGCTCGCCACACCGACGCCCGTGGTCAGACCGCCGATCAGGAGCGAACGGACCCGGTCGCGTCCGTAGCCGACGGCGAAGACGCCGATCCCGACGACGACCATCGCCATGACGAGGCTGAGGAGGGTGAGCGGAACGTCGTAGCGGATGTCGGTGCCCGTCACTCCGAATCCGAGCATCGCCACGAAGTGCATCGTCCAGATGCCGGTGCCGATCGCGGAGGCGGCGGTGATCAGCCAGTTGCGCCGTGACCGGCCGGTCGCGTCGAGCGCTCGCACGGTGCAGCGCAGCCCGAGGGCGGCGCCGATGCAGGCCATCGCGTACGACAGCGCGGGTGTCAGCCAGCCGAAGGTGGCGTGGTCCAGGTGTCCCATGGCCCAGGGACGCTAGTGCGCATCGGGGGGCGCATCGGGGGCGCATTTCGAAAGCTGCTGGAATATGACAGAGAGATGGTTCCGAACGATCAGGCCGAGTTCGAACGGGCACGCAGAACGTTCACCCCTCCGGGTAACGAATCCTGCGAGATCATGAACTCATGAGCGATGACCCCACTCAGGTACGAGAATTCTTCGGCGCCCGCGCCGCCGACTGGGACAGCCGGTTCCCCGACGACGGCCCCGCGTACGCCGCCGCCGTGGGCGAGCTCGGCCTGCACCCCGGCGACGCGGTGCTGGACGCCGGCTGCGGGACTGGCCGGGCGCTCCCGCCGCTCCGGGCCGCCGTCGGCCCCTCCGGCACGGTGCTCGGCGCCGATCTCACCCCCGAGATGATCGAGCGGGCCGTCGCCGCCGGACGCGGCGGCGAGGAAGGCGGGACGCTGCTGCTCGCCGACGTCGGCCGGCTCCCGGTGCACGACGGCGCGCTCGACGCCGTGTTCGGGGCGGGCCTCGTCTCGCACCTCGCGGACCCCGTCGTCGGCCTGCGGGAACTCGCCCGCGTCGTACGGCCCGGGGGCCGCCTCGCCCTCTTCCACCCGATCGGGCGAGCCGCCCTCGCCGCCCGTCACGGCCGGCAGATCACGCCGGACGACCTGCGCGCGGAGCCCCGGCTGCGTCCCCTGCTCGCCGAGGCCGGCTGGCGGCTCGTCGACTACGTCGACGAGGACGCGCGCTACCTGGCCCTCGCGGTCCGCGAGTCCTGAGCCGCCTCGGCCGGCGAAAGGGACGGTACGCGCCCGACGAGGCGGCCAGCCGGGGCGCGGGATCCTCAGGGGCCTGCGCGCGGACGCGCTCCCACTCACCGACCGAGCCCACCGGACGCGCGCCCCCACATACCTCTCACGGATGCCAACGCCCCCTTCTTTACCGGCACTTCACTGTCTACCGTGGAGGTGCCGGGCAGTCGTGCCCGGGAAAGGCGGCGGGCCGTGGCACGAGTTCCGGAAAGACTGCGCAGACTCCTCCCCTCCGGCCGGAAGGCGCCCGAAGCCGCCGCTCCGGCGCCACCGCGCCCCCGCCAGGGGCACAACCTCTTCGAGGCGGCCGCCGAGTACGTGGCCGCCTGCGCCGAGGACGACCCGGCGCGGGCGGAGGAGGCGGCGAGCCGGGTCTCCCCCGGCATGCTCTCCTTCGGAGTGAACGAACTGGCCTGCCGCGCCCTGATCACCCTCGCCCGGGAACGGAACCAGTCCCCCCGCACCGTGGCCCGCTCTCTGCTCGGCCTGCGTGACCAGTCGACCGCCCGGCGGGCTGGCGACGCGTGACGGAGGCGACCCGAAGGCGCGAGGTTCCGGGGCGGAGACCCTCGACGCGCGGGTTACCCACTGGTTAAGGTGCGCCGACGACCAGATGGGGAGGACACCGTGGCTGGGACGGACCCGATCGCCGACGCCGACGCCGACGCGCTGTTTGTGCTGACCGCGGCACTGCTGACGCCCGGGCGCTTCCCGAGCGTGCTCGGTGACGACTACCCGGCGGCCTGCGCCGCGCTGGGCCTGCGGCCGTACGCCGAGGGGTACGGGCTCGTGTTCGGCCAGGACGGGCACGGGGCCCGCTGGACGGTCGTCGTCGACGACGTGTCGCTCGTCGCGGTGGCCATCTCCTCCTGGGACTGCGGCATGGCCTACGACCTGTCCCCCGACGAGCGTTCGGTGGTGGCCGGGCTGCCGGGCTGGCCGCTCCCCGTGGCGACCGTCGCCCCCGGTGTCCCGGCCCCGCACGACCCGGAGCCCGAAGAGGGCGATCCCGCACCGCTGGTCCCGCCCTCCGGCGCGGAGTGGGGGCCGGCGCAGCGCCGGCTGGGCGCCGACGAGGTGGCGCTCCAGTGGGACGCCTGGCGGGCCCGGGTGGGCGACGAGGGACCGGACGGAGGGCCGCCGGCGGCGGCCTCCGGCGCGGAGACCACGGGATCCGGCACCACGGCCTCCGACCCGTACACCGGGGTCAGGAAGGCCCTGCACGAGCTGCGCGGCTATCTGGAGGAGCCGCCGCCGGTGGGACGGGTGCGGTCGGCCTCCGGGATGCTGCGTGCCGACGGTCCGGGCTGGTCGCTCGTGGCCAAGGCCGACGACATGGCGTTCGTCCTCCTCGACGAGCTGCCGCGCGAGGTGCTGCCCGTGACGCGGGGGCCGCAGCTGCCCGCTCTCCTCGAAGCGCTCGACGCGATGGCCGTGCGCTCCTCCTGAAGGCCTCCTCGAAACGCTCGACGCCATGGCCGTCCGCTCCCCCTGAGATCCCCCGCCCGTCTCTGCCCCGTCTTGACTCCCCATAGAACGACGGCCCGAGGTGTGGTTCCCAGCCATGGCCCGACGACAGGGGTGCGCCGCACGATGTGGCGCCGCACCCCTTTCCGTCGTCCCACCGGAGGCCCGCCATGCGCCTGTTCCCAGGCGTCTCCTTGATCACCGCGCTCCTCGCCGGGGTCACCGTCCTCGCCCCGGCGAGCCCCGCCGGGGCCGAAGCGCCGGCTGCCGCGCACTGCGCGCGCCAGAGCCGGATCCATGTGCCCGGCGCCGAACGCCGGCAGTCCGCCTGTCTGGACGACCTCACGACCACCGGGCTCGCCGGCACCCCGTACACCGATCTGGCGGACCAGGCCGGTCTCGCCGCGAAGGCGACCCGCAACCCCTCGGGGGTGCCCGGCATCCAGGTCGACGGCTACTTCCCCGACGACTCCCGCCTCAACACCACCCACGGCTGGACCCATGACGCGCAGTTCGTCATCCGGCTGCCCGACCACTGGAACGGCGGGCTCGTCGTCACCGGCTCCCCCGGAAGCCGGCGCCAGTACTCCACGGACGCACTGATCTCCGACCAGGTGCTCGCCCGGGGCTTCGCCTACGCAGCCACCGACAAGGGCAACACCGGCCCGGACTTCTTCACCGACGGGCGGGAGCCGGGCGACGCCGTCGTCGAGTGGAACCGCCGCGTGACCGAGCTGACGCGAGCCGCCAAGAAGGTCGTACGGCAGCGCTACGGCCGGGCTCCGGAGCGCACGTACATGACCGGCATCTCCAACGCCGGCTACCTCACGCGCTGGCAGCTGGAGAACCGGCCCGAGCTGTACGACGGCGGGGTCGACTGGGAGGGCGTGCTGTGGACGACACACGGCCCGAACCTCCTGACGAGCCTGCCGGTGACGGTGGCCCGGTCCCAGGGTCTCGCCGATGACGAGGACCTGATCGCGGCGGGCTTCGCACCCGGCTCGCGCTTCCTGTGGCCGTACCACGAGAAGGCCTACTGGGGTCTGACGCAGAAGCTCTTCCGGGCCGAGTTCGACCCCTCGTACGACCCGGCCTGCCCCGGCTCCACCGCCGGCGGGACCGTGGAGCAGATCTTCGCGCCCTGCGCCTCGGACGCCACGTACGACTACGCCTCGCGGCCGGCGTCCGTCCACCGCGCGGTCGCGAAGGTCGCGCTCACCGGAAGGATCGGCAAGCCCCTCATCACGCTCCACGGCGATCTCGACACCCTGCTGCCGATCGCCACTGACTCCGACGTGTACGCGCGGATGATCGACGCGCGGGGCCGGGGCGGACTGCACCGCTACTACACGGTGCAGGACGGGACGCACACGGACGGCCTCTACGACGCGTATCCGGACCGGCTGCGGCCGATCCTGCCGTGCTACCGCTCCGCGTTCGACGCCCTGACGCGCTGGGTCGAGGAGGGTACGACGCCGCCCTCGGACCGTACGATCGCGCGGCCCGCGAGCGGTGACGTGGTCAACTCCTGCGCCCTGGAGGGCTGAGCAGGGGCTTCGGGCGGCTCAGACCCGCTCCAGCGGGCGGTGCGGCTCCGGCGGCAGTTCGGCCCGGATCGGGTCGCCGGGCCGCACCTCCCCGCCGGTGAGCACGACGCCCATGATGCCCGCCTTGCGCACGATCTCGCCGTTCTCGTCCCGGCCGAGGACCTGCTTGAGCAGGCCGTGCCGGAAGCCGTCGATCTGCGCACAGGGGTTGCGCAGTCCGGTGACCTCGACGACGGCCTCCGCGCCGAGGTGGAGGAGGGTGCCGGTGGGCAGGGAGAGGAGGTCGATCCCCCGGGTCGTGACGTTCTCGCCGAGGTCGCCGGGGGCGACCTCGAAGCCGGCGCCCGCGACCTCGTCGAAGAGCTCGGCGTGGATGAGGTGGACCTGACGGAGGTTGGGCTGGGTGGGGTCCTGCGCGACGCGGGACCGGTGCTTCACCGTCACGCCCGCGTGGACGTCGCCCTCCACACCGAGCCCGGCGAGGAGGGTGATGCCCTCCCGGTTGGGCTTGGTGAACGAGTACGTGCCGTTGCTGCTGACCGTGGTGACGGTGCCGCTGGTCATGGTGGGAGCTCCCCCTTCTCTTCCGGTCCGGTGAGCGGCTTCCCGCCGCCCTTCCGGACCGATGATCACATCACGCCTCGACGTACGACCCTACTCCGCGTCCTCGCCGCGGAGCGGTGCCCCCACCTCGTGCAGATGGCCGAGTGCCTGGCGGTACGAGTCCACGAAACCGGTCTCCGTGTACGGGACGCCCAGCGCGGCGCAGTGGGCCCGGACGGCGGGCTGGGCCAGCCGGAGGTTCGGGCGCGGCATGCTCGGGAAGAGGTGGTGCTCGACCTGGTAGTTGAGCCCGCCGAGGAACCAGTCGGTCAGGGCACCGCCCCGGATGTTGCGCGAGGTGAGGACCTGACGGCGCAGATGGCCCCAGCTGTCGCCGTCCGCGTGCTCGTCCGGCCGCTCCATGCCCTTGTGGTTGGGGGCGAAGGCCATGCCGAGGTGCACGCCGAGGAGCATCTGGTGGACGAGGGCGAAGACGAGGGCCTGGGCGGGCGTCAGGACCGTGAGGAGCAGCGCCGCGTATCCGGCGAAGTGGGCAAGCAGGAGGGCGCCCTCGACGAGCCGCTCGCGCCGGTCGCGGCACGGACCGTCCTCGGCGAGCAGGGCCTGGACCCCGTACACCTTGAGCGCGATGCCCTCCAGGGTGGTCAGCGGGAAGAACAGCCAGGCCTGGTGGCGGGTGAGGAACCCGCGCAGGCCCGTGCGGCCCGCCGTCTGGTGCTCGGCGAAGACGAGGATGTCTGCGGCGACGTCCGGGTCCTTGTCGAGGTGGTTGGGGTGGGCGTGGTGGCGGTTGTGCTTGTCGTTCCACCACTCCCGGCTCATGCCGAGCAGGAGGTTCGCGTGGACGAGCTGGAGGATGCGGCTCGCCCTGCGGTTCGCGGTGATCTGGGCGTGGCCGGCGTCGTGTCCGACGAAGGCGGCACGTGCGGAGAACAGGGCGAGGGGGACCGCGAGGAGCAGCGTCCACCAGGAGGGCCCTATCAGGGCGAGCCCGGCCACCACGGCGGCGATGCCGAGGAGGTTGACGACGATGCCGCGTGCGTACCAGCCGGGGCGGTGTTCGAGGAGGCCCTGTTCCCTGACCGTCCGCAGGAGGGGGCTGAACTCGCTGCCGCCCCGGGCGCGGGCGGGCGCCGCGACGGGGGCGGCGGCCGGGGGCAGGACGGTGGCCTGGGACATGGCGGGCTCCGGTTCTCGGTCGGTCGGTGCCGTGGGTTCACGGCCGGTTCTGGTCTCTGGGCGCCTACCGAGAACGTACGGATCCGTGACCTTCCGGGGCCATGGCGTCACCACCCGTCCACCGCCGGGGGCACACCGGGGGGCGGGGGTGGGGCGAGCCCCACCCCTCCACGAGAGGCGGGCAGTTGTGTCGTGGATCACTTGAAGGGCTCCCACATCCGGCGACTTCGTGGGGTATCCTCGGCGACTCGGTCTCCAGGTAGTCAAATTTGAGGAATGCGTTGTCGCTCTCGCACGGACCCGATGATTCCGCCCGCGAACCCGCCCAGGACCTCTCCCCCTCGCCCGAACTCTTCCGGCACTCCGCCGTCTTCCTGCCCGCCGATCCGCCCCGCGCCGGGCGGATCGCCTTCTGGTCACCGGACGGCGAGCCCCTGCCGGATGCCCACGCCGGTCACGCCGGAGACGCGGACGACACCGCGCACCCGGGCCGCGCCGGTCACCCGGGCGACACCGAGATCACCGTCGTCGACGGCGACTCGCTCCAGGCCATGACCGTCGCCGCCCGCACCCTGTCCGTACGGGACGCCCTGCCGTTCCTCGCCCGCGCCCGGTTCTCGGACGCCGCCTCCCCCGCGACCGCGTTCTGGGGTGCCGCGTCCCTGTTCGCCCTGGACCTCGTCGCGCGCGGCCTGCTGCTGCCCGGCCTCACGCCCGGCGACCACGACGCGTGGCGCGTCGGACCGCTCGGCCCGGAGGAACTGGCCGAACTCCGCACGCTCGCCGCGTCGATGCCGCCCGTCGCGCACGCCGTACCCCTGTCCGCCCCCGTACCCCCGACCGACGACGCGCCTCTGTCCGACGACGAACCAGTACTGCTGTTGCCCGAGCCCGAGGCGCTGCTGCGTGCCTTCGCCGACGCGGTGGCCGACACGCTGCCCCGTACCCCGGCGGCCCCACTGGCCGCCGGCGGGCCCGCCTTCGCGGCCGAAGCACCGCAGACCGTTCCCGAACAGCGGGCATGGGCCGCCGACGTGGCGGCCGTGCACGACGCCGGCGTCCGGCTCTCGCTCCGGCTCGAACTGCCCGGCTTCACCACGGAATCCCGGGAGGCGCCCGCCTTCCGCGCGGTGCTCCAGCTGCACGGGGTCGCCGATCCTGCCCTGGTCGCGGACGCGGCGGAGGTGTGGGCGGGATCCGGCCGCGCCGGGGCCGCGTTCGGGCCCCGGGCCCGGATGGACGCCCTCCTGGCCCTCCGGCGTGCCGCCCGCGCCTGGCCTCCGCTGTCCCCGCTCCTGTCGGCCGCCGTGCCCGACACGGTCGAACTCGCCGACGAGGAGGTCGCGGAGCTCCTGGGCCCGGCGGCCACGGCCCTCGCGGCGGCGGGCGTCCAGGTCCACTGGCCGCGTGAGCCGGCCGACCGGCTCACCGCCCGCGCGGTGATCGGCCCGGAGGGAACAGAAGGCGGCGCCGGGGACCCCGGGCGCGGGGACGACGTCGGTCTCGGTGCCGGGGGCTCCGTACTCCGTGACGGCCTCGGCCTCGGCATGGACGTCACGGGCGCCGCGAACCCCGCCGACACCACCAGCGGCGCCCGCGCCTCCGCGCTGCCCTCCTTCCTCGCGGCCGACTCCCTGCTCGCCTTCAACTGGCGCTTCGCCATGGGCGACCACGAGCTCACCCGGGCCGAGCTCGACCGGCTCGCCGAGGCGGGACGGCCGCTCGTACGGCTGCGCGACCGCTGGGTCCTCGTCGATCCGGCCGAGGTGCGCCGGGCCAGGGCCCAGCAGGACCGCAAGGTCACACCGGTGGACGCCCTCTCGGCCGTCCTCACCGGCACGACCGAGGTCGACGGGCGCCCCGTCGAAGTGGCCGCGACGGGCTGGCTGGAGCGCCTGCGGGAGCGGCTCGCCGAACCCGAGGGCGGCCGCCCGGAGATCTCGCAGCCGGCGGCGCTCGCCGCGACCCTGCGCGACTACCAGCTGCGCGGACTCGACTGGCTCCACCGGATGACCTCGCTCGGCCTCGGCGGCTGTCTCGCCGACGACATGGGACTCGGCAAGACGATCACGGTCATCGCCCTGCATCTGCACCGGCAGACCGACCCGGCGTCCGCCGGGCCGACCCTCGTCGTCTGCCCGACCTCGCTCATGGGCAACTGGCAGCGGGAGATCGAGAAGTTCGCGCCCGGCACTCCGGTGCGCCGTTTCCACGGCGCGGCCCGTGACCTGGAGGAGCTCGCCGACGGCGGCTTCGTGCTCACCACGTACGGCACCATGCGGCTGGACGCCGAGCGGCTCGCCGCCCGGAACTGGGGGCTCGTCGTCGCCGACGAGGCACAGCACGTCAAGAACCCGTACTCGGCGACGGCCCGTCAGCTGCGGACCATCGGGGCACGCGCACGCGTGGCGCTGTCCGGCACGCCGGTGGAGAACAACCTCTCCGAGCTGTGGGCGATCCTCGACTGGACCACGCCTGGGCTCCTCGGCGGTCTGGGCGCCTTCCGGACCCGGTTCGCCGCCGCCGTCGAGGACGGGCGGGACCCGGCCGCCGCCGCGCGGCTCGCCGCCCTCGTGCGCCCCTTCCTGCTGCGCCGGCGCAAGTCCGATCCCGGGATCGCCCCCGAGCTGCCGCCGAAGACCGAGACCGACCGGACCGTCTCCCTCACGCCCGAACAGACCGGTCTGTACGAGGCGGTGGTGCGGGAGACCCTCGCGGCGATCGCCGAAGCCGACGGCATGGAGCGCCGCGGCCTCGTCGTGAAGCTCCTGACGGGACTCAAGCAGATCTGCAACCACCCCGCCCAGTACCTCAAGGAGGAGCGGCCGAGGATCGAGGGCCGCTCGGGCAAGCTGGAGCTGCTCGACGAACTCCTCGACACGATCCTCGCCGAGGGCGCGTGCACCCTGGTCTTCACCCAGTACGTGGGGATGGCCCGGCTCCTGGAGGCGCATCTCGCGGCGCGGGGCGTGCGGACGCAGTTCCTCCACGGCGGCACGCCGGTCGCCGAACGGGAGGCGATGGTCGCCCGCTTCCAGAGCGGGGACGTCCCGGTCTTCCTCCTCTCCCTGAAGGCCGCCGGTACGGGGCTCAACCTGACCCGCGCCGAACACGTCGTGCACTACGACCGCTGGTGGAACCCGGCCGTGGAGGCACAGGCCACCGACCGCGCGTACCGGATCGGGCAGGACCGGCCGGTGCAGGTCCACCGGCTCATCGCCGAGGGCACGATCGAGGACCGGATCGCCGCGATGCTCGACCGCAAGCGCGAGCTGGCGGACACCGTCCTCGGAACCGGCGGGGGCGCCCCGCCGGAGCTGACCGAACTGACCGATGCCGAACTGGCCGAGCTGGTGCGACTGCGAGGGGACGGACGATGAGCGAGTACGGACAAGGGCGCGGCCACGGGCACGGGGACGACGAGCGGACCTTCGAGGCGCTGCCGCCGGCGCACGGCGGCGGGTTCACCCGCACCTGGTGGGGACGGGCATGGCTGAAGGCCCTGGAGGACACGGCGCTCGACGGGCAGCAGCTCAAGGCGGGACGGCGGCACGCGCGCGCGGGGGCGGTGGGCGCCGTCTCGGTGCGGCCCGGCCGGATCACCGCGGTGGTCAAGGACCACGACGGCACGGCGTACCGCGGCGACGTGCTGGTGCGGGAGTTCTCGGAGGAGCAGTGGGAACGGCTCCTCGACCTCGCCGTGGACAGCGCGGGTCACATCGCCGCGCTCCTCGACCGCGAGATGCCGCCGCACCTGGTGGAGGACGCGGCGGCCGCCGGGCTCGACCTGCTGCCGGGCATCGGGGACCTCGACGCGGAGTGCGGCTGCGAGGCCTGGGACCACTGTCCGCACACGGCGGCGCTCTGCTACCAGGTCGCCCGCCTCCTCGACGAGGACCCGTTCGTGCTCCTCCTGATGCGCGGGCGGGGCGAGCGCACCCTTCTGGAGCAGCTGCAGGCGCGCAGTACGGCACGGGCCGCCGCGCCGTCCGCGCGGGGCGGGGCGCAGACCGGCGGCGCGCCGGGCGGCGGGCTCGGAGAGGCCGGCGGGATGCCCGGCGTGTCGGCCGAGGAGGCGTTCGCGGCGGGTTTCCTCGTGGCGCCGCTGCCCGCCCCTCCGGTCGCCCCGGCCGTGCCGGGTCGGCCGCCGTCCCTGGACACGGACACGCCGCCGGAGCCGGGGGTCGACCCTGCGGCCCTGGAGTTCCTCGCGGCCGACGCGGCGGCACTCGCGCACCGGCTGCTCGGCGAGTTGACGGGTGGCGGGGACGGGAGCGCTCCGGACGGGGCGGGCCTGCCGCGTCCGCCCCGCCTGACGGTCGCCCAGGACGCGGTACGGCTCTCGGCGGGCGCCCCCGCTCCCTCGATCGCGGCGCGGCTCGCCGGCGGCTCGGGCAGGTCGCGGGCTGAGCTGGAGCCGGCCACGCGCGCGTGGCGGTTCGGCGGCGCCGCCGCCCTCGCCGTACTGGACGAGGAGTGGACACCGGACGCCGAGGCACTGGAACGGGCCGCGGTCCGGCTCACCGAGGCGTGGGCGGAGGATGATCGCCCGGCGCTGCGGCGCGCGGGCGGCGCGCGGTGGACGGCCGTGGGAGCCGACGCGCAACTGCGGCTCGGCGAGGACGGGCGCTGGTGGCCGTACGTGAAGGCCGGGGTCCGCTGGTCCCCGGCCGGCCCGTCGGACCGTGACCCGGCGGCGGCTCTGGCGACGGCGTTCGCCGCCGGTGCCGGTGAAGCCGGTGCCCCCGGGCCCGGTGCTATTGGAGCGGATGGCTGAGCGTGCCGCTGGTGACGGCCAGGCTGCAGGCGACGGTGTCCTCGCCGAGGAGGAAGCTCGTCCGGTACGGGTACTGCACGAAGGTCGTCCAGCGCGTGCCGAGCGGCTGCCGGGCGGCCTTACGGCGAAGCGGTTCGCGGCAGAGCACGGTGGCCGCCTCGCGTACCGCCTCATCGGTGGCGAAGGTGCCGACCAGACGGGGGCGGACGACGAGTTCGCCCTGGTGCGGCGTGTCGCAGCGCCGCCGGAGGGCGGTGCCGGGCGCGTCGCGGTCCATGTCGAAGCAGTCGCCGACGCGCAGCGCCTCGTAGGAGACGGGTCGCTCGGGCGCCGGAGCGCCCGTCGGCCTGCCGGACGGGGTGGCGCCGGTGGCGGGGTCGGTGCTCCGGGAGCGGGAAGGGGCCGGTGACGTACTGCCCTGTGGTTGCCCGGCCCGGTCTCCGGCTGCCGTCCGCTTCGGCGTGGCGCTCGTCGGCGTGGGGTTCGTGGACGTTCCGGCGCTCGGCGTGTCGGCCGTCCCCGCTCCGGCCGTCGGGGTGGGGACGGCCTGTCCCGTCTCGCCGGTGACGACGGGGGCCGGCGTGCCGGCCGCGTCCCCGCCCGGTGGGCCGTCGGCGAGTCCGCCACCTGCCGTCCCGCCCTGTGCGGTCAGGAAGGCGCCGGCCACCAGGGCGGCCGTGAGCAGCGGAACGAGCGGCACACCGAACCAGCGGGCGCGCCGCGCCGCCGGCCCCGGCCGGGCCGCGCCGAGCCGCACGAAACGGGCCGACCACGCGGACTCGGCACCGGTCGCGAGGCGCTCGACCGTGAGGGACTCGACCGTGAGGGACTCGATCGGACGACGTTCGGCGGAGTCGGGTGCGATCGATGCGGCTGCGCTCGATCCGATCGGGTTCGGACTCGTCGGAGAGCCCGTGTCCGTGGGACCTGTGGCGGGGGGATCCGTGACAGTGGGATCCGTACCGAGGGAAGTCGAAGGGCCCGTATCGGCATCGGTGGGACCGGGCGGGCCCGGGCGGCCCGGTTCGGGCTGCGGAGTGGCGGTCGGCGGGTGGGACACAGGGACCAGATTCGCCGTTCGGCGGCGGCGCGGCCAGCTTTCACCGGCCGCCGGCCTCGACCTGTACAGAATCGTGACGATCGCCGACCGCGCGCGCTCGCGCCCCCGCCGCTCCCCCGTCACCGCCGCCGCCCGGTCACAGCCGCCTACAGGCCGAGCTGGCGCTCCGCGCCCTCGACCGTCTGGGCGAGGAGCACGGCGATGGTCATGGGGCCGACACCACCGGGCACCGGGGTGATGAGGGAGGCACGCTCGGCGGCCGACGCGAAGTCGACGTCGCCGATGTTGCCCGGGTTGTAGCCGGCGTCGATGACGACGGCGCCCGGCTTGATGTCCTCGCCCCTGATGAAGTTCGGCTTCCCGACGGCGGCGACGAGGACGTCGGCCTCACGGACCACCGAGGAGAGGTCCTGGGTGCGGGAGTGACAGTAGGTGACGGTGGCGTCGCGGCCGAGGAGGAGCAGCCCGGCCGGCTTGCCCAGGATGGCGCTGCGACCCACGACGACCGCGCGCTTGCCGCTGAGTTCGACGTCGTAGGCGTCGAGGAGGCGCATGATGCCGCCGGGCGTGCAGGAGACGAAGCCGGGCAGGCCGAAGCCCATGGCGGCGAAGGAGGCCATGGTGACGCCGTCGACGTCCTTCTCGGGGGCGATGGCCTCGAAGGCGGCGCGCTCGTCGATGTGGGGGCCGACCGGGTGCTGGAGCAGGATGCCGTGGACCTCGGGGTCCTCGGACAGGGCGGTGATGGCGGCGACGAGCTCCTCGGTCGTCGTCTCGGCGGGCAGTTCGACGTGCTTGGAGCGGATTCCGGCCTTCGCGCAGCGGTTCTGCTTCATCTTCACGTACGTGACGGAGGCCGGGTCCGCGCCGACCAGGACGGTCGCGAGGCACGGCGTGACGCCGGTGCGGCGGGTGATCTCGGCGGCTCGGGCGGCGGTCTCCTCGACCGTACGGCGGGCGAGGGCCGTGCCGTCCATGAGGGTGGCGGTGCTGGTGGACATGGAAACTCCTGGGCGTCGTCTCTGACCGGTGGTTCGCCCAGGCGCACGGCATCGGCACGGTCGCGCCGCTGCGGCACGCTCCGCCGGGCCGCTCCCCGGTGGTGATCCACCTCAAGCGCCAGTCACGGCCCGGACCCCACTCTACGTGAGCGGTCGGGGGCCGGTCCCGGACAGGGTGCGCATGCCGTGGTGCGAGGTGGCTTGTCGGGTGCCCGCGGGCGCACCACGATGAGCGCGACGGGCCGGGACGACCTCGACGAGGAGGCCGAGTTGAGCGATGTGTGGGTGGCCGCGGAGCCACGGCCGGAACGGGCACCGGCGGCGGATCCGGGAGCGGAAGCCTCTCCCCGCCCGAAGGCGGGCCGGGGTGCGACGACCGCCCGGGGTGCGACAACCACCCGGGGCGCATCGGCAGACCGGGGCACGAGCACCGGCCGAAGCACCGACGGACGCACGGGCACCGGCCCGGGCGCGGACGCCCACCCAGGCACGGACGCCGACCTGCCCGCCCGGGAGGCCCGCCCGCTGGTGGCCGCGTCCTGGCGCCGGTCCGTACGCGCGCGCGTGAGCCCTGACGGGGCGGCGCGGGTGGAACTGGACGAGGACGAGCTCGCCGCGTGCCGGGAGGCCCACCCCCTCTCCGCGGCGATGCCGGTGATCCGGGAGCTGATGGGGGCGTACGCGACGGACGGCGAGCATCTTCTCGCGGTCTGCGACGCCGCCGGACGCATGCTGTGGGTCGAAGGGCACCCGGGCACCCTGCGCAAGGCCCGGGGGATGAACTTCGTCGCCGGGGCCCGCTGGTCGGAGGCGGCGGCCGGGACGAACGCGCCGGGCACGGCCCTGGCCGTGGACCGGCCGGTGCAGGTCGTCGCCGCCGAGCACTTCCGGCGTCCGGTGCGGGCGTGGACCTGCGCAGCGGCCCCCGTGCACGACCCGCACAGCGGGCGGGTGATCGGCGCGGTCGACATCACCGGCGGGGAGCGGCTCGCGCACCCGCACAGCCTCGGCTTCGTCCAGGCGGTGGCCCGCGCGGCCGAGTCCCAGCTGGCCCTGCTCGGACCGGCCCCGGACCCGGAGCGGATCAGGCTGTCGGCACTCGGCCGGGACGGGGCAGTGCTCTCGGTGGGCGGGCGGCGGCTGCGGCTGAGCCGCCGTCACAGCGAGATCCTGGTGGTCCTCGCGCACCGACCGGAGGGGGTGGGCGGCGACGAGCTCCTCACCCTCCTGTACGAGGACGGGTCGGTCACGCCGGTGACGCTGCGGGCGGAACTGTCCCGGCTGCGCGCGCTGCTCGGCCCCGACGTGCTGCGATCGCGGCCGTACCGGCTCGCCGCGCCCGTGGACGCGGACTTCGCGACGGTCGACCGGAGGCTCGCCTCGGGGGCCGTCGCGGCGGCTGCCGGGGAGTACGCGGGCCCGCTGCTCCCCGCGTCGACCGCGCCCGGGGTGGTACGGCTGCGGGAGCGGCTCGCGGACCGGCTGCGGGCGGCGCTGGTGGACCGGGGCGATCCCGGGCTGCTCGCCGACTGGGCGTACAGCGCGTGGGGCGAGGACGACGTGGTGGTCTGGCGGGCGCTGTGCGCGGCGACACCGGCGCCGCAGCTTCCTCCCGTACGGGCGAGGCTCGACTCTCTGGAGGCGGAACTGTCCGCCGGTGCAACGGACTTGCAACGTACGGTTCACCACACTCGGGCGTGAGCGCCGGCCAGGGACGGCCGGCGCGTCCGAGGGAGGCCATGCCCATGACCCGTTACGCCGCACCCGGTACCGAGGGCGCGCTCATGTCGTACCAGGCCCGCTACGACCACTGGATCGGCGGTGAGTACGTCGCTCCGGCGGGCGGCCGCTACTTCGAGAACCCCAGCCCGGTCGACGGCCGTCCCTTCACGGAGGTCGCGCGCGGCACCGCCGAGGACGTGGAACGCGCCCTCGACGCGGCGCACGCGGCGGCCCCGGCGTGGGGACGGACGGCGCCGGCGGAGCGGGCGGCCGTCCTGCTGCGGATCGCGGACCGCATGGAGAGGAACCTGGAGGCGCTCGCGGTCGCCGAGAGCTGGGACAACGGCAAGCCCGTGCGGGAGACGCTCGCCGCGGACATCCCGCTCGCGATCGACCACTTCCGCTACTTCGCGGGGGCGCTGCGGGCCCAGGAGGGCGCGCTGAGCGAGATCGACGACGACACCGTGGCGTACCACTTCCACGAGCCGCTGGGCGTCGTCGCGCAGATCATCCCGTGGAACTTCCCGATCCTGATGGCGGTCTGGAAGCTGGCCCCGGCGCTGGCCGCGGGCAACGCGGTGGTCCTCAAGCCGGCCGAACAGACCCCGGCCTCGGTGCACTTCTGGCTGAGCCTGGTCGCGGACCTGCTGCCGCCGGGCGTCCTGAACGTCGTCAACGGCTTCGGGGAGGAGGCCGGCAAGCCGCTGGCATCCAGCCCGCGCGTGGCGAAGATCGCCTTCACGGGCGAGACGTCGACCGGCCGACTGATCATGGAGTACGCCTCGCGGAACCTGAAGCCCGTCACGCTCGAACTCGGCGGCAAGTCACCGAACATCTTCTTCGACGACGTGTGGGCGGCGGACGACGACTTCCGCGACAAGGCCCTCGAAGGCTTCACGATGTTCGCCCTCAACCAGGGCGAGGTCTGCACCTGCCCCTCGCGCGCCCTCGTCCAGCGCGGCCACTACGCCGACTTCCTGGAAGCGGCGATCGCCCGCACGGAGAAGATCGTCCCGGGCCACCCCCTGGACACGGACACGATGATCGGCGCGCAGGCCTCCGCCGACCAGCTCCGCAAGATCCTCTCCTACCTGGAGATCGGCCAGAAGGAGGGCGCGAAGATCCTGACGGGTGGACAGATCATCGAGCACGGCGGCGAGTTGGCGGGCGGCTACTACGTACAGCCGACCGTCTTCGAGGGCGACAACCGCATGCGGATCTTCCAGGAGGAGATCTTCGGCCCGGTGGTGGCGGTGACCTCCTTCACCGACTTCGACGACGCGATCCGCACGGCCAACGACACGCTCTACGGCCTCGGCGCCGGCGTCTGGACCCGTGACACGAACACCGCCTACCGCGCGGGCCGCGCGATCCAGGCGGGCCGCGTCTGGACGAACTGCTACCACGCCTACCCGGCCCACAGTGCTTTCGGAGGCTATAAGCAGTCGGGCATCGGCCGAGAGACCCACAAGATGATGCTGGAGCACTACCAGCAGACCAAGAACCTCCTGGTCTCGTACTCGCCGAAGAGGCTCGGCTTCTTCTGACCGTCCCGGCGAGGCGCGCCCGGAGCACCTGCTCGAGCTAACGGGGCAACAACTGCATGTATCTAGTGATTTGAGTTAGAGATTCGTCGGCAGTAGGCGGCGACTTCGTCGAGGATCTCGTCGGCCGTCTTCGTCCAGACGAACGGTCTGGGGTGCTCGCTCCAGTCGGCGAGCCAGGCCCGAATGTCGCGCTCAAGGGCCTGAACTGAGCGGTGGACGCCGCGCTTGAGCTTCTTCTGAATCAGCTCGGCGAACCACCGCTCGACCAGGTTCAGCCAGGACGCGCTGGTCGGCGTGAAGTGTAGGCGGAACCGGGGGTGGGCCAGCAGCCGGCGCTTAATGTCGGTCGCGTAGTTGTCCAGGATCAGATGAACCTGTAGATCGGCCGGGACTTCCCTGTCGAGCTTCGCGAGGAACTTCTTGAACTCCGCTGCCCGGTGGCGGCGGTGCAGGGAGCCGATCACCTTGCCGGTGGCGACCTCAGGGCAGCGAAAGGAATAGTCGTGCCGGCCCGGACGTAGTCGTGGCTGCGGCGTTCGGGAACGCCCGGCATCATCGGCAGGACCGGCTGGGATCGGTCCAGGGCCTGGATCTGTGACTTCTCGTCCACGCAGAGATCAGGGCCTTCTCCGGCGGGTCGAGATACAGCCCGACGACGTCGCGGACCTTGTCGATGAACAGCGGGTCCGTCGACAGCTTGAACGTCTGCGACCGGTGCGGCGCCAGGGCGAACGCACGCCAGATCCGAGAGACCGTCGACTGCGACATTCCCGTCGCCGCGGCCATCGACCTGATCGACCAGTGGGTCGCGTTCTTCGGCGCCTCCTCAAGCTTCTTGACGATGACCCGCTCGACATCAGCGTCGGTGATCTTCCGCGGGACACCGGGCCGCGGGTCGTCACACAAGCCGTCCAGGCGCCGCTCGATGAAGCGCCGCCGCCAGGTGCGGAGGGTGTCCGGAGCGATCCGCAGCCGCCGGGACACCTCCGTGATCGAGTGGCCTTCAGCGCACTCCAGCACAATCCGCGACCGCAGGGCCCAGAGCCTGAGCCGTCGTACGGCGACGCAACCAGCCCTCCAGCACCGCCCGCTGGGCATCAATGACCGACAACAGCGGAATCTTCGGACCTTGGACGACTCATGCCCAAAAAAGGCGAATCTTCGACTCAGGTCACTAGAGCTACCTTGGCTGTTGGAGCGTACCAATGTCGGTGACCCGCGCCAGCCACAGTGGACCTAACCGGTGCGGGGCGGCCAATACAGCGCTTCCCCTGCGGCCTTGACCCAATCGGAGTGCGGCCCGCCATGGCCGAGCGCTACCGCAGCAAGAGGCGTAGAGCCCGACCACGCAAGGGACGCGGGGTCAAGCGGGGCGCCGCCGCGCGGTCGCCGTGACCCGGTGGCTGTCGCGGGCCACGGCGGCCGTTGCTCACGGCGCCGCCCCGGAGAGCGTCAGCGAGGCAGGCTGCCCGGGTCGGTCGCCCAGCCGGTGTCGGCCCGGTCGCTCACCACGAAGGAGAGCGAGCCGCCCCGGCGCACGAGCGAGGCATCCACCCATGACGACGCGTGGGGCGCGCCGTCCAGGGTCACCGACCGCACGTACGGGGTGGTGCGGGAGGCGTGGGGTGCGTCGATGGTGATCTCGGCGCGGTCCCCCGCGGCGGCGATGACGGCGACGGGGAAGACCGGGGTGCCGAGGAGCAGGTCGCCCGAGCCCGGTGCCTTCGGATAGATGCCGAGCGTGGCGAAGACGTACCACGCCGACATCGTGCCCAGGTCGTCATTGCCGGGGAGACCTGCGGGGCCCGTTCCGTACACGGTGTCGACGATCTGGCGCACGGTCTCCTGGGTCTTCCACGGCCGGCCGAGCGCGTTGTAGAGCCAAGGGGCGTGGATGCCGGGCTCGTTGGTGGGGTCGTAGCGCAGCGCGTCGCCCCCGCGGACGGACCAGGAGCCGTCAGGCTTGTGGAAGAAGGCGTCCAGGCGGGTCGCTGCCTTCTCCGAGCCGCCCATGGCGGTGGCGAGTCCCTGGACGTCCTGGGGCACCATCCACAGGTAGGTGGCGGCGCTGCCCTGGGCGAAGCCGTGTTGGGAAGCCGGGTCGAAGGGGGTCACCCAGGAGCCGTCCGCGTTGCGGGCCTGGATGTAGCCGGCGTCCGCGGTGGCGGCGGGGTTGAACACGTTCTTCCAGTAGCCGCCGCGTTCGCTGAGCACCCGGTGCCCTTCTTCGTGGCCCAGTTGCTGTGCCCACTGCGCGAGGGCCGCGTCGGCGACGGAGGCCTCCAGCGTCTCGGCGGCGCCGCCCCAGCAGTAGCACTGGTCCTGCGGGGCGTAGCGCAGCTGCTTGTACGCGGTGAGGTTGGGGCGTGCGGCCTCGCACTGGCCGGGGCAGCCCGCGTAGGAGAGTTCGGAGGGGTGCGGCACGGTGGCCTGGCGGTAGAGGGAGGCGAAGGCGCCCTGGACGTCGAAGTTGCGCACCCCCATGGCGTAGAAGGTCGCCAGGGTCGCCGCCGAGGGATCGCCGGTCATCACATGGGTGGCTCCGCTGACGTGCACCCAGCGGTCCCAGACGCCGCCGTTCTGCTGCGCGAAGTTGTACAGCGACTGGGCGAAGTCGCCCGCCACGCGCGGCTGGAGCAGGGCGAGCAACTGCACTTGGGCACGGTACTGGTCCCAGCCTGAGAAGTTGCTGTACTGCGCCGCCTGGCCGTCGGCGAGCCGGTGGACCTTTCGGTCCATGCCCACGTAGCGACCGTCCCGGTCGCTGATCACGTTGGGCTGCTGGAGGGAATGGTAGAGCGCGGTGTAGAAGGCGGTGAGACGGTCCTCGTCGCCGCCTCCGACCCGGACCTTCCTGAGGATCTGGTCCCAGGACCTGCGGCCGGCCTGCGCCACGTCCTCGACGCCGGCGGCCGGGGCGATCTCGGTTCGCAGGTTCTCCTCGGCTCCGGCCAGAGAGACGTAAGAGATGCCGAGCCGCATGTGGACGACCGGGTCGGCCGACGTGTCGAAGGAGACGTAGCCTCCGGAGCCGCGGCCGGCCCGGCTCGCGCCGGTCAGATAGCCCTCGCCGCCGCTGGCACTGGTGGCCCCCGGGTTCAGCTCTCCGTCGTGCCACGTGCCCACGGTGGAGAGGGGGCGGTCGAAGGTGGCGCTGAAGTGCAGGCGGTAGTAGCTCTTGCGGTTGTTGTTGGGGGTACCGCCGTTGGCACGCCGGCCGCAGAATGCGCCGGTCTCCACCCAGCCGGTGACCTTCTGTCGCGCGGTGTCGATGTCGACGTGCGCGTCCTCGCTGCCGTTGAGGGAGTTGGAGACCCGGAAGAGCAGGTTGGCGGGCCGGTCCTGGGGGAAGGTGAAGTCGGCGACGCCGGCCCGCTTCGTGACGGCGAGGTCGGTGGTGACGCCCGAGTCGAGGCTCACCCGGTAGCGGCCGGGCTCAGCCTTCTCGTCGGCGTGCGAGAAGTTCGCGGCGTATGTGGCGTCCTTGGTGTCGGCGGTCGGCGACGAGTCCACGTCCCCGACGAAGGGCATGATCGGCACGTCGCCCGCCGCGCCCGGGTGGCAGCCCGCGCCGTTGACGTGGGTGAGGGAGAAGCCGCGCAGCCGGGTGGTGTTGTACGAGTAGCCGTTGGAGGCGGCGGTGTTGGTCTGGTCACCCGCGGTGCTGGTCGGCGACCAGCCGATCATCCCGAACGGCATTGTGGCACCAGGGTAGGTGTTGCCGCCGTTGGCGGTACCGATCAGCGGGTCCACGTACGCGACGGGGTTCCGGACAAGGGGTGCCGGGACGGAGGCCGCGCTCGCCGCGGGACTGCCGAGTAACGGGAGGAGCAGCCCGACCGAGACCAGGGCTGCTCCGAGACCGGTCGCCGGACGGCCCTCTCGTCTTCTTCGGATTCTTCGGAGCGCGTTCATGATGGAGCACTTCCTTTCCACGTGTTGGTCCTGCCCGGGCTCTGGCGTCCCGGTGGCTTGGGGTGTCGTGTCGATCAGGCCGGGGCGAGTCCGGCCGTGGCGGAAACACCGTTCCCCCGCCCTTGACCGCAGCGTCTCGCCCGCGGACGCGTAGACGGCGCGGCCGGCCCGAGGCCCGCCGCGCGCCCTTCCGAGGCGCTGAGGCACAGAAGGGGCTGAGGACAGCGGTGTGAGAGTGCGCGGCGCCTCTCCTCGTACGAGTACGAGGCGGGAGGGCCGGAAGTCGTCGACGGGGGCCGGGTAGACGTGCTCCCCAGTGGCCGCGTCGGGTAGGACGGTGACAGCACGGGGCGGATGCATGGCGAAGTGGACGGCCTTCAGGAGTTCGGGCGCGTCCACGTGCTTCTTCGTCAGCCCGCAGCTCAGGACGTTGTCGGAACGTGCCGTGATCTCCACGCCGAGGCCGTACAGATACACGTGGACAACGCCTGACTTACGATGTCCACGGGACTGGCACCTCCGAGGTCGACCCCGATGAGCGAGGTCAACTCCGGTCGGCCCGCGAGGTCGTCGAGGAGCGTCGTGACCACGGCCGTCATCTCCTCGGCCGAGCCGTGTGCCGGCGTGGCGCACTGCGCCCGAGCCGACAGGCGGCGGTGTTCGACGGGCCCTCCAGCGATCTCGGTGCCGCCGATGTCGAGTGGTCCGTGCACG
This sequence comes from Streptomyces sp. TLI_105, assembly GCF_900105415.1. Lineage (GTDB taxonomy): Bacteria > Actinomycetota > Actinomycetes > Streptomycetales > Streptomycetaceae > Streptomyces. The sequence goes on along the minus strand of NZ_FNSM01000001.1, from coordinate 8,060,984 downwards.
GGTGCTTCCATTCTGTCGCTCGGTACTCCGGTACGTGGGCGCATGAGTGCGCTTCGGGGCGGTACGGGGGTCATAGGGTGCTGCGGCACGAACGCCCGGAGGACCGGGGCGTGACGTGGGGTCACTTGGTGAGCGGAGACGGCCTCGGGTCGCCTGCGCAGGCCTCGGCCGCATTCTGCTCGGCCACGATGCCCGGAGCCAGGAGAGAGGACGCAACGCCCTGGGAAACGTTGTCGTACGACTCCGTGTCATTGATGCGCGACTTGTCGCCCTTCTGGCGTGGGGTGACCCTGGCGACGATCTCGGCGACGAACTTGCAGATGTCCTTGTGAGGGTGGAGTACTACTCGCCCACCATGATCGACTTCACCCACTCGGCCTCGGAGCCCAGGTCGACGGGGAAGCCTCGATTGGCCAGGTCCGTTCCCGTTCGCCGACAGAGCCGACGCATTCCGGCAGGAACGGCGGAGCTGCTTTCTGACCGCCCTCCGGTCTGACGCCACCCCGCACCTAGTCCCGGTGGGCGTCACGTTCGTCACGGCCCTCAGCGCGCTGCCGATTCCGTGGAGCGGCGGCACGCTGATCAGGTGTCGCCGTCGGTCGCCTCCACCTCCAGGACCAGGCACTGCGCCGGGTCGAGCAGCGGGGCAGCCAGGCCCAGGTCCGCGAGGACGGCGCCCCGGGCGCGGATCACGCCGTGGGTGATCCAGGGGACGGCGGTGCTGGGGTGGGACTGGGTGAAGGGGAACTCCGGGCGGACGGTGACGGTGTAGGAGAGGCCCGGGTCGAGGCCGGGCAGGCGGAGGCGGAGTGGGACGGAGTCCGTCGACGCCGTGAGCTGGGCGAGGGTGAACAGGGCGTGTCGGCGGTCCTCGGAGACGACGCCGTGGAGCCAGGCGGCGGGGTCCGGGTGGTCGGCGTGGACGGTGGTGCCGGTGTGGAGGAGGTGGCGGAGGCGCTTGTGGAGTCGTACCCAGGCCGTCAGTTGGGCGAGTTCATCGTCGAGACAACGGGTGAGGTCCCATTCGATGCCGGCGTGGCCGTACAGGGCGGTCGCGAGGCGGGTGGAGAGGGAGGTGACGCGTCCGGTGGTGTGGGCGCGGGCCTCGCCGACGTGGCAGCCCATGAGCTCCGGAGGGACGAGCAGGCCGGTCCAGCGCTGGATGGCCTGGCGTTCGAGCGGGTCGTTGGTGTCGGAGGCCCAGACGCGGTCGGTGCGTTCCAGGATGCCGTAGTCGATGCGCGCGCCGCCCGAGGAGCAGGACTCGATCTCCAGGCCGGGGTGCCGGTCGCGGAGTTCGTCGAGGAGCCGGTAGACGGCTGCCGTCTGGGCGTGGACGCCTGCGACCCCGTCGTGGACCGCTTCCAGCAGGTCACGGTTGTGGTCCCACTTGAGGTAGGCGATGCCGTACTCGTCGATGAGCGCGTGGAGGCGGGCGGCGATGTGGGCGTACGCGTCGGGGTTGGCCAGGTCGAGGACCTGCTGGTTCCGGGCGGCCAGGGCGGGGCGGCCCGGGGTGGTGAGCAGCCAGTCGGGGTGGGCGCGGGCGAGGTCGGAGTCGGGGTTGGCCATTTCCGGCTCGACCCAGAGGCCGAACTGCATGCCGAGTTCCCGCACCCGGTCGACGAGCGGGTGCAGCCCGTCGGGCCACACCTGTGTGTCGACGGTCCAATCGCCGAGGCCGGCGGTGTCGTCGCGGCGTCCGGCGAACCAGCCGTCGTCGAGGACGAAGCGTTCGACGCCGACGGCGGCGGCGCGTTCGGCGAGGTCGGTGAGGGTGTCGAGGCGGTGGTCGAAGTAGACCGCCTCCCAGGTGTTGAGCGTCACGGGCCGTGGCGTACGGGGATGGCCGGAGCGTGCACGAAGGTGCCGGTGCAGGCGGTCGGACAGGCCGTCGAGTCCGGCGTCGGACCAGGCGAAGTAGGTCCAGGGAGTGCGGTGGGTCTCGCCTTGGCCGAGGCGGATCTCGCCGGGGCCGAGCAGTTCGCCGCCGCCGAGGACGGGGCCGCGTTCGGGGACGCGTTCGGCGTAGTGGAGGTGGTTGCCGCTCCAGCCGGTGTGGACAGCCCACACCTGGCCGTGCCGGAAGCCGAATCCGGTCTGTCCGACGGCGAGGAGGCCGGTGGCGTCGTGGCCGGTGCGGCCGCGGCGGGACTCGCGCAGGGTCAGTCCGTGGTGGAGCGGTCCGCGCTGGGGGCGGCGTTCGTTCGCCCAGCGGCCGGTGAAGTCGAGGACTTCGGTGGCCTGGTCGCCGGCCGGCAGAAGGCAGGCGGCGGAGTCGAGGGTGAAGGTGCCGGGGCCGTCGTTGCCAACGGTGTGGCGGATCCGGATGACGCCGAAGGCGTCCATCTCGACATCCGTGCGGACAGTCACTCCCGCGTCCGGGTCGGCTGCGGCGATCCGGAGGTGGCCTCCCCCGCCGTGCGTGGGGACGCAGACCACGGGATCGGTGAGGCGCAGGCGCAGGTGGGGGTGGGCGCCGTCGCGGTGGCCGGTGATGCCGGGGCGTCCGGTCCAGCCGTCGGCCTGGTGCGGGACAAGCCGCAGGGGCACGGGCTGGTCGACGGAGGCCACGGGCCATCCCGGGGTGAGGGCGAGCAGCAACTCCTGGGGATCGCCCAGCTCGCCCGGGTCGGCGCCCCAGTGCAGGACGGCGGGGAGGTGGGGGCCCGAGGTGTCGAGGACCAGGGCGGACCCGGCCGCGGCGAGCACGGCCAGGTCCTGGTGGTGGTGCGGGGTCATGAGTGCGTTGTCTCCGGTGGGGTCGCCCGGGGGCGGGTCACAGGCCGATGACCGTGAGGTCGGCGCAGGAGGTCCAGGGGTTGCCGTTGACCTCCGACAGCGCGCGGAACCGCACGTATCGGGCGGCGGTGGCGGGGAACCGTACGGTCTTCAGGGTGGCGTCGGTGGCGAACGTACCGGTGGCGACGGGGCTGCCCCAGTTCGTGCCGTTGGCGGAGACGTAGAACTCGTAGCCGCCGACCCAGCCGTTCTTGGGTCCGTCCTGCCGTGGCAGGTAGGTGAACCCGGAGACCGTACGGCTGCTCTTCATGTCGAGCTGGATCTCGTGCGGGCAGGCGGGGTCCGGGTCGGTGGCTGACCACGCCGTGTGCCAGAACGTGGACATGTTGCCGTCCAGGACGTTGGTGGCCGGGGTGCTCTCGGCGGCGGTCTCCTGGCTGTCGGTGTAGGTCACGGTCCAGCCGTCGCGGGGCAGGACGTGCGGGCCTCCGCCGTTGATCTGGACGTTGAAGTGGCTCGTCCCGTTCATGGTGAGGCTGAGGGTGAGCGTGCTGGTGGCCGCGTCCCAGGTCTGCGTCTTCGTGTACGGGCGGGTCATGCCCGCCTGGTCGTCGAAGGTGACGCGTGGCTGGCCGCCGTTCCAGGTGCCGACGATGGTCAGGGTGACGTTGCGGACGTCACGGTAGGTCTGGTCCGGCAGGGTGCGGTTGCCGACCGTGGTGATCGAGCCGTCGGCGTTGACGACCGGGGTGCCGGCGGCGTCGAGGCGGGGCGCCATGTAGTTCTGGCCGAAGGCGATGGTGTCGGCCTCGTCGGCGACCTGGGAGATGGCGTCAGTCAGGTTGAGTCGGTAGTTGAAGACATGGACGCCCAGGTTGGAGGGGTTCTCCTGGATGATCACGCTGGTGTGTTCGTCGGAGCTGACGGTCACCTGCGCGCCGGGCACGTTGGTCAGCGGGATGACCGAGGCGGTCTTGCGCTGCTCCCACATGACGGGGTTGGTGTAGTACCACTGCTTGTTCGTGCCGTCGGAGCGCACGACCCAGCCGTTGCCGGTTCGGGCGTAGCCGGGGAACAGCCCGTCGTAGTAGCTGGTGGGCTGCTTCGAGGTGACGGTGGTGAAGCCAGTCAGGTCGGCGGCGGGCATCGTGGTGGGGACCAGCGAGACCATCCCGTACCGCCCGTCGACGGCCATGGCGTTGTTGACGGAACCGTTCCAGCCCGGCGTGGAGTACGCGGCGATGCCCTTGACCAGGGCCTGCTGCTGAGCGGCGACCTGGGCGCGGGTGGGGATCTGGATCCAGCCGTTGAGGACGCTCTGGAGCAGCGGATAGATGCCGAACTGGGCTCCGGCGTAACGGTTTCCGAGAGCGCCGTTGGTGAAGTACGAGCCTTCGGCGAGGAAGCAGGTCGCACCCTGGGACAGGTCACGGACGATCGACTGGACCTGGAGGCCCTGCGGGTACTGGAGGATGAACTTCCAGTCCTGCCAGCCCTCGCCGCCGGGGAAGACGCCCTTGTTGTCGAGGCCCCACTTCCACCAGTCGGTCGACGAGCCCCAGTTGCCGATGTAGCCGGTGAGCCACAGGCCCTTGAGGAGCGCGTCGGTGGAGTCGGTGGCCCAGGACTCCTTGTTCATGAACACCAGGTTCTTGGCGTTCGCCTTCATCGTCGGCAGGAACCGGGTGTTGTTCTGCATGTAGTCCAGCATCATGCCGTGACTGCCGAAGATGTTGGTGTCGGTCCAGAAGAAGAACATGCCCTGTTCGCCGGCCAGGTTGAACAGGTCGATCAGGTAGTTACTCTGGTCGATGCCGTTGTACAGCTCGGCCGCGTTGAGGCCGACGAAGGTCTTGGGGTGGTTCTGCGCCCAGGCACGCCACTTGCTGACAGGAATGCCCTGGTTGCCGGTGGCGCCCTGGGCGACCTGCACGGTGACCGGGATGCCGGCCGCCTCGGCGGTGTCGAGCCGGGCCTGGATCCAGTCGGTCGCGGCCGGGACGTCGTGGATCTCGCTGCCGGGAATGAGGTTGATGTAGCAGTACGGCTTGAGGCTGTCCGGGATCGTGGCCCACAGCTGGACGAGCGTGCCCTGGTACGGCTCGTCGCTCTGCCCGAGGTTGACCAGGTGCGCGGGGTGCGTCTCATCGATGGTCGCGCGCAGGGTCGCGGCAGCCTGGGCCTCGGGGGTCGCCGCTGCGGCGGTCCCTCCGAGGCCGAAGGCGCCGAGAAGGCCGGAAGCGGCCGTGCCCGCGCCGACGGCCGCGATCGCCGCGAGGAGCTGTCGGCGTCCCGGACCGCCGGACCCGCCGGCCGTACCTGCGTCGGACCTCGCTGAGGGGTGCTCGCGATCTGCCACCGCTGCCTCCTGCGTCTGGTGGGCCCGCCCTGGGGCCACGTCCTGGTGAAGTAGCGGAAACGTAGGCGACACATGTTCATGACTGAAAGAGTTCGGAAACTCATCCGGGCAAGCCTTTGTATCCACAGGATGAATCAGGGCGAAAGCAATAAAACACCCGCCTTACGCCTAGGTTCCGAAAGGTTGCCACTCTCACTTTCGGAACTGTTGCAGGCCCGGTAACGCGTCGTTTACGTTCCTGCCACCCGGTTACGAAAGCCGGATTCGAAACCTCCTTGCCATACCTTCGGGCGGGGCCCTCCCCGGGACCCGAACGGAAGGGCTTCCGAAGAGAGCACGCCATGTTCACGTTCGCCTCAGGTGACAGAGCCTCCGGGCGGACGACCACCGTGGCTTGTGCCGCCGCGCTGCACTCGCTGGGCGAGGCGACGATCAGCGAGCTCGCAAACGTCACCGGACTGTCCCGGCCGACGGTCCGGGACCGACTGGCCGAACTCCCCCACCTCGTGGAGGTCATCTCGGGGGCCGAGCACGGGGAGTCCCCGACGCCCGTGGGCGGCCGGCCCGCCTCCCGGTTCCGGTTCCGGGGCCGGCACGGCTTCGTGATCGGCGCCGAGATCGGCAAGCACGACGAGCGGATCCTCGTCAGCGACGTCGCCGGCCGTCTCCTCCACGTGGGCCGTCATCATGACCCCGAGCCCCGATCCGGGCAGGACCGGGTCAGGGCGTTCAGGGGACGACTGGACCGCCTGGTGGCCTCCCTGAAGGCCACCCACGGCGACTGGCTCGGTCTCGGCATCGCGCTCACCGGCGGTGTCGGGCCAGACGGGCGGATCAGCTACGCCCCGCACTATCCCGATCTCCAAGGACTGTCCCCCGCGGAGGCCGGGCTGGTCTTCGGGGACGTACCGCTCATCGTCGAACACGACCTGAACGCCGCCGCGATCGCCGAGCACGCCTACGGCGCCGCCCGCGGCGCCGACACCTTCGCCCTGGCCCTGGCCTGGCACGAGGTGGCGGCCGGTCTGGTCGTGGAGGGGCGGGTCCAGCGGGGCAGCCGGAACCTGGCCGGGGAGATCAACCTGATCGACGACGGCCCGGCCGCGCCCGCGCACTGGGCCGACGTCGAATCGTTCCTGCCGGTCGTGGACGCCGCCGACCGCGGTGACCCGGCCGCGCAGGAAGAGCTGGACGCGTTCGCCGCTCGCGCCGCGCGTCACCTCGCCTACCTGACCCTGGCGGTCGACCCCGAGGTGGTCGTCCTCGGCGGGCCGCTCGCCCACCGGCAAGCTCTCACCGACCGGATCGCGGCGCGTTTACACACCATGATGCGCAAGGCGTACCCGGTGAAGCTCGCGATCACCGAGAACCAGACGTTCGGCCCGGCGCTCGGCTCCCTGCAGCTCGCGCTCACGCACGCCTTCCACACCCTGCTCGGCGACCCCGCCTTCCCCGCGCGGATCGACATGAGGCCTTTGAAGTCCGGAGCGTACGAGGGCGGCCGGGACGGCGTCCGTACAGCCGCCGCCGTCTCGTAGCCGCGCACCCACCGGAACAATCCCGCATTTCCCCTTCCCCCTGAGCAGTACCGAGAGGACCTTGTCATGCGCAGAATCCGGAGAATCGCCCTCATCGGAGCCGCGGCGCTCACCGTGTCGGCCGTCGTCAGCGGCTGCGCCGGGGACGACGGCACCAACACCAGCGGCCATGTGACGGTCACCTACATGCTGCCGAGTTCCTGGGTCGGAGTCCCCGGGTTCAAGGAGAACGTGCGGGCCTGGGAGCGGAAGACCGGCCACCAGGTCACGCTCGCCCCGGTGCCGGACGCCAACTACGACGCGCTCGTGCAGGCCCGGATCGCCTCCAAGAACGGCGTCGACATCTTCGCCGGCCAGGACACCGCCAAGGACAAGGCCGCGATCATGCAGCCGGCCACCGGCCCGTGGGTGCAGCGGCTCAACCCGGACGTTCGCAAGGCGATCACTTCCCCCGACGGAAAGATCTGGGGCACGCCCAGTGCCGACGGTCTCAACGCCACCGGCGTCCTCTACAACAAGGACGTCTTCGCCAAGGCCGGCATCACCGCCCCGCCCACCACCCTCGCCGAATTCCGGGCCGACCTGGAGAAGGTGAAGAAGTCCGGCGTCACGCCGCTCCACCTGGCCGGCAAGGACGGCTGGACGCTGCTCCAGCACCGCAGCTCGGTCAACGCGAGCTTCATCGGCGCGGACAAGGACCTGGTCGCCAAGCTCGACGGCAACAAGGCGAAGTGGGCCGACACGCCGGGCTTCGACCAGGAGTACCAGGCGCTGTCCGACTGGGTGAACGGCGGGCTGACCAACGACGACGCCCTGACGTCGACATACGAGGCCTCCACCGCCGCCCTCGCGAAGGGCAGGGCCGGCGCGATCATCAACGGCAGCTGGGCGCTCGGGGAGATCGCCAAGTCGAACGCGGACGCGCACATCGGGTTCTTCCTGCTCCCGGCGGCGGACGGCCACAACACCCTCGGCCTGCAGAAGCCCAACATGCTCAAGGTCGCAAAGTTCTCCAAGGTCGCCCCGCAGGCCCAGGACTTCCTGAACTTCATGATCGCGCAGCCGCAGGCGCAGTCCTTCCTGGACGCCAACCCCGGGGTGTCAGCGTTCACCGACGTCAAGGCCGCCAAGCCCTCCGGCGGCGTCGCCGATCTGCAGAAGCTCGTCGACCAGGGCGGGTCCGTGCTGCCCTTCGACCAGCAGTCGGTGATCCCGCAGCCGCAGGACGACATCATCGCCGCCTACCAGGAGCTGATCGGCAAGCGCGCTGATGTCGCCGAGTTCGGCGACCGCGTCCAGAAGGCGTGGCAGAGCGCGGGCGCCAAGTCCGGCGCCGCCGGGTTCTGACCCGGCCCGAGATCGGAGACACCCAGTATGAGCCTCGCCGCCACCAGACGCCGAGAAGCGTCGCCCGGATCGGGACGGAAGCAGGGACGCGGAGTACATAGGGGAGAGGGAGCACGCAGGAGCTCGGGGCGCGCCGACGGTTCCGGTGTGGTCCGCACCTACCGGTACGCGTTCCTCGTCCCCGCGGTCGCCGTCTTCACCGTCTTCTTCCTTCTGCCTGCCTTCTTCGGCATGTACCTCTCGCTCACCGACGCTTCCACCTTCGTCCCGGACACACGCTTCATCGGTCTGGACAACTACCGTCTGATGGCCGGCGACAGCTCAGTGCTGTGGAACGCCACCTGGAATCAGTTCGCCTACGCCGCCTGCGTGACCGTCGGCAAGACGGTCCTGGGAGTGGCGATCGCCTTCCTCCTCGACCGCACCTTCCGCGGGGCCAAGTTCCTGCGGGTCGTCGTCTACCTGCCGATCATGTTCTCCACGATCGTGGTCGGCCTGCTCTTCGGCTACATCCTCAAGGCCGACGGCCCGCTCAACGTCCTCTTGAAGCCCTTCGGGCTCGCGCAGGACTGGTTCGGCAGCTTCGACCTGGCGCTCTACAGCGTCACCGCCGTCGACACCTGGATGGGCGTCGGCTGGACGGTCGTCCTCGTCCTCGCCGCCCTTCAGGCGGTGCCGACGGAACTGATCGAGAGCGCGCACCTCGACGGCGCCGGCCCCTGGCAGGTGGCCCGGCACATCAAGATCCCGTACATCCGGCACGCCATCAATCTGGCCGGACTGCTCACCTTCATCACCGGAATGAAGGCGTTCGACATGATCTACGCGACCACGGGCGGCGGCCCCGGCACGGCGACCGAGGTGCTCACCTCGTACGTCTACAAACAGCTCAACACCGGTGCGCTCGGTTACGCCGCCGCCGTCAACGTCTTCCAGTTCCTCATGATCACCGCCGTCGCCCTGGTGATCAACCGTTTCGTCCGCAGGATGGAGGCGACGGCATGACCCGCCGACCGGCCCGGCCCCACGCCCGAAGGCTCCTCGCCTCCTCGGCCACGTACACCCTGGCGGCCCTGGTCGCCCTGGTCTTCCTCGCTCCGCTGTACCTGGTGCTGATCACCAGTGTGAAGGGGACCGCGGAGTCGGGGACGATGAGCTTCGCGCTCCCCGACAGCTGGCACTTCGACAACTACCTCACGGTGATCACCACCGGCGACTCGCTCCAGGCCTTCGGCAACAGCGTCCTGATCGCGGTCGGTGTCACGGGCGGCACGGTCCTGGTGTGCTCGATGGCGGCGTTCGTGATCGCGCGCCGTCCGGGCCGGGTCACCGGCGGCGTCTACAGCTATCTGCTGACCGGGCTCGTCGCACCGTTCGCGTTCATCCCGGCGATCCGGCTCCTCCAGCAGATCGGTCTGGGCGGCTCGTACCTCGGCCTCATCCTGACGGACATCGCCGTGCAGATCCCCTTCATCACGCTGACCTACGTCGGGTTCATCCGGCAGCTGCCCCGCGAGATCGACGAGGCCGCGCTGCTGGACGGCGCGGGATCCCTGCGGCTGTTCTTCACCGTCATCTTCCCGCTGCTGCGACCGGTCAGCTTCACCGCGCTGGTCCTGGTCTTCACCTATGCCTGGAACGAGTTTCAGAACGTGCTCTTCTTGATCCCCGACGCCGATCGATGGACCCTTCCCATGACGGTGTTCACCTTCCAGACCACCCACAGCTTCGACTACGGGCTGGTGTGCGCCAACCTCGTCCTGACCATGCTTCCGGTGGTCGCCGTGTACCTCGCGGCCCAGAAGTACATCGTCAGCGGGATGGTCACGGGAGCGGTGAAGGCATGAGCGAGGACCGCTTCGCACGCTCGGCATGGTTCCGGCACGACCGCTTCGGGATGTTCATCCACTGGGGACCGTACGCCGTCCCCGCCCGCGGTGAATGGCTCCGCTCCCACGAACGCGTCCCGCTCGCCGACTACCAGTACGCCGTCGACGGCTTCGGCGCCGAGGACTTCGACCCGCACACCTGGGCCGAACTCGCCGCCGCGGCCGGCCAGAAGTACGCGGTGCTCACGGCCAAGCACCACGACGGTTTCTGCCTGTTCGACACCGCGCTCACCGACTACGGCAGCATGCACAACGGCATCGGCCGGGACCTGGTCGCCGAGTTCCTGGAGGCTTTCCGCGCCCGCGGCATCAAGGTCGGCCTCTACTTCTCGCTGCTCGACTGGCGCCACCCCGACTACCCGCACCACGGCGACTGGGCGCACCCCGAGCGCGACAACCCCGCCTTCGCCTCCCACGAGCCCGACCTGGAGTCCTACCGGGCGTTCCTGCACGGCCAGGTGAGGGAGCTGTGCACCAACTACGGCAAGCTCGACATCCTGTGGTTCGACTTCTCCTACGAGGGGATGGGCCCGGAGCAGTGGGGGGCCGCCGACCTCGTGGCGATGGTCCGCGAGCTCCAGCCGGACGTCATCATGGACAACCGTCTGGAGACCAGCGGTGAGGGCATGGGCTCCATCGTGACCGACGAGCCCACCTCGTACTGCGGGGACTTCGTCTCCCCGGAGCAGGTGATCCCGGTGGAGGGCTTCCACACCCCGGACGGCACCCCGGTGCCATGGGAAGCGTGCGTCACCCTCAACAACAACTGGGGGTACGCCGCCGCCGACGACCTGTGGAAGTCGCCGGAGCAGGTCATCACGAAGCTCGTGGAGTGCGTCGCGAAGGGCGGGAACCTGCTGCTCAACGTCGGCCCCGACGCGCGCGGCACCATCCAGCCCGAGGCCGCCGAACGACTGCGTCGGATCGGCCACTGGCTGGAGGCCAACGGCGAGTCCGTCTACGGGGCGGGGCCTGCCGGCTTCGGTTCGCCCGAGTGGGGCTACTACACGCGCTCCGGTTCGACCGTGTACGCCCACGTCCTGCGGGCCCCGATCGGTCCGCTGCCGCTGACCGGTGTGCCGAAGGACGCGATCGAGCGCATCAGCCTGGTCGCCGACGGCCAGGAGCTGAAGCTCTGCGAGGAGTGGGTCGTGGCCTCGTATCCCGACATCCCCTTCGTGCAGTTCGGCGAGGTCGGCCACTTCACGTATCCGCTGCCCGATCCGGTCGACACCGTCGTGAGGATCGAGCTGAAGGACGACAGCACACCGGTGGGAGGTACCTCATGAGGCTGCTGCGACTCGGGGCGGCCGGTGCGGAGACGCCGGCCGTCGTCACGGCCGACGGTCGGACGTTCGCCCTCTCGGGACTTACTGACGACATCGACGGCGGGTTCCTGGCCTCGGGTGGCGTCGAGCGGGTCCGTGCGGCCCTCGATGCCGGCACGCTGCCGCTGGTGGAGACGGCGGGGCTGCGGGTCGGGGCTCCGGTCGCCCGGCCGGGGAAGGTCGTCTGCGTCGGGCTCAACTACCGGGACCACGCCGAGGAGACGGGTGCTCCGGTGCCCGAGCGTCCGGTGGTGTTCATGAAGGATCCGGGGACCGTGGTCGGCCCGTACGACGGGGTGCTGATCCCGCGGGGGTCGACCAAGACGGACTGGGAGGTGGAGCTCGCCGTCGTCATCGGCCACGAGGCCCGCTACCTCGCCGGTCCGGAGCAGGCGGCCGCATGCATCGCCGGATACGCGATCAGCAACGACGTCTCGGAGCGGGAGTTCCAGCTGGAGTACTCCGCGCAGTGGGACCTCGGGAAGTCCTGCGAGACCTTCAACCCGCTGGGGCCGTGGCTGGTGACTGCGGACGAGGCCGGCGACGTGCGGGCGCTGGGCATGCGCCTGGCAGTGAACGGTGTGCCCCGCCAGGACGGCAACACCAAGAACATGATCTTCGACGTCCCCTACCTGGTCTGGTACCTGAGCCAGTACATGGTGCTCCGCCCCGGCGACGTCATCAACACCGGCACCCCGGCAGGCGTGGCCCTCGGCCTGCCCGGCACCCCCTACCTGCGCGCGGGCGATGTGGTCGAGCTGTCCATCGACGGCCTCGGCACCCAGCGCCAAGCCTTCACCACCGCCTGAAAGGCACACCCCGTGACCGCACAGACAGCGCGGATCACCGCGCTCGACACCTACGACATACGCTTCCCCACGTCCCGCGAGCTCGACGGCTCCGACGCGATGAACCCCGACCCGGACTACTCGGCCGCCTATCTCGTCCTGCGTACGGACGAGGGTGACGACCTGGAGGGCCACGGCTTCGTCTTCACCATCGGCCGGGGCAACGACGTGCAGGTCGCCGCCATCGACGCCCTGCGCGAGCACGTGGTCGGTCGTGACGCCGGCGCCCTGTGTGCCGACCCGGGCGGCCTGTACCGCGACCTGATCGGTGACAGCCAGCTGCGCTGGCTGGGGCCGGAGAAGGGCGTGATGCACATGGCGATCGGGGCCGTGACGAACGCCGTGTGGGACCTGGCCGCCAAGCGCGAGGGCAAGCCGCTGTGGCAGCTGCTGGCCGACGCCGAGCCGGAGTGGCTGGTCGGACAGGTCGACTTCCGGTACCTGACCGACGCGCTCACCCCCGCCGAGGCGCTGCACCTGCTCCGGCAGGGCAAGGAAGGCGCCGCCGACCGCGCCGAGCGGCTCCGTGAGCGCGGCTACCCGGCGTACACCACCTCCCCCGGCTGGCTCGGCTACTCCGACGAGAAACTCACCCGCCTCGCGAAGCAGGCCGTCGCAGACGGCTTCACCCAGATCAAGCTGAAGGTCGGCGCCGACCTGGCGGACGACATCCGCCGCTGCCGCGCCGCGCGCGCCGCCGTCGGACCGGACATCCGGATCGCGATCGATGCCAACCAGCGCTGGGACGTGGCCGAGGCGATCGAGTGGACGCGGGCGCTGGCCGAGTTCGACCCGTACTGGATCGAGGAGCCCACCAGTCCGGACGACATCCTCGGCCACGCCGCGATCCGCGACGGCGTCGTGCCGGTCAAGGTCGCCACCGGCGAGCACGTGCAGAACCGGATCGTGTTCAAGCAGCTGCTCCAGGCCGGCGCCATCGACGTGCTGCAACTGGACGCGGCCCGCGTCGGCGGAGTGAACGAGAACCTCGCGATCCTGCTGCTGGCGGCCAAGTTCGGCATCCCGGTCTGCCCGCACGCGGGCGGGGTCGGCCTGTGCGAACTGGTCCAGCATCTGTCGATGTTCGACCACGTGGCGCTCTCCGGTACGACCGAGGACCGGGCGATCGAGTACGTGGACCACCTCCACCAGCACTTCCTCGACCCCGTCGTGATCGATGCCGGCCACTACCGAGCACCGGCCGCCCCCGGCTTCTCCGCGCAGATGGACCGGGCGGCGATCGACACGTACGGCTATCCGCACGGCACCTTCTGGACCGGTGATCTGGCGGCACGGCAGGAGGCCACGGCATGAGCGACCTGAACGGGCTGAACGCCCTGGTCACCGGCGGCGCCTCCGGCATCGGACTGGCCACCGCACGACTCCTCGCCGGGCGTGGCGCACGGGTCGCCGTCCTGGACCTCGACCCCGCCGGCGTGCCCGCGCCGCTGCTCGCCTTCACGGCCGATGTCTCGGACGACGCCTCGGTGCGTACGGCCGTGCGGGAGGCCGCCGATGTCCTCGGCGGTGTCGACATCCTGGTCAACAACGCGGGCATCGGAGCGCTCGGTACGGTCGAGGACAACGACGACGAGCAGTGGCATCGCGTCCTGGACGTCAACGTGCTCGGTATCGTCCGCACCACCCGCGCCGCCCTCCCCCACCTGCGCCGCTCGGGCGCCGCCTCGGTGGTCAACACCTGCTCGATCGCCGCGACGGCGGGGCTGCCGCACCGTGCGCTGTACTCGGCGAGCAAGGGCGCGGTCCTGTCCCTGACCCTCGCCATGGCGGCCGATCACGTCCGGGAGGGCATCCGGGTCAACTGTGTGAACCCCGGCACCGTGGACACGCCGTGGGTGAGCCGGCTCCTCGGCCAGGCTGCCGACCCGGCTGCAGAACGGGCGGCGCTCGACGCCCGCCAGCCCACCGGCCGCCTCGTATCCGCCGACGAGGTCGCCGCCGCCATCGCCTACCTCGCCTCCCCTGCTGCGGCCAGTGTCACCGGCACCGCCCTGGCCGTGGACGGCGGCATGGCCGGCCTGCGACTGCGCCCGGCCACAGGCTGACCCCTCCCCCAAGCCCCCGGCCGGGCGCGGACACCTGACAACACCGCCCCCGGCCGGGCTCCACCAGCGAGAGGCAACACCGTGCGCTGCACACCACTCGGGCGCGACACCACCCAGGTCACCGAGCTTTCCCTCGGCGCCGCACCGCTCGGCAACCTGTTCCGCCCGGTCACCGACGAGGACGCCGCCGCGACCGTCGACGCCGCCTGGGCCGCCGGAATCCGCACCTTCGACACGGCCCCGCACTACGGGCTCGGCCTGTCCGAACGCAGGCTCGGCGCCGCGCTGCGCGGCCGGCCCAGGGACGAGTACGTCGTCTCCACCAAGGTCGGCCGACTGCTCCGTCCCCGTCCGGTGGCGACCGGCGACGACCTGGCCAACGGCTTCGCCGTCCCCGCCACCCACGAGCGGGTCTGGGACTTCACCGCCGACGGCGTCCGCAGGAGCCTGGAATCCAGCCTGGAGCGGCTGGGCCTGGATCGGATCGACATCGTCTACCTGCACGATCCGGACGATCACGCCGAGCAGGCCCTCGCCGAGGCCTACCCGGCACTGGAACGGCTGCGCGCCGAAGGCATGGTGGGCGCGATCGGCGTCGGCATGAACCAGGCAGAGCTGCTCACACACTTCGTCCGCGACTCCGACATCGACACCGTCCTGCTGGCCGGCCGCTACACCCTGCTCGACCAACGCGGGCTCACGGAACTGCTCCCCCTGGCCGCCGAGCGCGGGGTCGGCGTGGTCGTCGGCGGCGTCTTCAACTCCGGACTGCTCGCCGACCCCCGCCCGGGAGCCACCTTCGACTACACGACCGCGCGCGACGCGATGGTGGCCCGCGCCCTGGAGCTCCAGGCCGTGTGCGAGCGCCACGGGGTGCCGTTGCGTGCTGCCGCCCTGCGCTTCCCGTTCGGGCACCCGGCCGTCGCGAGCGTGCTGGTCGGCGCCCGCAACGCCGCCGAAGTCCAGGACGCCTCTGCCGTGCTCCACCGTCCCGTACCGGCAGCCCTGTGGAAGGAGCTGAAGGCACTCGGCCTTCTCGCCCCGGGCGTCCCGACCCCTGAAGGAGGGAACTGATGCGTGTCGCTCTCTTCGTGACCTGCTTCAACGACACCCTCTTCCCCGGCAGCGGGCGAGCGGTGGTGAGCGTCCTCGAACGGCTCGGCCACACGGTCGACTTCCCGATGGAGCAGACCTGCTGTGGGCAGATGCACTTCAACACCGGCTACCGGCCCGAAGCCCTCCCGCTCGTGTCCCGCTTCGCCCGGACCTTCGCCGACTACGACGCCATCGTGACGCCCTCTGCCTCGTGCGCCGGCGTGGTCAAGGAGAACCATCCCTTGATCGCCGAGGAGTTCGGCGACACGGCCCTCCACCGGCTGGCGACCGAACTCGTACCCCGGGTACACGAGTTCACGGAGTTCCTCACCGACGTCCTCGACGCAACCGATGTCGGCGCACGCTTCCCGTACCGGGTCGCCTACCACCCCACCTGCCACTCGCTGCGCGGCCTGCGACTGGGCGACCGGCCGCAGCGGCTGTTGCGCGCCGTGAAGGACCTCGAACTCGTCGACCTGCCCTCCGCGGACTCCTGCTGCGGCTTCGGCGGCACGTTCGCCGTCAAGAACGCCGACACGTCGAGTGCGATGCTCGCCGACAAGGCCGCCGCAGTCCGGGACAGCGGTGCCGAGGTGCTGTGCGCCGCCGACAACTCCTGCCTCATGCACATCGGCGGCAGCCTCTCCCGCCAGGGCGAACGGATCCGCAGCATGCACCTCGCCGAGATTCTCGCCTCCACCGAAGGAGACCCGTGGTGAACACCTCCACGAACCGGGGCGTGGTCTGGCTCGGCTCCCCCGCCTTCCCCGAAGCCGCCCGTGATGCGTTGAGCGACACGCAGCTGCGCGCCAACCTGAAGCGGGCCACCGGCACCATCCGCGACAAGCGTCTCGCGGTGGCGGCCGAGCTGGACGACTGGGAGGAGCTGCGCGAGTCCGCCGCCGCGATCAAGAAGCGGGTCTCACGCCACCTGGACCGCTACCTCCTGGAGCTGGAGGCCTCGGTCACGGCGGCGGGCGGCACCGTCCACTGGGCCGCCGACGCGGCCGAGGCCAACCGCATCGTCACCGAACTCGTCCGCGCCACCGGCGAGTCGGAGGTCGTCAAGGTCAAGTCCATGGCCACCCAGGAGATCGGCCTCAACGAACACCTCGCCGAGGCCGGCATCACCGCCTACGAGACCGACCTGGCCGAGCTCATCGTCCAGCTCGGCGACGACCGGCCCTCCCACATCCTGGTCCCCGCGATCCACAAGAACCGCACCGAGGTCCGTGACCTGTTCGCCGCGAAGATGGCCCACTGGGGCCGTCCGGCGCCGGACGGTCTCACCGACACTCCAGCCGATCTGGCCGAGGCCGCACGCCTGCATCTGCGCGAGAAGTTCCTCACCGCCAAGGTCGCCGTGTCCGGCGCCAACTTCGCCTGCGCCAACACCGGCACGGTGGTGGTCGTCGAGTCCGAGGGCAACGGCCGGATGTGTCTCACCCTGCCGGAGACCCTCATCACCGTCATGGGCATCGAGAAGGTCGTCCCGACCTGGCAGGACCTGGAGGTCTTCTTCCAACTGCTGCCGCGCTCCTCCACGGGCGAGCGGATGAACCCGTACACCTCGACCTGGACGGGCACCACCGACGGCGACGGCCCCCAGAACTTCCACCTGGTCCTGCTCGACAACGGCCGCACCGACACCCTCGCCGACACCGTCGGGCGTCAGGCCCTCGCCTGCATCCGCTGCTCCGCCTGCCTCAACGTCTGCCCCGTGTACGAGCGCACCGGCGGCCACGCCTACGGCTCCGTCTACCCCGGTCCCATCGGCGCCGTCCTCACCCCCCAGCTCGTCGGCATCGAGAACGCCGCTTCCCTCCCCTTCGCCTCCACCCTCTGCGGCGCCTGCTACGACGCCTGCCCCGTCAAGATCAACATCCCGGAGGTCCTCGCCCACCTCCGCGCCAAGGCGGTCGAGGGGAAGGGCAGGGCATCCGCCGAGGCGCTCGCCATGAAGGCGGCGGCCACCGTCCTCGACTCCCCCCGCCTCCTGGCCGCGGCCCAGCGCGCCGCCGCGCTCGGCGGCAAGGTCCTGGCCCGCGAGGGCCGGATCGGTCGCCTGCCGGGACCGCTCAGCGGCTGGTCCGACACACGGGACACCCCCGCACCGCCCGCGGAGTCCTTCCGCAGCTGGTGGCGCAAGAACCGGAAGGAGCGACCGTGAGCAGCCGCGACACCGTACTCGCCCGCATCCGCGCCGCCCTCGCCGACGTACCGACGGACGAGCGGCCCGAGGACGTACCCGTTCCCCGTGCCTACCGCCGCAGCCACGTCGAGCCGGGGCAGGACGCCGTCGCCCTGTTCGCGGAACGGGTCGCCGACTACCGGGCGAACGTCATCCGGACCGACGAGGCCGGCCTGCCCGAGGCCATCGCCACAGCACTGACCTCACGCGGCACCAGGCGACTCGCACTGCCCGACGGCTTCCCCACCGACCTGCGCCCCCCGGGCCCCTGGGAGTGGCACCCGGAACCACTGGACATCCAGGCGCTGGATACCCTCGACGGCACGATCACCCTCGCCGCCGGCGGCATCGCGGTCACCGGCACCATCGTCCTCGACACCGGCCCGGGCCAGGGCCGGCGCGCCCTCACCCTGGTCCCCGACCACCACCTGTGCGTCATCCGCGCCGAGCAGATCGCCGACGACCTCCCCGACGCCCTCGCGCGCCTCGACCCGCGCCACCCGCTCACCTTCATCTCCGGCCCGTCCGCCACCAGCGACATCGAACTCGACCGGGTGGAAGGCGTCCACGGCCCCCGCACCCTGGACGTCGTCATCGTCGACCCCGCCCCACCGGAGCAGCTATGAAGATCGCCCTACACACCCGCCTCCGCGCGGACCGGATCGAGGAGTACGAGACGGCCCACCGCGCCGTACCGGCCGAACTCACCGCCGCCATCCGGGCCGCGGGCGTCACGTCGTGGACCATCTGGCGCAGCGACCGTGACCTCTTCCACGTGCTCGACTGCGAGGACTACGCCCGCCTCCTGGCCGAGCTGGAACCCCTCCCCGTCAACATCGCCTGGCAGGCGGAGATGGCCGAACTCCTCGACACCGTCCACGACTACTCATCGGCAGGGGCCGAGGCCGGACTTCCGGTGGTGTGGCGGCTGTGACGACCCGGGAGATCATCGACGCCCATCACCACGTCTGGGACCTGACGGTGCGGCCGCAGCCCTGGATCACCGGCGAAGACCTCGCCCCGCTCGCCCGCAACTTCTCGATGGACGACCTCGCGACGGAGGCGCGGGCGGCGGGCGTGACCGGCACCGTCCTCGTACAGACCGTCTGCGTCCCCGAGGAGACGCCCGAGCTGCTGGCCCTCGCGGCTGGCAACGACCTGAACGCGGGAGTCGTCGGCTGGGTCGATCTCACCGTCCCGAGCATCGCCGACACGATCGCCGCTCTCCGCGAGGGGCCTGGCGGAGACCGGCTCGTCGGCATCCGCCACCAGGTCCAGGAGGAGCCCGATCCCCAGTGGCTGCTCCGTCCCGACGTACGGCGCGGACTGGCCGCCGTCGCGGAGGCGGGGCTCGTGTACGACCTCGTCGTCACGCCGCGCCAGCTGCCCGCCGCGACCGCGGCGGCTGCCTGGGTCCCCGGTCTGACGTTCGTCCTCGACCATCTCGGCAAGCCGCCGATCGACGGTGGCGAACCCGGCCCCTGGGCGGCGGACCTCCGTCGTCTGGCGGCCCTCCCCAACACGGTCGCCAAGCTTTCCGGCCTCGTCACCGAGGCCGCCCCCGGAGCCTGGCGGACCGAGGACCTGGCACCCTACGCCGACACGGCGCTGGACACGTTCGGCCCGGGCCGGCTGCTGTTCGGCTCCGACTGGCCGGTCTGCACCCTGGCCGCCGACTACACGACGGTCGTCGGGATCGCCGAGACGCTCCTGCACGCGCTCGACCGGGCGGACAAGGACGCAGTGTTCCGCGGCAACGCGATCCGTGTCTACGGACTCGAGTAGACCGGCCGGCCACCCGTGGGCGACGAGCGCCCCGCGCCCGGGTGAGCCCGGCACTCTCGGCCCCGGCTGAGCGAGCTTCACGTTCTGTCTGGTTCCGGCCATGCCGGATTCAGGCAGCATCGGCATCTTGCTCCCGAAGGTGATCCCCCGAAGACACTGGCCCGGCACAGCCGACCGCCACTCCCGACACCGAAAGCCCGAGCAAGGGCTTCAAAACGATGTCCGGCCCGGACGGGGCCATGTATGTGATCCCCGAGGACGCGATGGACGCCATCGCCTCCGACGCCGTCGACCGCGAGCTGTTCAATGTCACCCGGCTCAGGCCTTTTCCAGCCTGACGGTGCTGGCCGCGTGTTGGACAGATCGGTGGAACGACGAAGCTCCTGGTAGACGGGTTCTCGACCAAGACCGCCCGCAGCCACCAGGAGCTTCGCGTGTTTGTCTACCCGTCGTCGGTCGACCTGTCCAGTCGCACCTTGCGGTGTCTGACGGGACGACTTGCTGCCCGGCGAGGGGAGATCGGGACCCGATGGCGTCGGCTGACCGCCAACCGTCAGGTTCTCCTCGCCCTGGCTCATCTGCGATGCGGTGACACCTACGCCCAGCTCGCCGCCGGGTTCGCCGCGACCAGGTCCGGTTGACGGCGAGTTGGGTGGGGGTGAGCTGTCCGCCCGGTGGTCGTTTGAGTCCGGTGGTGAGCCAGGGGCCGACGCCCTGGTAGGCGCGGTCGGCGAGGATCGGGACACCCAGGCGCTCGCAGATCCGGATGATGCGGGGGGTGCGGGCGGCGGTCAGGTCGTGGGTACGTCTCGGCAGAGCGGGCGAGATCCACAGCACCTCCCCGTCCGGGTCGGTAACGACCTGGATGCTCACGCCGTGCCGACGGTGCTTGGCCGAGTAGTCGGCCCGGCTGTCGCCTACGCGGTCGCACTCGGCGGGAGTCCCGTCCAGCAGGACGAAGGCAGGATCATGCTCGCGCAGCGTCTTGAGCAGGCCGGGAGCGAGATCGGCGAGAAGACCGGTCACGGCCGTGACATACGCGTGGGCGGTGCCGACGGATATCCCGAAACCGGCCGCGATCCGGGAGAGGGTGTCGTGGTGGCGTAGGTACACCAGAGCGACGAGCGCACGCCGACATGGCGGGAGATTGCACCGCCGGTCACCCTCACGGGTGCCGATGCGTATCGTCCCTTATCCTGCCGCAGTCGACCTCCACGAGGTCTCATTCCGCCATGGACTGCTCGATGAGACGGTTCGCCTGCAAGCGCTATAGCTTGCCGCAGCAGCGAGGACATCATCCTCCATCACGGCCTCGACCCCTGACCTGCATCGTCTACTGGGTGAGGATGAATTCGCCGATGAGCGGCGTCGCGGCCTGCACTCGGACTACGCCAACCTGCCCTACCGAGTCGGGTTCTGAGGAAAGATGGTCGACTGCCTCTATGCGGGCACTTTCGAAGTCGTCGATGTGCAGCGAGCCGTGCCAGAATCCAGCATCGAAGACGTCGTCGCCTCCTTGACTGTGTTGATCAACTCGACAGATGGGAAGGAATAGCTCGTTTCCACCCAGCTCGGCGCAGGTCCCGGACAGTCGGCCGGCAAGGACATCTCTGTCGGTGAGGTCCTCAGGAAAGCTTTCGAGCTTGACGGAGAGTACGACTGCCGTGATGCCCAGTCCTAGCGCACCACCCGAGACTCCCGCGATGCCGCCCACCGCAAAGGCGTGTCGCAGCTCGACCACGGTTTTGGCTACCTCGAAGAGACCTTCTATGATCTCGAATCCGGTCTTGATTGGGTGTTCTTCTTCTTCTGGCATTTTCCCTCCTCGAGTGGGTTCTCGGTGGACGAACGGGCGCCTGGTGCGGTTGCCCACCAGGTTGCGCAGGGGACTCCTATCCCTTCAGCGCCTAATGGCTGTGGATGGTTGGTCAATTGTGGAGGAATTGATATCCGATCCAGAGTTGGATCTGTGTCAGTCCGCTCAGGTTCAGCCCTGTGTCGAACTGCTGTTGAGGAATGATCACCTGCCAGTTTCCGCCTACGCCTCGTCCCCAGAACGCCAGCGATTTGGGGGCGTCGAGGGGCGGGTCGTCGCCGAATCCTTCATCAGGCAGCAGCGGCGTGGTCTTGGCTCCACGGGTGCTGATCTTGGGCAGCAGCCATTGCGTCGTCACACTGTTGTCGGCGCGGCGCTGTTGATACTTCCCGTCGTGGCGTATCTGGCATGAGATCTCACCTTCGGGGTGAGTTGCTCCGATGAGGGCCAACCGGATGCTCTTGATTTTTGCGTCGAAGCGGTCGGCCGGCACGTCGGCGACTGGATCGATCGTAAAGGTGAATCGGTGCAAAGATTTCAGGTCGGCTACCTGCGGATCGGAGGGCTTGAACGATCGTCTGATCCAGTCCTGATCGAGCGGTTTGTCGAAGTACTCGATGTAGTCGGCCTGCATTTCGACCAAGTCCAGTATGTCTCCCCATGAAGAGGTGAGCTCAGTCGCGAGCTTGATTTCGTCGATTTCCCGCTCGTAGTAATCGGTCCAGATGTCGGGGGACAGTCGGCCGGCATCCAGGGGGAAGTGAGCATCCTCGTTCTTCAGTGTGTATATTTCGACCGATCGCTTCGCCCGAAACGCGAGGCTAAGCAATGCGTCGGCCTTCGATTGAGCAGTGGAGACCGCCAAAAGTCCGGCTTGCTTGATCGCCTCTGCATCGAGAATTTGCTTTTGCTGCAGGGCATCTGCCTGTGCGGCAACTGTTTGCGCGCGGGCCAATCGAGCGGTTCCAGCGTCGACGCGCTGGCGGGCGAGCACGGCACGGTTGCGGGCAAGGAGCAGTTCGTGGGTGAGTTCGGTGCCACGCTTGATCAGAGCCACGTGTGGTGAGTTCTGGGTTGTTGTGGCCTGAGCGAGCCGCTGTGCGACGGTGGTGAAGTTGACGACGGTGCGGGCGCTGCTGATGGCGGCGGAAGCGTCCTGGCCAACGGTGTTGTAGACCTCCCTGATCTTCGCCAGATCGGCTTCTTCGCCGCGTAGGAGAGCCTGGGCTATCGGTGCCGCGTTGTCGAAGACGGTGTCGGCAAGCGTCATGAGGCTCGGTGCCATAGCGACCAGGCTTGCTCCGCCGGTCGGGATGGCGGCCGCAACACCCAGTACTGCGCCACCCACCTCGGCGACTGTCGCAACGACGTCGCCGAAGGAAATGCTGGGTGGGTCGTGGTGCTGCTGCGCCTCGACGATTGCCCTGTTGATGGCGGTGGTCGCTTGGTCCAGCTGGGCTTGTGCGTAGGCGACATCGCTGTCGGCCTGTGTCTGCTCTGTCTTAGCGATACCCAGGGTGCGGTCGGCGTCCTCACGCGCTGCGACCGCCTGCTGCGATAGCTGGCCGGCTATATCGGCGAGATTGGCGATCGTCTTCGTCAAAAGGATCTTTTCGACGCCGAGTGAGAGGAAATCGAGAACAGGCGTCAGGAAACGAGTGAATGCCTCGATGTATTTGTCGAAGTTGGGCACCACGTCCATGTCGGGCGGCAGCCCCAGCGCGTTGGCGCCTCCGCCGACCCACGCGGCGCCGGGTGTGGGAGCGTAGCCGACGAGCTGGCGGTGCAGGCGGATGGCGTCGGGGTTGTTGGGTTGGAGTTCCAGCGCTCGCTGGAACTCGATCGCCGCGAGGGCTCCGTACTTGACACTGTTCGGTACGCCTGGGTTGTACAGGTGGTAGTAGTACTCGCCGGTGACGATGCGGTAGGGGGCCCAGTAGTTCGTGTAGACACGGCCGGTGCTGTTGAGCAGGGGTTGAAGACCGGCGACGTAGGCGCTTTCGTCGAGGGTGGTGATGTTGACCTGTCCATCGGCACCCTGGGGGCCGTACTCTCCGGGGTCCCCTTCCAATGATCCTTCGCTGTAGGGGCCTTGCGCGGCCGGCCCGCCAGGGCCACCTGGTCCACCCCAGCCGCCGGGGGCTGAGAGATCTGGTGGCGTCTCGTCTTCGATGCTGGTGAAGGTGATTGAGCCGCCGTTGCCGCCTGGACCACCTGGGCCACCCGGCGTGCCGTTGGTGGGATCGGCGCCGGGAATGTCCACCTCGTCGTGCCATACGTCGTGGGTGGTCCCGTCTGGGTCCGTGATTGTTTCGTAGTAGCCGTCGCTGTGGTAGTTGGCTGTTCCGGGGGAGCCGGCTGTCCCGGCGGTTCCGGCGGTCCCGCCTCCTCCGGAGGCACTTGCCCGGGCGTTAATCGACCGCCGGCACATCACCGTGACGATGCCACCGGGGCCGCCTCTGTCCGTGGCGCTGGCATCGATCATTCCGTTTGTTCCGTCGTAGACGTCAGCGACGATGATGACTCGATTTCGGGTTACGCGCAGATTACACCCGGGCGCATGCTGCACTAGGCGCCCGATCAGGAAGACCGGTCCAATGCTGGGTCGCGTACAGAATTCGTTCAGATTCTCCGTGATGGTTACAGTGTCACGTATGTAGGGATAGTAGTCGGGAAGCATACGGAACACTCCTCACCAGTAGGTTCGTCGGCGATAGATTTTAATTTATCCCTGTGGCTAGGTGGGGCGGCCCAGGATTGCGAGACTAAAGCGGCAACGATTCGCGAGATGACAACACGATGCGAGGGGCGCAGGGCGCAATTGCAAAGCCGGAGATGCCACCCGTCGCACTCGACAACGAATCACGTCTAGGCATTAACGATATCCGGGTCCCACTCGAAGAATCGGCGTCATTTGTGGAGGTCCGACTTACCGTTACCCTTGAATGTCACGGACGCCAATGATCTGCCACGGAAGACCCGCCGAAACGTAGTCACCCGCTCTCAACAACCGCGACACGACTGGAAATATGGCTGTGAGCATCCACCAGATCCGGGTGTCAAGCAGTGCAAGACATCAGTGGGCTTGCTGTAGACGCTGCAGTGTGGTTTCCCCGGCCAGTCCGTGCGCGTTTCCATTTACCCCTTACCTGTTGCACTTCCAGTGTGTGCCTCCGCGACCGAGCCTTCCACTTGAGCCCCTACTCGATCACCCTCGGTAGTTCCTTAAGCGTCATCCAGGTGACGCTGAGGCGCCCCACTTCCGCCTGATCACGGCCGTAACGCCGCCCCAGCCAGAGGCCGTTGCCTCCCCCGAGGAGACCTGTACCTACCCGATCGCAACGCCCGCACGAAAGGGACACCTCACGCAATGAAGGCGTCAAGCGCAGGTCAGCCGCTCACGCATCCCCGGCCGGGGCGGCACCCCGCTGCGCCGTTTCGGGCAGCGGGAGGTCGCTTCCGTGGTTGCCTTCGCGTCCGAGGACGCCTCGTACGTCAGCGGCCCGACGCTGTACATCAACGGCGGGGCTCGCTGAGCTCCGCGGCGTTGCTCGACGCGGTCGCCGCGAGTTGCCGTATCCAGCGGGCGTCTGTCCGGTAGCGCCGTGGCAAGTGCTCGGCGTCTGGCGCGCCGTGGTGCTGTCCGGGTCTGTTGGCACAGGCCGCGACGTGCTGGGGATCTCAACCAGACAAAGTTCGGGCATATGCCACCCCGGTGGGCCTGAGGAAGGCATGCTTATTAGCCGCTACCAGGGGGTTGCGGCTCACAAGCGGGACGTACCTGCGCATGGGCTGCCAGTCGCGTTCGAGAGGGGGTTCAGTGAGCGTTTTCAGCGTTGTCTCTCCAGGGTGAGGACGGCTTTGGTGATGACGGTCAGGCGGTTGGGGCTGATGCGTGATCTGCGGAAGATCTGCCAGGACTTCAGCCGTGCCATGCCGCGTTCGACCGGTGCCCGGGCCGCGGCCAGGGCCCGGTTGACGGTGCGCTGGGTGAGGGTGAGCTCGCCGCCTGGTGGGCGTTTGAGTCCGGTGGTGGCCCAGGGGCCGGCGCCCTGGTAGGCGCGGTCGGCAAGGATGGGGACGCCCTGGCGTTCGCAGATCCGGATGATGCGGTGGGTGCGGGCCGCGGTCAGGTCGTGTGTGCGGCCCGGCAGCGCGGGCGAGATCCACAGCACCTCACCGGCCGGATCGGTGACGACCTGGACGTTCACGCCGTGCCGGCGGTGCCTGGCCGAGTAGGCGGCCCGGCTGTCGCCGACGCGGTCGCATTCGGCGAGTGTCCCGTCCAGGAGGACGAACTGGGGATCGCGCTCGCGCAGAGTCTTGAGCAGGCCCGGCGCGCGGTCGGCGAGCAGACCGGTCACGGCGGTGACGTACGCGTGGACGGTGCCGACGGATATCCCGAAGCCGGCCGCGATCCGGAGGAGGGTGTCGTGGCGGCGCAGGTACACCAGAGCGATGAGCACCCGCTGGTGCGGCGGGAGTTTGCACCTGCGGTCACCCTCACGGGTGACGATGAGCATCGTGACCCACTCGACGAGGGCATGCGGGAGGTCGAGTGCGGCAGGATAGGGAACCAACAGGGCTCCTGTGCCGATGGGTTGAGACTTCGAACACCTCCACCAACGGCACGGGAGCCTTGTGCGTTGCGGCCCTCACCTCGACCTGACCGGCGTCACCCGATCAGTGGCCACGCTGAAAACGCTCAGTAACCACAGTTCGTCCGAAACGACCCACGGACGAGAGTTC
This sequence comes from Streptomyces sp. TLI_105, assembly GCF_900105415.1. Lineage (GTDB taxonomy): Bacteria > Actinomycetota > Actinomycetes > Streptomycetales > Streptomycetaceae > Streptomyces. The sequence continues at coordinate 8,035,231 of NZ_FNSM01000001.1, read as the reverse complement.
CTCTTCGCCACGAACGGACCAACGAGCACCCAAGCTGACAGTCACACCGTCAACGGCTTCTGTGAGGACCTCTTATCCGCCGGCCCACCCGACAACCCCCTTGCGCATCACTTCCCCAGGACACGACGCAGACTCCTCACCCGCAGGAGCCAACAACCGAAGACCCTATTCCCTCCGCGCTCGTCCGTGATCCGACATGCGGAAGTGCACCATGATGCTCATCGGTGAGAACACGGCAGACAGCCCGGCAGGCCGCGACGACGTCACCGCACTGAAGCGGAACCCGTGGCTCGCCGCGTCCGGCTACGGAACTGGCTGTTACACGAATGGCCCGCTCGGAGGGCGAGCCGCGCAGGTTAAGGAAATGCTCGGAAGTGAACACGAGCGAGCGCCGTGAGGAGTGTGTCAATGCCTGACGTGAGTGATGAACAACGACAGCGCGTGAAACAAGAAGCCACGCGAACTGCCTTGCTGGACAACAACATCTCGGCAGCCCTGGTTGTCGCCGGCGGTGTTGCGTCCTTTGTTTCTCCTGCGCATGGCATCGTGCTGGGCATCGGCTCGGGTCTCTTCTGGCTGTGCGCGAATTATCGCCAATCGATCGCGAATGATCCCCCGCGTGATGACTTCGATGAAGTCTGGATCACAAGTGCGAGCGTCGACGAGGGCAGCTTGCCCGGGGGCGAACCCCGCGAGCGGACCATCTACCGGTTCCACGCCCAGCAGCTGCTGGTCTGCGACGGACTGTACGCACTCCTGCGGTCCCTGGAGCGCTACGACGGTGCCAAGGCGGCAGGAGCAACAGAGGCCGTGGCCGCACAGGTCGACGCGGTTCAGCGGAACGCGACATCCATCGCCGATCAACAAGATGCCCTGATCGCGCTTGTGCCGGAAGTGAACCAGGCTTGGGTTTCGCTGCGGGACGAACTCGGTCTCGACTTGAGCACCGCGTCTCTGGGAGAGATTCAGCAGTTCTACCGCGATACCGTCGGCGAGCTACCGCCGCCCAGCGCTGCTCTTGAGGCCCTCGGGGCCAGCGTCCGCGGCGCTGCTAGCGACGTGCTGGAACCCTTCAGCACGGGATTGGCGCATCCCGTCCTGGACGCGACGGAGCTGCCTGCTGAGCCATCGGACTTGATTGGCCAAGACTACGTTGACGGCCTGAACGAGCTGTCCTCGGCATTGCGTGGCCTGGTCGTTGACATCTGATAGGCCTACAGAGGCGCTTGCGGTGGCGCCGCTTGTCCGGGGATGAGTTGTTCGTGCCTTCAGGACCGACGGGTCCGTCGGCTGGTCTCCACACGTCCTGAGGATGAGTCGTATGGGGCCAGTGCTGTGACCGGGAAGGTTGCCGGGTTGCTCGTTGTGCTGGTTGGAAGTGACGACGCTTCCGACCAGCGTGGGGAGACGGGATGGCACCACCGGTCACGTGCGAGAATCTCGTCGGGGTCGTCGCTGACCAGGGTCTCCGGTACGGCGAAGCCCGAGAGCTTGCGTCGCCGGGGCCGGCGCCATTGTTCGGCACTATCGCGGTCCGGCTCGACGACATCTTCCCCCATCCCCGTGCGCAGCCAATTGCTGCTGAACCTGCGCCGGACCGCCCACAGCGGTGACCTGCTGACCATGCGGCAGCCAGGACCACAGCCCAGCGCCCTGGCAGCGAACCGGGGACCGCTTGACCTCAAGCTCCTCCAGCGCGCCGATGTCAGGGAGGGCCAGGTCCCGACGCCAATCGTGTCCCTCGGGGCACGGTGCTCGGAGCCGGGCAGACGACCACCCTCCAGGGTGTCGGTGCCGGCACGGTGGTGGAGGTGTCGCGCGCCCTGGCGGTGGCCGTCCCCCTCCCGAAGGCCGAGAGGCTGAAGTTCCTCGCGTTCCACACCCACACCGTGCAGGAGCCCGGACTTCTAACCGCCGGCGAGATCAATCACCGATACGGTGCCGTCGCCGCTGTTGGCAACATAGAGCCGACCGATGTCGGGCTTGAGTGCCAGACCTGCCGGTTGGGAGCCCACCGGGATGGTGGCGCTGACGCTGCCGGATGTGGCATCGATCACCTTCACGGTGCCGTCGAATTGGGTGACGTAGGCATTGCCTCGAGAGTCGACCGTTGCGCCAGTGGAGCCTGTAGCGACGTCGATATCGGCTACGTTGTGGGTATCGATATCGATCAGAGAAACGATGTTGAAGCCTGAATTGGCGACGTATGCACGGCGCCTCAAGGCGTCGACCGCGATACCGATGGGCTGCTGTCCCACTGGGATGGTCGCAATGACCCCGTTGGGTTCAGGGTCGATCACCGACACCGCGTTGAATTCCGGTTGCGTGACGTAGACGCGGTGACTTGTCGGATCAACCGCGACACCAAGGGGACCAAGGACATCGATGAAGGGGAAAGCGAAGAATACCTCGTCGCTGAGATTGATTATCGACACCCGGCCGCTACCGCGATGGGTCACGTAGGCGCGACTCAGAAAGTGATCGACCGCTACCCTCATCATGCCGGGTGGCGGCGTGAACAGGTCTTGGACGCTGACGGTGGCGATGACGGCGTTGGACCTGTCAATCATTGAAACGGTGTTGTCGCCGCCGTTGGACACGCAGATGCCGAATTGGGGATCGGTTGCCACTCCCTCCGGGCGCAACCCGACGTTGATGGTGGCGCTCACCCCGTTGGTCGAAGGATCGATCACCGACACGGTGTCCTCACCGCTGTTGGTGACGTAGACGTCGCTGAGACCCACTGCCACACCGATCGGCTTCGCTCCCACCGGGATGTTGGCCACGACACGCAGCTGTTCAGCGTGGGGTGTGTTCATCGCTACACGACCTTCCGTGATCGAGCGGCCCGCGAGGAGGAGTCGTCATGGCCGGCCCAACTGCAGGTGGCGTCGCTTCGGAGGGGTTTGGTAGCGGTGGTACTTCACGGTGTCGCCGCCGGCTGGCTGCCGCTCGGTCAGGCCGCACCTTGGCGGCGGGCGCCTGGAGGGGCAGCGAGCCACCAAGCATGCTGACCTCTCGGGCTCGGGCAGCTGTTCCGGCGTCGCTCGACTTCGGAAGCCCCCATTTCTTCGGCAGACTTCGAGGCCCGGGGTTCCCCTCTGCGCACCCACCACTGCGTACGCAAACGCCCAACCAGCTACGGCGCTAGCGGTCGACATCAGGCTCTGAATCAAGTATGGGCGCGGGCCTTGCGCCGTGCGAGTCGGATCGCTGTGGGACCCGGGATCTCGGCCTGTGGTGGGACCGAGCTGAGGGCTCGTGTGGTCGAGGCCGGAGGGTTCGATGTCCTTCTGCCTTCAGCCATGACCACCCCGATGGCAGCGGCCACGGCCGCGAGCCAGGGAAGTGAGTTGGCCCAGGCCTCGTCCTGGCCGATGAGCGTCCGAAAGAATCACCAGAGAGCACGACGATGCCGAGCACACCGACCATAGAGGCTGACTCCCATGCCGAGGTAGGGATCCTGTCCGGCCAGGGGATGGCGGCGACCAGACCGCGTTGTCGGGCTCTCCCATGTTGAGCGATGCGGGCGACTGCCCGCCGCGCCCCTCCTCACCAAGATCCGGACCGTACTCGGTCCAGCGCCGCTCAATTGACGCGTGCGAGCGTCATACGTACAGGTCAGAAGCCTATCCAGGCTGTACCATCAGCAGACGAAGAACCTGCTGGTCAGCTACTCCCCGAAGAAGCTGGGCTTCTTCTAGAGGCACAAAAAGAGGCGCCCGACCTGGGCTTTTGCCAGTCAGGCGCCTCTCGCTCGCCCTATCGGGAGCGAGGCCGCGTTCGTATCGAAACCCCTGATTACTCCCACCGGTGTCCCGTTCCCGACCAGCGCTTCCGGACCGGTCGCGGACCCGGACACCGACTCACCGCGCAGGCGCCTCGCCCCGGCTGACGCGGTCCCGCTCCTCGATGGACTGCTCGATGAGGCGGTTGGCCTGCTCACGGGCGTCGTCCAGGTCCAGGCCGTCCGGCCCGCGCTCCAGACGGAGCAGGGGACGGGCGCCGGGGTCGTGAGGACGGGCGCGACGCGGGTGCGCGATCCGGGTCACACCACCGAGCGCTGCTTCGCGTCGACCCGCAGCAGGCACCGGGGGCGCCCGAGGCCGGTCTCGCTCGGATGGTCGCCCTCGGTCAAAGGGGCGAGCGATCGGGTGACCAGGGCGACGGTCCGTGCCGCTTCGCGATCACCGGCCTCGAGATCGGACCCGCCGTGAGCACGTGAGCGAAGACGCTCGGCGCCGGTCCGCTCCGGGCGACACGCAGGGCCAGGCCCTGCCGCCGACGGAGCCGGTCGTCCCCTCGGCGGCAGTGTCCTTCCCGGTTCCCGCCGTCAGCGCTTGGCCGGCTTCACGTTCTTGTCGACGCCGTTCACCCGCACGGCGACGGTCGCCTGCGTGGGCGCCCGGTCGGCCACGATCCGGTAGGACGTGACCTTCCCGTCCCGCCATTCGCAGCTGACCTCGTAGCCGCCGCGGGCGCGCAGGCCCCTGAAGGACCCCTTGGCCTTCCATTCGTCCGGCAGTGCGGGCAGCAGCCGGATGACGCCGTCGTGGCTCTGCAGGAGCATCTCCGCCACGGCGCCCGAGATGCCGAAGTTGCCGTCCATCTGGAAGGGCGGATGGTTGCAGAACAGGTTGGGCAGCGTGTTGAACGTCAGCAGTCCGCGCAGCATGATCCCGGCGCGGTGCCCGTCGCCGAGGCGGGCGAAGAGGGCCGCCCGCCAGGGCCAGGTCCACGAGCGGCGGCTGTCGCCCGTCACCGTGGCGGCCGTGAACGGGACGCCGTCCCGCTCCCCGCACCTCGCCTTGAGCGAGACCAGGGCGGCGGCCGCGAGGTCCGGCGTCCTCGTGGTGATCTGCCGGCCCGGGTAGACCGCGAAGAGGTGTGAGGTGTGACGGTGGGTGTCGGTGGGGCTGTCGATGTCCTCCTGCCACTCCTGCAACTGCCCCCACCGTCCGATCCTGTTCGGCGCGAGGCGCGCCTGCATGTCCGCGACCTTGGCCCGGTAGGCGGGGTCCGCGCCGAGTACCGCCTCGCAGTCGAGGTAGTTCTGGAACAGGTCCCAGATGATCTGCTGGTCGTACATGACCCCGTCCTCGCGCGGCCCGTGCTCGGGGGACCAGCCGTTCGGCGCGACGAGGAAGCCGTCCTCGCGTTCTTCGAGGTGCCCCTCCCAGAACGTGCAGATCTCCTTGATCATCGGGTGGGCGACGGTGCGGAGGTAGACCATGTCCTGGGTGAACGCCCAATGCTCGTACAGGTGTTGCGCGTACCAGGCGCTCGCGACGGTGTTCCACTCCCACGCGTTGCCGCCGAAGACGCTCTGGCTGGTACGGGCGGTCCACCCCCGGGAGTCCGCTCCGAAGGCGTTGCGGGTCGCCACCCGGCTGGGGACCGCCACCTGCCGGACGAACCCGACGAGCGCCTCGTGGCACTCCGGCAGGTTCGTCGTCTCGGCTCCCCAGTAGTTCATCTGCACGTTGATGTTGGTGTGGTAGTCGGAGGCCCACGCCGGCGCGTTGCTGTCGTTCCAGAGCCCCTGGAGGTTGGCGGGCAGCCCTCCCGGGCGCGAGGAGCTGATCAGCAGGTAACGCCCGAGGTCGAACATCGTCTGTTCGAGGGTCGGGTCCTGTCCGCCCGCCGCGTACCGTGCGAGCCGGACGGGGGTGGGGAGGGCGACGACGGCGTCACCGGTGGTGCCCCAGTCGACGGAGACACGGTTCAGGAGGGCCTGCGTCCCGGCGATGTGCTCCTCGCGCAACTCGTCGTAGGACCGGGCGGCCGCCACGTCGAGCGTCCTCACGACGACCGGTTCCGGATCGACTCCGCGCCATCCTGCGGCGGCGTCGAGCTTGTAGTCGGTGCGGGCGTCGAGCAGCAGAGTCAGGCTCGTACAGCCGCTGAACCGGAGCGTCGCCCCTTCCGCGCGCACCTCTCCGTCCGCGTGCGCGACGTGGAGGGTGCACGCGTGCTTGAGACCGTTGCCCATGACGCCACGGAAGGCGATCCTCCCTGCGGTGGCGTCGACGGTGGTCGGAGCCCCCTCTTGCCCGGACGTCAGGGAGATCACGCCGGACAGCCCCCGGTCGGCGTCCGAGGCGTACCGGAAGACCATGACGTCCGCGGACCGGCTGGCGAAGGCCTCCCGCAGGGCGCGCCGCCCCGGCGCGCCGAAGCGGGTGGCGTGGAGGCCCTGGGCGAAGTCCAGGGCACGCTGGTAGTCGACGAACATGCGAAGAGTGCGGGTGTCGAGGTCCGTGCCCGCCAGGGCGACCTCCGCGATCTGGAAACCGGTGGACGCCTTGCCGGGGGTGAAGGTGATCCGGTAGGTGCGGTAGGCCGTGGTGTTGGTGATCCGGTAGGTCCGGGTCTCACCGCGGCCGGCGAAGGACGCTCCCGGGTTCTGGGCGTCGAGGGTCACCCAGACCTGCCCGTCCTGCGACGCCTCGAACACCCACCTCCGGGGGTCGTCCTGCGAGCGGTCCGGGGCCGCCGTCAGCGCGTACGACGTGACGACGGCCGCGCGGGGCAGGTCCGCCTGCCAGACGACCGCGGGTGCGCCTCCCTCCACCCGCCAGACGGTGGCGGGATCGGCGTCCACCGAACGCGAGATGTCCTGCGCCCCTGCCTCGGCGCCCGATCCCTCGGAGTGTCCGCTCGGCGAGGACAGGTACATCGCGCCTTCCCCGACGAGGTCGACTCCGGGCAGGGCTATCTCGCTCACCTGGAAGTGGCTGACTCCGGCCTTGGGGACGAAGTCGAAGCGGTAGAAGCGGTAGGCCCCGGTGCCGCCACAGGTGAATTCCTTCGTCTGGAAGCGGCTCTCGAAAGGTGCCGCAAGAGTGCGGCTGTCCAGCGTGGTCCAGGTGGCGCCGTCGGAGGAGCCGGACAGCGTCCACTCCTGCGGGTCGCGCTCCGGAACGTCGTTGGCGCTCGTCAGACGGTAGGTCGCGACCGCGACGGGGTCGGGCAGCTCGACCTGCCACTGCACCTTCGCGCCCGGTCCCTCGATGCACCACTTGGTGCTCGGCGTGCCGTCGTACGTCTTGTCGACGCCCTCCGTGGAGGAGGTCCGGTACGGGCCTCCGGGCGCCGTGACCTGCGGGCGGGCGTGGAAGGTGACCACGACGTCACCGAAGTTCCGGTAGGAGCCGAAGCCGGTCATGCCCGTGTCGAAATCGCTGTCCGGCTTGCCCGCGAGGGCGTTGTCGTAGTCGTTGACCCCGCCCCACAGGCTCTGCTCGTTGAACTGGATGCGCTCCTGGTCGGGGTCGGCGAAGAGCATGGCGCCCAGTCGGCCGTTGCCGATCGGCAGGGCCTGTGACTGCCAGTCCAGGGCAGGGACGGGATACTTCAGCGCCGTACGGGAGAGGGTCGGCCACTGGAGGACCGCGGCCGTGGGGGCCGTCGCGGCTGCGGCTTGTCCGGCCGGCGTCCAGTCGGTCAGCTGAGTGATCAGGGGCGCGAGGGCGAATGCACCACCGAACTTGAGGATGCTCCGTCGCTGCGGTCGGACCTCATCGGTCATGGCAGGGGCTCCCATCCATGGAGGGGTTCTCTTGCGGGGATGTGGGGGCTCAACGGCTTTCGCCGAAGGCGTCGTCATCTTTGCGGCGCAAGAGATCCGATGTCTAGAGTCGTGCACCACCCATGACACCCTCAACTCGGCAGCCAGACACCACACATGGGGAGATACATCGGAGGTTTAATGCGGGCTCTCGTCCTCGATCACGACGATGTCCAGAACCCTCGGCCCGTGCACGCCCTCCACCCGGTCCAGTTCGATGTCACTGGTGGCCGAAGGCCCCGAGACCAGCGTCAGCGGTCGGTACGGGTCGAGCAGGCCGAGCGCCTCGGGCACGTCGGGGGCGATCCGGTCCGCCCTGATCACGCAGACGTGCTGGTCCGGCAGCAGGGTCAGCGCCCTGCGGCCCTGACCGGGGCCGTGGTCGAGGGCCACCGTGCCGGTGACGGCGATGCCGACGGCGACGGTGGTGACCACGGCGTCCGCGGTGTCCAGTCGGCCGACCGTCAGGGGCGGCTCGTCCGCCAGCCACGTCCACGACCCCTCCGGGAGCAGATCCGCGGGAAATCCGGGCGGCACGACCACGGACCGCACTCCGGTACGCGCCAACGCGCGGCCGACCGCCGCGGCGGCGTCGGCCGCCGCCACCCGGACCACCACGGCCCGGTACTCGGCGGCGCGCTCGGCGAACAGCCCGACGACGTCCGGCCCCGCGTGGTCGGCGCCGGGACCACGCGAAGGAGCGTCGTCGGGACTCTCGGAGTCCGGCACGCCGGCCAGCGCCACCCTCACCGCGCCCAGCACGGCCTCACGATCACTCATCGTCGTTCCTTCCCTTCGGTCTCCGTACGGTCTTCGTCTCGCGTGCCCGTCCTCGTACGGCGCCACCAGGCCCGCATCGACTCCCGGGGTGGCACGGGTGTGTCCCGGGTGCCGGACCAGCGGGCGAACGGCCCCGGCAGCGCGCCGATCCGGCCGTCGCGGGACAGCAGGCGGGCCCCGAGAACGGCCAGCCTCTGGACAGCGGCGAGCCGCCTCCGCGAGGACAGGACGGCACTCGCGGCCTTCATCGCCAGCGCCTCCGGGGTGGGCAGCAGCCGACTCCGCCGCTCGGCCTCGACGACTTCGGCTCGCAGGTGGACCAGCACCTCCGGAATGTCGATCTTCACGGGGCAGGCGTCGTAGCAGGCACCGCACAGGGTCGAGGCGAAGGGCAGCGAGGCGGCGTTCTCGACGCCGACGAGCTGCGGGGTCAGGACGGCGCCGATCGGCCCGGGATAGACGGAGCCGTAGGCGTGACCGCCGGTGCGCTCGTAGACCGGGCACACGTTGAGGCACGCCGAGCAGCGGATGCAGGCCAGCGCCTGACGGCCCACCTCGTCGGCCAGGGTGGCGGTGCGGCCGTTGTCGAGCAATACCAGGTGGAAGCTGCTGGGCCCGTCTCCGTCGGTGACGCCGGTCCACAGCGAGGTGTACGGGTTCATGCGCTCGCCGGTCGAGGAGCGCGGCAGCAGTTGGAGGAAGACGTCCAGATCGGCGAAGGCGGGCAGGACCTTCTCGATGCCCATGACCGTGATCAGGGTCTCCGGCAGGGTCAGGCACATCCGCCCGTTGCCCTCCGACTCCACGACCACCACCGTGCCGGTGTCGGCGGCGGCGAAGTTGGCTCCGGAGACGGCGACCTTGGCCCGGAGGAACTTCTCCCGCAGATGGAGACGGGCGGCCTCGGCGAGATCGCGCGGGTCGTCGGTGAGCGTGTCGGGTGCCGGCCTGCCCCACTCCCCCATCTCCCGTCGGAAGATCTCCCGGATCTCGGAGCGGCCCCGGTGAATGGCCGGCACGAGGATGTGAGAGGGGCGGTCGTCTCCCAGCTGCACGATGAGTTCGGCGAGATCGGTCTCATAGGCGCGGATGCCGGCGTCGGCGAGCGCCTCGTTGAGTCCGATCTCCTGCGTGGCCATCGACTTGACCTTGACGACCTCACGCTCGCCGGTCGCCCGGACCAGCTCGGTCACGATGCGGTTGGCCGCCGCGGCGTCGGCGGCCCAGTGCACCGTTCCGCCCGCCGCGGTCACCGCCTCCTCCAGGCGCAGGAGGTAGTGGTCCAGGTGACGGAGCGTGTGCCGTTTGACGGCCGCGGCCGTCTCCCGCAGCTCCTCCCAGTCCTCGAGTTCGGCGGTGACCGCCAGCCGCTTGTCCCGGATGGTCCCGGTGGCCCGGCGCAGGTTCGCGCGCAACCGGGTGTCGGCGAGCGCGCCGCGCGCGGCTTCGGGAAAGGCCGGGGTGCCCAGCCAGACGACGTTGTCGGCACCGCTCACCGTACGTGTCCTTCCGTGGCGGCCAGGATCTCGGCCAGGTGCATGGTGCCGACGCCGGTGCGGAGGCGCGAGAGACCGCCGCCGATGTGCGCGAGGCACGAGTTGTCGCCGGCGCACAGGAACTCCGCGCGAGTGCCCTGGACATGGCGCATCTTGTCGGCCAGCATCGCGTTGGACACGTCCGCGTTCTTCAGCGCGAAGGTGCCGCCGAAGCCGCAGCAGGATCCGGCGTCGGGCAGTTCGACGAGGTCGATGCCCTTCACCGCGCGCAGCAACTGCAGGGGCCGGTCGCCGACCCGCAGCATGCGCAGCGAGTGGCAGGTCGGGTGGTAGGTGACGCGGTGTGGGAAGTACGCCCCGACGTCGGTGACGCCGAGCACGTCGACGAGGAGTTCCGACAGTTCGTACACCGTCGGCACCACCCGATCGACCGCCTCGGCGAGGGCCGGGTCCCCGTACTGGGCGGCCACCACGCGGTGGTGGCCGCGCACCATGCCGGCACACGATCCGGAAGGGGCGACGACGGCGTCGTAGCCCGCGAAGACCTCGGCGAAGCGGCGCACCAGGGACAGGGCCTCGGGGCGGTAGCCGGTGTTGAAGTGCATCTGGCCGCAGCAGGTCTGCCCTTGCGGGAACTCGACGGTGTGGCCGAGGCGCTCGAGGAGTGCGGTGACCGCGCGGCCCGTCCGGGGGAACATCGTGTCGTTGAAGCAGGTGATGAAGAGGGCTATGCGCATGGTGCTTCCTTCGGCGTACCCGGGGAGCCTGTGACGGTCAGCCCGTAGGTCCGCGTGGCGGTTCCGGCGAAGACCTCGTGGCGTTCCGCCGGATCGAGCCGCGCCGTCACCGCGTGTGCGGCGCCGAGGACTTCGGCGTAGGTGGCCGCGAGACGGCAGACGGGCCAGTCGGATCCGTACATCAGCCGCTCCGGCCCGAAGGCGTCCAGGACCGTGTCGGCGTACGGCACGAGGTCGTCCGGGGTCCATGAGTCCCAGTCGGCCTCGGTGACCATGCCGGAGAGTTTGCAGACGGTGTTGGGCAGGGAGGCGAGCCGTCGGATCCGCCGGGTCCAGGGGGCGAGTTCACCGGATCCGATGGGCGGTTTGCCCAGGTGGTCGAGGACGAAGGTGAGTCCCGGCAGGAGTGCGGCGGCCTCCGTCGCGGCCTCCAGCTGATGGGGCTTCACCACGAGGTCGTAGACGAGCCCGGCCTCGGCGACCGCGGCGAGACCGCGCAGCACGTCGGGGCGGGTGAGCCAGCGAGGGTCAGGTTCTCCCTGCACCTGGTGACGGATGCCGACCAGATGGTCGCCGCCCGGTCCTCCTCGCAGGCTCGCGAGTGTGTCGGCGACGTCGGCGGCGGTCAGGTCGGTCCAGCCGACCACACCGGCGACCAGGTCGCTGCGCGCGGCCAGGGACAGGAATTCCGGGGTCTCCTCCGGCACGGTGATCGTCTGCACCAGCACGGTGGCGACGACTCCGGCCGCGCGGGCCTCGGGCTCCAGGTCGGCAAGGGTGAAATCACGCCGTAGCGAAGCCAGTTCGGGTCCGGAGATCCAGTCCTGGTCGCGTACGGACAGCTCCCAGAGGTGGTGGTGGGCATCGACGACGCGGAGCTCGGGGTAGGGGGTGGTCACAGCTGCCACACCACCGGCAGCGAGGCTTCCGCTCCCTCGGCGGAGTAGTCGTGGGCGACGTCCAGGAGTCCCGCCATCCGCGCCTGCCAGGCGATGTTGACGGGCAGCCTCCCGAGCGTGGCGATCATCGCCGCGTAGTCGTCGACCTCGAGTGCGTGGAACAGATCGGTGCCGCTGCGCCAGATCGTCCACTCGCTCACGCCGGCGGCGCGGATGGCGTCGGTCAGCTCCTCGGGCACCTCGCGGTGCGCCGCCTCGTACTCCTCCACGCGGTCGGCGCGGACCCTGGTGTGCAGGGCGACCCTCATGACTCCTCCTTCGACGGTGCGGCGTGGGGAACGGGGACACCCGCCGCGAGGAGACCCTCGGCGCGCAGTTCGTCCCACAGCGCGTCCGGGACCGGCCGGCGCAGCTGCTCCACGGTGTCGCGCACCTCCTCGGGGGACCGTGCGCCCGTCAGGACGCTTGCGACGGCGGGGTGACCGAACGGGAAGTGAAGGGCGGCGGCGCGCAGCGGGACGCCGTGGCGTCCGGTGATCGCCAGGAGCCGAAGGGCACGGTCGAGCACAGGCTGCGGGGCGGGCGCGTAGTCATACGTGGCACCCGGTCTCGGATCGGTGAGCAGGCCGGAGTTGAGTACGCCTCCGATGATCACGTCACGACCGCGGGCGGCCGCCTCCGGCAGCAGCTCGCCGAGCCCGTCCTGATCGAGCAGGGTGTAGCGGCCGGCGAGGAGGACCACGTCGATGTCGGTCTCGCGCAGGAAGCGGGCGGGCAGCGCGGACTGGTTCATCCCGACGCCGATCGCCCCGACCACGCCTTCGGCGCGCAGCCGCTCAAGGGCCGGGTACGCCTCGCGCAGGGCCTGCTCGGCGTGGTCGTCAGGATCGTGCAGGAGGGCGAGGTCGACACGGTCGAGGCCGAGGCGGTCCAGGCTCGCCTCCAGGGAGCGCAGCACCCCGTCGGCGCTGAAGTCCCAGACTCGACGGTGGGTCGCCGGAACGGCGAAGCCGTGGGCGAGGTCGTCGCCGGCGCGGCCCTCGGCGTCGGGCACGAGGAGGCGGCCCACCTTGGTGGAGAGGGTGTACGCGTCTCGGGGGCGGCCGTGCAGGGCCGCCCCCAGGCGCCGCTCCGACAGGCCCAGACCGTAGTGGGGTGCGGTGTCGAAGGTGCGGACGCCGGCGTCCCAGGCGGCGTCGACGGTGGCGCGGGCCGTCTCGTCGCTCACCGGCTCGTAGAGGTTGCCGAGGGCGGCGCAGCCCAGCGCCAGGCGTGAGCCCCGGCGGGCATCGCCGCCCGCGGTGGTGGTCCTCACTGGCGGACCGCCGGGCGCAGGCGCAGTCCTTGCATGCCGCCGTCGACCGCGAGTGCGGTGCCGGTGACGCTGGCCGCGGCGGGACCGGCGAGGTACACGATGGCAGCCGCCACCTCCTCGGCCGTGACCAGTCGGCCCATGGGCTGGCGGCCTTCGAGGGCGGCGCGCTCGGCCCGGGGGTCCTCGGCGGCTTCCAGGAGCCGGCCCACCCAGGGCGTGTCGGCGGTGCCGGGGTTGACGCAGTTGACCCGGATGCCCTCGCGGACGTGGTCCGCGGCCATGGCGAGGGTCAGGGACAGTACGGCGCCCTTGCTCGCGGAGTACAGGGCCCGCTGCGGCAGCCCGGCGGTGGCCGCGATGGAGCAGGTGTTGACGACGGCGGCGTGTGCGGATCGGCGCAGATGAGGCAGGGCGGCCCTGGTGGTGCGGACCATGCCGACGACGTTGACGTCCAGGACGCGGTGCCACTGCTCGTCGTCGTTGTCCTCGACGGTCCCGGCGGCGCCGATGCCCGCGTTGTTGACGAGGATGTCGATCCCGCCCAGTCGCGCGGCGGCGGTGTCCACAGCCGTGCGTACCGAGGCGTCGTCCCCGACGTCGGCCTTGAGGGAGAGCACCGGTTCGGGCACGCCGGCCGGGTCGAGGTCGAGCACGGCGACCGCCGCGCCGCGCGCGGCCAGCGCGCGGGCCGTGGCCAGTCCGATGCCGGAAGCGCCGCCGGTGACGACGGCCCTGAGGCCTGACAGCTCGGTCATGCCGCGTTCTCCTGTCCGGTGCGGTCGGCGACCCAGAACGTTCCGTCCGGGTAGCGGTACTCGGCGATGGACTCCGCCCGCATGGCGGCGGAGAAGCCGGGGGCGAGCGGCGCGGCGTAGTGGCCGTCGCGTATCACCACGGGGTCGGTGAAGTGCTGGTGGAGGTGGTCGACGTATTCGATCACGCGGTTCTCCGTGGTGCCGGACAGTGCGAGGTAGTCGAACATCGACAGGTGCTGCACCAGCTCGCACAGCCCCACCCCGCCGGCGTGCGGGCAGACCGGCACACCGGACTTGGCTGCGAGCAGCAGGATCGCGAGGTTCTCGTTCACGCCTCCCACCCGGGCGGCGTCGATCTGGAGGACGTCGATGGCGCCGGCTTCCAGGAGCTGCTTGAAGACGACACGGTTCTGGACGTGCTCGCCCGTGGCGACCTTCACCGGTGTCACGGCCTTGCGGATCGTCGCGTGGCCGAGGATGTCGTCGGGGCTGGTGGGCTCCTCGATCCAGTACGGGTCGAATTCGGCGAGGGCGCCGGTCCAGTCGATCGCCTCGTTCACGTTCCACCGCTGGTTGGCGTCGATGGCGATGCGGATGCCGGCGCCGACGGCGGCACGTGCGGTGCGCAGTCGTCGGATGTCGTCGTCGAGGTCGGCGCCGACCTTGAGCTTGATCTGGGTGAAGCCGTCCGCGACCGCCTGCCGGGCGAGCCGGGTGAGCTTGTCGTCGGAGTAGCCGAGCCAGCCCGGGGACGTGGTGTAGCCGGGGTAGCCGCGTTCCAGCAGCGCCGCCTCGCGTTCGGCGATCCCTGCGCGCCCCTCGCTGAGGAGGTGGAGGGCTTCCTCGGGTGTGAGGGCGTCGGCGATGTAGCGGAAGTCGACCTGGGAGACCAGCCACTCCGGCTCGGCGTGGGCGAGCAGCTGCCACAGCGGCTTGCCCTCGCGCTTGGCGGCGAGGTCCCACACGGCGTTGACGACGGCGCCGATCGCCATGTGCATCACGCCCTTCTCGGGGCCGAGCCAGCGCAGCTGGCTGTCTCCGATCAGGTCACGGCTGAGGGAGCCCGGGTCGGCGCACAGTTCCGCCACGGGGCGTCCCACCACGTGGTGCCGCAGCGCGTCGACGGCGGCGACCTGGACGTCGTTGCCGCGTCCGATGGTGAAGGTGAAGCCGTGTCCTTCGAGCCCGTCGGTCGCGTCGGTGCGCAGGATCAGGTAGGCGGCGGAGTAGTCGGGGTCCGGGTTCATCGCGTCCGAGCCGTCCAGCTCCCGTGAGGTCGGGAAGCGGATGTCGAAGGTGTCGACCGCGGTGATCCGGGCGGGAGTTGCAGTCAAGGGGGTGCCTTTCACGCTTGGCCGAAGGTCTGGCGCTGGCTGCCGAGCCCGTCGACGGACAGCTCGACGGTGTCGCCGGGAGTCAGGAAGGGGGTGCCGGGCAGGCCGAGGGCCACGCCGGCGGGCGTGCCCGTGTTGATGACGTCGCCCGGCTCCAGGACCATGTACTGGCTGAGGTACGACACGATGTGGTCGACCGGGAAGATCATGTCGCCGGTGTGGCCGTCCTGCCGCTTCACACCGTTGACGCTGAGGTGGAGTCCGAGGTTCTGGGGGTCTCCGACCTCGTCTGCGGTGACGAGCCAGGGGCCGAGGGGGTTGAAGGTCTCGCAGGACTTGCCCAGGTCCCACTGGGGCGAGTACTCCAGTTGGAACTCGCGCTCCGACACGTCGTGGCTGACCGCGTATCCCGCGATCACGGCTCGCGCGGCGGCCGGCCCGTCGAGGTAGCGCGCCCGGCGGCCGATGACGACGGCGAGTTCGACCTCCCAGTCCGTCTTCACCGAGCGGCGGGGGATCAGCACCTCGTCGTACGGGCCCACGACCGTGCCGGGGTCCTTCATGAACACGACCGGTCGCGAGGGGAGCGGCGCGCCGGTCTCGGCGGCGTGGTCCCGGTAGTTCAGGCCGACGCAGACGACCTTGCCGGGGCGGGCGACGGGTGCCCCGATGCGTAGTCCTTCCGGGTCCAGCTCGGGCAGCGATCCCTCCGCCAGCGCCGTACGAGCCCGGTCGAGACCGCCCGAGGCGAGGAAGGCGCCGTCGATGTCGGAGGCCACGGAGGAGAGGTCGAGCAGCCGGCCGTCGTCGGTGCGGACGGCGGGCCGCTCCTCACCGGGGGCACCGACACGTAGCAGTTTCACAGGATAACTCCCTTGCCATGGCTGGTTCGTCGAGGAGGTCGACCGCAGGTGTCTTCGACGGCCCGCGTCCTCAGGCTTCGGACACGGTCGTCGGAGGTATGGCGGCAGCGCGACTGTAGACACAAGGAGGCGGGACCCGCAACGGATACATCCGATGTATCTCGGAACTCCAGGCCTGACGTCCGGTAAATCGTTGTGAGCGGACCCTTGTCAACGTCGGCAACACCGTCGTAACGTCCTCGACGTCCGGGATACATCGGAGGAATACGAGGTGCCTCCGCATCCACTCGCCTCCGAAGCCTCGGCCACCGGCTGGACCTCACGTGCCTTTCCCCGGGCACGGTCCCGCACGCCACGCGCCGGGCCGCCCTCCGCCCGGACGGCGGGCTCGCCCTCCCCGGCAGGCGAATCCGCCACCTCCCACCCTCGCTCTGCGGCTCCCCCGCCCCGGCTCAGGAGAGAACACGGTCATGAAGCTCGCTCGCACCCGTTCCACCGCCACGGCAGCCGTCGCCGTCCTCGCGGCGCTGTCCCTCGCCACCGCGTGCAACCGCGAGGGCGCGGACTCGGCCGCCTCCGGCAGCGGCAAGCCCGCCATCGGCATCGACCTGCCGCGCTCCGACTCCGACTTCTGGAACTCCTACGCGCAGTACCTGAACAAGGACATCGCGTCCGGAGGTGTCCACACGCTGCCCCTGAGCAACTCGCAGAACGACGTCACCAAGCTGGTCGCCAACGTGCAGGTGTTCCAGAACACCGGGGCCAAGGCCGTCGTCATGGCGCCCCAGGACACCGGAGCCGTGGCCTCGACCCTCGACACCCTGTCGGCGGCGAAGATCCCGGTGGTCAGCGTCGACACCCGGCCGGACAAGGGCGACGTCTACATGGTGGTCCGGGCCGACAACCGGGCGTACGGCACCAAGGCCTGCGAGTTCCTCGGCAAGCAGCTGACCGGCGAGGGCAAGGTCGCCGAACTGCAGGGCGCCCTGGACTCCATCAACGGGCGCGACCGCTCCGAGGCGTTCGCCGCGTGCATGAAGACGAAGTTCCCGAAGATCAAGGTCTTCGAGCTGCCCACCGACTGGAAGGGCGACGTGGCCTCCGCGAAGCTCCAGTCGCTGCTCGCCCAGAACCCGGATCTGAACGGCATCTACATGCAGGCCGGCGGCGTCTTCCTGCAGCCGACGCTGGCACTCCTGGAGCAGAAGGGGCTGCTGAAGCCGGCCGGCGCGAAGGGCCACATCTCGATCATCTCCAACGACGGCATCCCGCAGGAGTTCGACGCGATCCGCAAGGGGCAGATCGACGCCACCGTCTCCCAGCCCGCCGACCTCTACGCCAAGTACGCGCTGTACTACGCCAAGGCAGCGACCGAGGGCAAGACCTTCCAGCCGGGTGCGACGGACCACGGCTCCACCATCGTCAAGATCCCGAACGGCCTGGAGGACCAGCTGCCCGCTCCGCTGGTGACCAAGGAGAACGTCGAGGACAAGGCCCTGTGGGGCAACAACGTCGGCTGACCGCCGACACCCGCGGTGGAGAGGGTGACATCGCCCTCTCCCCGCACCGCTCCCCGCGTTCCCCAGCACCCCGGCATCCGCACACGAAGGACGGTATCCACCATGGCGGACACCGCGACCGCCCCGGCGACGGGCCCCGGGCATCCGGCCCCGGTGGCCGAGGCCACCGGCATCACCAAACGGTTCGGCGCGACCGTCGCCCTGCGCGACGCCCGCATCAGCGTCGCGGCGGGCGAGTCGCACGCCCTGGTCGGACGCAACGGCGCCGGCAAGTCGACGCTCGTGTCCGTCCTCACCGGACTCCAGCGACCCGACACCGGATCCCTGCGCTTCTCGGGCGCACCGGCACCCGCCCTCGGCGACATCGACGCCTGGCGGTCCCGCGTCGCCTGCGTCTACCAGCACTCCACGGTCATCGGCGACCTCACGGTCGCCGAGAACCTCTTCCTCAACCGGCAGAGCGCCGGACCGCTGCGGCGCATCCGATGGAAGCAGCTCCGGGTCCGCGCGGAGGAGTTGCTCGGCGAGTACGGGGTGGAAGTCGACCCCGCCGCACGGGCGAAGGACCTCACCGTCGAGCAGCGGCAGTTCGTCGAGATCGCCCGGGCACTGTCCTTCGGCGCCCGCTTCATCATCCTCGACGAACCGACCGCCAAGCTCGACGCCCGTGGCATCGGCCGCCTCTTCGACAAGCTCCGCGACCTCCAGGAGCAGGGCGTCGCCTTCCTCTTCATCTCCCACCACCTGCAAGAGGTGTACGACCTCTGCAGCACCGTCACGGTCTACCGCGACGCGGCGCACGTCCTCACCGCGCCGGTGGCCGAGCTCGGCCACCAAGCGCTGGTCGAGGCCATGACCGGCGAGTCCGCCTCCGTCACGCCCGTGGCCGAGGGCAGGGCTCCGGCGGTGACGGCCGACTCGGCGGAACTGCTGACGATCGACGCGCTGACGCTGTCCGGTGCCTGCGAGGAGCTGTCGCTCTCGGTCCGCTCGGGCGAGGTGGTGGGGCTCGCCGGTTCAGCGGCCAGCGGCAACGTGCAGGTGGGCGAGGCCGTCGCCGGTCTGCATCGCGCCAGGGGCGGCAGGATCTCGGCCGGCGGCAGGACCGTACGCACCGGCAGCGTGCCGTCCGCCCTCGCCGCCGGGGTCGGTCTGGTCCCCGAGGACCGCCATCTCCAGGGGTTGGTGAACGACCGCAGCGTGGCGGAGAACGCGACGCTCACCGTCACCGATCAGCTCGGCCCGTTCGGCACGGTACTGCCCTCCCGGACGAAGGTCTTCGCCCAGCGCATGATCCGGGATCTCGACATCAAGACCCCGGGCGCCGCCACCCCCGTCTCCGCCCTCTCCGGTGGCAACCAGCAGAAGGTCGTGGTCGCGCGCGCCCTCGCCACCGACCCCCACGTCCTGGTGGCCATCCGGCCCACGAACGGTGTCGACGTCAAATCCAAGGAGTTCCTGCTCGGCAGGATCCGACAGGTCGCCGACAGCGGCAAGGCCGCGCTGATCGTCTCCGACGAGCTCGACGACCTCAAGGTGTGCGACCGGGTCGTCGTCATGTTCCACGGACGGGTGGTCGCCGAGTTCCCGCGCGGTTGGAAGGACGAGGACGTCGTCGCCGCGATCGAGGGCGTCGCCGCCCCCGGCACCGCATCCCCTGCGTCCGGCACCGACAAGCACGGAAGGTAGTCATGTCCGCCACCACAGATCTCACCGAGCCCGCGACGAGCGCGACGGAGCCGGCCGCAGCGGACCCCGTGCGCCGCCGCGTCGACCTCGGCCGCTTCCGCGAGCTGTCCCTCGTCCCCGCCATCCTGGTGCTCGGCCTGATCGGATTCATCGTCTCGCCGGCCTTCCTCACCGCCGACAACCTCATCGGCGTCGCCCAGCAGTCCACCGAGCTGAGCCTGCTCGTCCTCGCCACGACGTTCATCCTGATCTGCGGGCGGATGGACCTCTCCCTGGAGTCGACCATCGGTGTCGCTCCCCTCGTCGCCGTCTGGCTGGTCCTGCCCACCAGCGGAGGCCGGTTCAGCGGTCTCGGGCTCCTTCCCGAGTGGACGGCCGTCCCCCTGTGCCTGCTCGTCGGCGCGCTGATCGGCGCCGTCAACGGATTCCTGATCCTCAAGCTGCGCCTCAACGGCTTCATCGTGACGCTGGGGGCCCTCACCATGCTGCGCGGCCTCCAGGTCGCGCTGTCCGAGGGCCAGTCCATCATCGACCTGCCGCCGTCGTTCACCTATCTGGGCAAGGCGTCCTGGCTCGGCGTACCCGCCGCGATCTGGGTCTGCGCGGCGCTCTTCGCCATCGGTGGCAGCGCGCTGGCCTGGCTGCGGCACGGCCGGGCCCTCTACGCCATCGGCGGCAACCCCGAGGCGGCCCGCACCGCCGGCATCCGCGTCGAACGGATCGTGTGGATCGCCCTCGTCGTCGGCGGTGTGCTCGCCGCGTTCGCCGGCATCCTCTACAGCGGCCACTACGGCTCCATCTCCGCGACCCAGGGCAGCGGCTGGATCTTCCAGGTGTTCGCGGCGACCGTCATCGGCGGCGTGAGCCTCAACGGCGGCAAGGGGTCGGTCTTCGGTGCCCTGACGGGTGTACTGACCCTCCAGCTCGTCGTCAACGTCATGACGCTGGCGGGGGTACCGCCCTTGTGGAACCAGTTCCTCAACGGCCTCATCATCATCGTCGCCCTGGTCATCTCCCGCTTCGCCTCCGGCGAGAAGCAGGAATAGCCTCACCCCACGAACGGCTCCGCCCGGCCCAGCAGCGGGCGGAGCCGCCACCCCGTACACACCCGGCTTGGAGACACGCTCGTGGCACTGACCGACGAGGCCATCGACAAGATCAAGGCGATGATCGTCACCGGAGAACTCGCACCCGGCTCCCGCCTTCCGAAGGAAGAGGTCCTCGCCGAACAGCTCGGCCTGTCCCGCAGCTCGCTGCGCGAGGCCGTCCGGGCTCTGACCGCCATGCGGATCCTGATCACCCGGCAGGGCGACGGCACGTACGTCTCCAGCCTGGAGCCGCACCTGCTCCTGGAGAGCCTCTCCTTCGCGGCCGACGTCTCCCAGGGGCAGACCGCCCTGCAGCTGCTCCAGGTCCGCAGGCTTCTCGAACCGCAGGCCACCGGACTCGCCGCCGCCCTGCTGCAACCGGACGATCTGACGGAACTGCGGCACCTCCTCGACCAGTGCCGCTCCGCGGCCACCGTCGAGGAGTTCGTCGCCCACGACATCGCCTTCCACCTCAGGATCGTCGAAGCCGTCGGCAACCCGGTGCTGTCCATGCTGCTGTCCGTGCTCTCCACCCGTACCCAGCGCGTGCGCATCATGCGCGGCAGCCGGACCAGCCACGCCCTGGAGAACGCCCACAGGGACCACGAGGAGATCCTCCGCGCACTGGAGGCACGGGACACGCTGCTCGCCGTCTCCACCGCGACCACCCACATCAGCGCCGTCGAGCAGTGGCTGGCAGCCGGCCTGGACGACGACTCGCTGGGATCCATCGACGACTGAGCGACCGCGTCGGGCACACGCTGTGGCGCGAGCGCTGTGGACGGCCGGCAGGGCTGTCCAACCGACTTCCAGCCCGTCTCGCCCTTCCGGTGACGCGCGGAAACCTGTCAGGTTCTCGCCAAGCCGGGTTCGGGCGGCGTCGGCGTCTTCTTCGGCGGGTGATGTCCGCAGCCCCCTGGCCGCGGCCCGGCACTGCCGGCGGCCCTCCCGCCTCCCAGGGGCGACGGACGAGTCCCTTCCGAGGCACTGGAGAGGGCCGAGGGGCCACGGGAACCGCCCAAGAGCAAGCAGCCACAGGCGCCTTGCGGCGACGGTCGTGACACCGGCCGCTGTCGCCGCGCTGCCCGGCCGGTGCCGCCGACCAGGACCACGTCCTGCCGACGATGAGGCTCGACGAGCTGTTCGAGGCGAAGCTTCCCGACTCGATGAAGCCGGACTCGACGAACTGGGGGTGTCCCCGGGGTGCGTGGCCGGGTCCCGGCGTGCGTGCCCTTCGGTCTCGTCGGCGGGGACTTGTCACGCCGCCCTGATGACCGTGCCCCGTCCTACCGCACCGCTCGGGCGCTGCCGTCCGTCCCCGCGGCCCTCCCGCGCCGAGACGCCACCAGGGACGCCGCACCGGTGGGGCCCGCGATTCCCTTCACTTCTTTTCTTGACGCAAGAAAGTATCTACGCCAGACTCGCGGCAACACTGAGATGTCATGGGGATGCCAGGGAGGGATGTGACGTGACCACGCCGACGGCTCTGGTCCCGGATCAGACAGGAGCCGAGATCTTCGCCCAGGTACTCACCTCGGGCCCGGTCTCACGCACGGTGATCGCACAACGGCTCGGACTGTCCCCGTCCACCGTGACCCGGCTGCTCACGCCGCTGATCGAGGGCGGCTATCTGAGCGAGACCGGACAGCAGAGCGCGACCGGGCTCGGTCGCCCCCAGCGCCTGCTTCGGGTCAACACCGAACAGCACCTGGTCGTCGGGATCCAGATCGCGCGCACCCACGTCGCGGCCGTGCTCACCGACCTCGGCGCCCGCCCGCTGCTCCGCATGGAGCGTTCACTCACGTCCCTGGAGCCGGCCCATGTGCTCTCGGTGGCCGCGGACCTGACGGCCCGGCTCATCGCCGAGGCGCGGACCGGTGACGCGAAGGTCCTGGGCATCGGGGTCGGCGTGGGCGGCCACGTCGACGCGGCCGCCGGCGTGTGCCGTTCGGCGGTTCGCCTGGGCTGGACGGACGTCGCCGTCGCGGCTCCGCTGAGCGAGGCGACCGGACTTCCGGTGGTGGTGAACAACGACGTCAACGCCCTGGTGATCGCCGAGCGCTGGTTCGGAGAGGGGAGGGAGGTCGACTCCTTCGCCGTGATCTCCGTCGGGCGGGGCATCGGCGGTGGACTGATGCTCCATGGAGTCCTCCACTCCGGGGCCGGCGGACTGGCCGTCGAGTTCGGGCATCTGCCGATCGAGCCGAACGGCCCCGACTGCGCCTGCGGCAACCGGGGTTGCGTGGAGGCCCTGGCATCCTCCGACGCGGTGCTTCGCCTGTTCCAGGAGGCCGGCGGCCGGCCGGATGCCGACTACGACGCGGTGGCGGAGTTCGCGCGGTCGGGCACGGAGATCGACCGACGGGCCGCGCTCCACGCGTTCTCCGTCGCCGGCGACGCCCTCGGGCGCGGCCTGGCCTGCCTGTGCAATCTGCTCAACCCCGGTCTGATCGTGATCGCGGGAGAGGGCGTCGTGGCGTACGAGCACTTCGGACCGGCGATGACCGCGGCCTTGGAACGACATGCCGTCTCCACGGCCGCCCGCGACTGCGTGATCAAGGTCGACGAGGCCAGCGAGACGTTGTGGGCGCGGGGTGCTGCCTGCCTGGTGATCAGGGAGAGCGTCCGCGCCCGACTGTCCTGAGAGGCCGCCCCACTCCTTGCCTCCCCCGTGCGGCTCCCGCACCGGGTACCGCCGCACGCAAGGGAAAGAACACTCGACGCCAGCCGTCGGTCACCTTAGCCATTCGCGACTGAATTCCTTACCCGGTCCACCCGACCGTGCCGCCTCTCGACGAAGAATCAATTCGAGAGCGACGGCCTGCGCAGCATGCCCTGGATCAGGCACAGGAAAGGGCACAGGAAAACCCTTGGAAAGGGTATTGACCAGCCCTCCATAAAGGGCTGAATAATCCTTCACGGATTCCACGAGATCGCAGATTCCACGGGACTTGAATGGGCCAATCGGAAGCCCGTCCGGTCCACCCCTCCCGCTCTTCTCATCACGTCGTTCACGAGGAAAGCCATGCGCACGTTCACGCACAGATCCGCAGCCGCCGCAGCAGCCCTTTCTCTGGCCCTGATGGGGACCGGCTGTTCCGGCCCCGACTCCCCCGGCGACTCGTCCCCCAAGGGGCCGGTGTCCATGGAGTTCTGGGGCTGGGCCCCCGGCTACGACAAGATCACCGCCCAGTGGAACGCCGCCCACCCCGACATCAAGGTGACGTTCAAGCAGATCCCGTCCGGTGCCAAGGGCGGCTACGACCAGATGACCAACGCGATCACCGCCGGCAAGGCCCCTTGTCTGGCCCAGGTCGCCTACAGCGACATCCCGTCGATGCTGGTCAAGAACGCGCTGATGGACATCACCCCGTACGCCTCCGGGGACACCGGCACGTACCTGGACTGGGCCGTCGCCGCTTCCTCGGCCGGTGGCAAGGTGTACGGCATCCCCGTGGACACCGGGCCGATGGCGCTGTACTACCGCACCGACCTGTTCAAGAAGTTCGGCATCGCGAAGCCTCCCACGACCTGGGAGGAGTACGCCGCCGACGCAGCCGCCGTCCACAAGGCCGACCCGAGCGTCGCCTTCGGCACCGCGCCCCAGGACGCCTACGACATGTCCGCCCTGACCTGGCAGACCGGCAAGTCCTGGTTCGGCACGTCGGGCGGTTCCTGGAAGGTCGCCATCGACAATCCGGGCACCCAGCAGGTCGCCACGTACTGGCAGGGTCTGAAGGACCGGAAGCTGGTGATGAACAACGGCAACGCCTGGGACCCGACCTTCAACAAGGCATCGGAGGCCGGCAAGGTCATGACCTTCGTGAACGCCTCCTGGGCCGCCGCGGGCATCAAGGGGGACCTCAAGGACCTCGCCGGCAAGTGGGCCGTGGCCCCGATGCCGACCTGGGCCTCGGGCGACAAGGCCAGTGCGAACTCGGGCGGTTCCGCCACCTCCGTACTGACCGGCTGCAAGACGCCCGAGCAGGCCGAACAGTTCGCCGCGTTCCTCTCGGGGGACAAGGAGGCGATCGGGACCGGCATCACCGTCGGCGGCCTGTACCCCGCCTCGAAGGCCGGTCTCGACCACCCGCTGCTCTCCCAGGGCGACCCCTACTTCGGTGGGCAGAAGATCTACGACGTCTTCAAGCAGTCCGCGGCGAACACCCCTTCCACCTGGGTGGCCGGGCCGACGTTCGGCCAGATCGAGGCCGACTACACGGACGCGATCGGCAAGGGCGGCTACGCCCAGGCCACCACCGTCGTCCAGCAGAAGACGATCGACAAGATCAAGAGCCTGGGCCTCTCCGTGAGCGGCAACTGACGCCCAGAAAAGCGCAGATCGCCCGAGGGAGACTCCGCGGCGCCGCCCGGGGCGCGGCGCCGCGGAGCCGGTCCCCCGTCCGCACCGCAACCGCGTCGAGGAACGAACACCATGAGCGCCCAGACCGCACCACCTCCCGTACCGGCACCACCTCTGACACCGGCGCCGCCGCGCGCGTCGGCCGCGCCGGGCCGCCGCCACCGCCACCGGACCGCGCTGAACGCCGCGGGGTTCCTGGCGCCGTTCGGCCTCCTGTTCGCCGCCATGATGCTCGCGCCGATCGGATACGCGATCTACCAGAGCTTCTTCACGGTGCGCCGTGAGGGTCTGTTCGGCGGCGCGCAGACCACACGGTTCGCCGGCTTCGACAACTTCCTCGACGCCCTCCACGACGCCGACTTCACCGCTTCGCTCGGCAGGGTCGCGCTGCTCGGTGTCGTCCAGGTGCCGGTGATGCTCGGGCTGGCCCTCGCGCTCGCGCTGCTGCTCGACTCGCGTTCCGCCCGGTTCAAGAAGACGTTCCGGCTGACGTTCTTCCTGCCGTACGCCCTCCCGGGCGCGATCGCCGCCGTGATGTGGTCGTTCCTCCTCGTGAAGGACATCTCGCCGTTCACCGGTCCGCTGTCCGCCCTCGGCATCCACACCGACTTCCTGTCGGCCGGCTGGATCCCGGTGTCGATCGGCAACATGATCACCTGGGGGTGGACCGGCTACAACATGCTGATCATCTACTCGGCGCTCCAGGCCGTTCCCGGTGAGGTGATCGAGGCCGCCACGCTCGACAACTGCACCGGCTGGCGCCTGGCCTGGTACGTCAAGATCCCCCTGGTACGGCCCGCCCTGGTCCTCACCACGGTGTTCTCCGTCATCGGCACCGCCCAGCTCTACACCGAGCCGGCCGTGCTCGCCGCCGCCCGGATCCCCGGCGCCTCCAGCAAGTTCAGCCCGATCATGAACACCACCCTCAACGCCTCGCAGGCGAACCCGAACCTGGCTGCCGCCGAATCGGTTCTGCTGGCGCTCGTGACGCTGGTCCTCTCCTTCGGGGTCCTGAAGTTCGCCCAGCGAAGGATGGCCGACGCATGACCACCAGCCGCAGCCCGATGGCCACCCGCAGCCCCCTCCCCGCCCGCCTGGTCGTCAACGCCCTGCTGGGCCTGATGACCCTCTACACCCTGGTCCCGCTCTGGTGGCTGTTCGTCTCGGCGACCAAGGGCGAGGGGTACCTCTACCGGGGCAGCCCGCTCTGGTTCTCCCACTTCGACCTGGGCGGCAACCTCAGCCGCGTCTTCTCCTTCCAGGACGGGGCCTTCTCCTCCTGGCTGGCCAACAGCGCGCTCTACAGCCTGCTCGGCGCGGCCGTCAGTACGCTCCTCTCGGTCATGGCCGGCTTCGCCCTGGCCAAGTACCGGTTCCGCGGTCGCGAAGCGATCTTCAACGTGATCCTGGCCTCCGTGCTGATCCCGGCACCGATGTTCGCCCTGCCGCTGTTCCTCATGCTGGCCAAGCTGCAGCTCACCGACACGTACTGGGCGGTCCTGCTCCCCAGCTTCGTCAGCCCCTTCGGGGTCTACCTCTCCCGCATCTACGCGTCGGCGTCCGTCCCCGACGAACTGCTGGAGGCCGCGCGCATGGACGGTGCCGGTGAGCAGCGGGCCTTCTTCCGCATCGCGCTGCCGGTGATGACGCCGGCGCTGGTGACGGTCTTCCTGTTCCAGTTCGTGAGCGTCTGGAACAACTACCTGCTGCCCGCGCTCATGCTCAACGACGCCTCGAAGCTGCCGGTCACCGTCGGCCTGGTCCAGTGGCGGTCGGAGTTCGCGAACGGTGTGCCGCCGATGCTTCCGATCACCGGGGCGTTCGTCTCCCTGGTCCCGCTGCTCATCGCCTTCGTCTCGTTGCAGCGCTTCTGGCGCAGCGGTCTCACCGCGGGCGCCGTCAAGTAACAGCCCCCACCCACCCGAAGCCCCATTCCGTAGAAGGGCAAGCCATGGATCGCCCACGCGCCCGGGCCACGTGCGCCGTACTTCTCAGTGCCTCTCTGCTCACCCTCGGCGGTACCGTCCCCGCCGCAGCCGGGCCGACGGCGACGGCCGCCACCGCGGCCATCCGTTCCGGACAGCTGACGGCCACGGTCGACACCGCGTTCCCCCAGGTGCTCCAGTACCGGCTGGGCAGGGGCACCCTGCCCGGCAACACCGGTGCTACGCCCCAGGTCAGCGTCAACGGCACCGCCTTCACACCCACCGTGACGTCCACGATCACCCCCGATCACGTCGACTACGTGCTCGGTTTCCCCTCGATCGACGTCACGCTGAACGTCCGGGTGTCGGTGTCGGGATCCGTCCTGTCCTGGAAGGTCACGGGCGTCACCGAGACCGGCGCGACGAAGGTCTCCACCCTCGCGATACCGGGGCTGAACCTGCTGTCGATCCGAGGCGACCGGCCCGGCGCGCAGGTGGCCGACGCGTCGGTGTACAAGACCTACTACGCACCCGGCCCCGACATGGACACCATCGCCGCCGTGTCCTCGCTGCCGACGGACCCCGCACCGCTGCACAAGGCCATCGCCCTGGTCGCGGACTCGACGATCGCGGCCGGCATCACGAGCAATTCTCTGACCTCCTTCGGCGACCCGGTGGACCCGAACCGCGGCGGCAACCTGTTGGTGCGCACCACCGGCTCCGCCGGCGTCAACACGACGGCCATCGGCTCGGACCTGTGGACCTACCGTGGTCCGGACGGCAAGGTCGTCGCCCTGCCGGAGGCGAAGGTCGTCCTGACCGGGGACGCCAATGGCACCCCCGGCATCGACTGGCAGGACGCGGCCGTCGCCTACCGGCAGATCATGACCGAGCCGGAGCAGGCGGCCCAGACGAAGAACAACGTGGTCTCCCAGATCGCGATGAACTTCGTCTCCCAGGCGCAGAACCCCTTCGTCAAGACCCTCGACGACATCAAGAAGATGGCGCTCCACACCGACGGTCTCGGCCAGTCCATCGAGCTGAAGGGCTATCAGGACGAGGGCCACGACGCCGGCCACCCCGACTACGCAGGTCACTACAACACCGCCGCCGGCGGTCTCGCCGACATCAACACCGTCGTCGACGGCGCCGCGGCCTACAACGCCATCGTCGGCGTCCACATCAGCGATGTCGGCCAGGCGCCGCGCAGCAAGGCCTTCCGCTGGGACAAGACGTACGACCCGACCAACCCCGCGCCCCCGTACATCTGGGGAGACACCGCCTTCGGCCTCGACACCGGGAAGGACCTCGCGAGCGGCGACTACGCCGAGCGGATCGCCGCCCTGGTGCACGAGGTCCCCAACCTGGGCTTCGTCTACAGCGACGCGTTCTTCCAGCAGGACAGCGTCAACTGGAACGCCTGGAAGGAGGCGAACGTCGTCGCGCGGCACGGACTGCCGATCTACACCGAGTTCCCGACGTACATGTTCCCGTACGTGTCCTGGTACCACGACTCGGCCGAGTACGACGACGTGGGCATCAACAGCCGGATCCTGCGCTTCGTCTACAACCACGACATGGACGCCTGGATCAACAACAGCGAGCCGATGCTGGCCGGCGTGCAGAACAAGGCCTCGTTCATGGGCTGGCACAGCCAGCACTCGGTGAACAAGGAGATCGCCCAGGTCTTCACCAACAACCTGCCGACCAAGTACCTGCAGCACTTCCGGATCACCGACTGGAAGGACGGCGCCATCACGTTCACCGGCGGTGTCTCCACCCGGATGAACGGCGCCTCGCCGCAGATCTGGCGCGACGGAGCCCTGGAGCGCGACGGCGACAAGTTCTTCCTCCCCTGGTCCCCGCAGGGCCAGCAGAAGATCTACGCCTGGAACGACACGGCCGAGTCACGGACCTGGACGCTGCCCAAGGCCTGGTCCGGTCAGAGCTCGGTCACCCTGTACAAGCTCTCCGACACCGGCAAGGACGCGGGTGCGCAGATCACGGTCAGCGGCGGCCGGGTCACCCTCGACCTGGACCCGAACACGCCGTACGTGATCTACCCCGGCACCCCGGTCTCCGTACCGACGGCCGGCACGTACGCCGACGGCAGCAACACCGGCGCCCCGGTGCGGCGCGCCGACACCGCCACCTCGGTGGGCTTCGGCACCGGCACGATCGTCAAGAACGGGGAGTTCTTCACCCGCGACCTCAGCGGCTGGACGTCCGCCTCCACGTCCGGGGACACGTCCGGCGTGTCCGTCGTGACCGACTCCAACGGCTTCCAGAACCTGCGGATCACCGGCTCGCACGACGGCGAGGTCACCCAGAAGCTGACCGGCCTGACACCGGGTCAAACGTACTCCGCCTCCGCGTACGTCTCGGTGACCGGCTCCCGCAAGGCGACGCTCCGGGTCGACGGAAACGGCGCCGACCCGGTCGAGAACTGGATCGACAGGCCGACCCCGGTCCAGACCGACGCGAACAACCGGTTCAGCGGCCAACGGTTCCAGCGCCTGGAGGTGCTGTTCACCCAGCCCGCCGGAGCGACCACGGCCACCCTGCACCTGATGGCCGACGCCGGCTCCGACAGCGGTGACACCGTGCTCTGGTCCGACGTACGCGCCATGGCCGACCCCGGCGCCACCCACCGGGCGGACGGGCACACCTACACCGAGGACTTCGAGCACAACACCGGCGGAGGGTTCGGCCCCTTCCTGATCGGCAAGCCCGGCGAGCCGAGCGAGATCCTCTCCGAGGCCCACGACGGCTACACCCGCGACACCATCAGCGGCACGTACTCGCTCGAAACCATCAACAACGGCGCCGGACCGCAGTTCCGCACCTGGCCCGGATCGATCCGCTTCCTCCCCGGTCACTCCTACCGCGTGCAGGCGGACTACCAGAGCGACATCGCCGGGCAGTACCGCTTCCAGGTCGACGGCGAGAACGCCGCCGCCCCGATCACCGACACGCTGCTGGAGCAGACCACGACCGAGAAGCTGACCGGCGCGCCGGCGCCCGGACCCGTGCCGTCCTGGTGGACCGGCCCCTGGACGGACAGCCTGCCGCCCGTACGGTCGGCCCCGCACAGCCGCATCGACACCTCCTTCACCGTCGGCGACTGCGGGGACGTCTACCTGTCCCTCACCAGCGCCACCGACAGCAACGGCGCCGCGACCCTGGACAACCTGGTCGTCGACGACCTCGGCACCGCGGCCACCGGCCTGCCGACCTGCCGACCCGCCGTCTCCGGCCCGATCGCCGGCGTGGGCTCCGACCGCTGCGTCGACGTGCCGAACAGCGACGCCACCGACGGCACGCGCGTCGCGCTCTGGGACTGCAATGGCGGCGCCAACCAGACCTGGGCCTTCGCGGCGGACGGCACGATCCGCTCGCTCGGCAAGTGCCTGGACGTCATCGGGCACGGCACCGCCGACGGCACCGGCGTCGAACTGTGGAACTGCAACGGCGGCGCCAACCAGCAGTGGACCTACGACACCGCCGCCAAGACGTACAAGGGTGCCGAGTCCGGCAGCTGCCTGGGGGCCGTCGCCGGCGCCACGACCAACGGCACCCTGCTGGAGATCCGGCGCTGCGACGGAGGCGCCAGCCAGCAGTGGAGCCACCCGTGACGGACGCCGGCACCCGCTGACACACGTGTGACCGACAGGGTGCCGGGCACTGCCACCCGTCTGGCTGTGCCCGGCACCCCACGCCCATGACCACGACCGAAAGCACCCCTCATGAACACCCGCCCTCCCCTGACCGTCGACGGCCACCGCTTCCTGCGCGGCGGCCACGAGCACCGCGTGGTCTCCGCCGCCGTGCACTACTTCCGCATCCACCCCGGGCTCTGGCGCGATCGGCTCCAGCGTCTGCAGGCCATGGGCTGCAACACCGTCGAGCTCTACATCGCCTGGAACTTCCACCAGCCCACCCCCGGCCCGGCCCGCTTCGGCGGCTGGCACGACGTCGCCGGGTTCATCCGCGAGGCCGACGCGCTCGGCCTCGACGTGATCGCCCGCCCCGGTCCGTACATCTGCGCCGAATGGGACCTCGGGGGACTCCCGGCCTGGCTGCTCGCGGACGAATCGATGCGGCTGCGCACCTCGGATCCCGCCTACCTGGCCGCCGTGGACCAGTGGTTCGACCAGCTGATCCCCGTGCTCGCCGAGCTCCAGACGTCACGCGGCGGCCCGATCGTCGCCGTACAGGTCGAGAACGAATACGGCAGCTACGGCAACGACGCGGCCTACCTGGAGCACCTGAAGGCCGGCCTTCTCGCTCGGGGAATCGACTGCCTGCTGTTCACGTCCGACGGTCCCGAGGCACGCATGCTCGCCGGCGGCACCCTTCCCGGGGTGCTGGCCACCGCCAACTTCGGTTCGCGCCCCGACGAGGCCTTCGCCGCCCTCACCACGTTCCGGCCTGACACCCCGCTGGTCTGCATGGAGTTCTGGAACGGCTGGTTCGACCACTTCGGCGACCCCCACCACGTCCGGGACGCCGCCGACGCAGCCGAGGCGCTCGACGGGATCCTCTCCGCCGGGGGTTCGGTCAACATCTACATGGGCCACGGCGGGACCAACTTCGGCTGGTGGGCGGGGGCCAACCACACCGGCAAGACCCTGTCCGAGCCGGGCTACATGCCCACGATCACCAGCTACGACTACGACGCGCCGATCGGCGAGGCCGGCGAGCTGACCGAGAAGTTCCACGCCTTCCGCGAAGTCATCGGCCGCCATGTGAAGCTGCCGGACAGGGAACTGCCCGCCCAGCTTCCGAGGGTCGCCCCGCAGACGGTCCCCGCCACCCCGGTCGCGGCCCTGCGCGACAGCCTGGACCAGCTGTCCACACCCTCGCACCGTCCCGTACCCGAACCGATGGAGAAGCTCGGCCACCACCGCGGGCTCGTCCATTACCGCCACCGTGTCACCGGACCCGGCGGCCCCGCCACACTGACCGTCGACGGCGTCCGGGACCTGGCCCAGGTCTTCCTCGACGGGCGCCTGGCCGGCGTGCTCGAACGCGACGACCCGAACCCGACCGTCGTGCTGGACGTCCCCGAGGGCGGTGCGGAACTGGAGATCCTCGTCGAGCCCTTCGGACGGGTCAACTACGGTCCCCACCTGGCCGACCGCAAGGGCCTGATCGCGGGCGTGCGGCTGGACCACCAGCACCTGTTCGGCTGGGACGTCCGCGTGCTCCCCCTCGACGACCTGGCCGCACTGTCCACGCCCCCCGCCGCGGTAACCGCCGACGGCCCCGTCTTCCACCGCGCCACGGTCGACCTGCCGCAGCCGGCCGACGCCTTCCTCGCCGTCCCCGACAGCCACCGCACCCTGGTCTGGCTCAACGGCTTCCTGCTCGGCCGCCTGCGCACCGAACAGGGCCCCCAGCGCACCCTCTACGCCCCGGCACCCCTGTGGCACGCGGGCACGAACGAGATCCTGGTCCTGGACCTCGCCGGCCCCGCCCGGCCCCTCACCGTCGAACTCCGTGACCAGCCCGACCTCGGACCGGTGGCGCCGGCACCCCGGTACTGACGCGTCCCGCATCCCGGACCTACCGCGAAGGGCCGGTCCTTCCGGCCACGGGCATCGTCCCGAGAACGGCCGTACGCGGGATGCCCTCGACCCGCGGGCGCACGGGAGCACCCGACCGCGCCTCGGCGGATCGGCCAAGATCCGGGCCATTCCGAGGCAGGAACGAACCGGCCTGCGCAGCTCGACAGAAGCTGAGCTCTGGGGGCGGTCGTCGGACCGGCGGTCGGACCGCGGAAGAAGCCCGCGCCGACTGAAGGAGCTGCTGAAGGAGCAATCGTTCCCGTCGGTCACGGACGTCGCGGTGCTGTCCGTGAACGTGCGCGCGGAGCGGGTGCGCGTCGACGCGCGCTCACTACGGGGCGGTGCCCTGTGCCCGGTTTGCGGGGTCTGGTCGAACCGGGTTCGTGGCTCCTGCCTGCGCGTTCCCCCTGATGTGCCGGGCGCCGGACGAAATGTCGCCCTCCGGCTGCGGGTCCGGCGGTTCGCCTGCGGAACTCCCACGTCTTCAGATTCAGATCGACGGAGCAGCAGGCGGAGGACGGAGAGGGCGGACGATGTGCCGCCGCCCTGAAGGTTTGAGTCGCGTGTCGCGACACCTCGCGACGTCGGTCTAACCGGGCGCTTCCCTCGTGCCCCAGCCCGCGCCTCAATTCAACATAGCCAAACACTCGACCCCATTGCCACAGTCAACTGCGCCGCCCATCCAGGGGTTTGGCTCATTCTCGACTAACTACCGCCACCCTCTTCCAACAGAGTCACACAAGCTCTACCGTAAGCGCGCCATGACGTCGGCATGACCGTTCATCACGCGAGGAGCACGGAGGAACGCAACAATGCGCCGTCTACCCACCCGCACCACCAGGGCCCGAGGGGCCCTGACGGCACTGGCCGCCGTCACACTGCTGGGGGCCGCAGGGCTCGCCGCGCCGGCCACCGCCGACGCCACGACTGCCGCCCCAGGCCCAGCCCCGGTCCCCGCCGCCTCCGTGACGGGCGACGGACTCGCCCTCACCCCGCCCATGGGCTTCAACAACTGGAACTCCACCCACTGCCGTGCCGAGTTCAACGAGACCATGGTCAAGGGGATCGCCGACATATTCGTCGAGAGGGGCCTCAAGGACGCCGGATACCGGTACGTCAACATCGACGACTGCTGGGCACTGCCCGAGCGCGACGCCGACGGCAAGCTGGTGCCCGACCCGGCCCGTTTCCCCCAAGGCATCAAGGCCGTCGCCGACTACGTCCATTCCAAGGGGCTGAAGTTCGGCCTATACACCAGCGCCGGCACCAGGACCTGCGACGGCAGCGGCTTCCCCGGCGCGCTGGGCCACGAGTACAGCGACGCACGGCAGTTCGCCGACTGGGGCGTCGACTACCTGAAGTACGACAACTGCAACAACCAAGGCGTGGACGCCAAGGGGCGCTACATCACGATGCGCGACGCCCTCAGGGCCACCGGCCGGCCGATCGTCTACAGCATCTGCGAGTGGGGCGAGAACAAGCCCTGGGAGTGGGCCGGCGACGTGGGCCAGCTCTGGCGCACCACCTACGACATCAACGACAGCTGGGGCAGCATGCTGTCGATCATGAAGCAGAACCTGCCGCTCTCGCGGTACGCGGGCCCCGGCCGCTGGAACGACCCCGACATGCTGGAGGTCGGCAACGGCGGCATGACGGACACCGAGTACCGCTCCCACTTCTCGATGTGGTCGATGATGGCCTCACCGCTGCTCATAGGGTCCGACCTGCGCAAGGCCACCCCGGCCGCCTTCGAGATCCTCGCCAACCGGGAGGTCATCGCCGTCGACCAGGACCCGCTCGGCAAGCAGGGCACCGTCGTGTCCTCTTCGTCGGGCCGCTGGGTCGTCGTCAAGGAACTCGCGGACGGCAGTCGCGCCGTGGCCCTGTTCAACGAGACGGGGTCCGCCCAGCGCATCGGCACCACGGCGCGCGCGGCAGGCCTGCCGGACGCCGACGCCTACACCGTGCGCGACCTGTGGCAGCACACCACCACCAACACCGCCGGCACCGTCTCCGCGACTGTTCCCGCCCACGGCACGGTGATGCTGCGCCTCTCCGTCGACGACACGTGGGCGTCGTACCCGCCGGCGGTCGAAACCGCTCTCGAAGCCGCTCCGCTCCTTGAAGCCGGCAAGACCACGGAGTTGACCACCACGGTCACCGACCTCGGCCGTACCCCCGCGCGGGACCTCTCCGTGGCGCTCACCGGTCCGGCCGGCTGGCGGATCGAGGCAGCCACGCCCCACACCGACGGTACGGTTCCGACGGGTGCCTCGCTGGCGACCACGTGGCGGCTCACGGCGCCGGCGGGCACGCCCACCGGGGCGTACGCCCTCACGCTGACCGCGGACTACCGCTCGCCGCTGGGCGTCACCGCGCGGTCCGTACTGCCCGTCCGGACCCATGTGGTGGTCGCACCGCCCGCCGGGACGTCGTACCTGAGCGACCTACCCTGGCTCGCGGCCGCCAACGGCTGGGGACCGGTGGAACGCGACGCCGCCAACGGCGAGAACCAGGCCGGTGACAGCGGCCCGCTCACCATCGGCGGCACGGTCTTCGCCAAGGGGCTCGGAGCGCACGCCCACAGCGACGTCGAGTTCTACACCGGCAGCGCCTGTACGACCGTGAGCGCCCGGGTCGGCCTCGACGACGAGTCCGGCGCCCACGGAACGGTCGCCTTCGAGATCTGGGCCGACGGCCGGAAGGCCGCGTCGACCGGCGTCCTCACGAACGACGCTCCCGCACAGCCGCTCAAGGCCGACATCGCGGGTGCGCGGACCGTGCACCTGGTGGTCACCGACGGCGGGGACGGCATCGGTTACGACCACGCCGACTGGGCGGACGCGAAGCTGAGCTGCTGACGGACGAGGAACGGGGGGCGTTGCTCCGTTCCGCCGATCGACAGGTACGGGCCGTACCGCCCGCACGGACCGTACGGGCCGTACCTGGAGCAGCTGAGGCGGCATTTCGAGGGCGCCCGCTCCTGCGGGTCAGGGGCGGCCTCCGCGGCGTACGCCCCTTCGACGGCGACGCCACTCGCCCGGGGTGACACCGCACGCGGCCCGGAAACGGCGGCAAGGTGGCTGGGGCGGTGAATCCGGAGCGGGCCGCCACGGCGGAGACGCCCAGGCCCGCGCGGCGGGGCGAGGCCGGCATGGGGCAGGCCGCATCCAGCCGCCCGTCGACGACCCACCGCTCCAGGCTGATGCCGGCGCCACCGAGTCCGGTGGGGAAGTCGTCCACGGCCGCGCGGACGCGTCGGCCGTCCTCGTCGTGTCCCGCCGAAAGCAGCGGAGCACGGAGCGGGGCGGTGGCCGGCTCCTTGGCGGGCGCCAAGGCCTCGGCGCCCGGGTCCGCCTCCATTCGGCCGGGATCTCGCCAGAGGGCGCGCAGGGGAACCGGGAACCGACGTCCCCGTCACCGCTGCGCGTCCGGCCCCGCGTAGCGCTGCGCGTGGTGGTCGCAGTAGGCGCGCAGCCCCTCGACGAGGTCCCGGATGGCCGAGCGGGCGTAGTGGTCGGGGTCCCATCCCGCGTACAAGGGGACGGTCAGCAGACCCTCGGGCGTGCGCACGGTCAGTTCGGCGAGGCCGAAGCGGGTCTCGTCGGTGACCAGGCAGACGCCGCGGCCGGCGGCGGCGGGTGCCTGGGCGAAGGCCGAGGAACCGGTCTCGGTGACAGCCGTGAGGGTGAGGCCCGCCCGGGCGACGGTCTCGTCGACGACCAGCCGGCTCATGTTGGTGCGGCTCATCAGGATCAGCGGTTCGGTGACCAGCTCGGCGAGGGTGATCTCGGTGCGCCCGCTCCAGGGGTGGCCGCGGGGCACCTGGGCGAGGACCGGCGAGCGCCCCAGGAGGGCCGACTCCAGCGGGGCCGGGGCCGGGATGGTGGAGATGCCCAGGTCGGCGTCGCTGCGCAACAAGGTGTCGAAGACCCTGCTGGGCTCCTCCTGGAGGGCGTCGCGGAGCGCGGGACCCTCGGGGCCCCCGCCTGCCATGAAGGGCGCCAGAAGGTGCGCGACCGTGGTGGGCGACGCGACGACCGTGAGCGCCACGGGCTCGTCCCGGCCGGCGGCCGCCATCGTCTCGGCGGCCTGCTCGCCTTCGAGCGCGAGCAGCTGCGCCGGTACATCGTCGAGGCGCACCGCTGCGGCTGGCAGGTCGCCACGCACGCGATCGGCGACGCGGCCCTGAACGCCGTCCTGGAGGCCTACGAGGAAGCGGGCCGGTCGCATCCGCGCGTCGACGTGCGCCACCGGATCGAGCAAGCGGACGTGGCGAGCGACGCGCAGGTCGCCCGGATCGCGGAGCTCGGCCTGATCCCCGTACCGCAGGGCCGGTTCCTGTCGGAGACGGGTGACGGGCTGCTGGCCGCGCTGGGCCCCGAACGAGGGAAACTCGCCTACCGGATGCGGTCGTTCCTGGACGCCGGCGTGGTGCTGCCCGGCTCCTCGGACGCGCCCGTGGTCGCCTCCGACCCGCTACTGAGCATCCACGACATGGTGAACCGGCGTACGGCCTCGGGCGCGCCGATCGGTCCGGACGAGGCGGTGACGGCCCGGGAGGCGCTGTACGCGACACGGTCGGTTCGGCGTACGCGGTGCACGAGGAGCGGGTCAGGGGCACTCTCGCCGGGGGCATGCTCGCCGACTTCACAGTCCTGAGCGACGACCTCCTTGGCGTGCCCGCCGACCGCATCGGAGAGCTGACCGTGGGGGCCACCGTCGTAGGCGGTCGCATCGCCCATGACACCGGAGCCCTGAAGGTCTCCTGACCGGCTCGCTCCCCACAAAGGCCGACACGCCGACGCGACGACGCGCCGTCCGGACTCAAGTCCGGACGGCGCGCTTCCGGCAGTCGCTACGGGAGCGTCCACCGCTGGTTGGCCCCGCCGTTGCAGTCCCAGATCACCAGCTCGGTGCCGTTGGTGGTCGAGCCCCCGGGGACGTCGAGGCAGCGGCCCGACTGAACGCCCTTCAGGCTGCCGTCGGGCTGCGGCGCCCACTGCTGGTTGGCGCCGCCCGTGCAGTCCCAGAGGATCACGGCCGTGCCGTCGACGGTGCCCTGGCCGGTGACGTCCAGGCACTTGCCGCCCTGGGTCAGGGTGCCGTTGGACCAGGTCCAGGTCTGCGCGGCTCCCCCGTCGCAGTCCCACAGCACGACCGGCGTGCCGCTCGCTCCGGAGGCGTCGGCGGCGGCGCACTTGCCGGCCAGACCGGAGGCGACCCGGCCCTCGTGCGAGGTGGGGGTGCCCGGGGTCAGGGCGAAGTCGTCGAACTGTTCGGTGACGTAGCCGGTGACACCGAGGCCGGCCTGGCCGTTGGTATAGCCGAGGTCGGTGGCGCTGCCGACGGTGACGCCGTCGACGACCGCAGTGAGGGCCGAGCCCTCAAGCGTGAACGCGATGGTGTGCCAGCTGCCGGTGCCGAGTGCGCCGGTGGTGCCGCTCGCCAGGGTGGTGAAGTTCCACTTGGTGTCGCTCTTGTCGATGGACCAGGCGCCGGTGTCGCTGACCCGCAGGTGGTAGGCGTTCAGGCCGTTGTTGTTCCTGCCCTGCTGGTTGACGCGGCCCAGGAGTTCGACGGTGCCCGCCTGCTCGAACATGGTGTCGGCGGAGACGGTGTAGTTGCTCCAGGTGCCGTCGCCCATGATCGTGTACGGGGCGTTGTACGGCTCCTCGGTCCACCGGATCGGCGACATCGGGGCCATCTGCCGCAGGCAGGTGCCGGTACGGCCTCCGCCGCAGGACACCGACTGGAAGGCGCCGTTCATGTCGGAGAAGTACTTCGGCGAGGTGGTGGTGGCGCGGGTCTCGAAGTCGTCCGAGTACGGCAGGCCGAGCGCCTTGCGAGCGGGCGAGACGGCCGTGCCCTTGCCCTGGCCGGTCGTGGTGGTCACGGTGTAGAGGTGGCCGGGCTGGAGGGTGAGCGTGTACTTGCCGCCGCTCGGGGTGACGTCCTGCTGGTGGACGAACCAGCGGGAGGAGTCGTCCGACTTGACGTCGGTGTCCCAGACGTGGACCTGGCCGGTGGACAGGCCGCCGGTGACGGAGAACGAGACGGTCTGGGCACTGGTGGCGTCCATCGTCTCGATGACGGTGCTGTAGTCGGTGTTGTTCGTCGACTTCAGCGTCACGTAGCTGCCGTTGGTGCGCGTGCCGCCCAGGTAGCCGCCCGCCGAGTCGATGTAGCGCCAGCCGGGCCGGGTGAACTGCGTGGTGTGCGCGGTCACCCAGGTGGTCTTGCCGATGTGGTAGTTGCCCGACCAGGGCTGGTTGGCGACGGACATGCCGTCGGTGGAGAAGAAGAGGTTCGGGTAGAGGGCGGCGATGACCGGCCAGTTGAAGTAGGCGGTCATCTTTCCGTCGAGGTAACCGCGGTTGATCGACCGCGCCACGGCGGGCGCGCCGGTGTCGGCGTCCTGGGAGCCGTTCTCACTGGCCCACAGCGGCTTGCCGAGACGTTGGGCGGTGGGGGTGCTGGGGCAGGTGGCGTAGGCGTCGAGGTACCCGCACGGGTAGTGCACGCCGACGATGTCGACGGCGTCCTTGAACGCCTGGTCCTGCGCCATGGCGTCGGCCACGCCCCAGTCGCTGTCCGCGGCGACGACCTTGGTGGCGCCGTAGCCGTGGGAGACCAGAGCGGCCTTGAGGTTCCGGTACCAGGTCTTGTCGTAGCCGCGTTCGTTCCAGCCGCCGAGGTAGTCGATGGTGAGGCCGTGGCCGTCGGCGCAGTCCATCCAGGACATCAGGTAGTCGATGGTGTCCTGGGACCAGAAGTTGCCACCGCCGAGCCAACCGGGGGCGCCCCAGGACAGTGCGGCGAGTTTGATCCGCGGGTTGCGGGCCTTGGCCTGCTCGGCCATCCACCACTCGTAGCCCTGGTTGCAGTCGACGGTGCCGGCCGTGTGCATGTGGCTGGGTTCGGCACCGTCGGTGGAGTTGGTGTCGCCGCCGATCTCCAGCTTCAGCAGCTGCAGGGAGGCACCGTAGCCGGGCTTGTACAGGTAGTCGAGCAGCTCGCTGCGCTGCGGCTCCGGATAGTCGACCAGGAGACGGGAGTTGCCGCCGCCGCCGGAGATCGCTCCGACTCCGTCGAAGGTCAGGCCCGGCTTGGTGCCGTTGACCGTGATCGAGGTCGAGGTCGAGGGGGTGGGCGCGGACGAGGGCGCGGCCTGCGAGACGGTAGGCGCGGCCAGGCCGCCGCTGAGCACGCCCAACGACAGGCCGAGGAACGCGGCGAGCGTGCGCCGGAGGCGCACGGGTGCCCGGGTCATGTGGACTCCTTCTGGGTGGGGGCGCCTGGAGGTGGCACCGGGCGCCGGGAAACGACTGCGGAGGTGCGGAACAGAGGGGGTGGGCCCTCGGGGTTGCCCGAGGGCCCACGTGTCAGGTCGTCGCGAACGTTCCCAGCCGCAGCGAGACCGCGCCCGTCGTCCCGTCGACGACCCGCACGGTGGGCCGGTAGTAGTCGCCGCCCCCGTAGCCGAAGTCGGGATAGTTCCAGTGCGTGTCGACGAACAGGGCCCGTGCCGCCCCTGTGGTGGCCGACAGGGCCTGGAACGCGTCCACGAGCGGGAGGATGCCTGAGGAAGAGGGGTTCTTCTCTCCGGTGACGACCAGGCGGATGGTGTGCCGCCCCTCGGCGAGGCCCGTCTTGCGGTAGACGACCTGCTGGTACTGCTTGGCGGGTGCGTACTGGTCGACGGTGGTGTCGAGTCGCCCGTCGATGAACACGTCGATCAGGCCGAGGTTGGAGCCGTGACCGCCGAGCCACTCGACGCCGGTGCCGTCGAAGCCGAACTCGCACCAGTCGCCCGCGGTGAACGAGAAGGACTCGGTGTCCCCGAAGTCATCGTGCGTCCACCCCTCACCCCGCGCATGTGTCCATGCGCCCTGGTACGTGATGCCCGGGTCGCTGTCGTCGACCCACCGGGGCGGGGTCCGGTCGACCCGGGCCGCGACGCTCCCGTCGGACTCGACGCGCACGCCGGTGCCGTCCGGGCGGGTCAGCGCGAAGGTGTGGACGGCGGAGCGCAGGGCGCGGAAGTCGTTCGTCTCCCGGCCGGCGTCGTCCTTCCCGTAGAGGAAGTACGAGTGGGTGTCCTGCGACCAGCTCCATCCGGGCCGTTCCCGGTAGACGGATCCCGCGTGCTGCGGCACCGCGAGCGCGGTGCCCACGGGCCGGCCGATGTGGTCGTCCGGGTACACCGACCAGAGGGAACCGGTGCGCCAGTCGATGCGGTCGGCCCCGTCGGGGGCGCCGAAGCGCACGCCGAGTTCCTTGTAGCCGCTGTCCGGCTGCCCCGGCAGGGCCTTGACGATGGTGTACGTCGTGGTGAGCAGTCCGGTGCCGTCGACCGTGACGTCGAAGACGACCGGACTCGCGCCGTGGCTGCCCGAGATCGTGACGACGGTGGTGCTCGCGTCCTTCTGGCGCACGCTGATCGACCCGAAGGTCCAGGGCGGCAGATATCCGCCGCGGACGTGCAGGTGCGGGCCGTCGGTGAGCACGGTCGTGCCGCCGTACTCCGCCCGGGTGATCAGGCCGGTCGTCCTGCTGAAGGCGACGGAGAAGCCGGCACCGGTCAGTGTGAGGCTCGCGTCGCTCTCCTCGACGGCGGGCGCGGAGCCCGCGGGGCGGGGCGGGGCCGGTGCGGCGACGGGTCCGATGGGCAGGGCGTAGGAGTCGACCAGGCGGTCCCGGTCGTCGAGGAAGTCGAGTGCGAGCACCTCGCCTTCGGTCCAGGAGCGGTACGGGATGCTCAGCTTGCCGCTCGCTCCCGGCTTGAGGTCGATGCCGGGCATCGTCCCCTGGGCGCCGCCCACCCGCCAACGGACGGTCAGCTCCGACAGGTTCGTGAAGTCGAACCAGTTGGAGACCGGAACGGTGAGGGGGGTACGGGCCCGCTGCCCGAGCAGCGGCGCGTCGGGGACCCGGACGGGCGAGTACGCCTTCTTCGCCAGCCAGTACTCCGGCTTCTGCCGCCGCCAGATGTCGACGAGGCCCCATTCGGCGGTGCCGGAGACCTCTCCGGGAAGCGGGAACACCTCGTCGACCCCGCCCCAGATCGCGCCGCCGACGACCCCGTACGTGTCGTGGACCTTGGGCCAGAACCGCGAGATCGTCTCGCCCCAGAAGGTGCGGACGCCCGGGTCGGTCCTCAGGTCGTCGACGTTGTACGCGGGCAGGTGGGCGTACTCGTCGTAGAGCGAGGGCTTGGCGGTCTCGCCGCCCAACTGGCCCTTCACGTCCGGGTAGTGGGCGGTGAAGATGTCGTAGCTCGCGCCGGTCGAGTACGTCTCGGCGTGGCTGTAGACGGCGGGCCGCGAGGGGTCGGCGGCCTTCAGGTAGTCCCACTGGGCCTGCGGATTGGCGCCCCAGCCGATGTTCTCGTTGCCCATGGACCAGATCAGGACGCAGGCGTGGTTGCGGTCCCGCTCCACCATCTCGGCGAGCTGGCCGAGCCAGTCCGGCTTGAACGCCGGGTCGTCGAGGAGGTCGTCGTGACCCTGCTGGTTCACCCAGCAGACCGCGGTCTCCTCCTCCACGTACATCCCGTACCGGTCGGCGGCGTCGAGCAGGGCCTCGGTGGGCGGGTAGTGGGAGGTACGGATGAGGTTGACGTTGGCTTCCTTGAACAGGCGTACGTCCTGCTCGTCCCAGCGGCCGGTGGCGCCTCGGCCCATCGTCGGGCTGACCTGGTGGTGGGCGACACCGCGCAGCTTGACCTCCCGGCCGTTGACGAGCAGTCGCTTGCCGTCGACCTTGATCTGCCGGAAGCCCACTCTGCGCGTCACGGTGGACTCGGCGCCCTCGGGCCCCGCTGTCAGTTCCAGGGTGTAGAGGTTCGGGTGTTCGGCGTCCCACTTGAGCGGGGCAGTGACGGCGATGTCGTACTGCGTGGGTCCGCCGGGGGTGAGGGAGCGGCTGAGCACCTCGGCTCCCGCAGGGTCCCGCAGGACCAGCCGCACCGGCAGTGCGCCGGCGCCCGCCGGGGTCAGCCGGAGGCCGAGGGCCGCGTCGCGGTATCGGGTGTCGAAGGTCGTGGACACGTGGACGCTCGACAGATGTCCCGGCGGTAGGGCGATCAGCCGTACGTCGCCGAGGATGCCGCCGATGCGGTGGCGGGCGTAGAAGGTCTCGTACGACAGGTCCTGCCAGCGGTCGGTGACGCCGACGGTGACCCACGCCTCCGTACCCGCGGTGACGTGGTCGGTGATGTCCGCCTGCCAGCTCGTGAATCCGCCTCGGTGGTCGCGGACGTGGGCCCCGTTCACCCAGAGCCGGGCGTCGCTGTACACCCCGTCGAAGCGCAGGACGATCCGCTGCCCGGCGAAGTCGGCGGGCACCGGGACCTTGGTCCGGTACGCGAACTCCTTGTCCTGCGGCACGTCCACACCCTGCATGGCGGGCTCTCCGGGCACCTCGACCCGCGGCCAGCCCGAGGTGTCGACGTCGTCGCGCCAGAACTCCGCGGGCGGCTCGGTGGAGATCGACCAGCTGCCGTTGAGGCTCAGCACCGGCTCGCGCACACCCGCGACGGTGTCGGGCAC
Source organism: Streptomyces sp. TLI_105 (assembly GCF_900105415.1). GTDB lineage: Bacteria > Actinomycetota > Actinomycetes > Streptomycetales > Streptomycetaceae > Streptomyces. The sequence continues at coordinate 7,992,774 of NZ_FNSM01000001.1, read as the reverse complement.
GGGTGTCAGGGTGACCGTGGGCTGCGGCAGAGCGTCTGCCGGGGCCCCCGCTCCCGCTCCGTCGACGGTCCCGGAGGCCGCCGCCGTGGTCGCGGAGCCCAGCGGGCCGGCCACCACTCCCGCCACGACGGCGGTTCCTGCCATGAGGAAGGTGCGTCTGCGCGTCAAATCTCCACTCCTTGTGAGACGGGGGTGTTCCTGCCAGGTCGCGGTCGCCTCAGGTGGGGAGGCCGATGCGGCGTTCCTTGTTGCGGCGCTGCTGGATGACGACGGCGATGACGAGCAGCGCGCCCTGGGCGACGTTCTGCCAGAAGGTGTTGATGCCCTGGACGGTGAGCCCGTTCTCGAGGGCGCCGAGCAGGGCGACCGCGAGCAGGGTGCCGCCGATGCCGCCCTTGCCGCCCTTGAGGGCGCAGCCGCCCAGTGCGGCGGCGGTGATGGCCTTGAGTTCCAGGCCCTCGCTGCCGGACACGGGCTGTCCCGATCCGGTGCGTGCGGTGAGCAGGACGCCGGCGACGGCCGCGACCACGCCGCACAGGGAGTAGGCGGCGATGAGGTACTTGTTGATGGAGATGCCGGCGAGGCGGGCCGCGGTGTCGTTGCCGCCGATGGCGTAGAGGTTGCGGCCGATGTCCGTGTAGGTGAGGAGGACGTGGACCGCGAGCGCGACGACGGCCAGGATCCAGATCATCACCGGCAGTCCGGCGATCTTCCCGCGGCCGAGGAAGACGAAGACGCTGTCGTTGAGGACGTAGCCCTGCGCGCGGCCGTCCGAGACGAGCTGCGCGATGCCCTTGTACGCGGCGAGTCCGGCGAGCGTCGCGATGGTCGGGTTGACCCGCCCGTACACGATGATCACACCGTTCAGTACGCCGGCGAGCACGCCGACGCCGAGGGACGCGGCGATGCCGACGACGGCGCTGGAGCCCGTGGAGGTGAAGGCCATGGCGCTGACGACGGAGGCGAGTCCGGCCTGGGAGCCGACGGAGATGTCCAGCGCGCCGCAGATGATGACGACGGTCTGGACGACGGCGAGGAGCCCGACGAGGGTCGCGGCCTCGCCGATGACCTGCATGTTCGACCAGCTGAGGTAGTTGTCGTTGAGCAAGCCGAACAGCGCGAGCACGACGACGAGGGCGCCGATCAGGCTGAGGTTCTGCCCGCCGACCGCGGCGATCCGGAACCGCCGGCCGGGCGCTGCCGGTGCCAGTGCCGGATCGCCCTCCGTCCGGTCCGGGGCGAGGGAGACGGTGGTGTCGGTCATCGGAGTGCTCCAGGCATGAGGGCGGGGGTGCTGAGGTCGTCGGCCATGGCGAGGCTGAGGATGGCCTCCTCGGTGGCCTCTGCCCGGCTCAGTTCGCCGGTGATCCGGCCGTTCTGCATGACGGCGACACGGTCCGCGAGGCCGAGCACCTCGGGGAGTTCGGAGGAGATCACCAGGAGGGCGACGCCGCTGCGGGCGAGGTCCGCGATGATCTGGTAGATCTCGGCCTTGGCTCCGATGTCGATGCCACGCGTGGGCTCGTCGAGGATCAGCAGCCGGGGTGTGCGGGCCAGCCAGCGGGCGAGGACCACCTTCTGCTGGTTTCCTCCGGAGAGCTTCCCGGTCTCGTGCTCGATGGAGGGCGTGCGGACCCGCAGCCGGTCGGTGTACTCCTGCGCGACGGCGCTTTCCTGACCTCTTCTCACGAACCTCAGACGGCGCAGCCGTTCGAGGCTGACGAGTGAGGTGTTGTCCCGGATGGATCGCTGGAGGAACAGTGCCTGGGCCTTGCGTTCCTCGGGGGCGAGCCCGATACCGGCCCTGATGGCGTCCTTCGGGTTGCGCAGGGAGAGACGCCGGCCGTTCATGCTGATGCTGCCGGAGCGGATCGGGAGGTCTCCGGCGATCGCGCCGGCCAGTTCCGAGCGGCCGGCGCCGATGAGTCCGGCGAGGGCGACGACCTCACCGGCCCGGATCCGGAGGTCGACGCCGGTCACGTCGTCGGTGGCGACGTCGTGCAGTTCGAGGACGACCTCGTCCCGTGCGACGTCCTGACGGACGAAGAGCGAGGACAGGTCGCGGCCCACCATGAGGCGGACGACCTCCTCCTCGTTCGTCGCCGCGGCGTCCAGCACCCCGGCCGCCGCACCGTCGCGCAGGACGGCGACCCGGTCGGCGAGCCGGAAGATCTCCTTCATGCGGTGCGAGACGTAGATGACGGCGATGCCTTGGGCGCGGAGGCGGCCGATGAGCGCGAACAGCGCCTCGACCTCGTGCTCGGACAGCGAGGAGGTGGGCTCGTCGAAGGCGATGATCTTGGCATCACCGGTCAGTGCGCGCAGGATCTCGACCAGCTGACGCTGGGCCGCGGTGAGCTCCGAGCCGAGTGCGCCGGGGTCGATGACCTTGTCGAAGCCCAGCCGGGCGAGGTCGGCCGCGACGCGGCGCCTCAGCTCCGCACGGTCGAGGACGCGTCCGCGCTTGCGGGGCAGGGAGCCCGCGTAGACGTTCTCCGCCACCGAGACGTGCGGGATGATCTCCGGTTCCTGCGGGATGATCCGGATGCCGGCCCTGATGGCGTCCTGAGGGGCGGCGAACGCGATCGGCTCGCCGTCGAGGAGGACACGGCCCTCGGTGGGCTGGTGGTCACCGGTGAGGATCTTGAGCAGGGTCGACTTGCCCGCACCGTTCTCCCCCATCAGCGCGGTGACCTGCCCCGCGGGGAAGTCGAGCGTGACGCCGCCGAGCGCCTGGACGGTCCCGAACCGCTTGGCGATGTTCTCGACGGTGATCACCGCGCCGCGGCGGTCGGCTCCGGGGCGGCCGGTGGAGGGTGTGGGCTCCGGTGGTTCGGCGCCGGATCTGTTCATGGGTGGCCTCGCAGGCTGGAAGCGGGTCGGCTTCGGCGTGGGCAACGGGGTGGAGGGTGTACACGGCCGAGGGGTGGCCGGGGGGGGCGCGGCTCTCTGCGCGGGGCCCGACGCAGCGACGGCGGGGCCGGCGGCGCGAGAGGAGGGGGGCCTGTGTGGCGGTCCGGCGGACCCACCACACCGGGCGCACCTGGAGTGTCGGGCAGCCGACCGGACGTCGACCGTCAGGCCGGCGGTCGACCCGGCGGGGAGCCTCAGGTCAGTCGAGCGGACGGGGAGGCTCAGGTCAACCGACCGGAGGAGGCGCGCCGGTCAGGCGACCGGCGCACGGCGCCGGTTCAGCTGCACGTGACCCCGGAGGCCTTCCAGTCGGCGGCGTCCACCATCTTGGTCGGCGCGAACGCCTCCTTCGGGAACCCCTTGCCGTTCTTGAGCCTGTCGTACATGGTCTGCACAGCCAGGGCGCCGACGTCGGCACCGTTGATGAACAGGGCGGCCTTCATCCCGGACGGCTTGCCCGAGCTCCAGTTCTTGCAGGCCAGGTAGGCGCCGAGGCCGACGCCGATGACGTCGGACGCCTTGAAGCCGGCGTTCTCCAGGGCGGTGACGCCACCCTGGACGTTCTCGTCGTTGCAGCCCCACACGATCCAGTGCTTCACGCCGGGGTTGGCGGTGACGGTCGCCGCGATCTTGTCCTGGGCACCGGTCGGCGTGTTGTCCGTCGGGACCGCGATGTTCTTCACGTCCGCGCCCGCGCCGTCCTTGAAGGCCTTCTCGGCGGCCTTCACCCGGTCGGTGCAGACGGTGACGTCCTGCTTCCAGGCGGAGACGGTACGGGTGTCGGCGGCGTTCCAGCCGGCCTTCTTGAACTCCTCGGCGGCGCGCTTGCCGACCTCGCCACCCATCTGGGCGCCGCTGAACCCGATGCGCGGCACCAGGGCCTCGGGAGCACAGGCGGACGGGTCCGGGCCGGTCGTGCAGATCTGGTCGTCGGAGGTGAGCAGCGCGACCTTTCCGTCCTTGGCGGTCTGGGCTAGCTGGGGGCCCACCGCGGGGTCCGGGACGACGACGATCAGGCCGTTCGTCTTCTGCGCGATGGCGGACTGCACCTCACTGATCGTCTTGTTGGCGTCGTTGCCCAGGTTGACCACTCTCAGGTCGATGCCGAGCTCCTGGGCCTTCGCCTTGGCCCCCGCGGCCTCACCGATGAAGTACTCCTGGTCGCCCTGCTTCTGCAGATACGTCAGGGAGATCTTCCCCTCGACCTTCGCGGTGTCGTCGCCGCCCGGCTTCACGGTGTCCTGGCCACTGGAACACGCCCCGAGCGCCAAGGTGACGACCGTTCCCAGAGCGACGGCTGCGGCACGTCGGCGACTGCGATGAGTGGACATGGAATTACTCCTTGAGAGACGGCTCGAGAAACGCACGGCGGTGCGCGAACGGCAACACATCGCCGAACTCACGCGAAATCAAAAGGCTCGTGTCATCCCTGCACGCGCTTTCCGAGTCCGGGAGGCGACGCTTGTCCCGTCGGCGGAAGCCACCCCGACAACGGATCAACTTCGCACATGGTCGAACACGATGACCCAGTAGTCAACATGAACGTTCGCAACATGTTTCCCTGGAAAGGGAGTTGGTGATCCAAGGTCGCCTGACGTCGAGCACCGGGCCGCAGCGGGCACCGGGCCGCACAAACGGACGCCGTAAGGGACGCGGGCACGCGAAGTCGCACGACGCCGCTCTCACAGGAAGCCTCATGTCGGGAAATGTTCAAGTGGCATGAGGCGCGGGCGATCAGTCGTGCCGTACGCAGAGTGTGCGGGGAACCGGCGTGAAACCGAAGCGTTCATGGTGTCGGATTCCGGCATGGCGGAAAGAGGACAGGCCTCGCCCGTGGAGGACCCCACCGACTCCCGCGCGGCTCGTGCAATAGTTTGAACGTGTATTCACTTCAAGGCATTGGCATCAGTGCGACTGCCGAGGACGTCTATCTCTCCCTCGTCGAGCGCGGCCCGACGATGCCGGCCGAACTCGCGGACGTCCTACGTGTGAGCGGGCACTCCATGAGCGCGGCTGTCGTCGAACTCACCGGCCTCGGCCTGGTGGACCTGGACGGCGCGGGGCTCGTGGCCCACCCTCCTCGTGCCGCGCTCGACGCCCTGGTGGAGAGCCGGGCCAAGGAGCTCGCCACGTTGCGCGACGGTGTCGAGGAGCTGACCCGGTTCTGGCACGACCATCACGCCCAAGGCGCCGGCTACATCGAGATCATCCGCACGGAGGCCGCCCGCACCGCGATCGGCCGACGGCTGTACGACGAGGCCACCGAACAGATCCGCGCCCTCACCATCGGCTACACCGGCCGGTCGGCACGCCCCAACAAACTGGCACCGGGCTGCGAGGAGGCACTGTCCCGCGGCGTCAGGACCTCGGTCGTGTACGGGTCCCGGGTCCTGCGGGACAGGCTCGCCCGGGAGGCCGTCCAGACCTCCATCGACCTCGGTGAACAAGCGCGTGTCTTCACAGAGGTCCCTCTGAACATGGGCATCTGCGACGACCGCTTCGCCCTGGTGGCTCCCCCGGCACGCGACTGGGACCGCCGTCACCACATCGTCGTGCGGCGGTCGGACCTCCTCGACGCGCTGATCGGTGTCTTCGACTCGTACTGGCAGATCGCCGTCCCGCTGCCCAACGCCGTCGACACGGCCGACGACGACCGCGCGGCTCCCACCGCCGAGACCCGACAGCTCCTCACCTGTCTCAGCGGTGGTCTGACCGACGAGTCGATCGCCCGCGAACTCGGCGTCAGCGAAAGGACGGTCGGCCGCCGCATCACCCGCCTCCAGGAGCTGCTGGGCGCACGAACACGCTTCCAACTCGGCGTCCAGGCGAGCCGTCGCGGCTGGCTCTGAGGCCGAAAGCCCCCTCCCAACCGTCGCCCTCGCCCCGCTTCTACCCACGGCAGGAGATGCGGGAGAACGCCACGGGCTCGCCGCCGAAGCGCCCCGAGCGCCATCCGGACCATTCCCGGTCCACGAAAGCAATTCGACCGCCACGAGCGGCCATGTCCGCAGGTCAAGGGGGCCACGCGTCGTGTACCACCAGCACACGAAGAACCTGCTGGTGAGCTACTCGCCGAAGAAGCTCGGCTTCTTCTAGCGGCACGAAAGAAAGCGCCTGGCCTGGGGTTTCCTCCGAGCCAGGCGCCTTCTTGGAGCGTCTGGTCCTTCCCATGGGGGAGGCGCCGGAATGCTCCTGTTCTTCCAGTTCATCCCACCCATATCCCAGTCCTGGCCAGCAGTTCCGGGCCATACACGGGCCAGATTGCGGTCAGCCCTTGGGGCCGTTGTCCTCGCTGCGCCGGCTCCACTCCTGCATCGACTCCTCGATGAGCCGGTTGGAATGCTCCTGAAGACCGTCCAGGAACTTGGCGTAGTACGGGAAGAGCACTTGGATGCTCTGACCAGCCCGGCGCGCGCATTCGGCAGGATCCACGCCGGAGTGCAGCCAGAACGAGATCCCGGCGTGCCGGAGGTCATAGGGCCTCTCGGCGAGGAGCGTCGGCTGCTCATGGGGAGCCAGGGCCTTCTTGCGGGCCCGCTCCCATGTCTTGCCGTAGGCAGCTGCGTCCACGTAGCCGTCAGCCGCATTGCGAAACACTCGGCCATCGGACGCAACGCCGAAGCGATCGACGTGATTTCGCAGTGAGCCTTTTTCAACCTCACGCTGCCGCGTGGTGAAGGAGGAGTACGGCCTGGACGATCGCGGTGGTGCGGTGGGTGCCGCAGCGGAGCTTCCGCAGGAGCCGCCGGCCCGTCGGGGTGGCCATGGCCCGCTCGCCGAGGCAGCGGATCTGGGCGTGCGTGCCGTGGCGGCGCCGCGGCCCTCGCTTGAGGCGACGGCCGCGGAAGGGCACCCCGACCGGGCCGTCGGCGCCTTGGCATGCCCTGTCCGCCCGGCACGTGAGGCCCGTGGCGGCGAGAGCCCCGACGCTCCCGGGGGCGCGGGCGGCGGTCGGATCGTGCGGGGAACCGGGCAGTGCGGGCCAGGCCCGCAGCAGACGGCCGAACGGGTCGGTGAGGACCTGGACGTTCCTGCCGTGGCGCTTGTGTTTCCCCGAGGGGTACGGGGTGCCGGCGGCGATCCGGCCGATCGGCAGCAGGGTGCCCTCCGGGATCACCAATGCCGTGGCCCGTGCGACGCGCATCGCCTCGGCCGGGGTGGGCGCGAGGGCGGCCGGCACGTCGACGGCCTCGCGCAGGGAGCGGCACGCGGTGGCGATGGCGAACCCGGCGGCGAGCTGGGCGTAGGTGTCACCGCACCGCGGGCGGGCCAGGGCGGGCAGGGCCTGCCGCGGGGCGGGAAGGCACCGCCGCCGCGTTCCGGTCCGCTGCCGCCTGCGCCTCAGTCGGCCGGTCGGGAACCGCAGGGTGCGGCTGGACAGGTCGACCGGGGACGGGCAGGCAAGCACACGAAGCTCCCGGCAGACACGGGTGATCTTGGCCGGGAGCCCGTGTGCCAGGAGCTTCGTCGTTGCGCAGGCATGTCCAGCTCGCGGTCAGCACCGCCAGCCCGGAAAAGGCTCCGTGTGACATCCCAGCACGATTCCAGCCGGGGGCACGCCTCACAGCGAGGATGTGGCCACCGTGATTCGGTCCAGCGCACCGGGCCTGGTCCGGGCGGCCGGGCCGGGCCGAACACCGGCGGCACCTGCCTCCAGGTACAGCCCGACGTTGCCACGAACACGATCGCGGCCAGGCACTCACGATCGCCGACCCGTCGACGGCCACCTCCCTGCGGACGCACCACCACCGTCTCCGGCGCCACCCGCCGGAACAGTTCCCACAGCTCATCCGGCACCAGCCGCTCAGCGAGACCCGTCACGCCGAACACAGCAAGCCAAGCCACCTTAAAGAAGTGACATCTCACGCCCCTCGCCGCCTCTGGCCTTGACCAATAGGGTCCTCCACACCGCCCAGGAAGCGGGGCACGCGCAGCGGGACACCCCAGGCCCCCCGAGGGGTTCGGAGAATCATGCCGACCTGATTGAGGGCCATACGCCCGCCCCGGCACTCCCACTGACAAAGCGGCCCATGTCTCCACGTGAAGCCGCCCCGCTCGTCCAGCAAGGGGCGGCGGCGAAACCACGCCGTGAGCAGGGTGTGGCTGATGGTCAGACATCGGGAGATGTCGCGGATCGAGATTCCCTCGCAGCCGTGCGTCGCGGACGCGGCGCATGCGCCCTCCGGCGCGCCGCGCATCGTCTGCTGCGTCACCGGTGCACGGCCTGCAGCGGCCTCGCAGTGCAGGTCTGTCCGCAGGTAGGCATCCTGGACACGGGCTCGATTCGCGTCGGCTCCGGAGGGCCGGGGTCTGCGGCCCCCGACCCCGGGCCGCAGCTCCTGCCTTGCCGCATGCGTTGCAGGTCCTGCCGGCGGGAGGCCGTGCGTGGCCACAGGCACACAGCTGGTCTTTGTCCGGCATGGTGAGGCCAGATGCAATGTCGCGGGCCTCCTCGGCGGGCCCGCAACCTGCACCGGCCTGACCGAGCGGGGCGTGGAGCAGGTCCGTCTCGCCGCGGCCCGCCTCGCCGTGGAGCATCACGCCGAGCGCCCGGTCCAGCACCTGTACGCCGGACCCCGGCGGCGCCTTCAGGAGACCGGAGCTGTGCTCTCTGCCGCGCTCGGCCTGCCGCTGGTCACCGACGAGGGCCTTGACGGGCTCCACCACGGCAGCGCCGACGGGCTCTCCTGGCGGGATGTCGAGGCCGCGTTCGGCGGCGCACCGGCCGCCCATCCGGAGCGGGCCTGGGCTCCCGGCTCCGAGACGTGGTCCGGCTTCCTGCTCCGTGCCGGAGACGGTCTGGCCCGCCTGATCGAGCGGCACGAGGGGCAGACCCTCCTGGTCGCCACCCATGGGGAGACGGTCATCGCCGCGTGCCACCTCCTCCTCGGCATCCCGTTGTCGGCCGCCCCCGACATCGACTTCGGCACCGACCACGCCGGGATCACCCGCTTCGAGCACCACGACGACCGCTTCGGCCGCCGCAGCTGGACCCTGGCCCTCCTCAATGACACATCCCACCTGCGCACCTGTCGGTGAAAGCAGGGCCGGAGCCCGGACGGCGGGTGCGTGGCCGGGCGGCCGGCTCCACGGTCCGCGGCATCTCCGCTCGGCGAACCGCGTCCGGATGCCCACCCCAGGATGCCGTCCGAGCGGACCCGGCACAAAATGTAACCACAATCTGACACAGAGTGACGCAAGTGGTGTGGCCCGCTGCTCGTCAGCTCTGTGCCTCCTCTCTCTCCCCGAAAGGCGTCACCATGCCCATGCTCCTCATCCAGGGTGTCTACCGCATCGCCGGGACCCGCCCGGACGGCGACACGGTCCGCTTCGTCCCCGACGACCCCACGGAGTGGGACCTGGTCCCCGGACCCCATCCGGTTCAGCGCAACGCCACGGGCGGCGCCAACCTCCGCCTGGAGGGGATCGACACCCTGGAGACCCACTACCGCCCCCCGACCGGGGGTGCGGAGCTCCACCAGCCGGCACCGTTCGCGGACAAGGCGGCCGCCGAGCTGCTGACCTGGATCGGCTTCCAGCCCGTGCAGCGCAAGCCCGACGGCACCGTCAAGGCGCCCACCGACCCGTCCGAGGTCCCCGGCTACATCCTGACCCGCGGCGCCGACAAGTACGGCCGCTGCGTGGCCCTTGCCGGACGCGGCGCCCCGTCGGCGGCCAGCGGCACACCGGTCCACGTCACCAAGGCCATGCTGGAGGAGACGGCCAACCACCACCAGCTCGCCGAGGGCATGGCCTTCCCTACCTACTACCGCAGCCTCTTCCCCGAGTTGCGCACCGAGTTCAACGCGGCCGTCAAGTCGGCCCGGCAGAACGGCAAGGGACTGTGGCCCAGCGACAAGACCAACTCGGGTGCCGAGGTCGTCGCACCGCCGACGATCAGCGACGACATCATCATGCCCAAGCTCTACCGCCGCCTGGCCGAGTACATCGTCCTCAACAACGGCGACCCGGCGCTCGACGGCTTCCTCCCCTTCCTGGCGCAGAAGGCCGACAGGTTCACCATCATCTCCACGGCCCACTTCACCACCGGCCTCGACCTGGTCGTCGAGGTCAACACCACCAAGGTCAAGATGACCCAGCCCCCCGAGAACCTGCTCTTCGACGAAGCCTGAGGGAGACGGTCACCATGACCCACGCGGCCGACTTCCCCGCCCTGTCCGAGCTGCTCACCGGCGAGAGCTCACTGGACCAGGCTCTGGCCGACGCGTACCGCGAACGCCTCCACCGCGCCTACCCCGCCGATCTCGACCGCCTGATCGACGCCTGGCGCACCGCCGCCACCCAGCCCGACCCCGGCCAGGCGCTGGCCGCCGCGCTCGACGCCGACACCGCGCTGGCCCGCGTCGCCAAGGAAACGATCATGGTGTGGTTCACCGCCCAGTTCAAGCGGCCCGACGAGACCCAGGACCCTCCCGGCACGCCGGAGCAGTACCGGGCCGGACTGGTCTGGCAGGTCATCAGGGCCCACCCCCTGTCCGCCGCACCCACCGGCGGATACGGCTACTGGGCCTACCAGCCCTGAACGAGAGGAGGATCCACATGCCCTCCGACTACGACGTCGTGATCGTCGGCGCGGGCGTGGCCGGCGCCCTCGCCGCCTGCCGGATCAAAAAGGCCAAGCCCCAGGCGCGGGTGCTGATCCTCGACGCCGGGAACAACGGCCTCGACGGCGCCCAGCGCGCCACGTTCGTCGACGCCTACCAGGTCTCCCCGACGAAGAACGTGCCCACCCCCTACGCCGCGCTCCCCAACAACGCTCAGGGCTACGCCCCGTCCTCGGACGGCGTCGGCGATCCGCTGCTCATGAACCGCTACTACGTGGAAGCAGGTCCGGACCTCTTCAAGAGCGGGTTCCAGCGGATGACCGGCGGCAGCACCTGGGCCTGGCGCGGCAACTGCCCGCGCTGGCTGCCCGCCGACTTCCAGCTCAAGACGCTGTACAACGTCGGCGTGGACTGGCCGATCACGTACGACGAGCTGGAGCCGTACTACGTGCAGGCCGAAGCAGAGCTCGGCGTCTCGGGCAACCACGACGAGTGGGACGGCCTCTACGGGGCCCACCGCAGCGCTCCCTTCCCCATGCCCGGGATCGTCCCCAGCTACGGCGACACCCGGGTGCGCGCGGCCCTGGGCACCGCCCCGCCGCTCGACGGCATCCCGGTCACCGTCGTCACCACGCCCCAGGCCCGCAACTCCGAGGAGTACCAGGGCCGTAGTGCCTGTCAGGGCAATTCCAGCTGCATCCCCGTCTGTCCTTCCGGAGCCAAGTACGACGCCTCGGTGCACGTCAAGCGCGCCCGCGACGAGCTGGATGTGGAGCTCCGCACGAGCAGCGTGGTGACCCGCCTGGTGCCCGGCCCCGGCAAGGAGGTGCACACCGTCGTCTATCGCAGTTATCCGGACACCGCCACCGAGCACAAGGTGACCGGCGCCCACATCGTGCTGGCCCTCAACGCGATCGAGACGCCGAAACTGTGGCTGGCCTCCGAGCTGAAGAACACCAGCGACCAGGTCGGACGCAACCTGATGGACCATCTCGCGGAGGAGGTCACCGGGCACTTCGGCGAACCGCTCTTCCCCTTCCGCGGACCCCAGTCCATCCTCAGCATCGAGACGTTCCGCGACGGCGCGTTCCGCAAGACCAACGGCGCGTTCCGCATCACCATCGGCAACGACGGCTGGGGCCGCACCGAAAGCCCCGGCGCCGCCGTGGAACGCCTGATGTGGGACTCCACCACCGGCAAGGTCAAACAGTTCGGCAAGCCTCTCCAGGAGAAGGTGGCCGAGCGGGTCACCAGCATGCTGCGCTTCGGCTACTCCACCGAGCAGCTGCCCGACCCCGCCAACCGCGTCACCCTGTCGGACGAGACCGACGCGCTGGGGGTGCGCCGGCCGAAGATCACCTACAAGGTCGACGATTACTCCAAGCGCGCCCTGGCCTACGGCCACAGCGTCACCCGCCGCCTGTGGCAGCACCTCGAACAGACCGCGGGCGCCGCCGACGTCGATCCCCAGTGGCCGCCCCTGAAGTTCAACGGCGCCGGCCATCTCATGGGCACCATGCGCATGGGCGACAGCGGCGCCACCCACGTGGTCCACCCCGACGGGAACTCCCACGACCACCCCAACGTCTGGGTCGTCGGCTCCTCCGTCTTCCCCACCGGCGGCACCGCCAATCCCACCCTCACTCTCGCCGCGACGACCCTGCGCACCGCCGACAAACTCGTTGCCCGACTCTGAACACAGCCGCCCACCCGCCCGACGGAAGACCGGCCACCCGGCGAGCCAGGACATCTCGCGCCGGGTGGCCGGTCTCGCCCTGACACACCCGAAGGCCACCGAGGGTGGTGGCAGAGAGCGAGCGGTGGTACCGGAGCATCAGATAGTGATGACGTTGACGGCCAGGGAGACGGGGGTGGCCAGGGCGCGGGTCTGGCCGTATCGGCGAAGGACCTGGCCGGGCGGCCGGTGACCTTCTCGACGGTGTACCTGGCCTCGGGCATGTTCCCGTACACCTCCAAGAGGAAGCCGATCAGACCCTCGTCGTGGCCCGTGGCCCGCCACGGGCGACACCTCGTCCTCGGTCAGCTCCACCAGCACGACCGTGCGGCCGCTCGGCCCGGCGATCGTCGCGGTCCTCGGCGGGGGTCAGCGCCTGGGGGCCGGTGATGACGTACTCGTGGCCGCCGTGGCCCTCCTCGGTGAGCGCGACGGCGGCGACCGCGCCGATGTCGCCCTCGTGCCCCATGGCGCTGAGCCGGTTCACGGACGGCTCGCGGACCTTGTCCCGTTCGACGGTCCCGGCCGCCCGTTCCAGGGCGTTGGACATGAACTCGACCGGCATCAGCACCGACCAGTCCAGCCCGTCGTCCTCCCGTACCGCGTCCTCCAGCGGCGTCGGCCCGCCGCTGTGCAGCAAGGTGACCCGCCGGACGCCCGCGGCCCGGACCAGCTCCAGGATCCGCGGACCGGCCTCCAGCGGAGCGAAGTGCTCCCCGCCGAAGGCGATCAGATGGAGGCCGGTGACGCCCTCCAGGGCCGGGCCAGGCCGTCCGGCTCGGTCAGGTCGCCCTGCACCATCTCCACCCCGTCGGGGAACCGGGCCTTCCCCGCATCGCGGGTGAGCTCGGGGACCCGGTGGCCGCGGTGGAGCCCTTGCGGACAGCTGTGATCCGCAAGGGCGGTGTCCTCAGGACGCGGGCAGGGTCGACACGACCTTGCCGGAGGCGTCGGCAGCGAGATAGCCGCTGGCACTGTAGTCGTTGCTGAGGTAGAAGCGCAGTGTCGGACGGTCGTCGTTGAAGGTCCAGCGGTCGACGACGACGTAGCGCATCGTGGGGTCGTCCACCTTGAGGTCGCGTTCGCCGCGCTTCATCAGCGCGGGGAGGCTGTCCCAGGGCATCGTGGACACGTCGAAGGGCTGCTCGTCGGCGTCGTCGGCGCTGATGGTGCCGCCGGGGCCGGTCTTCCTGGCCACGCCGGCCCGGTACTCGTACGCGTCGTAGGTCTTCGCGCCGGGCCGGGTCGGGATGTTCGCCAGGGCGTACTCCTCGTAGACCGTCAGGTCCTTGATCTTCGTGGTGCCGCTCGCCCGGCGGAACTCCTCGATGACGGCACGGACGTTGGCGGTGGTGAGGAGGCTGCCGCGGACCGCGGGCGCGGGCGCGGAGGTGGACGGGACCGTGCCCGTCCCCTGGCCCTGGCCGGGGGTGCGTACGGCGCCGGTCGGCGAGGCGCCGCCCTTCGCCCCGGAGGTCCCGCCGCTGCCGTCGCCGCCGTCGGGGAACAGGTTCACGACGCCGATCACCGCGGCGGCCGCCAGTGCGAGGCCGACGGCGACGCCTGCGGCGCGCTTGCGCGGGCTGGAGGGCGCGGGGGTGGGCAGCGTCGGCGGGCCGAAGCCCGCGCCCGGCGCGGCGGGCGGGCCGTAGGCGGGGTGCGGGTACGGCGCGGGCGCCGGCGCATACGGGCCGGGGGCGGCAGGGACGGCGACGGGCGCAGAAGGAACGGCGGCAGGAACAGCGGCGGGAGCAGGAGCCGCGGCCGCGCCGCCCTCCGCCTCCGCCAGCAGCCGGTCCAGGAGCGCCCCGTCCGGCCGCTGCGCCGGATCGCGGACGAGGAGCCGGGTCAGTACGGGACCCAGCGCGCCGGACCGCACCGGCGCGGGGATCGGGTCGTCGAGCACCGCGACCACGGTCGCGAGGCCGGTGGCGCGGCGCAGCGGGTGGTGGCCCTCGGCCGCCACGTACAGGAGCATGCCGAGCGACCACAAGTCGGAGGCCGGGTTGCCCTCCTCGCCGCGGACCCGCTCGGGGGCGATGAACTCCGGCGAGCCGATCAGGTCGCCGGTGGAAGTGAGCCGGGAGGCGGCGCCGTCGAACGCGGCGATGCCGAAGTCGGTGAGCACGGCCCCGCCTCCGTGGCGGAGCAGGACGTTGGCGGGTTTGACGTCGCGGTGCTGGATGCCGGCGGTGTGCGCGGCGCGCAGTGCGGAGAGGACCTGGCGGCCGAGGGCGAGCACCTCGGGGACGGGCATCGGGCCCGCGGCGAGCCGGTCGTACACGGAGCTGCCCTCGACGAGCTCCATCACGATCCACGGGTGCGAGCCGTCCTGCGGCTCGACGATGTGGTGGATCGTCACGACGTGCGGGTTCGACAGCCGGGCCAGGGCGCGGGCTTCACGGACGGCGCGTTCGCGCAGCTGCGCGGCGAATCCGGGGTTCGCGTCCTCGACGGCGGGGTCGGGCGGGCGGACCTCCTTGAGGGCGACGTCGCGGTCGAGAGCGATGTCGCGGGCGCGCCAGACGGTGCCCATACCGCCGCTGCCGAGTCGGGAGATCAGTCGGAAGCGTCCGTCGACCAGGGGTCTTCGGTCGTCATTCGTGCTCATGGACGGTCATCGTAGGCGGTTTCGGGTGACAGGCTGGAGCGGGCTCGGCCTGTCACCCGGCGCGGGGTGCGACAAGGCGGCTACCGGGCCATCTCGTACGCGCCGGACAGCACCTCGACACGCTGCGAGCGCCCCCGTGTCGACGACCGGGCAGCGGACCGCGCCGAGCGCCCACTGCTGCTGTGCCTCGGCCCCGGAGTCCTTTCCGTGAAGCTCGACAGCGTGCGCGGATCAGTCGCGGACGAAGACGGCGAACAGCTCGTCGAACACGTCCGCGTCGAGACCGGTCAGGGCCGTCTGCTCCAGGACGAGCTGGGCGTGGACGACCAGCGCGAAGAGCTGGCCGACAGCGAGCAGCAGGTCCAGGTCGCGGCTCTGCTCGGCTCACCGCCGCCACGGACCATCGGTCAGAGGTCCGCTCCGTGCCGACCAAGATCCGGGCCATACGCGGACCAGCCGCCTACAGCTTGGCCGCATCGTGGCCGTTCCTGCTGGTCAACAGCCATACGAGGCGTGTACCACCAGCACTCGAAGAACTTGCTCGTGTCGTACTCGCCGAAGAAGCCCAGCTTCTTCCAGAGACACGAAAAGAGGCTCCTGACCTGGACCTTTGCCCATCAGGCCCTCTCGATCGCTCCTCCTGGGGAAGGGCCTTGTCCGCGTCGAAACTCCCAGTTCACCCCATCCGTATCCCGCTCCTGACCAGCGTTTCCGGGCCGGTCACGGGCCAGAACTCCGGCTCAGTCCGCAGGAGCCTCACCCCGGCTGACGCGGTCCCACTCCGTCCATGGACTGCTCGACGAGACGATTGGCCTGTTCCCCGCATGGTGGAACAGCACATGGCGATACGGTGTCCCGCCAGACCTCGCGGGCCGACAGCCCGGGTCACCGCGGGCCGGTGCCGCGGGTCACTGCAGTCCGAGGCGCCGTGCGATCTCCTCGGTGTGCCGCAGGCGTGCGGGGGCCTCGTCGCCGAGTGCCGTGACGACTCCGGCGACGACGGTCTCGACCACGGCGAGGGTGGGTACGAAGCTGTCGTACGGTGATGGTGTCGTGACCAGGCTGGGAAGTACGACTTCGGCGTGCGCGGAGACCGGGGAGAGCCATCGGTCGGTGAACAGGATGACCTTCGCGCCTTGTTCGACGGCGAGTTGGGCCATGGTGACCTTGTCCTGCTCGTAGCGGCGGTAGTCGAAGACGACCAGGACGTCGCGGCGTGTGAGCGTACCGAGTGCCGCGGTCCGCTCGACGTCGCCCGCGGGCAGGATCCGGATGTCGCCGCGCAACTGCATGAGGTGCAGTCCGAGGTACTGGGCGAGGAGCCGGGTGAAGCGGCCGCCGGTCAGGGTGATGCGCCGTTTGCCGTCGACCAGGAGTGAGACGGCGTGTTCCAGGTCGTGCGGCGGGAGTTCGGTGAGGGTCTGCGCGACGGCGGAACTGAACAGTCTGCTGCCCTGTTCGAGAAGGGATGCTTCGCCGTCTGGCGCGGCGTCGGTGCGGGTGCGGTCGGCGGACTCGTACAGGGACAGGGGCGAGGCGTTGCGTTCGTCGAGTTCCTCGCGCAGGGCGGTCTGGAAGTCGGGGAAGCCCCGGTAGCCGAGCCGGTTGACGAAGCGGATGACGGTGGGGGCGCTGACGCCCGCCCGTTCGGCGAGGACGGCGACGGTCTCGAAGCCGGCGGAGGGGTAGTTGACCAGGAGGACGCGGGCTACCTTGCGCTCGGCCGGGCTGAGGTCGCCCAGCTTGTGCCGGATCACGTCGGCGAGTGCGCCGGAGGCCATCGCGGGTTCCTTTCTCGGTCGTCGGCGGGCGTGCGGCCCGCGTGCCGAGCCTAATGCCGAATGTCGATCACCTGAGCCGCGATCACGGCCGCCGCGCCCCCGAGGGGGCGGGTGCTCCCGCACCGGGCAACGGCGCGAGGAACCGGTGCGGGAGCGTCGGGGGGGCAGCGTCAGTCGCTGCGGCTGTCGCCGAGGTCGGCGATGAGGGAGGCGAGCAGGGCGACCCTGGCCGGGACGGTACTGACGTCGAGCCATTCCTCGGGGGTGTGGTCGGCGCCGCCGACCGGTCCCAGGCCGTCCAGTGTCGGGACTCCTGTGCCGGCGATGGTGTTGGCGTCCCCCACGCCGCCTGTCGCCGTGGCGCCGAAGGCCAGGCCCAGGCGTACGCCGATGTCCTGGGCCCGGTCGAGCATCCGGCGGGAGGCGGCTGTGTCTTCCATCGGCGGGCAGGAGGAGAGTTCCTCGACGGTGGCGCGGGTGCCGGGGACGACGGGCCGCGAGGCGACCTCCTCGAGGGCGGCGGTGGCCGCGCGCATGCCGCTGTCCGTGGCCGAGCGGATCTCGACGAGGAGTTCCGCCTCGGGGCAGACGATGTTGAAGCGGCTGCCCGCGCGCACGACGCCCACGTTGAGGGTGACGCCCTCCCACGTGCCGTTCAGCGCTTGGATCGCGATGACGAGGTGGGCGGCGGCCAGAGCCGCGTTCGCTCCGCGTTCGGGTTCGATGCCCGCGTGTGCGGCGCGGCCGGTGACGGTGACCCTGAAGTCGGCCACACCCTTGCGCGCGATGACCAGGTCGCCGTTCTCCCGGGCGCATTCGAGGGCGAGGGCGTAGTGCGCCCCGTCGGCCGCCCGCCGGGTGACCGGCCGGCTGGCGGGTGAGCCGATCTCCTCGTCGGGCGTGGTGAGGAAGATGATTTCCGCGTAGTCCTCGATGCCCGCCGAGGCGAGGATCTCGAGGGCTGCGAGGCCGGCGACCAGGCCTCCCTTGTCGTCGCTGACGCCTGGTCCGTGGGCGAGGGATCCGCTGAGGGAGAAGGGGCGTTCGGCGGCGGCTCCGTCGTCGAAGACGGTGTCCATGTGGGCGGCGAGCAGGAGTCTGCGGCCTCCGTCGGCGACGGCGAGGCGACCTTGTTTGCGGCCGATGAGCACATCTCCGGTGCGGTGTCCGTGGGCCGGCGGCAGCGGGACGCGTTCCACGGAGAAGTCCAGGCGCTCGAGATGTGCCCGGACCAGGTCGGCGACCCGGTTGACGCCGTCGGCGCTGTACGAGCCGGAGTCGATCGCGACGAGTTCGGCCAGGTCTTCCAGGTACCGCTCCTGGTGCGCGTGGGACAGCGACAGCAGCGCTTCGTCGAGGGGCTGCTGCCGGGGCGGGGCGCTCACAGGACCTTCGACAGGAAGGCGCGGGTGCGCTCCTGCTCCGGTTCGGCCAGGACCCGTCGGGGGTCGCCGGATTCGACGACGACGCCTTCGTCCATGAACACCGCCAGGTCACCGACTTCCCGGGCGAAGCCGATCTCGTGGGTGACGACGACCATGGTCATGCCGTCCTCCGCGAGCCGGCGCATGACGTCGAGGACGTCGCCGACGAGTTCGGGGTCGAGCGCCGATGTCGGTTCGTCGAACAGCATCAGTTTCGGTTTCATGGCGAGGGCGCGGGCGATGGCGACGCGCTGCTGCTGGCCGCCCGAGAGTTCGGCCGGGTAGTGCCCCTCCCGGTCGGCGAGCCCCACCTGGTCAAGGAGGGCCCTCGCCTCGTCACGGGCCCGGTCCCTGGTGACGCCGGCGACCTTGACGGGAGCCTCCATGACGTTCTCCAGGGCGGTCATGTGCGGGAAGAGGTTGAACCGCTGGAACACCATGCCGATGTCGCGCCTCCGGGCGGCGACCTCGCGCTCACGCAACTCGTGGAGGCGGGCGCCCTGCGCCCGGTAGCCGACCGGTTCGCCGTCGACGGAGAGCCGCCCTCCGTCGATCTTCTCCAGATGGTTGATGCACCGCAGGAACGTGGACTTGCCGGACCCGGAGGGGCCAAGGAGGCAGCACACCTGGCCGCGTTCGACCGTCAGGTCGATGCCCTTGAGGACCTGGAGCTTCCCGAAGTGTTTGCGCACGCCCTCGGCGTGCACCATGGGCGCGTTCAACGGCCCGCCTCCTTCTGTGTGCGGTCGCGCAGGGCGGTGAGAGGCCCGGCGCAGAGGCGTCGCAGGGGGGAGACCTCGGCTCCGCGGGCCGTGCCGCGCCCGTAGCGGCGTTCGAGCCACGCCTGCGGGACGCCCAGGAAACTGACCAGGGCCAGGTACCAGAGCGACGCCACCACGAGCATCGGGATGACCTGGTAGTTCTGCCCGTACACGTCCTGGATGTTGGACATCAGGTCATGCGCCGCGATCACCGACACGAGGGCGGTCATCTTGAGCATGTTGATCGTCTCGTTTCCCAGCGGCGGGATGATCACCCGCATCGCCTGGGGCAGCACGATCCGCCGCATGGTGAGTGCCGGGCGCATGCCGAGCGAGTGGGCCGCCTCGGTCTGCCCCGGGTCGACGGACCGGATCCCGGCGCGGACGATCTCGGAAGCGTACGCGGCCTCGTTCAGGCCGAGCGCGAGCAGGGCCGCGACGGACGGGGTGAGCAGGGTGTTGGTGTCGGCCTGGAGGAAGGTGACGCCGGTGAACGGGATGCCGATCATCACGTGCTGGTAGAGGGCTCCGGCGTATCCCCAGAAGATGATCTGCACGAGTAGCGGGGTGCCGCGGAAGACCCAGACGAACAGCGACGAGAGGCCGTACAGGACCGGATTGCCGGAGAGCCGCATGACGGCGACGAGGGTGCCGAGGGCGAGGCCGAGGGTCATCGCGGCGGCGGTCAGCCACAGGGTGGTGGCCAGGCCGTCGAAGATGAGCCCGGCGAACAGGTAGCGGCCGACGACGTCCCAGTGCAGGTTGCCGTTCTTCGCGAGCGAGCCGATGAGGCCGGCCAGCCCGGCGACGGCGGCCACCGCGGAGATCCAGCGACCCCAGTGGCGGACGGGGACGATCTCGAAGGTGTCGGGTGCGAGGGTCTCGCCGGTGTGCGGTGTGCCCACGTGGGTGGTGGTCATCTCTAGTCCACCGCCGCGTTCTTGGTGGCTTCCTTCACGGCGATGGAGGCGACGCCGTACTTGTCGCAGATCTTGGTGAGGGTGCCGTCGTCGATCAGCGCCTGCAGCGCCCGCCTGATCGCTTCGGTCAGCTGCGGGAGTCGTCTGCTGACCGCGATGCCGTTGGGCGAGGCACGGTAGCCGGCCGGTGCCTCAGGGTCCTCGGCCAGGTCGAAGGCCTTGCCGCCGTCGGCTGTCTTGGCCGACCAGCCGGCGGCGGGCTGGGTGACGACCTCCGCGATCACCTTGCCGGAGCGCAGGGCGAGTTGGGCGTCGGAGTCCTTGGGAAAGGTCTGGATGTCGGCCGGCTCCCGGCCGGCCGCCCGGCATGTCGCCTGGTGGGCCTGGAGCAGGTCGTACTGATGGGTGGCCGCCTGGACGCCGACCTTCCTGCCGCAGAGGTCGTCCAGCGTGCTGATCTTCGCCGGGTTGCCCTCGGCCACCAGGATGCCCGAGCCGGAGCGCGAGTAGTCCACGAAGTCGACGACCTTCTGCCGCTCCTTGTTGTCGGTCAGTGCGGACATCGCGGCGTCGAACTTGCCGGCCTGGAGGGCGGGCACTATGCCGTCGAACTTCGTCGGGGTGAAGGCGAACCTGACGCCGAGCTTCGCGCCCAAGGCCTGGCCGAGGTCGTAGTCCAGGCCGGTCAGTTCGCTCTCCCCTTCGGTGACGAACATCGCGAACGGGGGGTAGGGGACGTCCGTGGCCACGCGCACGGTGCCCGCCTTCTTGATCTGCTCGGGCAGGACATCGTGGAGGGCCGCGTCCCGCGTGACCGTCACCCCCGCGACCTCGCCCCCGGCCGGGGGCTCACCACCGCCGGAACCGCTCGCGCCGCAGCCGGAGACCACCACCAGAGCCGTGCAGGCCAGCACGGCAGTCGCCCCACGGCGGGGCGCAGAGATGTACATCAACGTCGTTCCCTCTCGAACGTCCGAAGCGAGCGGAATCACCTCCGCCGACGTTCCAGAAGTTACACATCAATGTTTGTAATGGCTAGATGTAATGCTTGTTACGAAGAGACTTCCGTCATGCGAAGCTCCGGACCGTGGCACTGGACGACCGACGAAGGCAGCGGGCCCAGGGAAAATCCGGGGCCGGCCGTGCTCTTCCTGCCGCGGGCCCTGGTCACGCACAGCACCAATGGCCTTGAGGGCTCCGCCGGCGGTGAGGTGGACGGTGTCGACCAGTCGGGTGGTGTGCTGGTCGAGCGGGGTCAGCCGCTGGGTGGTGGTTCCGGCGAGCGGGCCGAAGTCGCCCTGCGCGGTCAGCAGGTTCGGGGCCGGTCCTCCTGCGGATCCCCCACCACGCCCGGCGTGGCATCGGCCCCCTGCTGCCACGGGCCACCTGCGGTCGGAGGTCGGAGGCAACGCGGGAGCCCGATCCGACGTCTGCCAAGCGGAGAACGAACCGGGCGGACCGACCCCCCGCCGTGTGGAGGGAGCCTGCTGGTGCTCATAGGACTGCTGACCGCCGTCGCCGCCTCGATCTGTTACGGCACGGGATCCGTCCTGCAGGCCGTCGGCTCCCGCAAGTCCGCCCGGCGCGAGGCGGCCGCGGCGGGGCGGGTCACCCAGCACGGCGGACCGAGCCTGTCGTCGACCGCGAAGGCCGCGATGACCTGGGAGTTCATCGGCGGCACGATTCTGGACTTCGTCGGCTTCGGCCTCGGCGCGCTCGCCGCCCGCATGCTCCCGCTCTTCCTCTCCCAGACCGTGATCAGCGCCAATCTGGTCATCACGGCCGTCCTCGGCGTGCGGCTGCTGGGCATTCGGCTGACCCGCGCGGAGTGGACCTCGATCGGCGTGGTCTGCTCGGCCCTGGTGCTGCTTGCGAGTGCGGCGGGCCCGGAAGGCAGCGGGCGCACCCCGATCGCCACGCACTGGTGGCTGCTCGCCGTCTCGCTGCTGCTGATGGTCGGCGGCACGGTCCTCGTACGGGTGCTCGGCGCCCGGGCGGCGATCCTCGCGGGCCTTCTGTCGGGTCTCGGCTTCGGCGCGCTCGGGCTCGGGGTGCGGATCCTGAACGGCGTCGACCCCTTCGACGCGGGCACCGTCCTGACGGACCCGGCGCTGTACGCGATCCTTGTGGCCGGCGGCGGCGGCATGTACCTGCACACGGTCGCGCTGCAAGTCGGCTCGGTGAACGGGGCGACGGCAGCGCTCGTGGTCGGCGAGACCATGCTGCCGGGGATGATCGGTGTGTGGTGGCTGGGAGACGCCTCCCGCCCGGGCTTCGCCTGGGCGGCCGTCCTCGGCTTCGTGCTGGCGGTCACGGGCGCGGTGGCGGTGGCGTGGTTCGGCGCCCCGGAGAGCCACGAACCGGAGCCCGAGAACCTGCCGGAGTCCGTGCGCGTTCCGGAACCCACGCGCGTTCCGTAGTCCCGGCCACCGCCCGAACCTCTCACCCGCCGGGCTCCTCGGGCACGCGAACGCTCCCCGGCGCGAGGCCCGAGAGAGCCGAGCTGAGCACCACGCCGTCCGTCCGCGGGCCTGTCGCGGCAAAAGGAATACCCTTGGTATTCGGTTCTCACCATCCGTGAGGTTTCCTGAGCCCCACGGGTCACTGACGAATCACGCGGTCGCGCCCTCGCGAGCCCACAGGCGTGCTCCGTCACACGCGCGGAGCCCGCTCGTCACGTCGCTGAGCGGGCCCCTCGCGGATACGCTGGGATTCATGATCGAGTCCGGACGGCCGCGGCTCCGTCGGAGCCACGGCTACGGCAGGCTTGTGCGGCTGTCACCGGTGATTCTGACCGTCGTGATCGCCGGCCTGGCCTACGCCACCCCGCCGGAGATGGCCTTCAGCCGCCTCCTGCCCGCGGCGCCGGCTCTGGCCGCCGCCATGTGGCCGGTCCTCCCGACCGTCCTGCTCGGGACCGTCTGCCTCTTTCTGATGATCGGCCTCAGCCTCGTCTTCCCCGATCTGGGGACCTGGTGGACGTGCGGGGGGATCGTCGCGGTCACCGTGGCCGCCGCATACGGAAGCCATGTCCGGCTTCAGCGGGAGCGCACCCTCTTTCAGGTACGGCTCGTCGCCGACGCGGCCCAGCAGGTGGTGCTGCGGCCCCTGCCGCACCGTTTCCGGAACGTCGAGATCGAATCGCTGTACCTCGCGGCCGCCGCGGAAGCCCGCATCGGCGGGGACTTCTACGAGGTGGTCGATACGCCGTACGGGGTACGGCTGCTCATCGGCGACGTGCGGGGCAAAGGCCTGCCGGCAGTGGGGGCGGCCGCGGCGATCGTCAACGCCTTCCGGGAGGCGGCACACGGCGAGGCCTCCATGGCCGACATCGCCCGCAGGCTCGACGCCAGCTGCGCCCGGCACAACGCCGCCCATCCACCCGAGGCACCGATGGAACGCTTCGCCACCGCGCTGCTCGTCGAGATCCCGTATCAAGGCAGCCGCATCACCATCGTCAACTGCGGACACCCCCCACCGTTGATCCACAGCCTGAAGAACGTGCGCGTCCTCGAGCCGTCCGCCCCATCGCCCCTGCTCAGCCTCGCGGAGTTGATGGGTGACCAGTACCGTGCGGACGCCTTCGACTTCGCTCCCGGCGAGCTTCTCCTCCTCTATACGGACGGGATCGCCGAAACCCGCGCCCGGGACGGTGAGTTCTTCCCGTTGACAGAGTGGATGCGTCGACAGCTCCCCATACCTCCCCGTGATCTGCTCACGGCCCTGCACCACGATCTCCTCCGTCACAGCAGAGGCAGCCTCGACGATGACATCGCCGCCTTGGCGGTGCGCCTGCACACGCCATGAGCCATGCGTACGGAGAGGCCGTGAGCCCCCACGCCGCTCGGCCTCGCTGGAAAGCGAGGACGACGGCCTGCGGTGGATGCGGGCTCAAGAGCGGGGCTGGGCGACACGGACCCGGTTCGGCTTCGACGTGCTCGAGCAGGTGCCTGACGCGGCGCCGCCTCGATGGGTGGACGATTCGGCACCTTGCCGCGTCGCCGAGAAAAGCGGTTACACGTTCGAGAGGATCCTGCCGGCGGTCCCTCCCTCCTACCCGCTCGACGGGCATCAGCACGTACGTCGTGCATCGGCCTGAACCCGTTCGCTCCCCCACGCGGGGGGGGCGGCGCGTGGCCGTCAAGCCACGGGCAAGGTCTGTTCCGCCCAGATCGTTTTCCCTGCCGGCATGTAGCGCGTACCCCAGTGCTCGGTGAGCTGGGCGACCATGAACAGTCCACGTCCGCCCTCCTCGTCGCTGCCGGCGTAACGGGCATGCGGTGAGGTGTGCTGCGAGTCGGAGACCTCACAGATGAGAGAACGGTCCCGGATCAACCGCAGGCCGATCGGGCCGGAGGCGTGACGGATCGCGTTGGTGACCAGTTCGCTGACCACCAGTTCCGTGGTGAAGGCCAGATCGTCCAGTCCCCACCGCCCCAGCTGTTCCGCGGCCATCGCACGTGCGCGTGCGACGAGCGCGGGGTCCGAGGGCAGCTCCCAGGCCGCCACCTGACGTGCCCCCAGCGCACGGGTGCGCACGACGAGGAGCGTCGCGTCGTCCTCCACCTGGTCCGATGCCAGCTCCGCGACGATCTGGGCACACAATCGGTCGGACGACGATCCCCGCTGCTCGCCGAGTACAGCCGCCAACCGGTCCAACCCCACGTCGATGCCCTTCCCCCGGGCCTCCACGAGGCCGTCGGTGAACAGGACGACCAGGCTTCCCTCGGCGAGCTCCACTTCCGCGCCCTCGTAGGGAAGCCGTCCCACGCCCAGAGGAGACCCCGGCGGCAGACGAAGGAAGCTGACGGGGCCGTTCGGCTGCACCACAGCCGGCGGCAGGTGCCCCGCCGCCGCCCAGGCGCTCGTCCGGGAAGCCGGATCGTAGATCCCGTAGACGCACGTCGCTCCGACGGCGCCACTGCCGTCCGCGTCTTCCCCGTTCTGGTCCGACGCGTCCTTGCCGACTTGATCGTTCAACCGGGCCAGGAGCTCGTCGGGCGCGAGGTCCAGCTCGGCCAGGGTGCGCACCATCGCGCGCAAGCGCCCCATCGTGGCGGCGGCCCCGAGTCCGTGGCCGACAACCTCCCCCACGACGAGCCCGACACGTGCCCCTGAAAGCGGAATGACGTCGAACCAGTCGCCGCCGGCGCCGAGGTGGCTGTCGGCCGGCAGGTAGCGACTCGCCGCCTCGACCGCGCTCAGCTCGGGCAGCGATCGTGGCAGCAGGCTGCGCTGGAGCATGAACGCGGCGGTGTGCTCTCGGCGGTACTGCCGGGCGTTGTCGATGCATACGGCGGTCCGCGACGCCAGCTCCTCGGCCACTGCCCGATCGCCGTCGTCGAAGGGTTCCGAGTCGTCGCCCCGCACGAAGGTGACGAGGCCCAAGGGCGTCCCCCGCACGATCAGCGGGACGTACAGCCGTGTCGGCGCCACCACGGTGTCGGTGGTCGACCGGCCCCTGGCCAGGCTCTCGGCCTGCGACGATCCGGCGGCGTACGCGACCCGCTCGCCCACCCGGGAAGGTTCCCCGTCGGAAGCCGCCGCGCGTACGAGTCCCCATCCCGTGACGGGCTTCGGCTCCTCTCCTTCGAGCACTTCTGCCGCTACGTCGACGAGCACGGCGTCGGCGTACTGCGGCACGGCGATCTTGGCGAGCTCCGCTGCCGTTCCGGACGGGTCGAGCGTCGACCCGATCCGCGCGCCGGCCTCCGCGAGGAGCGCGAGGCGCTGCTGCGCACGGTAGTGGTCGGTGACGTCGATGGACTGTTCGCACACGCCCACCGGCTCTCCCCGGCCGTCCAGCAGCCGGAAATAGGACGAGGACCAGACGTGCTCACGCCGCGGGTCGGCCGGGGAGCGCCCTCGGAAATGCACGTCGATGACCGGCTCACCGGTCTCGAGGATCTGTTGGACGAACTCCTCCGGCGGCACCAGATGCTGGGTGGTGAGGACATCACCGGGAAAGAGTTCGGTCATGGAACGGCCGAGCAGTGCTGTGAGGTCGCCGCCGAGCTCCCGGACACTGGATGCGTTGGCCCACAAGAGGCGTGCGCCGGGACCGTAGATGGTCAGTGTCACCGGCGACTGGGTGACGAGCCCCTGCAGCATCGCCTGTCGGGTCTCCCACCAGCGAAGCGCCTCCAGCTCAGCCGCCATGAGGACGGCGGAGGGGGCCTGGCCGGAGGAGGCCCCGTCGGAGGCGGGGGCCAGGGGATGCAGAGTCACTGCCACACGTACGGTGTCGCCGCTGCGGTGGCGCACGTCCACGACGGCACTGCGTGTCCCGTCGAGCCGCAGCCGCTGATCCGACCGCGGCTCTTCCGAGCTGTCGCGATCGGCGTGCGAGGTCGCGATCAGGTCCGCCGCCCGGCGTCCCAGCACCTGCGAAGCCGGATATCCCAGGAGGGCCTCGGCCTCACGACTCCACCCGACGAGCACTCCGTCCGCGGCGAGCAGGGCGAAAGCTGCCGGGGGCGGGCTGAGCTGCCCGCCTTCGTCCGCCCCGGCGGGAGCAGTGAACGGTAGCCCTTCCATGCTCCCATCATCCTTCCGAGCGGTCGCGACCGCAGTGCGCTCGATCCCGAGCCGGACCGGATCGGTCGAACCGAGAACCGCCCTTCCCGTTGTGGTGAGCAAGTACCGGAGTAGTGCTTTCGCCCCACGGAGCGGAACGAGAGACCGCCGGACGCGCGAGACGGGCGTCCCGGGCCGCCCCGTAGTGGTGGGCTCGGCCGCCCACCCCTCGTTTCGGCGGGACCGTCAAGGCGGCTCTCGCTCGTGAGCCAAGCTGGGGCCCATGAGTCCCGGTGGCACGGGGGGACAGCGTTGCGAACGCTCTCGCGCTGAGCACAGGCCTTCTCCCCGGGCTCGCCGACGTGGCTGGATGCATTGAGCCCCGCATGCATGAAGCGTTTCGCTCCCGGCCGGGGAAGTCGGTCCCCCACCAGGCGTGAACCGAGGCCGTGACCAGTGCCGCCCGGTCCAGGCCGGTGGAGCAAGGCATGAGTAACGTTGCCTGCAGTCGGATACCGACAACCACCACGTGACCGCCGCCACCGTCCTGCTCCATGTGGTCCTGCACGCGGTGACCGCGGAACCCGTCGCCCGCTCGTCCGCTCGGCACCCGCGGCCCGAGGAGACGGTTCTGCCGCCGGGCACCGGCAGGTGAGCCAGGTCGGTCCTCCGTTCTCGGTAGCGTCCGGGACCTGGATCGACCGGTTCCCCGTCCGGTCCGGCCGAGGGCCGGCTCGACGGTCCCGAGCTCGAAGCGCAGCTCCTGCCCCGCGCCCTCGGCCGTCGCCGCCGCCGGCTCGGCCAACCCGATCGTGCCCCCGTTTCCCGGCGGCGCCCGCAGCGGCCGCCGTGCGGGCATCGCGACCATGATGCCCGGGCGCGGTGAGCGCACACCGGGATTCCCACGGTCCGGGGAAGGACCGGCCTCGGGTCGGCGGGAAGCGGCGGCCCGGCCGCCGTGGCCCGGCCCGCACACGGGCGGGCCGGGTGGCCCGTTCGACCGTTCGCCTGCCCTTCGGGCAGCGCGCTACGTATGCCCCTGGTCCGAGCAGTCCCTTCGGAACCGACCGCTCGGCCGCTGGGTCAGGCCTCAGGGAAGGCGGGAGAGATGCCCAGTGACGGGGCGATGGCCGACCAGATCGTCGACTGGGCCGTGGGCAGGTCGACATGTGGGTCGGCGAGCATCACGCGAATGCCCAGGCCGTCACACAGCGCCAGGATCAGAGTGCTGATCGCGGCGACATCGCAGGGGGCGAACTCTCCCGACGCGACGCCGCGTTCCACCGCGCCGCCGACCCAGGCGTGGAGCTGGTCGTACAGGTCGACGGCGAGGTGCCGGGCTGCGTCGTCGCGCTGTGCGCGCACCCACAGTTCCTGCCACAGTTTCCAGTCCTGGCGCAGCTCCTCGTCCGTGGGCAGCATGGTGCGCACGATGCGTGCGAGCAGGACGCCGGCCGACACGTCGGCGTCGCCGCCGTCGAGGTCCGTGCCGGTCTGGGCGAACGAGTGCGTCATCGCCTCGGCGAAGAGCTTCTCGCGGGTGTCGAAGTGGTAGTGGAGCAGCGCCTTCGACACCCCCGCGTGCTCGGCGACCTTGCGCATGCTGACGTTCTCGAACCCGATGTCCGCGATCACCTCGCACGCGGCCTTGAGGATTCGCTCCCGTGTCTCGAGTGCGCGCTCGGCCTTGGTCACGTCGGCAACTCCCGCTTTCGGTGTCGGCATCGGTCTCGGTATCGGCCCCTGTCCCGGTTCCGGTTCCGGTTTCGGTTTCGGTCTCCGTCCCGGACCATCATCCCTGCCCATCCTGCCCCGCCAGGCGCCCCGGGTACGGGTGGAAGCCCCGACCCGTCTTCCGGCCGAGCCGCCCCGCTTCCACCATCCGAGCCGGCAGCGGCGACGGGGCGTACAGCGGCTCGCGGTACTCCGCGTACATCGACCGGGCGATGGCCTGCCCCGTGTCCGGACCGATCAGGTCGGCAAGGGCGAGCGGGCCGAGCGGATGGGCGTGGCCCAAGGTCATGGCCCGGTCGATGTCCTCGGCCGACGCCGCACCGGACTCGGCCATCCGTACCGCTGTCAGCAGGTACGGCATGAGCAGGGCGTTGACGACGAACCCCGCACGGTCCCGGGGGTGCACGACCTCCTTGCCGAGGACCTCGGTGGCGAAGGCCCCGCGCGCCGGACGGTGTCCTCACCGGTGAGCAGCGAGGGCACCGGTTCCACCAGCGGCAGCCGCGGCGCCGGGTGGAAGGAGTGCAGTCCGATGACCTGGGACGGCCGCGAGGTCGCGGCCGCCGGCCTGATGACGGACAGGGACGAGGTGTCGGTCGCCAGTACGGCGTCCCGGCGCTCCACGACGGCGTCGAGCCGGGCGAAGACCTCGGTCTTCGTCCGCTCGTCCTCCACCACCACGCCGTCGCGGCCGGCGCGGGCGCGGACCTCGGCGATGCCGGAGCCCATGAGCCCGCAGCCCGTGATCCCCACCCGGGCGGGGTCGCTCACGGGGTCACCGGCAGCTGCAGGACACCCGTCCCGCGCTTGACGAGTTCGCCCGCGATGATCAGCCGCTGGATCTCGGAGGTGCCCTCCCAGATCCGGTCGACGCGCAGCTCGCGGTAGAGACGCTCGACGGGGTACGAGCGGTCGTAGCCGCGCCCACCGAAGATCTGCAGGCACCGGTCGACCACCCGACCGGACGCCTCGCTCGCCGCGAGCTTGGCGATCGCGGCCTTCGCGTGCAGGGTCTTGCGGTCGGTTCGGCCCTCGCCGACCTCCCAGGCGACCTGGTGGGTGTAGGCGCGGTTGACGGCGATGTCGACGGCCGAGTCGGCGAGCATCCCCTGGATCAACTGGAAGTCGGCGATGCGGGAGCCGAACTGACGGCGTCCGACGGCCCAGTCACGCGCCAGTTCCAGGGCCCTCTCGGCGGCCCCGATCGTGCGGGCGGCGATCATCAGCCGCTCTTCGGAGAACCAGGAGCGGGTGAGGTCGTAGCCGTTGCCGACGCCGCCGAGCACCGCGTCCTCGGGCAGGCGTACGTCGGTGAAGGTGAACTCGGGGTGTTCGTAGACGAAGGTGTGCATCCAGCGGGGCACCCGGGTCATCTCGATGCCCGGGGCGTCCTTGTCCACGAGGAACAGCGTCGGCGCCCGCTCTTCCCCCGCGGCGGCGAGCACGATCATGAAGTCGGCGTGGTCGCCCACGGTGACGAACCACTTCTCGCCGTTCAGCACCCAGCCGTCGGCGGTCCGGGTCGCGGTGGTGCGCAGGTTCTGCGGGTCGGAGCCGGCCTCGGGCTCGCTGACCGCGTAGCAGTCGCGTCGGCGCCCGTGGATCACGGGCACGAGGTACCGCTCACGCTGCTCGGGCGTGCAGTGCGAGAGGGCGTTGGCCGGCCGCCACACCATGTCCCACAGGGCGCCGGTGAGCCGGCCCAGTTCCTCCTGGACGACGACCTGCTCAGGGACGGTGAGTCCGGCGCCGCCCCACTCGGCCGGCATGTTGACGGCCTGGAGGCCGCTGTCGAGGACGGCGTCGCGGATCTCGGCGTGGACCTGCGGCGGCAGACCGTTGTTCTCCTCGCAGTCGAGCTCGTGCTTCATGATGAAGTCGGTGAGGTCACGCGCCGATTCCTTGAGCTCCTGCTGGCGTGCGGTGAGACGGAAGTCCATGGGGTGCTGGTCCTCTCGGGCGTGGGTGACGGGGCAGGGCGGGGGTGTGTTCCTGGGGGACGGCCGCCGGTCACGGCCTCCGTGTCGCAGCCGGCGGCGGACAGTCGGCGGCCGGCGGTGGGCTCAGCGCGGCAGGGCCAGCGCCCCGGTGCCGCGCTTGATCAGCTCGTTGGCGATGATCAGCCGCTGGATCTCGGAGGTGCCCTCCCAGATCCGGTCGACGCGCAGCTCGCGGTAGAGACGCTCGACGGGGTACGAGCGGTCGTAGCCGCGCCCACCGAAGATCTGCAGGCACCGGTCGACCACCCGACCGGCGGCCTCGCTCGCCGCGAGCTTCGCCGTGGAGGCCTTGGCGTGCAGGGTCTTGCGGTCGGTCTGGGGCCGGTCGGCCTCCCAGGCGACCTGGTGGGTGTAGGCGCGGTTGACGGCGATGTCGACGGCCGAGTCGGCGAGCATCCCCTGGATCAGCTGGAAGTCGGCGATGCGGGAGCCGAACTGACGGCGTCCGACGGCCCAGTCACGCGCCAGTTCCAGGGCCCTCTCGGCGGCGCCGACGGTCCGGGCTGCGATCATCAGCCGCTCGTCGGTGAACCACTCCTTCGTCAGTTGGTAGCCGTTGCCGACGCCGCCGAGCACGTCCTCGTCGGGCACGAAGACGTCGGTGAACCGGAACTCGGGGTGCCCGTTCACCGCGGAGTGCATGAAACGGGGGACCCGCGTCATCTCGACCCCCGGCGCCTGCTTGTCGACGAAGAACAGCGTCGCCGCGCGGTCCGGCCCGGCATCGGCCTGCACCAGCAGGAAGTCGGCGATGTCGCCGCAGGTGACGAACCACTTCTCGCCGTTCAGAAGCCAGCCGCCCACCGTGCGGGTCGCGGTGCTCGTGCCCGAGCCGGGGTCGGATCCGGCCCCGGGCTCGGTGACGGCGAAGGCGTCGAAGCGCTCGCCGCGGATCACCGGCAGCAGGTACTTCTCGCGTTGTGCCTCGGTGCCGTACGCGAGGACGTTGGCGGGCCGCCAGGGAATGTCCCAAAGGCAGTTGGTGACCTTGCCGAACTCCTCCTCGACGATCACCTGGTCCAGCAGGGAGAGTCCGGCGCCGCCCCACTCGGCGGGCATGTTGACGGCGTAGACGCCGGCGTCGATCGCGGCCCGGGTCAGCTCCCGCACGGTGTCGGCCGGCAGCGGGCCGCCCGCTTCCTCGGACTGCTCCTCGTACCGCATCAGGAGCCGCGTGTAGGCCGCGGCGCGCGCCTTGAGCTCGGTCTGCTCGGGGGTGTAGCGGAAGTCCATGGTGCGGGTCTCCTCCGTGGCATGAAGGGGGTGCGGAAAGGCGTGCGGAAGGTATGTGGGAAGGCTTCGCGGGAGGGGCGAGGGGAGGCTTCGCCGGAAGGGGCGGGGTCAGCCGAGGACGGCTCGTGCGTCCAGCGCGATGGCGCCGTCCGGGCGTACCAGGAGCGGGTTGACCTCCAGCTCGGCGATCTCCGGGTGGGCCGTGGCGACCTCGGTGACGCGGGCGATGACAGCGGCGGCCGCCGTCACGTCCACGGCGGGCCGGCCGCGCACACCGTCGAGCAGGGCGGCGGTCCGCAGCCCCCTCAGCAGCTTCTCGGCGGAACCGGCGGCCACGGGCGCGAGGGCGAAGGCCACGTCCCGCAGGGTCTCGGTGAGCACCCCGCCGAGGCCGACCATCGCCACCGGGCCGAACCGGGGGTCGCGTTGGACGCCGACGATCAGTTCGACACCGTCCGAGAGGTCCGCCATGGCCTCGACCGAGTACGACGGGGCGTCGAGGCGGGCGTGCATCCGCCGGTACGCGGCCAGCAGCGCGTCCCGGTCGGCGAGCCGCAGCGCCACCCCGCCGGCGTCGGACTTGTGCAGGACGTGGAGGGCCTTCAGGACGTACGGCCCCTCGAACGAGGCGGCAGCGGCGAGCAGCCCGGCCTCGTCGGTGATCTCCCGGGCCGGTGGGAAGGGCACTCCGGCCGTGGCCAGCAGCGCCCGCACACCGTGGTACGAGGGGTCCCCCAGGGGTGCCGCGACCGGCGGCGGCGCGGCCACCCCGGCCGGAGCGCCCGCCGCGCGGCCGGTCAGCGCGGCGAGGGCGCGGGCCGCGTCCTCGGTGGCGGCGAACACCGGGACGCCGGCCTCCGCGAGCGCCCGGCAGCTGGGCGACTCCGGGTACATGGACTGCACGACCAGCGGCTTCGGTGTGGCGGCGAGGTGTCCGGCGATCTCCTTCGCGGCCCGTTGCTCGCCCTCGGCGAGGACGGAGCCGCCGGCCGGCCCGCCGCCCAGGCCGCCTTCGGAGGCGGCGTACCCGCCGAAGTAGCCCGTCATCAGGACGGCGTCGACCTCGTCGGCGGCCAGCAGCTCGCGGACGGTGTCGGCGTACGAGAGGGGGCGCCGCTCCCCCATGCCGGCGAGGTCGACCGGGTTGCGGACGGCGGACTGCTCCCACAGCACGCTCCGCAGCCGGTCCTGGGCCGGGGCGCCGAGCTCGGGCACGTCGAGCCCGGCGTCCTCGGCGGCGTCGGCGGCGACCGCGCCGTGGCCGCCGCCGTCCGTGAGGACCGCGGTCCGCCGTCCGGTCGTGCGCCGCCCGCCGGCCAGGGCGGCGAGCACCACGGTCATCTCCCGTGGGGTGCGGACGAGTTCGACACCCGCGTCGCGGCAGGCCGCGGCCACCACGCCGGCCGAGGTGGTCAGTGCCCCCGTGTGCGACCGGGCGCTGCGGGCCGAGGCGGCGCCGCGGCCGGCGGTGAGGAGGACCACGGGCTTGCCGGCCTCGGCGGCGGCGCGGGCGAAGGCCCGGCCGTCGCCGAAGTCCTCGGCGTACACGGCGATCACGGAGGTGGGCTCGTGGTGGGCACAGTCCTCGACGAGGTCGACGAGGGTGACGTCGGCCTGGTTTCCCAGCGAGACGAAACGGGAGAATCCGAGGCCGTGCGGGGCGCCGCGCAGCTGGAGTTCGAGGGCCAGGTTGCCGCTCTGGCTGAGCAGGGCGACTCGACCGGGCGCGAACCGGTCCGAGGCCAGGTACAGCTCGGTGGTGTTGTCCGCGATGCCCAGGCAGTTGGGGCCGACGAGCACGGCTCCGGCGGCCCGGACCCGCTCGGCGACGGCCCGCTGGCGGGCGAGACCGGCGGGGCCGGCCTCGGCGAAGCCGGCGGTGATGGCGACGATCGCCTTCGCCCCGCAGGCGAGGGCGTCGTCGACGGCCGCCTCGAAACCGGTGCCGGGTACGGAGATCACCACCAGGTCGACCGGCTCGCCGATCTCGGCGAGGGAGGTGGCCGCCGTCCGGCCGAGTACGGTGCCGCCGCGCCGGTTCACCAGGTGGACGGGCCGCCGGTCGGGCGCGCGAAGGGCCTGGGCGGCCACCGCGTGGCCGTACTTCGCCGGGTCGTCGCTGGCGCCGACCACGGCGACCGATCCGGGGTCGAAGAGCGAGGTCAGCTCACGCGTCATCTCATCCCTCCACGCGCAGGGCTGAGTTGGGGCAGCTCTCCGCGCAGGCGCGGGCCCGGTCCTCGGCAGCGGGCGGCACGTCGACGACGACCTTCGCGTAGCCCCACTCGTCGAGCTCGACGAGTTCGGGGGCGTTCTCCTGGCAGAGGCCGTAGCCGTTGCACAGCGTGGCGTCCAGCAGCAGTTTCATGACGTTCCTTCCAGTACGGCGGCCCTGGGCTCGGCGGGCGTGGTAGGGGCGGATGCGGCCGGAGCGGACGGGGTCGGAGCGGACGGGGTCGGGGCAGATGCGATCGGGTCAGATCCGGTCGGGGCGGGTGCGCGCACGGTCGGCACCGGAACGGTCAGGCGGGTCAGGCGGTGCGGGTCCCGGGCGGGGGCGTCGGCCCGGCATACCGGGCAGGGCCCGTCGAGATGGGCCCTGACCTGTGCCGGGAAGACCCGCAGCAGGCTTCCGGCGAGGCCGGCGGCGGCGTCCAGCAGCCCGCACGCTCCCCGCCCGGGCAGTCCTCGCGCCCATCGGTGCAGCCGCTCAGCAGTGTCGGGTTCGGCGGATCCGGAGGCGAGGCGGTCCAGAGCGTCGCTGATCGCGGCCGAGCCCGACACGCAGACGCCACACTGCCGTGCGCTCTCGGCCGCGAGGTGACCGACCGCGTCGGCGGCGGCGCCCACCGGGCAGACGTCGGCGGCGAGGAAGCGGATCGCTCCGCAGCCGAGCGCCGTGCCCGCGGCAGCGAGTGCGCCGGGTTCGAGGGGCAGGTCCAGGGCGCGGGCGTCGACGAGCCCGCCGAAGAGACCTCCCATCAGGGCGCCGACCGGGGCCGGGGTGCCGTGGGCGGCGGCGAGGGTGCGCAGGGGGACCCCGTACGGCACCTCGGTGAGCACAGGTGCGACGCTGCCGCCCGAGAGGGTGACCAGGGTGGAGCGCGCGATCGGCTCGCGCAGGTCGGGCCGGGCGGCGACGAGCGCGATCCGGGCGAGGGTCTCGACGTTGGCGACCAGGGTCGGCGCGCCCCGGACGCCCCGCTCGAAGGGACGGGGCGGTTTGGCGGTCGGCAGGGCCGGCCCGCCGTCGATCCGGCGGACGACCGCGGTCTCCTCACCGGCGACATAGGCGGCGGCGGTCTCGACGACCTCGACGGGCAGCGGCGGTACGCGTTCGGCGAGGGCTCGGCGGACGCGGCGGGCCGCCTCCGGATCGGAGAGGTAGACGTAGCCGTGTTCGGCGCCGGTGACCGCTGCCGCGTGGACGAGGCCGTCGAGGACCAGGTGCGGGCGGGCCCGCAGCAGCCAGCGGTCCTTGACCGAACCGGGCTCGCCCTCTTCCCCGTTGGCCACCACGACCGGGGTGCCGGCACCTGCGGCGCGCTCGCCGCGCGTCCCGCTCCCCCGGCCGCGTCGCCCGTGCTCGCGGACGGTGCGGAGCTTGACGGCGGCCGGGAATCCGGCGCCGCCGCGGCCGCGCAGACCGCAGGCGTCGAGGTGGTGCAGCAGCTCGTCGGGGGTGACGGCGGCGGCGTAGCCGCCGGTGGCCTCGTACGCCTCGGCGTTCTCCGTGGAGCAGGGCGTCGCGCCCAGCACGGAACCCGGCGCGGGGGCGGTCGGGTAACGGATGGTGGTCGAGGGGCGGCTGGTGGTCGGGGGGTGGCTCGGGGTCGAGTGGCGGCTGCGGGTCATCTGCCGTCTCCTGTACGGGCGGTGGGGGCGGTTCCGGCGGTACGGGACCGGGTGCGCAGGAGCCGTAGCGCGCTTTCGAGCGCGGCGCGGTCCCCTGCGGTGCGGCCGTATCCCGCTCCTGGCAGGCCGATGAGCATGCGGTGGTGATCGAGGATCACCTCGGCGGCGAGCAGCGCGGCTGCGGTCGAGACGTCCGTGTCGGCATCGGCTCGCGTGTCCGCGTCCGGATCGGCTCGCGTGTTCGCGTCCGGATCGGCTCGCGTGTTCGCGTCCGAGTCGGCTCGCGTATCCGCGTCGGCTCGTGTGTCCGTGCCCGCGCCGGCTCTCGTGTCCGCGTCCGCCTTCATGTCCGCGTCGGTGTCCGCTTGGCGGTCCTTGCCG
The DNA here is from genome assembly GCF_900105415.1 of Streptomyces sp. TLI_105. GTDB lineage: Bacteria > Actinomycetota > Actinomycetes > Streptomycetales > Streptomycetaceae > Streptomyces. The sequence goes on along the minus strand of NZ_FNSM01000001.1, from coordinate 7,957,345 downwards.
CCCTGCTCGTCGAGCCGGAGGGCCACGGCGGTCACCAGCGCGGTGGCTTCGGTGAGGTAGCGCAACCAGCTGTGCCGGCTGCCCCGCAGGACCAGGCGTTCCACCCGGCGCCGCTCGGCGGCCGCGAGTTCGGCCCGGCCCGGCGGCGGGTGGTGCGCCGTGCCGAGGGAGGCACGCAGCGCGGCGACGGCTGCGGGCAGCTCCCGCTCCGGCTCGGGGGTGAGCCCGAGCCAGTCCAGACGCCGACGACCACTCATGCGTGCCTCCGGAAGGGAAGGGGGTGCGGGTGCCGTGACCGGTCCGGCCGCCCGTCCCGGCAGGCGGTGGGGCGGCCAGGCGGGGGCGTTCGAGCCCGAGGCTCGTCCGCGGTCTCGGTCGAGGGAGGGAATCGGGGAGGAAAGCGAGGGAGGTACGTGCCGGGGCGGGTGCCAGGGCACGCCGGGCTGCTTCCGGTGCGAGGGCCGTGGGCCGCGCCCACTGGGATGACGAGCAAATACGCAGGTCAGAAGCAGTGCGGCGGCGGAGCAGCGACAGAAACACGTTTGCTGACCGATCGGTCAGGCAATAACCAAGCTAGCTGACCGATCGGTCAGCGTACAAGTCTTGACCCGGCGGAATTCAGCCACCACGCTGACTGTCCAATCGGTCAGCCCAGTCCCGGCGCCCGCCCCGACCCGCTGCCCGCGTCCGGTTCGCACGACATCGACGCCCGACACCGATCGCCGCCCCGCGGCACGAGGAGTCACCGATGCACCCCAGAGCCCCCGCACCCAGCGCACCCACCGCGCCCGACACGGCCGCCCGGGACCTCCCCGCTCCCGCGCTGCCGGCCCGCCACTACACCGATCCCGCCGTCGCCGACGCCGAGACCCGCCAGGTCTTCGCCAGGTCCTGGCAGCTCGTGTGCCACGAGTCCGACCTGCCCGGCCCCGGGGCCCGGCTCGCCGCCACCGTCGCCGACCGGGAGGTCCTGGTCGTCCGCACCGAGGACGGCGGCCTCGCCGCCCACCTCAACGTCTGCCGCCATCGCGGAACCCGCCTGGTCACCGCCCCCGAACCGGCCGGCAAGGCGATCCGCTGCCCGTACCACGGCTGGACCTACCGCCTCGACGGCAGCCTGGTCGGCGCCCCCGAGGCCCGGCAGATCCCCTGCCTCGACAGGCCCCGCCTCGGCCTGTTCCCGGCCCGGGTCGAATCCTTCCTCGGCTTCGTCTTCGTCAACCTCGACCCCGGCGCCGTTCCGCTCGCCGAGAGCTGCGCAGGACTCGCCGAGGCCGTCGGCCACTACGCCGGGGCGGACCTGGTGCCGGTCGGCCGGGACAGGATCCACCTCCTGGCCCGCGCCGAGGTCCAGGAGGCCAACTGGAAGGTCGCGGTCGACAACTACCTGGAGGGGTACCACGTACCCGTCGCCCACCCCGGCCTGATGCGACTGCTCGACTACCAGGGCTACGGCTGCGAGATCCACGACTCCTACGTCCTGTTCACCTCGCCGCTGCGCGACAAGCCGTCCTCCAACTGGGCCGAGCGGCTGTACCAGCGCGTCGCCGCGCCCATGCCCGGCCTCACCGAGGCCGACCGCAGGGTCTGGCGGTACGCCGTGATCTACCCCAACACCCTCATCGACTTCTACCCCGACCACGTGCTCGCGTGGACCGCCGTGCCGACCGCGGTCGACCGGGTGGCCGTCCCCGGCGCCTTCTACACCCGCCGCGGCACCGGGCTGCGCACCCGCCTCGCCCGGCGCCTGAACATGCACATCGGGTGGATCACCAACGACGAGGACGCCGAGCTGGTCGCCCGTGTCCAACGCGGTCTGTCCACCCCGGGGTTCGAACCCGGACCGCTGTCCCGGCGCGAGCTCGCGGTCGGCTGGTTCGCCGACCGCATCCGCGCCGACCTGGCCGACCCCGCGGAGCCCTCGGACCCAGCCGATCCCACGGGTGCCGCCGATCCCACGGGTACCGCACCGGCCTCCGACCCCGGCTCCGGCCCGCCGCGCGGGTGAGCGACACCGCCGTACCGCCGTATCGCCGTACCTCCGCACCGCCGCATTGCCGTACCGCCGTACCCCGCCCCGAACGCGCCCGAACGCGCCCGGACGAACGCCCCACGCGTCGACGCACCGACCGTTCCGCCCGCCGTCCCCCAGCGGCCCCTACGGAGAGGACCCCATGTCCCCCGAGGCACCTTCCCTGTCCCGCCGCTCAGTGCTCCGCGCCGGCGCCACCGCCGCCCTCGGTCTGACGGCGGCCGGCTGCGGATTCTCCTCCGCCTCCGACGCCGCCGACCAGGCGGCCGCCGACGCCCCCATCGACGTCAAGGTCGACGGCGACCTCGTCTACTTCAACTGGGCCGACTTCGTCGACCCGGCCGTCTTCGCGGGCTTCTCCAAGGAGTACGGGGTCAAAGTCGTCCAGTCGAACTACGACTCCATGGAAGGCATGGCCGCCAAACTCAACGCCGGCAACCGCTACGACATCATCTTCCCCACGGCGAAGTGGGCCGAGCGCCTCTCCCGAGGGGGCCGGCTGCGCCGCATCGACCACGCCCGCCTGAGGAACGCCGAGGCCGTGTTCGGCGCGTACGACTACTTCGCCGACCCCTGGTACGACCCCCGCTCCGCGCACACCGTCCCCTTCACCATGTACAAGACCGGCATCGGCTGGCGCCGGGACCGGCTCGGCGACCTCACCGGCTCCTGGGACGACCTGTGGAACGACCACGCCAAGGGCAAGGTCTTCGTCCTCGACGACCGCGACGAGGTGCTGGCCATCGGCGCACTCAAGCACGGCCTGCCCCTCACCACCGACCGGCCGGGCGACCTCGACCGCGTCACCGACACCCTGCGCGCCCTGCGCCCCCGGCTGCGCGGCTTCTCCAGCGACAGCTACAACAACCTGCTCAACGGCAACGCCGACATGACCCAGGCGTGGAGCGGGGACATGGCCGCGATGCTCGCCCAGGCGAAGGACCCGTCCGTGTTCGGCTTCGAGACCGCCCGCGAGGGCGCCCCGGTCAACTCCGACTGCTACGCCATCCCCGCCGACGCGCCGCACCCCGGCACCGCCATGCTCTTCATCGACTACATGCTCCGGCCCGAGAACGTGAAGCGGAACATCGAGTACATCGGCTACCCGATGCCGGTGCGCGGCACGGAGGACACCTACGCCGCGCTCGTGGAGCCCTTCCCCCAGTGCCTCGTGACCGCGGCCGACCTCAGCGACGACATGTTCTTCCGCAACGGCACCGCGACGGGCGAGAAGGCCCGCGACGCCGCCTGGACCGACGTGAAGGCGGGCTGACATGGCCGACGCCGCCCGTCCCCCACGCGCCGGCAGAAAGCCGGTCCGGGAACGTCTGTGGACCTGGCTGATGCTCCCCGGCACGCTCTGGATGACCGTCTTCCTGGTCGCCTCCCTGATCCTGGTGGCCACCCTCGCGTTCGGCACCACCGACCCGCTCGGCAATCCGCGCTTCGGGTTCGTCCTCGACAACATCACGGCCCTGGCCGACCCGGCGTACCGCACGGTCCTGCTGCGGTCGCTGGGCTACGCCCTGGTCACCTGCGCCGTCTGTCTGGTCGTCGCCTACCCCGTCGCGTACGCCATCGCGACCAGCGGCGGCCGGTACAAGAACCTGTTGATCACGGCGATCGTCGTCCCGTTCTTCGCCAACTACCTGGTGCGGATGTACGGCTGGTCCGTCGTCCTGTCCGACGACGGACCGCTGCTCAGGGCGCTGCGCGCCATCGGACTCGCCGACGGGGGGACCCGGATCCTGCAGACCGGCGCGGGCGTCGTCGCCGGTCTCGTCTACGGCTTCGTCGTCTTCATGATCATCCCGCTCTACGCGGCCATGGAGCGCATGGACACCTCGCTCGTCGAGGCCGGCCGCGACCTGTACGCCGATCCGCTGCGGACCTTCCTGTTCGTCACCGTCCCGGCCACCCGGCAGGGGGCGGCCGCCGGCTGCGTCCTCGTCCTGCTGCCCGCCATGGGCGACTTCGTCAGTGCCCAGCTCATGGGAGGCCCCGACCAGATCATGATCGGCAACCTGATCCAGGACAAGTTCTTCCAGGGCCAGAACTGGCCGCTCGGCTCCGCCCTCACCATGCTCCTGATGGCCGTCCTCTTCCTCGGCATGCTCGGCTACCTGCGGCGCGCCCGCAAGGACGAGGCGGAGGCGGTCCGATGAGGGCCGCCCGCGGGCGCCGCCGCGGCGCCGAACGCCGTCCCCGGTTCGCCATCGCCGTCACCGCCGTCTTCTTCGCGCTGCTCTACGTCCCCATCGGCGTCGTCGTCCTGTTCTCGTTCAACTCGCAGAAGTCCCTGACCGTCTTCGACGACGTCAGCCTGCGCTGGTACGGGGCGTTCCTCCGCGACGACGTGCTGTTGGACTCGCTCGGCATGAGCCTGCGGGTCTCCCTCGTCGCCATGGCCGGCTCGGTGGCGCTGGGCGTCGCCCTCGCGCTCGGCCTGGTCCGCGGCCGCAGCCGGCTCGGCTCCTTCGCCGGACTGGTGATGCTCGTCCCGCTCATCACCCCGGAGATCGTCACCGGCGTCGCCGCGATGCTCCTGTTCAAGGGCCTCGGCATCACCCTGTCCACGACGACCGTGATGCTCGCCGAGATCACCTTCTCCATCTCCTACGTGACGGTGATCCTGCGCTCCCGCGTCGCCGCCCTCAACCCGGAGATCGAGGAGGCGGCCATGGACCTCGGGGCCACCCGCCGGCAGGCCGTACGGCTGGTGACGCTGCCCGCGCTGCTCCCCGGCATCCTCGCCTCCGCCGTCCTCGTCTTCGCCCTGGTCTTCGACGACTTCGTCCTCGCCTACTTCACCACCGGCGTCGATCCGCAGCCCCTGTCGGTCCGGATCTACTCGGCCATCCGGTTCGGCGTCCAGCCCACCGTCAACGCCATCGGCACGCTGATGCTGGCCGGCTCCGTCGGACTCGTCGCCCTCGCCCTCGCCATCCCGCGCCTGTTCGGCCGGCGCGGCGGCCTCGACCTGCTCTCCGGGAAGTGAACGCCATGACCTCGCAACCCACGCCCCCGCAGACGCCACGCACCGCGCGATCCCCGCAACCGCAAGCCGTGCTCCCCCACCCCGCTGTCCGGCTCGACGGGGTCGGCAAGCGCTACCCCGGCGGCTCCGGCAGCTCCGCCTCGTACGCCGTCCACGACATCAGCCTGGACATCGCCCCCGGCGAGTTCTTCTCCCTGCTCGGTCCCTCCGGCTGCGGCAAGACCACCATGCTGCGCATGATCGGCGGCTTCGCCGACCCCACCGAGGGCAGCGTCCTGCTCGACGGGGAGGACGTGACGGGTCTCCCGCCCCACCGGCGCAACGTCAACACCGTCTTCCAGAGCTACGCCCTCTTCGACCACCTGTCCCTCGCCGACAACGTGGCCTTCGGCCTCAAGCGCAAGGGCGTCGCCCGCCCCGAGATCCGTCGCCGGGTCGCCGAGATGCTCGACCTCGTGCAGCTCGGCGACCTGGCCGGCCGCAGGCCGCCCACCCTCTCCGGCGGCCAGCGCCAGCGCGTCGCCCTCGCCCGCGCCCTGGTCAACCGTCCGCAGGTGCTGCTGCTCGACGAGCCGCTGGCGGCCCTCGACCTGAAGCTCCGGCGTCGGATGCAGGTCGAGCTCAAGCAGATCCAGCGCGAGGTGGGCATCACCTTCCTGTTCGTCACCCACGACCAGGACGAGGCCCTGACCATGTCGGACCGCCTCGCCGTCATGAACGAGGGCCGCATCGAGCAGTGCGGAACTCCGGAGGACGTGTACGAGCGTCCCACCAGCAGCTTCACCGCCTCGTTCCTCGGGACCTCCAACCTGGTCCCCGGCACCTACCGCGCCGGACGGGTGCTGCTCGACCAGGGCCCGGCGCTTCCCGTCGGCGACCGCCCCGGCATGACCGACGGCAGCCGGGTCAGCCTCTCGCTGCGGCCCGAGAAGATCTGGCTGTCCGACTTCGAGCCCGGCATGGCCCGGGTCACCGGCGTCGTCCGGGAGACCGTCTACTCCGGCCCCACCACCACGTACCTCATCGAACTGGCCCCCGGCGTCACCGTGCACGTCCTGGAGCAGAACACCGCCCGCTCCCGCATGGAGGACCGCTGGAGCGGCGGCGAGGAGGTCGAGCTCGGCTGGCGGCCCGAGCACTGCCTGGTCCTGGACTGACGACGGCCCCACCGGAGGAACACCCGTGAACCACGATGTCATCGTGCTCGGCGCCGGACTCGCCGGACTCGTCGCCGCCCGCGACCTGGCCGCGGGCGGAGTCGACGTCCTCGTCGTCGAGGCCCGCGACCGGGTCGGCGGCCGCGTCGAGCAGACCGCGCTGCCCGACGGCCGCCTCGTCCAGCTCGGCGGGGAGGTGGTCGGCTCGGCGCACACCGCGTACACGGCCCTCGTCGCCGAACTCGGCCTCTCCCTCGTCCCCAGCTACGTCGCCGAACCCGGCGCGCTCGCCCGCGCCACGCCCGAAGGCGTCAGCGCCGGCGACCCGCCGCACTGGTTCGGTCCCGGTGACGACGCCTCCCATCGGAAGGTCACCGCCGCCTTCGCCGCACTCGCCGCGACCGTCGACCCCGACGACCCCTGGTCCCACCCGCAGGCCACCGCCCTCGACCGGCTGTCCGTGGCAGGCTGGCTGCGCGACGAGGGGGCGAGCCCGGCCGTCGTACGGCTCTGGGAGATCGGCCGGCTCGCGCTCGCCGACGGCTCGTCCGAACGCGCCTCGCTGCTCGCCGCCCTCCGCAAGCACGCCGCCGTTCCCGGCCCCGGGCACTACGAGTACGAGGCCTGGGAGGGCCTGCGGGTGGCCGAGGGCTCGGCGACCGTGGCCCTGCGGATGGCGGCCGGGCTCGGCGGCAGAATCCGTACCGGCGCGCCCGTCGAGGCGCTCGTGGTCCGTCGCTCCGGCGGTTGCTCGGTGCGCCTCGCGGGCGGCGAGACCCTCACCGCGGCCGCCGTCGTCAGCGCGCTGCCCGCAGGCCCGCTGCGCTCGCTCGCCGTCACCGGCGTCGGCGAGGAGCGCCTGGCCTCGCTGCACCACCAGCGGCACGCCCTCGCCGCGAAGTTCGTCGCCGCCTACGACCGCCCGTTCTGGCGCGACCGGGGGCTCAGCGGTCTGTCCGAGTGCGAAGGGGTGCTGGGCAGCACCTGGCCGCAGAGCGACGGCGTCCTGTCCGCCCTGATCCCGCCCGAGCGATACGGCGTCCTGCTCGGCACCCCCGCCCACCTGCGCACCCGCGAACTCCTCGCCGAGATCGCCCGGCTGTACGGCGATCAGGCCCACCGGCCACGCGCCGCGCACCTGCGCCTGTGGGGCACCGACCCCTGGACCCAGGGGTACGTCACGCAATGGGCTCCGGGCGACGTCATGGCCGTCGGCCCCCGTCACGGCACCCATGAACCGCCCTTCTACGTCTGCGGATCCGACCAGTGGGTGGCCGGCTACATGGAGGGCGCCGTCCGCACCGGCCGCGCCGCCGCGAAGGAGGCCCTGCGCCGTGGCTGACAGTCTGCTGAACCACATCGGCGGCGAAGACCGAGCCGCCGCCACGGGCGCGACCACCGAGCTGGTCGACCCCGCCACCGGGCGCGTGCACGGCCGCGCCCCACGCTCCGGCCGCGCCGACACCGACGCCGCCTGCGCGGCCGCCGCGGCCGCGTACGGGTCCTGGTCGGCCACCACCCCGGCCGACCGGCAGCGGGCCCTGCTCGCCGTCGCCGATGCCGTCGAGGCGCACGCGGACGAGCTGACCGCCGCGGAGACCGCCGACACCGGGAAGCCCGCGGCGCAGTTCCGCACGGAGGAACTCCCCGCGATCGCCGACGCCTTCCGCTACTTCGCCGGAGCCGCCCGCAACCTCCCGGGCGCCGCCGCGGCCGAGTACACCGAGGGCCGCACCTCGCTGCTGCGGCGCGAACCGGTCGGCGTCTGCGCCCAGATCACCCCGTGGAACTACCCCCTGATGATGGCCGCGTGGAAGATCGCACCGGCCCTCGCCGCCGGCAACACCACCGTCCTCAAACCCGCCGACACCACCCCCTCCTCATCGGTACTGCTCGCCCGGATCGCGGCTCCCCACCTGCCCCCGGGCGTGCTGAACGTCGTCTGCGGCGACCGCGACACCGGCCGTGCCCTCACCGCCCACCCCGCCGTCGCCCTGATCGCGCTCACCGGCAGCGTCCGTGCCGGCCGGGAGATCGCCACCGCGGCCGCGGCCGGACTGAAGCGGGTCCACCTCGAACTGGGCGGCAACGCGCCCGTGATCGTCCACGACGACGTCGACGTCCCCGCCACCGCCGCCGCCCTGGCCCAGGTCGCCTTCTCCAACGCGGGCCAGGACTGCACCGCTCCCACCCGCTTCCTGGTCCACGCCCGCATTCACGACGCCTTCCTGGACGCCCTCGCCGACGCCGCCCGCGCACTGCGCCCCGGCATCGACCTCGGCCCGCTCAACAACGCCGCCCAGCTCGCCTCTGTCCGCGCACTGCTCGACCGGCTGCCCGGCCACGCCCGGATCGTGGCCGGCGGCCCGCCGCCCGCGCGGCCCGGCTTCTTCCACGCCCCCACCGTCGTCGCCGGGGTGCGCCAGGACGGCGAGATCGTCCAGGAGGAGATCTTCGGACCCGTCGTGACCGTGCAGCCGTTCGGCGACGAGTCCGAAGCGCTGCGGCTCGCCGACGACGTACGCTTCGGACTGGCCGCGAGCGTATGGACCAGGGACCACGACCGGGCGATGCGGGCGACCAGGGCCCTGCACACCGGGATCGTGTGGGTGAACACCCACGGCACCACGGTCTCCGAAATGCCGCACGGCGGAGTCAAACACTCCGGCTACGGCAGCGACCTGTCCCTCTCCGGCCTCCTCGACTACACCCGGCCCAAGCACGTGATGATCTGATCGGATCGTTTCGCCGCGGGTGCCCCGGTGCTCCTCGGTCCGGCTCTCGTTCGACCGGCGCGGCGCGGCACCACGCGGGTGCCCCGCGCCCCTCGCCCGGCCTGCCGTTCGTCGACCCGACACGGGGATGTCCCAGCGCGTTGATAGCGTGCCGCTGCCCGGCCGGATCGATCATGAAGGGACGGCAGTCATGCAGGAAGTGGCACATCACGAGGTGAGCGACGAGCGCATCGCCCACGCGCTCGAGGACATCAAGGGGAGGGCCTTCGGCCGCTGGCACAGCATGCGTTACGACTCCTTCCGCCTCGACAGGCTGCGCGAGATGAGTGACGAGCTGCTCGACCACGTCGCCGCCCGCACCCTGGGCGCACCGGAGCTCGACGATGCGTCACGCGTCGCGCTGCTGACCGCGGCGGAGTGTGCGCTGGGAGTGATCAGCCTGGGCTGCTACCCCAACGGCGACCAGGAGATCCGGTTCCCGCTGGTCCACGAGGAGCTGACGAGCGAGGAGCTCGCGTTCGAGGACGTCGTCGACGAGGCACCCACGGCGCGGACATGGCTGGACACCTTCGCGGCCGTCGTGGTCAGCGGCCTGGTGTGGGAGTGGCGGCGGGTCACCGGACTGCTGCTCCGGGGCGACTTCGCGTCCGCGATCCGGGACGGCGTGCCGTATTCGAAGCTGACGTCGGTGTCGACGCCGGCCGATCTGGCGGCCGTGGAGGCGCTGAGGGGCTACCTGACAGAGGAGAGCGGTCATCTCCCCCGCGACTGGCCGACCGTGCCCCTGTGCAAGCCCGGACCCGAGGAGCGTGCCGAAGCCGCCGGGCGACTGGACGCGGCCGGCGCGCTGACGCCGGACCAGCGGCTGCTGCGCGTCCTGCTCGACGACGACCAGGACGCCTTCGAGCATGCCCTCGTGACCCGGCTGGTCGCGCACCGCGAGAGTGTGGGCGCGGACCCCGCCCCGCGGACGCTGCTGCCACTGGACACCCTCGCCCTGGCAGCCCTGGCCGTCCAGGTGCACGGGTGGGACCTGCGCGTCCGGTCCGGCTACCTGCCCCACGGCATCGTCGGCCGTACCGACGCCCTCCGACGAGCCGCGGACACCGAGCAGAACGACCTCGGCCATTGGCACGTCAAGTAGCCACGAGCCCCCTGACCACTCCCCCGGCGCCGACTTCACGCTCTCCACAGGAGAGCGGAGTCGAGCACGGGCGCGAGGAAGGCCTCCTCTTCAGCGCCTCGATGGCCGCCGTCGCTCGATGGGGGGAGTGCGAGACCCGCTTCCCTTCCCGTCCGTCAGAGGCTCAGTCCGGCCAGCCTGCGCCGGTCGAGCGGCGACGCCCGGCGATCGAGGCGTTGTTCGAGGAGGTGGCGGGCGGTGTCGCTGTGTCCCGCCTCCACCAGCGCGTACAGCAGGGTCTCCTCGACGATCTCGCGCTGTGCCGCGCTGCCTCCCACGCGGCGCAGCGAGGGCAGCAGTCCGCGCAGTTCCCGCACCGCGCTGGCCCACTCCTCCTCCAGGACCGCTTCCAGCGCGCTGCACAGCGGGACGACGACCTCCCGCTGCACCGGGTCCGCGCCGGCCGCGTGGGTGCGCAGGCGGCGGAGGGCGGGGAGGTCTCCGGCGGCGGCGAGGGCGACGGCGCCGTGCAGGGCCGTGAACGCCGTCGAGGGACGTTCGACCAGATCGCGGGCGACCGCGTCGAGCACGCCGTCGACGGGGACGCGACCGGTCCAGTTCCGGGACATGCGGGCCCGCCACAGCAGGGAGCCGGAGTCGACGAGGGCCCGCACCCCGTTCACCCGGCCTGGTGCGAGCTGAGCGAACCAGCGGCGGCGTACCGCCGCGGAGTCGTCGAGGGCCAGTTCGTGGAGCGCCACGTGCCAGGAGAAGTGCGCCCGGTGCACGGCGCCCCGCCCCTGGCCGCCGATCCAGCCGTCGAGCCAGTCCCGGCCGGTGCGGTGCGCACCGGACTCGTAGTGGACGTGGGCGAGGGTGTGCACGGCGTGACCGGAGGCGGGTTGCGCGGCGAGTGCTGCCTGAGCGAGCTCGCCGGCCTCCTCGATCCTTCCTTGCTCCTGCCGGACGAAGGAGAGGAGGGAGGTGTGGAACCAGTGCCCTTCGTAGGCGGACGCGGTCCGCTCCACCAGACCGAGGGCCAGCGTGCCGTCGAGATCCGCGACGCCGGAGAAGGCGATGGTGGGGACGGCGATGCCGAGCGCGAACGCGTCGGCGGGAAAGCGGCCGAGGTGGCCGACGAGCGCCGTGTCGCCGTCGCCCGCGGCGCCCGCGTGGGCTTCGTGCTCCCTGATGCGGCGCGTGACGACGTCGACGAACGACCGCTCCCGTTCGTCGCCGCGTTCCCGCACGCTGCGCTGGGCGTCCGCCAGCTCCCGGGCGACATCGACGTCCGCTCCGCACTCGTGACCGAGCAGGGCGAGTGCGGCGTGCCCGAGCGCGAACCCGGGGTCCAGTTCGGTGGCGCGCGCGAACGCCTCGGCCGCCTTCGCCCGTACGGTGATCACCCGGGCGAGTCCGCAGCGGAAGGACGCGGCGGCTGCGGCATGGGTGGACAGCGGCAGTCCGAACTGGTCGGTGGGCCGGCGGCGTACCGACCGGGGGGCGCTGGTGAGCGGGGCGAGTACGGCCTCTGCGATCTCCTTGGCCTGGTGACGGATCTCGGGGATCGCGGTCGTCTCCCACAGCTCGCCCCGGCGGGGCGCGCCCAGGGTGAACAGCGGCCGCTCCAGGTGCCCTCGGGCGTCGAGCAGCCTGCCGCCGTCGGTGGACACACCGATGCCCAGCGGTCCGGGTGCGGCGAGGCCGTCGGACAGCAGCCCGCTCCACAACGGGTCGCCGCCGGCGTCGGCCCGCAGCCCCGGGCCCGTACAGTCCACCACCCATGCCACGCGCACCTCGCGGCCGTCGGCGAGGGAAACGATCAGGCCGCCGTCCTTTTGTGGTGCCGCGGAGGTGACCCGGCCGGCGTGGACGCGGAGCCTGCGGGCGGCGCGCGCCCGGGCGATGGTCTCGGCGGTGGAGGGTGCCATGCGATGCCGGTGCACGTTCCACAGGGTGGCGTCACGGCCGAGGAACTCAGCCCGCTCGTCGTCGGTGAGGCCCTGCCAGAGCCGTACGATCTCGGGCCGCAGCCCGTCGAGTGCGGGCCGCCAGTCGCCGTGGGCGCGGCGCGTGGCGGCGAAGTGCCGCGTCAGCTCCCTGCGGAGGCGGTGGAACGGGAGAGCGGCGAGACCCGGCGGCGGCGGTACGGGGGGCAGCGGGGTGACCGCGTGCGGCTGGGGAAGCAGCCCGCCACGGGACACGGCGTGCACCGTGCGGCCGGGACGGTCGAGGACGAGCGCGAGGTCGACGGCGGTGAGACCGGTGCCGACGAGGAGGACGTCTTCCGACTCGCCGACGACGTCGAGCGCGCCCGGTGTCCAGGGACGGGGGACGAACCGGTCGGAGGCGACCAGCTCGGGCGGGGCCCAGCCGGACCGGCCCGCCGCGGGTCCGGTGGCGAGGACCACGTTGTCCGCCGTCACCGTGCCGCCGTCGGCGAGCTTGAGCTCCAGGCGCCCCCCGGCCGCGTCGGCGCACCCCACCGCCCTGGTGCGCAGCCGCCGTACGGAGACCGTGCCGTGCGCCGTGATGATGGCCCGGCCGAGCGTGTCGGCGAGGTACGAGCCGTAGCGGTACCGGGAGGCGAAGTCCGCCGCGGTGACGGTGGATTCGCCGTGCCGGCAGAGCCAGCGCCGGAAGTGACCCGGGTCGTCCGGGTAGCAGCTCATGCCGCCGACGGGCACGTTGAGCCGGTGCTCGGGGACCTCGGTGGCGTACGCGGTGCCCCGGCCCGCCTCTGGCGCGGGGTCGACGAGGATCAGATCGAGCGGGGTACGGCGTCGGGCCGCCCCTTCGCACAGCTGGACCGCGACGAGCGCACCAGCCGCGCCCGCGCCGACGACTGCCACGGTCGGTCGAGGACGGGCGGACTCGGTGGACGGCGAGGACACGACAGGTACCACGGAAACCTCCGACCAGGGGCGGGTACTGCACGGCCAATGTTCACTATGTCGATGAACAAAGTGGAGTGGCAACGCCGCTTCCGGACAAGCACGGTGCGCCGGAGTGTTGTTGACGGCCTGCCGACACCACCGCAGGTCAGGTTCCGGCTACTCGTGAGACATTGGGTCCGTGAGGATCTCAGCACGAACGGACTACGCCATCCGGGCCATGGCCGAGTTGGCCTGCTCCCCGGACCGGCCCCTCAAGGCCGAGGACATCGCCGGACGCCAGGACATCCCCGTCCGCTTCCTCTTCGTCGTGCTGAGCGACTTGCGGCAGGCACGTCTGGTGCGCGGCGTGCGCGGCCCCGACGGCGGTTACTCCCTCACCCGGCCGCCCGCGGAGATCACCCTCGCCGACGTCATCCGCGCGATGGACGGACCACTCGTCAGCGTGCGGGACCTGAAGCTGACGGGGCTGGAGTACCAGGGTGCGGCGGCTCCCATGCCGGATGTGTGGCGTGCCGTGCGGACGAGTCTGCGCCAGGTCCTGGAGAGCACGACCCTCGCGAATCTGGCGACGGGCACCCTGCCCGAGCTCGTACGGGACCGGGTCCGCGACTACAACGACGACGTGCGGACGTACCCGTAACGTCCATGGCCGTTCGAGGACCCGCCCCTCACGCCCAAGGATGTGCCGCCCTCCACCGAGCCTCCTGAGCACGCCGGATCCGCCGACGGCCGACCGCGCCGGCTGTTCGTCCCGCGGCACGCCAAGAGCGCCTGGCCGGAGGGCGTTGCCGACCAGGACCGTCCCCTCGGCCCGCGCGGGCTGCGCGACGCCCCGGCCACCGGGAGCTTCCCGGCGGAGAGCGGCGTACTGCCCGACCTCGCCCTGTGCTCCCCGGTCCGGCGCGCCCGCCGGACCTGGTCCGGCACCTGGACGGACCTCTGCCCCGGCCCGCGAGCACGGACGCCGTCCTCGACGCAGCCCAGATGGGCAAGGACGCACTCACCGCCGTCCGCGACGGCGGCACCTACGTCGGCGCCGTCCCCGGCATGGAACCCCCCTCCGAACTCGGCATCCACGTCGACCACCGGTACGTCAAGGCCGACGGCACCCTGCTCGCCGAGCTCGCCCACCTGGCAGACCAGGGCGTGCTCCAGGTCCGTGTCGCGGGCCCCCACCCACTCGACCAGGCGGCCACAGCACACGCCCGGATGGCCGAGGGCGGCCTGCGGTGATGACGCTCTGCGAAAACGGCTCTGACCGTGGTTTCGTGAACGGTCTCGGGCTCAGTCGTCGGCTGCGACCAGGAGCGTCAGCAGAGCCCGGTCCTGATCGATGACGAGGTATTCGTGGAAGTCGGTGTGCACGCCGCCCCAGTCGTGGAACTTCTGGTGCCCCAGGTCCTGGAGGTGGTAGCAGCTGGTGGCCGATTCGATCGGGGTATGCACGGTCGAGGCGAGAGTCTCCTCCAGGGACTCCGGGATGGCACCGTGCTGGCCGGCCCAGCTGCGGAGGGTGCGGAGTGCCTCTGTGCTGGCGACCGGCCGGTAGGCATGCGCCGTGACGTGCTTGAGCCAGTACGGGCCGTGGCGCATCCCCGCAGGATCGACACCGCCGCCCGCGTAGTCATCGCGGAACTGCTCGTGCGCGACGAGCGCCGCCAGCAGATCACTGTCCTGGGTGCCCTGAGGGAATCGGAAGGACTTCACGTCGACCCAGCGGCAGCCGTGCGGTCCGTGCCCTGTGAAGTCGTGGTGCCGGAAGTTCACGAGGACCTGAGTATCCAGGACGAGCTTTGTCACAGGCGCACGCTATCGCGCCCCGAGACGGCGAGCGATCGGCCTGGGGTTTCACGGAGCTGCGGTCAGAGCCGCGAAAACGGCTCTGACCGGATTTCCGTGACGGAAAAGACCGAGCAGCCGGACTCCGTGCTGCGGCACGATGTCGGCATGGAAGACAAGGCTTTCGCATGGGTGACTCTCTTCCGCTACGAGAACGTTCCCGGTCGCCCGCGGCCGGGTTGGCTGACGGCGGTTTGACTGCGGGACCGAGGTGTCGACTGGAACCCGTTCGCCGAGGATGAGGTCCGGGTCGACCTGATGTGTGGTGTCCGTTCGGACGGCCACTGGCATGGCACGTTTGTTGTTCGCTTCCGCGCTGACGCTCTTCAGCGGCTCGGCCTGCATCCTGACCAGCCGACGTCAGCGCCGATGGACCCACCGCCGCCAGAATGGTGGGGCCCGTGGGCCCGGTGAGCTTCAGTTCCGCCCTCGGTGAGGCTGCGGGTGAGAAGTCCGCGGGTGACGTAGCCGTCGGTGCGGCAGTCGTCGGTGCGGACGCGGCGGACGGCGTCGTCGGCACCGGGGGCGCGCTGTGCGGTGACCACCCGGCCGAAGCCGGGGAACTCGCGTTCGGCGCGGTGGTAACGGCCCTTCTCGTAGCGGAAGGTGGCGCTGCTCGCGTCCGCGCCGTCGCCGGGGACCCCGTCGGTGACGGTGGAGCGGGAGAGTACCCAGCGGCTGTCCGGCATGACGGCGGTGTTGCCGGTGCGGGTGTGGTCGAGGTCGATACGGGCGCCCATGGGGCGACTGACCGAGCGGAGGAGGTTGATGCGGCCGCCCTTGTCGAGGGCGGCCTGCATCTCATTGTTCCGGGTGGACTTCACGTGGTCGGGGAGGCCGTCGCCGTTGACGTCGGTGAGGTCGAACCTGGCGTCGGACTCACCGCCACCGAGGTTGCCGCCGATGCCCAGGGCGGGCATCTCGGGGCCGGTGCGCGCGGAGGTGGCGGCGGACCTGACCGGTCGGCGCGTCGTTGCCGCTCGCGTTGGCGAGGGTGCGGGTCGGGCTACCGGCGCTGAGGGCGACGCCGCCGGAGAGCGACGTCGACTCACGGACGTTGCCGCCGAGGCTGCCGCGGGTGGCGCCGAGGCCGCCGTCCATGTCGGAGTACTGGATCTCCTTGCTGCCGACCACGTCCGGGTACCGGTCACCGTTGATGTCGAGGAAGTCGACCTCGCCGGTGGTGGCACCAAGAGCGCCGCTGCCGCCGAACGGGCCGAGCGTCAGGGGGGTGGAGATCTGCTGGGTGCGGCCCCGCCGGATCGGGCCGGTGGACCCGGCGAGATCGGCGTCGGTGACCACGTCGACCGTGTCGAGGCCGAGCCGGGAGCTCGCGGCAGCGGAGTCGCCGATCCACGTGCTGTCGTCGGAAGCGACCCACTTGCCGTTCGCGGGCTGCGGGGCGAAGACGGTGATCCGCGGGGTGGGGACCTTCGGGTTCGCGGTGAACGCGTCGAGGTCCGCCTGGACCGGTGCCTTCGGCAGCGCGTCCTTGTAACTCTGGTCGATGACCAGCTCGTTCTGGGCGATGGGGCGGGTGGCCCGGTGCGCTCTCGCCGCGGTAAGGGCACGATCATCAGGCTGACCGCGGCTGAAGCCGATCCGCACCTATGACCGCGGTGTGCTGTCCGAGCGCCACGTGGTGAGACGGGGGTGCCCCGGCAGTTCGGCGCGGCCGGTGGCCCACAACAGGGTGAGCCAGGGATCCGCGCCGTCCGGAGCCTCTGGAAACAGACGGGCGAGCACCCGCGAGCAGAGAGCGGAGGGCGGGGTCCAGGCAAGTCCGAAGCCTTCCGCCACATCGTGCATGTGCACCAGCGTCTCTTGCAGCCCCAGCGCCGCGAAGCCTTCGGGGTCCGACACCCCGGCGGCGTGGTGGGCGCGGACCCGGGGCGGCGTCGTACGCACCATGGCGACCAGCAGCGCGCCGCACGCCTCCAGCACCTGCATCAGTCCGGCCGGACCCGCATCACGGTCCGCGTAGACGAAGACCATGGGTCCGTCCGGCCTCTTCTGGCTCAACGCGAAAGGCACATGGGTGTCCAGCGGCGGGATCTGCGGCCCCAGCTGCACGGCGTAGTAGAGCAGGTCGTTGGCGAGGTGCTCGACGGTCTCCCAGCAGTCCCACTCCAGCGAACCGGCCTTACCGCCCCACCCCTCCGGGGGTGCGTCTCGAAGGGTGCCCACGGCGAGCCGCACGGCAAGGTCGACGTCGTCCGCGGTGACGGGAGACAAGACTGATCCGGTTTCGACTGATCGAGACATGACAGCACCGTATCGCGAGGGAAGAGGGCAACCACATCCAGCTGGTGCTGTGATCGGAAAGGTTCACCGGGTCCGATCGTGTGACGGCAGGATCGGTTCGTGGATCTTTCCGAGGGCTTGGCCGGATGGACCGATGGGGACGGTGCAGCCTTCGTCGTGGGCCGCTCGTCGGGGATCTTTGAGGCGCCTGTGACGTTCACGCAGGTCAAGTCGGTGTTCTGAACGAAACAACCCGTTGGGGAACGTCCTCCATGAGGTGCCGCTTCAGTTGGTCGCCGCGGGAGTGCTGGAGCGGCGTGAGGAACCGGACGAGCAGTTCCTGTGGTCGGGGCGATGACGTCAGGCCGCCTCTGGTAGAGGTCTACCGCCCCAGCGGACACCTCGTTCGCTGCGGATGCGTGCGCGTTCGCGTCGCTGGGCGGCCAGGACATCGGGGTGGCGGGCGTTGTTGTTCCGCCGGCGCAGGTAGGCGTGCGGGGCCCGGGTCTGGACGGTGTGGTTCGGATGGTGGGAGTGGGCCGGCGTGAACTGCCGCGGCGGTCCGAAGTGGGCCTCGATGGGGTCGGCCCAGAACGCGCAGGTCGGGGTGAAGCACGGCTCGACCTTGTTCCAGTCCACCCACCTGCGGATTCTCCGGTTCAGGTGGGCGGAGAGGTTGTCGAGGATCACGTAGATCGGGGCGCCGTCCGGACAGGTGGCGCGGATGGACCGCAGGGCGGCCCAGGTGTGGTCGGTGCCCCTGCGGAGCCGGTTGATCCCCCCCACAGCTCGTCGCCGCCGACCGAGTAGCAGCCGTGGAAGTAGGTGATGCCCGTGGGTGCGTCGGTAGGCGGCTGGCAATCGGTCGGGGCGGCTCTGTTCGACCCAGCAGGAGCGGCGGTGGGCGGATGCCCAGGGGCCCGAACGCGTCGAAGGCGAACGTGCGGTCCGGACGTTCCTCGACCGCGCACTCGATCCGTTCCAGCTTGGCGCCGAACGCTGGATCCGGGATTCCTTCCAGGTCTTCGTCCGCTGGAAGGTGATCCCGCGACGTGCCAGTAACGAGCGCGGGGCCTCGCGGCCGATCGGACGGGCCGGGCTGTGTTCCTGCGGAGGTGATCGACCAGTTTGCGGATCGACCAGCGGGTGAAGGGTTTGCCCAGCATGGTGGGGCGGGTGGTGGCCGTCTGGATGACGAAGTTCTCGTCGGCACTGCGCAGCAGGTGGGGACGGCCTCCCGCCCGAGGGTTGAGGCGTGCGAGCCCGATCTCGTGGAAGCGGTGGACCACGTCGCGGACGGTGTCCTCGTCCGCCTGGACCAGCCGCGCGATCACCGGGACTTCGTGGCCGCCATCCGAGGCCGGCAGCATCATCGCCCGCCGAAACCGCACCGAGCTCGTGCTGCCCCGCCACACGAGTCGCTGAAGCTTCTGCTCCTTTTGCCCAGTCGGCCTCCGGACCTTGACCGGTGGTGCCCTCCCGCCTCCCCTGCTGGTGGGAAGTCGTCACTTCCCACCAGCACAACGAGCAACCCGGTGAACGTTGCCGGTCACAGCACTAGGACCCCGACCGGGAATCCTCGCCGAGTGGAGGTCGAACCGCATTCCGTCGCCGACGTGCTCCGGCACGATCTCCTCTCCGGTTTACGTGAATGGTCATCCTGTGGGACGAGGGCTAGCGTGGCAGGGGTAAGCCTCGTCTGCTCCGCGGAGGCTGTCATGACCCAGCTCACCGATCATGCCGTCGGCTCGCTCAGGGGCCGGATCAGGGGAGACGTCCTCGGGCCGGAGCATCCTGAGTACGACACCGCCCGCTCCGTGGCCAACGGAGCCATCGACCACCGCCCCGCCCTGCTGGTCCGCTGCATCGACCCCCCGGATGTCGCCACCGCGCTGTCCTTCGCCCGTGACGAGCACCTCGAGGTGTCGGTGCGCTGCGGAGGGCACAACCCGGCGGGTGCCGCCGTCTGCCCCGACGGGCTGGTCGTCGACCTGACCGCGATGCACACCGTCACGGTCGACCCCGAGGCCCGCACCGCCCGCTGCGGCGGCGGAGCCACCCTCGCCCAGCTCGACGCCGCCACCCAGACGCACGGCCTCGCCGTGCCGGCCGGCACCATCAGCCACACGGGCGTCGGCGGCCTGACCCTCGGCGGTGGCATGGGCTGGCTCACCCGCCGCCACGGCCTGACCATCGACAACCTGCTGGGCGCCGAGGTCGTGCTGGCCAACGGCACCCTGGTGCACGCGTCGGCCGAGGAGAACCCGGACCTGTTCTGGGCGCTGCGCGGCGGCGGTGGGAACTTCGGGGTGGTCACGGCCTTCGACTTCGGGCTGCACGCGGTGGGGCCCGAGGTGCACGTCGGTGTCTTCTTCTGGGACATGTCGGTGGGCCGCGAGGCGATGGAGCTGATCCGCGAGGTGGTTCCGGCGCTGCCGCCGAAGCACAGTGCGCTGGTCGGCATCGGGCTGAGCGCCCCGCCGGAGCCCTTCGTACCGGTCGAGCACCACGGCAAGCTCGGCCACGCACTGATCATCGGAGGCTTCGGCAGCGCTGAGGAGCACGCCGCCGCGGCCGCCCTGCTGGACGATGGGCCGCCGAGGCTCTTCGAGATGCGGACCCCGCTGCCGTACACCCAACTGCAGAGCATGCTCGACGACTCCTCGCCGTACGGGATCCTCGACTACGAGAAGGGGCTCCCCGTCACGGAGTTGACCGACGACGTGATCGCGCTGCTGAACGAGTACCTGCGGCGCAAGACCTCGCCGCTGACCTTCTGCCCGACCTTCCGGCTGGACGGCGCCTTCACCGAGGTCGACGAGGACGCCACGGCCTACGGAAGCCCGCGCGAACCCGGCTACATGATGGCCCTCACCGCCCTCACCTCCGCCCCGGAGGAGCTGGTGGCCGACACCGCCTGGGTCAGGGCGCTGTGGACCGAGCTGCTGCCGCACGCGGTCGGCCCCGGTGGCTACGTCAACTTCATGACCGAGATCGAGGAGGACCGCGTCCGGGCGTCCTACGGGCCGGAGAAGTACCAGCGGCTGGCCCGGATCAAGTCCAAGTACGACCCGGAGAACGTCTTCCACCGGAACGCCAACGTCACCCCCGCCGCAGCCTGACGCGCACGGTACGGGCAAGTGCCCGCGTACTCACCTGGTGAGCGGAGAGGTTGTCCGTGATCACGTAGAGGGGTGTGCCGTCAGGGCGGGCCGCGCGGATCGAGCGGAGCGCGGCCCACTCCTGATGCTCTGCCATGTGATCCGGCGCCTGGCTCTTGTTGGCCGCGCAGCGGAGCAGGACGACGAACACGGAAGCGGGCGACCTCCCGCCGCACGAACCGTCCGTCGTGGAAGGCGTTGGACAGGGTCGCCCCGCCCTGGCTGAAGGCCAGACATGTATCGCAAGCTCGCCGGCCTCGCCGGTCTCGCCGGCGAAGCCGAGTTCCTCGAACTGCGCCCGGAGCCACGTCTGGAACAGGCCGAAGACAGCGACGGCCCGGGGGCGTGCGGGATGCCCGAGTTTGGCGAGCTCGTTCGTCAGAGTCCCCACCGGGCAGCCGACGTCCTGACGGAAGGTAGTGTCGCGATCATGGGATTACTGACTGGATCCGCCACCGACCAGGCGCCGGCGAACCCGGCCGCCACCGATGACATGCTGGCCACTCAGCCGGTCGGCTACTGGTGCGGCCTGACCCAGACGGCCGTCACCCGGCATCTGCGTGACGCCATGGCCAGGATCGACGTCACGCAGTCGCAGTACTGGGTGCTCAACCGCGTGAACGGCGGCCCCGCGGCGCCGAGCCGCGAGGAGGTCGTCGCGCAGCTGACGCACCTCGCCGACGGACCCCACGAGATCGCCAGGGTCGTCGACCAGCTGCTCCACCGCGCATGGCTCCGGATCGACGACGGGCAGCGCCTGCACCTCACGGATGCCGGCGAGGCCGCCAGAGCACGGCTCCGCGAGCTGGCGACCGAGGTACGCGCCGTGGTCCACCAGGGCATCAGCGACGAGGAGTACGTGGCCGCGCTCAAGGTACTGCGCAGGATGGTGGCCAACGTCGAGGGCGACGGGGCTCCCGGCAACCCGTCCTGATCGCGCGGTCCTGTGACGGACCCGGCGGGGAACAGGAGGCGACCACCACGTCATCACCGGTTGGCGCGCGGATCAGCGAAGATCGTACAACGTCATGAACTGCCGTACGCGGCAAGGGAATGCGCGCAGCAATGCCCCGGTGGACGCGGTGTGCTCCGGGGCATCATCGTCGAGCGCCTGTCGAACCGGTGTCAGGTGCGAACGAGCGCCGCAGCGCCGAAGGAGACGTCGAACCGGTCGCACCAGATGCTGACGCTCGGGTACGTCGACCAGTCGACGTCAGCGGGCAGCGGGTAGTTCTGGTCGCCCTTGTTGCCCTTCAGCTTGGCGAGGTCGACGTATTTCCCGTCGTCGAACACGCCCCAGCCGTCCTTGCCCTCCTCCACGGGCGCGTCGCTCAGCCAGACGCGCAGGTCCGGGCCGTTGCTCGTGTCCAGGCCCTCGAGCCGGAGCGTGTGGGTGCCGTCCGCGAGCCGGACGATCTTCACCGTGCCGGTCGTGGCGTGCTCGTGACTGACGAAACTGCCTTGCGCGACGGTGACCGGGCCGGGCGGTGCGGGAGTGGCCGACGCGGAGGAGGGCTCACCCGTCGCCGGCCTGTTCGGAGTCGCGCTCGCGGAAGGCAGCGCCTCGTTCACCGTCTCGTCCACCCACAGCGCCCAGGGCTTGAACCACGACAGCCCGGCCACCGCCAGCACCGCAACCACCACCGCGCCCCACCGCTGTTTCCTCGTGACGCGCCCCACGACGCCCCTCCTCCGTGTCTGCTGTTCACCTTCGTCGCCATTCAAGGTGATCGAACGCTCGCCGGACAGCCAGGGCCCGATGACGAAAGGCTTACGTCATCGGGCCAGGACGTGCCCGCCCGCTCAGAGCGTGCGCAGCTTGGTGGTGCAGACGTGGTGGGTGATCTTGTCGCCGAGGGTGAAGCAGAGCGTGAGGTTGACGCCGGCCGGGTTCTTCAGGAGCGGCTTCCGCTCCGGGTGGAGCCCGCTTTCCCGGATGACGGAGACGGGGCGCCACAGGTCGATGGGCACGAGGTACTTCATGTCACGATGGCCGATGCCGGCATCGGCCATCGTGATGGCCACGAGGGCGAACAGCTTCGCGTTCTCGTACGTGGTCAGCCCGCACGTGGTGGCGATCTCGCGGGTGGCCTGGAGGAGCCGGCCGACCGGGCGGCCTCCACCTGCGCCTTGCACGCGTCGCCGGCCAGGAGCTGCTCGTACGTGCCGTACAAGCCGGATGTGGGCGGCCGGAACTGCGATCCGGAGGTGGGGGCGAAGGGCTTGCCCCGTCCCCAGTACGGCGTGACGGCCTGGCTCGCCTGGGTGCAGTGGGGATCCTGCATGTCCGGGTAGCTCGTCGGCCGCCAGGCCCCCGGCGCGTTGTCGCCCATGTGAACGCGGTCGTCGTCCGACCCGTCGCCGTTCCGGGGGTCCGTCATCTACGTGACCATCTTGTTGACGACGGTGGCGTCGAGCAGGTCGAAAGTAGGAGCTCTCGGCATCGTAGATCGCGGCGTTCGCGGGCGGTCGGCCTCGAACCGGTTGGCCTCGAACCGGCCGGTGTCGAAGCGGTCCGTGGTGATGCCGTCCAGGGAGACCGTCCCCGGCGGCTACACGACCGCGCTCTCGGCGGGCGCATTCTGCGCGGCCGCCTTCTCGGCGGACGGGCCCGTCGCGGCGGTGAGGCGGTGCCGGCGCCTGGGCAGGCCGAAGGTCGGGTGCGAGGTGGTCCACAGCGACATCCCGAGGATGCCGCCCTTGATCCGTGCGGCCTTGCCGCCCAGGTGCTTCGGCTTCCCGGCACACCCGGCGCCGAGGGCGACGATGCGGTGCTTCCTGAGGTGCTCCCGTCGGTTCGCCGCTTTCCGGTGACTCGACCGGGACAGCGCCCGGATTCCCGACAGGAACCTCACAGGACGGGGGTCACGGGGCGGCGGGAGCCTCGCCTGACGGCGGCCTCGCACCCGCACGATGCGGCGCGGAACGGCCGACCCGCATGCGTACATGGCCGGAACGGGAATGCCCCACTGGGATGACGGAAGTCTTACGGCCGGGCGCGGGCACCTCCTGGACGCGGCGGCGGTCCGTAGCGTCACCCCCATGCGTGTACTTGTCACGGGAGGAGCCGGATTCATCGGCTCACACATCGTCAATGCCCTCATGAGGGCCGGGCACGAGCCGGTGGTTCTCGACGCCCTGCTGCCCGGCGCACACCACGTGACGCCCGAGGTCGCGGCCGTCGAGTTCCTCCATGCGGACGTCCGGGATCCCCGGGCGGTCGGCGCCGCCCTGCACGGTGTCGACGCGGTGTGCCACCAGGCCGCCATGGTCGGTCTCGGCAAGGACTTCGCCGACGCCCCGGAGTACGTGGGCTGCAACGACCTCGGCACGGCCGTCCTGCTCACCGCCATGGCGGACCTCGGCGTACGGCGACTCGTCCTCGCCGGATCGATGGTCGTGTACGGGGAAGGGCGGTACGAGTGCCCCGCGCACGGCGCCGTACGGCCCGGCGCCCGCCACCCCGAGGACCTCGCCTCGGGCCGCTTCGAGCCGCGCTGCCCCGTCTGCGACGCGGAACTCGCCCCGGGTCTGGTCGGCGAGGACGCGCCCGCGGACCCCCGGAACGTGTACGCCACGACGAAGCTCGCCCAGGAGCACCTGGCGGCCGCATGGGCTCGTGCGGTGGGGGGCACGGCGGTCTCGCTGCGCTACCACAACGTGTACGGGCCCGGGATGCCCCGCGACACCCCGTACGCCGGCGTGGCCTCCCTCTTCCGCTCGGCCCTCGCCCGGGGCGAGGCGCCCCGGGTGTTCGAGGACGGGGGTCAGCGGCGGGACTTCGTGCACGTACGGGACGTGGCGGCGGCCAACCTGGTCGCGCTGGAGGCCGGGGACGGGCTGCCGGTCGGCGCGCTCACCGCGTACAACACCGGCAGCGGCGAACCGCACACCGTCGGCGAGATGGCTACCGCCCTGGCCCGGGCGTGTGGGGGTCCCGAGCCCGTGGTCACGGGCGAGTACCGGCTGGGCGACGTCCGGCACGTCACCGCCGACTCCGCCCTGCTGCGGAAGGACCTGGGCTGGCGGCCCGCGGTCGGCTTCGCCGAGGGCATGACGGAGTTCGCCCGTGCCGAACAACGGGCCCCGGCGGCCTTGGGGTGATCGGGGTCAGCCCGCCGCCGGCAGGGTGACCTCGAAGCGGCAGCCTCCGGGGACGTTGCGGACCTCGGCGCGGCCGGCGTGGGCCTCGACGATGCCGCGGACGATGGCGAGGCCGAGGCCGGCGCCGGCCGGCGGGGTGCGGGCCTCGGTGCCGCGCCAGCCGGTGTCGAAGACGCGGGTGAGGTCCTTGTCGGGGATGCCGCCGCAGCCGTCGGTGACGGACAGGACGACGGCGTCCTCTCGGCGTTCGGCCGCCACTGCCACGGTGCCGTCGGCCGGCGTGTGGCGGATGGCGTTGACGAGGAGGTTCGCCAGGACCCGGGCCATCTCCCTGCCGTCCACCTCGACGGGGATCGCCGCGACCTCCTCCCCCACCAGGCGCACGCCGTGTTCGCGCGCGACCGGGTCGGCGCCGCTCAGGGCGTCGTCGACCAGGTCGTACACGGACATGCGGCTCGGGCTGAGGGTCAGGGCGCCGGCGTGGATGCGGGAGAGTTCGAAGAGGTCGGTGACCATGGCGGTCAGGCGCTCGACCTCGGTGCGCATCTGTCGGTGATAGCGGGCGGGGTCGGCGGCCATGCCGTCCTCCAGGGCCTCCGCCATGGCCCGCAGCCCCGCAAGCGGAGTGCGCAGATCGTGGGAGATCCAGGCGACGAGTTCCCGGCGGGACGTCTCCAGGGCACGCTCACGGCGCCGGGACACGTCGAGCTTGGCGCTGGTGACCGCCAGTTCACGGCTGAGCGCGGCGAGTTCGGCGGTGGCGGCGCCGTCGGGGGCGGAGAAGCTGCCGCCGTCGCCGAAGTCGCGCGCCGCGCGGGCGAGTGCCCGGCTGCGGGCCACCACCCAGCGGCCCAGGACCAGGGCGGTGCCGAGCGAGACGAGGGCCGCCATCGCGACGACGACGGTCACCACCCACAGGTCGTGCGCGGACAGGAACATGGCCTGCGCGACCGCGAGCGTCCCGGCGAGCATCGCCGTCACCGTGACGGCCGCCACCACCGTCAGGGAGACCGCGACCGAACGATGTCGTACGAGACGGAGGACGAGCGCCCCGGCGAGACCGGCGCAGACGGCTCCCGCCAGGGCGAATCCGGCGATCAGCAGAACGTCCTTCATGCCGCTCCCCCGCCCTGCCGGGGCTCGAAGCGGTATCCGACGCCCCATACGGTCTGGATGAGCCGGGGCTGCGCCGGGTCGTCCTCGATCTTGGCGCGCAGCCGCCGGACGTGGACCGTGACCGTGGACAGGTCACCGAAGTCCCAACCCCACACCTGCTTCATCAGCTCCTCCCTGGCGTGCGCCTTGCCGGGGTGCTCCAGGAAATGCGCCAGGAGGTCGAACTCGCGCAAGGTGAGGGCCAGTTCACGACCCCCACGCGTGGCCCTCCGGGTGACCGGGTCGACGGCGAGACCGGCGGCGCGCAGGACCGTCCGCGGTGCCGTCGGACCGGTGGCCGCTCGGCTGCGGCGGAGTACGGACTCGACGCGCAGCACGAGCTCGCGCGGGCTGAACGGCTTCGTGACGTAGTCGTCGGCGCCCACCTCCAGGCCCGTGATCCGGTCCTCCTCGTCGCCCCGTGCGGTGAGCATGATCACCGGCACGGCCCCGGTCTCCCGGAGTCGCCGGCACACCTCCAGACCGTCCAGACCGGGCAGCATCAGGTCGAGCACGACGAGGTCCGGCCGCCGCGCCCCGGCCCGCAGCAGGGCGTCGGGACCGTCGGCCGCGTGCTCCACGGCGAAGCCGGACCTGTCGAGGTATCCGGTCACCACCTCGGCCACGGTCGGATCGTCGTCCACCACCAGGATCCGGGCCGGGGGCGGCGGGGCGCTGTGCTCACTCATGCCGCACAGCGTCGCATCCGCCCGCCGGGCGGTCACGGCCACCTGGGCGTACGACGGAGGACGTCCGCGTTTCGTAAGGAGTGAAGCGCCCCTCGGAGGCCCTGCGGTTCCTACGGTGAGGCATGTGACACCCATGACCGTAGATGTCGTCCTTCCCTGCCTCGACGAGGCGGATGCCCTGCCCTGGGTCCTGGCCCGCGTTCCGGCCGGATGGCGGGCCGTCGTCGTCGACAACGGCTCCTCCGACGGATCGGCGACCCTCGCCGCCGCGCTCGGCGCCACCGTCGTGCACGAGCCCCGGCGCGGCTTCGGCGCCGCCTGCCACGCCGGACTGCTCGCCTCCGAAGCCGAGTTCGTCTGCTTCTGCGACTGTGACGCATCCCTTGACCCCGGCTTGCTGCCCGGCCTCGTCGGTGCGGTGGCCGACGGCTCCGCCGATCTTCTGCTGGGCCGCAGGCGCCCCACCGAGCGCGGCGCGTGGCCGGTCCACGCCCGGGCCGGGAACCTCGCCCTGTCCTGGCTGCTGCGCCGGCGCACCGGGCTGCGGCTGCGCGACCTCGGCCCCATGCGGGCAGCCCGCCGCGAGGCGCTGCTCGGCCTCGGTCTCGACGACCGGCGCAGCGGCTACCCGCTGCAGATGGTCGTACGGGCGGCCGACGCCGGCTGGCGGGTGCGCGAGGTCGACGTCCCGTACCTGCCCCGGACCGGCCGGTCCAAGGTCACGGGTACCTGGAAGGGCACCTGGCAGGCGGTCCACGACATGCGCAAGGTGCTCGACGAACCGGCGCCGGCGGGCGGTGGCCGCCCGTGACCACCCTCCTCGTCATCGCCAAGGAGCCCCGGCCCGGCCGCGTGAAGACGCGGCTCACTCCCCCGTTCACCCCCGAGGAGGCGGCCGCGCTCGCCGAGGCCGCCCTCGCCGACACGCTCTCGGCTGTGGCGCGCGTCTCCGCCGACCGGCACGTCCTCGTGCTCGACGGGCGGCCGGGTCCGTGGCTGCCGCCGGGCTTCGAGGTCGTCCCCCAGGCAAGCGGAGGGCTCGACGTGCGCCTGGCCGCCGCGTTCGCCGGCTGCCCGGGGCCGGCCCTGCTCATCGGCATGGACACCCCGCACGTGACACCGGAGCTCCTGGCCCCCGCCCTGCGCTGGGACGCGTACGACGCCTGGTTCGGATCGGCCGTCGACGGGGGCTTCTGGGCCCTCGGCCTCGCCCGTCCCGCCCCTTCCCTCCTTCTCGGCGTTCCGATGTCCACACCCGACACCGGCGCCGTCCAGCACGCCCGGCTGCGGGCGGCCGGGCTGCGCGTCGGAGAGCTGCCCGTCCTGCGGGACGTGGACACCGCATCGGACGCCCGGCAGGTGGCGGCCGCCGCGCCCGGGACCCGCTTCGCCGCCCGGTACGCCGAGCTGACCGCCACGACCACGGGAGCGGGCCGTTGAGCACGGCCACGGCCTGGCGGTCCGACCCGTACGACTGCGCCCTGCGCACCGGCAGGGGCCCGCTCTTCCTGCGCCGACACGACGGCTGGCTCCTGCCCCTGGAGATCGAGCGCTGGTGCATGGCACCCGACAGCGCCGACCGCTCCGTACTCGACCACTGCCGGGGCACCGTCCTCGACATCGGCTGCGGACCGGGCCGGCTCGTCGCCGCACTGTCCGCCGAGGGCCGGCCCGCCCTGGGGATCGACATCAGCCCCGAGGCCGTCGCCCGCACTCTGCGGCTGGGCGGGCCGGCCCTGTGCCGCTCGGTCTTCGAACCGCTGCCCGCCGAGGGGCGCTGGGACACGGCGCTGCTGATCGACGGCAACATAGGGATCGGCGGCGACCCGACCGTCCTGCTGCGCCGGCTCCGCCAGGTCGTGTCGCCTTCCGGGCGCCTCCTCACGGAATGCGCGCCCGTGGACGTCGACGAGTGCTGCGAGGTACGCGTCGAGGACGGCAGGGGCGGACGCGGTGCGCCGTTCCCCTGGGCCCGGGCCGGCACCCGCGCCTTGGCCGCGCACGCGCGACGCGCCGGCTGGGACGTCTCCGAACAATGGACCCTGGAGGGGCGTGCGTTCCTGTCGCTCGTCCCTCAGTCGTCCGCCGCCGCCCGGGCCTGACGGCGCTCCCGCCACCGCTGTACGGCGACCCGCACCCCCGTCACCACGGTCACGGCCACCAGTACGATCGCGAGGTTCCGCCCGTACGGGAGGGGCAGCGCCGAGGGATTGGGCGGCGCTCCCGGCCGTACGAGGAGGGGGAGCGTCACCAGCACCACGCTCCCCGCGACCAGCAGCGCCCCGCGCAGCAGGCCCCGTCGGCGCCGTCCCACGAGCAGCAGCCCCACGGCCAGGACGAGGGGGGCGAGGATCCCGTCGTGCAGGACGAGCGCACCCGCCAGCCACACGAGCACACCGAGCGGATCCGGCTCGGCCACCACCAGCCACGCTCCGAGCCCCACGAGGGCGACACCCAGCGCCCCGAGTCCGTACCGCAGCACGCTCACCGTCCTCACAGCACCTCCAGCCTGTGTACCCACTTCGTCTGCAGGACCCCG
Organism: Streptomyces sp. TLI_105; assembly: GCF_900105415.1. Classification (GTDB taxonomy): domain Bacteria; phylum Actinomycetota; class Actinomycetes; order Streptomycetales; family Streptomycetaceae; genus Streptomyces. Next base: position 7,928,672 of record NZ_FNSM01000001.1, on the reverse strand, counting down.
GGCCGGCCGGGGGCGATGATCCGCGCCGGGAAGCCGTGATCGAGCGAAAGCGGCTGCCCGTTGAGGCTCAGGGCCAGGAGGGTGAGCGGATCGTCCGCGTACTCCGCGCCCATCTCCATCACCCGGTAGGCCCCGTTCACCTCCAGCGACGTCACCCGCACGGCGTCCCGGCCCGGCCGTCCGCCGGCCCGCTCGATCAGGTCCCGGAGGCGTACCCCGCCCCAGTCGGCGCCGACGCTCCAGCCTTCGACACAGGCGATCGGCAGCCGGGCTCCGGCCGGGGGCATCGATCTCAGGGCGTCGAGAGTGAGGACGTACGGGCGGGGTCCCGCGACGTCCAGACGCCAGCCCGCCAGAGCGCGTGCCGTCACTCCGGCCGCGGCGGCGGTCCGGTTCACGGGCAGTCCCTGCGGGCCGTGGTCGGGGTGCCGGGGTGCGAGCAGGTCGAACGCCTTCAAGGGGGTGAAGGACTGGCCGACGGTCGCCAGCGTCACCACGCCGACGGCAGCGCCCGTGGCGAGGAGCAGCGAGCGTCGGTCGACGGCGTCCTGGGCCGGCAGGGTTCGGGTCCCCGCCGAGCGTCGGCCCCAGTGGTCCCTGATGTCGGGTGCCTTGACGGCGATGTGCAGCAGGATCGAGCCGGTCGCCACCCAGGCGACGGCGAAGTGGACGGGGACGAAGGAGAAGGGCCACGGGTACCACTCGACGATGTTGAGCAGTCCCGTCAGCACCTCGAAGACGGCCGCGGCCACGAGGACCGCGACGGACAGCCGTTCCAGCGCGTGTCGCACGGACCGGACCGGCGGCCACACGAACAACCGGGGGTACACCGCCCACAGTTTGACCAGCAGGAGCACGATCGCCGCGAGTCCGGTGGCGACGTGCAGGCCCTGGCTGAGTGCGTAGCCCCACACCGGCCGGGCGGGCAGCCGGTCGGCGAGCCAGTCGGGCGGCTGCTGGAGGTAGTGGCTGACGAGGCCGGTCAGGAAGCAGACGGCGAAGGCCACGCCGAGCCAACGGCCGACGGCCGTCGCGGTTCTGGCATCGTGAAGGCGCCCGGTGAACGCGGGAGGCCGGACGGCCGGGGGCCGGAACGCGAGGCGCGGCGGCCTCGGCATGCGGAACGTCATGTCGTCCATGACACCGCCGCGAGCGGCGACGCGGGCGGTCCGACACCTTACGAAACCCGAACGCCCCGCCGGGTCGCCTCCGCCTCTGTCGTGCGCGCTGCCAGTCTGCGCCCATGACCCGCGATCGCCGTCTCCCGCCTCCCGTCGTCGTCACCGTGCTCCTGCTGTCGCTCCTGACCGCATCGCTGGCCCTCCTGCTCCGCGCGGGCGCGCACGGGACCGGCTTCCTGGTCGGGTACGCGGGTGCGTGGGCGGTGTTCGCGGCGGCCGCGGTCGCCCTGCGTCATGTCCCCCGCCGGCACGTCGTCCCGCTCGTCCTCGCCGGGGCGGTCGCGGTGACGGCGACGGGCTTGGTGGCGCCCCCGCGGACGAGCACGGACTCCTACCGGTACGCGTGGGACGGCCGGGTCCAGGCATCCGGCATCTCGCCGTACGACCACGCGCCCGCCGACCCGGCGCTCGCCGGGCTCCGGGACGACTGGCTCTTCCCCCGCGCTGCGGCCTGCGGGCGGGAGGGCGCCGCCCTCGCGCCGATCGACGGCGACGGCCGGTGCACCCGGATCAATCGGCCCGCCGTACACACGATCTACCCTCCGGTGGCCGAGGGCTGGTTCCTCCTCGTCCACGCCCTGTCACCGGAAGGCGTCCGCCACAAGGGGCTCCAGGCGGGCTCGGCGTTTCTCGCCCTGGCCGTCAGCGGCCTCCTGCTCGGCGTTCTGCGCCGACGAGGGGATCCGCGCCGGGCCGCCTTGTGGGCGTGGTGCCCGGCGGTCCCCGTCGAGGCGGTCGACAACGCCCACGTCGACGTCCTGGCCGTGCTCCTGTCGGTCGGCGCGCTCGCTCTGGTGGCACGCCGCCGCCACGTCACGGGCGGGGTGCTGCTCGGTCTGGCCGTCGCCGCGAAGCTGCTGCCCGCCGTGCTCCTGCCCGGTGCGCTGTCCGGAATCCGACGGCCCCGTACGGTCGCGGCCGTGGCGCTGCCGGCCGCGGTGACGGTGGCGCTGACGTACCTGCCCTACGTCCTCCTCTCCGACGGTTCGGTCCTGGGCTACCTGAGCGGATACGCCCGGGAGGAGGGCTACGACGACGCGGGCGCGGGCGGCCGCTACGCCCTGCTGCGGCTCGTGCTGCCCGACACGTGGGCGCTGCCCGCGGCCCTGCTGGGCATCGCGGCGGTGTCGGCGGCGGTGTGGTGGCGTGGCGACCCCGAACGTCCCTGGCGCGGCGCGCTGTCGACCACGGGCACGACCTTCCTCCTGCTGACCCCCGGCTACTCCTGGTACGCCCTGCTGCTCATCGCCCTCGTCGCCCTGGACGGTCGCTGGGAGTGGCTCGGCGTCGCCCTGGCCGGCGCGGTGGCGTACCTCGCCGGCCCGGTCACCGGCGTCGTGGGGGTGACCGCCGCGTACGGGGCGGCGGGGTGCGTGGTCTGCGCGTCGTGGTGGACACGGCGACGGAGCGTCGGACGGTCTACGGGGACGCGGAGGGACCCCACCGCCCGGCCGCAGTCGCCCGACGACACCTCCGCGCCCGCTTCGCCTCCCGCTCCGCCACCGTCGCAGCAGCGGTTCCGCCCCTGACCACCAGGTGCACGCCACGTGCGTCGGCATCGGGCCCGCGACCGGCACCATGTCCCACGGTGCCGGTGGCCCTCGCTTCCTGGACTCGTCCCGGCCCGGCACCGGCGACCGGGCGCGCCGGTGCCCCGGAGCGCGGGGAGCGCTCCGGGGCACCGGCCGGTCGGCGGTTCGGTCAGTGGCGCCTGACCGTGAACGAGCACCAGGCCGTCCACGCGGAGGCCGTGTCCCCGTCCTTCACGCGGATGCGCCAGCGGTAGGCGCCGTCGGTCAGCGTGCCGTCGGTCAGCTGCAGGGCGGCGTCGTGGCTGGTGTCGCTGGTGAGTTGCCGGTGCAGGACGGGCTGTTCGAGATCCGCGGCGCTTCGGAGGTGGGCGGCAGTCCGTCGTCCGCGATGGCGGCCGCGGTGTTCGGCGACGAGGCGCTTGCCGGCCTCCTGGCAGCCGGCGAGGTTGTGCAGGGTCTCGTACGCCGTCCAGTTCGCAGCCGTGTTCGGCTTGAGCTTGTTCGCCACCCCGTGCGCGGCGGCGTTGCCGCCGGCGCTGACGCCGTCGGTGCCGTCCCAGCGATAGTGGACGCCGAGCCGGCCCCGGCCGACGGCGTCCTCGTTCGCCGCCGCGGAGAGGGAGGTGAAGGTACGGGTGACGCCGAGAGCGTTGGGGTCCTGGGTGGTCGCCGTCCAGGTGATCCGGTCGGTGCCGAACCACGCCGGGCGTGAGCGCGCCGACGAAGCCGCGGTCGGCGTCCTCGATGTCGGTCGTGCCCTCCTAGGAGGGCAGGATGCTCATGCTGACGCTCCGTTTCCGCGAGCCGATGGCGTACGGATCCATCTGAGCATCACCGCTTCAACGCCGCGTATCGGGTGCGGTCGGACCACCGGAAAGAGCCTGCTGCGACCAGACCGTCTTGCCCCGGGCCGCGTGGCGCGTGCCCCAGCGGTCGCTCAGGCTCATCACGAGGTACAGACCGCGCCCTCCCTCGTCGGTGTCGCGGGCGCGGCGCATGTGCGGTGAGGTGCTGCTGCCGTCGGTGACCTCGCACGTCAGGTACCGGTCGCGGATGAGCCGGAGCTGCACCGGTCCCTGTCCGTAGCGGATGGCGTTGGTGACCAGTTCACTGACGATCAGCTCGGTCTCGAACGCCACCCCCTCCAGACCCCAGGCGGCCAGCTGCCGTTCGGTGAGGGCCCGGGCGGTGGAGACCACCGAGGGGTCGGCCGGCAGGTCCCAATGGGCGACCTGGTCTTCGGACAGCCCGTGGGTGCGGGCGAGCAGCAGGACGGCGTCGTCCTCGGCGTGCTCGTCGGCCAGGGCGTAGGCGATCGCGTCGACCGTTTCGGACAGCGAGCGGTCCTGGTGTGCCAGCACCCGTCGAAGCGTGTGGGGAGCGTCGTCGCGGCCCGCGAGCAGTCCGTCGGTGTACAGGCAGAGGACCGCGCCGTCGTCGAGGTCGACCGTGGTCGTCTCGTATGCGCCGTGGGCGGTGCCGAGCGGGGCGCCGACACCGGCCTCCGCCTCGATGGGCTCCCCCGCCGGCGAGACGAGCAGGGGGGTGGGGTGGCCCGCCGAGGCGAGGGAGAGCCGACGCGTCGCCGGGTCGTAGACCGCGTACGCGCAGGTGGCCACCGCCGCGCCGGTGCCGTCGACGTCGTTCCCGTCCCCCGTGTCGTCGGCACTCTCCCTGGCCAGCCGGGCGGCGATCTCGTCGAGGTGCGTCAGCACCTCGTCCGGCTCCAGGTCGAGGTCGGCCAGCGTGCGCAGCGCGGTGCGGAGCCGGCCCATGGTGGCCGCGGCCTCGATGCCGTGTCCGACGACGTCTCCGACGACGAGGCCCACCCGGGCTCCGGACAGTTCGATCACGTCGAACCAGTCCCCGCCGGCCGTCACGGGCAGGTACAGGTGAGCCGTCTCGACCGTCGTCAGCCGCGGGGTACGGCTCGGCAGCAGATGCCGCTGGAGGGCGGTCGCGGTGTTCCGCTCCCGGGTGTAGCTGGAGGCGTGGTCGATGCCCAGCGCGGCCCGGGAGGCGACCTGCGCCGCGAGGTCGAGGTCCTGTCGCGTGTACGGCACGGACCGCTCGCAGCGGTAGAGCGTGAGCACACCGAGGACGCCCTCGGGTACGGCGAGGGGGACGGTCATCAGTGAGTGCACCCCGGCGGCGGCGAGGGCCCGCGCGTGCTCGGACTCCTCGGGGGGCCAGGTGCCCGTGTCGTCCAGCCGGGCCAGCAGGCGCGGCGTGCCGTCCTCGAGGGTCCGGGTGAACGGAGTGGCGAAGGGAAGCGTCTCGAGGACCGCGTCCCTCTCCTCGGCACGGGCTCCCGGCCCGGCCAGGAAGGCCGCTCTCCGCAGGGGCCGGCCGGGGTCCACCGGGCCGGGGCGCCGCTGCTCGCCGCGGAGCACCGCGTCCAGGATGTGCACGGTCACCGCGTCGGCGAGGGCCGGCACGAGCACGTCCGCGAGTTCGCGGGCGGTGGTCGTGGCGTCGAGCGTCGTGCCGACGCGACGGTGCGCCTCGTGGAGCAGGTCGAGGCGCGCCCGGGCCGCCTCGCGCTCGGTGACGTCCTCGACCGCCATGACCACCCCGGGTCGCCCGTCGGCGGCCTCGTCCACGCGGAACAGGGAGACGGAGATCGTCGTCTCCTGCTCCGGCAGGCCGGTCGGCCTGCCCTTCACGAGGTGGCGGAGCACCGAGCGGCCCGTGCGCAGGGTCTCCCCGGCGAGAACGGCGAGCCCCGCCGTGTCGAAGCCCGTGCCGACCTCACCGAACGTCCGTCCGATCACCTGATCGGCCGCGATGCCGCGCAGGCCCCGGGGCGTGGCGTTGTACCGGCGTACGCGCAGCTGCTCGTCGAAGAGGAAGAGGCCCAGCGGTGACTGTGTGAACAGGGCCTCCAGCACGGCCGAGTCCGAGCCCTCGGTACGGCCGTCGGTGTCGGCGTCACCCACCGGGGGTACCTCCTGTCCATGCCGCGCTGAGGACGCACGGTCCTCCTTCAGGTCTACGTCGCCGCCGCCGCGCCCGCGAGCCGGAGCCGCCCGAGCGGCCCCTCACCCGGCCGGCCGTCCACCGCGAGCAGCGGGGCGAGAGCCCCGGCCGGGGCTCTCAGTGGGATGCGCCGTGCGGGACGCGCGGGCCGGGAGGCGTCGACCGCTCCGGGGCCGGAAGCCGTCCGCGGACGGTCGGGCAGTCGCCGCCTCCTCGGATCAGCGCAGGCCGTAGGCCCGCTTGATCGTCTGCGTGGTCCGGTTGCCGTCCGCGTCCCACACCTCGACGCGCAGCGTCACGAACCCGTTGGTCCGCGCCAGGGCCGGGTGCCGCACCGTCACGGCGTGGCGGCCGCCGTCGCCGAGCCGCGCCTCGGCGTTCTGCCAGGTCGTGCCGTCGCCGTAGGAGACGGCGACGGAGGCGCCGGCGACGTCCGGCACGCCCGCGTAGCCGTTCGCTCGGGCGGTGGTGAAGGTGAACTCACGCCCTGCCGCTGCCTGGTTGAGAGGGCTCAGGGGGACGTCGAATCCGGTCAGGATGACGGGGGCACGGCGCAGTCCACCACGTGCGGGCACGTCTTCGCGCAGCCGTCGAAGGCGACGCCCCTTCGGGGCCTTGGAGCGGAACGTCCAGGCCGTCCGCTGCTCGGTCCCCGGCGCGATCCCGGTGCCGGGCGCCCGCGTCGTGTCGTACTCGATCTGGTACGTCGCCTCCTCGGGGACCATCAGCTGGGCGAGGGTCTCGCTCCTCACGGGCCCACGGCCGTGCGCGTCCTCATGTGCCGCACCCCGCACCCGCCCACAGCACCAGCCCTCACCAAGGTCCGGACCGTACGCGGTCCACCGCCCCTCGGTTCACGCCCCAGACGGCCCTTCTTGCCGGTCGGAAAGGTGTCCCGTCCGTAGCACCAGCAGACGAAGAACCTCTCTTGCGGCTGCTCCCCAAGGCGGTTGGGCTCTTCTGGAGGAGGGAGGCCGACCAGCGGGCGATGGCGAGGCCGCTCGGGCGAGACTGTCATCGCACCTCACTGGCCGGGCGCCGACTGCGTCCAGACGTCATTGAGGATCTTGTCGGCGAGATCCGGGTACGTGGGTGAGGAGCTGACGTGCAGCCAGAGGAGGACCTCGAGCGGCACGGGTTCGTCCTTCCCCTGGTGATAGGTCGCCTTGACGGACCGGTAGAGGTAGCCGGAGCCGGGGGAACGGTCATGGGCGACCGTGCCGTGGTGGTCCCAGTCGGCCACGGGTTTGCCCGGGCGCCGGTCCGTGAAGGCCCGTCGTTCGGAAGCCGAGCAGGAGGCGCCGCAGGCGGCGAACTCGAGGTCCATGCGGAAGCCCGGCCGCAGGGCCCTGGCTCACCGTGCAGGCGAGCCATTGGCCTGTAACGGCACCCGTGCCCGTCTCCTGTCCGCTGTCTCCGTCCCCGGTGGAGCACCGCGCCTCGCGCGGCACTCGCACCCCCACCAGTGCGTCGAGCGCCACGACGCGGGCGGGATCGCCCTCCTCCCACACGGCGCCGGCGAGCCGGCCCGTCCGTTTCCTGTCGAAGACCCCGAAGCGCGATGCGTCGGAGATCCGGCTGTCCGGGACACGCGTGAGGGGCGTCCCCTCGGGGACCGGCCCCGCGTGGAGACCATAGGTGCGGCGGATGCGGTCGAGGACCTGTCGTACGAGCGTCTCCGCGGCCTCTCGGGCCTGTCCCTCGGTGCCGAACTCCAGCGCCACGTCCACGGCCACCAGCGCGTTCCCCATGCGGCCACGGGCCCAGCCGACGGGGACGTCCTCATCGGCGCGGCTCGACCGGGGATCGGGGGACGACGCCCACTCCGTACCGGCGGCCAGAGACCAGTCGGTGCCCGAACTCCGTACCCGGGCGTCCAACAGCCCGGGGTGCTCCACCTCGTACTGCGCGCGCTCGGCGCTGTCGGTCATCCCCGCTCCGGCGGCGAGGGCCACGGTCAACATGACCTGCGTGTCGGGCCGCAGCGCGGACTGCTCCGTCATCACGCAGGAGGTGCGCGCACGGGCACGGCGGTCGTCGGCGGTCTTCGGCTGGTGGAAGCCGTCCTCGAGGAAGTGCCGGGCGTCGGAGAAGATGTCGACGGGCGGCTGCCCGCCGAAGCCCCTCCCCGGATGCTCCATGAGGGGGCGTACGGACGGGAGCGGAAGCAGCTCGCAGGCCGGGGCGAGGGTGCGGAGCGGTCCCATCGCACCGGGGGCCGAGAAGACCGAGCCGACCAGGAGGACCACGGTGGTCGCGCCCACCGACGCGGACAGCGCGCCGGTTCCCAGACGCCGCGCCCGGCCCGTACGGCCTTCCGCGTCTTGGGGCTCGGGCCCCGCTGCCAGGCTGCGCTGCAGTTCGATGTGCCGGAACCGGTAGACGCCCCCGGTCTGCCGCAGCACTCCGCGGCGGTGCGCGTCCGCGAGGAACTCGGTGAGCTGCCGGGGCAGGCGTCCGGTCGAGGCGAGCCACCAGCGTGCCAGCGTGAAGCGGCCCCACGCGGACATGGCGAAGCTCCACAGACACCACCACACGGCCAGCGCGCCGCACACGGCGGCCCAGCGCCAGGGGGTGACGGCGTCCGCTCCGCGCCCCAGGCCCCAGAACAGGATGGTGACGATCACCGGGACGGGCAGCGCCTTCTGCGCGGACAGCATGCTCCGCGTGTGGGGGAAGGTGAAGGGAGCGAGGACCAGCGTGGTGCGGCGGTCCTGGCGCAGCAGGGTGGCGGGGTCGCTCGCCTGCAGGTCGGCAGGCCGGCGGACGACGACGAGTGTCCGTGAGACCGCTGTGAGCGGCATGAGCAGCAGGAAGGAGGCGAAGAGGATGGCGACGCCGTTGCCGGATGCCACGGCCCGGATCCACACGGCGAGTCCAGCCACCGGGATCACCACGGAGAGTACGGCTCCCACCGGCCGCTCCCGCAGGGAGTCGAGCACCTCACGGCGGGGCGAGTGGAGCCGCTGCGGGGGACGGGCGACGCTTCCGTGCTCGCCGATCCAGTCGAGCATCCCGGCGCACAGGGCCGCGACCAGCGTGAGAAGGCCCGCGCGGAGTCCGAGGCCCGGGACGGCCGGCTCCCCCGGCGCGGGCAGGGCGGTGGCGGCGACCGCCGCCGCGAGGAGCAGTCCCAGGGGGAGGGAGACCAGCAGGGCACGGAACGTCCACGGCACCTGTTCTTCGAGGCGCCACCAGGCGATGTCCTGCCCGGGGCCTCGGGCGAGACGGGCCAGGTACCGGCGGGCGCGACTCGGTGTCACGCGGTCGTGCCGGCCCGGAACCGCGGCCGGGTCCGCCTGGTAGGCGGCATCGACGAAAGCGTTCAGCAGATGCCGTTCCACCGCCTCCCGGGTGGTGAGGTCGCGTTGTTCCAGGAGGTCGTCGGGGCGCGCGGTGGTGTCGCTGTAGACGGCTCGGGCCAGGGAGACCATGAGCGGAGTGCGCAGAACCTCGCGCAGACGCCGCGCCGCGGGATCGTCGGAGTCGGGGCCTTCGGAATCGGGAGCGCGTGAGTCCGGGTCGCCGGAGTCCGGGTCGGGGGGCGTGGCGACGGCGGCCAGCCGCTCCAGGACGCGGTCCCACTTCGTCGTGGAGTCGTCCCGCTCCCGGCTGGTGCGCGGCAGGTAGGCGCGCAGCTCGGCCAGTCCCAGCGGCTGGAGCTGGACGGCCGCCGTCTTGGGGATCCGCAGTTCGCCGGCGTTCACCGCATGGGTGAACTCGGCGGTGCGGCTGGTGAGGACGAAGCGGCCGGCGGGAAGCAGGCTTCTGCACAGCTGGGCGAGGGCCTTGGAACGTGTGGCGTCGGGGAGTTCGTCGAAGCCGTCCAGAACGGGCAGGATGCGCCCGGACGTGATGAGGCCGTGAGCGATGGCACGCGCGGAGGCGGTGGAGCCGTCGTCCGCCAGGACCCAGGAGTGCGTCTGGGCCAGCCACCCGGCCGCCCACCACCACAGAGGCGTCCCCTCTCCGGGGTCCCATGACGAGACCGGGAACACGACGGGCACCGGATCGCCGGTCTTGCGCCGTGCCAGCAGCCCTGCGGCCAGGTGGAGGACCAGCACCGACTTTCCGGCGCCGGCTTCGCCGAGGATCACGAGGCGGCCGTGCGGCAGGCTCTCGTATGTCCGGACGATGTGGGAGAAGGAGCCGTCGAGCCGGGGCACCTCCTCGCCGGTGCCCGCGAGGTTCACCGCGTGGTCGCCGATGCCGCGCGGGGCCGCCGTCCAGCGCACCGGCAGCGGACCGGGGTCGTGCACGCGGATGGCGGCCTCCTCCCGTGCGTACTGCTCGGCGAGGGTCCGCGCCAGCGACGAGGCCGCCTGGCGCAGCGCTTGGTCCGACGGAGGCTGCTGGGGCCGGCGCCGGGAGCGTGCCCGCCCGAGGATGACCCCGACCGCGGCGCCCAGAACGAGACATGCCGCAGCGACCCACCGGTCCGTGGTCTCCGAGCCCAGCAGCGCACCGTCCCCGGCCAGGCCGATGGCGAGCGCGACGCCCATGAGGAAGGCGAGTGCGGACTTGGCCCGTTCCCAGCGTGGTGGCGGGGACTGCTGCGGGTAGACCATCTCGCCGGTCTGGTACGCGTGCACCACCAGCGCAGGTCCCTCCCCGTCCGCCTGCGGGACGTGGAAATGGACCTGCTCGGCATGGTGGAAGGCCACGCTTCCGCGGTCGGCGTGGATCATGACGCCCAGGTGGGGGCCCGCCTCGCCGTCACCGCCGACATGGTCGTCGCCGTCACCGGGGTCGCCGTCGATGCCGGCCTCGGCGGTGCGCGGTGGGCTTGTGCCAGCTGGTGCCGGTCCGTTCAGCCCTGGGTCGGATCCGGCGCCGGAGGGACGGAGAGGTTCACATCCCCGTTCACGACGCCGGCCGCGATCGATCCCCGGTCGGCGTGGATCCGGACGTCGCCCTGTACCGCGATCCCGCCCGCGCCCGTCGTCACCGGGCCGGGCGGAGCGTGGTGCCGGAGCAGCCCGCGCAGCGCTTCTGCCGCACCGTCCCGTTCGTCTTCCCGCAGCCCCGCGAGCAGCTCCTCGATGCGGGACCGCCACACCGCTTCGTGCCCGACACGCGCACGTTCCGCGGTCGCCTCGCCGTCCTCCCGCGCGACCGCGAGCTCCGCGGCGGTACGGTCCAGCCGCTCCAGTTCGGCCCGCTGACTCTGCTCGTCACCGCGCCCGAACCATTGCGCCAGCGCCTGCCGCAGCCCCGTCCACGCATCCGTACCCGCGGCCTGCACCACTGCGGCCCCGCCCATACCGGCAAGCGCTACCAGGGCCTGCTCCAACATCTCCGTCCCCCTCCTCGCGCCCGGCCGTACCGGGTTCCCACCGTATCGCGTAACTCGGCGGTCCCGTCGGGCATATGGCATCCCACGAGCCCCACCAAGACCTCCGCTTCACACGGCGCGAGATCGAGACGCAGGCGTGGACGGGGGCCGTCGTCGCCGCGCGTGGTCAGCGCGTTGTCCGACCCCGCACCACCGCGCCTGACCGGCGCCACAGTCGTGAGCGCCCCCTTCGCGGTTGACGCCCCCACGTGTCGCTGCCGGCGACGGTACGCCCCCCGGTCCGCTCCTGAAGTCCGGGCAGGTCACGAGGGCCCAAGTCGACGAGCGTTCAAGTCCATCGGTGGCGAGCGGCTCGCTCCCTGGTGCCGGACGCGGACGTCTGCGAGCACGGCGAGGCAAGAACGCCGCCACGCTGGAACCCTGTCGCCCTGTGGACGGCCCGGCACCCCCGCGTTGGGGCGAAGGGCCGTCAGACGTCGACCGCCCCGGCCGCCTGTTGGATCCGCCACCGCCCGACCGGACAAGGCAGCAGTGAGGCGAGCGCCGCGACCGTGGCGAAGCCCTCCTCGGCTTCCCTGGTCCGGCCCATCGCGGCGAGCGCCGCGTCGTGGAGGGTGCGGGCCGCGGTCTCGGTGAGGTGCTCACCCGCGGGCGCGGCGCGAGCCGCCTCGGCCGACGACAGGCCGGCGGCGAGCTCGGTCCGGCCCGCCGTGAGGTGTGCCCATGCGGCGATGTGCACCGTCCCGCCGCCGGTCACCCACACGGCGCGTCTGCGCCAGGGGGTAAAGGGTTCATGCAGGGGACTTCCTCCTTCGTTAGCGGCAATGGGGGTCGGTCCAGGCGACCGCGGGGGCGGACGTGAGATGGGGGACCGATCAGAGCGCACGCTAAGTGGTCGGCCCCGTAAATCCTTCGGGGATTGGCTCCGGAACCTGTGTCGTGCTTGGTGTCGGGGCAGGTGCTGCCGTGGGAACGGGGGTTGTGACGGATCTTGTGGGCCATCGCCGCATTTCAGAGGGGCACCGCACTGTTCTGCCGGCGGCGAACCCCGACCCGGCCGGACTCGACGATCACTACGGTCCGGTCTCATGACGACGATTACCACGCGCACGGTCGAGTACCCGGCCGACGGTCTGACGATGATCGGGCACCTCGCGCTCCCGGCCGGTGTCGACCGCCGGCCCGCGGTGCTGCTCGGGCCAGAGGGCATGGGGCTCAGCGACGTCGAGCGCCGCCGGGCCGATGCTCTCGCCGAGCTGGGATACGTAGCGCTGGCCTTCGACCTTCACGGCGGGCGCTATTTGGGCGACCCCGAGGAGATGCTGGCCCGTTGCATGCCGCTGCTCGCCGACCCCGACCGGATGCGGCGCATCGGCCACGCGGCACTCGACGAGTTGCGCACCGAGCCCCGGACCGACCCCGACCGGATCGCCGCCGTCGGCTACGGCACCGGGGGCGCCGTCGGGCTGGAACTCGGGCGCGACGGCGTCAGCCTGCGCGCGATCGGGACGGTCAACGCACTGACCACGGGCCGACCGGGCGAGGCGGCGCGCATTCGCTGCCCGGTGTGGGCGGGGGTCGGGTCGGAAGACCCGATCATGCCGCCTGCGCAGCGGGCCGCGTTCACCGCCGAGATGCAGGCCGCGGGCGTCGACTGGCGCCTCGCGGTCTATGGCGGCGCCTTGCACGCCTTCCACCACCCGCCGGTCGACCACCCCACGGTCCCCGGCGTCGGCTACCACCCACGGCACGCGCAGCGAGCCTGGCGCGACGTCGTCGACCTGCTCGCCGAGTGCCTGCCCGTGACGGAGTGATCTGGTCAGTCCAAGCTCGGGCGCCTGCTGACCGCCGCGATGCGTGGGCTCCACTGCCACGGCGGGCGGGGAAGGCTGCGGCTTGCCAGTGATCCACTTCGGCCGATCGGCTCGCCCGCCATGCCCCTCAGCACTGCCTGCCCGACAGCCCCGAGTGCCGCCGAACGCGCGCTGCTGAAGGCGATGGCCTACGGCCGCAAGACCGAGCACCGGCTGCGGGTGCGTGCACAGGTGGTGCTGCACGCCGCGCGCGGACGCTCCAAGGCGCGTGTCGCCCAGGAGACGGGTCTGCACCTGGACACCGTGCGCCGCTGGCGTGGCCGGTTCGCCGAACAGGGCTTGCCCGGGCTCAAAGGCCGTCAACGCTGCGGCCGCCCGCCGGTGTTCACGCCGCTGCAGGTTGCCGAGGTCAAGGCGCCGGCCTGCCGGCTGGCCGCCGAGAGCGGAGTGCTGCTGTCGCGCTGGTCATGCCCGGAACTGGCCTATGAGGCCACCCGGCGGGGCATCGCCGCGTTCGTGTCGGCGCCCCCCCGTGCGCCGCTGGCTGGCCGACGACGCGCTCAAGCCCTGGCGGCACCGCTCCTGGATCTTCATCACCGACCCCGACTAACGACTTCACCGACCTCGCTCAGGTCAGGGACCGGCTCCGAGCCTTCGAAGACCGCTACAACGCCACAGCACAGCCGTTCCAGTGGAAGTTCACCACCTCCGACCTGGACGATCTACCGACCAGGCTCGACCGGCACACCGCCGATCACCAGGAAGAATCCTCTGTCGGACGGGCAACGTGATCAACCCCCGAAGGACTTACTAACTCGACCACTACTGATCTTTTCGTTAGTTCCGTGGGAGCGGCGGCCTCGTAGGTGGGACCCTGAGGCGGTGTCCTTCAAGCCTTCGTCCGTTGTTCCTCCTTTGACGCGGCCGCAGTTGGCCGAGGCCCGGCGTGTGCGGGCGGCCGAGTTGTTCGGTCAGGGGCGTTCGGGTGCCGAGATCGCACGGATGCTGGGCGTCAGCGAGGAGAGTGCGCGGCGGTGGAAACGGGTCTGGGAGGAGGGCGGCGCCGATGCCTTGCGCCGGCGTCCGGCCACCGGTCGCCCGCCCAAACTGGACGATGCCCAGGGCGAGGCGATCCGGGCTGCGCTGGAACAAGGCGCCCGAGCCCATGGTTTCGAGGCCGACCTGTGGACGCTGGAACGGGTCGGCCTGGTCGTCGAGCGGGCGACCGGAGTAGCCCTGTCACGGGCGTCGGTGTGGCGGTTGCTGACCGGCCGGCTCGGGTGGAGTCTGCAGCGGCCCGAGCGGCGGGCGGTGGAGCGGGACGAGTCCGAGATCGCCCGCTGGATCGCGCACGAGTGGCCGCGGATCAAAAAGGGGCGGTGAACACACGTGCCTGGATCGTCTTCCCCGGCGAGTCAGGAGTGTCGCTGCTGCCGCAGGTCCGCCGCACCTACGCGCCCCGCGGCCGCACCCCGCTCCTGCGGCACCGGCTGAAGCGGAAACGCGCCTCGATGGCCGCGGCGCTCGGCTACCACGCCGCCGACCACCTCGCCGACATCGCCTGCGCCACCGAACAGGGCATCCACCCCAACAACGACAACCCCCAGCTGCCCTGGTCCTTCCTCACCCACACCGGCCTCACCATCCACCCACCAACCCCACAGAACTAACGAAAAGATCAGTAAGGAGGACCAGCTACCGCCCCATTACTGGCCTGTTGACCTGGAATTCCTCCGGCGGGCCGACCGTGCCGCCGCCCTGGCAGCCCGTGCTGGACGGGACCGGCACCGAGGAGTCGCGCGCGTCCGTCTGGCCAGTGCCTCCGGTCGCTGGTCCAGGACGTGCGGCAGCAGCTCCTCCGCGGAGGCGCGGGCCGGGGCGACACCACCGGTGAGGGTGATGTCGTCCTCGACCACGGTCACAGTCGTACGCGGCCCGACTCCCGGGGTCACCGCGCAGCGGCGGCCGGTGCAGGAGCCCAAAGGCCCGTGATCGGCAGGCCGCTGCGCTTCGCTGCCTGGCGCTGGGCGACGGGACTCCCGAAGCGGTCGTCACCTCGGCTGCAACGCTGCCGGCAGACCGTTCAACCGCAGGCGGGTGGCGCCGCGCAGATGGGGAAGGTCGTGCTCCGGCTGTGCGGACGGGGTCAGGAAGGCCGCTTGCTCGGTCCACCGCAGGTGGGTGCCGCCGTCCACCGGATGCAGTTCGACGGTCACCAGCGAGGCCCATCGCGGGACGTCGTCCACGCGGGACGTGTACGTGTAGACGATTCTCGAGGCCGGCACGATGTCGAGGTACCGGGAAGCGTATGCGAGCCTTTCCGGCGCAGAGCCCGCGATCGTGAAGACACTCGATGCGGTCTCACCGCCGTTCACCGTGAAGTCGTGGTCGTAGGACACCTTCCGGCCCGGCAACGCGAACCACCGGCGCCGCACCGGGGTGTCGGCGAAAGCCCCGAAGACCGTGCCGGGGGCCGCGGCCAAGTGCCGTTCCACGGTGAAGGTGTCGTGCCGCACCTTCGAGGCCGCGCCATCGACGCTCCCGTCAACGGTCGAAGCCGGTGTGGCGGGTTCCAGAGACATGTTTCCCTCACAGACACAGAGGCGGGCCAGGGTGGACGTCCCTGGTTACCATCCGTATGTAACGGGGGCGCGGACACTGTGATCAAGACCTTGCCCTCACGCACTTCGAAGTCAGCTACGCACTCGAAGGGAACAGGCCCATGGGATCCACACCAGGTGCGCAGGCGGAGGCCGCGGGCGTGAGTCCCGAGTGCGTGTCGACCATCGAGCTCGTGCGTGATGTGCTTGCCCGTGTCGGGGACAAGTGGACCGTCCTGGTCATCACCCATCTCGCCGACGGGCCGCTGCGCTTCACGACGCTTCACGGTCGGATCGCCGGGGTGTCCCAGCGCATGCTGAGCCAGACGCTGCGGCTGCTGACCCGTGACGGCCTGGTACTGCGGACGGCTTACGCCGAAGTACCGCCTCGGGTCGAGTACGAGCTCACGCCCTTGGGCCGGTCACTGAGCGACACCATCGCACACGTCGTGCACTGGGTGCAGGACCACCAGGCCGAGATCGTCCGGAACCGCGGCGTGTTCGACCGGGACGATTCCGCGGCACGGTGAAGCCGCGGGCCGAAGGGCGCCCCGTTGCTCGGCCGCCCCGCCAAGGCCCGCGCCGCACAAGCCTCCGTCGAGATCAGGGGGTCAAGGGGCCCTCCAGGATCCGACGGCCGGCTTGCTCGTCACCGCCCCAGGACCATGCTCCGCCGTCGAGTGGTATCCGCCCCCACAGCAGAAGCAGCAAGCTTTCCGCGGGCGCGGTCGGTACGGCTACGGGAGCGCCGGGGCCGTAGGTCCACGACGTACCCGTATCGGTGGCCTCCAGCCGAAGGGCGGCCCGAGGCGGCTGCACTCGACCGCGAGCGATCTGCCTCGGTGCCGTCGTGTCGAAGACTTCCGCGACCGCCTCGCCCGCGAGCACGGCGTCCAGCGGCCGGGTGACGCCCAGGGCGTGTTCGGCGTCCCAGCGATGGACGAGCGCCTCCACGCAACGGCGCCGCTGCCAGAACCCGACGGTGTGCGGAGGGTGGAACGTCCGGGCGGGCGCGGACGGATCGGTGTCGAGCGCCGTGTACAGCGCCTGCGAGGCGTCGTCGAACCACCGTACGAGGGCGGCTCGCTCGCGCGGTGCCGGGGCCGGTACGTGGTCGCCGCGCTGCTCGGTGACGGCTGCGGCGGCCCGAAGGTTCGACCCGCCCAGGTGCTCTGCCAGGTCGAGCAGGGTCCAGTCGCCGCAGTGCCTGATGGGTGTGGCCGGGTCGCCGTCGAGGCAGTCCCGGAACGCATCCAGTTCACGGCGCAGGTGACGAAGCAGGGAAGAAGGTTCCATTCGGTGAGTCCGTTCGTGGTTTCGGTGGCCTTCGTGACACGGCCGGATACGTCTCATGCCCGGTCGGCAACGGAATGGCGGTCGTCGGGCAGCAGCCGGATCAGGGCGGCGGCCACGAGCGCGGTGACGAGGGTGGCGACGGAGGACACGGCCAAGGCGTGTGCTGCCGCGCTCCGGCCGCCCGCGGGGGCGAAGGAGTGGAAGAACACCACCCCGATGATCGCGACGCCGAGTGCCGCGCCGACCTGCTGGGCGGTCGAGAGCACCCCGGAGGCGATGCCGGCGTCGGCAGGTCCGATCCGGGCGAGCACGGCGCCCAGCGAGGGAGTGATGAGGAGGCCTCCTCCAGCGCTCTGCACCATCAGGGTCGGGATGACGACCGCCGGGCGGAACGGAAGGCCGCAGGTCAGGACCACGGCGGTGGACGCGTAGCCGAGGGCGAGCACGATCGCCCCGGCGGCCAGGACGCGGCGGCCGTATCGGGGCACCAGCCGTCCGGCGATCAGGCTGAAGAGGAAGAAGGTCACCGCCGCCGGGGTGTAGACCAGTCCCGCCCCGAGAGCCGACATGCCCAGTCCGTCCTGGAGGGCGATCGACAGGACGAGGTGGTAGGAGGTGATGACGGTGTAGGTGGCGAGGACGAGGAGGATGCCCACCGAGAAGGAGCGCGTCCGGAAGAGCGACATCCGCACCAGGGGGTCCCCGCCGAGGCTCGCGGTTCTGCGTTCGAGGGCGATGAAGAGGGCGAAGCCGAGCAGGCTCGCGGCCAGGCAGGACCAGGTCCACCACGGCCATCCCGCGTGCCGCCCCTGGATGAGGGGGAAGGCCAGCAGGAACAGCGTCACGCTGAGTACGGCGACCCCCGGGAGGTCGAGCCGGCGCCCGTGTGGCGCCCGGGACTCCGGCACGTATCGGGCCGCGAGGAGGACGGCGACGATGCCGACGGGGATGTTGATCCAGAACACGGGCCGCCAGCCGGAGCCGAGCAGATCGGCGCCGACGAGCAGACCGCCGACGGTGGCCAGTCCCATGACGACCCCCAGGGCGCTGAAGGCACGATGCCGCTCCCGCTCGGGGACCAGCACGGTGATGAGGGCGTAGACCTGGGGCAGCATCAGGGCGGCGCCCAGCCCTTCGACGAGCCGCGCCACGATCAGGCCGGTGGGGGTCTGGGCGACGGCGCAGGCGACCGAGGCGAGCGTGAAGACGGCCATGCCTCCGATGAAGGCCCGCCTGCGACCGTAGAGATCACCGAGGCGGCCTCCGGTGATGAGGAACACCGCGTGGGCGAGCTGGTAGCCGGCCAGGATCCACTGCAACTCCGCGTCGGAGGCGCCGAGGTCGGCCTGGATCGCCGGGCCGGCGACGATGACGATGAAAGAGTCGAGGATCGCCATGAACGCGCCGATCAGCACGATCGTGACGGGCCCCCAGGACAGGGCCGCCGGGGGTGACAGTAAGGCGGTCCGCCGGGAGGCGGACTCGTCGACGGTGGACAAGGGGTGATCCCTTCACTCGCTCGGTGGCGGTCGGTTGCGGTCGCGACGGCTTCGCTCAGGTCCGGTCGCCCAGCAGCCCCGCCAGTCCCCTGGGGACTTCGCATGCCATCACCGCCTGGCCGGCGGCCGCGAAGTGGATGCGGTCCCGACTCAGCAGGTCCGGGCGCGAGTTGACCGGGTGGTCCCACATGTCGACGAGCAGGGCGTCGTGGTCGCGGGCGAGGTGGCGGGTGAGGGCGTTCAGGGTGTGCACCCTGTCGGACCAGTCGGGGAAGTCCGGGACCACGAAGGCCCTGCCGAGGGTGAAAGTGGTCAGCTGCGCGCCGGTGTCGGCCGCGAGCGCGAACAGGCGGCGCAGCGTCCGTTCCAGGGCGGGGAAGTCGGCCTGGGTGCGCCACAGGTCATTGGCCCCGCAGGAGATGTGGACCAGGTCGGGGCCGAACGCGGCCATTCGGTCCGCCTGTTCCGCCAGGGTGCGGGCGGCCGTCGCACCGCGCTCCGCGGTGTTCAGATGGGCCAGGCCGGGGTGGACGCGACCAACGCCTGCTGCGCGGCGCACGCACCCGGCGCGCGATCGCCCGCCACGCCGTCGACGTCGCATCGGTGGAGGGACTGAACGGGCTCAGCATCGGCCGACTGGCCACCGACCTCGGACTCAGCAAGAGCGGCGTCGCGACCCTGTTCAAGACGAAGGAACGACTCCAGCTCGCCGCCGCCTCCTCCGCCCGCGAGGCGTTTCTGGGCGCGGTCGTGGAGCCCGCCTCGGCGGCTCCGCGCGGCGCCGCCCGGCTGCGGGCCCTCGTGGAGGGCTGGATCTCCTACGCCGAGACGCCGCTGTTCCCCGGCGGCTGCTTCTGGGCGGCGAACCTCGCCGACTTCGACAGCCGCCCCGGCCCTGTACGGGACGCCCTGGTCGACCACCACCAGGACTGGATCGACCTCCTCACCGGTGAACTGCGCCGGACCGCCGACGCGGGCGAGAACGCCGAACTGGACGCCGAACTGGCGGCCTTCCAGCTCGACGCGGTCCTCATGGCCGCAAACACCGCGCTGCGCCTGGGCGACCATGAGGTCTCGGACAAGGTGCGCCGGGTCGTCGACGGCTTCCTCGCTCCCCGCCGCTGACCGGGCGGCCAGGTGGACCCAGGAGACCTGTCCGAAGCAGCTCCAGCACCTTCCGGGCCGCCCCACCTCCCCTGCTCGCCGAAACCGCGCGCGTCGCCCCATCGGACCCGCCGCTTCCCGTCGTTGACAGCCGTCGGGCTTGGTCGGTCTAATGCGGACGCGTAGCCATCGGGCCCGTCCGGTCCGGTCACGAGGGAGGGACGCAGTCGTGGGCCTGTACACCGGCGTGCCGGATGACGCACCGGCCGGGATCGCTGAGCTGTACGAGCGGGACCGCACGTGTCGGACCCTGGGCATCGCCCTGGAGGAGGTCGCACCGGGCCGGGCGTTGATGCGCATGCGGGTGGGCGAGGACATGGTGAACGGCCATGGCATGGCTCACGGAGGTTTCCTCTTCCTCTTCGCCGACGCGGCGTTCGCCTACGCCTGCAACGGCTACGGGCCTGTCACCGTGGCGCAGTCCGCGCAGGTCACCTTCCTGCTGCCGGCCGCGGTGGACGACGAACTGCTCGCCGAGGCCGTGGAGCGGACGCGCTCGGGCCGCAACGGGATCTACGACGTGACGGTCCGCCGGGCGGACGGGACGGTCGTGGCGGAGTTCCGCGGACAGAGCGTGATGCTCGCCGGCAGGGCGCAGCCACAGCGCGGGTGACGAGCGGGCGGCGCCGGGCGGACGCCGTCGGCGGACCGTGGGACGTACGACCGCCGCCGGCGGTGGGGAGCTCGGGGCCGGGGTGACCGCCGGCGGCACCACCTCGCTCGCCAGGCCGCCCGGCACCCGCGTGCCTCGTGTGCGGTCGCCGAGCGCCCGCCCGGTCAGTCGGCCGGGCGCTCGTCCACCACCTGCCTGAGCTTGCCCGTCCGAGGGTTGGTGACCAGCTCGGAGCGCGGCACCCACTCGATGCCCAGCTCGTGGATGGCGCCGTCCGCGACCTCCGCGGGGAAGAGCGGCCGGGCCGCGTAGACCGCCTCGACGAGCCGGCTGCTCAGGTCCGCCGGGGGCTCTTCGACGTACCCCAGGCGCAGGATCAGACCGTCCCGTCCGTCCCAGCGGCGCTGCACCATCTGCATGCCGGCGATGTACCGGTCCGGGTCCGCCTCCACGAGCACCGCGCGGACGTCCTCGATCGGCATCGAGACCGTGCCGACCCGTCCGCCCTCCATGGACCGGCCCAGGAGACGGAACTGTCGGCACTGCGGGTCGACCCACTCACCGCGGTCGCCCGTCGGAAACCTGATGACCGGCATGAGGGTGCGGAACAGGTTGGTGACCATGACGCGGCCCGGCACCCCCGGTGTGGTGATCGGCTCGTCGGTGACGTCGTCCACGAGTTCCACCACCGTCCGGTGCGGGAACGCCTCGTGCACCCGTACGTCCTCCCCGGGTACGGGACGCCCGACGAGCCCCGCGTCGATGGAGGCGTAACCGACCGAGGCGATGGCCGCCTTGGGGAAGGCCCGCAGCAGGATGGGACGCAGATCGGTGAAGAGCAGGTCGCCGCCGAAGAGCAGCAGTTCCACCGAGTCGGCGGTCCGGCCTCGCCGGACGAGGCATTCCGCCACGGCGGCCAGCTTCATCGGGACGCCGGCGAGGACGTTCACACCGAAGTCGTCGATCAGGTCGGCGACGAATTCGTTGGGGGCGCCGGCACCGACGGGCAGGCGGACGTTCTCCACGGGGGCCGCGTGCAGGGCGTGTTCGATGTAGAGCATCCCGCCGTACAGTTCGCCGGCCCAGAAGAGGTTGGCCACCCGGTGCCCCGGCTTCAGCCCGGCCCGCACGATGCCGGCGCCGAACGCGGTGACCGAGTCGGCGTGCTCCGACCGCGACCAGACGGACAGCTTGGGCACGCCGGTGGTGCCGCCGGTCCTGTAGACCCCGGCGTCGGTCAGTGGGCCGGTCAGCACCCGGTTGTCGGGCCAGGTGTTCGCCGCCCAGAACTCCGCGTGGTCGATGACGGGAAGCTGGGTGAGGTGCGAGACCGTCCGTGGCACGTCCCGGTACGCCTCCGCGTAGAAGGGTGAGTGGGTGCGGACGAAGTCGACCAGTTCTTGAAGGGATTTGGCGGGCACTACCTCTCCTGCTCTGTGTCGTCGGATTCCTGCCGGCGCCCGATCCACGTACGTGCGAGTTCCTGCACGACGGAGCCGTCACGGTCGGTCAGCTTGTTCTCCAGGTAGGCGGCCGCCCAGGGATGGGTGGGAACGCGGAAGGCCGGTCGCTCGGCCCGCAGCGTCCGCACCACGACCTCCGCCACCTCGGACGCGTCCTGCCCGGCGCCCTCCCATCCGTGGTGGACGACCCAGTCGACGTAGTCGGCGAAGGTCGGGCCGTAGGGACCGGAGGCGGCCTCGATGGTCTTGCGGTTGATGTCGGGGAAGATCCCGAACGAGGTGTCCCTGACGAAACCGGGGACCACGACGGACACCTTCACCCCGTGCGCCTCCGCCACCGGGGCCAGGCTCTCCATGAACCCTTCGACGGCGAACTTGGCCGCGCAGTAGGCCTCGTTGAAGGGCTGCCCGACGACTCCGTGGACGCTGCCGATGGTGACAAGGCGCCCCTGGGCGGCCCGGAGCAGCGGCATCGCGGCCCGGCTCACCTCGACCACCCCGAAGAAGTTCACCTCCAGGTTGGCCCGCAGTGCTTCCGTGGTGGACATCTCCAGGGTCGGGTCGAAGTTGGAGATGCCGGCGTTGTTGACCACGGCGTCCAGTCGTCCGTACGCCTGGTGCACGCCGTCGACGCAGCGGGCGACGGAGTCGGGGTCGGTGACGTCCAGTCTGCGGATGTCCAGGGGGACGCCGGCCCGGTCGGCCTCCTCCCGCAGGGCCCCGGCACGGCCGGGCTCGCGCAGGGTGGCGACCGTGGCGAAGCCGGCCCGTGCCGCGGCGATCGCCGTGGCCTTGCCGATGCCCGAGGACGTTCCGGTGATCAGCACGACCTGAGGTTCGCGGTCCGCCGCGGTCACGAGGTGCCCTCGGCCAGAGCCGGTTCGGCGTTCCCGCCGTCCGCCTCCGGCGTCCGTCGCCGTTCGGCCTCGTCCAGCAGGCGCTGGATCCGCAGCGCCGGCAGGAAGGAGCAGGCCGCGAGCAGCGTGCCCCCGGCCATGGTGACCCGGGCCGCGTCCAGTATGCCGAGCGGGCCGGTGAGCAGGCTGACCGCCAGGCCTCCGGCCAAGGCGGCCAGAGGGATCACACCCCAGGTCGCGGTGCGGAAGGCCGCGTGCATCACCCCTTGGTTCCGTGCGGGCATCCGGGACTGCCGGATGGGCGCGCTGCTCACGTTGATGAAGGACATGAAGAAGCCGTAGCAGCCCATGGTCACGGCGATCACGGCGCCGGCCGGGAGGGCGGGTGCCGCGAGCACGCCGAGGCCCACCAGGCAGTGCAGGAGCAGCGCCCAGGCCAGCATCCGTCCCGTCCCCAGCCGTTCACCGGCCTTCGGCGCGAGGGCCGCTCCGGCCAGGGCGCCCACCGCTGCCACGGACATGGCGGCGCCGAAGACCCCGACGGAGACGCCGAGTCCCTGATAGGCGAGGATCGGGAGCACGGTGACGAAGACGGGGCCGCCGCAGTTGAGCGTCACGGCCGCCACCACCACCCGGCGCAGCACCGGGTCGGACCAGTTCAGTCGGAAGCCCGCCGTCAGCCGCTGCCACACCGATCCCTCGGCGGCGGTCCGCTCGCCCCAGGGCCGCATGGAGCGGATGCACAGGGCGGAGATCAGGTAGCTGGCGGCGTCGACGAGCAGGGCGGCGACGCCCAGGGCGCTGTAGAGGCCGGCGGCCAGGGACGGGCCGGAGACCTCGGAGACCGAGCGGCTGCCTTCCAGCCGGGAGTAGGCGCGTACCAGGCCGTCCTTCGGCACCACGGCGGGGACGGCGACCAGGTAGCCGACGGTGAAGAAGATCGTGGCGCCGCTGATCACCGCGACGCAGGCGAACAGCAGGGGGGTGGAGAGCCAGCCCTGCCAGTACGCCAGGGGGATGACGGCCACCGCCGCCAGCCGGGCGAGGTCGCAGACGAGCAGGGTGCGGCGGTTGTCCCACCGGTCCACCAGGACTCCGGCCAGCGGACCGAGGAGGGGTATGCCCAGGTACTGCGCCATGGCCACGATGCCCACCTGGAACGCGGAGGCGTCCAGGGCGAAGATCATCACGGTCGGCACCACGAAGACGGTGATGCGGTCACCGACGGTGCTCACCGACTGGCCGATCCAGAAACGGTTGAACTCGGAGCCCAGGGACACCGGCCGCGAGAGCTTCACCGCTCCTCCAGCACCACGAGGCCGGAGGTCTTGCCGGTCCGGTCGTTGCTGACCAGGTCCGCGACGGGGCGCACGCGGAAGTTCTCCGGATCGTGCTGGAAGGCGGTGCTCAGGGTGAAGGTCTCGGTCAGGAGTTCCTTGCGGAGCCGTTCGGCGTCCACGGTCGCGCCCGGGGCGGTGAGCAGCAGCACCTCCACGGATCCGGCGCGCCCGCCGGTCTCGGAGATCACCACCTGGGCGCGCGAGACACCCGCCTCCCGCTCCACCCGCGTGATCACCTCGTCGACGTGCAGGCCCAGGCCCCGGACCTGGACCACGCTGTCGCGGCGGCCGAGCACCTGCATGGCCCGCCCGGGCCGGCCGCACGGGCACGTCACCAGGCGTCCCGCGTCCCCGGTGCGGTAGCGCAGTACCGGGTTGAGCATCTCAGGGTTGAGAGTGGTGAAGTCCAGGAGCTGGTCCTCGCCCACGTGGACCAGTTGGTCGGGCAGGGTGTGGAACGTGTCCGCGGGGCAGTGGGGCGTGTTGGTCCCGACCACCCAGGTCTCGGTGCTTCCGAACATGCCCCAGCGCCGGGCCGCCGGCGCGACCGCGGCCATGTCCTCCTCCAGCTGCGGCTGCCACGCCTCGCCGAGCCAGAGCACCTTGCGCAGGTCCGGCAGTTCCAGGCCGGTGGCTCGGGCGTGGGCGAACCAGAGCCTCAGCACGCTCGGGGTGCCGCCGATCGCCGTCACCTTGCGTGCCGCGAAGAAGGCCAGCCACTCGGCGTACTCGTCCTTGGCGACCGAGCCCAGCGCGATCACCTGGCAGCCGGAGAGGTCGGCCAGGGCGGCGACCAGGAAGTGCGCGCCCCACATGCGGCCGGCACCCCAGGCGTTGACGAAGACGTCCTCGCGGTCCAGTGGCTGCCAGTGGGCGTGCACCCCGGACATGTAGAAGCCGGTGGGCGCGTGACCCAGTTTGGGCGCGCCGGTGCTGCCGCCGCTCTGGAAGAGCCAGGTGGCGCCGTGCTCGGCGCGCGGTTGCAGGTGCGCGAGGGCGACGTTGAGGTCGTCCTTGAGCAGCGGCGGGAGCGCGGCGATGCCGTCGAGGGTACGGATGTCCTCGGAGTCGCGGTAGCGCGAGGCCAGTTCCGGCACCTGCCGCAGGCGTTCCAGTGTCCTGCGGGCGACCGGCAGCCGCGGCTCGGCCGCCTCCGGGGTGAGCGAGAACATCGTGGTCAACTCGTTTCCTTCGGTGAGGTGAACGGGGACGCTCCGCCGTCGGCGTCGGCGAGGTGCCTGGCGTGGGCGTCCCGGTAGGCGGCGAAGCGGGCCCGGGTGATGTCCCGTTGGACCGTCCCGTCCGGATCTCCGGGGACGCGGGGTATGACGCCGTCGGGCTCCAGCTCGGAGAACCAGAACCGCTGTCCGTCGTGGAGGAAGTCGAGGCAGAAGAACGGGATGGGCAGCCGTTCGGCGAAGTAGGCGGTGGCCTTGGCCAGTTCCTCGGGCACCGGGGTGAACTCCATGGTGCCGCCGTGGCTCATGTTGGCGACCGCCGAGCCGGGTTGCGGGGTCCGCTTCAGGACCGTGTGGGGCTCGCCGTCGATCACGTACACCCGGTGGTCGACCGTGCCGTCGCCGAGGTACGGCTGGACCACGAGCGTGGTGTCGCCGCCCTGCGCGAGGCTGGCCAGGCCCCGGATGTCCCCCGCGCTCCGCGCCAGGTTGATGCCGCCGCCGCCGCACCAGCCGGCCGGCTTGACGATGGCCGGGTACGTCATGTTCCCGAGGGCCACCTCGTACAGGTGCCTGCTCACGTCGCGCCCCGTGCCGATGCGGACGGTCGGGATCGGGGGGACCGGGGAACCGCCGAGGTGGAGCAGGGTGGCGAGCTTGTCGTTGCCGATCAGCGAGGCCTCGGGAGGGAAGGGCAGGTAGAAGCCGGCCTGTTGCAGCACCGAGCACAGGGCGTACTGGTTGAAGATGTCCATCTGCTGGTACGGCAGCGAGTAGAGCGCGGTGATGAAGAGGGTGTCACGGGGTGTGACGGGCTCGTCGTCCACGTAGACCCGGGGGCGTCCGGGTTCCGTGCAGTCCACCGTCACCGCGTCGGGGGAATGCCGGGTCCAGCTCATGCCCAGGTCCTCGGCGGCCTCGGCGTAGAGGTCCCAGAACATGGCGTGCCACATCTCGGCCGTCCGGGTCGATTCCCGGTCGGGGAAGATCCAGCACAACCGGCGCAGCGGGCCGGTGGCGGGGCGGTCTGGGGAGGGGCTCACGGGGTGACCTCCGGTGCGGTGGGTCGGGGGTGCGGGGCGCCGGTCCGTCCGTCCTGGGCAGGGGCTCGCTCCGCCCACCAGCGACGGCCGGATTCGGGAAGGGTGTCCAGCGGGTCGTAGTACGGGTGGCGCCGGGCCAGCGCGTCTTCGAGGCCCGCGTCGGGCGACTGCCGGACTTCGAGCTCGGTCCGGTAGTTCTTCGTCCAGTACGAGATGCCGCGTTCGCGCTCGTAGGCGACGGCCTGGTGCACCCAGCGCTTGCCGACGTGCGGTACGTCGCACACGATCCGCGGGGTGGCGTAGCCGGGGAGGTATCCCATGATCGCCTCCTGGAGCCGCTGGGCCTGGTGGAGGGGGGTCCGCCAGTGCTCGGCGTGGGGTATCACGTCGCAGAGGTAGAAGTAGTACGGGAGGATGCCCGCTTCGCCCTGGAGCGCGAAGCAGAGGTCCAGCAGGTCCTCGGGGGTGGCGTTGACCCCGCGCATCAGCACCCCCTGGTTGCGGACGTCCCGGACGCCCGCGTCGAGGAGGGCCCGGGCGGCCTCGGCGACCAGTGGGGTGACGGACTGCGCGTGGTTGGCGTGGGTGTGCACCGCGAGGTTGACCGCCCGTCGGGCGGCGACCGAGGCGACCCGCCCCACACCTTCGACGACCTCGGGCTGGAGCCAGTGCTGGGGCAGGCCGACCACGGCCTTGCTGGCCAGGCGGATGTCACGGACCGATCCCAGGTCGAGGAGTCGCATGAGGAACGCCTCCAGCTGGGGCCAGGGCACGTTGGCGACGTCTCCGCCGGACACCACCACGTCGCGCACGGTGGGGGTCCGCTTGAGGTAGTCCAGCATCTGCTCCTGCCGGTCCCGCGGGCGGAGCGCGAGCCTGGCCTTGGTGATCTGGGGGGTGGAGGTGCCGACGAGGTCCATCCTGGTGCAGTGCCCGCAGTACTGCGGGCAGGTGGCGACCAGCTCGGCCAGAACCTTGTTGGGATAGCGGTGGGTGAGGCCCTCCACCACCCACATGTCGGCCTCGTGCAGCGAGTCCCGTCCCGCCTTCGGGTGGCTCGGCCACCGCGGGTGCCGGTCCGAGCGTACCGGCAGCATGTACCGGCGGACCGGGTCGGCGAGGAACGCCTCGGTGAACGCTGCCGGTTCCACGGCGGCCCGGGGTGCCATGGTGTTGAGCATCTGCGGGGTGATCAGCATCGCCATAGTGGCGAACTCCGCCTGGTCGGCGGCGAGATCGCCGCAGAAGTCGTCGGTGAGCAGGTCACCGACGACGGCCTTGAGCTGGCGCAGGTTCTTCACGCAGTGGGCCCTCTGCCACTGGGCGTCGCGCCATTCGCGTTCCGTGACACGGCGCCAGCCCGGCAGCCGTCGCCAGTCCGGCTCGGTCAGCGGGGTCCGCGCGTACTGGTACGGCTGCGGGATCATCCGGGGCCCGCCTAACGGCCGGACAGCAGGGTGGCGAAACGGGTCCGGAGCTCTCGCTTGAGCACCTTTCCGGTGGGGCCGAGCGGGAAGTCCTCCGGTGTGCGCGCGATGCTCACCGCGGCCAGCGGCGTCAGCCCGGCGGCGACCAGGGCCTTGTTGGCCGCCTCCTGGACCTCCTCCGCGGTGCTCGCGGCGGCTTCCGCCTGCAACCGGACGACTGCGAGCGGGAGTTGACCTCGTCCGGGTCCGGCGGGAACGCCGATCACCGAGCAGTCCTGCACCAGCGTGGCGCAGTCGGCGAGCAGTACCTCCTCGATCGGCAGGCTGTACGCCGGACCGTCCGCGGTGTCGATGACGTCCACCGTACGGTCGAGGTGGTAGAACCGTCCCTCGGCGTCACGCCTGGCCACGTCGCCGGTGAGCCAGTAGCCGTTCCGTTCGAACGTGCTGGTGAGCCTGTCGTCGTTCCAGTATCCGGGGGTGCGGGAAGGCGTGATCACACCCAGCAGCCCCACCGTGCCGTCGGGGACCTCCTCGCCGTCCTCGTCGAGCACCGCGGCCTTCTCCACCACCTCCAGGGGTTTGCCGACACAGCGGTCGTCGCGCCCGCTCTCCGGCGTGGTCATCTGCCCGAACAGCGCCATGCCCATCTCGGACGAGCCCAGACCGTCGATGAACTGCGAGCCGGGCAGGGGCGGCTGCTCCTCCTTCTCCCTGGGCAGCAGCCAGGGCCTGACGAGGCCGGCGGGCCGCTCGCCGAGCTGCACCAGCCGACGGATGTGCCCGTAGTGGGCGCTGTCGCCGGTGTTGAACCAGGAGTGCACCTTCGCCGCGCCCTTGACCGGGAGTTCGCCGGTGGCCAGTTCCACGAAGGTGCGGGGGAAGGAGGCGACCATGGTGGGCTGGAAAGCCTCCATCACCGGCTCGACGACCGTACGCCGCCAGTCGGACATGACCACGGTCGGCAGGCCGAGCAGGGTGGCGGTGAGGAAGTAGCTGAGTCCGCCCGCGTGGGTGTGCGGCATCAGCGACATCAGCCGGTCGTCGTTCTCGGCGGGGAAGCGCACCATGCGCGGCTGCTTGCCGTCCCAGAACTGGCGGTGTGCCAGCTTGGTGGACTTCGGCGTCCCGGTGGTCCCGGAGGAGTGGATGAGCGCGACCACGTCGTCGGCGGCGTGCCGGTACGGGTAGACCTCGGGCAGCTCCGCGGACGCGGCGTCGAAGGCCTGGAGTTCGGCGGCCATGGCGATGAAGCGGGGACGGCGGTGAGGGGTCTCGCGGTAGGCGGCGGCCAGACGCGTGGGGTCGTCCGCGACCACTCCCACGACGCCCACGTGGTTCAGGTAGCGCACCATCACCTCGTGCGGCATGGCGTCGTTGACGAGGGCGGGGACGGCTCCCAGCGCGGCGAGCGCGAGGAAGTGGAGCAGGGGCTCCAGGCCTTCACGGACCACCACGCCGACCGGGTCGCCGGGCCGGACGCCGTTGGCCCAGTACCACTTGGCGTAGTGGTCGCGCAGGGCGGCGATGTCGAGCAGGCTGTGACCCCGCAGTTCGACCGCGCCCCGGTGGTCGACGCGGTGGGTGTAGGCGTACGGGACCGCGCGGTTCGGGTTGACGGCGATGGCGTGGTCGAGGAAGTTGCCGGCTCCGAGCGTGGGCTCGGTCATCAACCCCTGTCTGGCGGCGAGAGGGGCGATGGACGTGTGGTCGCTCATGAGGGTCTCCCGTCGGGCGTCGCCGGGACGGATCCTGGTGGGGCCGGGGCCCGGCGACTGTTCGAAGGCTTGCTGTTCTCGGCGGAACTTGTGGTTCGGCTGTCTTTCCGTGCGGTCGTGGGGTGCGGCGCACGGCCTGAGCGCGGGCGCGTCGTGACGCATTGCGATCGGCTCGTGGGAAGGAGGTCGGCGGATCCGGGCGGCGACGGCGCGACCACCGGCAGGGGGCGACCGGCGGCGGCTCGGAGGACGCGTGCATGCGGGGCCGGGACCCGGCAGGGGTGACGGGCGCCGGCGGAACGGGTTCCTGGCAGGCGGTTGCCGGAAGGGCGGAGGCGGACGGGGCGAGCGGTTCACCGGCGCGCGGTACGGTCCACGGCCGTAGCGCGGCCCGTACCGCGGCCCTACCGGCGGGCGAGGACCTCCGCTGCCACCCGGCGGCCGGAACGGATCGCCCCCTCCATCAGTCCGAAGAACTCGGTGCTGGTCTCCGTTCCGGCCCAGTGCACCCGCAGGTGGGGTGCCGTAAGACCCGGGCCGTGCCGCACCCAGTCGCCGGGCCCGAAGAGAGCGGCGTAACAGCCCTTGCTGTACACCTCGTTGACCCAGTCGGTCACGTGGAAGCCCACGGGTTCGGGAAGCATCGGGAACAGTCGGGCCGCCTGCTCGAACGCCGCCGAGCGCTGCTCCCGTGGATCGAGCGCCGCGAAGCGATGGGCCTCGGCGCCCGTGACGAAGCCGGTGAGGACGCCGACTCCCGCTCCCGCCGGCGAGTCGTCCACGGTGGACAACAGCGGTCCCTCGGCGTTCACCGACCACCCCGACAGACCGTGGTCCCGCCAGACCGGTGCCGGGTACACCAGGTGCACCTTGACCGCGCAGCCCCGCGCGGTGCGGTCACTCGCCCGGCGTGCCGGCGGCTCGGGCCGGTGGTCGACGGCGTCGGCCGGCAGGGGCGGCAGGGCCATGACCGCGACGTCGGCCCGGTACTCCCCCGTCGGGCTGCGGACGGTGACCCCCTCGTCGTCCTGGTGCACGGCGTGGACCGGCTCCCCGAGCCGCACCCTGGCCCCCAGCCGAGCGGCCAGCCGCTCGCACACCTGGTGGGCGCCCCCGTCGATCCGGTCCTGCTGGGCGCCGCCCTCGAAGGCGTTCAGGTAGCGCAGTCCACCGCCCGACCGCAGGTAGAAGGCCACGTGCAGGACGGACACCCTGGCCGGGTCGGCCGCCATCATCTCGCCCAGGAAGAGCGGGAAGAAGAGCCGGGCGTCCGGGTGCGTGAGGTGCTGTTCGGCCCATGCCTCGGCGGTCAGGGCGTCCAGCTCCTCGGCGCCCGGCGTGAGCCACGGGGCATCGGGGCGGACGGTCGCGGTGAGTTCGTCGAGCCTCTCGAAGAGGTCGCCGAGGGCCACGGCGTCGAGCGGCGGAAACCGGCCGTCCCGGGTGGTCTCCTCGGTCCCGAGGGCGAAGCGGCTGGCTCCCCGCATGACGGTGGGCGTCGTCTTGAGGTCCAGCTCGGCCATCAGGGAGTGGAGCTCCGTGTGCCGGTCCCCCAGGTAGGCGGCGCCCGCGTCCACCCACCCCCCGTCGGAGACCTGAAGTCCACGGGCCCGACCGCCCACCCGGTCGCGTGCTTCCAGTACGGTCACGTCGATCCCGGCGGCGGCGAGTTCGGTC
Source organism: Streptomyces sp. TLI_105 (assembly GCF_900105415.1). GTDB lineage: Bacteria > Actinomycetota > Actinomycetes > Streptomycetales > Streptomycetaceae > Streptomyces. The sequence goes on along the minus strand of NZ_FNSM01000001.1, from coordinate 7,897,995 downwards.
GCGGCCGTCAGTCCGGCGAACCCGGCTCCGACCACCACGGCGCTGGTGACGCCTCCGGAACGTCTGGGAGCGCCGTCGGCCGGGGCCCCGTCGCGCGCGGTCACCGGGCGTCCGTGATCTTCTCGGCGAGCTGTTCGGGGGTCGGAGCACCGAGGAAGTCCTCGAAGGTCAGCTCCACCCCGTAGGAGCGGGCGATGGCGCTGAGCACCCGGGTCGCGACCAGCGAGTCGCCGCCGAGGAGGAAGAAGTCGGAGTCCGCCGAGACGTCCTCGGTCTCCAGAACGCGCCGGAACATCGCCACCACGCCCTCGGTGTCGGCACCGGCAGGGGAGCCGGCGGGCGAGTCCCCGGCGGCTGAGGCGGTGGTGTCAACGCTCATCAACGGTCTCCTTTGACCTGTTCACGGTTGCGTAACGGTGGTGCGAGGCTCTCCTGTCGACCTTGCCGCTCGTGGTCAGCACGAGGTGCGGGACGACGGTGATCCGGCTCGGCACGAGATGGGCGGGCACCCGCTCGCGCAGGTAGGCCCGCAGATCGCCGTCGAGGTGCCGCGTTTCGGTGTCCGGCCTGGGCACCACATAGGCGACGAGTGCGGCGCGGCCGACGCTGACGGCTCCGGTGACGGCCACCGCGTTCACCGCCGGGTGGCCGGCGAGGTGCGCCTCCACCTCGGCCGGATCGACACGGATGCCCCGGATCTTGATCTCGTCGTTCAGCCTGCCCTCGTGGGTGAGGAGGCCGTCCGGCGTCCTGCCGACCCGGTCTCCGGTGCGGAACCGGCGTTCGCCGCCCACGACCGCGTACGCCTCCTCGGTGGCCCGGGTCATGCCCAGATAGCCGAGGGCCACCGCCGGGCCGCCGATCAACAGTTCGTCCTGCTCTCCGATGTCCTCCACGACGTGGGCCAGGGGCCGGCCGATCGGCGCCCTGGTACCGCTCGCCCAGTCCCAGCCCGGGACCGGGGCGCCGGGTCCGTGCAGATCGACGGCGTGGGTGATCAGGGTGGTCTCGGTGCATCCGTAGGTGTTGACGAGGCGGATGCGAGCCGTGTCGAGGCGGCTCCAGTCGGCCAGTCGGGCGGGGCTGACGGCCTCCCCGCCGATCACCATCAGTCGGACGCAGTCCGGAAGTGCCGTCCCCTCCTCGGCGAGGTGGAGCACGAGCTCGTGCCAGAAGGCCGTGGGCAGGTCGAGGACACTGACGCGTTCGCGCTCGACCATCCGCAGGAACCGCGGGAAGGATCCCGAGTGCGCCTCGCGGTCGAACACCAGGGTGGCTCCGGCGGTCAGTGTCGGGAGGATCTCCTCCAGTGAGGTGTCCCAGTTGAGCGAGGCGAACTGGAGCACCCGGTCCTCCTCCGTGAGGGAGAAGAGGTCACGGAGCGAGCGCACGGAGACCGAAATGGCCCGGCGCGGTGTCACCACCGGCTTGGGTCGGCCGGTGGAGCCCGAGGTGAAGAGGATGTACGCCGGCGCTTCGGGGCTCATGTCCCGCCCGAGGCCACCGGTGGTCGCCGCCGTGACCCGCCCCGTCTCCTCCTGGCCTAATCGGATGACCGGCAGGCCGAGTCGGGGGGTGGGAGCCGCGTCGGTGTCGATGACCGCGCGGCAGTCGGCCGCGGACGCCATGTCCTGCTGCCGCGCCGGCGGAAAGGCCGGATCGACGGGACAGTAGACGCCTCCGGCCGCCAGTACGGCGAGCAGCGCGACAACGGTTTCCGGGGTGTGCGTCGCCGGCACGGCGATGGCTCCGTGCCGCGGCCCGAGCCGCCCCGCGAGGCCGTTCACGAGCTCGTGCAGCCGGCGGTACGTCACGACCCGCCCTTCATGGACGAGTGCCGCGCGCTCCGGGTCGCGAAGAGCGGCTTCCGTGAAGGCCTCGATGAGGTCCGGGGTGGTTCCAAGGGTCTCGCACTGCATCGACTTGATCGCCCCAAATAAGCTTGAAAGCGCCTGTCCGTGCCCGACGAACGGGGACTCTACCTGCGAACAGGTGTTGCCACAATGGGAGTTGTGGAGAATCGGATGATCTCTGTGAACGCGACGTGATGGCGCGTGCTCCAGCAGGTCAGAGCCCCTGCGAAGGTTCCGCTTCCGCTTCGGGGCGGGGGGCGTTACCGGAGGCGTCCCTACCGCGGAAGGCGGTGCCGGGCCCCTTCCCCAAGGGGCCGAAAGTGAAGGGTGGGTGACCGGGGTCCTCGAGACGTCGGCCTCCGGTCCGCACGGCGACCCGGTTGACCGCCTTCTCCCGGCAGGGTTCGGCAGAGGTGATCACGGTGCGGCGCCCATGAACGGCCTCGGGTCGCGCCGGGACTCGGTGACACCAAGGAGACGTCCCCTCAGCACCCTCCAGCGGAGGCCGAGCGTACGTTCCCCTTCGCTCCTCGGCGTCCTCAGCGCCCCTGCGGCCGGCGCTGCCGCCGACACCCCTCCCCACTCCTCGATGGCACCGGCCCTCCGCGGCGTCCGTCAGCGCGCTCTCGGGGCCGTGGCCCTCGGACCCCACGAAGCGCTCGCGACCGTCGGTGGGGAGGTGAGGCCCAGCGCGGGGTTGTCCTTGCCGTCCCGCATGTGGTCGAGCCAGCGTTCGTACCAGCTCAGGAAGTCCTGGGCCGAGGAGACGTTCGGGTGCCAGAAGCCGTCCGCGTTGCCGGTGACGACGCGGCCGGTGAGGGGTCCGGTCACGCCGATGAGACACAGGTCGGTGCAGCCCATCTCGACGATGTGGAGGAACCGGTCTCCTCGCAGCGCGTCCGGGTGGTCCACGTGGTGGAACCCCCTCGGACTGCCGTCGGAGGGCTGTCGATCCATGGTGAACAGCCTGCAGTCCTCCAGGGGCAGCAGGCCGTAGAAGGGGCCGGCGCCGCTGCCGCCGAGTTCGACGAGGAACTCTCGGTAGGCCACCGGCAAGGCGATGTGGCGTTCGTGCTCGAAGGCGTCCACCCGGGCGGGACCGACTCGCGGGCCGAGGCGGAACAAGTGGCGCTCGGCACCCATCGAGTGGCTGCGCTGCGCTTGGTAGGGCGCCTTCGCCAGCTTGGTCCGTATGCGGGATGTGCGGGATACGCGGGATACGCGGGATACGCGGGAGTCCATCGGAGGATCTCTTCTCTTGTCCGCCCGACACTCTACCGGCGCCTCCACAGAGCGGTCGCGAAGTCCGCGCCGCATGGCCCTCATCGCCTCCCGGTGTCCGCGGCCAGGGTCGGTGCTCCCTTGCGCAGGGTCGCCGCCGTGTGGCGCGGGATCGCGGCCAGACGCGGGACCTCCAGGGCTTCGGTCGGGCCGCTGATGGAGATGGCCGACGCCGAGCGCTTCCGCGTGTACGGGGCGCGCCCTGTCGGCTCGCACCCGCACAGGGAGAAATGAGAGCCGCCGACGAAGACACCACGTCGGACGACGCGCGGGATTCCGACCAGGACCCGCCCGGAGATCGCGGGGTCCCACGGGCCCGTCAGGCCCTCGATGTCGGCGAACTGGAACGGGCGCTGCGCAAGGCGGTCGACGGCGAGGTCCGTTTCGACAGCGGCTCGCCGCTCCGGCGCCGCCTGCTGCGTCTCTCGGCCTACGCCGCGCTCGGAGTGCGAGCCGTTCGGCGCCGAGCCGGCCGAGGACACGGTGGTCGCCGGCCTCGACCCGTCGGACGGGACGGGGCTGAGCCTCGTCATCCGCGGAGGGGCCCGGTCGCGCTCGACGGCACCACCGTCCCGCGGAGCGGCGAGGAAGCGCTGCCGCCGGCGGGACCCGGGAACCCTGAGGAAGCCCTGTCGCTGTTCCGCTCGAAGTGACCCGGCGACTCGACGAGGACCGGCGACGGTCACCCGCGCGGACCCTCCCTCGAGGCGTCGCCGAGGGCGGGAGGCCAGGATGGACGGTGCCGGGACCTCGTCTGTCGCTCGGCGGGCCGGTGCAGGCCGGCTCGACCGGACCATGCGCGCTGGAGTCCCGCGTGCCCGATGTCCCACCTGACGGAACAAAGGGAGTGCGTATGGCCGAGACGCAGCCTGGCGGCACCACGCCGCCCGTCCCCAGCGGCGACGGTGTCCAGCGCTCCTGGCGCACGACGCCGCGGTCCGCGGGCCTTCCCGACCTACGGCGCGTGGGCGTGAACCCGGACTACTGGTACCCGGTCGCGCTGTCGAGGAAGGTGCGCCGGGGGCGGGCGTACGCGACCGCGTTCGCCGGTGAGCGCATCGCGCTCTACCGCGGTGAGAGCGGCGCCGTACACGCCCTGGAGGACCGGTGCGCACACCGACAGGTCCCTCTGAGCATGGGCGTGGTGGAGGGCGAGACGCTCCGCTGCTGCTACCACGCCTGGGCCTACCGCGGTGACGGCCGCATCTCCCAGATCCCCTACCTCTCCAAAGGAGACAGCCGGCCGCCGCGCGGAGTGCGTGGCTACGCCGTTCGCGAGGCGTACGGCCTGGTCTTCGTCTTCCCCGGGGACCCGGAGAAGGCGGCGGAGACCGCGTTGCCGGAGCTGCCGGCACACGGTTCACCGAAGTACCGGACCATGACCTTCTCCCGGACCGTACGCTGCCACTACTCCTTCATGCACGAGAACCTGCTCGACATGAACCACCAGTTCCTCCACCGTGGCGTCGTGGGCAAGCTGCACCCGGAGCTCCTGAACCACCGGACCGACGGGCGGACGGTGGAAGCCCGGTACCTGTTCACGCACACCGGAGGGAAGCGGAACCGCAGCGCCGGCCTGCTGGCCGGTGAGGGCATCGGCGGCTCGGCCTCCAGCGATGTCATGACCATCCGCACGGAGTACCCGTACCAGACGCTCGACCTGGTTCCGGAGAGCGCCGACCACCCGGCCCTCCGGCTCTGGGCAGCGTACGTGCCCGAGGACGCCGAGCAGCGTACGTGCCGTGCCTATGGCCTGCTCATGATCGAGAAGCCCGGGATTCCCGCCGCCCTTCATGTGGCCTGGCCGTTCATCCGCCGTTTCACCGAGCGTGTCTTCGCAGAGGACCGGATGGCCGTCGAAGCGGAACAGAGGGCGTGGGACGAGCAGGGCGAGGACCGCAACCACGAGGTCTTCCCGGTGATCCTGGACGTCCGCGAGGTGCTGCGCACCCACGGCGTCCCCCTGCGGCCCCGGGCCACCCCCTGCGACCCCGCCGCCTGTGACGGCGCACTCCCCGGGCACACCCACCACCAGGGGGAAGGCGACGCCTTCCGGGGCCCGTGGCCTTCGACCGCCCGGCCAGGCGGGTGAAACCGCGCGTCGGCGTACGCCCATCGGCGCGACAGTCCCACCGAACTCCCGGGGCTGACTAGGGGTCGCGATGTGCCGTTGCGGGCCGCGGACTCGGGCTCGGGGCCCGCCACACCACTCATCGAGGCCGTACCGCCCGTGTCAGCGGCACCGGCCGTAGCGGGGACCGCCTACGACGAGTCCCCGCAGATCCGGGGTGGGGGTGTTGTCCTCGCACCTCAGGGGCCCCTCGACGGTGATGCCGCTCGGGCCGGTGCCACCCACGTTGGCCCCCGGGGTGACGGGGCCGGAGATCGAGCTGCCGTCGCACAGCACGACGGGTCCGACGGTGTCCCGCACGGTGAACCGGCCGTCGAGTCGTACGCCGCAGAGGGACGGGGCGAGCGCTCCTTCGGCGGAGAACGGTCCGGTGAACGCGGCGCGGACAACATGACCTACGCGTACGCGATCTGCAGCACGGACGGCATCGACCTCGAGCACGTCTCCACGGCGGTGCACTTCACCGAGGTCAGCGGCCCGAACACGGCCTCCACGGGACAGACGGCGACGGTCGGCTGCTCCCGTGGGGAAGGGCAGCTGGTCAGCGGGGGCGCCGCGATCAGCGGCGGCAACGTGACCACGACCGACTTCAGCAAAGCGACCTCGGGCGGCCCCCACCTCAACGGCAGCTTCCCGAGCGACGCCGCCGGCACCCCGGTCGGCGACGGGGGCGCCGACCCGTCGTACTGGACGGCAGCCACCCACAGCGGGGGTCGCCTTCCCAGGGCGGCTACTCCGACGTCTGGGCGCTCTGCCTGGACGTGCGGCACGGGCACAAGCGGTAGCCGCCCCGGAGCGGCACCTCCTGCTCCAGGATGTGCCGCTCGTCCGTCGTGCGGGAACGATCCGATGCCGCGGGGACGCGGCTCCGGAGCTTCCCGGCGGTCACGTCGGCAGGGCCGCCTGGAGGTGGTCCCGGAGTTCCGCCCCGTGGAGATCGGCTATCGGCGCCAGGACGTCGGGGTGGCGCAGGAGGGCCGCCGACCGGTGGTCCTCCTCCGTCGGGTCGGTCAGGCGACGGAAGGCCACCGGGGCGGTGTCGCCGCGCGCCGCGACCACCGCTTCGGCTGCGAGGGAGGCCAGGGCCGGGGAGCCCAGGAGGCAGGCGGCCCAGCTGGTCACGACCTCGTCGACCCAGGAGCGCCACGCTTCGGCGTCCTCCGGCGCAGCGGCATCCGCGCCGGTGATCCAGTCGAGACGGGACGCGCCTCCCGGCCCCGAGAAGACCACGAGTTCAGCGTCCAGCTCCGTGGGGTAACGCAGCAGTGCCGCCACCGTCACGGCCTGGCGGGCCTGGGCCTCCGCGAGACCGCGCTGCAACGCGCCGCGGGCAGGCGGGTAGGCCTGGACGAGCCACTGCGTCGTCGCCGCCACGATGGGGGAGAGAAAGTCGTCTGCGGGCACGGCTGACCGTCCGTACGGAGAAGGGGCGGGCGAAAACCCCAGCACGATAACCGGCACCCTGCACATCCGAAATGACGCAGGTCACGCGGCACGGAACGGCGACACGCTGACGGCCCGGGAATTACGACCTTTTCCCCTCCCCTCGCGCTTCATTGGAAGTCCACACCGGAGAACAGAAAAGGAGAGGGACATGGGACACGGTGGCGATGTCATCGCCGAGCTCACCGCCGATCACCAGGAAGTGGAGGAGCTGTTCGCCAAGATCCAGGGACTTCCTTCCGGGGACCCGCGCAAGAAGAACTACGCGGATCAGGCCACCATGGAGCTGGTGCGGCATTCGGTCGCGGAAGAGTCCTACCTCTACCCGGCGGTCCGGGAACACGTCCCCCAGGGCGACGCGCTGGCCGACCAGGAACTCCGGGAGCACGCCGAGGCCGAGCGCACGATGAAGGAACTGGAGGGCTGCGCCGCCGATGATCCGCGGTTCGACGAACTGATGATGCGGCTCATGAACGAAATCCGTTCCCATGTCGCCGACGAGGAGAACAACCTTTTCCCCCGGCTCCGCGAGGCGTGTTCTGCCGACATGCTGAATAAATTGGGGGACAAGGTGCGGCAGGCCAAGAAGATGGCGCCGACCCGTCCCCACCCCTCCGCTCCCGACACGCCCCCGGCCAACAAGCTCCTCGCCCCCGGCATGGGCCTCGTCGACCGGCTGCGGGATGCCATGACCGGGCGCGGCAAGGACTGAGGCGCCCGCGCCCCGGTCCCGCGGACCGCACCGGCGGGCTGTCGTCGCCTTGACGGCGGCGGCAGCCTCCGTGCATGCGGCAGCCTCCGTGCGTGCGGCAGCCTCCGTGTCGGGTGTCCGTGACAGCACGTGGTCCGTGCCGTCGGCGGACAGGCCGGCATCCGCCCGAGTGGGCCGACGGGGCCGGGCGCGGATGGCCGTCTCGGGCGGGCGCTGCGGGGGCCTCGGGCGGACGCCGCGGGGGTTTCGGGCGTCGCTTGGCCGGAGGATCCAGGGGTAGACGCACGCCACCGAAAGGCGAAAGGGAAAGGCGGAGGTGCCGGATGGAATCTCCGAGCGACCGCATCGCACGGCCCTGGGGTGGACGAACCGCCTACGGCGCCGGCGAGACATGGCCGGTCCGGGTGGACACGCACCTCGCCGACGGTGTCACAGCGGCCGATGTCCAGCAGTGGGTGCAGTCCGCGTCGGTGCTGCATTCGGACGGGGACGCGATGGACATCGCGGTGCGGGACGGCCGCATCGTCGGTGTCCGGGGGCGTGCGGTGGACCGGGTGAACCGGGGCCGGCTGGGGCCGAAGGACCTCTTCGGCTGGCAGGCCAACCACTCCGCCGACCGCCTGCGCAGCCCCTTGGTCCGGGAGGGCGGCCGCCTGGTCGAGTGCGACTGGGACACGGCCATGGGCCGCGTGGTGGACCGCTCCCGCGAGCTCCTCTCCGCCCACGGGCCGGGAGCGATCGGGTTCTACACCACCGGGCAGCTGTTCCTGGAGGAGTACTACACCCTGGCCGTTCTGGCCCGCGCCGGGATCGGCACCAACCACCTCGACGGCAACACCCGTCTGTGCACCGCCACCGCGGCCGAGGCGCTGAAGGAGTCGTTCGGCTGCGACGGCCAGCCCGGCTCGTACACGGATGTCGACCACGCGGACACTCTCGCCCTGTTCGGCCACAACGTGGCAGAGACGCAGCCGGTGCTGTGGATGCGGATGCTGGACCGGCTGGAAGGCGAGGCCCCGCCGCGGCTGCTGTGCGTGGACCCCCGCCCCACCGTGGTGGCCCGGCGCGCCGACGTCCACCTGGCGCCCCGCCTCGGAACCAACGTCGCCCTGCTCGACGCGCTCCTGCACGAGGTCATCCGGAACGACCGGATCGACCACGACTTCGTGGAGTCGCACACGGTGGGCTTCGAGGAACTCCGCAAGCAGGTCGCGGAGTGCACTCCCGCCTGGGCCGCGAACATCTGCGACGTGCCCGCCACGGCCATCGGCCGGGCCGCGGAGCTGCTGGGCGGCGCCGAGCGGCTCCTGTCCACGGTGCTGCAAGGCGTCTACCAGTCGCACCAGGCCACGGCGGCCGCCGTCCAGGTCAACAACCTGCACCTGATCCGCGGGATGCTGGGACGGCCGGGCTGCGGCGTCCTGCAGATGAACGGCCAGCCGACGGCCCAGAACACCCGCGAGACCGGCGCCGACGGCGACCTGCCGGGCTTCCGCAACTGGCAGAACGACCAGCACGTCGCCGACCTGGCCCGCGTCTGGAACGTCGACCCGTCGGCCATCCCCCACTACGCCCCGCCGACCCCGGCGATGCAGATCTTCCGCTACGCCGAACAGGGGTCGGTGCGCATGCTGTGGATCAGCGGCACCAATCCGGCCGTGTCCCTGCCGGAGCTCGCCCGCATCCGCGGCATCCTCGGGCAGGAGCGTCTCTTCACCGTCGTCCAGGACCTCTTCCTCACCGAGACCGCGCAGCTGGCCGACGTGGTCCTGCCGGCCGCGACGTGGGGCGAGAAGACCGGCACGTTCACCAACGCCGACCGCACCGTCCACCTCTCCGAGAAGGCGGTGGAGCCGCCCGGGACGAGCCGCCCCGACCTGGACATCTTCCTGGACTACGCACGGCGCATGGACTTCCGCGACCGCGACGACGGCCCGTTGATCAAGTGGAGCACGCCCGAGGAGGCGTTCGAGGCGTGGAAACGCTGCAGCGCCGGCCGGCCGTGCGACTACACGGGACTGACGTACGAGAAGCTGCGGGGCGGCAGCGGCATCCAGTGGCCCTGTCACGAGGACGCTCCCGACGGCACCGAGCGCCTCTACACCGAGGGCATCGGCTGGGCGCGTCCCGACGTCTGCGAGAGCTACGGCAAGGACCTGGTCACCGGCGCGTCCGTCGAGGTGGTCGAGTACCGGTCCCTCAACCCCGACGGCAAGGCGGTCATCAAGGCCGCCGAGTACCTCCCGCCGCACGAGGACACCAGCGAGGAGTACCCCCTCCAGCTGACCACCGGCCGCACCCTCTACCACTTCCACACCCGCACCAAGACCGGCCGGGTGCCGCAGCTCAACGCCGCGGCCCCGGAGGTGTGGGCGGAGCTGAGCCCCGCCGAGGCCGCCGCGCGGGACCTCCAGGAGGGGGACCTCGCCCGGATCTCCACGGCGCGGGGGTCGCTGCGGGCCCGCGTCCGGATCACCGACATCCGCGACGGGCTCGTCTTCGTGCCCTTCCACTACGGCTACTGGGACACCCCCGGAGGCCATGGCCCCGCCTCGCCTGCGGAAGGCCGGGCCGCCAACGAGACGACGATCACCGACTGGGACCCGGCCTCCAAACAGCCCCTGTTCAAGACGGCTGCGGCCCGCGTCGAACGCGTCGCACGAGGTGACGGCACACCGGCTCCCGCCCCGACCAACACCGCCTCCGCGCCGTCCGCGCCGGACGGCGTTCCGGCCACCGAGGGAGGACCGCGGGCCTACGCGACGGAGGAACGGCCATGAGCGGCACCACCCTCACCCTGCGCGCGCTCCATCACGGCGAACGCCACCTGGAGAAGGAACTCGTGGCCGTCGCGGACCGCCACCGCACGGAGCACGAGATCCACCACGTCGCCACCGATCTCGCCCGCTGGTCCGACGAGCACGCCGACCGCATCGCGGACGCGGCCCGGGCCTACGGACTCGACCTGAGGGGCGGCGCGGAGGAGAAGCCGGGCGAGGGCCCGCTCTCCACGGTGCGGGACAAGACCGCCGAATGGCTGGGGCGTCGACCGGAGCCCGGTCTTCTCCTCCTGCGCGACCTGCGCTCCCTCCACCTGGCGGCGGCCGAGAACTCCCTGTACTGGGAAATGCTCGCCCAGTACGCCCAGGCAACGAAGCAGGACCCGCTCCTGGCCCTGTCCTCCGACTGCCACCCGCGGACGCTGCGGCAGATGCGCTGGACCAACACCATGATCAAGGTGCTCTCACCGCAGATCCTCACCAGTCTCTGAGCTCGCGGTGAGCCGGTCGCCCGCGTCCACCGTGCGCGCCGGCCGCCCGTCGGTCACGGCCAGCCCTGGCCGGCGGGCGGCGCGCTTCCGGCCAGCACCAGGAGCACGGCGTCGAGGCCGGCCATGGCCAGCACGGCGACGAAGGGCACGCGTCCGCGCATCGGAGCAGGCGGCCCGGCCACCGCCACGAGGCAGAGCGCGAGGGTCACGCCGATCAGGCCCACCCCGGCCGGGGACACCCGGCCCGTCGGACCTGCCGTCAGCATCACGCAGGAAGCCAGCGCCAGGACCGCGGCCGACGCCACGGAGCCGCGCCGGCCCACTCTCTGGGGGAGCCCACGCACGCCGCCCGCGAGGTCGTCCTCGATGTCGGGCAGGACGTTGGCGAAGTGGGCACCGGTCCCCAGGAGCGCCGCCGCGGCGGTCAACCACAGGGGTGGCCACGGGCGGCCCGGAAGGGCCAGTGTCAGGAACGCGGGCAGCAGTCCGAAGGCGACGGCGTACGGCAGCCAGGAGAGGACCGTCCGTTTGAGCCACAGGTTGTACGTCCAGCCGGCGGCGACGCAGCCGAGGTGCACCGCGCCGGCCAGGAGCCCGCAGCCGAGCGACAGCGGGACGCAGACCAGCAGGGCCAGAAAGGCCGCCGTGCCCACCGTGCCCGGCCGTGCGGCCCCCGTGGCCAGGGGCTTGTCACGGCGTCCGGCGGCCCGGTCACGCCGTAGGTCCAGCCGGTCGTTGCACCAGCCGATCGACAACTGCCCCGCGGCGACCGCGGCGACCGCCCCGGCCGCCGGGGCGAAGTCCAGCCCGGACGCAGCGGCCAGCAGCGCCGCGAGGACCGTCACCGCCGCCGCCGGCATCGGGTGACTCGCCTTCAGCAGACCGACGACGACCGGGCGTTCCGTCGAGCCGGGAACGGCCGGGGTGGCGAGGCGGTGGGTTCCTTCGTCCGTGGTGGGGCGCACCGCACCACGCTAGGCGACGGCGCGCCCATGACCTCCGGGTTGAGGGTGTCGAGGCCTCACCGTCCCTATGTTGGAGCAATGACCCGCGTCCTCGCGGTGAGCACGGCTTTCCCGCCGCACCGCTACATGCAGCACGAGATCACCGAAGACCTCGTCTCCGGCCTGCCGCCCGGATCCGACAGGGGCCTCGTGCGCCGGCTGCACGCAGCGGCCGGCGTGGAGAGCCGTCATCTCGCCCTGCCCCTCGACCGTTACCGTGATCTCGGCACTTTCGGCGAGACCAACCGTCTCTTCGTCGAACTGGCCACCGCGCTGGGCGCCGAAGCCGTCGAGCGGGCCCTCCACGACGCCGACGTACGCCCGGAGGACGTCGACCTGGTCGTCTCGACGACCGTGACCGGCATCGCGACGCCTTCCCTGGAGGCCCGCCTCGCCGCGCGGATCGGCCTGCGGCCCGACGTCAGGCGCACGCCCCTGTTCGGGCTCGGGTGCTCCGCGGGCGCCGCCGGCCTGGCCCGCGTCCACGACTTCCTCGACGGCCGGCCGGGCAGCACCGCGCTCCTCCTCTCCACCGAACTGTGCTCGCTCACCTTGCAGCGCGCCGACATGTCGATGGCGAACCTGGTGGCGGGCGGTCTGTTCGGGGACGGAGCCGCCGCGCTCGTGGCCGTCGGCAGTGAGCGCTCCCCCGCGTCCTCACGTACGACATCAGGCCCCTCCGGGTCCTCCGTACGTACGACGTCAGGCCCGTCCGGGTCCTCCGTGCCGAGCGTCGTGGCGGCACGCAGCCGCCTGTACCCCGGGACCGAGCACCTGTTGGGGTGGGACGTCGGCGACTGGGGCTTCCGCATGGTCCTCGGGCCGGAACTCCCCGGACTCGTCAGGCTGCACGTGACCGAGGAGGTCGAGTCCTTCCTCGCCGTGCACGACCTCAAGCCCGGGGACGTGGGGGCATGGATCTGCCACCCCGGCGGCCCGAAGATCCTGGACGCGCTCGCCGAGGAGCTCGGCCTGCCGGACTCGGCCCTCGCGGCGAGCCGCCGCGCCCTGGCCGCTCACGGCAACCTGTCCTCCGCTTCGGTGCTGCAGATCCTGAAGGACACCCAGACCGACCGGCCGCCGCCCGGAACGATCGGCCTGATGCTCGCCTTCGGGCCCGGCTTCTCGTCCGAACTCGTCCTCCTGGCCTGGTGAGGGTGTCGTGGCCCTGACGCTGTACACCGTGTTGGTCCTGCTGGTCGTCGCCGAACGCTTCGCGGAACTCGCCGTGGCGCGACGCAACGGCGCCTGGAGCCGGGCCCGAGGCGCCCGCGAGTACGGCGCCGGGCACTACCCGGTCATGGTCGTCCTGCACGCGGCGCTCCTCCTCGGCTGCCTCGTCGAGCCCTGGGCGGCCGACCGGCCCTTCGTGCCGCTGCTCGGCGGGCCCGCCCTCGCCCTCACGCTGGCCGCCCAAGCCCTGCGATGGTGGTGCATCGGCACGCTCGGGCCCCGCTGGCACACCCGGGTGCTGATCGTCCCCGACCTCCCGCTCGTCGCCTCCGGCCCCTACCGCCACTTCCGGCACCCCAACTACGTCGCGGTCGTCGTCGAGGGCGCGGCCCTGCCCCTGGTGCACACCGCCTGGCTGACCGCCCTGGGCTTCTCGCTCCTGAACGCGGCCCTGCTCACCGTCCGTATCCGCTGCGAGAACACCGCGCTGGCGCCTTCGCACGCCCTCTCCCCCACCGGTGCCGCGTCATGATCGACCTCCTCGTCGTCGGCGGCGGCCCGGCGGGCCTGGCCACCGCGATCCACGGAGCGCGACGAGGCTTCGACGTCATGGTCGCCGAGCCACGGCCGGCGCCGATCGACAAGGCCTGCGGAGAGGGGTTGATGCCCTCGGCGGTGCACGCCTTGAGAGCCCTCGACGTGCATGTGCCCGGCCCACGCCTTCGAGGCATCCGCTATGTCGACGCCGTCGGCGACCGAAGCGCCGAAGCCCGGTTCCGCACCGGGTCCGGTCTCGGCGTACGCCGGACCGTGCTGCACGAGGCGCTCGCCGCCCGGGCCGCCCAGCTGGGTGTTCCGGTCGTCCCGCACCGCATCCGCCAGGTGACCCAGTCCGACGCGTACGTGACCGCCGACGGGATCACCGCCCGCTATCTCGTGGCGGCCGACGGACTGCACTCCCCCACCCGGCGCGCGCTCGGCCTGACCGTACGGCCGGCCGCCGGCCGACGACACACGCCCCGGTACGGACTGCGGCGCCACTACGCCGTCGAGCCGTGGACCGACCTGGTCGAGGTGCACTGGTCCGCCGACTGCGAGGCGTACGTCACTCCGCTCGGACCGCGGCAGGTCGGCGTCGCCATCCTCACCTCACGCCAACTGCCCTTCGACGACCAGCTGATGCGCTTCCCCCGCTTGGCCGCCCGTCTGCGCACGGGCGGCAGGACACCGGTCAGGGGCGCCGGCCCGCTCCGCCAGCAGGCCCGTTCCCGGGTGGCCGGCCGAGTGCTGTTCGTCGGCGACGCCGCCGGGTACGTCGACGCGCTGACCGGCGAGGGCCTCACCCTCGCCCTGACGGCGGCGGACACCCTCGTACGCTGCCTCCGCGAGGGCCGCCCGCAGGCGTACGAACAGGCCTGGTGGCGTCTGTCCCGCAGCTACCGCCTCCTGACGAGGTCCCTGCTCTGGGTCCGGAACCAGCCACCACTGGCCCCCCTGATCATGCCGACGGCCGCCCGGTTCCCCGGCCTGTTCCAGAGCGCCGTGAACCTGCTCGCCTGACCGTCACCGTCAGAGCACCGGACGAGGAGGACCGAGGCGAACGGGACCGACCCCCGGGGACACGTGCACCAGCGGCGAGGGTTCCGGATCGGGAAGACCCGCGCTCCGGGTGAGCGTCTGCTCCAACTCCCTGACCGTCCCCCGCCTCAGCGCCCAGGGCTCATGGTCCACCGGGGTGAGCCACAGGAGGCCCGCACGCCGAGAGAAGGCGACCCACCTCGACGTGAGCCACTCGTCGAGGGGCGACTTCTCCTCGACCGGCGCGCCCGCACGGACCCCCAGCCGATATCCGACGCCCTCCGCGCCCCGGCGCCGCCCGCCGTAGAACGTGTCGGCGCCGCGCTCACGCACCGTCAGGTCCGCCGACCGGTAGCGCACCCCGAGCGCCCGCCCGGCCAGCAGGTAGGGCGCGGTGACGTCGAGGGAGAAGAACCACAGCCCTCTGCGTCCGTCCGGTAGCCGTACGTACGTCCGCAGGTTCGTCTCGGGAAAGGCGGCGGGAGGCAGCGGCACGACCCCCAGGCCGCGGACGGACGACATCATGAACGGCGTCAGACTGACCCAGGCCCGGTCCTCGAACCGATCCACGAGCAACCCCCTGGGCAGCAGGCGCTGAACGACCTCGGCCTCGTACCTCCAGTGCACCATCGTGAGCCGCTCCCACCGCACGCTCAGCAACGGGAAGGCGACGGACCCGGGGACTCCTCGGGGCGGCGTCCTCGTCAACACCTTCTCCAAAGCTCGCGGACCGGTCCTGCCGACGGGCTCGGCCACCGGCGAGCGCCACACCAACCCTGTGACCGCCCGTCCATCCTGTGGGTTGCCGCGCGACCGCCGCGGCAGCGACACGACCCGAGGGCGATCGCGGACCTCGGGTGGAGGACCTTCGCCCCGCATGGCCGGAAAGCCGTTGGCAGGTCGCCCCGGGAGTCTTGTATGGTTCCTCGCGAATCATCCAGAGGGGTGGAGGGACCGGCCCTACGAAGCCCCGGCAACTCCCCGGTCGACTCGGCGCTCGACGTTCGCGCCGCGCCGTCGGGATCAGTGCCAACTCCGGCCCGCGCCAACGTGGCGCGGGAAAAGATGAGGAGACACGGTGCTCTCTGTGCTGTCTTTCGCCCACGCTCTGTCCACGCCGGGCTTTCCCCGTACTCGTCTCGTGACCACCGCGGTGTACCGGCCGACCTCTTCGGCCCTTTCCCGCTGACCACCCCTGCCCTTCCCTGGGCGAGGTCTCCGCGGTGCATGGCTCGCGGACGAGACTGGAGTACCCCTTTTCGTGAACATGTCCGATATTTCCAGTGGTGTTGGTGTCCTCGACAAGGCCGCGGTGATCCTCGGTGCGCTGGCGTCGGGTCCGGCCACTCTGGCCGAGCTGGTCGCCGCCACCGGCCTGGCGCGGCCCACGACCCACCGGCTCGCCACCGCGCTCGAACGCCACCGCATGGTCGCCAGGGACCTGCGGGGCCGCTTCGTCCTCGGCCCTCGACTCGCCGAGCTCTCTGCCGTCGCGGGCGAGGACTGCCTGCTGGTCGCGGCCGGCCCGGTCCTCACCTCGCTGCGGGACACCACCGGCGAGAGCACGCAGCTCTACCGCCGCCAGGGTGAGGTGCGCGTCTGCGTCGCCGCCGCCGAACGGGCCACCGGCCTGCGCGACATCGTGCCCGTCGGCTCCGCACTCCCCATGAAGATGGGCTCCGCCGCCCAGGTCCTGCTCGCCTGGGAGGACCCCGAGCGCTATCACCACGGTCTGCAGGGGGCTCGCTTCACGGCCACCGCTCTCAGTGGCGTACGCCGCCGAGGCTGGGCCCAGTCGATCGGCGAACGCGAACCGGGGATGGCCTCCGTCTCGGCGCCGGTGCGCGATCCGGCCCATCGTGTCGTGGCCGCCCTCACGGTCACCGGCCCGATCCAACGCCTCACCCGTCACCCCGGCGCCCGGCTCGCGAAGGCCGCCGTCGACGCGGCCGACCGCCTCACCGACGCCATCCGCCACTCCTGACCGTGGCGCCTTCGGTGGAAGGCCGAGGCAGTCGTAGAGGTGGTGAAGGCTTACGTGTCGACAGCGGCCCTCCGCGCCCGGCGCGATGGCCGAGCGCGACGGGCAGTGAGGTACGGCGTCACCGGGCCGGGATCGGCTGGGTGAGGTTCACCGGGTTGCCGTCGGGGTCCTGGATGTGGGCGACGCGCTGCCCCCACGGCATGTCGTTGGCGCCGCCGCGGACCGAGCCGCCCAGCGCCGCCACCCGGCCGAGCGTCTCGTCGACGTCGTCGACACCGATACTGAGCAGGATCCGCGGCGCCTCCCGGTCCCCCGGGTCCGCCTTGGCCACCAGCCCGAGGTCGGTGTCGCCGATGCGCAGGCCGAGGTAGAAGACCGGGCCTTCCTCCGGCACCCGGAAGATCTCCTCGGCGCCGAACAATTCCGTGTAGAAGGCGAGCAGGACGTCTGTGTCGGCAGTGAGGATCACCGGCTGGATGGTGGACATGGCACTCCTGTCGAGAACGGTCGTGTCACTGGGTGGACCGTTCGGGGACGGTGAACTCATCGGCAGGGAAGAAACCGTGCCGACCCGGCTCGGTGGACGCGGCCGGACCTGCCTCAGCGGCCCGGGGGTGGGCTCCAGACGGTGCCCCGGGCCTCGTACTCCAGCATCTCCTCCAGGTTCGTCGCCGGGTCCGCGCCCAGTTCGCGGCGGACCAGCCAGAGCGCGAGTTCCAGGCCGGAGGTGATGCCGCCGGCGGTGACGAGGTCGCCGTCGTCGACGACGCGGGCGTTCTTCACCAGGCCGCCCTGCTGTGCGAGGTCGGGCTTGGCCTTGTGGTGGGTGGTGCACGGGCGGCCCTTGGTGAGGCCTGCGGCCGAGAGGAGCATGACGCCGGTGCACAGGGCGCTGATCGTGAGCCCGGGCCGGCCGGCGGCCGCGAGCGCGCGGGGCAGGGTGCCGCGGTCGGTCTCGGCCCACACGCCGGGGCTGTCTCGGCGGGCGTAGCCGCCGCCCGGGACGACGAGCAGGTCCGCCTCCTCGGGGGCCCAGGGACGGATGCCGCGCACGACCGTGCCGTAGGCCGCGGTGACGGCACGGGCGCCGGTGGCGGAGACGTACCGGACCTCGACCGGGCGCGGGGTGAAGAACCCGGCACCGGAGAAGACCTCGTACGGGGCGGCGAAGTCGAGCTCCTCCACTCCGTCGAACATCGCGATGTGGATGCGCAGCGGGCGGGTCGGGTCCGGTGCGGCTCCGGACGCGGGAGAGGCCGCCGTGGCAGCCAGTGCGCCCGTGGCGCCGAGGGCGGTGGTGGCGCGGAGTAATGTCCTGCGGTTCATGCGGTGCTCCTGTTCCTGGAGTGACGGCATGAGAGGGGTCGGGCGGCTGTGGTCTGCGGTTCCCGCCTGTTTCCGGGAACTCGGCGCCCCGTCCGTCCGACTCCTTCACCGCACGAGCACGGCGGCACGGAGACGCTGAAGGGCACGGGATGGACGGACTGGACGTACGGATGCGGGCTGTCGCGTGCCGGCACGGCCGTACCGAGGCGGTCGCCGAGGTCGAGTCGGAGAGCGCCGCCGGCGAGCAGGCCGTCCGCGGCTGCCAGGAGCAGCCGGGCCTCGTCCCGGGGCCGGCCGGGCGCGGGGTCGTTCTCCGCCGCCCAGGTCCCGCGCCTCTCGTCCCGGCGCCACGCCGGACAGGGCCGCCTTCTTTCCTCCCCCGACAAGCACGGGCCGAGGTGACGGTGCAGGTGCGCGGCTGCGGCCGCTCGCCCTTCCGGTCCGGCGGCCCCCAGAAGGGATACGAGGCCGGGGACGCCGTCGGCGCGGGCCCGCAGCCGTGGCCCGCCCGGGGCCGCGCCCCACGGGACCAGGCCGAGTGCCGGATCCCACGCGGCGAGCGCGGTCCTCGCCGCGCGCTCGCGCAGGGCGGTGGCCACGTCGTCCTCGGTGGCCAGGGCCGCCCCGTACCAGAGGCTGAGGCCGCGGGTGGCGGTGTCGGCCTCCGCCCAGGGGGCGACCCGGGCGGCGGCCACGAGCAGCACGGCGGCGGTACCGAACCCGACCGTGGCCGTCAGGCCGAGCGGCGTCTCCGGCAGGCCGAAGTCGCCGCCCCACGCATGGACTTCACGTGGTCCTCCTTCCGCGCGACGACGGGTCCTTCCGCCGTCGACGGGCAGAAGTCGTCGCGAGCGGCCGGGAGTTGCCGGGGCGTACTTGTGGGGCGCACCACAGTCGCGTACTCATGACACGACGGGCCGAGGGGGCGGCCTCGCTCGGCGACGTACCCGATCCGCCTCCGAAGAAGGGTGCAAGGATGGGCGCGCCATGACCCCAGGCCGATGGTCGCGAGGAGTGCGGGCCGCGTTGTTCGCGGCCGTCTGCGTGCTGCTCGCGTCCACCGGCCACGTCCTGATGTCGGGACAGGACCTTCCCGCGCCGGCGCTCGGCCTCGCCTTCGTCGGCACGCTCGCCGTCGCCTGGGTCCTCGCGGGCCGCGAGCGCGGCCTCTCGGCGGTGACGACGGCGGCCGTGGTCGTCCAGGGCCTGCTGCACGCGGTGTTCTCCGGGTACCAGCGGCACGCCCCCGTGCCGATGCCACACATGTGGATGGGTCAGGCGGACAGGGGAGACCGCGCGGACATGGCTCACCTGTCCACGGCGCACCTGTCCACGGGGCGCATGCCCATGGACCACATGTCCACGGGACACGGACTCGTGGGTCACGGACTCGTGGGTCACGGAACCGCGGTTCACGCGACCATGGACCACGCGGCCGTCGCCCACGACATGACGGACATGTCCTCGTCCTTGGGCATGCTCACCGCGCACCTTCTCGCCGCGTTCCTGAGCGGACTGTGGATGGCGTACGGCGAGCGGGCCGTCTTCCGACTCGTACGGACGCTGCCCCTGGGGCTTTTCCGGCCCGTGCGGCTCCTGCTCGCCGCCGTCGTCCCCGTACCGCCCCGGCGTGCTCGCCCCCTGCCCGTCCGCGCCGGTGACGAGCGCGCTCCTCGGCGGCTCCTGCTCGCCCATTCCGTCATCTCCCGAGGTCCACCGAGGGCGTTCGCTGTCGTCTGACAGCCGGATCCCCGAGCCCGACGGCACGCGATCCACAGCTCCGTCGCTCGGGCATCGGCCCTGCCGTCGTGGCGGGCCGTGACCCCTCACCGGCGCCGCCGTGCTCCTGTGCGCCGCCGGATTCCCCTTGCCTCGTAAGGACGTGTGGCGATGACTCCTGCCCATGACCCCCTTCTTCAGGGACCCACCGGACCGCCCCGCTCGGTGTACGCGCCGGACGCCGACAGCGACGCGGCGACCACCCGGCTCGCTCTCGCCGCGCGGGACGGCGACCCCGCCAAGGCCGACCTGTTCGTCCGCGCCCTGCACCGCGACGTGTGGCGGTACGTGGCGTATCTGAGTGCCGACCGCCAGGCGGCCGACGACCTCACCCAGGAGGTCTTCCTGCGGGCCGTCTCCGCGCTGCCCCGCTTCCAGGGGCGGTCCTCGGCCCGCACCTGGCTCCTTTCGATAGCCCGCCGCACCGTGGTCGACAGTCGGCGGCGCGCCGCCGCACGCCCCCGCCTGTCCGACCGCGACGACTGGCAGGCGGAGGCGGAGCACACCCAGCCCTTGGGCCTGCCCGGGTTCGAGGACGGGGTCGCCCTCGCCGAGCTGCTGGACTCGATCCCGGCCGAACGGCGCGACGCGTTCGTCCTGACCCAGCTCCTGGGCCTGCCCTACGCCGAGGCCGCGGACGCCATCGGCTGCCCGGTCGGCACGGTCCGCTCGCGGGTCGCCCGCGCCCGGACGTCCCTGGTCTCCCTGCTGCGGGACGACGAGGAACCCGCCCAGGCGGCCGCCCGGGCGGGTTCCGGAAGCACGGCTCCCGCGCGGAGGCGGGTCACGAGAGCGCTCGCCCCCGCCTGACCCCGGTACCGAGCGGACGAGGGGGTGGGTCCTCGACCCCGGGTGATCCCACCCCCTCCCGCCGGAACCCGACCGCCCTGTGGTCCGACTGCTCCGGAGGCGCGCCTCACACCGGGGGCGCGGCCACCGCGAATCGGTCCAGTGCACCGGCCTTGGCCTGGGCGACGAGGTCGGCGAACTGCTCCTCGCTCATCTGCACCTGCTGGCCGAAGTCGTCGGTGAGGCGGACGCGCCTGTCCTCGGGCGCGTCGGCGTCGACGAAGAGCTGCGGGCACCCGCAGTCGCACTTTCCGCAGAAGGTCGCGATCGGTTCGGGAGTCGTGTCGGGCATATGGGCCACCTCGCCCCTTCGGTCTTCGGGATGCGCGGTCGTTCCGGCACGTCGATGCTGCCCAGCCGGCCATCTCACCCAAACCGGCCCAACAAGTGAGGAAAGCCACTGACTCCCTCGGGAACTGACCCGTGTCCTCAGACGACTCGACGCACCGCCCCTCCACAGCCGCTTCCTCCCGTTGTGATTCCGCCCACTCCGAAGGGCTTGTTCCTCCGCTCTCGCCATGCCACCGTCCCCGCGCCCCCGGACGAACGGGCTTCCGCCGTACGCCTGTTGACGTCGCTACAGCTCAACCCGAGCCGCTCCAGGTGCCGGAGGACGCCCCTGAGGGGTGCCGCCGGGTCGACGACCGCTGGATACCTTGTGCCGGTGCGGGGACGGGACAGCTGGACGAGGCGGACTTCGAGGGGTCTGCTCTGCGCTTCGGCATCCCTGTTCCTGGGTGCGGCCGGCCACGTGGCCGCCGGTGGTTCCCTGCCGGGGGCTCGCGGCCTCGCGATGGTCTTCGTCGGACTGACCCTGGTGGGCACGGCGCTCTTCGGCGGTCGGCGACGGCGGCGTTTCGACGTCTCGGTGCTCGTCCTGGGTGCGACGCAGTTCGCCCAGCATCTGGTGTTCCACCGCCTGACGATGCCGCCGGCCGACGGCTCCGGTCACGGAGTCACGGCCGACGGGCACCACCACGGCGCGGGCATGGCCATGTCGACGCATGGGGCCGTGCCGATGCACATGCCCATGCCGACGCACATGACCATGCCGGCAGACATGGGTGCCGCCGGTTCCGGACACGGGACGACCGCCTCGATGACGTCGGGGCACGCCCTGGCCACGCTCGGCACCGCCCTCTGCGTGATCTACGGGGAACGGGTCCTGCGGCGGCTCGCCGCCCTGCTCCTACCCGGTCTCCCCCTTCTCGCCCCCGCCGCCTTCTGCCCGGTGACGCCCGAGGGGCGGCCGCCGGCGCCGTTCACGGCCGGCCACGTACGCCTGCGCGTCCTCCTCGCCCGCTGCCGTCCCCGACGAGGCCCTCCCCCGGTGATCCCCGCCTGATCGCACGGACGCGATCACGACACCCGCCCTCGCGGCGGTCCACCTCACCTTTCGGCTTCTTCGCACGCGCGCTTCGTGACGCGTGCGCACCTTTGGGGATCACGCATGTCCGCAACCATCGATCAAGACCCGCAGAGAACGGCTCCCGCCGCCGGGGCGGCGCCCGCCGGACGCTCCTGGCAGGGCGTACGGGCCCTGCTGGTCCGGCTCCACTTCTACGCCGGGGTGTTCGTCGCCCCGTTCCTGCTCGTCGCCGCGCTCACCGGCCTCGCCTACACCTTCACCCCGCAGCTCGACCAGCTCGTCCACGGTGACCAGCTGCGCGTCGAGCGGGTCGGAGACCGGCCGCGCCCGCTGTCCGAGCAGATCGCCGCGGCACGGGCCGCGCACCCGGAGGGCAGCCTCGCCTCCGTCGTCACCCCGGCCGAGCCGGAGGACACCACCCGGGTGGTGCTCTCCGTGCCCGAGCTGGGCGAGAAGCAGCGCACCGTCTTCGTCGACCCCTACACCGGGAAGGTGAGGGGCGACCTCACCACCTCGTGGGGCGCCACCCCTCTGACGACCTGGCTCGACGAGCTGCACCGGAGCCTGCACCTCGGCGAGAGCGGCCGTCTGTACGCGGAGGTCGCGGCCAGTTGGCTCTGGGTGCTCGTCGTGGGCGGCCTCGTCCTGTGGCTCGGCCGCAGCCGAGGGCAGCGCGTGAAGTCCGTCCGCGGCGCCCTGCTGCCCGACCGCGCCGCCCGTGGGGTGCGCAGGACCCGGAGCTTCCACGCCGCGACCGGTGTCTGGCTCGCTCTCGGTCTGCTCTTCCTGAGCGCGACCGGTCTGACCTGGTCCACGTACTCCGGCGAACGCTTCGGGCAGCTCCTCGACGCCGCCGAGGGGCACGCGCCGGAACTGGACACCCTGCTGCCGGGCGCCCGGCCGGCCTCCGAGGCGGGCGGTGACGAGCACGCGGGCCACGCCGGGCACGGCGGGGCCGCCGAGCCCGCCGACCCGGATCCGGCCGCCTTCGAGGCAGTGCTCGCCGCCGCCCGCGAGGCGGGCCTGGGCGGCACGGTCGAACTCACTCCGGCCGCCGACGCCTCCAGCGCGTGGGTCGTGGCGCAGAAGGACAACGTCTGGCCGGTGCACTACGACCGGGTCGCCGTCGACCCCGCGAAGGGCGAGGTCACCGCGCACGCCCGGTGGGCGGATTATCCGCTCCTCGCCAAGCTGTCGAAGCTCGGCGTGCAGGGTCACATGGGCGTGCTCTTCGGGATCGCCAACCAGATCGTGCTCGCCGTCGTCGCGCTCGGCCTGATCCTCGTCACCTTCTGGGGCTACCGCATGTGGTGGCAGCGCCGCCCGACCCGCGAGGACCGCCCGGCCCTCGTCGGCAGGGCTCCCGCCCGCGGCGCCTGGCGCCGTGTCCCGTTGCCCGCGCTCCTCGTGGGCATCCCGGTGGTCGCCGTCCTCGGCTGGGCGCTCCCCGTCCTGGGCTGCACGCTGCTCGCGTTCCTGGTGGTGGACGTGATCGCCGGCCTCGTGCACCGGACGCGGGCGGCCCGCGCGTAGGAACGGCCGGATCGAGCCCGTACGACGGATGGGGGTGGCACGGCTTCCGCTGTGCCGCCCCCGTTCTCGTCGCACGTCCACGCGGCGCCGCCCGGAGGCAGCAGGCGCTCGGCGAACCGGGCGAGGCCCGGCCGCCCGCATGCCACGGGGGTCGGGGCGTGGCCTAGAGTGCGACGGTGCCGTCATACAGCATTGGGCAGGCAGCGCAGCTGCTCGGAGTGAGCTCGGAGACCGTTCGCCGGTGGGCGGACGGCGGCAGGCTCGCCATGGAGCGGGACGGGGCCGGCAAGCGGGTGATCGAGGGGACGGCCCTGGCCCGTTTCGCGCAGGAGCGGGGCTCCGGGCTCCACGCCGTTCCGGAGGACGACGTGCCCACGTCCGTCCGGAACTCCTTCGTGGGGATCGTCACGGGGGTGCGGGTGGACGACGTGGCCGCGCAGGTGGAGGTCCAGTCGGGCCCGCACCGGCTGGTCTCGCTGGTGACGCGGGAGGCCGTGGAGGAGCTGGGGCTCGACGTCGGGGTCACGGTGACCGCCCGGGTGAAGTCCACGAGCGTGCACATCGACGTGCCCTGACCGTTTCCGGCGCGCGGACCGTCAGTGGCAGAGCAGTGCCGCGCGCAGGTCCGCCTTGTGGTCGAGCCGTGACAGGTCCCGGCCGGTGAGGATCTCGATGCGTTCGATGCGGTAGTGGACCGTGTTGACGTGGACGTGGAGGGCCTCGGCGGTCCTCGCCCACGAGCAGTCGTGCGCGAGGAAGACCTCCAGGGTCTCCAGGAGCATCGTGCCCGACCCTCGGCCGGCACCGAGGAGCGGTCCCAGGACGGTCTGGCGGTACACGTTCCGTACGTCGACGGGGATGCCGGCCAGCAGCTTGCCCAGCCCGTCGAGATCGCCGAGGCCGGCGATCCGGGGCGACGACGGCGTTCCAGCGCGGACCGCCGCCAGGGCGTAACGGGCCTGGGTCAGCGCGGTGTTCAGCCCCTCGGGGCCGGCGGCAGGCGCGCTCACACCGGCGTGCAGGGTGGTGTCGGGGCCGCAGGCGTGGATCAACGGCCATGCGTCGCCCAGCCCTGCCCGTACGCCCGACGCCGCTTCCCGGCCGTGCGCGACGACCGCGACGGTCTCACCGCCGAGGCCGTCGGCGACCGCGAAGGCGACGGACGGCACGTGCCGCAGCGCCTCCGTGAGCGCGGCGACGCCGACGGCACCGCCTTCCCCGTGCGGCTCCGCCGCCATGACGACCACGGTGTACGCGTCCCTGTCGGCGAGGCCGCACGAGGCCAACGCGCCCCGCACGCGGTGGGCGTCGAAGCGCGGGGCGGCCATGGCGTCCACGAGCTCCGCGAACGCCGCACCGCTCGCTGCCCGGTCCCGGTCCCGCCGACGCCGGTGACGGCCGAGGAGTTCGGCGATCTCCTGGAGGACCCGCGGGGGCACCTGGCCCGCCTCGGGCAGGTGGAGGTGCCAGGCGTCGTAGGCGGTACCGCCGTCGGCCTCGACACGTACCGTCGTACCGTGGCCGCCGCGCACGAGTTCCGCGGCCCGCCGCGCAGGCAGTTCCGCCCGGGCGGCGCTGGTCCGGGCGACCGTACGGCCGCTGCCGGTCAGCAAGTGACAGGCCGGCGCGCCGAGATGGGCGAACGCCCGGACGAGCAGCTCACCCGCCGTCACGCCGTTCTCCAGGGCGCGGTCGAGGTCCAGGCGGACGTTCTCCGGCAGCGCGAAGTGGTCCGTGGGCCGGCGGCTGAGCTCGCTCCACTGCCGGAGGTAGACCGCTTCGGTGATCGTCCGGAAGGTCGTGTGCGCCGGCACGGCGATCAGGGCGACGCGGTGCGCGCGGCACGCCTCGGCCAGCTCCCGGGGCACCTCTCCGTGGGTCTCCTCCCCCGCGAGCAACGCCACCGCGCCCGCCTCGCGCAGAGCGGAGACGAAGCGTTCGGTCTTGCCCGGGTCACCGTCCCGGCTCCACCACACGAGTCCGCTGAGGACGATCTCCCCCGACTGGAGAAACCGCGCCGGATCCTCCAGATCGGTCGCCGTCACGCCGCCGATCTCCTGGCCGAGCAACGCCTCGTCACCCCAGACGAGGGAGAGGTCCAGACGGTCGAGACGGAGGAGATGGTCGACGTGCATCAGAGGCTCCTAGCGCGGTCGCAGGACAGGCCCGCCCTCACATTCACGAGGCTGATGTGAGTCGATGCATCGTAGATGCCCAAGCTGAAGCCGAAAACAGCTCTTGGTTGATCATCCAGGGGAGAGCGGTGCTCCATGGACGATTTCCGGGTTCCTGTCCAGTCGTGCTGGGGGTCCCTCTCGGGCTTCACTGGCCTGAAGTCATCGGTCAAGAGGTAGGCGTGAGATGGATCTGAACACGATCGCGGGCGTGAGGGACGCACGCCGGCGCGAGCCCTGGCGGCCCGGGGACGCGTGGCTGGGCGGCGGGACGTACCTCTTCTCCGAGCCGCAGCCGCATCTGCGCCGGCTGATCGACCTGAGCCGGATGGACTGGGAGCCACTGACCCGCCACCCGGACGGCTCGCTGGAGATCGCCGCGACCTGCACGATCACCCGGTTGTCCCGCTACGGAAGACGTTTCCTCGACGCTCCCGCGGCCCCGCTCTTTGAGCAGTGCTGCCGGGCCTTCCTCGCCTCGTTCAAGATCTGGAACATGGCGACCGTCGGCGGGAACCTGTGCAACGGCCTGCCCGCCGGGCCGATGATCTCGCTCACCGCCGCGCTCGACGGCACGTGCCTCCTCCAG
The DNA here is from genome assembly GCF_900105415.1 of Streptomyces sp. TLI_105. Lineage (GTDB taxonomy): Bacteria > Actinomycetota > Actinomycetes > Streptomycetales > Streptomycetaceae > Streptomyces. The sequence goes on along the minus strand of NZ_FNSM01000001.1, from coordinate 7,871,946 downwards.
GCGCAGGACGGCTCCACCCGTGAAGTGAAGGTGGCCGATTTCGTGCGGGGCGCGGGGGTGAAGGACCTCGCGGAGGGCGAGCTGCTGCGCTCGGTGACCCTGCCCGCCCGGGCGCTGGAGTGCCGTACGGCGTTCCGGCAGGCCTCGTTGTACGGGCTGGGCCGTTCCGGCGCGCTGGTGATCGGCACGCTCGACCCGATGGACGGCTCGCTGGCGGTGACGGTCACGGCGGCGACCACCCGCCCGTTCCGGTTCTGGTTCCCGCTGCCGCCGGACGCGGACCGGCTGCGTACCGCGATCGACTCCGCGGTCGCGCCCGCCGAGTGGTTCGACGACATCCACGGACTGCCCGAGTGGCGACGGCACATGGGCCTGCGCCTCGCCGAGGAGGTCCGCCGCGAACTCACCGCGTCCCATGGCCCCGAGGAAGGTTCCCGATGAGCTTCGACATCCAGGTCAACGGCCGTCCGTTCGACACCGAGCCGCGCGCCGGCCAGTGCCTGCGCACCTACCTGCGCGAGCGCGGCTGGTTCGGGGTGAAGAAGGGCTGCGACGCCGGTGACTGCGGGGCCTGCACCGTGCACGTCGACGGGGAGCCCGTGCACAGCTGCCTGTATCCGGCCGTACGGGCCGAGGGCCGTTCCGTCACCACGGTGGAGGGACTGGCCGCCCGGGACGGCGAACTCCACCCGGTGCAGCGGAAGTTCCTCGACGCCCAGGGGTACCAGTGCGGCTTCTGCACCGCCGGATTCCTGATGACCACCGCGGCCCTGGAGGCCGAGCGGGACACCCCGCACGACGACGGCAAGCTCGATGACCTCCCCCGGGCCTTCAAGGGCAACATCTGTCGCTGCACGGGCTATCGGGCGATCGAGGACGCCGTGCGGGGCGTGAAGCACACCGAACGGCCCTGCGCGGGAAAGGCCGTCGGAAGGAACGTCGGTGCCCCGGCCGGACCGCAGGTCGTCACCGGCGCCGCCCGTTACACCTTCGACGTCGAGGTCCCCGGCCTGCTCCACATGAAGCTGCTGCGCTCGCCGCACCCGCACGCCCGGATCGTCGCGATCGACACCACGGCCGCGCTGCGCGTACCGGGCGTGGTCGCCGTCCTCACGCACGAGGACGCACCGGCGACGCTGTACTCCTCCGCCCGCCACGAGCACCCCACCGAGGATCCCGACGACACCCGGGTCCTGGACGACGTGGTCCGGTACGTGGGCCAGCGGGTCGCGGCGGTCGTCGCCGACAGCGAGCGGGCCGCCGAGGAGGGCTGCCGCCGCGTCGAGGTCACGTACGAGGAACTCCCGTACGTCACCGACCCGGAGGAGGCGATGCGTCCCGGCGCCCCCGTCATCCACGAGGGCAAGGGACCGGAGGTGCGCATCGCCCGGGTCGAGAACAACGTCGCGGGCGAGGTCCACGGCGAGATCGGTGACGTCGAGCAGGGCTTCGCCGAGGCCGACGTCGTGTACGAGGAGACCTTCCGCACCCAGCGCGTCCAGCACGCCGGCCTGGAGACGCACGGCTGCGTCGCGTACTTCGAGCCGAAGGAGGACGGCACGGGCGAACGGCTGACCGTACGGTCCTCCACCCAGACCCCGTTCCTGACCCGGCGGGCGCTGTGCGCGCTGTACGGCCTGCCGGAGGACGAGGTCCGCGTCGTCGCGGGCCGGGTGGGCGGCGGCTTCGGCGGCAAGCAGGAGATGCTCACCGAGGACATCGTCACGCTCGCGACCCTGAAGCTGCGCCGCCCGGTGAAGCTGGAGTACACCCGGGCCGAGCAGTTCTACGGGGCGACCACCCGCCACCCCTTCACCATCGGCATCAAGGCCGGAGCCCGCAAGGACGGAACGCTGACGGCCGTGCAGATGCGGGTGGTGTCCAACACCGGCGCGTACGGCAACCACGGCCCCGCCGTCATGTTCCACAGCGTCGGCGAGTCCTTCGCCGTCTACCGCGCCCCGCACAAGAAGGTCGACGCCTGGTCCGTCTACACCAACGTCGTCCCGGCCGGCGCCTTCCGCGGCTACGGCCTGGGCCAGGTCACCTTCGCCGTCGAGTCCGTGATGGACGAACTGGCCCGCCGCCTCGGCATGGACCCCCTGGTCTTCCGCGAGAAGAACATCATCGGCCCCGGCGAGGCCATGCACAGCCCCATCGGCGAGGAGGAGGACCTCCACATCGCCTCCTACGGCCTCGACCAGTGCCTCTCCGTCGTGCGGAAGGCCATCGCCGAGGACCGCAGCGCCGAGGACGCGCCCGAGGGCTGGCTGGTCGGCCAGGGCACCGGCATGGCGATGATCGCGACCGGGCCGCCGGGCGGCCACTACGCCGACGCCCGCGTCTCGCTCCTTCAGGACGGGACGTACGACATCGCCGTCGGCACCGCCGAGTTCGGCAACGGCACCACCACCGTCCACCAGCAGATCACCGCCGGTGCCCTGAACACCACCGAGGACCGGCTCACCGTCCGCCAGTCGGACACCGACGTCGTACGCCACGACACCGGCGCCTTCGGCTCCGCGGGCACCGTCGTCGCCGGCAAGGCCGTCCTCCTCGCCGCCACCTCCCTCGCCGAACGCCTGCGCACCCTCGCCGCCCGCCACACCGGCGTCGCGCGGCACCTGTGCGTGCTCGGCGCCGAGTCCGTCGACTGCGCGGGACGTGTCGTCACGCTCAAGGAGTTGTACGAGGCGGGGCACGCCCTCGGCGCGGCGGAGGAACTGGCGGCGGACGGGCACTGGGGCGGCTCACCGCGCTCCGTCGCCTTCAACGCCCAGTGGTTCAAGATCGCCGTCGACCCCGGCACCGGGGAGATCCGGATCCTGCGCAGTGTGCACGCGGCCGACGCCGGGAAGGTCATGAACCCGATGCAGTGCCGGGGTCAGGTCGAGGGCGGGGTCGCGCAGGCCCTGGGCGCCACGCTCTTCGAGACCGTCCGGATCGACGAGCGGGGCGAGGTCACCACCGCCGCCTTCCGCCGCTACCGCCTCCCCCAGTACGCCGACGTCCCCCGCACCGAGGTCCACTTCACGGAGACGTCCGACACGATCGGTCCGCTCGGCGCCAAGTCGATGAGCGAGAGCCCCTTCAACCCGGTGGCTCCCGCGTTCGCGAACGCTCTGCGCGACGCCACGGGCATCCGCTTCACCGAGCTGCCGGTGACCCGCGACCGCGTCTGGCTCGCCCTCGACCGGGAGGCACGGAACGTCGGTCGATGGACCGGGAGGATGTGAGCTCTCACCTCGTAGCAAGCTCACAAATACAGAGCTATAGGCCGGATTCAGATGGCAAACACGATTCCTTGCCTCGACGGTCGGGTATCACTGCGCGCAGCCGCCGCACCGACCGCCTCGAAGGGACCGACGATGAGCCGACCCAGCGCCGCACCTCACGCCACCCCCGTCACCACGCCCGCACCTCCCGGATCCTTCGTGCTCTGGGGGGAGGTGGCCGGGCCGGCCACTCTCGCCGTCGCCGATCTGCGCGAAGGGTGGGCACAGCACAGGGCGGAGGTGGTCTTCGACTGCGCCACGGCGGGGCCGCAGCACCACACCTTCACGGGCCCGCTGCTGCGCGAGGTCATGGCGGTGGCGCGCCCCGGCTTCGACCCCGCCCGCCGCAAGGAGCGCTCGCGCTTCCTGGTGTCCGTGAGCGGCGGCGACGGGCACCACACCGTTCTGTCGTGGGCGGAGATCGACGCCGACTTCGGCAACGCGCCCGTGCTGCTCGCGACCCGCATGGACGACGAGGACCTCGACACCGTCGGCACTCAGCTCGTCGTCCCGTCCGACCGTTGCGGCGCCCGCTACGTCAGCGCGGTCACGGGAATCTGGATCGGTGCCCATCGGCTTCCCGGCACCCCTTCGTCCGAGGGCTGAGACCGCCGGGCAGCTCCGCTCGTCCCTTCCTCCAAGCCTCCTCTCATTCGCGATGGAGGGTCCTACGGCTTTGTTGCAGATGAGAGCCAGGGAGCCCTACGGTGTCGCATATGCAGTCCTACACCATCGGGCAGGCCGCTCGTCTGCTGGGCGTGAGCCCGGACACCGCGCGGCGCTGGGCGGACGCGGGCCGGGTCGCGACCCACCGCGACGAGAGCGGTCGGCGCGTCATCGACGGCAAGTCGCTGGCCGCGTTCTCCGTGGAGATCGCGCAGGGCGACGACGAGGACGTGTCGTACACGACGGCGCGCAACGCGTTCCCCGGCATCGTCACGGCGATCAGGCTCGGTGACATCGCGGCCCAGGTCACCATCCAGGCCGGACCGCACCGCCTGGTCTCCCTCCTCACCCGTGAGGCCGTGGAGGAGCTGGGACTGGAAGTCGGCATGCAGGCCACCGCCCGCGTGAAGTCGACCAGCGTGCACATCGACCGCACCTGATCCCCCGACCCCTCACGCACCACCCATACGTCTCGGCCGCCGGCGCGGCCGGCCTCCCGCCGCATCTTCCCGTTCGTCCCCAGGAGACCAGACCTCATGTCCCTCGCTCTCACCCCTGCCAGACGCCGTACGGCCGCCGCCGTCCTCACCGCCGCCCTGCTGGTGCCGCTCGCAGCCTGCTCGTCGGGCGACGACGGCAAGAAGGACACCGGCGGCTCGGCGGGCTCCGGCTCGGGCTCCGCGCCGCAGGCGAACCTGACCGTCCTCGCGGCCGCGTCCCTGACGGACGTGTTCAAGACGGCCGGTGCCGCCTACGAGAAGTCCCACCCGGGCACGAAGCTCACCTTCTCCTTCGCCGGCTCGCAGGAGCTCGTCGCCCAGGTCGCCCAGGGCTCGCCCGCCGACGTCCTGGTCACCGCCGACACCAAGAGCATGGACAAGGTGAAGGCCGACACGAACACCCCGGCGGTCATCGCGAAGAACCGGCTCGTCATCGCCACCGGCAAGGGCAACCCCTTCAAGGTCGACGAGTTGAAGGACCTCGCGGACACCAAGCTCAAGGTCGTCCTCGCCGCCCCCGAGGTACCGGCCGGCAAGTACAGCAAGAAGATCCTCGACGCCCAGAAGATCACCGTGAAGCCGGTCTCCCAGGAGCCCAACGTCCGCGCGGTGCTCAGCAAGGTCGAGCTGGGTGAGGCCGACGCCGGCCTCGTCTACAAGACGGACGCCGAGAGCGCCAAGGACAAGGTCGACGCCGTCGAGATCCCCGACGCGCAGAACGCCGTCGCCCAGTACCCCGCCGCTACGCTCAAGGACTCCAAGAACACCGAGGCCGCCGCCGCGTTCGTCGCCTGGCTCTCCTCCCCGGAGGGCCAGAAGATCCTCCAGGACGCCGGCTTCCAGAAGCCGTAACCGTCCGGGATCTCACAGATCGCGAGGGGCTGCCCGTACCGGGGGGACGGACAGCCCCTCGTCCTCCATGCCGTCATCTCTTCGGGATCATCGATGAAACGAGCAGGCGTACGCACCTCCGGCACCCGTCCCCCCCTCATGCTGGCGCTGCCCGCGCTGGCGGCCGTGGCGTTCCTGACGCTGCCCCTGGTCGGGATCCTCGCGCGGACCGAGTGGGGCGAGCTCGCCGGTCACCTGAGCTCGCCGGGCACCGTCCGGGCGCTGAAGCTCTCGCTGCTCGTGTCGTTCTGGGCGCTCGGCCTCTCGCTGCTGCTCGGCGTCCCGCTGGCCTGGCTCCTCGCCCGGGTGTCCTTCCCCGGCAAGGCCCTCGTCCGCTCGCTGGTGCTGCTGCCGATGGTGCTGCCGCCCACCGTCGGCGGTGTGGCGCTGCTGCTCGCCTTCGGGCGGCGGGGACTCCTCGGACCGTGGCTGGAGTCGACGTTCGGCATCACGCTGCCGTTCCACACCTCGGGCGCCGTCCTCGCGGCCACGTTCGTCGCCATGCCGTTCCTGGTCATCAGCCTGGAGGGCGCGCTCGGCGGACTGCGGCCGCGCTACGAGGAGACGGCGGCCTCCCTCGGTGCCTCACCGGTCCGCGTCTTCTTCACCGTCACGCTGCCCATGGTCGCGCCCGGCGTCGTCGCCGGCGCCGCCCTGACCTGGGCACGCGCGCTGGGCGAGTTCGGCGCGACCATCACCTTCGCCGGCAACCTCCCCGGCACCACCCAGACCCTCCCCCTCCAGGTCTACCTGCTGCTGCAGGACGAACCCGAGGCCGCGACCTCCGTCTCCCTGCTGCTGCTCGCCATCGCCATGGCCGTACTCGTCGCCCTGCGCGGACGGTGGACCGGCACCCCGGCCGACCGGAAGCCCCGGCCCGCCCCCGAAGCCGACCCCGACCCCGGCCCCGGCCCCGGCCCCGGCCCCGAGGGAAGCCCCACGCCCCTCTCGCCCGAGGCGAACGAGTCCGGCGAACGCTGGTCCCTACACGCCGAGGTCACCGGCTTCACCCGACTCACCCTCGACGCCGAACCGGGCACCACCATCGCCGTCGTGGGACCGAACGGCGCCGGCAAGACCACCCTGCTCCGCGCCCTCCTCGGCCTCACCCCCCGCGCCCACGCCCACCTCACCCTCGGCACCACCGACGTCACGGGCCTTCCCCCACACCGCCGCCGGGTCGCCTGGGTGCCGCAGGACGGCGCCCTCTTCCCCCACCTGACGGCACTCGCCAACACCGCCTACGGCCTCCGCTCCCAGGGCGTCGCCCGGGCGGAGGCACGGCGCGAGGCCCAGACCTGGCTCGACCGGCTCGGCGTCGGCCATCTGGCTCACCGCAGACCGACCCAGCTCTCCGGCGGCCAGGCCCAACGCGTCGCCCTCGCCCGGGCGCTGGCCGCCCGGCCCCGCCTCCTCGTCCTCGACGAACCGCTCGCCGCCCTCGACCAGACCACCCGCGCCCACGTCCGCCACACCCTGCGCACGCACCTGACCGGCTTCGGGGGTGTCTGCCTCATCGTCACCCACGACCCCGTCGAAGCAGTCTCCCTCGCCGACCGCGTGCTCGTCCTCGACGACGGCCGCGCCCTGCAGGACGACAGCCCCGCCGAAGTCACCCGCCACCCCCGCTCCCCCTGGGTCGCCCGCATGCTCGGCCGCAACGCCTGGCCCGGCACCACCACCCCCGAAGGCCTCGCGCTCGACGGCGGCGGCACCCTCGTCGCGGCCGACCCACCGCCCCCCGGCACCCCCGCCCTCGCGATCGTCGCGCCCGAGGCGGTGTCGATCCACCGCGAGAGGCCGGCCGGCAGCCCCCGTAACATCTGGTCCGGCACCGTACGCGAGATCACCACCAGCGGCAGCCGCCTACGCGTCCTGATCACCTCCGACACCGCGCCCGACCTCGTCGCCGAGATCACCCCACAAGCCGCCGCCGAACTGGGCCTCGCCGACGGGGTGCCCGTCTGGACCAGCGTCAAAGCGACCGAGACGACGGTCGTCCCCCTCTGACCAGCCGAATGATCAGCCGGAAGGAAGCGAGAACGACATGACGGACCACGACGCCTCCACGGTGCGGGACTGGCTGCGTGGCATCGAGGTGTTCGCCCGCCCACTGCCCGACTTCGCACCGCACGAGACCCCGACCGAGCCGTCGGAGCTCTTCCTCACGTGGCTGAGCGAGGCCGTCAAGGCCGGGATCCCGGACCCGCACGCCATGACCCTCGCCACCGTGGACGAGGCGGGCGACCCCGACGCGCGGGTCCTCATACTCAAGAACGTCGACGCCTCGGGCTTCCAGTTCGCCGCGCACGGCTCCAGCCCCAAGGGTGTTCAGCTCGTCGGCACTCCGCGCGCCGCGCTCACCTTCTACTGGGCGGAGTTCGGCCGCCAGGTCCGGGTCCGCGGCGCGGTCCGGCCGGAGTCCGCGGACCGCTCGGCCGCCGACTTCCTCGCCCGGTCGACCACGGCCAGGGCCGAGGCCCTGCTCGGCCGCCAGAGCCGCTACCTCAACGACCCCGACGCACGCGACCAGGCACTGCGGGACAGCCTCGCCAGGATCGAAGCGGAGCCCGACCTCGTCGACCCCGCCTGGACGCTCTACACCGTCGTCCCGGATGTCGTGGAGTTCTGGCAGGCCGCCGCGACCCGCGTCCACGTCCGGCTGCGGTACGAGCGGGAAGGCACCGGCTGGCAGCGACGGCAGCTCTGGTCCTGACGCCGGAGCGCCCGGTACCGCACTCCGGAAAGGAGCAGGGGCGCCGGGTCGCCCTCCGGCCGGCCATCGGGGCGATCAGGCGGCGGAGAGGGAGATCTCGGTCGACTTGATCAGGGCGACGACGGACGTGCCTGCGTTCAGGCCGAGGTCCTCGACGGCGTCCTTGGTGATGGCGGCGGTCAGTTCCCCGCCCTCGACGGAGACCTTCACCGAGCTCATGGCGCCACCGGTCGAGACCTCGGTGACGGAGCCGGCGAGCTGGTTGCGGATGGAGATGCCCTCGACCGGGCCGGTCGCGAGGGCGACCTCGGTGGACTTCACGAGGGCCTTGACCGCGGAGCCCTCGGCCAGACCCAGGTCCTTGACGGCGTCGGCGGTGATGGCGGCGGTGATGTCCTGGCCTCCGGCCAGGCGCACCTTCACGGATGCCATGGCCTCGCCCAGGGTGACGGCGGTGACCGTGCCGGGGAGCTGGTTACGAATGGACAGGGTCATGGAAACACGCCTCACAAAAACCGGGAATGAGCAGTCGTCACTTCTGTGACCTGCACTGTCGCCGACGCTACCCGAGGGAAGATCTCGCTCGGCGCCATGCGTCGCATCCGCCAGCCGAACGGACGCAACATCCTCGCGCGTTCCGTGAGGAGCCCGTCCGGGCATCCCTGCGTTCCGGGCCTTCGACCACTCGCCGAACCGCCGAGGGGCCGCTCCACCTGACAGCCCGAAAGACGCCGGCGGCAGCTGCGGCCACGCGCGGCCCGACGTGGCTACGCACACGATCGCCGCCGGAACCTCCCGGTCGGCATGCCGACGCCGGTCGCCGCTCCAGCGCGCTTCCCTCCATGGACATCGACGCGTTCTGGAGCATCATCGAAACCGCACGCCCGGCCGTCACGACGGACAAGCCTCCCGTGCCGGCCTGATCGCGCCGGGCCGAGGCCGGTACGAGCAGGCAGCGGCCCGTCCCGACAGCCTTGCCGACGTATCGTGGCCGAACACGAGGTCGTTGCAACGCTGGGGGTCGGGTGCAGGTCCGAGAACATGCGGTCTGGGAGCGGAGCTTCCCGGTCGGATACGTCCTCGTGGACACCACGGTCGCCGCGCACCAGCCCAACGCCACGAACCCGGACCTGGTCGACATCACCGTCGGGACCGGCGTCCGTGAAGAGCACTCCTGACCCCAGCCCCTCCCCGTCTTCCCCCGGTTCAAGCTGTTCGCCGGCCGGTGCCCCCGCTCCCCCTCCAGCTCATCGGAAATGCCCCGGCCCTCGCCTTCCACCCGACCGACTCGCCGTTTCATCTGAACCGCTGCCGATGAACCCGAGGCAGTGCGCCGTCACGTAGCCCTACGGGGTCGGCGGGATCGCCGGTGCGGGCAGGTCCAGAGGTGAGCAGACCGTGCAGGAAGTCTGCGACACGTCTGCTCACACCGCCCAGCGATGACGGCAGGGACCACGGCTGGGGTGTCAGTCCGCTGAAGTATCCTTCCCGCCACCGCACACCGACCGGGAGGATCAAGAGAATTGACCGGCCTGTCCGCTTTCCCGCTGCCCTTTCACGCTTCCCGTTCCCTGTCGTTCGCGACGCCCCGGACGCTGCGGGAACTTCAGATGATGCAGTGCAGCTCACACATTCGGGCGAAGCCGGGATGGTTCGACAAGATGAACGATGCCGACATCGTCGCCAGGTGGACGCGGGAAGCGGTCGCCCAGGGTCTCACCGAAGCGCAGGTTCGTTATGTGCTGGCCGAACTCGCGCATTACGCCGCGCTGCGGGACGGGCGGACCGGCGTCGAGGTGTCCGCCGTCGACGGGGTGTGGCAGTCGGACACGCTGGTCGACGACAAGCTCAGGTCCCGGCTGCGCGAGGCGGTCCGGGTTCTGGAAGAGGTTCCCGAAGCAGAACTGGACTGGCACCCCGGATCCGACGGCCAGGTACTGGATCTGGTCCATCCCTCACTGTTCTGCCTGGTGAGGGAGGTGAGCGGCGCGCCCGAGCGGGCGTGGGAGAACCCGACGAACCACTACTCGAAGTACGAGTTCTCGGAGAAGTTCCAGTGGCTGCCCACGGACGTCGACGTCAGTGACGACGGCGAGGTCGCCTTCCGTTCGTACGTCAACAACGTCCATCCCGAGGCCCATCACGAACTGGCCTCCGTCCTGCCGGACTTGTTCGCGGTCATGCGTCCGCTGCTGGAGAACGTGCTCACCGATCTGCGCCGTCCGCGGCCCCTGCGGATCGAGGCCGATCCTTACGGGTGGTACGACTCGGAGCCGGTGTATCCGGACCGGTCCTCCTACAGTGATGACGAGGCCCACGCCGAAGCCTGCCGTGCGTGGGAAGCGGCCCAGGACGACTGGTGGGAGAACCGTCGCCCGGTCGTCCCGGACGCCCCGGTCTTCACCCCGCCCGAGATTCCCGAGGAATCCGCCCGGGTCGACCTGCGCGGCCGCCGTCTCCAGGTCATCGTCAAGCTCGCCACCATTCATCTCACCCCGGAGAAGCCCGAGTACGCCGGCGGTTCCTGGCATGTCGAGGGGATGCTGAACGAGCGGATCGTCTCGACCGGCATCTACTACTGGGACAGCGAGAACATCACCGAAAGCCGGCTGAGTTTCCGGGCGGCACTCGACGACCCGGACTACGAGCAGAACGACGACAACGGTCTGCGTGAGGTCTACGGCCTGGAGGACGAAGACGCGCTGAACCAGGTGCTGGGGTCGGCATCGACCCCGGCGGGCCGCTGCCTGGCGTTCCCGAACGTCCTGCAACACCGCGTCGGCTCGTTCCGCCTGGCGGGTCCCACTCGCCCGGGGCATCGCAAGATTCTCGCGTTCTTCCTGGTCGACCCGTCGGAGAAGATCGTCTCGACCTCCGACGTGCCGCCGCAACAGCCGTGGTCCGACACCTCGACCATGACGCTCGAGCAGGCCAAGGAGTACCGCGAACAGCTCATGCAGGAACGCAAGTTCTTCGTCGACGAACACAACGAGCAGCTCTACGAGCGAGAATTCTCCCTCTGCGAGCACTGAACCCCTTCAAGGGGTTCGGGTCAGGAGGGCGTGACCGGCCTGGCCCGGGGCGAGTTCCCCGGTCCAGGCCGGTTCCCGTGGGGCGCCGGATCAGCTGCTGTCGGCGAGCATGCCCTCACGCAGGCGGTTCAGCGTGCGCGAGAGCAGGCGGGAGACGTGCATCTGGGAGCAGCCCAGTCGTTCCCCGATCTGGGCCTGGGTGAGTTCTTCGACGAACCGCAAGTGGATGATCCGCCGGTCGCGGTCGTCGAGCTCGTCGAGGAGCGGGGCGAGGGCATGGAAGTCCTCCACCAGCTCCATGGCGGGGTCCTCGCTGCCGATGTAGTCGGCCAGAGACGCGTCCCTGCTCTCGTCCTCGCCGCTCAGCGCGGCGTCGAGCGAGGAGGAGTTGTAGCCGTTGGAGGCCAGCCGCGCCTCGGTGACCTCTTCCTCCGTGAGGCTCATCAGCTCGGCCAGTTCCTTGACCGTCGGCATCCGGCCCAGGCGCGTGCTCAGTTCTTCGGTCGCCTTGGCCAGTTCCACGCGGGCCTCCTGCAGGCGGCGGGGCACGTGGACCGCCCAGGAGGTGTCCCGGAAGAACCTCTTGATCTCGCCGACGATGTAGGGGACGGCGAACGTGGTGAACTCGACCTCCCGGGAGAGCTCGAAGCGGTCGATCGCCTTGATCAGGCCGATCATGCCGACCTGGACGATGTCCTCCATCTCGTCGGCGCGGTGACGGAACCGCCCGGCCGCGTAGCGGACCAGGCTCATGTTCATCTCGATGAGGGTGTTGCGCGCGTACTGGTACTCGTGGGTCCCCTCCTCCAGCACCGTGAGCTGCTGGAAGAAGACCTTCGACAGGGCGCGCGCGTCCTTCGGCGCGACCGCCAGCGGGTCCGGGACCGCCGGCAGTGCCCCCGTCCCGACCTCAACGCCCGTGGTCGACATCGTGGTGACCGTCACACCATTCCCCTCTCATCCTCGTCCCGAACCCGGATTCGTGGCCCGATGGCAGCTCGCCTACCCGGACGATGCAAGTCCATGCCAATTTCTTTCCGGGAGGTACGTACCGGGCGTACGGGACCGTCAACAGCGGCCGCCGTACGCCCCGTTGCAGCTGTCGTGCCCGGGTCGTGCCGAATCGTCGGCTTCCGGGTTCCTGCGCCGAGGGGCAGGGCAGACGGAACGTGCAGCGTGGCCGAGCGGAGGAGAGACATGGCGCAGGATCCCTCACTGAGAGCTGTCGGATGGGCGCGGACGCTGCCCGTCAGCAGCGGCGTGAAGACGGCGCGGGACTGGACGCGTGAGCACCTGGTGGCCCTCGGCTGGGACCGTACGGCGCCGGACCTGGTGGACTCCGTCGTGCTGGCCGTCTCCGAGCTGGTCACCAACGCCCACGTCCACGCCCACAGCGACGCGCAGCTCATCCTGACGTGGGACGAGAAGTGTCTGCACGTGACCGTGCACGACGCGTCGTCCCATGTGCCCGAGCAGCGCCGCCCCGACGACGGTGCCCTGGGCGGGCGCGGCCTGCTCCTGATCGACGCCCTCGCCGACGACTGGCAGGCCCGTCCCTGCCCCCGGGGCAAGGACGTCACCGCCTGCTTCCGGCCGCCCTCGCCCCGCCGGCCTTCCTGAGGGCCTCGCCGTCGTGGTGCTCCTCCGTGCCCTGCGGGACCGGGACGCAGGGCTCTCGTACGAGACGGAACGGGCTCAGAGCGCGCGCCACTTCGCCTCGCCGAAGGAGAAGGCTCCGAAGAGCACGAGACCGACGGCCACGGTGAGCAGCAACCAGGGACCTGCCGGGGCCTGTGCGAACGAACGGATCGCGTCGTCCATGCCCTTGGCCCGGCTCGGGTCGAACGCCGTCGCCGCCCGCACGCCGGAGAGCCCGAGTGCGGCGAGGACGAGACCGCGCCCGATGCCGCCGGCCACGCCGGTCACGTCCATGAAGCGGCGCTGGTACGTCGTCAGGCGCCCCCATGCCAGATGGTCCCGGTACTTCCGCAGGACCGCCCTGCCCGCGATCCACAGCCCGGCCGCCAGCACGCCGACGGCGACCGCGCCGACCCACCAGCGGCCGCCCGGGAGTTCGAGCAGGCGGGCAGTGAGGTCCCGGCTCTGCCGGTCGGTCGAGCCCTCGCCGCTCCCCCGCTCGCCCATCGCGAAGGAGAGGACGAGGAAGGCGGAGCCGGCGTAGAAGACGCAGCGGCCGGCGGACAGGGCGCGTCGGTACGCCTTGTCCCCCTTGGGGCCGGCCGCTCCGAGGACCGCCTCCGACAGGCGCCACGCCGCCATCCCCGCAAGGCCGATGCCCAGGGCCCAGAGGAGGACGGCGCCGAAGGGAGTGGCCGCGATGTGCGCGACGGCTCCTCCCCGGTCGGCCTGTTCGCCCGTCCCCGTCAGACCGATGCGTACGGCCAGGGCTCCGACGAGCAGGTACAGCGCGCCCCTCGCCGCCAAACCGGCCCGGGCGCCTGCCCGTACGGCCTCGCCGCGGACCGCTCTCCCCGTCCCGGACACGTGCGCCTTCGCTGTGGTCATGTCGACTCGCTCCTCTCGGTCGACCTCCGGTTGCCCTGTCCGTGCCGGACGAATCACCGCCGGGCGGTTTCGGTCGCGGACGGGCGGTGAGGCGAACAAAGACGAGTACCGACGCATTCACCAGGAGGATCACATGGACACCCCGGAGGGCCACATGGACGACTGGCGGGCGGCGGCGGCCTGCCGCGAGGTGGACCCCGATCTGTTCTTCCCCGTGGGGGTCGGCCCCTCCGCGCTCGTCCAGGCCGACGAGGCCAAGGAGGTCTGTCGGCACTGTCCGGTGCGGGCGGAGTGCCTGCGCTGGGCCATGGACGACTCCCGTCAGGTGACGGGAGTGTGGGGCGGCCTCACCGAGAACGAGCGCCGTTCCCTCCGGCGGCGGTGGCGCCGCACGTCCGACGAGCGGCGCTGAGGTCCGGCCGGCGTCCCCGGGGGCCGCTTCCCGCCGAGACGGGAGTCCGACAGGAGGTGCGCCCGAGCGGGCACGCCGGCTGTCAGACTCCCGCCTCGGCGTCCGCCGGCACGAGGGAGAGGCGTGCGCGGACCCGCTTGCCCTCCGGCTCCGGCTCCACGGTCACGCTCTCGCAGACCGCGATGACGATCTCGACGCCGTGCTGTCCGATGCGGCGCGGGTCGTGTCCGCGGGGTACGGGGGCGGCCGCCGCGCGGTCGAACACCGAGATCTCCAGGGCGTCCTGGCGCAGCTCGAGGAGCAGTCGGCAGGGGCCGGACGTGTGCCGGACGGCGTTGGTCACCAGTTCGCTGACCACCAGCTTCGCCAGGTCGACACGGTCCCGCGTCACCGGTTCCCGCCGGACGGCCGGCGCGGCCGCGAGGAAGTCGGCGGTGAAGGCGCGGGCGGACCCGATCGCTCCGCCGTCGGCGGCGTTGTCGAACACGACACTCGCGGACAGCAGGGGCTCCGGTGTGGCACGCTCCGCGGTGATGGCGTCCGTCATGGCCCTGGCACTCCCCTCGTACGGATGGGCGGGCGCGCTGGGCACCTCGTACTCCGCCTTTCCCCTCTTCACGGTTTCCACACCGCCCGCATCGGGGATCACGCCCACCGCCGTGGTGTCAGGGGGAGGAAGGCGGGAGCGGACCGCCGTCCCCGTCCGTCGCCGTACCTGATCGTCCGGCCTCGGGTCCGTGCCAGTCGAGGCAGACCACGAGGACGGCGTCCGGTACGTCGCGGGGCGTCTCCCGCAGCGCCCGGACGACGGCGCTGGGGGCGTCCGCGCAGCTCAGGTGGCCGGCCCGCGCCAGGGCGCGGGCGACGGGACCGTCCAGCGCCTCGTTCTGCCCGCCGGGCGGGGGCCCGCCCGGGTCGCAGGCGACGAAGACGAGCCGGTCGCCGGGCAGGAGGCGCAGGCGCTGCGTGGCGTAGACGGTGTCCTCGAACATGCCGAGGGGCAGTTGGCGGTCCAGTTCGATGCGCTCGGTCGTGGTTCCGCGCGTCCGCCAGAGCGTCGGCGACCCGGCGTCGACGACCTCGATCCCGCCGGTGGTCAGGTCGAGGCGCAGCAGGAGGGCGGCGAGCGGGCTCTTCCCCCGGTACTGACCGTAGAGCGCCTGGTCGGTGAGGCTGGCCTGCCCCACCAGGTCGAGCCCGGCCCGCCGGGCGTTGCGGATCGCGTTCAGGGCGAGGGTGCTCACCAGGGCTGCCGGGGTGCCGGGGCCGGCGCCGTCGGCGACGACCAGGAGCAGCTCGTCCTCGGTCACGCTCCAGTCCAGGAGGTGCCCTCCCGAGGTGTAGGCGGGCTCCCAGTAGGTGTGCAGGTCGAACGCCGGACCGGTGCAGGACCGGCCCGGCAGGGTGTCCCACTGCATCTCCCCGGCGACGGTGAGGGCGCGCGTCCTGCGGGTGCTGCGGTACAGGTCGGTGTGGCGGTCGGCGACGCGCAGGGCGTGTCCGAGGGTCTCGGCGACGCGGCCGAGGCTCTCGACGGTCCCCGGGGTGGCGCGGTCCGGGGGCAGCAGGACCACGAGGACGCCGAGCCGGTCGCCGCGGACCGTGACGGGAAGGCAAACGGTCGCCGTGGGCCCGTCATCACGGAAAAGATATGGTTGCTGCGTGCGGAAGACGCGACCGACGGGCCCCGTGTCCACGGGCACGTGCCGCACCCCGGCGGGCGTCTGCACGGGCCGCACGGGGCGCAGCGACGTGAACCCGTAGTCGATGAGCAGCAGGTCGGCACAGGACGCGGCGTACTGCTGCGCGAGACTGGTACGGAGGGAGTCCAGGAGGAGGTGTGGTGCCGCCCCGCGCAGTGCGCTTTCCACTGTCACGTGTCGATCCACCGAATCCGTACCGCCTTCTGGAGAGATGTGGAGATGACCGGTCCGTCGGAAGGCCGACGTCCTCGGCCCCGGACGCCCGAGGAGTGTCGGTAGGCATGAACACCAACCCCGCCCCGTCCCAGCGGGAGCGGCAGCAGACGACTCAGGCCGCCCGGGAGCTCATCGAGCTCCTGGAGGTGCTGTGGGAGCGCGGTCGGGACATGGTGTCGCCGACGCCGGTGTCGGCGAGTCAGCTGCGCGTGCTGTACAGCCTGGACCGCGAGGAGGGGATCAGCCTCCGCACGCTGGGCGACCTGCTCGGGTCCGCGCCGCCTTCGGTGAGCCGCATGTGCGACCGGTTGGAGGCGCTGGGTTTCGTCCAGCGGCTGCCCAGTTCCGTGAGCCGGAGGCAGCTGGAGCTGCACCTGACCGTCCACGGCAAGGCGTACCTGCGGGACCTGCGGGCCCAGCGCGAGGAGGCGCTGCTCGCGGTCGTCGCCTCCATGTCGCCGACGAGCCGCAAGGCGCTGCTGCGAGGACTCACCGGGTTCCAGGAGGCACTGGGAGAGGGCGCGCCGGCGGGCTCGTCACGCCCTGACACGCCGCTGAAGGACGTCAGTTCGGCCTGATCCCCGCGCGCCGCCGGCGTCGGCCGGCCGCACACTCCATGTCCCCACTGCCACCCTCCGGTCATCCTTGATGCGTTCAACCGGGCACGAGCCAGGTGTTGCCCCAAGGATACAGTTGTCACACGGCAACTGTTGACGGGGTCCCGTACCAGTCGAGACAGACCACGAGGGCGTCGTCCTCCAGCGGGGTGTCGCCGTGGTACGCGGCGAGCTCACGCAGCACCGCCTGCGGCACGTGCGTCGGCGGAAGCAGCCGCGTCCCGCTGAGCGCGCGGGCCAGCGCCCGTTCTCCGTAGCTCTCCCCATCGGGCGAGACGGCGTCGTACACCCCGTCGCTGCCGAAGAGCAGGCGGTCGCCCGGGCGCACGGTGAACCGCTCGGGTACGTAGAGGGAGTCCTCGAACATGCCGAGGGGCAACTGCGCCTCGAAGGAGACGGACTCGACGGAAGGCCCCCGCAGCCGCCACAGACGGGGCGAACCCGCGTCCACGGCCTCCACCTCGCCCGTGGCGAGGTCGAAGCACAGGAGGAGCACCGACACGAAGGCACTGCCCCGGTACTGCGCGTACACGGCCTGGTCGGCCAGGGCGGCCTGGTCCGCGAGGCCCAGACCCGCCCGGCGGGCGTTGCGGAGCGCGTTGATCGCCAGGTTCGTCAGCAGGGCCGCCTCGATGCCCTCCCCCATGCCGTTGGTGACGGTCAGGGTCAGCCGGCCGGCCGAGACCGACCAGTCGTAGTTGTCCCCGAAGATCGCGTAGGCGGGCTCCAGATGGGCGCCGAGGGCGAACTCGGGACGGGTGCACGAGCGGCCGGGAAGGAGCTGCCACTGCATCTCGGCCGCGAGGGTGAGCCGCGTCGCCCGCCGCGCCAGCACGTACAGGTCCGTGTCCCGCTCGGCCACCAGGATCTCGTGCCCGAGCCCCTCGCAGACCTGGCCGAGTCCGGGCAGCACGGCCCCGACGTCGGCCCCCGGCGGCAACCCGACGGTGAGGACGCCCAGCCGGTCTCCCCGCACGGTGACGGGAAGGTGGACCAGGACCTCGTCGGACCCGCGGGTGATGTACGGCTCCTGGGCACCGAAGGCGCGCCCCTGCGGACTGTCGTGGATCGGGACCGACGGCGCCGCCCCGGGCATGCGCTCGACGGGCTGGAGGGTCCTCAGTCCGTAGTCGGCCAGACGGAGCTCCACCCGCCGGGCACCGCAGTGCTTCCGCAGGGCGTCCTCGACGACGCTCACCAGCTGGTGCGGAGCTGCCCTGCGGAGCGCCTGCTCCACGTCGGCGATCTCGTACACGTTCTCCCGCTTCCCTTTCTCCCCGGGGCGGTCCCGTACCCAGGGCCGCACCGCCCTTCGTCTATCTCGCGCCGCCGGCAGCGGCCAGCGCCTCGGCCACGCCGGCGTGCGGCGGGATCGTGGTCGTCACTCCGGTGATCTCCAGGATGCGTCGCACCGGCGACGTCGGCGCGGCGAGGTACAGGTCTCCCCCGAGGGCGCGTGCCTTGTGAACCGCCCTGATCAGGACGTTCAGACCGGACGAGTCCATGAAACCCAGCGCGGACAGATCGAGGACGAGACGGGCCCGCCCCTGCCGGAGCTGTTCCGCCAGGTGGTCGTCGAGCAGCTGGGCGGTCTCCATGTCGAGCTCGCCCCCCAGGGACAGCACCGCTGTCCCGGTGTCGCGGATCGTGACGTCGACGTTCAGGTTCGGTTCTCGCTCGGACATGTTCCCTGCTTTCCACAGTGGAGGGGGGCGGGCGATGGGGCGGCGGCAGGCGATCAGGTCACCTGGACGCCGATCAGGCACGTGTCGTCGTCCGTGTCCGACTTGCTGCGCGACAGCAGCAGGTCCAGCCGTCCTTCGAGGCCGTCGGTCGGCAGCTGGGCGGTGGCCAGCAGCTGGGCGACGGAATCGTGGACGGAGGTGTCCCGCCGTTCGACGAGACCGTCGGTGTACATCAGGACGGTGTCGTCGGGTTCGAGCCGGAGCTCCGCCTCCTCGTACTCGGCGTCGGCGAGGGCCCCCAGCAGCAGCCCTCGGAGCAGCGGCAGGTCGACCGCCTCGCTGTTCCGGACGAGCACCGGCGGGAGGTGCCCCGCCCGGGCCCAGCGCAGCGTGCGGCTCTCGGGGTCGTAGATCCCGCAGACGACGGTGGCCGTGACATGGGCCGTGAGGTGGTGGGCGACGGTGTTCAGCCAGGACAGCAGCTGTCCCGGCCCCGCGCCGGTGACGGCGAGGCCGCGCAGGGCGTTGCGCAGGACGACCATCCCGGTGGCGGCCTCCACGCCGTGGCCCGCCACGTCCCCGACGCACAGGAGCACCTTCTTGGACGGCAGCACGACGGCGTCGTACCAGTCGCCGCCGACCAGGGACTCGGACTCGGCCGGGCGGTAGCGCACGGCGACGTCGAGTCCCGGCGCGTCGAGCGGCGGTTTGGCCGGGGGCATGATGGCGTGCTGGAGCTGGAGGGTGAGCCGGTTGCGTTCCGCCGCCTCCTCCTCCGTGGCGACGAGACGGTCGCGGGTGGCCGTGAGGGCGACCTCGGTCCAGTGCTGCGCCGAGATGTCCTGGTAGGCGCCCCGGACCGCCTGGAGCCGGCCGTCGGCGCCCAGGGCGGGTTCGGCGATCACCCGGATGTGGCGCGTGACCCCGTCCCGGCGCAGCAGGCGGAAGGCCGTGGAACCCGCCCGCCGCTGGTGCAGGACGGAGTGGAGGAAGCGCCGGATGGTGTCGGCGTCGTCGGGGTGGGCGTGCGCCGCCAGGTCGCGCAGGGAGACGGGCGGTTCCGTCTTCTGTCGGCCGAAGAGGTCGAAGAGCTGGCCGTTCCAGGTGATCTCTCCGGTGAGGACGTCCTCCTCGTAGGCGCCGACGCGGCCGAGGCGCTGGGCGTGCTGCAGCAGGCTGGCGAGGCGGGCCGACTCGTCCTCGATGCGCCATATGAGGAAGACGCTGTCCCCGTGCCGGCTGATGCTGATGTCGGCGAGCGAGGAGAGCGGCACCTGGTCCACGAGCGCGGTCAGCCGTGTCCGCCGGGAGCGGAAGGGCTCGCCCGTGGCGTAGACCCGCTCGATCTGTTCGAAGAGTTCGCTCCCGCCCGCCGTCGCGGGGTACGCCTCCAGGAGCAGCGCCCCGTCGACGGCGCTCCGGGGCCGGCCGGCCGGGTCCTGGAAGTGCGCGTTGGCGTGCCGGATGCGGAAGTCGGCCAACCTGCCCGCCTCGTCCAGGTGGGGGGTCAGCACGAGGGCGGGGTCGTAGAGCCCGTCGGCGAGTTCGGCCAGTTCCAGCGGTCCGTCCCCGCCGGGGACGAGGGCGCCTGTCGGCACGGCCTGCGCGGGAAGGGCTTCCAGTGTGTGGGCGCAGAGCTCGGCGAGGGCTTCGATCTGGCGCTCCACGGCCTGGGGCTGGGGGTCCAGCGGGCGGGCCCAGCAGATCTCCAGGACGCCGTGGATGCGGCCGCCGGTCCCGGCGGGGACGACGACCCGGCCGCCGTCGGGGTGGCGTGCGCGTCCGATCGAGGGGACGCCGGCGGCTGCCAGTGAGGGGTACCAGACCGTACGGCGGCCGGTGAGCGCCTGTCGGGCCGCGGTGGTCACGCCCGGCGGGACGTGGTGCCAGCGGGCCGCCTCGTCGGAGCCGAAACCGGCGTGGCCGCACAGGCTCAGCGAGGCGTCCGGGCCGGTGGTCCAGATCGCCACGGCGACGGCGCCGAGGGGTTCGAGGGCGTGTGCCAGCAACGACTCGGCGACGGACTGGGTGTCGCCCGCGCTGAGCGCCGCGCTCTCGGCCGTACGCAGGCGCACGCCGACCGAGGCGTCGGCCCCGTCGGCCGGGCCGGGAGCGCCGGGCCCGCCGACGGTCGTCCTGAGGAAATCGCCGGCGACTTCGGCGACCCGGTCGCGGGCCGCCTGGTTGATGATGTCCGCTGCCAGCTCCAGCTGGGAGAGCCCGGCCCGGTCGGCCAGCTCGGCGAGCTGCCGTGCCGCCTGGGCGGGGCCGCAGCCCAGGCGCTCGACGATCACTCCCTTGGCGAGCTCGACCAGGGCACGTCCCTCGGCCGCGGCGTGCGCGGCGCGCACCTCGGCGCGCAGCCGTTCCACCGTGGCCGTCAGCCGGCCGACCGTGAAGCGGTCCTGCGCCGGCGGGCGGTCGCCGGCGGTGGAGGCCTGGTCGGGGATGACCGCTGCGGTCACCTCGGGCGCCGGAGCGTCTTCCCCGTGGGGGCCGGAGTGCGGGTCTCCGTCCCGGAGGTGGGGGCCACTCACGTCGACGACTCCTCGGGTAGGGCGGCCTCGGGGCCGCCGGACGGGCGGGGGCAGGGCACGCCGGGGAGGCGCGGTGCCCGCCGCGGGGTGCGGTACGGGCCGGTGGGGGCGGCCACGGGGCTATCCCTCGTCCAGCCAGCGGCGGACGCAGGCGATGAGTTCGTCGGCGTCGACGGGCTTGGTCACGTAGTCGCTGGCACCCGCGGCGAGGCTCTTCTCCCGGTCGCCCGGCATGGCCTTGGCGGTGACCGCGATGACGGGCAGGTCCGCGAACTGCGGCATCTCCCTGATCCGCGCGGTCGCCGTGTAGCCGTCCATCTCCGGCATCATCACGTCCATCAGGACGAGGTCGACGGTCGCGTGCGCGAGGAGTGCCTCGATCCCCTTCCGGCCGTTCTCGGCGTGCAGCACCGTGATGCCGTGCAGTTCCAGGATGCCGCTGAGGGCGTACAGGTTGCGGGCGTCGTCGTCGACCACGAGAACGGTGCGGCCGTGCAGCGTGGTGTCGATGGTCTGCGGCTCCAGGGCCCGGTGTTCTCCCCGGACCAGAGGGACGACGTCGCCGGGCTGCTCCGCGGACAGGTGCAGGGCGATCCGTTCGCGCAGTTCGTCGAGGCTGGAAAGGAGTTCCAGCGGCCGTCGGCGGGCCATCTCCTGGAGGGCGCGCTCCTGGTCGGCGGCGAGCCGGCGGTTGTTGTGGGCGAGGACGGGGACGGTACGCAGGGCCTCGTCCCCGTCCATGGCGTCCAGGAAGCGCAGGGCGTCGCCGTCCGCCATGTCGACGTCGAGCACGACGCAGTGGAAGGGCTGGGTGGCCAGGGCGGTGGCGGCCTCCTGGGGGCCGACGACGGCGATCAGTTCGATGTCCTCCCGGTCGGCGCGACCGCCGTCGTCGGCGAGTTCCGTGACGGCGTTCTCGGCGACGAGCGCGAGGAGCCCGCGCGGGCGCTCCTCGATCACGAGGAGGCGCCGCGTCGGTCGGGTCGAGGGCGTGCCGGGACGCGCGGGGAGGGCGGGGGCGCCGCCCTGGTCCGGCGCCGCGACCGGAGGGCCGACGCGGCCGTCCGCCGTCGGGGCGGGCTGTTCCGTGAAGTCGGGGCGGGTGACGGGCAGGTAGAGGGTGAAGGTGCTGCCCTCGCCGGGCGTGCTGGCGACCGTGAGGGCGCCGCCGAGCAGATAGGCGATCTCGCGGCTGATGGACAGGCCGAGACCCGTGCCGCCGTACTTCCGGTTGGTCGTCCCGTCGGCCTGCTGGAAGGCACCGAAGATCGCCTCCAGGTTCTCGCGGGCGATGCCGATGCCGGTGTCCTTGACGCGGAAGGCGACGACCGGGCCGCCCCGGTGGACGGTCGCCGGGAGTTCGTCGTCCGACGCCGGTTCGATGCGGAGTTCGACGCTGCCGTGCTCGGTGAACTTGACGGCGTTGGACAACAGGTTCCGCAGCACCTGCCGGAGCCGGGAGTCGTCGGTGACCAGGTCGACGGGGACGCCGGCGGCGGTGGAGACCGCGAAGGCGAGGCTCTTCTGCGAGGTGAGGGGGCGGAAGGTGGCCTCGACGTAGTCGAGGAGCCTGCGCAGCGCCACGCGCTCCGGGTTGACGTCCATCTTCCCCGCCTCCACCTTGGACAGGTCGAGGATGTCGTTGATCAGCTGCAGCAGGTCCGATCCGGCCGAGTGGATGATGCCGGCGTACTCCACCTGCTTGGCCGTGAGGTTGCGGGTCGGGTTCTGGGCGAGCAGCTGGGCCAGGATCAGGAGGCTGTTGAGCGGGGTGCGCAGTTCGTGGCTCATGTTGGCCAGGAACTCGGACTTGTACTTCGAGGCCAGCGCGAGCTGCTGGGCGCGGTCCTCGATTTCCCGCCGGGCCTGCTCGATCTGGAGGTTCTTGGCCTCGATGTCGCGGTTCTGCGTCGCGAGCAGGGCCGCCTTCTCCTCCAGTTCGGCGTTGGAGCGCTGCAGTTCCTCCTGCTGCACCTGGAGCTCCTCGGTGCGGGAGCGCAGTTCGCCCGCCAGCCGCTGGGACTCGTCCAGGAGTTCGTCCGTACGGGCGTTGGCGACGATCGTGCTGAGGTTGACGCCCACCGTCTCCATGAGCTGCTCCAGGAAGTCCCGGTGCACGGAGGTGAAGGGGCTGAAGGACATCAGCTCGATGACGCCGAGCACCTGGTCCTCGACGACGATCGGCAGCACCACCAGGCTGCCGCGGGACGTCCGACCGAGTCCCGAGGAGATGGTGACGTAGTCGGCGGGGACGTTCTCGGCCGCGATGGTGCGGCGGCTGCGGGCGGCCTGTCCGACGAGCGACTCGCCCAGCCGGAAACGGTCCTTGCGCCGGTCGCCGGCGGGTCGGCCGTAGGAGCCGACGAGCCCCAGCTCGACGCCGTCCGCTCCCTCTTCGGCCAGGTAGAACGCACCGTACTGGGCGGCCACGAGCGGGGTCAGCTCGTCCATGACGAGTTCGGCGACGACGGCCAGGTCGCGGTGGCCCTGCATCAGCGCGGAGATCCGCGCCAGGCTGGACTTCAGCCAGTCCTGTTCCTGGTTGGCCCGCGTCGTCTCGCGCAGCGAGCCGACCATCGCGTTGATGTTGTCCTTGAGCTCGGCCACCTCGCCCGACGCCTCGACGGTGATCGAGCGGGTCAGGTCGCCCTCGGCGACGGCGCTCGCGACCTCGGCGATGGCCCGGACCTGCCGGGTGAGGTTCCCGGCGAGCTCGTTGACGTTCTCGGTCAGCCGCTTCCAGGTGCCGGAGACGCCCTCCACCTCCGCCTGTCCCCCGAGCCGGCCCTCGCTGCCGACCTCCCGGGCCACGCGGGTCACCTCGGCCGCGAACGAGGACAGCTGGTCGACCATCGTGTTGATGGTCGTCTTCAGCGCCAGGATCTCGCCGCGGGCGTCCACGTCGATCTTCTTGGAGAGGTCGCCGTTGGCGACGGCGGTGGTGACCTGGGCGATGTTCCGGACCTGCCCGGTCAGGTTGCTCGCCATGGAGTTGACGTTGTCGGTGAGGTCCTTCCAGGTGCCGGCCACGTTCGGCACCCGGGCCTGACCGCCGAGGCGACCCTCGGTGCCCACCTCCCGGGCGACCCGGGTCACCTCGTCGGCGAAGGAGGAGAGCTGGTCGACCATCGTGTTGATGGTCGTCTTCAGCTCCAGGATCTCGCCGCGCGCGTCCACGCCGACCTTCTTCGACAGGTCGCCGTTGGCCACCGCGGTGGCGACATGGGCGATCGCCCTCACCTGTGCGGTGAGGTTCCCCGCCATGGAGTTGACGGAGTCCGTCAGGTCGCGCCAGGTGCCGGAGGCGCCCTTCACGTCGGCCTGGCCGCCGAGGATGCCCTCCGTGCCCACGTCACGGGCCATGCGCGTGACCTCGTCGGCGAAGGAGGAGAGCTGGTCGACCATCGTGTTGATGGTGTTCTTGAGCTCCAGGATCTCGCCGCGCGCGTCCACGTCGATCTTCTGGGAGAGGTCTCCCTTGGCGACGGCGGTGGCCACCTGGGCGATGTCACGGACCTGGGTGGTGAGGTTGCCGGCCATGGCGTTCACCGAGTCGGTCAGGTCGGCCCAGGAGCCGGAGACGCCGGGCACCACGGCCTGTCCGCCCAGCGTCCCTTCCGTGCCGACCTCACGCGCCACCCGCGTCACCTCGGAGGTGAACAGGGAGAGCTGGTCGACCATCCCGTTGAAGACCCTGGAGATCTCTCCCATCAGGCCGCCCGCCTCGTCTGGCAGGCGGGTGCCGAAGTCACCGTCCCGCACCGCCGTGAGACCGGCCAGGAGCTGTCGAAGCTCGGGCTCCGCCACCGCGCTCGGCCCCGGCCGCCCCCCGGTCGAGGAGCCCTTGATCGTCGTCTCAGACATGCCCCATCCTCGTTCGCCATCAGGCTTCCGCCCACGGGCCGTCCGGTCACGATCACGTGCCGCACCGCCCGCGCTCTCATGACGGCTCCGGCCTCGACCGTTGCCGTACGGCAATCATGACGACCCTACCCTTCCGTGATCGACAGGAGGAGAGCGGTGCCGCGTCAGACGGCCGGAACACGCCGTCGACCGGCTTCCGCGCATTCTCCGGAATGCGACGCCGGAGAGGGGGTACACGGCGCGTCGAGCCGGGCGGTCGACGCCCTGACGACGAGGGGAGTAGCACGTGCTGATGGCCCATCCCGCGGTCCTGCGCAATCTCATCGAGCAGTACGAGACGCTCGAGGTGCTCCGGGCGGAGAACGGCAGCGACGAGGTGCGGCGGCGCATGGACGACCTGGCGTACACCCTGTGCGTCTCCACCGGTACGCGTGACGTGGACGCGGCACTGATCGCGGCCCGCCATCGGCTGCCGGGCGCGCGCCCCGAGGACGACTCCGTGCTGACCGCCTGAGCACGTGGACGAGCCCGGCACCCTCCTTCCGGAGGGTGCCGGGCTCGCTCATGTCGTGAGCGGATTCACTCCCGGGGTGAGTTCACGCCTGGGTGGATCCACGCCTGGGGCGGGTTCACCACCGTGGGTGGGTTCGCCCGTGGGTGAACCGCCTACCAGCGGTACCAGCGGCCCGTGCTGCCCTTCGGCCGGGCCACGAAGCCCAGCAGCCACAGGACGAGCACGATCACGGCGATCCACCAGAGCGCCTTGACCGCGAAGCCGAAGCCGAAGAGGAGCAGGGCGAGAAGAAGAACCAGCAGCAGGGGAACCATACGTATCGACCTCCTGAAACGAGACGTGCTCAGGGACAAGATGGACTGGATGTACGGACGGGGAGGGACGGGGTCCCCTCGTCCCTCAGAAGCGGCGTTCGAAGAGCCGGGCCACCGGGCCGCGGCCGCGTCGCCCGGCCCGCCGTCCCAGCGCGTACGCGGCGGTGACCGCGGCCGTCGCGCTCACGGCGGCACCGGCCGTCACCGCCGTGAGCGAGCGGACGGCGGTCCACAGCCCGTCCTCGGCGGCACGGCCCGCCGACGCTGCCGCACGGGTCTCCTCGGCCGACGGGACCGGAAGGAACAGCAGTTCCCCCATGGTCACCGGGCCGCGTGTCCCCGCAGGGTCCGTGCGCCCCTCCCCCGCCCGTGCCACGGGGTCCGCGCCGCGCGGCGTGCCGGCGCGGTCGGACGCGACGTACGGGCCGGACCGACGGAACGGATTCTGTCCACTCTTCTCCGAAGCACTCATGGGGGGTCGTCTCGCCGGACCCGCCCGTCCCAAACCTCGTCCGTCGCGCCGGGTGCCCTTCCGGCGGCCCGCTTGGCCCGGCCGATCCGGGACAGACGGCCCGCATGCTGACGCTTCTTCTCGTGGGCCTCCCGGCCGTCATCGCCCTCGTCACCGGCCTCCTGGCCGTCCTGGCGTCCCCGTGGTGGTGGTGCGCGGCAGGCCCCGCACTCCTGCTCGCCGCGGTGGCCTCGTACGACCTGCTCCAGCGGCGTCACTCGATCCTGCGCAACTACCCCCTCCTGGGACACCTGCGGTTCGCGATGGAGAGGATCCGTCCCGAGGTACAGCAGTACTTCATCGAACGGAACGTCGACGGCGCGCCCTTCGACCGGGACACCCGCTCCATCGTCTACGAACGGGCCAAGGGGACCGACGCCGAGGACCCCTTCGGGACGGAGCTGGAGCTGGACCGGCCGGGCACCGACCACCTCGTCCCCTCCATGGCCCCGCGCCCGGTGCCCACGGAACCGCCCCGGGTCCGGATCGGCGGCCCCGACTGCGCCAGGCCCTACGACATGGCCCTGCTCAACGTGTCCGCGATGAGCTTCGGTTCCCTGTCGGACCGGGCGATCCGTGCCCTGAACGAGGGCGCCCGGCGCGGTGGCTTCGCCCACGACACCGGTGAGGGCGGGATATCGGAGCACCACCTGGCCCCCGGCGGGGACCTCGTCTGGGAGATCGGCACGGGCTACTTCGGCTGCCGCACGGAGGACGGCGACTTCGACCCGGGGAAGTTCGCCGAGAAGGCCGCCCTCGACCAGGTCGCCTGCGTCCTGCTGAAGATCAGCCAGGGTGCCAAGCCCGGCATCGGGGGCGTGCTGCCCGGCTCCAAGGTCAGCCGGGAGATCGCCGCGGTCCGGGGCGTCCCCGAGGGCCGCACCGTGTTCTCCCCGCCGTACCACCGCGTCTACCGGACCCCCAGGGAGCTCGTGCGCTTCGTGGGCCGGATGCGGGAGCTCGCCGGAGGCAAGCCGGTCGGATTCAAGCTGTGCGTCGGATCGCGCCGTGAGTTCCTCGCCGTCTGCAAGGCGATGCTGGAGGAGGACGTCACGCCCGACTTCATCGTCGTCGACGGCGCCGAAGGCGGCACCGGGGCCGCGCCGTTGGAGTTCGCGGACGCCGTCGGGCTCCCCCTCACCGAGGGCCTGACGACGGTCCACCGGTCCCTCGTCGGCGCGGGACTGCGCGACCGGATCCGGATCGGCGCCTCCGGCAAGGTCGCCACCGGCGGCGACATCGTCAAGCGGCTGATCCAGGGTGCCGACTACACCAACTCCGCCCGGGCCATGATGTTCGCCCTCGGATGCGTCCAGGCCCAGCGCTGCCACACCAACACCTGCCCCGTCGGGGTCGCCACCCAGGACCGCCGGCGCGCCCGGGCCCTGGACGTCGAGGACAAGGCGCGCCGCGTCCAGCGCTTCCAGGAGGCGACCGTCAAGAGCGCCCTGCAGATCATGGCCGCCATGGGCGTCGACGAGCCGAGCGGCCTGACGCCCGCGATGCTGCTGCGCCGGATCGGCCCGGACACCGTCCGGTCCCATGCCGAGCTGTACGCATCGCTCGAAGCCGGCCAGCTCCTCACGTCGGCATCGGTTCCGCCTTCGTGGGCAGGCGACTGGAAGGCGGCTCACCCGGACCGGTTCGCCCTCCGGTGACCCGGTCGTCGTCCTTCGTGAAAGGAGACCTCATGCCCCGTACCGTCGCCCAGGTGATCGTCGACGGTCTCGTGGACCTCGACGTCGGCCATGTCTTCGGCGTGGTCGGCGACGCCCTCAACCCCCTCACCGATGCCATCCGGGTCACGGACGGCATCGAGTGGACCGGCTTCCGCCACGAGGAGGCCGCGGCCTTCGCCGCCGGCGCGCGCGCCCAGCTGTCGGGCGAGCTCGGGGTCTGCATGGGCACCGTGGGACCCGGCTCGGTCCACCTCCTGAACGGGTTGTACGACGCCGCCAAGAGCGGTGCCCCCGTCCTGGCGATCTGCGGCCAGGTGCCGTTGTCGGAGGTGGGCGGGGACTACTTCCAGGAGGTGGACAACGACCTCCTGTTCCGGGACGTGGCCGTGTACCGGGCCACCGTGACCTCCCCCGCCCAGATGCCGAGGCTGCTGGAGTCCGCGGTACGGGCGGCCGTGACCCGCCGGGGCGTGGCGGTGCTGACCGTCCCCGGGGACCTCGGCGACCAGAAGGTCGAGGACGACCGGCCGACGCGGTTCGCGCTGCCCCGCCCGGCGGTGACCCGGCCCGACGACCCGGCGCTGGCCGAGGCGGCGGAGACGATCGCCGCCGGCTCCCGGGTCACCCTGCTCGTGGGTCGCGGTGCCCGGGACTCCCGCGAGGAGGTGCTGCGCGCCGCCGAGCTCCTCGCGGCGCCGATGGTGCTCACGCTCAAGGGCAAGGAGGGTTTCGAGGAGGACAACCCGTACGAGGTCGGCCAGACGGGCCTGATCGGCAATCCGGCCGCCGCCCACGCCCTGGACACCTGCGACACGCTGATCCTGCTGGGCACCGACTTCCCCTACCGCGACTGGTACCCGGAGGACTGCCGGGTCGTGCAGATCGACGTGCGGGAGGAGCACCTGGGCCGCCGGGTCCCGGTGGACGTGGGGCTGGCCGGGGACGTCGGCGCGACCCTGCGGGCCCTGCTCCCGTTGCTCGCCCCGGTCGACTCCCGGTCCCACCTCGACGAGGCCCGCGAGCGCTTCCTGCGGTGGCAGGAGGGGCAGGCGGACCTGGCCGACCCCGCCCACGACAAGCGCCTCCTCGGGCGGGTGCGCGCGATGTTCGACAACCGGGTCGAGGAGATCCGCCCGGAGGCGCTGGCGGCCGCGGTGGACCGTCACGCGGCCGACGACGCGATCTTCACCTCCGACACCGGCATGGCCACGGTCTGGCTGTCGCGTTTCGTCAGGATGCGGGGCAGCCGCCGGCTGATCGGCTCGTACAACCTCGGCTCCATGGCCAACGCCATGCCCCAGGCCATCGGCTCCCAGCTGTGGGCACCGGACCGCCAGGTCGTGGCCTTCTGCGGCGACGGCGGCCTGAGCATGCTGCTGGGCGACCTCATGACCATCCGGTCCGAGCGGCTCCCGGTCAAGCTCGTGGTCTTCGACAACCGCCGTCTCGGCATGGTCAAGCTCGAACAGGAACAGGCCGGGCTTCCCGAGTTCGGGACGGTCCTCGACAACCCCGACTTCGCCGCGGTGGCCGAGGCCCTCGGGATCCGCGGCATCCGTGTCACCGATCCGGCGGAGCTGGACGAGGCCGTAGGCCGGGCACTCGCCGATCCCGGACCGGTGCTCCTGGACGTGGTGACGAACCCCGCGGAAGTGGCCGTCCCCGGCAAGCCGACGGTGTCCCAGGGCTGGGGCTTCGCCATCGCCAAGATCAAGGAGAACCTGCCGTCGGGCGACGGGTGAGCGGTGTCGTGCGGTGGTCCTCGGCCCGGGACGGAGCGTGTGCTCCGTCCCGGGCCGAGGACCACCGGGGGCGCGACGAGCGGACCGCCGAAAGGCCCTGCGAAGGGCTCCGCCGTCCGTTCAGTCGTTCTCCGGATCCGTCCCGCTCGCCCGCCGCCGCGCGTCCTCCTGCGCGCTTCGGCTGGGGGAAAGGGCGTCGGCCGCCTCGCCGTCCTGGTCGTCGTCCTGCCGCAGGTCCGTCTCCGCCTCCTCGACCTCCTGGAGAACCTCCTCTGCCGCGGTCTTCGGACGGCCCCCGTCCTGCGTCGCATCACGGTTTTCCCGGGACATGCCTCTCCTCCTGGCCTTTCCGTCTTTTCGCCTTTTCGCTGCACAGCCCCGCTACCCACCGGCCCCTGTTTGATCCCCGGCCGCTTTCGACCGTTCTCCCCGGACCGGGAAAAGCACGGAGGGAGGGCCCGAAATCCTCGGATTCGGGCCCTCCCTCCACAGCGGGGTTCAGATCGTCCGGCCCCCGAAAGGGCCTCCCATTCCGTAATAGGTGCCCAGGACCTGACGGTATTCGGGGTCGTCGAGGTGCTTGTCGCGGTGGAACTCGGGAGCGTCCTTGATCTGTTCCTTGGTCCGGTCGACGAAGATCCTCCGGTCGTCCAGGTCGATGCGGACCACGGTGGAGGCCGGAAGGAGGACCTCCTTGCCGAAGATCCAGACCCCGGTGTCCACGACCAGATAGGCGTCGTCGACCTCGTCGGAGTGCTTGTCCACCTTCCCGATGCCGCCGTCGATCGCCTCGACCTTGTAGCCGGTCAGATCGGTACCGGCCAGGTGGCCCGCGGTCGACTTGTAGCTCCACACGTGCTCAGTCACGCGAAAACAACTCCTCCGGTGCACGAGGACGGCCGACGGATCGCGGCCGCCCTTCTCTTCCGTGTGCGTTTCACAACGGGTCCGTCCCGCTTGGGATCCGCATGCCCCGGCCCCGACGCCCCATGCACCCGGTCCCGGACGAACGGGGCAATCCCTCACAACGCCTTCGTCTCGGATCCGACAGGGGCCGTGGTCGGCCGGGGCGCGGCGCCGGTACCGTGGAGGATCGTTCCGTCTCCCCCGTACGCTCGCCTGCTCTCCGGCGGTGTGCCCGCCCGACAGGTTTGCCCGCCTTGCCCGACTCCGCCGTTTCCGTACCCGCGCGGCTGCGCTCCTTCCGCCCGTCCTGGCTGTCGCCGAAGGTGCTGCGTACCGAGGTGCTGGCCGGCCTGGTGGTCGCGCTGGCGCTGATCCCGGAGGCCATCTCCTTCTCGATCATCGCCGGGGTGGATCCCGCGATCGGCCTGTTCGCCTCCTTCACGATGGCGGTCACGATCGCCGTCGTCGGCGGCCGGCCCGCGATGATCTCCGCCGCCACGGGGGCGGTGGCCCTGGTCATCGCCCCGCTCAACCGGCAGCACGGCTTCGGGTATCTGGTGGCAGCGGTCATCCTGGCCGGCGTCTTCCAGATCGTGCTGGGCGCGCTGGGCGTGGGCAGGCTGATGCGGTTCATCCCGCGCTCGGTGATGGTCGGTTTCGTCAACTCCCTGGCGATCCTGGTGTTCATGGCCCAGGTCCCGCAGCTGTGGGACGTGCCGTGGGCCGTGTACCTCCTCTTCGCGGCCGGTCTGGCCCTGCTGGTCCTGTTCCCGAGGATCACCACAGCGGTCCCGGCCCCGCTGGTCTCGATCGCGGTCCTCACGGTGATCACCGTCGCCGCGGGCATCACCGTGCCGACCGTCGGCGGCAAGGGCGCGCTGCCGGCCTCGCTGCCCGTCCCCGGACTGCCCGACGTACCCTTCACGCTCGACACCTTGGCCACCATCGCCCCGTACGCCTTCGCCATGGCGCTCGTCGGGCTGATGGAGTCCCTGATGACGGCGCAGCTCGTCGACGAGATCACCGACACCCGCTCGTCGAAGGCCCGGGAGGCCGTCGGGCAGGGCATCGCGAACATCGTCACCGGCTTCTTCGGAGGCATGGGCGGCTGCGCCATGATCGGTCAGACCATGATCAACGTGAAGGTCTCCGGCGCCCGGACCCGCCTGTCCACCTTCCTGGCGGGCGTGTTCCTGATGGTGCTGTGCATCGTCTTCGGACCGGTCGTCTCCGACATCCCGATGGCCGCCCTGGTCGCCGTCATGGTCATGGTCTGCTTCGCGACCTTCGACTGGCACTCCGTCGCGCCCAGGACGCTGAAGCGGATGCCCGCGGGCGAGATCGTCGTCATGACCGTCACGGTGGTGTGCGTGGTCGCCACCCACAACCTCGCCGTGGGCGTGGTAACGGGGTCCGTCACCGCGATGGTCGTCTTCGCCAAGCGCGTCGCGCGGCTCGCGGACGTCACCGCGGTCATCGACCCCGACGGCGGCCAGGTCGTCTACGCCGTCACCGGCCAGCTGTTCTTCGCCTCGTCCAACGAGCTCGTCGGCCGCTTCGACTACGCCGGCGACCCCGACAGGGTCGTCATCGACCTCTCCGCCGCCCACATCTGGGACGCCTCTTCGGTGGCGGCGCTCGACGCCATCGAGCACCGTTACCGCCGGCGCGGCAAGACCGTGGAGATCACGGGCCTCAACGGCCCCAGCGCCGGCCTGCACGGCTCCCTCAGCGGTGAACTCACCGCAGCGGGCTGACCCCGAGACCCACGCACGACGCCCGGCGCGGGCCGCAGGGCCGGCCCGCGCTCGTACGCTCGACGGACGAGGGCACCGCGGACAGTCCCTGAGCTCCGGACCGCGGTGCGCCGACCGGCGTCAGCAGGCGGGTGACTGGGCGGCCTTGTCCGTGGTGCCGCCCTCGTCCCGGACCTCCGACTCGGCGGGCGGCTGCGGGGCGGGCGGGGTGCGGACCAGCAGGGCGACCAGCACGGTCAGTCCTCCGATCACGGCGCCGACGCCGAATCCCCACCGGATGCCCGTCGCCAGGGCGCCGGTGGCGTCGGCGCCGTCGGCTGCCGCCGTGGCGGCGTGTCCCGACATGACGCTGATGACCAGGGCGGTGCCGGCGGCGGCCGCGACCTGCTGGAGCGAGCCCAGGATGGCGGAGCCGTGGGGGTAGAGGTGCGGCGGCAGTACGGACAGGCCTGAGGTGAAGACCGGGGTGAAGACGAACGCCATGCCGACGCTCAGAGCCACGTGAAGGGCGAGCACCAGCCACGGCGAGGTCTGTTCGCCCGTGAGAGCGAACAGGGCGAGACAGACCGCTGTGAGCGCGGCTCCTGGCACGACCAGGCGTGGTGCGCCGAGCCGGTCGTAGAGCTTGCCGACCTGCGGTCCGAGCAGGCCCATGGTCAGGCCGCCGGGGATGAGGAGCAGCCCGGTCTGCAGCGAGGTCAGGCCGGACACCTCCTGCAGGTAGATCGGCAGCAGGATGAACCCGCCCATGAGGGCCATGAAGGACAGGCACATCAGGCCGAGCGCCACGGAGAAGTGCCGGTACGTCAGGGTGCGCAGGTCGAGCAGCGGTGTGGACGAGCGCTGCAGTGCCAGCTGTCGCCATGCGAACAGGCCCACCAGCACGCCGCCGGCCACGGTCGTGACCACCGGGGGCACGGGGGCCTGGGCCGCGCCCTCGGCACCGAGCCCGCTCAGGCCGTAGACGAGGGCGCCGAAGCCCATGGCCGCCAGGGGGACGGACAACCAGTCGATGGGGCCGGCCTGCGGCTCGCCGATGTTGACCAGTTGGCGCCGGCCGAAGAGGGCCATGGCTCCGGCGATGGGCAGCACGGCCAGGAACAGCAGGCGCCAGGTCCCCAGTTGCAGCAGCACGCCGGAGGCCGCGGGGCCGAGGGCGGGCGCGACGGAGATGACGAGGGTGATGTTGCCCATGACCCGGCCGCGGTCGTGCGGGGGCACGAGGGTCATCAGCGTCGTCATGAGCAGCGGCATCATGACGGCGGTGCCGCCGGCCTGGATGACACGGGCGGCCAGCAGCACGGGAAAGGCGGGCGCGGCCGCGGCCAGAGTCGTGCCGGCGAGGAACAGCGCCATGGCGAGGCCGAAGGCGGTCCGGGTCGTCACGCGCTGGAGGAACCATCCCGTCACCGGGATGACGACGGCCATGGTGAGCATGAAGGAGGTGGACAACCACCCCGCGGCGGCGGCGGTGACCTCGAACTCGCGCATGAGCCGCGGGATCGCGTTGACCATGATCGTCTCGTTGAGGAGGACGACGAAGGTGGACAGCACGAGGATCCGCAGCACGGCGGTGACGCGGGCGGCGGGGAGCGCGGGCGGCGCGTGGGGAGCAAGCATGGTGCCTTCCGTCATGTGAGTGTCCTCCGCTCGGGGCGGGTCGCACGGACAGACCGCGGCGCCGGGAAGAACTCATCGGTGTTCCCCGATCCTCCCGGCGCCGCCGCCGAGGCTCAACCCATTTACCGACAGGGCCCCGACCGGAACAGGACGGACTCGACGCACGCGTCCGCGCCGATGACGCACTCGCCCTCGCCCGGCGCCCGGTGGAGGCCGGTACGAAGGCCGTGACACCGCGCTCGACGGCCTCGCGGGCCGGCTCGGGGTGCGCACGGTGTCCAGGTGCAGTCCGGCATCCCGGGCCATGCGCGCGCGTGGGCGCTGTCGTCTGCCAGGTCAGGCGGTGGCAGCCGGCCGGAACGCGTCGGCGGGCGCGGTCACGCCCGCACGGGCGGCCTTCCGGTCGAGGACCGGGATCAGGAAAACGTCCTAGGGGGTGTCCGGAAAGTCCCGCCTGGCTCGCGACGTCCGGGCAGACGGCGCTACTTTCCGGACAGGCCCTAGTCGCCGGTCGTGCCGTCGAGCATCTCGCGCAGGATGTCCAGGTGGCCGTTGTGGCGGGCCGTCTCCTCGGTGAGGTGGAGGAGGATCCAGCGCAGGTCGACGTGGAGGCCGTCGCGGACGGCTCGCCGGGCCTGCTCGTCCAGGCCGTGCCCGGCGACCAGTTCACGGTGGTGGGCGCTCTGTTCGGCGTATTCGTCGAGCAGCTGCGGGAGCGGGAAGTCGACGGCGATGCGCATCTCGCGGTCGGGGTCCTCCTCGGTCCAGGGGCCCCGGTCCTCCTCGCCGAGGAAGACCACGTGGAACCAGTAGTACTCGACCCAGCGGAGGTGGTTGATCACCCCGCTCATGGTCATCAGCGGTGAGCCCGGCAGTAGCGCCTTGCGCGCGTTCTCCGCGGAGACGCCCTCGCACTTGGCGCGGGCGGTGTCACGTACGTAGTCGAGGAACGTGGTGAGCTGGGTGCGCTCGTCCCACGCGGGCGGCGTGTCGTCGATTCTGGTCATCGCGTGAAGCGTCACCGATGACCGCGGCCGATGTCGAGGGAATTATCGACGGCCCCCCGCCCTGCTCCGTCCAGTCCTTCTCCGGCAGGTCTCTGCGGCGATTCGGGGACGGCCGGACCGGCTTGTCGGACCGGCTTGTCGGACCTTGTCGGACCTTGTCGGACCGGCAAGACATCCTCTAGGGCACGACGGCGGACGCGTGGTCGACGCGCTCGCGCGTGCGTGCCGCGTCGGTGCTCGGTGGTACGCCGAACTGGCGCTTGTACTCACGGCTGAACTGCGAGGGGCTGTCGTACCCCACCCGGTGGCCGACGCCGGTCACGTCGTGCGGACGGTTGGCCAGCAGGAGCCGCGCCGCCTGCAATCGGATCTGCTTCTGGAACTGGATCGGGCTCATCGCCGTCACCGACTGGAAGTTCCGGTGGAACGCGGAGACGCTCATCCCGGAGGAACGTGCCAGGTCCTCGACCCGGAAGGCCTCGGTGTAGTTGTCCCGAATCCAGTCGACCGCCCGGGTGATGTGGTTCAGGCTGCTGTCCGCGAGGCCCAGTTGGCGGACCGCCTCGCCCTGCTCCCCTGTCATCAGCAGCCACAGGATCTCACGCTTGATCAAGGGGACCAGCACCCGGCGGTCACGCGGCCGGTCCAGCAGGCGGAGCAGCCGGACGATCGCGTCGATCAGCTCCGCCGAGGCCTCGCTGACCATGATCCCCGGCCGAGGCGACCCGGCCGATCGCGGCAGGTCGCCCGGCCCGGCCTGGAGCATCAACTCCGCGATGACGGCGGGCTCCAGCGTCATCCCGAAACCGAGTTCCCGGCCGCCGGGTGCGACGCGCCCGGTCACCGGCAGGTCGGCCGAGGTGACCAGATACTGGCCGACCCCGTACTCGTACACCCGCTCGCCGAGCGCGAGCCGTTTGCCACCCTGCGCGATGACGGCCAGCATCACGCCGGACATCGAGTACTCCGGCTCGGCGCCCGGGTCGGCCCAGCAGATCCGGACGCCGTCGATGGCCGTGCTCTGGTCAGGTCGCGCGTGCCGCTCCAGCAGGTCGCGCAGCTCGTCGAGGGACATGCGCCCATCCCATCACGGGCTGGCACGTTCCTCCCCGTTGGAGAGAGAATCGTGCAAGAACACGCGAAGATCGTGCGGGCGCCCCACGAAGGGCAGGCCGCTCCCGCACCGTGGGCGCCTACTCTCCGGTGTCCTCGTACTCGGCGATCAGCCGGCCGCGGGCGATGGCGTGGAACCGGAGATGGAAACCGACGAGTGCCGGCGACGCGTCCGCATCCGGGCCCAGCTTCTCCTGGTCCACGGCGTACACCGTGAACACATAGCGGTGCGGACCGTCCCCCGGCGGCGGCGCGGCGCCGCCGAAGTCCCTGCTGCCGTAGTCGTTCCGGGCCTGCAGGGCACCCGCGGGCAGCCCCTCGAAGTTCCCGGTCCCGGCCCCGGCCGGCAGCTCGGTGACGTCCGCCGGGATGTCGAAGACCGTCCAGTGCCAGAACCCGCTGCCGGTCGGCGCGTCCGGGTCATAGCAGGTGACCGCGTAGCCACGGGTGCCCGCCGGCCCTGCCGACCAGCTCAGCTGCGGCGAGGAGTTCCCCTTCGCGTACACATGCGCGTCCGGCAGGACCCCACCGTCCGTCAGGTCCTTGCTGCTGACCGACAGGTCGGGCACCGGCGGGTGAAAATCATGCGGCAGCGGACGTCGATTCGTCGGGTCGCTCATTCCTGATTCCTTTTCATGCTCTCGATGACATCGCCCGAACGGGCATGATCGCCATCTGACCACGCGCCGAGTGACGGTGAGCGGCCGACGAGAGGATCGTGCAAGGAGTCGCCACCTTTGTGAACGTGTCCCCGAATTCCCGGAGCGCTACGGCCGCTCCGGCTCACCGAGACCGTGACCGGACCCGTCGGCGAGGGACGCGATGATCGTTCGGACCGTCTCCTCGGTGATTCCCGGGTGCAGGAACGCCAGACGGGCGACGGTCTCGCCCTCCCAGACGCTGGGGGTGACGAACGCGAGGCCGGAGGCGAGAAGGCGCTTGGACCACGCGTAGTAGTCCTCGGGCAGCCAGCCGCTGCGGCGGATCAGGACGACCGTCAGCTCGGGCTCGCGGAGCAGGTGGAGGCCCTCGGTCGCCTCGACGAGACGGGCGGTGTACCGGGCGATCTCGGCGCCCCGCGCCACGGCGTCCCGGTAGGCGTCAGTGCCGTGGACGGCGAGCGAGAACCACAGGGGCAGGCCGCGCGGACGCCGGGTGAGGTGGTAGGCGTAGTCGCTGGGGTTCCAGTCCGTGTCGTGGTCGGCTCCGTCCGCACCGTGGATCGCGTCGAGGTAGGACGCGTCCTGGGTGTGCACGGCGCGTGCGAGGTGCGGCTCCCGGTACAGGAGGGCCCCGCAGTCGAACGGCGCGAACATCCACTTGTGCGGGTCGACGACGAGTGAGTCGGCGTGCTCGATGCCGCGCAGGCGCGCGCGGAGTTCCGGCACGAACAGGGCGGCGCCGCCGTAGGCGGCGTCTATGTGCAGCCACAGCTCGTGGGCCCGGGCCTGCTCCGCGACGCCGTCGAGGTCGTCGATGATGCCGGCGTTGGTGGTGCCGGCGGTGGCGACGACGGCCACGACGGGGGCGCCGCCGTCGGCCGAGGCCCTCTCGAGCGCCGAGGCGAGGGCCGTACCGGTGAGCCGGTGGTCCGAGGTCGGGACGACGAGCGGTTCGACGCCGATGATCCGCAGGGTGTTGCCGACGGAGGAATGGACCTGGTCGCTCACCGCGATCCTGACGGGTGCCGTCGCGGCCAGGCCGAGGCGGCGCCTGCCGGTGTCGCGGGCCACGATCAGGGCGGAGAGGTTGCCGGCCGAACCGCCGCTGACGAAGCACCCTCCGGCGCCCTGCGGCATCCCCGCCAGGTCGGCGAAGAGGCGCAGGACCTGGTTCTCCGCGGCGACGGCGCCCGAGGCCTCCAACCAGGACACGCCGTGGAGGGACGAGGCCGAGAGGACCATGTCGAACAGTGCGGCGGCTTTCGTCGGAGCGCCGGGGATGAACGCGAGGAAGGCGGGGTGATCGCAGGAGACGACCGTCGGCTCCAGCGCGTCCGTGTAGGTCCGCAGCACGTCGGCCGGGCGGCGCGGCCCCGTGCCGATGGCGCCCTTGAGCGCCAGGGCGAGCTCCTCGTGCTCTCCGAGCCGGCCCAGCGGCGGAGGGTCGAGGCGGAGCCGGTCGAGAAGATGGCCCATGACCTGCTGGGTGAGGTCCTCATCGTAAGCGTGCACGGCGGGCTCCTGTGGGAACGAGCGACTAATTGGATCCACGCTGGATCCAATTAGGACCTTAGGGGGCACCCCGAGCGCTCGTCAACCAGATCTCGCGCGCCGCCCGCCTTCCGCCCCTCCCCCTTCCGCCCGCCCGCCCGCCGAGGGGAGGGACCCCTCAGCCGGAGGTCGAGGCGAACTGGTCCAGGAGGACCAGGAACTGCTGGTGCGACTCCTTCAGGTGCTCACGCATCCGGCGCTCGGCCGTGTCCCCGTCGCCCGACAGGACCGCCAGGGCGATCGCCTCGTGCTCCTCGCGGAACGCGCGCCCGAAGTCCCGGTCGGTCGGGTAGACCGGCGTCCAGTCCGAACCCAGCCAGAGCGCGTTGCCCGCCACGAACATCTCGGTGCGCGCCCGCGTGACGGCCTCCGCGAGCACCTCGTTGCCACCGGCCTCGGCGACGCCGAGGTGGAACCGGGTGTCCACGCGGTGGTACTCGCCGAGGTCGGCGACCTTCGCCTCCAGCATCTCGACGAGCCCGCGCCTGCTCGCCGCCGCGCCCCGCTCGGCGGCGAGGCGGGCCGCGAACGGCTCGATGGCCTGGCGGTACTCCATGTAGTCACGCAGGGAGGCGCGGATGCCTGCGGCGATCGCCGCCCTGCTGTCGCGGCCGCTCCGGGGCGCCGGTGCGACCCGGGTGCCGCCGGAGCGGCCCAGGGTCGTGACGACGAGCCCCTCATCGGCGAGTTCCCGTACCGCCTGGCGGACCGTGTTGCGGCCGACCCCGAAGACCGCGGCGAGGTCCCGCTCGGTCGGCAGCCTGTCGCCGGGGCCGAAGCCGCCGAGCGCGATCCGCTGACGCAGCGCGTCGGCCACGACCGCGTGCGAGGGCGCCTGCCGGGGGCCGGCGCCGTTCGCCTCCTTCTCGTTCCGCTTGCCCGCCCCGTCGTTCCGGCTCGCACTCGTCCCGCCCATGGCCTGCCCCTCGCCTCTGGATTCCGCTCGGCTCCGTCCGACCAGTCTATTGGGATCACGTCGAACCCTATTGACAGGCCGCAGGGGCCCCCTTAACGTCGCCCCATCGATTTTGGGTCCACACCGAACCCAATCGATGTCCCCAAGGAGCCACGTATGAGCCAGTCCACGGGCACCGCAGCCCCCGCCGGGGCGCCACGCCGCTCCGGGCCCTGGAAGATCGCCACCGCCGCGATGATCGGCACGAGCGTCGAGTGGTACGACTTCGGCATCTACGCCACCGCCGCCGCACTCGTGTTCCCCGAGCTCTTCTTCCCCGAGATGAGCCGGGCCCTCGGCACCCTGATGTCCTTCGCCACCCTGTTCGTCGGGGCCCTCGGTCGACCGCTGGGCGCCATCCTCTTCGGGCACATCGGAGACCGGCACGGCCGCAAGAAGGCGCTCATCTGGTCGATGACCCTGATGGGCGCCGCCACCGTGTGCATCGGTCTGCTGCCCACCTACAGCCAGATCGGCGTCCTCGCACCGCTGCTCCTCGTGCTGATCCGCATGATCCAGTCACTGGCCGTGGGAGGCGAGTGGGGCGGCGCCGTCCTGTTCGCGGTCGAACACGCCCCGCCCCGCCGCAAGGCGTTCTTCGGATCGTTCCCGCAGGTCGGCGACGGTGTCGGCTATTTCCTGTCGACCGGCGTCTTCGCCCTGACCGCGCTGGTCGGGCACGACGCGCTGGCGCACTGGGCATGGCGCCTCCCGTTCCTGCTGTCCGCGGTGCTCGTCGCCGTCGGTCTGGTCATCCGCCGCTCGATGGACGAGTCGCCCGAGTTCGAGGCCGCCCGACGGGCCGAGGAAGCCTCGGGCCAGGCCGGCCGGGGCAAGGAGTCCGCCCCCGTGATCGCCGTACTGCGCCACGCCTGGAAGACGTGGCTGCTCGCGACGGGCGCGTTCCTGATCACCGTCGGCGGCTACTACATCGTCGTCACCTTCATGTCGAGCTACGCCGTCACGGAGCTGGGCTTCACCGACGCCCAGGCCGCGGCCGCCGGAACCGCGGCCTCCGTCGTCGTCATCGTGTGCACCCCGCTCAGCGCGCTGTTCGCCGACCGCTACGGCCTGCGCCGGGTCACGCTCATCGGCGTCCTGCTGCACCTGGTCGCGGCCTTCCCGATGTTCTGGCTCGCCGACACCCGCTCGGTCGCCGGCCTGTGGCTCGCCATGTGTCTGCCCATGCTCGCCAGCACGATCGCGTACGCCTCCCTCGGCACCCTCGCCTCGGGGTGGTTCGCGCCGCGCGTCCGCTACACGGGCCTGTCCATGAGCTTCCAGACCGCAGGCCTGCTCGGCACCCTGGCCCCCGCCGCGACGACCTGGCTCTACTCCTCCTTCGGCGGCTCCTGGGTCCCCGTCGCGGTCGCGTTCGCCGCCATGGCGGCCGTGAGCGCCGTGTGCCTCCTGGCGTGCCGCCCGGCGCCGGAAGCCGGCACGTCCCCGGACGCGTCGAAGGTCGGCGCCGCCGCGCTGGCGCCGACCGCCGCGGCCGGGATGGACGCGTTCCCCGGCGGTTCGGACGGTGCCGCCGACGTCACCCGGACCGGCTGACCAGCGCCCGACGCGTCCCTTCCCGTGCCCGTCGAGCACCGCTCCCACGCCTCCCGCCCCTCCCCTTCCCCGACCACCCGAAGGAGCTTCCGTGCGCCCCGCACCCGATCTCGTCCTGACCCGGGCCCGCGTCCACACCGTCGACCCGGACCTCCCCCGCGCCGAAGCCGTGGCGGTGACCGCCGGCCGGATCAGCGCCGTGGGCACGCATGCCGAGGTCTCCGCGCTCGCCGGACCGGCGACCGAGATACGCGACCTCGGCGGGCGCATGCTGCTCCCGGGCTTCGTCGACGCGCACAACCACGTCCGCCTCGGCTCCGACGCCGACAGCGTGCAGCTCGCCGGGGCCCGCACCTTGGAAGAGGTGCACGCCCGCATCCGGACCTGGGCGGCCTCGCACCCCGACGCCGAATGGATCGAGGCGGAGGCGTTCGACTACGGGGCGATCCCCGGGGGACGCATGCCCACCGCCGCCGATCTGGACCCGGTCACCGGTGACCGGCCCGCTCTCGTGTTCACCTACGACGTCCACAGCGTCTGGCTCAACACGGCCGCCCTCCGGCGTCTCGGCATCACCCGGGACACCGGCCGGCTGCCGTGGGGAGTGGTCCAGAAGGATCCCGCCACCGGTGAGCCGACCGGGTTCGTCACCGGGTTCGCCGTCCTGGGCCTCGCCCGCCGGGGCCAG
The DNA here is from genome assembly GCF_900105415.1 of Streptomyces sp. TLI_105. Taxonomy (GTDB): domain Bacteria; phylum Actinomycetota; class Actinomycetes; order Streptomycetales; family Streptomycetaceae; genus Streptomyces. The sequence goes on along the minus strand of NZ_FNSM01000001.1, from coordinate 7,830,730 downwards.
CGCGCGTTGGCCGAGTTCCTTCCCTGGGCGAGTGAGGAGCGCCGCTACAAGCGTCTGTGCGCCTCGCTCGACATGGCCGCGGAGAACGGTCTGACCACCGTCGTCGAACCGCAGAACTCCCCCGACGACCTGTTCCTCTTCGAGCGGGCGAGGAGCGAGGGCCGGCTGCGCTCGCGGATCATCGCCGCGCTGTTCCATCCGCACGGTACGACCGCCGAGGACCTCGACGAGTTCGAGCGGTGCGCCGAGCGGTTCGACGACGACCGGTTCCGCGTCGGTCCGCTCAAGCTCTACATCGACGACGTGATCGAACCCCATACGGCCGCTCTGTTCGAGCCGTACGCCAACGAGCCCGGCAACCGGGGCCGCACGTTCTACGAGCCCGGCGAGTTCGCGGAGGTGCTGACCGGGCTGGACCGGCGCGGCTTCCAGACGTTCACGCACGCCACGGGCGACCGCGGCATCCGTACGGCCCTCGACGCGCACGCGGCCGCGCGCACCGCCAACGGGCCCCGCGACGCCCGCCACCAGCTCGTGCACGTCGAGTGTCTCCATCCGCAGGACGTCGGCCGGTTCGCCGAGCTCGGCGTGGTGGCCTGCATGCAGCCGCGGCACTGCGCGCCGGACGTCGCCGGTCCGGGCAAGGACTGGGCCGAAGGCGTCGGTGAGCATCGCTGGTCGCACGCCTGGGCGTTCCGCAGCCTGCGCGAGGCGGGCGCGAAGCTCGCCTTCTCCAGCGACTGGAACGTCGCCGAGATGAACCCGCTCGCCCACCTCTACACCGCCGTCACCCGCCGCGCCCCGGACGGCGGCGACTCGTGGGTGCCGGGTCAGACGATCGACCTGACCGCCGCGATCGAGGCGTACACGATGGGGAGCGCCTACGCCAACTTCGTGGACGGGGACCGCGGATCGGTGACCGTCGGCAAGTACGCGGACCTCGTGGTGATCGACCGGGACCTGTTCGCCGTGCCGGTGGAGGAGATCAAGGACGCGTCGGTCGACGAGACGATCGTCGAGGGGGTGACCGTCTTCCGCCGCTGAGCCCACAGGTCCTCGCCCGAACCGGACGGCGTTCCGCCCTCACGCCCGCCGTCCGGCAGGCAACGACCCCTCACGCGTCAGCTCCTCGCCCTGGTGGAAGCTGGTCCATGACCGCGTCAGGCCCGGCGGCAGCGCTCTCGAAGCTCGGAGATCACAGCTTTCTCGGAAGCGTTGACGGCACCGTCCACGGCGGCCACCCGGTCGGCCACGTCGAGGAGGTCGCTCAGATCCCCCGGCTCGGCGTCCATGCGCCGCCACACCTCGGCGGGATCGATGTCGACCAGGTGAGCGAACTCCCCGTCGACCACCTGATGCCGCTCCCGTACCAGCCTCACCAGATGCCGAATCAACAGCGCCTCGTCATCGGCCGTCTTCCGGTCCGCCCCGATGACGAGCCACGCGACCCACAGCATCAACCGCGGGTGCCGGCTCCGCTTGCTCAGGCCCTCGGCGATTTCGATCACCCGCGCCTCGTTCCGGAAGACGGCTTGCGCGTGCCGCCCCGCGAGCAGCGTCGTATAGCGGTTCAACGCCACCGCGAGGGGGACGCCGACCGCGGGGATGCCGATCTTGATGACGTTGCGCTGCAGAAGGAACTTCCCGACGAAGGGGAACCCCTTCGCGGCACTCAGCACCGCTCCGGAGTAGAAGCGCTTGATCACCGGCCGCATCATGGCCGGGACCATTTTGATCACGCCTTCCCGGACCACTTCCCCGCTCTTGATCGTGAAGGCCACTCGAATGAGCTTCCACATGTCCTCGGGGTCGGACAGGTCGAGCGGGACCCGATAGAGGACGGCGATGTCGTAGGCCAGGCGGAGCTGGAGCCGGGTGATGAACGCGACGTCGATCATCACGGTCGCGATGGCCGCCGGGACGGTCGCCGGCGAGGCACCGCCAAGGCTCCCGAGGGTGGCGACGACGGCCGCCGTGTAGGCCCCGGCGGAGAGTCCGCCTTCGAGCGCGGCGTACCGAGCCGCCATCTTGATCCGCTGATCGACGACGGCGTCCGCGGGCACGCCCTCGTAGCGCTCCTGGAAGTACTGCCAGTCGACCTTCTCGGTGTAGGAGTTCAGAGCCTGGGCGAGGAGCTTGGTGAACCAGCTGCCCGACTTGATGTCGTCCGTGCTCAACCCCTGGACGAACTCCCGCAGCTCGGCCCGCTCGTGCTCGACGGCCTCCCGGTCGGCATCGCTGCCGCCGTCGGTGCCGCTGTCGCCGTCGGTGTCGGCGGCGTCGATCCGAGCTTCGGTCATGGTGAGTCCCCCAGGCGGTTCGGCGTGGAGCCGGAGGCCGGGTCGGAACAACCCCGCCGCGTCTCGACACGGCGACTCGGACACCAGAACGCCTGTGTACAGAAGCCCCGTTGACCTGTAACCCTAGCGCTTCATCATGCGGGTGATGCCGGCCTGTCGGCGCTGCTGGATCATCTCGTACGGATGACGAGATGCCCACAGGTCAGAGACAGGGGTCCTCGATGACCGACTTCCTCCCGCCCGAGGAGTACGCGGCCTCGCTGCCGAAGGCGACCGTGTTCGGCGCGCTCTTCTTCACCGACATGAACGACCGGCCCGTACAGCTTCACGCCGTCTACAGCGCCGAACACCCCTGGCAGCTGCCCGGCGGGACCGCGGAGGACGGCGAGCGGCCGTGGCGGACGGCGGTGCGGGAGACCGCGGAAGAAACGGGACTGCTGGTCCCCGGACCGCCGCGCCTGCTGGCGGCCGTCTTCGGCCTGCCCGGCGCGTCATGGCCGCTCGCGACCGTCGGCTTCGTCTTCGACGGGGGACGGCTGACCGACCGGCAGGTCGCAAGCTTCACGCTCGCCCCCGAGGAGCACGACGAGGTGCGGGTCCTCCCGTTGGAGGAGTGGCGGGCGCTGATGCCGGTGCAGGACTTCGCCCGCCTCACCGCCCTCGCGGAGGCCCGCCGGTCCGGGGTGGCGGCCTACGTCGGCGACTGGGACCGGGACACCGGGGAGGCGGCGCGGTGAGCGCGCCGTCGTCAACGGGGGAATCGAAATCGGTTGGCATCGAGATCCACCCCCGTGTCAGACTGTGCGCACACCAAAGGGGTGTAGCTCAGATGGCCAGAGCGCCGGTCTCCAAAACCGGATGTCGCAGGTTCGACTCCTGTCACCCCTGCCACGGCTTCCCGCCTTGAACGGCCCCCGTCACGACCCGTCTCCGAGACACCGTCGACGGGTATGGCGAGCTCGGTCCAACGAGCCGTCCCTGCCCGGTCCTTTCTCCCCCGGCGCCTCCGGTGCCGGGGGTCAGCCTCGTATGTGCAGCCCGAAGCCCGTGCGGCCCTCGGGCTCCAGGCCCTCCTTCAGCCGGAGCGAGGGGATCTCGTAGTCGCCGAAGTTCTGTCGGCGGAACGCGATCGGCTCCCTCGACTCCAGGGTGAGCAGGCGCTGTTCCCAGGCCTCGGCGACGCCCCGGTAGTCGTCGTCGGTCATCCGGTCGGTGCCGTACAGCACGAACGGCGGCAGCACCTCGATGCCCGGGTAGTAGAGGATGCCGTGGTGGATCGGGAACAGCAGGTCGTCGATGGGGCCGTTGATCCCACGGGCCCCGTAGTGCGCCTGCGGGCCGCCGGCGGTCACCGACAGCAGTGCCCTCTTCCCCGCCAGGGTGCCTTCGCCGAAGCGCTCGCCGTACTTGGTGTCGCTGTGCTCACCGACGCCGTAGGCGAAGTGGTAGGTGAACACCCGGTCCACCCAGCCCTTGAGGATCGCGGGCATCGTGTACCACCAGAGCGGGAACTGGAAGATGATCGTGTCGGCCCACAACAGCTTCTCCTGCTCGGCCACGACGTCCGGGGTGAGCGTCCCGGCGTCGAAGGCCCGGCCCGAGTCAAGAGCGACCTTCAGCGGGCTCGAGGCGGCGGGGCCGTAGTCCGCGGCGTCCACGACCGCCTTCCAGTTCATCGCGTACAGGTCGCTCACCCGCACCTCGTGCCCGGCGGACTCCAGGGTGGAGACCGCGAGGTCCTTCAGCGAGCTGTTGAGCGACTTGGGCTCCGGGTGGGCGTGGACGATCAGCGTCTTCACGGGGAACTCCTTCGGATCGGATGTCTTCGATCCTGGGCTCCGCGACGGCCGGTGTTCAGGGACGCTCCTTCCGTCGGACCGGGCTTCCTGGTAATGACAGGGCCACCTTCGCGGGCGCGGCCGAGGCCATACTGGAGGGCATGGACGATCTTGCGGGTTTCCTGCGGACCCGGCGCGCCCGCATCGACCCCGCCGCCGTCGGCATCCCCACCGACAGCCGCCGGCGGGTCGAAGGGCTGCGTCGCGAAGAGGTCGCGCATCTGTCGGGCGTCAGCGTCGACTACTACGTGCGTCTGGAACAGGGCCGCGCGACCCAGCCCTCCGAGCAGGTCCTCGACGCGCTCGCCCGCGTCCTCGGCCTCGACGAGACCGAACGCGGGCACCTCCACCGGCTGGCCCGTCAGCGCCGCCGTCCCGTGAAGGCGCCGGCCGGGCGCCTCCGGCCCGAGCTGCTGCGCGTCCTCGACCTGGTCGCCGACGCACCCGCGCTGGTCATGAACCACCGTCTGGACGTCCTCGCCGGCAACCGTCTCGCCCGGCTCCTCTACGGGCGGCCGATCCCCGGCCTGAACACCGCCCGGCACATCTTCCTCGAGGAGGCCGAGCGCGGCCTCTACGCGAACTGGGAGACGTGCACGCTCGACGTCGTCGGGCATCTGCGCCTGGCCGCCGGCAAGCATCCCGACGATCCCCGTCTGGCCTCGCTCATCGGCGAGCTCGCCATGGGGAGCGAACGCTTCCGCCGCCTCTGGGCCCGTGCGGACGTGCGCGCCCGCACCCATGGGCCCAAGGCGTACCGGCATCCGCTGGTCGGACTGCTCGAACTGCACCATGAGAACTTCGCGCTGCCCGAGGAATCCGGCATGGAGCTGCTGGTGCTGTCCGCGGCCCCCGGCAGCCCGGCCGAGGACGGGCTGCGTCTCCTCGCGGGCCTGGACGCGGACGGCGCCCCCACGCGTCCTCCGGTCGACGCCCGGGTCCGCGAGTGACCGCCCGACGACGCTCGCCCGGTGCCGGGGCGCCTCCCCGGAGACGGTCTGCCGTCCGTGAGCACGCGGGGAGTGAGTAGGCTCGGGGTGCCGCGCCGAGGGTCAGCAGAGGAGAGACACGTGTTCGTGAAGGTGTGCGGGCTCAGGACGACCGCCGACATCGACGCGGCGGTCGCGGCCGGGGCCGACGCCGTCGGGTTGGTGATCAGCGGGACCAGTGTGCGCGGGCTCGACCGGGAGCGGGCGGCGCGGCTCGCCGCCCACGTTCCGGCGGGTGTCCTGTCCGTTCTCGTGGTCAACGACACCCCTGCCGCCGAGGCCGCCCGCATCGCCGGTGAGCTCGGCGTCGGCGCCCTCCAGCTGCACGGCACCGCGTATCGCGAGGAGGACTTCACGGCCGCGGCCGGGGACTTCCCGCGGCTGTGGCGGGCCACGTCCTTGAGCGACCGGCCCGACACGCGTGTCGGCGCCTACGGCGAGGAGGTGCTCCTCCTCGATTCGCCCCGGGCGGGTTCCGGCGAGCCGTGGGACCTGTCCCTGCTGGAGGCGGCGCGGCCCGAGGGCGCGTGGCTGCTCGCCGGAGGGCTCGCACCGCACAACGTCGGCGAGGCGATCGGCCGGGCGCGCCCCTGGGGGGTCGATGTGTCCAGCGGTGTGGAGTCCGCTCCGGGCGTCAAGGACCACGATCTGATCCGTACGTTCGTCACCGCCGCGAAGCAGGCCGCCCCGCACGGCGCCTGAACGCACGGCTCCTGACCGCACGGCTCCTGACCGAGAAAGATCACTGCCTCTGCCGTGCATCCCTGAAGCCCTTTCGTGCGTCTTCCATGCGCCGGGTCCGCGTCCGGCCCTGTCGTGCGGTCCGGCAGAACCCGAGCCGGCTGCCGCGCGACCCGGCCCCTGCGGGCCCGGAAGACATCGATCTCTACCAAGGGCAGAAGACTTTGCTGACTCCGACACTCGGTCTGCGCAGTGCCGTGACCGTCTCGCTCACGGCCTCGGCCGTACTGGCCGGCGGCCTCTTCGCCGGCCAGGCGTACGCCGCGCCGCCGGTCCCGTCGATCACCGCCCCCGGCGGCTTCGTCATGAACAACGGGACGGGTACGACGTTGTACGGGAAGGCCGCGGACACCCGCCGGTCGACCGGGTCCACCACGAAGATCATGACCGCGAAGGTGGTGCTGTCCCAGCGGAACCTGAACCTCGACGCCAAGGTCACGATCCAGAAGGCCTACAGCGACTACATCGTCTCCAAGAACGCCTCCTCGGCCCGGCTCATCGTCGGGGACAAGGTGACCGTCCGTCAGCTCCTCTACGGCCTCATGCTGCCGTCGGGCTGTGACGCCGCCTACGCGCTGGCCGACAAGTTCGGCACGGGCACCACGCGGGCGGCCCGCGTCAAGTCGTTCATCGGGAAGATGAACGACGAGGCGAGGAAGCTCGGTCTGAGGAACACCCACTTCGACTCGTTCGACGGGATAGGCAGTGGGCAGAACTTCTCGACTCCGCGCGACCTGACGAAGATCGCGAGCAGTGCGATGAAGGACTCCACGTTCCGCGCCATCGTCAAGACGAAGTCCACGACGCAGAAGGTGACCACGAAGAGCGGTGGTTACCGGTACATGGCGTGGACCAACACGAACAAGCTCCTCAACACGTACAGCGGTGCGATCGGCGTGAAGACCGGTTCCGGTCCGCAGGCCAGGTACTGCCTCGTCTTCGCGGCCACCCGTGGCGGCAAGACGGTCATCGGTACGGTCCTCGCCTCTCCGTCCGAGACGAACAGGCTGGCCGACGCCAAGAAGCTGCTGGACTACGGCTTCGCCAGGTAGTCGGCGCGCGACGGCGCCCGTCCGTCCCGGCTGCCTCCCGTTCGTCGGGAGGCAGCCCGGCGGCGGAACTCATGTGCGGTGCTTCACCGCCGACCGGGCGCCGAACCACTGCTCGGCGCCGTACTCCTCGAACCGGTCCGCCTCGGTGAACCCGAGCTTCGCCGCGAGGCGCATGGCGCGGTCGTTGTCGGTCCGGGTGACGAGCACCACCGGCTCGCCGGGGAGCGCGGCGGCGTACCAGTCGAGCGCCGCCGCGCACGCCTCGGCCGCGTACCCGCGTCCCCAGGCCTCCGGCAGGAACATGGAGCCGAGCTCCGCCTCCCGGCCTTCCGGGCGGACGTGCCCCGGACGTTCCGGGTCCCGCCGGTCGAGCGTGATCATGCCGATCATCGCCCCGTCGAGATCGACGACGAAGAAGCCGGGGCGCCGGCCGGGAACCTCGGGCATCGTGCGGTCGACTTCCTCGCGCGGCCGGGCGCCGCCTGTGTAGGTGCCCACCTCCGGCGAGGCGAACAGTTCGACGAATGCCGCGCGGTCCCGTGCCTCGGACTCGCGGAGCACGAGCCGTTCGGTCTTCAGCGGGGCAGGCGGCCAGAGAGCGGGCCCGAGTTCGGTCATGGCGGGCAACTTAACGCACGCCCGCGTGAGCGAGCCGTAAGTACGGTCCTTCGTGCGGCCGTTGAGCCCCCGGGCACGGAGAGGGGAAGCACGTCCGGGTTCAGCGAGGTGAAGGTCCCCGGCCGAATTCAGCCGGCCGTCCCCTGCGTGATCGACTGGGGCCGCACCGCAGGTAGCGGTGCGCAAGGAGCGTGAAGAGATGTCCGAAACCGCCGCCGTGGTGATCCGTCCGGTCCGCGAGGGCGACTTCGACCGGTGGCGTGCCCTCTACCGGGGGTACGCCGACTTCTACCGGGTCGAGCAGACCGAGGAGGCCGCGCGGATCGTCTGGTCCTGGATCCACGACCCCGGCCACGAGGTGGAGGGCCTCGTCGCCGAGGCAGCCGACGGCCGGCTGGTCGGGCTCGCGCACTTCCGGCCCTTCGCGCGCCCGCTGTCCGCGTCCGTCGGCGGCTGGCTCGACGACCTCTTCGTCGACCCGGCCGACCGCGGCTCCGGCGTGGCGGACCTGCTGCTCGACGCCCTGCGCGGGATCGGGGCCGAGCGCGGCTGGAGCGTCGTCCGCTGGATCACCGCCGACGACAACCACCGCGCCCGGTCCAAGTACGACCAGGTGGCCACGCGCACGATGTGGATCACGTACGACATGGCTCCCGAGGCCTGAGCCGGGCCGAGGCGCCCCGGGCCGCCCCCGGCCCGCCGCATGCCTCCCGGAAACCTGCACAACGTGTGCGTGTCGAGGGGCGGGGCCTTCACCGTTCCCCGACACCACCGGGGCCGGGGCCGCCCGGACGGCACCGTTCTGTCCGTTTAAGTTCCTCGGGCGAGGCGGGACGGCCGAATCTGTTACTCGGATTCGAGGAGAAGGTGTCGGCATTCCGTGAAATTGGGTGCACGGCCGCTTCCCGAGGTGCAGAAACACCCGCTCAGAGGCGTCAACCGAATTTCTCCGGTCAGCCGTTCACGTGATTTGATCAATCTCGCTGCGGCCGCAGAAGACGGATTCCCCCCATGAACGAAGGGTGCGCATCATGCGTCACGACCTTGAGACCGCTGAGATCTCCGACGCCGACCTCGACGCCGTCTCCGGCGGTCTCGTCACCATCTCCGGCGGCCTCGTCGGCGGCCTGACCAGCGACGTCACCAACGTCCTCGGCACCGTCGGCTCCCTGCAGACGGTCCAGGGCGTCGAGGGCCTCGTCGCCGGCGTCCCGGGTCTGGCCTCCGGCATCACCGGCGTCTCGGTGAACACCGCGGGCATCACCGGCATCGCCGGCATCTGAGCCCAGTATTGACCGTGAACCCCGGAACCGGGAGGTTCCGGGGTTCACGGTCGCCCCCTGAGAACGACCGCGGAAATCCCGACCGCGGAATGTACGAGAGAATGCAGTCGAAGGAATAGTCCGTGCAGTTCCGCCGCAATGCGCTTTCCAAGCTGCAATCGCCCGAAGAACTCGACGTGCCCGTGCGCTTCGCGCGCCCCCAGGGCCGTCTGGTGCTCGCCGTCACCGTCGTCGTCATGGCCGCCGCGGGTTTCTGGGCCCTCACCGGCACGGTGACGTCCAAGGTGAACGCCCCCGGCCTCCTCACCCACGCCGAGGGCACCTATCTGCTGCAGAGCCCCGTCGCCGGACAGGTCACCGACGTCCTCGTCGAAGAGGGCCGGCCCGTCGCCCCCGGCGCGCCGCTGCTGACCGTCCGCACGGACCGGGGCGACCGGCCGGTGCGTGCCGTCGCCGGCGGTCGCGTCACCACGCTGTACGCGAGGCTGGGTTCGGTCGTCACCACCGGGGCCGACGTGGCGACCGTGGAGCGCGTGACCGACCCGCACGCCCCGCTGATGGCCGTCCTGTACCTGCCGGGCGACACCGCCGCCACGATCCGCGCGGGCGCCCGGGTCGACCTCGGTGTCCAGTCCGTCCCGCGCGACCGGTTCGGCGTGCTCCAGGGGCGGGTCCGCGCTGTCGGCCGCACCCCGCAGACGCAGGCCCAACTCGGTTCCTTCCTCGGCGACGCCGGGCTCGCCGCGCGCTTCTCCCGCGAGGGCGATCCGGTCGCGGTGCTCGTCACCCTGGACCGCTCCCCCGCCACCGCCTCCGGATACGCCTGGTCCTCCACGGACGGACCCCCGCACGCGCCCGTCTCCGGCACGCCCGTCACCGGCGCCGTCCACCTCGCCGCGCAGCGGCCCGTCGACTGGCTGCTCCCGTGAGCGCGTCACGGGCGGCCGCCCCGACCCGGGCCCGGTCCGGCGGCAGGTCGCGCGGGTCGGCCCGCAGGCTCCCGCCGGCGGGCGGGCCCCGACGCCGTGCGCAGGTCCCCGGGGGCCGTCGGCCCCGGACCGTCCGCACCCCCACGGTGCTCCAGATGGAGGCGGTCGAGTGCGGTGCCGCCGCCCTCGCGATGATCCTCGGGCACCACGGCCGTTTCGTCTCGCTGGAGGAGCTCCGCATCGCCTGCGGCGTCTCCCGCGACGGGTCCCGGGCCGGGAACCTCCTCAAGGCGGCGCGTGGTCACGGGCTCCAGGCCAAGGGCATGCAGATGGACCTGGCCGCGCTCGCCGAGGTGCCCGCCCCGGCCATCCTCTTCTGGGAGTTCAACCACTACGTCGTCTACGAGGGCATGGGCCGCCGTCTGGGCCGGCCCGGCGTGTACATCAACGACCCCGGAAGCGGCCGCCGGTTCGTCCCCATGGACCAGTTCGACACCAGCTTCACCGGCATCGTGCTCACCTTCGAACCGGGCCCCGGATTCCGGCGCGGCGGCAGCCGGCCCGGCGTCCTCGCCGCCCTTCCGGCCCGGCTGCGCGGCACCTCCGGCACCATGGCCGCCGCGGTCGTCGCCAGCCTCCTCCTGGTGGCCGTCGGCGCGTGGGTGCCGGCCCTGAGCCGTACGTACATCGACATGTTCCTCATCGGGAACCAGACGTCCCTGCTCGGTGTGGTCTTCGCAGCGATGGCCACCGCCCTCGTCCTGACCGGGACGCTCACCGCACTCCAACAGGCCAATCTGCTGCGTGGGCGCGTCATCGCCTCCACCTTGGGCAGCGCCCGCTTCCTGCGGCACCTGCTCCGGCTCCCGCTCGCCTTCTACGCGCAGCGCAGCCCGGCCGACCTCGTCCAACGCCTCCGGACCAACGACGCGGTCGCCGAGACCCTCGCCCGCGACCTGGCCGCGGCGGCGGTCGACGCCGTCGTCGTCCTGCTCTACGCCGTACTGCTCTGGACGTACGACCCCCAACTCACCGTCGTCGGCGTGCTGATCGCCCTGCTCAACGTCGTGGCCCTGCGCGTCGTCGTCCATCTGCGGGCCACCGGCACGCAGAAACTGCGCGCCGAGAGCGCCCGGCTGACCAACACCGCGTACAGCGGGCTCCAGCTCATCGAGACGATGAAGGCCACCGGCGGCGAGGACGGCTTCTTCCGCCGCTGGGCCGGACAGCACGCCACCACCCTCGACGTGCAGCAGCGGCTCGGCGTGCCCAGCGCCTGGCTGGCGGTCGTCGCGCCCACCCTCGCCGCGCTCAACAGCGCCCTCATCCTCATGATCGGCGGTCTGCGGGCGGTGGAGGGCCATCTCACCGTCGGCCTGCTCGTCGCCTTCCAGGCCCTCGTGACCGGCTTCACCGCGCCGCTCACCCGGCTCAACGGAGTGGCGGGCCGCGTCCAGGACTTCGCCGCCGACATCGCCCGCCTCAGGGACGTCGAGAACTTCCCCGTCGACCCCGTGCACACCCGGCGCGCCCCGGGCGCCGCCACCCGCCGCCTCACCGGCCACGTCGAACTGGAGGGAGTCACCTTCGGCTACAGCCCCCTCGACGCGCCGCTGCTCAAGGACTTCTCGCTCACCGTCGGCCCCGGTCAGCAGGTCGCCCTGGTCGGCGGGTCCGGCAGCGGCAAGTCCACCGTCTCGCGGCTGATGTCCGGGCTCTACACACCGTGGGAGGGCGCGATCCGCATCGACGGAATGCGTCTGGAGGACATCCCGCGCAGCGCCCTCGCGGCCTCCGTCTCCTTCGTCGACCAGGACGTCTTCCTCTTCGAGGGCACCGTCCGCGACAACGTGGCGCTCTGGGACCCCTCCGTCCCCGACGAGGCCGTCGTCGCCGCCCTCCAGGACGCCGCCGTGTACGACGAGGTCGCCCGGCGCCCCGGCGGCATCCGGAGCCGCGTCGAGCAGGACGGCCGCAACTTCTCCGGCGGCCAGCGCCAGCGCCTGGAGATCGCCCGCGCGCTGGTGCGCCGCCCGAGCGTCCTGATCCTCGACGAGGTGACCAGCGCGCTCGACGCGGCGACCGAACAGATCGTCATCGACAACCTGCGGCGGCGCGGCTGCGCCTGCGTGGTCATCGCCCATCGGCTGAGCACCGTGCGCGACAGCGACGAGATCGTCGTGCTCGACCGGGGCACGGTGGTGGAGCGCGGGCGCCACGAGCAGCTCGTCGCGGCGCGGGGCACGTACGCCGGTCTGGTCAAGGAGCACTGAGGTGAACGTCCCCCACCCGCCCGTCGACCTCGCCGGCATACGGCACGGCGGCGCCCCGGACCCGGTCGTCGCCGCCCTGGGCGCCCTCGGCACCGCGGTCGACTGCGCCGGCCTGCGCAGCCTCGCCCTCGAAGGCCCGCACGTCCTCTGGCTCGTCGTCGAGGGCGCCCTCGACCTGTTCGCCGTCGACGCGGCGCGGCTCGGCCCCTGGCACTTCCTGGGCCGCCTCGAAGCGGGCACGCTGCTGCTCGGCCCGGTCGACGGCCCCGCGCACACCCTGATCGGCCGGCCCGCCCAGGGCTGTCTGCTGCGCCGTGTCGAGCTGCGCGAACTGCCGTACCCGACCGGTCAGGCGTACGCCCCGGAGGGGTACGGACAGCAGGGGTACGGGCAGTGGGCGTCCGGCGGCCAGTGGTACGAGGGCCAGTGGTACGAGGACCGGAGCGCGTACGGCACGGGGGCCGAGGCCCCGCTCAGCCCCCTGGAGCACGCCTTCGCGCTCGGCATCGGGCGCGGGCTGCGCGTCCTGTACCAGGCGGCCCTGGACGGCGGCCCCGGCGACGCCCCGGGCGCGGCCGACGACGACGTCCTCTGGATGCGGCTCGCTCCCGGGAGCATCGCGTACGGAGCCGCCTACGCGACGGGCCACGAGGGGTACGAGGGCGACGGCTCCGGAACCCTTCTCGTGGACTCCGCGACCTGGCAGGGCATGGTCGACCAGCAGTACCGGCTGCTCCACGCCCTGGACGACTGGATCGAGCAGCTCGAACGCGACCACGAGGACCGCGCGGCCGCGGGGATCGAGGCCGGTCGGGCCGCACGCACGCGGGCCGACGACACGCTGCTCGCCTCCATCGGCCGCTCCGGCGGAGCCCCTCGGGGCCGGGGGGCCGACGACGACGCGACCTACGCCGTGTGCCGGGCCGTCGCCGCCGAGGCGCGCATCGTCCTCGCCGATCCGGCCGACGCGGCCGCGGACCCCGGACAGCTCGACCCCGTCGAACGCATCGCGCTCGCCTCCCGGATCCGCACCCGCGGCGTCCGGCTGGGCGACCGCTGGTGGCGCGAGGACAGCGGGCCCCTCGTGGCACACCGCGCGGCGGACGGGACCCCCGTGGCCCTGCTGTGGCGGCGCGGCCGGTACGTGGCCTTCGACCCCGCCACCGGTGAGCGGGAGCGCGTCGGCCGGACGGAGGCCGCGGCGTTCGCACCGCGGGCCGTCATGTTCTACCGGCCGCTGCCCGACCGGCCCCTCGGCCTGCTGCGGCTGCTCCGGTTCAGCGTCCGGGGGACGCGGGCGGAGCTCCGCGACCTGCTCCTCGGCGGGCTCGTCGCGGTCGCCCTCGGCGCCCTCGTGCCCGTCGCCACCGGCAAGGTGCTCGGCGCGTACGTCCCCGCAGCCGAGACCGGGCTGATCGTCCAGGCCGGCTTCGCGATCATCGCCACCGGCATCGTGTCGGCCGCGTTCATGCTGCTGCAGAACACCGCGATCCTCCGCATGGAGGGCCGCGTCGAGGCCACCCTCCAGCCGGCCGTCTGGGACCGGCTCCTCCGCCTGCCGACGACGTTCTTCGCCGGGCGGTCGACCGGCGAACTGGCCGGTGCCGCCATGGGCATCAGCGCCATCCGCCGGATCCTGTCCGGCATCGGCCCGGTGGTCGTCCAGGCCGGCACCGTCGGCACGGTCAACCTGGTGCTGCTCCTCGTCTACAGCGTGCCGCTGGCCCTCGTCGCGCTCGCCCTGCTGCTGGCCACGGCCGCGGTCTTCCTGGGCCTCGGCCTCTGGCAGCTGCGGTACCAGCGGCAGCTGATCCGGCTCGACAACAAGCTCGACAACCAGGCCTTCCAGACCCTGCGCGGGCTGCCGAAGCTGCGCGTCGCGGCGGCCGAGAGCTTCGCCTATGCCGCCTGGGCGGGGCAGTTCGCCCGGACCCGCGAACTGCACCGGCGCATCGGGCGGATCAAGAACGTCCTCGCGGTCCTCGGCGCGGTCTGTCTGCCGCTGTGCACGCTCGTGATGTTCGCGCTCCTGGCGGGCCCGGCCCGCGGCAGCCTGTCCGCGAGCGAGTTCCTCACCTTCAGCACCGCCGTCACGATGATGCTCTCCTCGGTCACACAGCTGACCGGCGCGCTTCTTTCGGCCGCCGCCGTGCAGCCCATGTTCGAACAGATCAGGCCGGTGTTCCGGGAGACGCCCGAGGTCCGCGGCTCCAGTGCCCGGCCCGGCGAACTGACCGGTGCGATCGAGGCCGAGAACCTGTCCTACCGCTACACCGAGGACGGCCCGCTGGTCCTCGACGGGGTCAGCCTGCGGGTGCGGCCGGGCGAGTTCGTCGCGATCGTCGGGGCCAGCGGCTGCGGCAAGTCCACGCTCCTGCGGCTGCTCATCGGCTTCGACCGGCCGGCCTCCGGCACCGTGCGGTACGACGGACAGGACCTCGCGGCCCTGGACCTGGCGGCCGTGCGCCGCCAGTGCGGCGTCGTCCTCCAGAACGCCCAGCCGTTCTCCGGCTCCGTCCTCGACTGCATCCGCGGCGCCGGCACGTACCCGCTGGAGGACGCGTGGGCCGCCGCCGCGATGGCGGGCCTGGCCGAGGACATCAAGGCCATGCCGATGGGCATGCACACGATGCTGTCCGACGGCGGAGGCACCATCTCGGGCGGCCAGCGACAGCGGCTGATGATCGCTCAGGCGCTCATCCGCAGACCCCGCGTCCTCTTCTTCGACGAGGCGACGAGCGCCCTGGACAACGAGGCCCAGCGGATCGTCATCGAGTCGACCCGCGCCCTGAACGCGACCCGCGTCGTGATCGCCCACCGGCTGTCCACCATCATGGACGCCGACCGGGTGATCGCCCTGGCGGACGGACGCGTCGTCCAGGAGGGCACGCCCGCCGAACTCCTCGCCGACACGACCGGGCTGTTCCACGAGCTGGTCCGGCGGCAGCTGGGCTGAGGCTTCCGCTTCCGGTCCGTGAGAGCGTCGCGCAGCCCCCGTGTGGCGAAACCGGACGGCCTGTGGGGGCGTGTACACGTACGACAGTGATCACCACGGAAGGAAGCCTCTTGTACTCCAACGGACCAGGACCGTCCCGCCGTACCGCCCTCGCCCTGGGCGTCGGCACGGCGCTCACGGCCGCGCTCGCGCTGGGCGGAGGAACCGCGCAGGCCTTACCGGGGACGGGCGGCGTCGTGGCGCGGCTGAGGCGTCTGGAGCGGGAGCACACCGCACGGCTCGGCGTGTTCGCCCGTGACCTGCGCACGGGCAGGACCGTGGCCCACCGGGCGGACGAACGCTTCCCCATGGCCTCGGTGTTCAAGACCCTCGCCGTCGCGGCCGTGCTGCGCGACCTCGACCGCGACGGGGAGTTCCTCGCCCGGCGCGTCCACTACACCCAGGCGTACGTCGCCAGGTCGGGCATCTCGCCGGTCGCCGGGCTGGCCGAGAACGTCTCGGGCGGCATGACCGTCGCCGAACTCTGCGACGCCACCATCCGCTTCAGCGACAACACCGCCGGCAATCTGCTCCTCAAGGAGCTGGGCGGCCCCACCGGAATCACCCGCTTCTGCCGCTCGATCGGGGACCGCGTCACCCGGCTCGACCGGTGGGAGCCCGAGCTCAACTCGGCGGAGCCCTGGCGGGTCACCGACACCACCACCCCTCACGCCATCGGCCTCGACTACGCCCGCCTCGTGCTCGGCGACGTACTGGAGCCCCACGACCGCGCGCGGCTCACCGACTGGCTGCTCCGCAACACCACCAGCACCGAGAAATTCCGCCGCGGCCTGCCCGCCGACTGGCTCCTCGCCGACAAGACCGGCTCTCCTCGCTACGGCGGCGCCAACGACGTGGGGATCGCCTGGCGGCCGGACGGCACGCCGATCGTCCTGGCCGTCCTCACCACGCAGCCCGAGGAGGACGCCCCCACCGACAACCCTCTGGTGGCCGGGACCGCCTCGCTGCTGGCGGAGGCGCTCGGCCGGTAACGTCGACGCCATGAACGTCACCGGCAAGGAATCGCGCCACCTCAGCGTCCGTGTCGACCGGACCGTCGACGAGGTCTACGCCTACGCGTCGGACCCGGCCAACCTGCCCGCGTGGGCCCATGGGTTGGGAGGCTCCATCGAGAAGGTCGGGGACCGGTGGGTCGCGGACTCCTCCCCTCTGGGACGCGTCACGGTCAGGTTCGCGCCGCGCAACGAGCTGGGCGTGCTCGACCACGACGTCACGCTCCCCTCCGGGGAGACCTTCTACAACCCGGTCCGCGTGATCGCCGACGGCACGGGAAGCGAAGTGGTGTTCACCCTCCGCCGGCAGCCGGGCACGAGCGACGCCGACTTCGAACGCGACGCCGACACGGTCGCCGCCGACCTGACCCGGCTCAAGGAGCTGCTGGAGTCCGCCTAGGCGGTGTCCGCCTTCGTCACCCCGGCGCCGCGCCCGGTCTGAGGCCCGGGCGCGGCGTCTCGGCGGTGTCTTCGGGGTTCCGGTGCCGGGGTCGGCCGAGCAGGGCTCAGCGCAGTCGGCGGGCGCGCAGCACCAGGTCGTGGGTGTGGTGCGCACCGGCTCCGCCGTCGGGTGCCACGCGGGGCCGCTGCTCGTCCACCTCCACCACCCAGTCGTCGTCGAGCAGAGCGGTGACCATCGAGGGCCAGACGTAGTCGGCCGGGTCGAAGCCGCTCTCGTCCGCCTGCCGGGTCTCCATCCCCGCGTGGTGGACGAGCAGCAGGACACCGCCGACCGCGACGGTCGAGATCAGCGCGCGTTCGGCCGCGGCGTCGGGTGTGCGCAGCAGTGCCGGGTACTGCGCGGAGACCAGCTCGAAGGAGGCCGGCGGGAGCGCCGCCTCCGTCAGGGTGGCGTGGACCCAGCGGACGGTGACGCCGGCGTCCCGCGCGTGCCCGGCCGCCCGCTCCAGTGCCACGCCCGAGACCTCGAGCGCGGTCACGTCCCAGCCGCCGCGCGCGAGCCAGACGGCGTCCGCGCCCTCCCCGCAGCCGACGTCGAGCACCCGGCCGGGGGTGAGGCCGGCGACCTCGGCCACGAGCGCGCCGTTGGGCCGGCCGCTCCAGAGTCGCTCCCGGTCGGCGTAGAGGTCGTCCCACTTCGCCCGCACCGCGGGGTCTCCGAGGTATCCGTCGGTGGGCGAAGGGGTACGGGCGGAGGCGGGCGTTCCCGCTGCGATGTCGTCGGTCACGGAGGCACCGTCGCCCACCGCGCCCCGCTCACGCCACTGCTGTTGCCGGTCCGGCAAAACGGCCACGCCCCTGCTGATCCAAAATACCCAGGGGGGTATTTGACTTCCTTGCGCCGACCCCTTTACGGTCGAGCACGAAAATACCCACGGGGGTATCTGGACGGCGGCGCCCCGGTGCGCGACCCCCGCGCCCGTCGGCGGATCGACCGCCCATGCCGCCGCCCAGGCGGATCCGGGCCCCCGAGCCCTCACGCCGCGCCCCCCGGCGCATCGGCGTGCGCTCCTGATGAAGGGATTGCCGTGTTCTTCGCGCAGTACTACCTCGACTGCCTCTCCCAGGCGTCCTACATGATCGCCGACGAGCACACCGGCCGGGCGGTGGTCGTCGACCCGCGCCGGGACGTCTCGGAGTACCTGGCCGACGCCGCCGCGCACGGATTCACGGTGGTCGGCGTCCTCAACACCCACTTCCACGCCGACTTCGTCGCCGGGCACCTGGAGATGGCGGACGAGACCGGCGCCTGGATCGGTTACGGCCGGCGCGCCGAGACCGAGTACCCGATCCGCGAGCTCGCCGAGGGCGAGCGGATCTCCCTCGGCGACGTCACCCTGGAGATCCTGGAGACGCCCGGGCACACCCCGGAGTCGATCAGCGTCCTCGTGTACGAGCGGGCCGAGGACGAGGTGCCGTACGGCGTCCTGACCGGCGACGCGCTGTTCATCGGCGATGTCGGCCGCCCCGACCTGCTCGCCTCGGTGGGCGTGACCGCCGAGGAGCTCGGCGCGATGCTCCACGACAGCGTGCAGAACAAGCTGATGGGGCTGCCGGACGAGGTGCGGGTCTTCCCCGCGCACGGCGCCGGATCGTCCTGCGGCAAGAACCTGTCGACGGAGAGGCAGTCGACGATCGGCGAGCAGCGGGCGACCAACTACGCCTGCGCGCCGATGGGCCGCGAGGAGTTCGTCGCGCTCGTCGCCGCCGGGCAGCCGGCCGCGCCCGGCTACTTCGCGTACGACGCCGAGCTCAACCGCAAGGACCGCGCCCGCTACGGCGCCTCGGCTCCTCGTCCGCTGGCACTCGGCGAGTTCACCGGGCTGCGGGCCGCCGGCGCGGTCGTGGTGGACGCGCGCGACCCCCAGGAGTTCGCGGCCGGGCATCTGCGCGGTGCGGTGAACGTGCCCGCCGACGGCCGCTTCGCCGAGCAGGCCGGCACCGTCCTCCACCCGGCCGCCGAGCTGCTCGTCATGGCACCGCAGAACCGGGAGGAGGAGGTCGTCACCCGCCTCGCCCGGATCGGTTTCGACCGGGTCGTCGGCTACCTGCGCGACCCCGAGGACGCCCTGGAGGCACTCTCCGAGGAGGTCTCCCCCGCGAGCCGGGTCACCGCCGCGCAGCTGCGCATCGCCCTCGCGGGCGCGCAACCGCCGGTCGTCGTGGACGTCCGCACCTGCGGCGAGCGTGCGGCGAACGGTTCCATCGAGGCGGCCCTGCACATCCCGCTCGGCGAACTCCCGCACCGCGCGCCCGAGTTGCCCACCGACCGCCCCCTGGTCCTGCACTGCGCCGGCGGCCACCGTTCCTCCATCGCCGCGAGCCTGCTGCGACAGCGCGGCTTCCGGGACGTCTCCGACGTCCTCGGTGGTTACGCCGCCTGGGCCCTGACGGCGTCGACGGCCGAGGCCGTCGACGCCTGACCACCCCCTCGGGTCGCGTCGCCGGCCGGGCCCCTCCCCACCCCACACACACCCCCTGGGTATGTGTGGACCGAGTTGAAGTGGAATCCCATGAGCACCACCCCCGCCTCCGCCCTCACGCCCGCCGCGCTGCACCGGCTCGTCCAGGAAGGGCGCGCACCTCGACTGCTCGACGTGCGGACGCCCGGCGAGTTCCGTACGGCGCACATCCCCGGCTCGTACAACGTGCCGTTGAACACCCTGATCGAGCACCGCGCCGCGCTCCTTCCCCACCTCGGCGAGGGCGTCGTGCTCGTCTGTCGTTCCGGACAGCGCGCCGCCCAGGCCGAGAAGGTCCTGGCCGGCGCCGGGCTGTCGGGCCTCCGTGTCCTGGAGGGCGGCATCGTCGCCTGGGAGACGGCCGGCTCGCCCGTCGAGCGGGGTCCGGAGCGGTGGGACATGGAGCGTCAGGTCCGGCTCGTGGCCGGCTCGATCGTCCTGGCCACCGGCCTCGTCGGGGTGTTCGTCCCGGGCGCCCATCTGATCGGCACCGCGATCGGAGCCGGCCTGACCTACGCGGCCCTCAGCAACTCCTGCGCCATGGGCGTACTGCTGTCCAAGCTGCCGTACAACCGCGGACCGCGCACCGACGTCCGCACGGTGATCGCGGGGCTGCGGAGCGCCTCGTGACCGCCCTGGTCGTCGCGGCGTCCCTGCTCGTCGGCCTCAGCCTGGGCGTCCTCGGGGGCGGCGGCTCGATCCTGACGGTGCCGATCCTGGTCTACCTGGCCGGGCAGGACACCAAGGAGGCGATCGCCACCTCCCTGTTCGTGGTCGGCGTGACCAGCCTCGCCGCGCTGCTCCCCCACGCCCGGGCCCGCCGGGTCCACTGGCGGACCGGCCTGCTCTTCGGCGGCTTCAGCATGGTCGGCGCGTACGGCGGCGGGCGGCTCGCCGAGCACGTCCCGGGGACGGTCCTGCTCCTCGTCTTCGCCCTGATGATGCCGGTCACGGCGGTCGCGATGCTCCGCAAGCCCCGGCGCGGCCGGGAGAAGGCGCGACGGACCCCCGCCGGGCCGCCGCCGAAGCACATCGCGGTCAAGGGTCTGGCCGTCGGCGCGGTGACGGGGCTGGTGGGCTCGGGCGGCGGTTTCCTCGTCGTCCCGGCGCTCGCCGTTCTCGGCGGGCTGTCGATGGGCGTCGCGGTCGGCACCTCGCTCCTCGTCATCGGCATGAATTCCTTCGCCGGGCTCGCCGGACACCTCTCGGGCGGCCCGCTCGACTGGGGCCTGGCCCTGACCGTGTCCGCCGCGGCGGTGGTCGGCAGTCTCGCGGGCGGCCGGCTCGCGGGCCGCATCCCGCAGGACGCGCTGCGCACGGCGTTCGGCTGGTTCGTCGCCGCCATGGGCACCTTCGTGCTCACGCAGCAGCTCGGCGCCGCCGTGTGGACCCACCCGGCCGCGTGGGCGGTACTCGGGACCGCGCTGACCTGCGTGTTCGCCGTCCGGATGTGGCGGACCTGGCGTCTCTCCGCGGCGCCACCGCCGAGGGACGCCGGGAACACGCCGTGAGTCCCGCCCGCCCCGGGCGATGCCGCGGTCGGCTCCGGTCGGCCGCGGCGGAAGAGCGGGCGGCTACAGGCTGAGCGCGTCCTCGGCGTTGTCCATCCACGCGGTGACGGAGTTCTCCCCGGAGACGTTGAAGCCGGGCGTCGAGGCCTTGAGCGGCACCTGCTTCAGGTCGGAATCGGTCTCCATGGTCATCGCGATCGAGGAGACCGTCTTGCTCTTGGGCCCCTTCAGGCCGCCCATGAGCCCCGCGTAGGCGGTCTCGCCGGGGGCGAGCCGGATGGCGTCCTCGATGCCGGGGGCGGCGCCGCGCTTCGTCGCCTGCCCGTCCAGGTCGCCGAAGGTCACGACGGGGTGGCCGAGCACCCGGCACGGCTTGCCGCTCTTGTTGGTGACCTTCAGCAGGTAGCTGCTGCTCGTGGACTCGGCCAGACTCGCCGTGAACGTCACGTCGTACGTGCTGCACGGGAAGACGTCGTAGTCCGGATCGGTCGACGGCGAGACCGGCTTGGCGGGCGTCGGCACCTTGACCGGCTTCGACGGCGTGGCGGGCGTCGACGGCTTCGACGACTCGGCGGGCTTCGTGGGCTTCGCCGGCGTGGACGGGGTGGCGGCGGAGGGCGTCGCGGTCGGCGCCTCGGGGCCGCCCGCGGCTCCGTCCTCGGAAGGCCCGCAGGCGGTCAGGGCCAGCGCGGACGCGGCGACGAGGACGACGGCGGCTCTGCGAACGGAACTCATGGTGGTACTCCCCCCGATGACAACGCACGAACTGCGCTGAGGTGAACACCAGGTTCTCGCGCCTGCTTCACGGTTCTGTGACGGAGTCTTACCGAAATCACCACGGTGCGTCCCAGCGGCCCCGCAGGGACCTTCCCGGTCCCGCCGCCTCCGCGGGCGGCGGGACCGGGAAGGTCCGGCGCGCTGTCCAGCCGGTCAGCCCGCCGCGCGGAAGGCCTCGGTCAGCCGGCCGACCGCGCCCGCCGGGTCACCGGTGAGCAGCAGGTGGTCGGCCTCGGCGAACGGCTTCGCCGCCCTCTCCGTGACGTTCTGCCCGATGCGCTCCTGCGCGATCAGCCGGGCCCGGCCGACGAGTCTCCGCGCCGCGGCGGAGTCTCCGTGTCCGGCCTTCTGCAGGGCACGGGCGGCGAGTCCGATCGCCCGCAGCGCCGGCTCCCCTCCCGTCGGTGTGCCGTGGAGGGTGGTCAGGCCCCAGCCGTACGGGAACTGCGGGTCGTAGCGTGTGTCGCCCACGTTCAGCGGCAGCTGGTTCTCCGACCTCGGCCAGCTCACCGGGAGCTGTCCGGTGAAGGGCCGCCGGCCGTACAGGACGTCCGCCACGCCGTCGCCCTCCGTCCCCGGCAGCCACGACGCCACCAGGGCGTCGATGGCGGGCAGCCGGTCGCCGATGAGCTGGGGGCGTCCGGAGACGACGAGGACCGCGCACGGCATCGCGGCGCAGACCCGGTCGACGGCCGCCTTGTCGGCCGCGCTCAGTTCCAGGTCGTGGCCGTTGCCGACGTCGCCCACGCCCTCGGCGTACGGCGTCTCGCCGACCACCACGACGCCGACGTCGTGTCCGGCGGTGGGCGCGGTGGCGTCCTTGGACCAGGTGAGCGTGGTGCCGGGGTCGACGGACTTCCGCATCGCCTCCAGGATCGTGGTGCCGGTGGTCGTCCGGCCCGAGGCGCCCTGCCAGGTGACGGTCCATCCGCCGGCCTGGTTGCCGAGGTCGTCGGCGTCGGAGCCCGCGACGTACACGTTCTGGGTCGGCTTGAGCGGCAGTACGCCCCCGTCGTTCTTCAGGAGCACCTGCGAGGCGGCCGCCGCCTCCCGTGCCACCGCGCGGTGCTCCGGCGAGCCGACGGTCGCCAGGTGGGTGGTGTCCGCGTACGGCTTCTCGAAGAGGCCCAGGCGGAACTTCTGGGTGAGGATGCGGGCGACGGCGTCGTCGATCCGTGCGGTGGGGATGCGTCCCGCCTCCGTCTCGGCGACCAGTGTCCGGGTGAACTCCTGGTAGTTCGTCGGCACCATGATCATGTCCAGGCCGGCGTTGACCGAGGTCCGCACGTCGCTCGGGTAGTCGCCGGGGATCTGGTCGATGGCCTGCCAGTCGCTGACGACGAAGCCCTCGAAGCCCATCCGGTCCTTCAGCACGCCGTTGATCATCTCGGCGTTCGCGTGCATCTTCACGGGTCCCCGGTCGTCGCCGAGGACGTCGAGCGAGGAGTACGAGGGCATGACCGTGCCCACTCCGTGCTTCACGGCCTCGGCGAACGGCGCGAGGTGGACGGCCTCCAGTTCCTCGCGGGTGACGCGGGTGACGCCCTGGTCGATGGTGTACGAACCGGTCGTCGACGAGCCGAAGGCGGTGCCGCCGTCGCCCACGAAGTGCTTGGCGGTGGTCAGCACCTTGTCGTTCCGGTCGAGGTCCCGGCCGTCCGGCGCGCCCTGCATCCCGTCGATCACGGTCTCCATGGCGGTGACGAGCGCCGGGTCCTCGCCGAAGGACTCGTACGAGCGGCCCCAGCGTTCGTCCCGGGTCACGCACAGACAGGGGGCGAAGTCCCAGGGCACGCCCGTGGCCCGCACCTCCCGGGCGGTGACGGCGCCGGTCCTGGCGGCGAGGCCGGGGTCCCGTCCGGCGCCGATCCCGATGTTGTGGGGCATGATCGTCGAGCCGACGACGTTGTTGTGGCCGTGCACGGCGTCCACGCCGTAGATCAGCGGGATCTGCAGCCGGGTGGCCTGGGCGCGCAGCTGGTACGCGTCGATCATGCGGGCCCACGCCTCGGGCGTGTTGGGGGTGGGGACGGAGCCGCCGCCGGAGAGCAGGGAGCCGAGGCCGTAGCCCGCGATGTCGCCGGGCGAGCGCAGGGCGTTGCGCTCGGCCTGGGTCATCTGGCCGGCCTTGTCGCGGAGCGTCATCCGGGAGAGGAGGTCCGCGACGCGCTTCTTCACCGGCAGGCGGCTGTCGAGATAGGGCAGTCCGTGCGCGTCGATGACGACGGCCGGTGTCTCGGCGGGTGCCTTGGCGCCGTCGACGGTCAGCTTCACCGGTATCGTCTCGGCCTCCTCCGCGGCCCCGTCCTTCAGGGTCGGCACGGGGATGGAGCGGGTCGTCCCGGACGGCGTACCGGCGGGGAAGACGAGGCTGCCGGACACCGGGGAGTAGTCCTTCCCCGGCTCGGCGGGGCCGCTGTCGTCCGTCGTGTACGCGACGGTGACGGGCTCGCCGGTCGGCGCGGAGCCGGTGGTGGTCACGGAGACGTCGACGCGGGCGGTGCCGCCCTCGTCGACGGGGTGGACCACGGCCCCTGTGGTGACACGGGTGTTGAGGGCGGGGTCCGCCTTCCCGTACAGCTCGACGCCGTCGAGGGCGAAGCGGCCGGGCGCGCCGGTCGGCAGCGTGAGCGCGTACCCCCACATGCGGTCGAGGCCGAGGACCTGGTCGATGCCGCCGACCGGCTGGTAGTCGGCGCGGTAGTGGAAGTCGGAGAAGGGGATCTCGACGAGGTGCCAGCCCTCCCAGTCGTCGGTGAAGGAGGTCGTCCACAGCTCGGACGCCTCGCCGTTCGCTCCGCCGTCCTTGATCTCGAAGCTGATCCGCTTTCCGGAGCCGGGCGGCAGGGGCGCGGTGTTCTGGCCGTACCACCAGAAGCGGACGCCCTTGTGGGCGGTCCAGTCCTGGGCTGGCCGGTCGAAGGCGAAGTCGTGGGTGAACCCGCCCCAGCCGCTGATGTCGTAGCGGCCTTCGAGGACCGTGGTGCCCTCGGGGGCGTCGGCGCGCTCGACGAGGGTGAGCGCGGGGTGGTCGTCGGTGTCGCTGCCCCAGGTGAAGAGGCCTTCGGCGGGCGGGCCGGTGAAGGGGACCTCCCCTTCGAAGCGGTCGACGGCCCGGGGGGCCGGGTCTCCGTCGGCGCCGGCGGCGGCGCTGGGCACGGCTCCGGTGAGCAGTCCGGCGAGGACCGCGGTGGCGGCGAGCGCGGCGGCGCTCGCCCTTCTTCGGTGGCGCGGGTGCGGCATGCGGGCTCCTCGGAAGAGGGATGTGGGGGTGTTCAGGACGGTTGGTGGGTCCACTTCTGGTTGGCGCCGCCCGTGCAGGTCCAGATCTGTGTGCGTGTGCCGTCGGCCGAGGAGTTGCCGGTGACGTCCAGGCACTTGTTCGCGGCCGTGTTGACGACGTCGTGCGTCCCGGGGTCGTACGACCAGCGTTGTGCGCCGGTTCCGTTGCAGGTGTAAAGCTGCACCTTCGTGCCGTCGGCGGTCGCGGCACCGGTGACGTCGAGGCATTTGCCGAGGGCCCGGACGGTGCCGTCGGCGGCGAGCGTCCACCGCTGTGCCGCGGTGCCGTTGCAGGTGTGGAGCTGGACCGGGGTGCCGTCGGCGGTGGCCGCGCCGGCCACGTCGAGGCACTTGCCGGCCAGGCCGGTCAGCGGGCCGGTCGGGGCGGTGCCGCTCGGCGTCCCCGCCCAGGTGAAGGTGGCGGTGGTGCGGGCCGGCAGGGTGTACGTGAAGGACTGGCCGCCCCAGTCGACGCGGAGGGACCGGGCGGAGGCGCCGCCGTTGTGGGCGATGAGCGCCTTGGAGCCGTCCGGGTTGCGCCAGGCCACGTTCGGCAGGCCGGCGTCGTCGGTCGAGGCGATGCGGTACGCGCCGGGCCGGACGAACTTCGTGAGGTGCCCGGTCGTGTAGTACTCGATCGTGTAGTCGACCTGCCCGGCGCGCGCACCGCCCTCCTGCACGGTGATCAGGCCCGTGCAGGTGCCGCAGCCGCCGTTGTGCGGGCCCATGTCCTGGTTGACGGCAAGGCTCCACTTGACCAGGCTGCCGCTCCAGTTGCGGGCGAAGCCGACGATGTCCTTCAGGTCCTCGTCGTGCTGGTTGGTGATCCAGGTGCCGCCGGAGTGCTCGGTGCCGAACTGTCGTACGGACGGGTACTGGGTGTGGACCTGGCTGCCGACGGCCGGGTCGCCGGCGTAGCCGTGCCAGGCGATGCCCCCGAAGAGGGGGTCGTCCCGGACGCCCGCGTCTCCGAGGACGGCGGCGCCGAAGTTCGCGTAGTCACCGTAGTTCCAGTCGTGCACGAGGACCTTGGTGGTGATGCCGGCCGCACGGAAGGCGGGGTAGACGTGGTTCTTCGTGAACTCGACCAGGCCGGAGGGGTTCCAGCTCATGCCGGGATAGTTCATGGCCGTGGGGTTGCCGGCCTGGCAGCAATTGGGCTCGTTCTGGACGGAGAGGTAGTCGACCTTGATCCCGGCCGCCTGGTAGCTCTGGACGTACTTGACCAGGTACTGGGCGTAGAGCGGGTAGTACTCCCACTTCAGCCAGCCCATCTGGTCCATCCGGCCGTTGTCCTTCATCCATCCGGGGGCGCTCCACGGCACCCCCTTCACGCGGAGGGCCGGGTTGAGCTGTTTGGCCTGGACGGTCAGCAGCCGCACGTTCGTGTCGTAGCCGTTGGCGCCGAAGTCGGATAGGTCGCAGCAGGTGTCGTCGAGGGAGACGTTGCCGGGCCGGGACAGGTCGGAGGCGCCGATCGGGTTGCGGACGAAGGAGAGGCCGATGCCGTCGGTCGGCGAGAACAGCTTGCGCATGACCTCGTCACGGGTGGCGGCGCTGACCGCCCCGCCGCGCAGGAGGTGGGCGGTGGTGTCCGTGAGGGAGGCGCCGCCGCCCTCGAACTGCTGGTAGGTGGTGGCCTCGTCGACGGCGATGGTGTGGCTCGCGCTGCCCCCTGCGGGGCCGAAGGCGGTCGGTGCCTGCGGGGCGAGTCCCCGGGTGACGGTACGGCCTCCGGCGTCGGAGGTGGTGGTCAGCCAGACGTCGACCCGCTCGCCGGCGGCCCGTGCGACCCCGGGGCCGGTCATGACCAGGCCGCTCGCGAGGAGGGCGCCGGTCACGAGTGCGGCGAGGCGGCGGGGGCGCGCCCGGCCCCGCCGCACGGACAACCAAGACCTGTAATGCACCTGTCACACCTTTCGACGGAGCGAGGAGGCAAGGCTTATATTAAGGTGTGAAGTTATGGAGGCGACGAAGCTCCGTCAACCCCTCTCGCCATCAACTCCTGAACGCGGCGGGCGGGTTCGGGCGCGGACGTCCGTTCATAAAATCGTTCGACCGGACCGAGGCCCCCGCCCTAAGGTCGGCGACGTGGCAACGAAACTCAACCAGATCATCGCAGTGGAGAAGGGCGTCAAGTCCCGGGCGCATCAGGACCTGACGGCGGCACACCACGGCCTGCAGAAGCCCGCGTTGCTCGCCGGCATCTCCCGTACCTACCAGCCGAAGGACGAGGAGGGCGAGCAGCTGCCGCCCGAGTCGACCCTGGTGCAGGTGAAGGCCGAGGACGTGCTGCGCGACACCGCGCGGGCGCTGACCCGTCTCTTCGACGTGACGGCCACCAAGGACTGGGCGAACTGCGAGGCGCGTGCGGACGTCACGGTCGACGGACGCGTGCTCGTGGGGCAGGTGCCCGTGGCGTACCTGCTGTTCCTGGAGAAGCAGCTGACGGACATCAACACCTTCGTCCGCAAGCTTCCGGTGCTGGACGCGGCGGAGTCGTGGACGCAGGACCCGTCGACGGACGCGTGGAAGACCGAGGTCGTGCGCACGGTCCGGACGAAGAAGGTGCCGCGCAACCACGTGAAGGCGGAGGCGACGGACAAGCACCCGGCCCAGGTCGAGGTCTACTACGAGGACGTGCCGGTCGGTTACTGGACCACGGTGAAGTTCTCGGGCGCGCTGCCCGCGCGCCGGGTCAACGAACTTCTGGAGCGGGTGGAGAAGCTCCAGCAGGCGGTGAAGTTCGCCCGCGAGGAGGCGAACAGCGCCGAGGTCACCGACCAGCGGGTCGGCGACGCCGTCTTCGGCTACCTCTTCGGGTAGCGGGGACACCACAGACTCCCCGGCCACAGAACACGGCCGGGGTGCGCGAGGAGCGCAAAGCTGAAGCTGAGCCTTGTCGTGACATCCGCGGTTCCAGTGGAGGTTCGAGTCCTCCTCCCGGCACTTCCCGCCGGGATGGCCCAACCAGGCAGAGGCAGACCGCGGTCAATCTCAGACTATTGCTCCAGACTCAGCATTCGCCGCTCATCGCCGGATCGACCGGGCCCGGGCCCTGGTGCGTCGAAATGCCAGTTCGAATCTGGTCCGCCGAGCTCGATCGGCGGTGGTCCAAAGGCAGGACGCGACGCAATGACGAATGACCCGGGTCCTCAACCGTGCCGGCGTGTGATGTGAGCGGCATCGACAGGGTCCGGGGGCAGGCTACGCCCTCGGACCCGCTCCTTTCCCGCTCCTTTCCCGCTCCTTTTCCGCTCCTTTTCCGCTCCTTTTCCGCTCCTTTTCCGATCTTTCCCCGCTTTTCCCGCTCCTTCCCCGCTCTCGCCTGCTCGCGGGAGCGGCTCGGCGGTGGCCATGGAGCGCTGTCACACAAGCCTCCGGCCAAGCCTGGTCGTCCCGCCCATGTCCGAGTCGGTACGGGCGCCCCCATGATGCACGCCACACCGACCGCCACGGCCGGTGCACCCCGTGTTCACCCCCACAGGAGGCAGTCGTCATGGGACAGCCGTATCCTCCGCTCCGCTTCACGAAAAGCCGCCGACTCGTCGCGGGCATCCGTCGCCGGCTCACCGCCGCCGCGGGGACACTGGCCCTGGCCGGCGGTCTGGTCGCCCTGGGCCCGCAGGCGTCCGCCGCGGGCCTGACCCAGGTCTCCGGCTTCGGCTCCAACCCGGGCAACCTGTCCATGTACGCCTACGTGCCCGACGCGCTGCCGGCGGGCGCGCCGCTCGTGGTCGCCCTGCACGGCTGCACGCAGAGCGCGAGCGACTACTACGCGCACTCCGGCTGGCCGACGTTCGCCGACCGGTACGGCTTCGCGCTGGTCCTCCCGCAGACGAGCAGCGCCAACAACGCCAATTCCTGCTTCAACTGGTTCGAGCCGGGCGACGGCGCACGCGGACAGGGCGAGGCGCTGTCGATCAGGCAGATGGTCGACAAGGCCGTCGCCCAGTACGGCAGCGACACCCGGCGGGTGTACATCACCGGTCTGTCCGCCGGGGCCGGCATGACCGCGAACATGCTCGCCGCCTATCCCGACGTCTTCGCGGGCGGCTCCATCGACTCCGGGCTGCCCGCGTTCTGCGCGAACAGCGTGTCCACGGCGTACACCTGCATGTCCAGCCCGCCGGACAAGAGCCCCGCGCAATGGGGCGCCCTGGTGCGCTCGGCCGCTCCCGCCGGCACCGCGTCCTGGCCCCGGGTGGCGATCTGGCAGGGCACCGCCGACACCACCGTCAGGCCGGCCAACGCCACCGAGCTGCGCGACCAGTGGACCGACGTCTGGGGGATCGGCCAGACGCCCTCCCGCACCCGGAGCCTGAGCGGGGGCGCCACCCTGAGCGAGTACGACGACGCCTCCGGCAGGCCCGCCGTCCAGGTCTACTCCCTGTCCGGCATGGCCCACGGCCTCCCGGTCGACCCGGGCAGCGGCCCGGAGCAGTGCGGCAGCACCGGCACGTACTACCTCGACACCATCTGCTCCAGCTACCACACCGCGCGCTTCTGGGGCCTCGACGGCGCCGGGCAGGAACCCGGCCCCGGGTCCCTGCCCGCCCCCACCGGACTGGCGGTCGCCTCGGCCACCGACACGACCGCGTCCCTGAGCTGGGACGCGGTGGCCGGCGCGGTCTCGTACGACGTCCACCGCGGCGGTGCGAAGGTGGGCAGCACGTCCTCGACCACGTACACCGACACCGGCCTCGCCCCCGGGACGGCGTACGGCTACACGGTCGCGGCCGTCGACGCCTCGGGCGCGGCGGGTCCGGTGTCGGAGGCCGTGACGGCGACCACCACCGGGTACACGCCCACGTGCCACACGGCGAGCAACTACGACCACACGGTCGCCGGACGCGCCTACCAGAGCGGCGGCCTCACCTACGCCACCGGCTCCGGCCAGGCCATGGGGCTGTGGAACACGTTCACCACCCACACCCTCGAGCAGACCGCCCCCGGTCACTACGTCGTGGCCGACTCCGGCTGCCCGGCGTGACTTCGTGCGCCCCGGCGCTTTCTTCTGCGCCGGAGCGCGCGCCCCCCTCCTGGCGGTACCGCGCCGTGCGCTCGCTGGATGAAGTGAATCCAGGTGGGTGCGCGTTGGTCTGTTTATGTCATCGGGCACCTTCCCGTCAGCGGTTCTCACCGTTGAGAGGGACACGCATGACGAGCCACGCTACCGAAGTCGAATGGGAAGACCTGCTCCGCCAGGCGCTGCACGCCACGGGTACGGGTGCGCGCTGGGCGGTCGAGGCGGACGAGATGTGGTGCCGGGTCGCGCCCGTGCCCGGGACGCGGCGCGAGCAGGGATGGAAGCTGCACGTGTCGGCCACGACCGCCTCCGCGCCCGAGGTCCTCACCAGGGCCCTGGGCGTGCTGCTGCGGGAGAAGTCGGGCTTCAAGTTCGCCCGGTCGCTGGAGCAGGTCAGCGCGCTGAACTCCAGGGCGACGCCGCGCGGGAGCTCGGGCAAGTTCATCACCGTCTATCCGCGCTCCGACGCCGAGGCGGTCGCGCTCGCCCGGGACCTGCACGCGGCGACGGCGGGTCTTGCCGGTCCGCGGATCCTGTCCGACCAGCCCTACGCCGCGCACAGTCTGGTGCATTACCGCTACGGGGCCTTCGTCGGCCGGCGGCGGCTGTCGGACGACGGTCTGCTGGTGTGGTTCATCGAGGACCCCGACGGCAACCCCGTGGAGGACAAGCGCACCGGCCGGTACGCACCGCCGCCCTGGGCCGTCTGTCCTTTCCCCGCCTCGGTGCCGGTGGCGCCGCACGACGGGGAGGCGACGAGCCGTCCGGTGGTGCTCGGCGGCCGCTTCGCGGTGCGGGAGGCGATCCGGCAGACGAACAAGGGCGGCGTCTACCGGGGCAGCGATACCCGCACGGGCACGGGCGTGGTGATCAAGGAGGCCCGGCCGCACGTGGAGGGCGACGCCTCCGGCGGCGACGTCCGGGACTGGCTGCGCGCCGAGGCGCGGACGCTGGAGAAGCTCAAGGGCACGGGGCTGGCTCCGGAGGCGGTGGCGCTGTTCGAGCACGCCGGGCATCTGTTCCTGGCCCAGGACGAGGTGCCGGGCGTGACCCTGCGCACCTGGGTGGCCGAGCACTTCCGCGACGTGGGGGGCGAGCGGTACCGCGCCGACGCGCTGGCGCAGGTCGCGCGCCTGGTGGACCTGGTGGCGGCGGCACACGCCCGCGGCCTGGTCCTGCGGGACTTCACACCGGGCAACGTCATGGTCCGCCCGGACGGTGAGCTGCGCCTCATCGACCTGGAGCTCGCGGTCCTGGAGGACGAGGCCGCCCTGCCGACCCACGTGGGAACGCCCGGTTTCAGCGCCCCCGAGCGCCTGGCCGACGCGCCCGTCCGTCCGACGGCCGACTACTACAGCCTCGGTGCCACCGCGTGCTTCGTCCTGGCCGGGAAGGTCCCGAACCTGCTGCCCGAGGAGCCCGTCGGCAGGCCGTCCGAGGAGCGGCTCGCCGCGTGGCTCACGGCCTGCACCCGGCCGCTGCGGCTGCCGGACGGTGTGGTGGACATGATCCTCGGGCTGATGAGGGACGATCCGGCCGAGCGGTGGGACCCGTCCAGGGCCCGGGAGGCGCTGCGGAAGGCGGACCCGACGGCGCGGCCGGGGGACGCGGACAGGACCGCCGTGCGGAGGACAGGCTCTTCCGCCGTCGCCGGGCCGGTGCCTGACAGCCGGACGGCGGACGGTCGGACGGCGGACGGTCGGTCGGCGGACGAGGTGGTGGCCGGGCTCGTGGATCACCTCGTCGACTCGATGACTCCGGCGGACGACCGGCTGTGGCCGGTGTCGACGCTGACCGGGGAGAGCGACCCGTGCACCGTCCAACAGGGCGCGGCCGGGGTCCTGGCCGTGCTGACGCGGTACTTCGAGCTCACCGGCGACCCACGTCTGCCGGGGCTGCTCTCCACCGCGGGCCGTTGGATCGCGGACCGCACCGACGTCCGCTCCCCACGCCCCGGCCTGCACTTCGGCGGCCGTGGCACCGCGTGGGCGCTGTACGACGCCGGACGCGCCGTCGACGACCGACGGCTCGTCGAGCACGCGCTGGATCTGGCGCTGGCACCCCCACAGGCGACGCCCCATCACGACGTCACCCACGGCACCGCGGGCAGCGGACTCGCCGCCCTCCACCTGTGGCAGCGCACCGGGGACACGCGCTTCGCCGACCTGGCCGTCGAGGCGGCCGACCGGCTGACGGCCGCCGCCCGGCGCGAGCCGTCCGGAGTGGGCTGGGCGGTCCCCGCGGAAGCCGACTCCCCCGAGGGCGGCAAACGCTATCTGGGCTTCGCCCACGGGGCGGCCGGCATCGGCTGCTTCCTCCTCGCCGCCGCGGAGCTCTCCCGGCAGCCCGACCACAGGGCGACGGCCCTGGAGGTCGGGGAGGGCCTCGTGGCCGACGCCGTACGCATCGGCGAAGCGGCGCAGTGGCCCGCCCAGTCCGGCGACCTGCCCACGGCCCCGTACTGGTGCCACGGTGCGGCGGGCATCGGCACCTTCCTCGTCCGGCTGTGGCAGGCCACCGGGGACGACAGGTTCGGCGACCTCGCCCGCGGCAGCGCCCACGCCGTCGCTGAACGTGCCTCCCGCGCCCCGCTCGCCCAGTGCCACGGTCTGGCGGGCAACGGCGACTTCCTCCTCGACCTGGCCGACGCCACGGGAGACCCCGTCCACCGGGACACGGCCGAGGAACTGGCCGGCCTCATCCTGGCCGAGGGCACCCGGCGCCAGGGACACGTGGTCTTCCCCAACGAGTACGGGGAGGTCTCCTCCAGCTGGAGTGACGGTTCCGCCGGAATCCTCGCCTTCCTCCTGAGGACCCGTCACACCGGCCCTCGGCACTGGATGGTCGAGCAGCGGGGTTGAGCGGCCGGGGCCGGGATCCTGACGCAGCGGTCCCGCCCCTCCCCCGCGTACCACGAACCACGAACCACGAACCACGAACCGCGAGCCGCGAGCCGCGAGCCGCTCCGCGAACGGGACCGACGCGTCCGCCGTCGTCCCGGCCTTCCCCCTGCGGACATTCCCCACAGACTCCCGGCGCCGGACGATCCGGATGCCGGGTGGAGCGGCAGAAAAGTGCTGCCGCCAGCTCAGAGAAGGAGAAAACCATGGAGAACCAGGACCTCGAACTGCTGGCCCGCCTCCACGCCCTTCCGGAGACCGAGCCCGTCGGCGTCGACGGACTGCCGTACGGCGAGACGTGTGAGTGCGTGGGTCTGCTGACCCTCCTCAACACCGTCTGCATCGGTATCAGCTGCGCCTAGGACAGGCACCACATCCGGCCGGCGGCTGTCCCGGGCAGCCGCCGGCCGGAATCACGACCGGAACGGCAGCATGCCCCCGAAGCGTGGTCGGTCACGCCGGGGGCGGCCGCCCCGGCGAACCCCCGGACGAGGACCAGACCCATGCAGCGACACGCCGGCGACGACGATCTCGCCCCAGCGGCCCTCAGGACGGCCGCCCCGGCGAGCCCGCCCGCCCCAGAAGACCTTCCCGAGTCCGCGTACGCCATCAGCACGCGCGGTCTGGTCAAGAGCTACCCCGGACCGGAGGGCACGACCACCCATGCCGTGAGCGGCCTGGACCTGGACGTGGAGCGGGGCGAGACCTTCGCGTTCCTCGGCCCCAACGGGGCGGGCAAATCCACCACCATCGCCATGCTGTGCGCGCTGGCCCGCCCCACGGCCGGTCGTGCCACGGTGGCCGGCGTCGACGTCCTCGCCCGGCCCCACGCGGTACGGCGCAGGGTCGGGATGCTCTTCCAGCACAGCGCCGTGGACCCGGACCTGACGGCCGAACAGAACCTCCACATCCACGCACGCCTCTACGGCCTGTCCCGCCGCGACGCCCGTCGGCGCACCGCCGAGGTCCTCGAGACGGCCGACCTGACCGACCGGCGCCGCTCCCCCGTACGCACCCTGTCCGGCGGCATGCGACGGCGCCTGGAGATCGCCCGCCAGCTGCTGCACGCCCCCAGCGTGCTGTTCCTCGACGAGCCGACCACCGGACTCGACCCCCACGCCCGGGCCCAGGTCTGGGAGCATCTGCGTACGCTGCGCGAGCGGCACGGCAGCACCCTCTTCGTCACCACGCACTACCTGGAGGAGGCGGAGAACTGCGATCGCCTCGCCATCATCGACCACGGCCGGCTGGTGGCACAGGGCGCGCCCGAGACGCTCAAGGCCGCGATCGGAGACGACCTGGTCGTGCTCCGCACCGGCGACGACACGGCGGCACAGCAGGTCGTACGCCGCCTGCTGCCGCCCGACCGGGCCGTCACCGTCGACGCGGGCGGCGTCTCCCTGCGGGTCCCGGGCGGCAGCGCCTGGATCCCCCGACTGTGCGCGGCACTGGAGGCAGGTGGCATCGCGGTGAACGCCGCCTCCGCGACCCCGCCGACGCTCGACGACGTCTTCTTCCACCACACCGGCCGCAGCCTCGACGCCGCGCAACCCGGCCGGGCGGCCGCTCGCCCCGCCCCGTACGCGGCCACGGCCGCGGCGAAGACGGGCGGTGGCCGATGAACGCCCTCGCCTGGGAGTCCTCGGAGGCGACCGGCGGCGACCGGACCACCCGGCTGCGGCGCGAACTGCGTGCCGTCCACGCCCTGGTCCACCGCGATCTGCTGCGCCTCGCCGGCCAGCGCACCCACACGGCGCTGATGCTGCTGCACCCCGCGCTCTACCTCCTCATCCTCGGAGGCGGACTGGCCGCCCTCATCCCCCAGTCCTCCCTGGGCGTCGGCTACCAGGCCTATCTCTTCCCCGGCATGCTGATGATGACGGTGCAGACGCCCGCCATCATGGTCGGCATCCGTCTGATCACCGACCGGGAGAGCGGCTACCTGCGGGAGCTCCTGATGGCCCCGGTCCGCCGCTCCACCCTGCTCCTGGGGAGCTGCGCCGGCGGCACCCTGACCGCCGCCGTCCAGGGCGCCGTCCTGCTCGGCCTGGCCGGCGTGGCGGGCCTGCCCTACGACCCGGTGCTCCTGGCGCTGCTTCTCGCCGGGATGGTCCTGGCCTCCTTCACCGTCACCTCCCTGGCCCTGGCCCTGGCCGTGAGCCTGCGGAGGGCCGAGACGTTCCACACCCTGCTCGGCCTGGTGATGATGCCGCTGCTGTTCCTCTCCGGCGGCTTCTTCCCCCTCACCGCCCTGCCCGCCTGGGCCCGGGCGCTGTCCGACGTCAACCCCCTGGCGTACGCGGTCGACCTCCTCCGCCGCGTCATCGCCCTGCGGGTACCGGACCAGGCCGCCACCGCGGGGATCGAGTGGGCCGGCCGGCAGCCGCCCCTGCCCCTCGAAGCCGCCCTGCTCCTGGCCGGCGGCGTCGTCGCCCTGCTGTGGGCGACGCATCGCTTCAACCGCCCCGAGTGACCGGAAGGGTGGGCTCCGCGCCCGGTGCGGGAGCCGGGACCGATTGTCAGTGGTGGGTGAGACGGTAGGAGCATCCAGTCGGAAAGAGGGGGAAGCTGTCTTGTCCGGAACCCAGAACTACATCAATCACGTCGCCCTTGTGCTGGACGCCAGTTCGTCGATGGCGCACCTGAGCCGCAAGGTCGTGGAGGTGGCGGACCAGCAGATCGCCTACCTCGCCCGCCGGTCGAGGGAGCTGGACCAGGAGACCCGCGTCACGGTGTACGTCTTCGCCGACAAGGTGGAGTGCGTCATCTACGACAAGGACGTGCTGCGGATGCCCTCGCTGAAGCAGCTGTACCGGGTCGGCGGCATGACCGCGCTGCTGGCCGCCGCGCTGAAGTCGCAGCGGGAGCTGGCGCAGACCGCCCAGCTGTACGGCGACCACAGCTTCCTGACGTTCGTCCTGACGGACGGCCAGGAGAACGCCAGTCACCGCTGCCCCGACGCGCCGGCCGGCACCGCGCGTGAACTGGTCGCCGCCATGGCCGAGATGATCGCGGCCCAGGAGGACAACTGGACCCTCGCCGTCCTCGTACCGGACCAGATGGGCAAGCGCGAGGCCATGAACTGTGGCTTCCCGAAGGAGAACATCGCCGTCTGGGACGCCACCAGCACCCAGGGCCTGGAGGAGGCCGGGCAGGTCATCCGCGAGGCCACCGAGAAGTTCATGGTGGGACGCACCAAGGGCATTCGCGGCTCGCGGGCGGTGTTCTCCACGGGCGCGGAGGCGGTCAACAAGGACACCATCAAGGCGGCCGGCCTCACACCGGCGAACCCGTCGGAGTACCAGCTGATCCCGGTGGCCCGTGACGCGGGGATCCGGGAGTGGGTCATCGAGTCCGGGCACACGTACCGCACGGGATGCGCGTTCTACCAGCTGAGCAAGACGGAGAAGATCCAGGCGCGCAAGCAGATCGCGGTGCTGGAGAAGAAGACGGACCGGGTGTACACGGGGCCGCAGGCCCGGGCCCTGCTCGGTCTGCCGGACGTGGAGACGCGGGTCAAGCCCGACCACAACGACGACTTCACCATCTTCGTGCAGAGCACCAGCGTCAACCGGAAGCTCGTCTCCCACACGCGGCTCCTCCTCATGAACTGACGGGTCGGTGCCCGGCCGGTCCTGAGGGCCGGCCGGGCACCGACGCCGCCGGCCACCACACGGCTCGCATCCGCTCGCTCACACCGCCGAGCGGCCGTCCCGGCCGCTCTTCCCACCGTCGCGCCCATCCCGTCTCCGGCATGATCTCCAGCGCGCCCCCGAGGTCGAGAATCACGCAGCTCACGGACATGCGACCTGCCCCTCCTCGTTCCAGCTCGGCAGAGGCGCCGTCGTCTCACGCTCCAGGTCACGGTCAAGCGATCTCCGAGGCCTGTGACGTCCCCGTCGCCATCCGCGGCCTCCGCTCGGCCTCGACGGAGTCCCGGCCGCACCACGGCCCCCGTTCGCGGTGGAAGCGCGAACCAGGGGGTCGTTTCGTACCCTGGCGGCATGCGCATGCGTCCCACTCTGAGCTGGACCCCCGACGAGGACCTGCCGCCGGCCACGACGGACCTGGGGCCGGTCGTCGACGCGCTGGACACCGGCGGTGTGCTGGTGCTCAGCGGGGCGGGGATCTCCACCGAGTCCGGCATCCCCGATTACCGGGGTCAGGGCGGAAGCCTCAGCCGGCACACCCCGATGACCTTCCAGGACTTCACCGGCAGCGCCCAGGCCCGGCGCCGCTACTGGGCGCGCAGCCATCTCGGCTGGCGCACCTTCGGCCGCGCGCTGCCCAACGCCGGGCACCGGGCCGTCGCCGCCTTCGCGCGCCACGGTCTGCTCTCGGGTGTGATCACCCAGAACGTCGACGGTCTGCACCAGGCCGCCGGCAGCGGAGAGGTCGTGGAGCTCCACGGCAGTCTGGCCCGGGTCGTCTGCCTCTCCTGCGGCACGTACAGCCCGCGCCGCGAGCTCGCGCGGCGGCTGGAGGAGGCCAATGCGGGTTTCCGGCCGGTGGGGGCCGGGATCAACCCGGACGGCGACGCCGATCTGACCGACGAGCAGGTCGGCGACTTCCAGGTGGTGCCCTGCGCGCACTGCGGCGGCGTCCTCAAGCCCGACGTGGTCTTCTTCGGGGAGGCCGTCCCGCCCCGGCGGGTCGAGCACTGCCGCAGGCTGGTCGACGAGGCGGCCTCGCTGCTGGTGCTCGGCTCCTCGCTCACGGTGATGTCGGGCCTCCGGTTCGTCCGCCAGGCGGCCCAGGCTGGGAAGCCCGTGCTGATCATCAACCGGGACCCCACCCGCGGCGACCGCCACGCCCTCTCCCGGGTGGGTCTCCCCCTCGGGACGGCCCTCACCAGCCTCGCCGAGCGGCTCGACATCCCCACCGGCGATCCGGCGGAGCTCGGCTGAGGCACCGGAGCCCCGCCCCGGCCGGTGGAGAGGGAGCGCGCGGAGGCCCCCGACCGCGTGGGGCGGGGGCCTCCGGCGCGGCCGGCAGAGTGCTCAGTCGGCCGCCGCGATCCAGGCGTCGAGCTGTTCCTGCGTCGTGGCCGGGTCGGCCACCAGCTCGGCCAGGGTGTCGTCGACGCGGTGGCGGGTCGCGACCGCGGGACACCGCAGGCACGCGGCGATGCCGGTCTGGGTCCACCACTGGCACCGGGGCCGCAGGTGACACCGCGGGACGGAGCCGCCCTCACGCGCGACCGGCCGCGCCATGACGCGCTCGACCAGCGTGCAGTCGGCGCCCCGGCGGTTCACGCAGTCGCTCACGCAGTGCGAGGCGAAGCGCAGGATACGGCGCGGTTCGATGTCCGCGGGGACATCGCCGAGCACCTCGGACGCCGGCACCGGATCGGCCAGGTAGACCACGCTCCCGTCCCGCCCGGACCGTACGCCCAGGACGACGGACTCCGGGGTGTGCGCCTCGCCGCTGGGGCACCACGTCTGCACCGGCTCGTTTCCGCCCACGGTGGTCACCTCCCCGACTCAGCAGGCGGTGCGGGAAGTGAGCGTCGCCTGGCCGCCGGTGTTGCCGCCGATCTCGGCGGCCCCGTCCTGGCGGTCCAGTTCGGCGGCGACCCCGATGCCCTCCTTGAGCTGGGCCACCGTCGTGATCCGGTCGGACCGGACCGGCGCCGACTCGTTCTCGGCACCGACCACGGCCACCAGGCCCGCGGCCAGCAACGCGGCGGCACCGGCCGCGGCCGCCCTACGCGTCGGACTCTCCATGACGTACTCCTGTCTCACGGTGGTTGGGAGTCAGGAGCGTAGGTACGCCGGACAGGCGGGGTCGGCACTCGGCGGCGGCAGTTGTGCGGCAGTCACGCCCGCCGGGACCTCGTTCCCCTCACGGCGGGCGCCATGAGGGCTTGCCACAATGGCAACTTCGGTTGCCGCCCCGGATGTTGCGGGCGCAGCCTGTGGTTCCACCGACGGTCATCGAGAACCCGGAGGACCACACGATGACGAACCAGGGCGACACCCCGCCGAACGACCGCGTCCACCACGTCCGTTCCGGTCGGCTCGACGGCCACGCCGCCCTCAGCGGCGGCACGGTCGGTTCGAGGAGGCTCTGGATGGGGCTGGTGGAGAACCCGCCGCTCAGCTCTACGGACAACCACCACCACGGCGATTCGGAGGCGGGAATCTACGTGGTCAGCGGCCGACCCGTCTTCGTCTTCCACGACGGCGCCGGCGAGGTCCGCCTCTCCGGCGCACCCGGCGACTTCTTCCTCGTCCCCCCGTTCGTCCCCCACCGCGAGGAGAACCCGAACCCGCACGAGCCCGCGATCGTCGTGATCGCCCGCACCACCCAGGAACCGATCAAGGTCCCGGTGCCCGAGCTGTACCGGCCCTCCGACCCTGATCCGCAGGGCAGGCCCTAACGTGGGTCCATGCTCACGACGACGCCGCGGGTCGAACTACGCCCGCTCACCCGCTCCGATCAGGACGAGTTCTGCGCGCTCGTGCGGGCCAGCTCCGCACTGCACCAGCCGTGGATGCAACTGCCCGCGACGGCGGAGGCGTTCCAGGACTGGATGCGCCGCTTCGACGACGGCACCAACCTGGGGTTCCTGATCCGTGTCCGGGAGACCGGCGAGGCCGCGGGCACGGTCAACATCAACTCGATCATCCGGGGCCGCTACCAGGGAGCGTCCCTCGGCTACGCGGCCTTCGCCCCGTCCGCGGGGTCCGGATACATGACCGAAGGGGTCGCCCTCGCCCTTCGGCACGCCTTCACCGAACTGCGGCTGCACCGGCTGGAGGCCTGCATCCAGCCGGCGAACAAGGCGTCCCTGGCCCTGGTCCAGCGGCTGGGCTTCCGCTACGAAGGGGTGTCGCCCGCCTATCTCTACATCGACGGGGACTGGCGGGACCACGAGCGCTGGGCCGTCACCGCGCCCCGGCCGTGGACGCCCGATCCCTCCCTTCCCGAGGTCTGAGCCGGGCGCCGTCGTTCCGTCCGGTGTCACCCCTGTGGGGCTTCCCCGGGGATTCGCCGGACCCCCGCCCGGTCGGCGGTCTAGCGTACGGACTTGCCGGCCGCCCGACCGCGGCCGCCCGAGGAGGATCCTGTGCCGTCGTCCTGCGACCCCCAGTACGCCCCCGCCGGTGATGTGAGTGCGGCGATGATGCTGATCGACTCCCGGCTCAGGGCCATCTACGACGGCAGGACCGAGGTCGATCCCGAACAGCGGATGCTGGACGAGCAGTTCACCGCCTCCCTGGGGCCCACGGGTGCCCAGGACCTCCTGGACGGCGTGTGCACGATCATCTTCATGTACATGAAGTGGCTGCGGATGGCCTGCGAGGAGCACGACAAGGACGTGGTCGAGTACGTCGTGCCCAACCTCGTGACCACGATGCTCCGGATGCCCGGAAGCATCCGGCCCGAGGCCGTCCCCACCATGGCCGGCCTGGCCATCGCGGCGGGCACCGGCCTCAGCCCGAGCCTGTGGCGCGCACAGTACGGGGACTGGACCCGGGAGGAGATGAACCCCCTGGAGGCCACCGCCTTCCTCCTGGCGGAGGTCATCAACCGGATCACCGACGACCGCGACTTCGCCACCCGTCTGATCACCGACGCCCTGTCCGGCGCGGACCGGTACTGACCCTCGGGCCTCACGCCCGGTCGGCCAGGAAGTCCGCCAGGTCACGGAGCACGCGCTCGGGAGCCTCCCAGTACGCGAGGTGGCCCACGCCTTCGTAGACGAGGAGGCGGGAGTCGGGAATCGTGTCGAGGATCGTCCGCTGGTCCTCGCGGGTCAGGAGGGGGTCCTGGTCGCCCCAGACGACCAGGGTGGGGACGAGGATGCCGGAGAGGGTGGCCCGGAGGTCGGTCTCCAGGAGGCCGCGCAGGGTCTCGCGCCAGACGTGGGCCGGGGCCTTGAGGTTCTCGTCGACGACGGTCTTCAGGAAGCCGCGTCCCATGGGGGTCGCGGTCAGGCCGTCGGCGAGCTCCGCCGCGAGTGCGGGGTCCACGGGATCCCGCAACTCCCTGACCGTGTCCCAGAATCGGACGACCTGCGGCTTGTCGGCGAGGGTGGCCGGGACGCCGAGGAGGACGAGGCCCGCCACCCGGTCCGGCCGGCGGCCCGCGACGATACGGGCCTGCACCCCGCCGCTCGATCCGCCGACCAGTACCGCTCGCTCGATGCCCACGCCGTCCATGAACGCGACCAGGTCCTCGGCGAAGTCCTCCGGGAGGTAGCCGTCGGGCGGCTTGTCGGCGTCGCCGTGGCCGCGCTGGGTGGGGGCGTACGCGTGCAGGCCCGGAGGCAGGCGGCGCAGCAGCGGCTCGAACGTCCACCAGGAGTCCAGGTAGCCGTGCACCAGGACGAGCGGTGTGCTCCCTGGGCTGCCGGCTTCCGCGTACGGAAGCGTGGGGCGCCCCTCCCCCAGGACGGCGCTGTGCACGGCGACGGCGGCCATCGCGGCCCTCCTCACCTCTCCTTCCCCAGCATAGGAAGGAGAGGGGCGGGGGGACAGTCGGGGCGTTGCCACAGGGGCGGGCTCAGCGGCTCAGGGCGGTCTCCCCGTCCAGGTACGCGAGCTTCTCGGGGTTGCGCACGGCGTAGAGGCCGGTGATGAGGCCGTCGTCGACGCGCATCGCGAGGACGGCGTCGACCTCTCCGTCCAGGTGGACGATCAGCGCCGGATCGCCGTTGATCCGGGCCGGCTGGAGCACCGCCGCGGCGCCGATCCTGCCGAGGACCCGTGCCACCTCGTCGGCTCCCACGACGGGCGCCAGGGCGGCCCGTACGACTCCGCCGCCGTCGGTCAGCAGGACGACGTCGGGTGCGAGGACTTCGAGCAGGCGCCGCAGGTCGCCCGTCTCGACGGCCCGGCGGAACGCCTCGACGGTGCGGCGGGTCTCCCCTGCGGAAGCGATGTTGCGCGGTCGGCGCGCGGCGACGTGGGCGCGCGCCCGGTGGGCGATCTGGCGGACCGCGGCCGGCGTCCTGTCGACGGCTTGGGCGATCTCGTCGTACGCCAGGTCGAACACCTCGCGCAGGACGAACACCGCGCGTTCGGTGGGGGTGAGGGTCTCGAGGACGAGCAGCATCGCCATCGAGACGCTCTCGGCGAGCTCGGCGTCCTCGGCGACGTCGGGCGCGGTCAGCAGCGGCTCGGGCAGCCAGGGGCCGAGGTAGGACTCCTTGCGGCGGCCGAGCGTGCGCAGATGGGTCAGTGCCTGGCGGGTGGTGATCCGGACCAGGTACGCGCGCGGATCCCGTACGGTGCCGGGATCGACTCCCGCCCACCGCAACCAGGTCTCCTGCAGGACGTCCTCGGCGTCGGCGGCCGAGCCGAGCATCTCGTAGGCGACGGTGAAGAGCAGTCTGCGGTGGGCGACGAACGCCTCGGTGACGTCACGCATCGCGTCGTTGTTCCTTGGGTCGTTCATCGCCGGCTCCTGCCCGTTCGCTCTCCGGTGCGCCGTGCACCAGACGCCGGCCGCCGCCGTTCCGTGACACCCGCCTCCGGTGATCCACGCCACAGCGCCGTGCCGTCACACGGATCGGGGCGCCGGCGTCTTGTGTTCGCCCAGCGGGGCAGCACACGACACCACGAGTGAGGACGCCATCATGGAACCCCGTTTCAACCTGTTCGACAGCCCGACCTCCGCGAAGGTCGCCAAGCGGTTCTACAACACCTCCTCGGCCCTGGAGGAGTCGACGCTGCCGAAGTCCCTGCGGGAGCTGGTGCAGCTTCGGGTCGGCCAGATCAACGGCTGCGGATTCTGCGTGGACGCACACGCCAAGGAGGCCGCGGCCGAGGGTGAGACCGCGGTCCGGCTCGGCCTGGTCGCCGCCTGGCGGCACAGCACCGTGTTCACCGAGGCCGAGCGGGCCGCGCTGGCGCTCGCCGAGGAGGGCACCCGCCTCGGTGACCACGGTGTGTCCGACGAGACCTGGGCCGAGGTGCGCAAGCACTACGACGACGACCAGGTC
The DNA here is from genome assembly GCF_900105415.1 of Streptomyces sp. TLI_105. Taxonomy (GTDB): domain Bacteria; phylum Actinomycetota; class Actinomycetes; order Streptomycetales; family Streptomycetaceae; genus Streptomyces. The sequence continues at coordinate 7,788,324 of NZ_FNSM01000001.1, read as the reverse complement.
GGCGCGCTGGTCTGTGTGGTCGCCCTGATCAACGCGGCCACCCGGATGAGCGTGATCGTGCGACAGCCCGGCGGTTCGTACGAGCCCGGCTTGTTCGCCCGTACGGCCGGCTGACCGGCGGAAGGGGCGCGGGGCCGTCCCGGGGTTCTCCGATCCCGGGACGGGCCCGTCGCGTGCGTTCGGATCAGCCGCCGTGCCCCCGCTCCGGCGGCTCTCCGCTCCGGGCGGCCGCTCCGTCCCGGACGTGGCGGCGCAGGCCGTCGAGGGACACGTCCTCCAGGCTGTCCGCGAAGATCCGGCCGGGGCCCGGTGGCACCGGCAGGAGGGAGGGGACGACCAGGACGGTGCAGCCGGCGGCGTCGGCCGAGGCCGTTCCGTCCGGCGAGTCCTCGACGGCCACGCACGCCGCCGCCGGGACGCCGAGCCGCCGGGCGGCCGTCCGGTACGGGTCGGGGTGCGGCTTGGTCCGTACGGTGTCGTCGGCGGAGAGCGTGAGGGCGAAGGGGACGTGCGCGAGCGCGCCGCCGACGACCGAGTCGACCACCGACCGGGGTGAGGCGCTGACGAGCGCGAACGGCAGTTCCGCCCGCTCCAGTTCGGCCAGGAGGCGGTCCGCTCCCGGGCGCATCGGCGCGCCCTCGTCGACGCGCCGCTGGAAGGCGGTGGTCAGCGCCGTCACGACACCGTCCGGGTCGCGCGTGCCGGTGGTCCGTACGAGGTGCGCGGCGGTGTCCTCGACCGCGCGTCCGACGACCTCGGGCGCGTCGGTCCGCGTGAGCCGGTGTCCAAGCCGGGCGGCGACCTCCTCCGTGGCCTCCCACCACAGGACCTCGGTGTCGACGAGGGTGCCGTCCATGTCGAAGAGGACGGCGGCGAGTGCGGTCACCGCTCCGCCTTCGGGACGACGAGCGCGGGGTGCGGGGCGAGGCCGACGGTGGCGCGGGTCCCCGGAGTCAGTTCGCCCGCGTCGCGTGACGGGAGGTCGGCCTTGACCGTCGTACCGCGGTGGTCGAGGTGGACGCGGGTGACGGATCCGAAGAAGGAGGTGGAGAGGACCACGGCCTCGCCGTCGGTGTCGGCGGTCACGGTGACGTTCTCGGGGCGGACGAGCACCTCGACGTCGCGGGTGCCGGGGACGTCGCCGTCGACGGGGAGCCGGCTGCCCGCCGCCTCCACGAGTCCGGAGTCGGTGAGGCGGCCCGGCAGGCGGTTCATGGTGCCGACGAACTCGGCGACGAAGGCGGTCGCCGGCCGGCGGTACAGCTCGGCCGGGGCCGCGCACTGCTCCAGCTTCCCGGCGTTGAGGACGGCGACGCGGTCCGCCATGGAGAGCGCCTCCTCCTGGTCGTGGGTGACGAACACGGTGGTGATGCCGAGGGAGAGCTGGAGCCGCCGGATCTCCTCGCGCAGGCTGAGCCGGACCTTGGCGTCGAGCGCGGAGAGGGGTTCGTCCAGGAGCAGGACGCGGGGGCGCAGGGCGAGGGCCCGTGCCAGGGCGACGCGCTGCTGCTGGCCGCCGGACATCTGGTGCGGGTAGCGGTCGCCGTGCTCGGGCAGGCCGACCAGGTCGAGGAGTTCGGCGGCGCGGGCGTGGCGCTCGGCCGCCTTGGCCTTGCGGACGCGGAGGCCGAAGGCGACGTTGTCGCGGGCGGTGAGGTTGGGGAAGAGGCTGTACGACTGGAAGACCATGCCGGCGTCGCGGCGGTTGGCCGGCACGTGGGTGATGTCCGTCCCGTCCACGAGGACCTCGCCGGAGTCGGGGCGTTCGAAGCCGGCGAGGACCCGCAGCGCGGTGGTCTTGCCGCAGCCCGAGGGGCCGAGGAGCGCGAGGAGCTCGCCCGGCCCGACGGTCAGGTCGAGGCCGTCGAGGGCGACGGTGGTGCCGAACGCGCGGCGCAGGCCGCGGAATTCGACGCGCGCGCCGGTGGCGGCGGTGGACTCCGTCCGTTCCGCTGTGGCAGAGGTCATGGGTCAGGACTCCTTGCGGGAGGTGCGGGGGGCGCCGGGCGCGCCGGCCGGGGCCGTCCCGGCCCGGGACAGGACGAGGAGCAGCAGCCAGGTGATGAGGAGGCTCAGGAGGGAGACGGCCACCGACACGCGGGCCTGGGCGCCGGAGATGGAGACGATCCACACGGCGAACGGACGGAAGCCGAGGACGGAGGCGGTGGTGAACTCGCCGAGGACGAGCGCCAGGGTGAGGAACGCGGCGCCGGCGAGCGAGGAGCGCAGGTTGGGCAGGACCACCCGGAGCATGACGTACGGCCAGGACGCCCCGCAGTTGCGGGCGGCCTCGACGAGCGTGGGGACGTCGACGGCGCGCAGTCCCGCGTCGAGGGAGCGGTACACGAACGGCAGGGCCATGACGGTGTAGGCGAGGACCAGGACGAGGGGGAAGTCCTCGTCCTGGACCGCGAGGAACGTCTGGTAGAGCGGGGTCCGCGACAGGTGGTCGGGGCCCCAGCGCAGTACGGTGCTGATCCCGGTGACGAGCGCGATGGGCGGCACCACGAGCGGCAGCGTGCACATCACCTCGACGACCGGCCGCAGGCGCGGTGCGCCGAGCCGGACGGCCACCAGGGCGGGCACCGCGAGCAGCAGGGCGAGCGCGATGGTGGCGGCGGCGAGGCCGAGGGACAGCAGCAGGCTCTCGGTGAACCCGTCGGCGGAGAGCAGCGCGGTGTACGCCTCGAAGGAGACGCCCTGGCCGGGGGTGTGCACGGTGAACACGAACGAGGCGACGAGCGGGACGAGGAAGTAGGCGCCGCCGAGGCCGAGGACGAGGCCGCGCCACGGGCGGGGGCGGCGCCGGATCCGTACGGGAGCGGTGGTCCGGTCCGCTGTCCGCGCCCCGGGCTCCGGGGTGACGTCCGGGGCGGTGGGGGTCATCGCAGCCATCGGGCGCTCCTGCGCTGGAGGGGGAGGTGGACCGCCATGACCAGGCCGGCGATCAGGATCATGTCGAGGCCGAGGGCGAGCGCCACGTTCTCCTGGCCGACCAGGACGTTGCCGGAGAGGGCGTCCGCGATCTTCAGGGTGACGAGGGGTACGGAGCCGCCGACGAGCGCCGCGGCGGTGGCGTGGGCGGCGAAGGCGCTGCCGAAGAGCAGCACGAACCCGCCGAGCAGCGAGGGCGCGAGGACCGGGATGCCGACGTGGCGCCAGTACTGCCATCCGCCGGCGCCCGCGTTCTGCGCGGCCTCGCGCCACTGGGGGCGCAGGCCGTCGAGGGCGGGCAGGATCACCAGGACCATGAGGGGGACGAGGAAGTACAGGTAGACGACGGCGAGGCCGCCGAAGGAGTACAGGTTCCAGCCGAGGTCGGTCAGGTCGGCGAGCTGGGTGACCACGCCGGAGATGCCGACGGTCGCGATGAACGCGAACGCGAGGGGGACGCCGCCGAAGTTGGCGAGGACCCCGGAGGCGGTGAGGACGGCGCCGCGCAGGGCCCGGGACCGGGAGGTGACGACGGCCTGGGCGATGAGGACGCCGAGGACCGAGCCGATCAGGGCGGTGAGCGCGGAGAGTTGCAGGCTGCCGAGGAGCGAGCCGAGGTAGGGGCCCTGGAGCGAGCGGCTCAGGTGCTCGCCGGTGAGGGCGGTGGTGCCGGTGGCGGGGTCGGTGCGGGTCACGGCGCCGTACAGGAGTGCGCCGAGGGGCAGTCCGAAGGCGAGGGCCGTGAAGGCGATCAGGGGGAGGGCGGCGAGCCAGGTGCGCGGGCCGCGCCGCCGGCGGCCGGTGCCGCCGGCGGTTCCCGTGGTGGGGGTGGCTGAGGACATCAGGAGAGGGCCTTGTCCCACTTCTCGGCGAGGGAGGCCTTGGCCTTGTCGAGCTCGGCGGCGGCCGGGAAGGCGGGGGTGCCGGCGACCTCGGGCAGCTTGGCGGTGAGCGTCTTGTCGGCGGTGCCGTCGGCGGTCATGGCCGGCAGCAGGACGGGCCGGGCGTATCCCTTGAGCCAGAGGTTCTGGCCTTCGGTGCTGTAGAGGAACTCCATCCAGAGGCGGGCGGCGGCGGGGTGCGGGGCGTCCTTGCTGACGGCCTGCGAGTAGAACTGCGCGTACACGCCGTCGGTCGGGACGGTGACCTGCCAGTCGACGCCCTTGCCCTCGAACTGGTCGGCGTAGCCGGCGTTGAGGTAGTCCCAGTCGATGCTGATGGGCGTCTCGCCCTTCTCGACCGTGGCCGGGGTGGACTCGACGGGGATGAAGTTGCCGCTCTTCTTCAGGGTGCCGAAGAAGTCGATGCCGGGCTGGATGTCCGCGAAGGAGCCCTTGTTGGCGAGGGCGGCCGCGTACACGCCGCCGAAGGCGGACCCGGACTTGGTCGGGTTGCCGTTGAGGGCGACCTTGCCCTTGTACTCGGGCTTGAGGAGGTCCGCGAAGGTCTTGGGGCAGTTCGGGATCCGCTTGGCGTCGCAGCCGATGGAGACGTAGCCGCCGTAGTCGTTGTACCAGCGACCGTCCGCGTCCTTCTGGGCGGCGGGGATCTTGTCCCATGCCTCGACCTTGTACGGGGCGAAGAGACCCTCCTCGGCGCCGCTGCGGGCGAACGCGATGCCGAGGTCGAGGACGTCGGGCGCGCGCTTCTGGCCCTTGCGGGACTTGACGGCGGCGATCTCGTCGGCGCTGGAGGCGTCCGGGTTCTCGCTCTCGACCTTGATCCCGTACTTCGTCTCGAACGCCTTGATCAGCTCGCCGTAGTTGGCCCAGTCCGGCGGCAGGGCGATGACGTGCAGCGCGCCCTCCTGCTTCGCCGCCTTGGCGAGGGCGTCCACGCCTCCGAGGTCCTTGGCCGACTTCGCGGTGGCCGACTTCGCGCCCTCGGCGCCGGCCGCACCCTCGGGAGCGGCGCCACAGGCGGTGACGGTGGTCAGGACTACGGCGCCGAGCAGGACTGCGGCGCCGCGGAAGGGGGTTCTGCGCACGGGTTCTCCCAGAAGCGAGTGACGGAACTTGTCTGAACAAGCCGCCCCTAGTTCGCCCGCGCCTCCTGTCCGGAAAATGAACGGCACATGGCCGGATCCGGGCGCCTCCCGGAAGAGCCGGTTGCGTTGAACCTCAGGTGACGTCCCTGGACTTGAGGCGGGTCGACCGGGCCGTCGGGCGTCGGATCGTCGGGTTAGGGTGGGCACGGGGACGGCGCACACCGTGACGTGGTGTGCGCAGCCGAGTACGAGATGGGGGCATGGTGACGGCGCTCTACATGGAGATCGCGGAGGAGCTCCGCCGCTCGATCCTCAGCGGCGAATACCCCGTCGGCGCCCGGCTGCCGTCCGAGAGCGACCTCGCCGACCGCTGGTCCGCGTCGCGCGGCACGGTGCGCCAGGCCGTCGCCCTGCTCACCTCGGAGGGAATCATCGGCTCCCGCCAGGGCGCCCGCCGCATCGTGCTCCGCAGGGAGCGCCGGCACAGCTTCGCCGAGCTCCACAGCTTCGCCCAGTGGGCGCGGACCACGGGCTACCGGTCGGCGAGCCGCTTCCTCCACCGCGAGCGCCGTCGGGCCACGCCCGAGGAGGCGCGCCGTCTCGCCCTACCGCAGGGAGCGACGGTCCTGGACGTCCTGCGCCTGCGCTGTCTGGACGACGAGCCGGTGATGCTGGAGCGCACGGCGTACGCGGAGTGGGTCGCGCCCACCGTCGAGTCCCTGCCCGTCGACTGCGCTTCGATCATGGACAGCATGGCCGAGGACGCGGGCATCGTCGCCCACTACGGCGAGCACCTCATCGACGCCGTTCCCGCCGGGAGCGACGACGCCCGTCTGCTCCGCGTCCGCCGGGGCAGCCCGCTCCTGCGCCAGCGCCATCTGACGAGCAACCAGGACGGCCGCCCCATCGAATGGACGGAGGACCGCTACCGCGCGGGGAGCGTCACCTTCAACGTGAGCAACTCGGTGGGCACGGCCCCGCTGGTCCGGGACCCCGGCTCCCTGCTGATGTGATCGCCAACCAGGGCCACCGCTCTGCGATCTGACGCCCTCTCACCATCCTCCGCACGTACACTGGCGGGCATGGCATGCCACATCACCGAACTGATCCTCGACTGCGCCGACCCCGAGCGGCTCGCCGCGTTCTGGAGCGAGGTCCTCGGATACGTCGAGATCGGCCGGGATGACGACGGGAGCATCCAGATCGGGCCGCCCGGCGCCGTCTTCGGCGGGCCGCAGCCGACGCTCCTCCTCAGCCCCAGCAGCGACCCCCGCACCGGGAAGCTCCGTCTGCACATCGACGTCAACCCCACCGACCGCGACCAGGACGCGGAGCTGGAGCGGCTGCTCGCCCTCGGCGCCCGGCCCACCGACGTCGGCCAGGACGACAGCGTGAGCTGGCACGTGCTGGCCGACCCGGAGGGCAACGAGTTCTGTCTCCTGCGGACCCGGATCCAGCCCCTCTGAGCGCCCCTCCCTCGCGGCGGCCGCTCCGAACTCCCACCCGGCCGGCGGACACGCGGCCTGGGCCGAAACACAGCCCGGAAAGTATGATCAAGCGATGTCTGACATGACTGAGACCACGCCCGGCTGGCTGACCACCGACGAACTGGACACGGCCAGGGCCCGGATGCCGATCCTCTACGTCGAGGCCGTCCCCGTGCGCGTGGACGACAGCGGTGAAGTCACCAGCATCGGGCTGCTCCTGCGGATCGGCGCGGAGGGAACGATCAGCCGCACCCTGGTGTCCGGCCGCGTCATGCACCACGAGCGGGTCCGGGACGCGCTGCTGCGCCACCTGGAGAAGGACCTCGGCCCGGTGGCCCTGCCCCGCGTCCCGGCCTCCTTGCAGCCCTTCACGGTCGCGGAGTACTTCCCCACGGCCGGCGTCACGCCCTACCACGACCCGCGCCAGCACGCCGTCTCCCTCGCCTACATCGTCCCGGTGAGCGGCGACTGCCGCCCCCGGCAGGACGCTCTCGACCTCGTCTGGTTCAGCCCGCAGGAAGCGGCCTCCGCGGCCGTGCAGAACGAGATGCCCGGCGGTCAGGGGACGCTCCTGAAGCAGGCCCTCGCGCACGTCGGTCACACGTACTGAACCCCCTCTCCCCGCAGAGCCGCCCGCCCGGCCGCAGTTGACCTTGACACGGTGACAAGGTCTTCACTGTGGCCGAGGAGGTGGTCCCGATGACCATGGCGAACGACGACACGAAGACGACGCGGGCTCTGCGGGGGCTCGGGAGCGACAGCCCGTCGGTCCGGCTGCGGGCCGCGCTGGCGGTGGGCACCGCACCGGACCCGGGGTGCGTCGACGAGCTCGTCGGACGGTGCGCGGTCGAGCCGGACTTCCAGGTCCGCGAGATGCTCACGTGGGCGCTCACCCGCCACTCGTCGGCCCTGACGCTCCCCCGGCTCCTCGACGAGCTCCGCTCGGAGCGGCCCCGGGCACGCAGCCAGGCCCTGCACACCCTGTCCAAGATCGGCGACGGGCGGGCCTGGCCGGCGATCACACGGGAGCTCCTGACCGACCCCGACGACGAGGTGGCCCGGAGCGCCTGGCGGGCGGCGGTCGTCCTCGTGCCCGAAGGCGAGGAGTCCGAGCTGGCCGGAATGCTGGCGAGCCAGCTCGGGCGGGGCGGGCGCGAGACGTGGCTGAGCCTCAGCCGGGCGCTGATCGCGCTCGGTGAGACGATGACGCCGGTCCTGCGCGCCGCGCTGTCGGATCCCCGCCCCCAGGTGCGCCGGCACGCGATCGCCACGGAGAAGCTGTCGCACGACCCGCAGGCCGGCTTCGACTTCGCGATCGAGGAGGCGAAGCGGATCGTGGCCCTCGGCCCGACCGGCCGGGAAGAGTGACGGACGGACCGGCCGGAGGAGTGGCGGACGGACCGGCCGGAGGACCGGCGGGAGGAGTGACGGACGGTGTTGATCGGCGAGGTGGCCCGGTACTCCGGGGTCAGTGCCCGCATGCTCAGGCACTACGACGCGCTCGGCCTGGTGCGGCCGACGGACCGCACCGGCGGCGGCTACCGGGAGTACTCCGACGAGGACATCCGGCGCATCTTCCACATCGAGAGCCTGCGGTCCCTGGGACTGTCGCTCCGCGAGGTGGGGCGCGCGCTCGACGATCCCGGCTTCGCGCCCTCGGAGCTCGTCGAGGACCTCGTCCGGCAGACGCGCGCACGCATCGCGGCCGAGACGGAGCTGCTCACGCGGCTGCGCCGGATCGGCTCCGCGGAACCCGCCGACTGGCACGACGTCCTGCGGACCGTCGCCCTCCTCCAGGCGCTGGCGTCGAAGAGCCCCGAGACACGGCAGCGCGCCGCCCTGTCCTCGGCCGATGAGGCTCCGGTGCCGGTGGAGGGGCTCGTCGAGGCGGTGCTGGGCGAGACGGACCCGAGCGTGGCCGGAGCCCTCCGCTGGGCGCTGGCGCGCTCGGGCGAGGAGGGACTGCCGCTGCTCGCACGGGGCCTCGGGGCACCGTCGGCCGAGGTGCGCGACCGGGCCGTCCGGGTCGTCGCGGAGATCCCGGGCGACAGGGCGACCGAGCTGCTGCGGGAGGCCCTCGGAGACGCCGACGTCGCGGTCCGCAGGCACGCGGCCCTGGAGCTGGGGGTGCGGGGCGCGCCCGAGGCGGTCCCGACGCTCATCGACATGGTCGTCGAGGAGGCGAACGACGTCGACGCGGCCGACGCGCTGAGCGCGCTGGCGAGCCGTCCCGCGCTCGCGGACCGTATCACCGGCCTGCTCGTCGACCGCCTCGCCCACGGCACCACGGAACCCTCCGCGCGCCGACGCCTGGCCCAGGCCCTCGCGGACATCCCGGGGTCCACGGCGTCACGCGCCCTCACGGACCTGTCCCGCGACGGGGACCGCGCCGTAGCGCTGACCGCCGCGTACATCCTCGGGAGGCGCGAGGTGCTCTGACGGGTCCGTCCGGGCGGTTACGGGCGGTCGTAGCGGCGGATGCGGTAGCGCAGGCCCGTCGTGGAGTCCCGCCAGCCGGTGTCCTCCGAGACCCGCCAGTCGGGATCGACGGCCGGAGCGTAGGTGTCGCCGGTGACAGCGGTGTCGACCTCCGTCACCGAGAGCGTCCTGGCATGGGGCAGGGCGGCACGGTAGATCTCGCCGCCGCCCATCACCCAGGCGAGAGCCTCGCCGGCCGGCTCCGGCGGCCCGGCCGCCAGCTCCAGCGCCGTCTCGACGGAGCCGGCGCGCTCCGCGCCCTCGGCCGTCCACCGCGCATCGCGGGTCACCACGATGTTGCGGCGGCCGACCAGGGGGCGGAAGCGCGCGGGCAGTGAGTCCCAGGTCTTCCGGCCCATGATCACGGGGCGGCCGAGGGTGGTCGCCTTGAAGTGCGCCATGTCCTCGGGGAGGCGCCACGGGATCGTGTTGTCGGCACCGATCACACCGTCGGTCGTCTGTGCCCAGATGAGCCCGATGTTCACACCCGTACTCATACCGCGACCGGAGCCTTGATCGCCGGGTGGTGCCGGTAGCCGACGATCTCCACGTCGGAGAAGGCGTAGTCGAACAGCGAGTCGGCCTTGTGCAGCTTCAGCTCGGGGAAGTCGTACGGGGTGCGGGTGAGCTGCTCGGTCACCTGCTCCACGTGGTTGTCGTAGATGTGGCAGTCGCCGCCGGTCCAGATGAAGTCGCCCGGCTCCAGGCCGGTCTGCTGCGCCACCATGTGGGTGAGCAGGGCGTAGCTGGCGATGTTGAACGGGACGCCGAGGAACAGGTCCGCGCTGCGCTGGTACAGCTGGCAGGAGAGCTTGCCGTCGGCGACGTAGAACTGGAAGAAGGCGTGGCACGGGGCGAGCGCCATCCGGTCCAGTTCGGCGACGTTCCAGGCGGACACGATCATCCGGCGGGAGTCCGGGTCACGGCGCAGCGTGTCGAGGACCTGGCTGATCTGGTCGATGTGCCGGCCGTCCGGCGTGGGCCAGGAGCGCCACTGCACCCCGTAGACGGGGCCGAGTTCGCCCTTGTCGTCGGCCCACTCGTCCCAGATGGTGACGCCGTTCTCCCGCAGCCAGCCGACGTTGGAGTCGCCGCGGAGGAACCACAGCAGCTCGTACACGATGGACTTGAGGTGCACCTTCTTGGTGGTGACCAGAGGGAATCCCTGCGAGAGGTCGTAGCGGAGCTGGTGTCCGAAGACGCTCCGGGTGCCTGTGCCCGTCCGGTCGGCCTTGGCCGTCCCCGAGGTGAGCACCATTTTCAACAAGTCTTCGTACTGGGTATCCGCCACGGTCGCCGAGTCTACCGCCGGCCGCGGGGGGAACCCGACCGGCGGGGGCGTGCTGCGCCCTCTACTCGCTGGTCACGGTGGTGCGGGCGGTCTCGTCGACGTGGAGGGTGAAGACGTCGGGGCGGGCGTAGTGGCCGGTGGCGTCGAGGTCGAAGCGGGCGCGGGCGAGCTCGTCGAGGTCGAGCTCGGCGGTCAGGACGCCCTCGCCGTCGCGCAGCGGGCCGGCGAGGACCTCCCCCAGCGGGGAGACGATGACGGAGCCGCCGCCGATCAGCACGGTGTCGGGCGCGTCGCCCTGGACGGGGTGGAGGTCGTCCGGCAGGGCGTCGCGGCGCAGGCGCTGAGGACGAAGCAGCGGCCCTCCAGGGCGATGTGGCGCATGGTGGCCTGCCAGGCGTCGCGGTCGTCGACGGTCGGCGCGCACCACAGGTCGACGCCCTTGGCGTACATCGCGGTGCGCAGGAGCGGCATGTAGTTCTCCCAGCAGATGGCCGCGCCGACGCGGGCGGCGCCGGTGTCGATGACGGTCAGGGTGGAGCCGTCGCCCTGGCCCCAGAGGTAGCGCTCGGCGGCGGTGGGCATGAGCTTGCGGTGCAGGCCCAGGTAGCCGTCGGGGCCGAAGAAGAGCGCGACGCAGTACAGGGTGCCGCCCCGGCGTTCGACCGCGCCGATCACGGCGTGGCAGCCGAGTTCCCGGGTGACGGCGGCGAGCGTCTCGGTCTCCGGGCCGGGGATCTCGATGGCGGCGGCGTGGTAGCGGCGGAAGAGGTCGCGGCCCGCGGGGGTGCGGCTGCCGACCGTGATGCCGAAGTCCAGCCCCTTGGGGTAGCCGCCGATGAACGCCTCGGGCAGGACGACGAGCTCGGCGTCCCGGGCGACGGCCTCGCGGACGAGCTGCTCGGCCCGGGCCACCGCGGCCGGGGTGTCGAGGAGCGGGGCGGCCGCCTGGACGACGGCGACGGTCACGGTGCGGCGGGGCTCGGCGGAGGCAGGGACGTCAGCAGAGGTCGGAGTCATGATCCGACGCTAGGAACATCACCACTCGCCCGGCAACCCGTCCCCGTGGTCGTCGACCGGACTTCGAGGGCGCGTGATGGGGGCAGGGGCGCGGGCCGCTCCAGCAGCGCGCGACAGACGTCGGGGCAGGCCTTTGAATGGAGAGATGAGCACCGTTCGATGGCTTGCCGCGGCAGGACTGGCGGCGGCGCTTGTCGGCGCCGCGGCGCCCAGCCCCACACCGCCTCCGCCTCAACCACCGCCCCAGCTCGACGACGCGGCCGTGAAACGCGCCGTCGACCAGCTCGACACGGTTGTCAAGGACGCCATGAAACGCACCGGCGTGCCGGGCGTGGCCGTCGGCGTCGTCCACGACGGCAAGGTGATCAGCCTGAAGGGGTACGGCGTGCGAAAGGTCGGGGAGAGCGCCGCCGTCGACGCAGACACCGTGTTCCAACTGGCCTCCGTGTCGAAGCCGGTCGCCTCCACCGTCATGGCCGGGGCCCTGGGCGTCGACGGCTGGGCCAAGCCGGTCGCCCCGAACCTGCCGGACTTCAAGCTCAAGGATCCGTGGGTCACTTCCCACGTGACGGCCGCCGACCTGTTCGCGCACCGCAGCGGCCTCCCCGACCACGAGGGCGACCTGCTCGAAGACCTCGGCTACGACCGCGCGTACATCCTGTCCCATCTGCGGTACGCGCCCCTCACCCCGTTCCGCGCCAGCTACGCGTACACCAACTTCGGCCTCACGGCCGCCGCTCAGGCGGTCGCCGAGGAGAAGGGCGTGTCCTGGGAGAAGCTCTCCGACGACACGCTCTACAAGCCGGCCGGCATGAACTCCACCAGCTCGCGCTTCCAGGACTTCGCGAAGGCCGCCGACCGGGCCTGGGGCCACGCCAAGGTGGACGGCGCCTGGAGGCCCGCGTTCGTGCGGAACCCGGACGCCCAGTCCCCCGCCGGCGGAGTCAGCTCCAGCGCCCGCGACATGACGACCTGGCTGAGGCTCCAGCTCGGCAACGGCAAGCTCGACGGCAAGCAGATCATCGACGCCGCCGCCCTGGAACGCACCCACTGGCCCGAGTCGGTCTCGAGCCCGCCGCACGCCCCGGCCGGCCGCACCGGCTTCTACGGCCTGGGCTGGAACGTGAGTTACGACGACGAGGGCCGGCTCAGGCTCTCGCACACGGGAGGATTCGAGCTGGGCGCGCACACCAACGTGACGATGCTGCCCGGAGAGCAGCTCGGCATCGTCGTCCTGACCAATGCCTCTCCGGTCGGGGTCGCCGACGCCGTCGCCCTCGACTTCTTCGACATCGCGCAGACCGGCAAGGTCAGCCGTGACTGGATCCCCCTCATCAACTCGGTGTACCAGCAGCAGACGGACGCGCTCCGGTCGAAGACCGACTACGCCCACCCGCCGTCCGGCGCGGCGCCCGCGAAGGCCGCCGACACGTACGCGGGCACGTTCGACAACCCCTACTACGGGCGCGCGAAGGTCATCGCCGCCACGGACGGCACCCTCACGCTCCAGCTGGGCCCGAAGCCCCAGTCGTACCGGCTCACCCACTACGCCGGCGACACGTTCAGCTTCCCGACGGCCGGCGAGAACGCCGTAGGTCCCACCGGGGTCACCTTCACCCCGGACGGGAAGTCCTTCACCGTCGAGTACCTGAACCACGAGGGCCTGGGCAAGTTCACGCGCACCAGCGGTTCGTGAAGCACCCAGTGGGTATGTTGACATACCTATACACCCATACCTAAAGTGCGGGTGTGTCCGTGAACAGCAGCGCGTCCGACGAGGACCTCCGCCGGGTGGCCTCCGGGCTCGTGGCCTGCCTCCCCGCGCTGGCCCGGGCCGTCGAGCGGCAGGTAGACCTGGACGACACCCGCCCCAAGCCCGCCAAGCCGTCCGAGGCGCAGCTCGCACTGCTGCGCCACGTCGAGGCGTACGACGGGATCACCGTGCGCGAGGCCGCCGAGGCCCTGCTGATGAAACCGAACAACGTCAGCGTGCTGGTCAGGCAGCTGACCGGGCAGGGACTGCTCGAACGCCGGCAGGACCCGGGCGACAAGCGGGTCGCGCACCTGCACCTCACCGCGACCGCCCGGCGGGAGATCGCCGAGGTCGAGCACCTCATGGGCGGGCACGTGGCCCGCGCCCTGCGCGCGCTGAGCGACGGGGAGCGGGACGCCCTCGGCTCCGCCCTGGGCGCCCTCAACGCACTCAGTCGACACCTTCACCGCGCCACGCGCTGAGCAGCGGCGCCGACCGCATGCCGGTCCCCCGCACCCGGAGCGCGTCTCCGGGCCGGTCCCGCACGCCCTGAGCACACCTCCGGGCGGGGCGTTGCCGTCCTGACACGCGTACGTCGGTGCTCCTCCCTTCCCCCTTCACCGCAGCGGGCCCGTCCCGTTGCGGCTCCTTCCCCTGCCATACGTAAGGACAGGCACTTCCATGCCCTCCGCCACCTCCACCGCCCCACCCGCCCTCGCCCGGCCCGCGACCGAACGGGCCGGCGGCCGTCGCGCCAACCCGTGGCTCGTTCTCGTCGCCGTGGCGTTCGGGCTCTTCATGGTCGGGCTCGACGGCTCGGTCGTCGCCATCGCCAACCCGGAGATCGGCCGTGACCTGGGCGCCTCCACGGCCGAGCTGCAGTGGGTCACCAACTCCTACCTCCTGGCGCTCGCGGCCGCCCTGATCCTCGGCGGCAAGCTGGGAGACCGCTTCGGCCGCCGCACCTTCTACCTGATCGGCGTCGCCGGATTCACCCTCGCCTCCGTCGCCATCGGCCTGGCCGGATCCGTCGAGGGCGTCATCGCCTTCCGCGCCGTACAGGGCTTCTTCGGCGCCCTGCTCATGCCGAACACCCTCGCCCTGCTCCGCGTCGTCTTCCCGCCGAAGAAGTTCGGCATGGCGGTCGGCATCTGGGCCATGGTCTCCTCGGTCTCCACCGCCCTGGGCCCGATCGTCGGCGGCCTGCTCGTCGAGCACGTCGGCTGGGAGTCCGTCTTCTACGTCAACGCCCCGATCGGCGTGATCGCGCTGGCGTTCAGCGCGGCCGTCCTGCCGCAGAGCCGCAACTCCGCCGCCACGCGGGAGAAGTTCGACCTCACCGGTGTCGTCCTCCTCGCCCTGGCACTCCTGGCCGTGGTGTTCGGCGTCGTCAAGGGCGAGACGTGGGGCTGGACTTCGGCCGGCACGGTGGGCGCGATCGTCGTCGGCGTGGCGGTCCTGCTGTTCTTCGGCCGGTACGAGACGCGGGTCGCCTCGCCGCTGCTGCCGATGCGGCTGTTCCGCAACCGTGCGCTGACCATCGGCACGGTTATCACGGCGCTCAACTTCTTCGTGCTGCTCGGCGTGATCTTCTTCGTCATGATCTACCTGCAGAACGTCCGCGGCCTCTCCCCCGTGCAGGCGGGCGTGCGCACGCTGCCGCTGAGCCTGGCCTCCGTCGTCGCGTCCCCGCTGGGCGCCGCGCTCACCGAGCGCTTCGGCCCCCGGCTGACGATGCCGCTCGGCATGGGCCTGCAGGCCGTCGCCTGCTTCGTGATGCTCGGCTGGAGCCCGGACTCCTCCTACGCGGTGCTGTGGCCGCCGTTCGTGGCGCTCGGCCTCGGCGTCGGCATGGTGATGGCGTCCTCCTCCGACGCCATCGTGGGCAACGCCCCCGTCGAGGACGGCGGTGTGGCCGGCGGTCTCCAGGCCACCGCCCTGCAGATCGGCGGCGCGCTGGGCACCTCCGTCCTCGTCTCCCTGATCAGCGGCCGCGTCGGCACCACGCTCACCGGCGAACTCGCCTCCGCCGGGGTCCCCGCGCCCGTCGCCACCGGTCTGTACGAGGCGAAGGACGCCGTCGCCATGGGCGTCGCGCCCGTCACGGCCGACATGCCCGCGACGCTCAGGACGGCCGTCGCCGAAGGCAGTCAGCAGGCGTTCATGAACGGCGTGCACACCTCGGTGCTCGTCGCGGGGACCCTGTGCATGGTCGGCGCCCTGGTGGCCGCCACCGGCGTACGACGACGCACTCCCGAAGCCGCCGGCCGGTAGGCGAGGGCGGTCGGGTCGGAACGGCGGCCGGGTCAGCCCTGACCGGCCGCCCCCGCCGCCCCTTCCGTCCCCTCCGTCCAGGGCCACCTGGCGGCACGGCCCGCCTCGATGAGCCCGACCATCCGGAAGGCGGCGTCCGTGAGGCCGCCGAAGGTGTGCCGGTGGGGGCCCGTGGGGCCGTGGGCGGGCCGGTATCCCGCCAGGTTCCAGGTGTAGACCGGGACGTCGGCCGGGACCGGTTCGGTCGGTCCGACGCGCTCGTAGGGGGCGGCCTGCTCGTCGGTGACGATCAGGACCCGGTCGTGGTCCCGGTAGTGCTTCCGCACCGCCTTCGCGGTGTAGGTGCCTCCCAGGCTCCGGAAGCGTTTCAGCACGTCGAGCACCGGCTCGCCCGGGGCGAACGGCACCTTCGCGCTGCCCCAGCCGAACTCCACCAGATCCGCCTGCTCGGCCCGCATGGCCAGCGCGGTGCCGAAGACGGCCGCCGCGTCGGCCCGGGTCAGCTCGGACCGCTCGGAGACGGTGTCCCAGAACATGGAGTCGGACCGGTCCACCAGGATCAGGGTCCGGCCGGGCAGGGCGGGCACGTTGGCCAGGGAGTGGCCGAGGGCCCGTTCCAGCGGGGCCGCCCAGCGCGGCGACGGCGCCTGCTGGTGGGCGGCCAGGTAGCAGAAGGGGAACTGCCGCGACCGGGCCACCTCGGAGGCGTCCGAGAGCCGTTCGGCGACCCCGGCCGCGACCTCGTCCGAGACTCCCGCCCCGTCGAAGTTCCGCAGGTTCCGCAGGAGGGCCATCGGGCCCATCGTGGGGATCACGGCCTCCCAGGCGGCGGCGTCCATCGGGCCGTGGAGCCAGCCCGCCAGGGCCTCCCACGTCATGCCGGCCGCGGCCAGCCGCGCGGGGCCGTCCGGCCCGGTCACCACGGCCCGCCGCTCGTCCGCCGCCGTCTCCGTCAGCGCCCGACGCGCCGTCAGCAGGGGGTCGGAGGCCGGCGGAACTGCCCGCTCCGGGTGGTGTCGGCGGTCCAGGGCGTACCGGAACAGCGCGCCCTGCCACGGCTTGGCCGGATCCGGGGAGGCGTGCACCAGGTTGAGCACGTCGCCGAAGCGGAAGCCTTGGGAGGCGGTGTCGTACTTGAGCAGGGACCGGGACGTGTAGAGGCGGCGCACACCGTCGGCGACGCCTCGTTTCACGGGTTGCGGCACGTTCCGCCCGTACGTCGAGATCCAGTGGGCGAGCAGCTCGCCGGGCTCGTCGGCGCGCTGGAGCACCGAGTCGATCACGGACCGGTTGGAGGGGCCCCCGGATGCCCCGGCCTCGAGTCGGGCCCGCACGTACGCGGCGGCTCCCACCAGGGACGCCGTGCGCATGTTGCCCTCGCCCCGCAGCCAGCGCAGCAGGCCGGCCGTCCACTCGGGGTCCTCGACGGCGAGTTCGCGGACGAGACGGGCGTACCGGTCGTCCCGCTCGGCGCCGGTCTCGTAGAAGGTCCGCTGGGAGACGAAGTTGCCGACGGCGAGGAGGAAGAGCTCGTCGCGGGGCTCCCGGACGACGGCCGGGCCGCCCGCGTAGGTGCGGAACTCGGGCCCGGGGGGCCTGTGGTGGAGCCGTGGTGGTGACGGGGGCATGGCGCGGGCGGCCGCCGAGACGTGCGGGGCCACGAGCATCTCGGACCAGACCTTGGAGACGCGCGGGGTGTGACGGGGCAGTGAATCCTCCCGGATTCAAAGGATCGGACGGCCCCGGCCACGACGTCCGGCGGGGCGAAGGCGCCCGCGCCCACCGAGATCCAGAAAGGCGGCGGCATCACTTGGATTCGAAGGAAGTAGCCGCAGCCGAGCGCATCGGAGGCGCGGTCGCGGGGCCAACGTACAACGCACGTCGGCCCGCGCACCAGCGATTATCGCCACGCCGCCGATCGCCGGGCGTCGCTCCCCGGCAGGCGGCGCAGGGCGAGGGCCAGGAGAACCGCCGCGTACCCGCCCAGGACGCCGAGTCCGGCCCACCAGGGAAGGGGGAAGTAGCCGGTGGAGGGCGCGTAGTGGGCGACCACCTGCGGATACGCGACGAGGGTCTGCTGGGTGGCGAAGCCGGCGGCCGGGGTGAGGCGCAGCAGCCACTGTGCCGGGCCGTCGGCGAGCAGCGGGAGGGAGGTCACCACGTACGGGAGCACGATCGTCAGGACGGCGACGGGGACCGCGGCCCGGGCGCGTCGCAGCAGGGCCCCGAGAGCGAGGGCGAGGACGGCGGCGAGGGCGAGCGCGGCGGCCGTGCCGACGACGACGCGGGCTCCGGTGAGGGCGGACGCCCCGACGACGGGAACGCCGTTCCCCTTCAGGACCGCCACGCCGGCGGGTATCACGACGCCGACGGCGAGGAGGCCGGTGACGAACGTGACGGCCGCGACGACCATCGCCTTCGCCCCGAGTTCCGCGCGGGTGACCGGTGCGCCCCCGGTGGCTCCGCGGCGGTACGCCGTGGTGGCGAGCCGCACCGCGACCACGAGCACGACGAGCAGCGCGAGGGGCAGGCCGCCGAGGGTGCGCTCGGCCGGCCGGGCGCCGTCCTCGGCACCCGACGGCCCGATGTCGCCGGACCCGGTGACGGTGATCGTGCCGTTCTTCTCCACCGCGCCGGCGCGCCGGCGGTACTTCTCCCAGTCGGTCCGGTTCGCCTCCCCGACGGTGTCGCTCCGCCAGCGTGCGGCCGTGTCCGTGCCCGTGAGGCCGACGTGGTCGAAGACGCCGCCGGCCTGGGTCCAGCGCACCTGTTCCGTGGTTCCGCCGAGGCCGGCGGGCCGTAGCGTGAGGTCGCCGGGAGAGGTGGCGAACAGGCCGACCCGCACGGTTTCGGGGAGCTGCGGCAGCCGTACCGTGCCGACCTTCGCCCACCGCTCGCCGTCGGCGGACTCGTGGCCGGTGACGGTGTCGCCCGACCGGGTCAGCCGCAGCCAGCGGGGGGCGTCGGCCGAGACCCCGCCGGTGCTGCCCGCGATGTCGTGGCGGTAGTCGTACTGCATGCGCACGCCGTGGCCGCCGGTGACCATCAGCGCCGCGTACGAGGAGCCCGGGCGGACGCCGTCCTTGACGATGACCCCGGCCTTCGCCCAGGGCACGAGGCCCGGGACGATCTGGTCGTGGTGCGGCGGCGGGTAGGTGATCGTGCCCGTCATGGACGTCAGCCGGACCGTGATGCTGCCGTGCCGGCCCAGGTCCCGGTGCAGGAAGGAGAACTGATCGTGGACGAGGGAGCCGTCCGGGCCGGTCGGCGCGGCGGGGCACGGGCCGTCGCAGGACGCGTGGTTGCCGAAGGCGTAGAGCAGGCCGAGGGCGATGACGGCCAGGGCCGCGGTCGCCATGGCGATCAGTCGGCCCGGGCGGCGGAAGCCGGTCCACTCCCGGTGGACCGCGTGGAGGAGGTCGTCGGTCGAAGTCATGACCACGGTTCTACGGATCCCGGCATGACGTGGGCCGAACGGCGCCTGTCACCTCGCTGTCAGGTGCGGCAGGGCATGCTGGGTCCGGCCGGACACGGGCGGGAAGAGGAGCAGGGGCATGCTGCGGGGCGGGACTGTCGTACGGCGCTTCACGATCTTGTACGCCTCGGGGTTCCTCGGATCCGGGATCGTGCTGCTCGCCCTGACCTACCTGATGTCCGGCGTCCGGCTCTCCGTACCGGCGGACCCGTCTGCCGGGCCCCGGACCTCCCAGCAGCAGATCCGGGATCTGCGGACGCGGCTCGCGGACGTGCACGTGCAGCAGGAGCACCGGTGGGTCGTCGCCTCGCTCATCGCCCTGGTGGTGATGGCGGTCCTCTCGCTCCTGCTCGGGCGCCTCCTGGCCGGCCGGGTTCTGCGCCCGCTGCGGCTCGTCACCGCGGCGACGCGGCGGATCTCCGCGGAGAACCTGCACGAGAGGCTCGCGGTGACCGGCCCGGCCGACGAGGTGAAGGAGCTCGCCGACACGGTCGACGGCCTCCTGGAACGTCTTGAGGCGTCGTTCGTCGCTCAGCGGCGCTTCGTCGGCAACGCCTCGCACGAGCTGCGCACGCCGCTGGCGACGATGCGGGCGTCGCTGGACGTGGCCGTCGCCAAACCGGAGCCCGCCGCACAGACCCTCGCGCTCGCCGGCCGCCTCCGGACCGAACTGGACCGCGTGGACCGCCTGCTCGACGGCTTCCTCCTCCTCGCCCGTGCCGAGCACAGTGCCTTCGCCGACCGGACGCTCCTGTCGCTGGGCGAGCTGGCGCGGGAGTCGCTGGACTCCCGGGCCTCCGACATCGCCGCGAAGGCCCTGGACCTCCGCACCGAGGTCGGGCCGACGGCCTGGACACGGGGCAGCGCGGCGCTCCTGTCCCGGCTGGTGCAGAACCTCGTCGACAACGCGATCGCGCACAACGAGGAGAGCGGCTGGATCCGGGTCGCCGTCGACGGCGACGGCTCCGAGGCCCGGCTGGTCGTCGAGACCGGCGGGCGCGTCCTGGAGCAGGACGAAGTCGACCGGCTGGGGCGGCCGTTCGAGCGGCTCGGCACCGCCCGTACCGGATCGGAGGGGAGTTCGGGCCTGGGTCTTTCGATCGTGGCCGCGATCGTCGCCGCGCACGGCGGCCGTCTGGTCCTGCGGGCCCGTCCGCGGGGTGGCCTGCGCGTCGCGGTGACGCTGCCGTCGGCCGCTCCGGAAGGCGACGCGGTGACGGCGGAGGTGACGGCGTGAGGATCCTGGTCGTGGAGGACGCGCGGTCGCTCGCCGAGGTCGTCGCGGAGGGCCTGCGGGATCAGGGGATGGCCGTCGACCTCGCGCACGACGGTCTGACGGCCGCGGCCAAGCTGGACGTGAACGCGTACGACGTGGTGGTCCTCGACCGGGATCTGCCCGGCATCCACGGGGACGCGCTCTGCCAGATGATCACCGGGCGGGACGACCGTCCGATGGTGCTGATGCTGACCGCGGCCGGGGGGCCCGACGACCGGGTCAGCGGTCTCACCCTCGGGGCCGACGACTATCTCGCCAAGCCCTTCCACTTCCCCGAGCTGGTCCTGCGCGTCCGGTCCCTCGCCCGCCGCAGGCCGGCCGCCCGGGCCCGTACGCTGCGCGCCGCCGGTCTCGAACTCGACCCGGTGCACCGCACCGTCCTCCGGGACGGCCGCCCGCTCGCCCTGTCCGTCAAGGAGTTCGCCGTCCTGGAGGCGCTCCTGCGCGCCAGCCCGGGGTTCCTGAGCGCCGAGGACCTCCTGGAGCAGGTGTGGGACGAGAACGCCGATCCGTTCACCAACACCGTGACGGTCACCGTCGGCCGGTTGCGCCGGAAGCTGGGCGGCCCGCCGGTCATCACCACGACGACCGGGGTGGGCTACCGCATCGCCGACGCACCGGCCGACTGACGGGACTCCCCCGGCGTCGGCCCGACGGCGCGGTCCGTGCGGGTCCCGTCACCCCACCGGCGGGGCCTCCGCGCCCGGTGTTCCCTCGTGGCGGCGGGCCAGTGCGCTGAGGCCGGCGGCGAGGAGGGCACAGAGGGCGGAGGCGAGCCAGACGGTGCGGTAGCCGTTCTCGCCGGGCTGCCCGGTGACCGTGGAGGTGAACGCGCCCAGGAGCGAGGCGAAGACGCCGCCGGCGACCGCGCCGCCCAGGGTCTTGACGTTGTTGTAGAGGGCGGCGGCGATGCCGGTGCGGGACGGCTCCGAGGCTTCGACGATCACCGTGGGCATGGCGCCGAGCGCCAGGCCGATGCCCAGGCCGAGGAAGAAGGAGCCCGTTGCCATGTGCCACACCTCGTCGTGGAGGACGGCGTACTGGAGGAACGCCGCGGCCACCAGGACGAACGCCCCGACCAGGGTCGGGCGGTAGCCGACGCGCCGCGCGACGGCCGCGGTGGCGAAGGAGCCGAGCACGGCGGCGACGTAACCCGGCAGCGAGACGAGCGAGATGGCCAGGGCGGACATGGCGAATCCGTACCCGGTGGTCGCCGGATCGGCGGCGAAGAAGGTGGCGTTGGGGGCCTGGCTGCCGAAGTAGAAGATGCCGAAGAGGAACGCCCCCAGGTAGAAGGGGGCCGCCTCGCGGCCGGCGAGGGCCCGCAGGTCCACCAGCGGCTCGGCGACGCGCAGCTCCACGAGGACCCAGGCGGTCAGCAGTACGGCCCCGAGGACGAGCGGCCCGAGGACCGCGAGGCCGCCCCAGCCCCCGTCCTCTGCGGCGCCGACGCCGCTCAGCAGGGCGAGCACGGCCGTGCCGAGCAGGGTCACTCCGGCCCGGTCGACCCGGCCGCTCGCCCGCCGGGTGGACTCGGGCACGGCGACGAAGGAGACCGGGACGCAGATCAGGGCGAGCACCGCCGGTACGAGGAGGACCGGCCGCAGGTCGCCCACGGCGGAGTGCAGCAGGCCCATCGCCACGCCGCCCGCGAGGGAGCCGAGGGCGAGCGAGCCGACGAGGAGGGCGATGGCCCGCCGCGCTCCCGCCACGGGGAGCCTGTCCCGTACGAGGGCGATCTCCAGGGGCAGCAGTGCGGCGAGCGGCCCTTGGAGGAGCCTTCCGGCGAGCACCAGCGGGTAGTGGTCCGAGAGCGCCACGAGCAGGGTGCCGGCCGCGGTCAGGGCGAGCGCGATCCGGAGCATGCGCCGGTGGCCGTGGAGGTCGCCGAGGCGTCCGAACAGCGGCACGGACACGGCGGCCGAGAGGAGTTGGACCGAGACGATCCAGTTGGTGTCGACGGCGTCGACGCCGAGGTGCGCGGCGAGGTCGGGCAGGAGCGGGGCGATGCCGGCCTGGACGACACCGCTGGTGATCTCGAAGAGGACGAGCAGGCCGACGACGGCGGTGACGGCGGGTGCGGACCGCTTCGTGACCGGCCCTCTCGGGCTGGTGGTGTGGGTCATCGTCGCTCCTGCGCGGTGAGGGCGGTCGGGTCGGCGACCGGGGAAGCGGCATCGGCGGTGGTGCGGGCGAGCCGTCGGAGGGCGAGACCGGCCAGGAGGGCGGCGGCGTGCGGCAGCGCGCCGTCGTCGTAGACGGCCTGGGGCGAGTGGTTCATCGGGGCGGTGGCGGGGTCGGTGCCGACCGGGCAGGCGCCGAGTCCGAGGAACGCCCCGGGCACCTCGCGCAGGACGAAGGAGAAGTCCTCCGAGCCGGCCATCGGCGTGGGCGCGGCGAAGACCCGGTCCTCGCCGAGGACGTCCCGGGCGGTGGCGAGGGCGAACGCGGCCTCGCCGTCGTGGTTGACGGTCGGCGGGTACTGGTGGACGTAGTCGATGTCCGCGCGGACGCCGTGGGCGGCGGCGACGCCGTGCACGGTCCGCTCGAACGCCGTGCGGACGGCGGCCCGCGAGGCGTCGGAGAAGGTCCGGACGGTGGCCGAGAAGCGGCCCGACTCCGGGATGACGTTGGGCGCGGTGCCGGCCTCCAGGCGACCGACCGTGACGACGGCCGGGTCGAAGATGTCGATCTCACGGGTGACCAGGGTCTGCAGGGCGGTGACCGTCGCGCACAGCGCGGGCACGGGGTCGACGGCCGCGTGCGGGGACGAGCCGTGGCCGCCCGCGCCGCGCACGGTGACGTGGACCGTGTCGGAGGCCGCGAGCATGGGGCCCGGCCGGGTGGCGGCGAAACCGATGGGGGCGCCCCGGGAGACGACGTGCAGCGCGTACGCGGCGACGACCCGCTCTCCGGCGGCGTCGAGCACCCCCTCGTCGATCATGATCCTGGCGCCGCCCTGCCCCTCCTCGCCCGGCTGGAACATGAACACGACGTCGCCGGCGAGCTCTTCGCGGCGGGCCGCGAGGAGGTGCGCGGCTCCGACGAGTGCGGCGGTGTGCAGGTCGTGTCCGCAGGCGTGCATCCGGCCGTCGAGGACGGAGGCGTACGGGAGGCCGGTGTCCTCCTGGACGGGGAGGGCGTCCATGTCGCCCCGCAGCAGGACCGCAGGCCCGGGGCGCCCGCCGCGCAGGACGGCCGTGACCGAGGTGAGGGCCCGGCCCGGGGTGATCTCCAGACCGAGCCCGTCGAGGGCGGCGGTCACCTTCGCCTGCGTGAGGGGGAGGTCGAGACCCAGTTCCGGTTCCCGGTGCAGGGAGTGGCGCAGGGCGGTGAGGACGGGTGCGAGGGCGTGTGCGTCGGGCAGCAGATCCATGAGGGGTATCGTGGCCATCCGCATCAATGACGGAGATCATCCGCAGGAAACCACCACTCATGAGCATTCCGCTGCTGGAATCGTCCACCACGTCCGACGTTCTCGACGAGCTCGACCACCTGCTGATCACCGCGCTGCAGACCTCGCCGAGGGCCCGGTGGGAGCAGATCGGCGCGGCCGTCGGCGTGGACGCCTCCACCGTGGCGCGTCGCTGGAAGCGGCTGACCGAGGCCGGTCACGCCTGGATGAGCTGTCATCCCGCCGGGATCGGCCCCACTCCGCCGACCGTGGCCGTCATCGAGGTCGACTGCGTCTCCGGGAGCCTGCACGAGGTGGCCGCCGCCATCGTGGACGACCCGCATCTCATCACCATCGACCACGTCACCGGCTCACGGGACCTGGTCCTCACCGCGGCGTTCCCCGACCAGGCGGCGCTCGCCCGCTACGTGGGCCTCCGTCTGGAGGCGCTTCCCGGGGTGGCCGCGACCCGGTCGCAGATCGCCTCCACCGTGCACGCCGTCGGCAGCCGCTGGCGGCTGGACCGGCTCGCGCCGGGAAGCCGGGAGAACCTGGCGCAGGAGGCGTCCGGCGGGAGTGCCGGCATCGGCCGGGGCCTGTCCTCCGCCGACGACCTCGACCACCGGCTGCTCGCCCTGCTGGCGCAGGACTGCCGGCAGTCGGTCGCCGCCCTCGCCAAGAGCAGCGGGGCCAGTGCGAGCACGGTACGGCGGCGGCTCGACCGCTTCCACCGCGCGGACGCCCTCGTCTACCGCTGCGAGGTGGCGCGGTACCTCTCCGGCTGGCCCGTGGCGGTCACCTTCTGGGGCGTCGCGCCGCCCGACGCGACGGCCCGGATCACCGCGCAGCTCATCACCCAGCGGGAGACGCGCCTCTGCGCCTCCCTCTCCGGGCCGCACAACCTGCTGCTGACCGTCTGGCTGCGCTCCGTGGAGGACCTGCCGTCCTTCGAGACCCGCCTGTACGCACGCTTCCCCGAACTCACCGTCGCCGACCGGGCCGTGACGCTCTGGCCCCTCAAGCTGGCCGGTCAGATCCTCGATCCGCGGGGCCGCCGCATCCGGGGCGTACCCGTCGCCTTCTGGCACGACCCGGCCGCCGAGCGCTCGGAGGCGGACCTGATCCGCCGACTCGCCACGCCGCGCCCGGAGCCGGCAGCGGCCCGCTCGGGGGACCTCAGTCGTCGCTCGCCGTCAGCGTGAGGGCGAGGCGCTCCAACAGGCCCGCGAGGTCGGCCCGTTCGTCCTCGCCGAGGCCGAAGAGGAGGCGGCTCTGGTTGTCCAGGTGGACGGCGATGAGTTCGTCGGTCAGGGCGACGCCTTCGGCGGTGAGGGTGATGAGCCGTCCGCGCGAGACCCGCGACGTCGCCATGCCCGGCGCCCTGGCCGGCGTGGTCTTCGCGGTCGACACCGTACTGGTCGCCGCCCTCGGCGTCCCCGCCGCCCGTCTGACCTCACGCGGCAGACGAACCCGCACGGCCGCACTGGGCGCGACCGTCTTCGCGCTCTCGTTCGCCGCCTCCGCCGTCCTTCCCCGGCTGGTCCACGGCGCGGGCGCCCTCGTCGAGCAGCTCGCCGCCGACCCGGACCCGGGGGTGGCCCGGCGGATCGCGGCCCGCCCGGAAGCAACCCCCGAGAACCTCGCCGAACTGGTGGAGCGTCACGGGCCGGCGGTTTTCAGCGCCGCCGCCCACCGCCCCGGCTGCCCCGCCGCCCCGTTGCACCGCATGGCGGCGCACCCGACCACCGGCCGCCGCGTCCTGAGGGCCGTCGCCCGTCACCCGGCCGCGCCCGCGGAGGCGCTGCCGCTCTGCCTGGCGGCCGAGGACCCGGACGTACGGCGGTACGCGGCCACCCACCCGACCCTCCCGGTGCCGGTCCTGGAGTCCCTGCTCCACGGTCCCGACGAGTCGCTCGCCGGCGCCGCCGCGGAGAACCCGGCGCTGCCGGTGACGCTGATGGAACGGCTCGCCGCCGAATGAGCCGACACCCCGGACACGGTCCTCCTCCTCCGGGTTCATCCGCAGCGGTACGTGAAGGTGCCCTCCGCCGCGTGGGGGGACGGGGACGTGATCACCAGGCGGGCCACGGCGTGGTGGGCGCCCCGGCCCTGGAAGGTCCACAGGAGGTGGAGGCGGGCCTCCTTCCGGCCGCGGGGCAGGGTCTCGTGCAGAGGGGCCGAGCGGGTGCCGTCGCTGCGTTCCCAGTGGTACGTGAGGGTGCCCGGGCGGCCGTCGGTGCGTACGACGCCCAGCACGTTCGCCGTGCCGTCACAGCCGAGCGGCCCCTCGGGGGCGGTGACCGTGACGGATCGGACCGCGACCCCGGGGCCGTACTCGCGCCAGGCGAGGAAGGCCAGGACGACGAGCAGGATCACGGCCGCGGGCGCGTACCGGCGTGCCCGGCGCGTGCGGGGCCGAGCGGGTGGCGGGGCGCCGGGCAGGGTGCCGTGCCAGATCTGGGCCGCCGTCGGGGTGTTCTCGGCGCGGCGGGCGGCGGCCGCGGTCACCCCCGGGCCGAAGCGCAGCACTTCGCCCTCGACGCGGTCGGGCGTCGGGTCCGGTGTCGGGCCCTCGAACCAGTGGCTGCCCAGTTCGGTGGCGCTGTAGTCGTCGTCGTTCATGCGATCACACACCGCCGGATGAAGATCTGCTGGAGGGAGCCGCCGTTCGCGGCGGCGGGGTCCGTGGTCGCGCGCACTCCCCAGTAGCAGCCGGTGCCCCGGACCGTGTGCGGGAGCGTGAGGGTGTACCGGTCGGCCCCTTCGCGCCGGACGGTCTCCGAGCCGTCCGGCGTGCCGGGCGTGTCCTTCTCGTCACTGGTGAACCATTCGACGAGGAGCGTCACCGGTCCGGTTCCGTCCGTCGTGATCTCGACGGTGGCTTCCGCGTCCGTCGGCCCGACCTGGCGCAGGCTCGTGACCGACACGGCCGTGACGGAGACCGGAGGCGTCGTCGGTGGCGTCGTGGGCGGTGTCGTGGGTGGGGGCGGTGGCTCAGTGGTGGTGGGCGGGGGCGGTGGTGTCGTGGTCGGCTCGGTCGTCGGTGGGAGGTCGGGCGTTTCCGAGGACGAGGACGGGGACGGGGAGGGTTCCTGGGTCGTCGGAGTCGGAGTCGGAGTCGGTGTCGTGCTCGGGGTCGGTGTCGGTGTCGTGCTCGGGGTCGGTGGGCGGACGCTCGGTGACGTGTTCGTCGTCGCGACGGCCTGGACGGCCTCGTCCCCGGCCGCCTCCTCTCCCCCGGCCCGTGCGGCGAGGGCGAGGAGGAGCGCCAGGACGAGGGCCGCCGCGGCCGCGGGCAGCCCGTGGGGGATGCGTCGCCAGAGGCGTGGCGACGGTGGGGGCAGGGTCGTCGTGGCGAGCGCCGTCGTGCCCTGGGCCGTACCGCCCGAGGAGGGGAAGAGCAGCGGCAGGAGTGCGGCGAGCGCCGCGAGCCGGCCCCGTCCTCGTTCCTCCCAGTCCGGTCCGTACGCGGCGGTGGCGACCGACTCCAGTTCGCTGACGAACGCGTCCGCGTTCTCCGGCCGTTCGTGCGGGGCCTTGGCGAGGCCGCGGCGGATGAGCGGGCGCAGCGGTTCCGGTGCCTGTCCGTCGGGTACGGGCGCCTCCAGGTGCTGGAGGGCGAGCTCGGCGAAGTTGTCCCCCGAGAAGGGCTTGCGTCCGGTCAGGCACTCGAAGAAGGTCGCGGTCGCGGCGTACACGTCGGCCGCGGGCGAGGCGGGGGCGCCGTTCCACTGCTCGGGTGCCATGTAGGCGGGCGTCCCGGCGACGCCCGGGCTGCTGTCCCGTCCGGTCGCGATCCCGAAGTCGACGAGTTTGGAGGACCCGTCGGCGGCGACGAGGACGTTCTCGGGCTTGTAGTCGCGGTGGACGACGCCCGCCCGGTGCGCGGCGGCGAGTCCGAGGAGCGAGCCCTTGAGGACCGCGAGGGCGGCCTCGGGGCCGGTCGCGCCTTCCCGGGCGAGGAGGGCGCGCAGGGCGACGCCGTCCACCAGCTCCATGACGATGGCCGCTCCCCCGGGCGCCTCGACGTACTCGTAGAACCCGACGACGTGCGGGGTGTCGAGGGCACCGAGGAGCCGGGCCTCGGAGCGGAAGCCGCGGACGAACGCCTCGTCCGAACGGAGCCGCTCACCGAGGTACTTGACGGCCACCGGTACGCCGGTCGCGTCGTGGGTGGCCAGCGCCACGCGTCCGCTGCCGCCCGCGCCCAGCTCTCGGGACTCCGTGTACCCCGGGACCACCCATGCGCTCATCCCCGTCCCCCTTCGGCGCCGCGGCAGCCTTCCTCCACAGGGACAGATTCTGGCCACGGGCCGGTTCCCGGCGAAAGGGGCGAACAGAAAAAAAGGGGGATGGCCCCCACGGTGTGGGGGCCATCCCTCGCGGTTCTCACCGCACGATCACGGCGTCACCTTCAGCAGCTTGTTCGCCGTGCCGGAGGAGGCGTTCTTGATGGCGTCCGGCGTGGCCGCCCCGGTCAGCGCGGCGGCCGTGTCGGCGGGCGTCGCCGTGGGGTGGGCCGCCAGGTAGAGCGCCGCGGCACCCGTCACGTGGGGCGTGGCCATGGACGTCCCGGAGATGGTCTTGACGCCGGTGTCGCTGTCGTTCCAGTCCGACGTGATGTCCGATCCGGGGGCGTACAGGTCCACCACCGCACCGAAGTTGGAGAAGTCCGACTGCTCGTCGTCCTTGGTGCTGGACGCCACGGTGAGCGCCTCGGGCACCCGGGACGGCGAGCCCTGGCCGGCGTCGGAGGACTCGTTGCCGGCCGCGACGGCGAAGGTCACGCCGGAGGCGATGGCGCGCTGGACCGCCGCGTCGAGCGCCTCGTCGCCGCCGCCGCCGAGGCTCATGTTCGCGACGGAGGGCCCGGAGTGGTTCTTCGTCACCCAGTCGATGCCGGCGACGACCTGCTCGGTGGTGCCGGACCCGTTGTCGTCGAGCACCCGTACGGCGACGATCTTGGCCTTCTTGGCGACGCCGTGGGCGGTGCCGGCGATGGTGCCCGCGACGTGGGTGCCGTGGCCGTTGCCGTCGTCGGCCGTGTCGTCGTTGTCCACGGCGTCGAAGCCGTGGGCGGCCCGGCCGCCGAAGTCCTGGTGGGTGATCCGGACGCCGGTGTCGATGACGTACGCGGTGACGCCCTCCCCTCCGCCGTCGGGGTAGGCGTACTTCTCGTCGCCGGCCGTCTCGGCCTGGTCGATCCGGTCCAGGCCCCAGGACGGGGGCTTCTCCTGCGTCTCCTTGATGCTGAAGCGCTTGTTCTGCACGACGGTCCCGACCGCGGGGTCGGCGGCGAGCCGCTTGGCCTCCTGGACGGTCAGTCCCGACGCCGAGAAGCCGTTGACCTTCGAGCCGTAGGAGCGCTGGAGGGTGCCGCCGTACTTCTTCGCGAGCTCCGCCTTGTTCGCGGATGCGTCGAGGATGACGACGAAGCTGCCGTCGACGGCGCCGGGGGCGCCGAGTCCGTGCACGGTCCCCTCGGCCGGGGCGGCCGCCCCGGCGAGGTTGCCGGCGAGCAGCGCCGTGACGGCGGCTGCCGCCACGCCTGTGGCTATGGCCGCGTAGCGAAGACCGTGGGATCGCTTGTGAGTTGCCATGAAAGAGGTTCTCTCCTCGTGTTGACGTGTGGGGCGTCAAACGTTCGAGAGAACCCTGTGCGGATTGGCAGGAGCAAATCAAGTGCGAACCGGGGGTACGGGGTTCTTCAACAAGGTTTCTGAATAGGCTCTCCGCATCGTCTCCACGTCGCACACGCCGCGCCGCGAACTCCTCCGTGAAATGGGCACGTTCACCGAAGAATCGAGCGATGCGGCACTCGGCGGGGAGACGGTGTCCCGTCAGCGACGCGGATCGGCGCCGAGGCGGGTGTTGAGGCGCGCGGCCTGACGGGTCAGATGGTCGCGCTCCAGGACGTCGGTCGCCTTCCTCGCCGCCTCGGCGTACAGACGCGCCGCCGTCGTGAGGTCACCGGCGCGCTCGTGGAGGTACGCCGCCACCGCCGCGTACCGGGGCAGGGAATCGTCCAGCTCCGCGAGGGCCGCCAGGCCGGCGCGCGGTCCGTCGGCCTCGCCGACGGCGACCGCGCGGTTGAGCCGGACGACCGGGCTGTCGGTCAGGCGTGTGAGCTCGTCGTACCACTCGACGATCTGCACCCAGTCGGTCTCCTCGGCCGTGGGGGCGTCGGCGTGGAGCGCCGCGATGGCGGCCTGCGCCTGGAACTCGCCGAGGCGGTCGCGGGCGAGGGCCGCCTGCAGGATCTCGACGCCCTCGGCGATCGCGCCGGTGTCCCACCGGCCGCGGTCCTGCTCGGCGAGCGACACCAGGCTGCCGTCGGGCGCGGTCCGGGCGGCGCGCCGGGCGTGGTGGAGCAGCATGAGGGCGAGGAGCCCCGCCACCTCCGGGTGGTCGATCGCGGCCGCGAGCTGCCGGGTGAGCCGGATGGCCTCGGCCGCGAGGTCGAGGTCACCGGAATAGCCCTCGTTGAAGACCAGGTAGAGGACGCGCAGCACGGTGGCGACGTCGCCCGGGCGGTCGAACCTTCCCCGGGCTCCCGGCTCCGTGCGAGCGGGGGAGACCCCGAGGCCCGAGACCGTGCGCTTGGCCCGGCTGATGCGCTGCGCCATGGTCGCCTCGGGCACCAGGTAGGCCTCGGCGATCTGGCGGGTGGTCAGCCCGCCGACGGCGCGCAGCGTGAGCGCGACCGCGGACGACGGCGTCAGGGACGGGTGGGCGCAGAGGAAGTAGAGCTGGAGCGTGTCGTCCACCGTGGGCACGGGCCCGGGCGCCGGTTCCTCGTCCACGAGGTCCTCGCGCCGTCGCCGGGCGGTGTCCGCCCGGGTCGCGTCCAGGAACTTGCGCCAGGCCACGGTGACCAGCCAGCCCTTGGCGTCGCGAAGGGGGTCTCCCCTGCTCGAGCGCAGCCGAGAGCTTGGGGAAAGATCGGTCGGCCAGACGCGGACCGCCTCGACCAGCGCGTCCTGCACGGCGTCCTCGGCCGCCGCGAAGTCGGCTCCGCGGCGGACGAGGACGGCGAGGACGCCCGGGATGAGGCTCCGGAGCAGGGCCTCGTCCATGTCAGTGGCACTCCGTGATGGTGGGCGGCGCGGCCATGAGCGGGCGCAGTTCGAGCCACTCGTGGATCGGCTTTCCGCCGGCCCCGGGGGCG
The DNA here is from genome assembly GCF_900105415.1 of Streptomyces sp. TLI_105. Classification (GTDB taxonomy): domain Bacteria; phylum Actinomycetota; class Actinomycetes; order Streptomycetales; family Streptomycetaceae; genus Streptomyces. The sequence continues at coordinate 7,757,790 of NZ_FNSM01000001.1, read as the reverse complement.
GCCGAGAGCTCTCCGGCGAGCTCCAGGGCACGCTCGTAGCCGTCGACGTCGATGATCATCCAGCCGGCGATGAGGTCCTTCGTCTCCGCGAACGGGCCGTCGGTGACGGGTGGGCGCCCCTCGCCGTCGTAGCGGACCCACGTTCCCTCGGGGGCGAGCCCCTGGGCGTCGACGAACTCGCCGGTCTCCTCCAAGCGGGCCGCGAAGTCGTGCATGAACTGCACGTGGTCCGAGATCTCCTCCGGCGTCCACTTCTCCATGGGGACGTCGTTGGCCGGAGCCGGGGCGCCTCGGTAGTGCTTCAGCAGCAGGTACTTGGCCATGATGTTCTCCTCGGTCCTCGTGCGGCCCATTCTGGTCGCTCTCACACCGGGGACGGAGCAGGGCACGGGTTCTCGACATAGGCCGCCGAATTATTTTTTCGGGGCCCGGGACGCGGTTCGTCAGGGCGTGGTCGTGGGCTTGCCCAGGTACCAGACGGGGCCGGGGTCGTCCACGGGGAGCAGCCGGAAGCCGAGGCGGTCGTAGAACGCCCGGGCCGGGGTGTTCGCCCGCGCCATGCAGAGGTGCACGGCCGGGACCCCGTGCCGCCGCAGGGCCTCCAGGAGGGTCCGTACGAGGGCGCGCCCGTGACCCCGGCCCTGCCAGGCGGGCAGCAGGTCGATGTGGAGGTGGGCGGGGAAACCGGTCAGTTCCTCGCGGACCATCCGCTCCGGCGTGTGCAGCAGTCCGGTCATCTCCTCGGCGGGCGTGCGGGCCGCCCCCGTGGGCGGCGGGTACCGGTCCGTCACGCCGGGCAGCCACTCGGTGCGGAACCGCGCGGCGAAGGCCGCCGTGTCGGGAACGCCCAGGACGTATCCGACGGCGCTGCCGGCACCGTCGTCCAGGACGAAGGCGAAGTCGGGTTCCAGCTCGACGTACGGGTAGGCGAAGATCGTCGGCATCAGTTCCGGGTCGGGGTACAGGTGCGACGAGTCCCCGCCCTCGTGCGCCGTCCTGACGCAGATGTCGCCGAGCGCGGTGCGGTCCGAGGGCCGGTACGGACGGATGAACGGTTCGGTCGTCATCCGGTGCACCCTGCCACCTTGGGAGCGCTCCCGCAGGGTTTTTCGCCGGTCGGGAGCTCACGGCGCCGGCGCAGCGGGGAGAAGAGCACCGGCAGGAAGCTCAGGCAGAGGAGAGCTCCACCGGCCCAGAGGGCCGTACGCGGCGAACAGTGCGCGCCGATGGCGCCGGCGAGCGCGGCGGCGACGGCCATCGAGCCGGTGAGAAGGAACCGGAAGGTGGCGTTCATACGGCCGAGCAGATCGCCCGGCGTCAGACGCTGACGGAGGCTCACGCCCAGGACGTTGGCCGCCCCCGTCCTCATGGCGAACGCGACCCATCCGGCACCCGCCGCCCAGAGCCAGGCTCCCCGGTCCATCAGGGGGACCAGGAGGCCCGCCGGGGACAGGCACAGGTCGGCCACGACCAGCCCCCGGCCGTGGCCGAACCGGTCGGCGAGGGGACGGGCGCAGCGGGCCCCGAGGAAGAGCCCGATGCCGCCGGCCGCCCAGAACAGACCGAGCGCGCCCGCCGACAGGCCGAGTTCACGGGTGAACACCACGGGGAGCATCGTGTTCACCATGACCGTTCCGAGGTTCCCGACCGCGCCGGTGAGCGCGAGGGCGCGCAGCTCCGCGTGGCCCAGGACGTGACGCAGTCCCTCGGCGATCTGCGCCCGCAGATCCGGCGCGCGCCCGGAAGCGGTCCCGGCGGGGGCCGCGGGAGCCTCGGGGACGGTCCCGGCGGGGGCCGCGAGGGAGGTCCCCGCGGGAGCCTCGGGGGCGGTCTTCGCGGGATCCGGGACGGCCATGTGCGCGTCGCCGCGTGCCATCCTCAGCAGGCGGATCCCCGAGCCGAGGTGGCCGACCGCGGCGCAGACCACCGCGAGCGGTGCTCCCAGGAGCTGCACCAGCGCGCCGCCCGCGCCCCGGCCGGCCACGTTGCCCGCGGCCATCAGGCTCACCAGGGCCGAGTTCGCCGGGATCAGGACGGCGGGCTCGACGAGCCGGGGCAGGGCGCTCTGCGAGGCGACATCGAAGAGGACCGTGGCGACCCCGCTCAGGAACACCACCGCGCACAGGCCGCCGAAGGTCAGGACGTCGAGCCACCAGGCCACCGGGATCCACGCGAGCAGCGCCGCGCGCAGCAGGTCCGCCACGATCAGGACGGTGCGGTGGCGCATCCGGTCGACCCACGCGCCCGCGGGGAGGCCGATGAGCAGGAACGCCGCCGTGCTCAGGGAGGCGAGCAGGCCGACCCGGCCGGGACCGGCGTCCAGGGCGAGGACGGCGACCATCGGGACGGCGAGGTAGGAGACGTTCGTCCCGAGAGTGCTCAGGACGGACGCGGAGAACAGGACGCGGAAGTCCTTGGTGCTCCAGGGGGACGGGGTGCCGTGGGGAGCCCGTGCGCGCCGGGAGACCCGCACGCGCCGGGAGGCGGGGAGGAAGGTGGGCATGTCCGGTACGGTGGCCGGTCCTCGCAGCCCGGAGCCAATGTTTTAGCCTCACGTGAATCCGAGGAACGCGGGCAGGCCAGGAAGGGCAGGGGGTATCGGTGCTGGAGATCGAGTTCTCCGCCGAGGACGTCGCGCGCACCCGCTTCGCCATCTCGCCGCTCTGGGAGGCCGTGGCCGGAGCCCGGGTGCTGGCGGGGGCCGACGAGCAGGCGCTGCACCGGCGGTGGGCCGCGCAGGTCCGCGCCCGGATCGCGGCCGCGCGGCTCGATCTGACGCCGCTGACCTCGCTGGTGCCGGTGCCCGCGCCCTCCGTTCCCGGCTTCCTCTGTCCGCCGCCCAGCACGTCCGGCCCGTCGCTCGCCGTGGAGCTGGCGGCGCTGCGCGCCACCCCGCACGAACGGCTCCGGGCCTCCGCGCGCGAGGCGCAGCCCGGCGTGGAGGCGCTGCGGGCCGATCCGGAGCGCGGGCTCGGGCGGCTCGCGGAGGTCATCGCGGCCTTCTGGGAGCTCGCGATGGCCCCGTACTGGCCTCGTGTCCAGACGCATCTGGAGGCCGACATCCAGTACCGGGCCCGTCGCTTCGCGGAGGGCGGGACGCGGAGCCTCTTCGAGGACCTCGAACCCCGACTCGCCTGGAAGTCGGGCACGTTGAGCGTCGAGCACCGTTTCGTGCACGGCGTGCGCAGGCTGGACGGGCGCGGACTGCTGCTCGTGCCCTCGGCGTTCGTGTGGCCCCGCGTGTTCTCGACGACGGACCCCGTCTACCAGCCGGCCCTGCGCTATCCCCCGCGCGGCATCGGCACCCTGTGGGAGGCCCCGCCGGAGTCGGCCTCCCGGGCGCTGTCCGGGGTCCTCGGCCGGTCGCGCGCACAGCTGCTCGCGGAGCTCACCGCACCGGCCTCGACGACCGACCTGGCCGGGCGCACGGGTCTGACCGCCGGCGGGGTGTCGCAGCACCTCGGCGCCCTGCGCGCGGCCGGTCTCGTCTCGGCCCACCGGGCGGGCCGGTCCGTGCTGTACGCACGCACGCGCGTGGCGGAGGAACTCGTCGCGGGAGCGGGCCGGTGACAGTGTGGGACGCGGGCTTGCAGTTGCCGTTGCGGCAGCTTCCACCGTCCTGACCAGGCCCGGGGAGACCGGACCGTGACGCACTCGTGCGGGAGGCGGAGACGGACCGGCCGATCGCGGAGGTCGCCCGGATGTCGGGCGTGACCGCCCGGACCCTGCGGCGCTACGACGAGATCGGCCTGCTGCCGCCGGCCCGGACCGGCGCCAGTGGTCGCCGCCACTACGAGGAGCCCCGACTGCTGCGCCTGCAGCAGATCCTCGTGCTGCGGGCGCTGGGGGGTGTCTGGCACTTCCCCGTGGAAGAAGGAGCGGCGTCCGGCGCGTGCGATCGCAAGGCGCCGGAGAGTCCTCGTAGCGGAGCTACCAGGGCTTTTCGGCAACGCGGCGAGCGTGCGTGCCGGACGCCGCGACGCCGCGGGGGATTGCCAGACACCCCCTGGGCGTGGGGCTGCCGGAGATCGGCCGGATCCTCTCCGAGCAGGTGGACGAGGTGGAGGCCCTGCGCGGCCACCACCGGCGGCTCCTCGCCGAACGGGACCGGCTCGACGCCCTGGCCGACACCGTCTCCCGCACGATCGTAGAACTGGAGCGGTCCAGGAAGGACGGCACCTCCATGACCGCGGTCCACCCGCCCGAGAACCTGTTCGAGGGCGTCCGGCCCTCCCCGTACGAGGAGACCCTGCGCGACGTCCCGGAGCACGCCGAGGCGGTCGCCCACCGGATCGCAGCGATGACCCCGCAGGACGTCGAGGCCGGACGGCGCGAGCGTACGGTGCGGATGGTCCGGCTCGCCGAGCTGATGGCCGCCGGCCTGTCGGCCGACGCCCCGTCCGTACAGGCCGAGACGGACGCCCAGTACCGGGCCCTGACGGAACTGCGTGCCGTCTCCGTCGAGGAGTACCGCGCCCTCGGCCGCTCCTGCGTGGACGACGAGCGGTGGCGCGCCGCGTACGAGGCGATCGCTCCGGGGCTCGCCGCGTACCAGCGCGACGCCGTCGAGGCGTACGCCGCGGCCGGGCTGGGCTGGGACGGGACGGGGCCGCTGCCGGGGAAGGGACTCCTCGGCGGCGGCCCTCGCCTTCGCGGCGGCCCGGGACCGGCAGCGGGAGGTCACCGCTGGGCCAGGCTCGCCGTCGCCGACGGGGTCTGGGCCCCGTCGCGCGGTACGGGGACGTGCGGACGGGGCCCCGGTGTCGGCGCGCCGGCCGTCGTCGCGGCGAGATCGAGGGTGGCGAGGAGGAGGCGCAGGGCACGGCGGGCCTGCGGGGCGTCGAGCCGGGCTTCGAGGTCCGCCAGGGCGCGCCCGGCCCGGTGCCGGGCGCGGCCGCTGTGTCCGGAGCGGTGGTCGGCGAAGGCGCGGGCGTAGTGGGCCAGCGCCGTGGCCCAGGCGTCGTTGGCGCAGCCGGGCTGCGCGAGTGCCCGGCGGGCGGTGCGGGCCGCCGCCGCGGGGGCGCGGTGGGCCTGGACCACGGCCAGGGCGGCGAGGCTCACGGCGGGGGACGGGCCCCAGGGAGCGCCGCCGGGCGTGGTGTCCGCCGCCTGCCGGTAGTACTGGGCGGCCGATTCGGGGTCCTGTCGCTGCCACGCCAGGGTTCCGTGCACGTGGGCGATGTGGCCGAGGAGGGCGTCGTCGCCGGCGAGCACGGCCGCGGGCCAGGCGAGGGAGAGCAGCTGGTGCGCCGTGCGCGGGTCCCACGCCGCGCTGAGCCAGGCGGCGAGCCATCGGCCCCGTGCCACGAGCGGGCTGTCGGCGGGCAGCCGGGGCAGCAGTCCGTGCAGGCGGTCGCTGCCTTCTCGGGCGTGGTCGTGGACCGCCCACCAGAACCACAGGTGGAGCATGGCCTCCAGGGCCGTCTCGGCGTGGGCGGCCCCGTCGCCCGCGCGGTGCACGAGGGCCATCAGGTCGTCGTGTTCGTCCTGGACGGTCTGGAGCGCCTGTCGCTGCAGACCGGTGTTCCACAGGGTCTCGGCGACGGCCGCCACACCGCGGAAGTGGACGGCGTGCCGGTCCCGCGTCATCGGCCGCTCGCCCGCCGCCGCGAGCCGTTCCGCACCGAAGTCGCGGGCGGCCCGGGCCATGCGGTAGCGGGGCGGGCGCACCGCGCCCGCCTCCCCCAGCGTCTGGAGCACGCCCGTGGCGCTCAGCATCGCCAGGGCGGGAGGCACCTCGTGTGGTGCGAGGTCGGAGCCCAGGCACACGAACACCGCCGCCGCCTCCGTGAAGGGCCCGGTGAAGACGCTGAGCCGGCGCCAGACCTTGCGCTGGGCCGGTTCGCACAGGGCGTGGACGGCCCCGATGGAGGTGCGCAGCGTGCGGTGCCGCAGCAGGAGCGGGTCCGGGTCGGACAGCCGGCACTGGCCGGTTTCGAGGTGGGCGGCCAGCTCCTCCATCGTCCACTCCCCCAGTCGGCCCGCGGCGAGTTCGAGTGCCAGGGGGACGCCCTCGAGCAGCCGGCACACCCGGGCCACGGCCGCCGGGTCGGGTTCCTCGGTCCATCCGCGCTCCCGTGCGCGGGAGACGAGGAGCTCCGCGGCGGGCGACGCGCCCGGGCGGCCCGGTGCCGCCTCCACGGGCAGCGGCGCCAGTCGGATCACCTCTTCGTCCCCGAGGCCGAGCGGTCGCCGCGCGGTCGCCAGGACGCGTACCGCCGGCTGGGCCATCAGCAGTGTCTGGACCAGGCCGATGCATTCCGTGTGGACGGGGTCGACGTCGTCCAGGAGGAGGAGCACCTCGCCCGCCGGGACGGGTCGGGCGGGCGCGGCGAGCTCCGTGGGGGCCGGATCCCAGGACAGGCCGGGGCCGCTGGGGGCTCCGGCGACGCCCCAGGACAGGCCGGCGCCGTTCAGGGCCCGGGCGACCCGCGCGGTCAGCGCCCGGCGTCCGACGGGGATCCCGTCGTGCCAGCGCACCCGCACCACCGTCCGCGCGGGGCCGTCGGGGGGCGGCGCGAGGGCGGCCAGGGCCAGCCGGCTCTTGCCCGTCCCGGCCGCTCCGGTCACGGTGACCAGCCGGTGCCCGGACACGGCGGCCCGGAGCGCGGCGAGTTCGCCGTCACGTCCGACCAGGGCGTGACCGTCCCGGAAGCAGTCCACGAACCGGGCGTCGTGTCCCTGGTCCCGATTCCACATCTCCGGCACCGCGCACCATCCAGATCTTCGCTCTCGCCATCGACCCGCCGAGCTCGGGAGTCGATACAGAACCCGCAGGTCCCGGATGCAGAACCGTCACTGCACCGGGCGTCACGGCAACCCCAACGCGCTCCCCCGTCCACGGGTGGCGCGGACGGGGGACGAACCACCCGTCGCAACGAACGGAGGAACACATGACCGACATGACGCCCCCTCGCGCGCCACCACGGCCCACAGACGCCGACGGCCGCGGGCCCGGCCGGAGATTTCCCGCCCCCGGCCGATCCGGACGCCACACTTCCACTGGCTTGAAAGCGATCTGCTTGCCGTTCCTGGCAGTTGATGATCAATTCAAGTAATCTTCCATCGCGCCGGGGGCGTCACGGGATGACCCGGGATCAGAACCTGGGGGTGCCAGTGTCCAACGCCACCATGCTCGACCTGCCGTTTCCACCTCGCAGCAACCCGAACCAGGCCTCCGTCGCGCAGCGCCACCGGGACTGGCTCCTCCATCACGAGGGCCTTGCCGTCACCATCTCCCCTCCGGCGTACGAGAAGTGGGACGTGCCCCGTCTCGCCGCGTTCACCAGCCCGGATTCCGCCGCCGACGACCTCGTCCTCGCCACGGACCTGCTCGGCTTCTACTTCCTCTTCGACGACCGCTTCGACTCGGACCTGGGCCGCTCCCCTGCCCGAGTGGCCGAGATATGCACCCGCCTGACGGGCCTTCTGCACGGGAACGGCCCCGAGCCCGGCGCCCGTACCGCCGTCGAGCAGGCCTTCGCCGACCTCTGGGAGCGCAGTGTGCGCGGCATGTCGGCCCGGTGGCTCGCCCGGTCCGCCTACAACTGGGAGTGGTACTTCGCCTGCCACCCCGCCGAGGCCGCCGGCCGGCTCACCGGGCGCCTCCCCGACCGGGAGAGCTATCTGGCGCTCCGCCGGGGCACGGCCGCCATGGAGACCCTCTTCGACATGGTGGAGCGGCTCAACCGGTTCGAGCTTCCGCAGGAAGTGCTGCACCACCCGGCCTTCCGGAGGATGCGTCAACTGGCTGCCGACATACCGTCGTTCACCAACGACGTGCACTCGTACGCGCAGGAACTCGTCCGCGGCGACGTCGCCAACATCGTGATGATCGTCCGTGAGGAGCTCGGCAGCACCCCCGACGAGGCGGCCGTCGAAGTGATGCGCGAGGCACAGACGATGGTCGACCGCTTCGTGGAGCTGTCGTCCGAAGTCCCCGAGATATGCGACCTCCTGGGTCTCGCCCCGGCCGCTCGGGAGGCGGCCCGTCGGTACGTCGACGGGCTCGCCGCCTGGATAGCCGGCTACCACCGCTGGGAGATCGACACGGGCCGCTACGCCCACTGAGCCCCGCCCCCTCCACCTCCGCCCCCTCCGGCCCTCCCGGGCTCAGGGGGCAAGGACGACCTCGCCCCCAGCCCGAGGAGACGAGGACGACCTCACCTCCCGGGCTCAGGGGATGAGGACGACCTCACCTCCCGGGCTCAGGGGATGAGGACGACCTTGCCGAGATTGCGCCGGGACTCGACGAGTTCGTGGGCGCGTGCCGCTTCGGCGAGCGGGATCTCGGCGGCGACGCGGGGGCGGAGCGTGTGGGCGCGGTGGAGTTCCCACAGCTCGTCGAGCCGGCGCGCGTACACCTCGGGCTCGCGCCGGGCGAGGGCCGCCATCTGGAAACCGATGACCGAGGCGCCCCGGACCAGCAGCTCGTACGCGTCGATCGTGCCGCCGCCCGAGCTGAAGGCGACCAGACGGCCGCCGGGCGCGAGGGCCCGCACCGCGGGGCCGAGGAGCTCTCCGCCGACCCCGTCGACGACCACGTCGACCGGATCGCCCCAGGACCCGTCCCCGTAGAGGACGACCTCGTCGGCGCCGAGGGAGCGCACGAACTCCGCCTTCTCCGCGCTGCCGACGGCCGCGACCACACGGGAGGCCCCGCCCGCCCTGGCGTACTGCAGGGCGAGGGTGCCGACCGCACTGGCCGCCGCGGTGACCATGACGGCGTCGCCGGGACGGGGCCGCCCGGCCTCGTAGGCACCGCGCGCCACCAGTCCGCTGCGGACCAGGGCCACGGCGTCGACGGCCGTCGCCCGGTCGGGAATGCGGGAGGCCATCGCCTGGTGGACCACGGACAGTTCGGCATAGGCGTGGGAGAAGCAGAGGCCGGTGACGCGGTCGCCCACGGAGAAGCCCGTGACGCCTTCCCCGACGGCGGCCACGACGCCGGCCACCTCGCCGCCGAGCGGACCGGGCTCGGCGCCCTCGCGCACCTTCCGTACGCCGGGCAGCGTGACTCCGACCGCTTCGTTGCGGACCAGCAGCTCACCGGGGCCGGGGTCCGGGACGGGGACCCCCTCGACGAAGAGGACCTCGGGGCCGCCGGCCACCTCGTACCGGACACGACGCATGGACACCTCCAGGTGCTACACGGGCAGAGGACGACGAATTCGTTGGGACCCCCAACGACTCCCACCGTAGGAGAAAGAACGTTGGGATGTCCAATGAATTCGGGATACCCTGACCCCATGGCTCCCACGGAAGACCCGCAGCACGCCCTGGCGCACATCCAGTCCCTGCCGAGCTGGCTGCTCGGCCGTGTGGCGGCGCGCGGCCGGAGCCTGGTCGCCGAGGCGATCGCCGAGGAAGGGCTGAAGCTCCCGCAGCACGCCGTGCTCGCGGCGGTGGCCTCGTACGGCCCGGTCGCCCAGGCGGACCTGGTGCGCAGACTGGGCTTCGACGCGAAGGACGTGGTCCTTCTGCTCAACCACCTGGAGGAAGCCGGGCTCGCGCGTCGGCAGCCCGATCCACGGGACCGCCGCAAGAACGCGGTGACGGTGACGCCGGAGGGCGTACGGACCCTGGAGCGGTGCGCGGAACTGGCCGAACGGGCCAACTCCGCGCTGCTGGCGCCGCTCAGCGCGGCAGAGGCCCGACGACTGGTGGAACTGCTGACCCGGGTGCACGAGGCGTAGCACCGCCCCAGGGGTGCCTTGCCGCTCAGGCCAGGCGTGGCGAGCCCGGCCTGATCGACAAGACGCCCCCCAGGGCGCGTCCAGGCTCGGAGAGGGGAGTCCGTCCGAGCGCGGACGACCGCCGCCCCCGTAGGGCGGCGAGGTGGAGTCCGGCCGCCCACGACCCCCGCCGTTCGTCGTCAGCGGACGGAACCGGTCCGCGGCCCGCGCCGTGCGATCATGATCCTTTGCCGAGTGCCGAGTCGGGGGATCAGGGCATGGACTTCGTGCTGCCGTTGGACGCTGCTGCCGCCACACTGGAGACGGCGGGGGGCAAGGGAGCGGCTCTGTCCGAGCTCGCGCGCGGGGGGCTGCCGGTACCGGGCGGGTTCCACGTGACGACCGCCGCGTACCAGGAGTTCGTCGCCTCGACCGGCGTGGCCGACCGCATACGCGCGGAGCTCAGCGCCGCATCCGGCCCGGACGCCGCTTCGGACACAGGGGCGGGCGCCCGTATCCGGGCGCTGTTCGAGGAGGGCCCGCTCCCTGTCGTTCTGGAACGGGCCGTCTCGAAGGCGTACGCGGAACTCGGTGACGGCGCGCGCACGGTCGCCGTGCGGTCGTCGGCCACGGCGGAGGACCTGCCCGACCTGTCCTTCGCCGGCCAGCAGGACACGTACCTGAACGTCACCGGCGAGAGCGCCCTGTTGGCGGCGGTCCGACGTTGCTGGGCATCCCTGTGGACCGACCGCGCCCTCGCGTACCGCGCCCGGGCGGGCATCGCGCACGAGGACGTCTCGCTCGCCGTGGTGGTGCAGGAGCTGGTGGCCGCCGATGCCGCCGGGGTGATGTTCACCGTCGACCCGCTCGGCGGGCGCGCCGACCGGCTTGTGGTCAACGCGGCCTGGGGGCTGGGCGAAGCCGTCGTCAGCGGGCTGGTCACCCCGGACGCCCTGGTCGTCGACCGGGTGAGCCTGGCCGTCGTGGAGGAACGCATCGCCGCGAAGGAGGTGATGACCGTGCCGACCGCCGGGGGCACCGCGGAGCAGCCGGTCCCTGCCGACCTGCGCGAAGCCCCGGTTCTCACCGCCGCGGAGGCCGGTGAACTGGCCCGGCTCGGACTCGCGATCGAGGAGCTGTACGGGGAGCCGCGCGACGTCGAGTGGGCGCGCGAGGCGGGTTCCTTCCGCATCCTCCAGGCTCGGCCGATCACCACGGTCGCGACGCCCCGGCCCGAGGTGTGGAACGACAGCCTTGGCACCGACTCCCTGTGGACGAGCGCCAACCTGGGTGAGGCCGTCCCGGACGTGATGACGCCCGCGACCTGGTCGTTCGTGAAGGCGTTCATGGGCGACGTCATGGTCGGCGCCAGCCTGGAGGGCCGCCCGATGTACGGGAACATCGGCGGCCGCTTCTACATGAACCTCAGCGTCACGGCCACCCTGGCGGCCGCGTTCGGGCAGGGCCGGAAGTTCGCCCGGGCCAACGAGCTCGTGTTCGGACGCCTTCCGGAGGGCGTGGCCATTCCGCTGCTGCCCGCGTCCAGGGTGCGGGTCTGGCGGGACACCCTCGGCGAAGCGCTCGCGGTGATGAGCCGCATCCGCGCGAACGGCAAGCGGTTGCCGGCGTTCCTGGAGGAGGCGCCCGCACGCTGCGAGGCACTGCGGGCCCGCGTCGCCGCGGCGGAGACCGAGGGAGAGCTGTCGGCGCTGTGGGAGTCGGAGGTGGCCCCGTACTTCCGCCGCTGCTGCCACATGCTCCAGGCCGCCACCCGCCAAGGCGGCGACGCCCTCGTCAAGGTACGCGGCACCCTGGAGTCCCTGGTGGGCGAAGAGGACGCCGACCTGATGACCACAGGACTCGGTGATGAGGGCCAACTGGCCAGCATGGGACCGCTGCTCGGCCTGGAACGGCTCGCCCGCGGCGAGACCGACCGCGACAGCTACACCCGTACGTACGGCCACCGAGGGCCGCACGAGTTCGAGGTGTCCCTCCCGCGGCCCGCCGAGGACGCGGACTGGATCGACCGGCAGCTCGCCGCACTCGGCACGGTCGAAGAGGATGCCGCACTGCGTCTCGCACGGCAGACCACGGCCCGTGCGGCGGCATGGGACCGCCTGGCCGCCGAGCACCCCCGACGGGTGGCGGGGATACGCGCCGCGGTGGACACCTGGGCGGCCTCGGCACGCCTGCGGGAAGCCGCCCGCACCGAGATCGCCCGCGTCTTCTGGCTGCTGCGCACGTTCGTCCTGCGCGCCGGCGAGGTCAGCGGGGCGGGAGAAGAATTGTTCTTTCTGTCCCGCGAGGAGATCCTCACCGTGCTCGGCGGCGACCGGGCCCCGCTCGCCGCGGTGCCGGCCCGCCGTGCCGCGTACGAGGGCTATCGTGCCCTTCCCACCTACCCGACCCTGATCCGGGGTGAGTTCGACCCGGTGACCTGGGCTGCCGATCCGAACCGGCGGGCCGACCTGTTCGACGCGCAGGACACGACGCCCGCCTCGGACGCGGTCGCGGGCTCGCCTGCCTCCACCGGTGTGGCGGAGGGCATCGCCCGGGTCGTCGCCACTGTCGAGGAGGGCGAGGTCGTCCGGCCGGGCGAGATCTTGGTGACCACGGTGACGAACATCGGCTGGACGCCCCTTTTCACGCGGATCTCGGCGATCGTGACGGACGTCGGCGCGAACCTCTCGCACGCCTCGATCGTGGCCCGGGAGCTCGGCATTCCAGCGGTGGTCGGTTGCGGCAACGCCACGACCCGGATCCGGACGGGGGACCGGATCCGCGTGGACGGCGGCCGCGGGACGGTGGACGTCCTGGAGACGGCGACCGCAGCGCCCGAACCGGTCTGATCCTGGCCGACGCCTCGACGAGTCCCAGCGTATGAACGGATGAGCTGACCAGTGTCCAAGCACGACCAGGCCATGCGCCGCCATTTCCACGAGGCCGCCGCGCGGCGCGGCTTCTCCATCGCCCCGGCACAGGAAGCCGCCGTCGACCGGTTGGCCCACCTGGCGGCCGAACTCGCCCGGCCGGCCTGGACCTTCCCCGGGCCGCCCCGCGACCTGTACGTCTGGGGCCCGGTGGGCCGGGGGAAGAGCTGGCTGGTGGACACCTTCTACGAGGGGCTGCCCGCCGGGCGCAAACGCCGCCTGCACTTCCACGACTTCTTCCGCCGGCTGCACGACGGGGTGACCAGGCCGGGCGGCCGCCACGACGGTCAGAGCGCCGTCGACAGGGCTCTCGACGAACTGATCGGCGACAGCCGGGTCCTGGTCTTCGACGAGTTCCACGCACACGACGCGGGTGACGCGATGCTGATCGCACGCCTCTTCCGCACGCTCCTCGACCGCCGGATCACCCTGGTCACCACGTCCAACTACCCGCCCGCCGGACTGATGCCGGACCCGCTCTACCACCACTTGTTCGAGCCCACCATCAAGCTCATAGAGGAGCGGATGGACGTCCTGGACGTCACGGGTCCGGTGGACTTCCGCAGAGTCGCGGCGCCTCGGACGACGGACGGCGGCCGCCGGTTCGCGACGGGCCTGTGCGTGCCCCCGGGTGGCGCCGCCCTGGAGGCGCCCGGCCTCACCGTCCCGGCAGCCTCGGAGGCCACCACCGTCCAGGCCCACCTGCGGGAGCTTCCGGCCCGCGCGGTGCGCGGCGAACTCGTCTGGTTCGGCTTCGACGCGCTCTGCGAGACGGCGACGGCGGTGCCCGACTACCTCGCCCTCGCCGAGCGGTTCGCCACCCTGGTCCTGGACGGCGTGCCCCCGCTGACCGAGGCCTCCGCGGACGGGCGGCAGCGGTTCGCGAACCTCGTCGACGTCGCCTGCGACCGCGACGTCCGACTCGTCCTCATCGGTTCCGACCCGCTTGCCGCCCTTCCCGCCGGTCAGACCCTGACACGCGACCTGGACCGCACGGCCAGCCGGCTCGCGATGCTCCGACGGGCGGACTGAGCCCTTCGAGCCGGACAGTGGCCGAGACCGGTCCGGGTGGGCCGTGGCCGCGGGAGTTCGGTCATGCCGCCCGGACGAGCAGCGTGGAGTTCTCCGCGGCTCGGGACGACACGTCAGCGGCTTCGGCTCTTCGGACCGGCCGGCACGCGTTCGAGGGCTGCCCAAGGCCGATCCCGGGGACGGGCCCTACGCGAGGCCGGCGTCGATGATGTGCTCGGCCAGGGCGCGGGCCGCGGTGGCGGGCTCGACGTCGGGCCGGGTCGCGCCTGCGGCGAGGAGGCCGTCGACGAGGATGAGCAGCTGGTCGGCGGCGAAGTCGGGGCGTGCGTGCCCGAGGGCGGCGAACTCGTCCGCGAACAGGCCCCGGAGAGTGCGCCGGTACTCCCTGGTGACCTCGTGGCCGGGGTGCTCGGGGTCCGTGAGCGCGAGGTCGGCGGCGAGGTAGCGGCAGCCGTGGAAGTCCGGGTCGGCGGCGATGCGGCCGAGCCGGTCGACGACCGCGAGGAGCCGGGCCCGGGGGTCGTCCCCCGCCGCGTCCATGGTGGCGCGGTAGCGCTCCACGTCCTCGGCGGTGCTGCGGCGCAGCACCTCGGCGATGAGGCCGTCCTTGCCGCCGAAGTGCTCGTACAGCGAGCGGCGGGCGACACCGGCCTCCTTGAGCAGGGCGTCCACGCCGACGCCGACGCCCTGACGGTAGGTCAACTCCTGGGCGGCGAGCAGGAGTCGCTCGCGGGGGCCCGGCTTCACGGAAGTGCTCATGGGGCAATTCTGCAGCACTTGACACGGTAGATCAACCGGTCTATCTATATGCCTCGTAGACCGAACGGTCTATCTCTTCCGAGGAGGCGTCATGTCCGTACGCACCACCGCCGAAGTCATCGCCCGTTTCAACCGCGCGTTCACCGACCGCGAGGCCGGACTCCTGGCCGACCTGATCGCCGAGGACTGCGTCATGGAGAGCGTCCAGCCCGCGCCGCGCGGGGAGCGGGTCTCCGGACGCGAAGCCTGTACGGAGTGGTGGACCGCCCTCGTCGACGACGACACCGCGCGGTTCAGCCCGCAGGAGGTCATCGTGGCCGACGACCGCGCGACGATCGTGTGGGCCTACCGCTTCGGCGACGGGCCCGACCAGTGGGTGCAGGGCGTCAACGTGATGCGCGTGACGGACGGCCGGATCGTCGAGGCGCTCGGCTTCGGCAAGACGGCCGGAGAGATCCGGCCGGCCCCCGAGTCCGACGCCGCGTGAGGCCCGGACCGGGCCACCCGGCCCCTGCCGCAGCAACCCGCCTCCCCCGCGCCACCCACGTCTTACGAAGGGCATGACCCATGCGGAGCTATCACCTGTCGCACAGCGGGGCCGGGCTCTCCGGCCTCACCGTCCGCGAGCACGACGTCCCCACGCCCGGCCCCGGCCAGGCCCTGGTGGCGGTGCGCGCGACGTCCCTGAGCTTCCGCGAGCTCATGGTGCTCGACGGGACCTACGTCCTCCCGGTCGAGCCGGACGTCGTCCCCCTTTCCGACGGGGCCGGCGAGGTGGTCGCGGTCGGCCCGGACACCGACTCGGTACGCGTCGGGGACCGCGTCGCCGCCACGCTCTTCCCGTCCTGGCAGGACGGCCCCTTCGCCGTCGAGCACATCGCCCAGCGCGGTGGCTCCCTGGACGGCATGCTCACCGAATTCGCCCTCGTCGACGCGGACTCGCTCGTGATCGTGCCCGCGCACCTGACGTACGAGGAGGCCGCCACCCTGCCCTGCGTGGCGGTCACGGCATGGAACGCACTGACCGGCGACGGAGCGGGGATCCGCCCCGGCGACACCGTCGTCGTGCAGGGCTCCGGCGGCGTCTCCCTCTTCGCGCTCCAGTTCGCCAAGGCGCTCGGCGCGCGCGTGATCGCCACGACCGGCGGCTCCGCCAAGGCCGCGCGCCTGCGCGAACTCGGCGCCGACGCCGTCGTCGACTACGCGGCCGAGCCCGACTGGGCCGGCGCGGTCCGCTCCCTCACCGGAGGACGGGGCGCCGACCGCGTCGTCGACGTCGCCGGGCTCCTCCACGAGTCCGTCCGCGCCATCGCCCTGGCGGGCACCATCGCGTGCGTCGGCTTCACGGGCAGGACCGCCCCGCCGCTCGACCCGCACGCCCTCTTCGCCTCCGGCGCCACCATCCGCAGCGTGGCGGTCGGCAGCCGCGCCCAGTTCACCGACATGAACGCCCTGATCGAAGCGCACGGGCTGCGGCCGGTCGTCGACCGCGTCTTCCCCTTCGAGGAGGCCGTCGACGCCTACCGCCACTACGCCGGCGGCACGGCCTTCGGCAAAGTGGTCATCAGCCACTCCTGACCCCGGCGCCGCGCCCCGGCGCTCACCGGTTCCAGTACTGGGCGAGCGCCCCCTCTCGGTACGGAGCGGGGCTCACGCTCAGGTCACCGGCGAACGGGCGGTCGAGGACGAAGACCAGGAGCAGGCTGAAGCCGATGAGACCGGCGACGGAGGCGACGAAGAGGAGCTGGATCCGGAGCTTGCGCATGCCGTAGAGGAAGGTGAGCGGGACGAGGACGACGGCGCCGCCGAAGGCCAGCACCTGGAGCAGCGGCGGGAGTTCCTGCTGGGCCATGTTCAGGCGGGCGCGGCGCTGGGCGGCGACGTCGTTGAGGTGGCCGACGGCCTGCTCGTAGAAGATCTCCTCGCGCGGGGAGGCCGGGTCGTAGGCCTGGAGGACGCCGAAGGCGGACCGGAGGTGCGTCTCCGTCGCCCCGTAGCTCGGCTCTCCGGCGCGCATGCGGGGCCACTGGTCCTCGACGACCGCGTGGACGTAGCCGCTGAGGGCCGCGTCGAGGTCGGCGCGGACCGCGGGCGGGAAGGCGGCGGCGTCGCGGGCGATGAGCGCGGTGTCGGTGGCCTCGCTGGCGACGATGGTCTGCGTGCTGTCCAGCTGGGTCCAGAGGGTGACGATGACGAAGGCGAGGATGATCCCGTAGATCGCGCCGAACATCCCCAGCGTCACCCCGACCATGTCGTTGTGCTCCCCCCGGGCCAGCGACGGATACCTGCGGCGGAGCAGCACGCTGCCGGCCACCGCGAGGACGACGGTCCCGCCGACGGTGACCACGGCGAGGGTGAAGGTGCTGAAGTGGTTGAGGAGCCAGAGCGACATGTGCGGGGAGTCTAGGTGCGGCGCGCGGCCACTCCTGGCCCCTGAGGGCGATCGGGGTGAATGATCACTCGCCCGTGTCGGCAATGGAACACGCTGTCGCAACAGGGGTGCGGTACGAGGGACTTCACGTCGGCGGGAGTACGGCCGCCGACCGGTGCCCCTCGGGGGGCCGATCCGGCGCCTCGCGGGGGGGATCCGGCGCCTCGCGGGCGGCCGATCCGGTGCCGGAGGCCGTTCCGTGGGCTTCCCCCGCCTCGTAAATGTTCAGTCATGTGAACGACGTTCAGGTACACATCCATTGACGCGCGTACGACGGCCCCTCTAGCTTCCGGAGAAAGCGCTTTCTCGTCCAGTCCCGGAACGCCGTCCATCCCCCTCCTGGAGCCCCCAGATGCATCTGCGATCCGTCACGGCCTGCGTCGCTCTGCTGGCCGGCACGCTCGTCGCCCTGTCCGTGAACTCCGCGCACGCCGCGTCCACCCTGTACGAGGCCGAGGCCTCCCCCGCCGTCTGCAGCGGCACCGTGGACTCCGACTGGTCCGGCTACACCGGCAGCGGGTTCTGCAACGGCACCAACGCCCTCGGCGCCTACGCGCAGTTCACGGTGAACGCCCCCGCCGCCGGAACGGCGACGCTCGCCGTACGCTTCGCCAACGGGACCACCACGGCGCGGCCCGCCGGCCTCCTCGTCAACGGGGCGACCGTGCAGACGCCCTCGTTCGAATCCACCGGAACCTGGACGGCCTGGACCACCAAGACCCTGACCGTCTCCCTGAACGCCGGGAGCAACACCGTCCGGCTCAACCCCACCACCGCCGCCGGTCTGCCCAACGTCGACTCCCTGAACGTCACGGCCGCCGACGCCCCGCCGCCGACGGGCGGTGCGCTGTACGTCGCCCCGAACGGCACCGACGGCGCCTCCGGCACCCGGTCCGACCCCACGACGCTCACCTCGGCCCTCGGCCGGGTCGCCGCCGGCGGGACCGTCTACCTCCGCGGCGGCACCTACCGCCACTCCACGACCGTCACCATCCCGCCCGGCAACAGCGGCACGGCCGGCGCCCTGAAGACGCTGTCCGCCTACCCCGGCGAGACCCCGGTGCTGAACTTCTCCGCCATGACCGAGGACCCCGCCAACCGCGGCCTCGTCGTGAACGGTTCGTACTGGCACGTCAACGGCGTCGTCGTCGAGCGCGCCGGCGACAACGGCATCTACGTCGGCGGCAGTCACGACGTCATCGAGCGGACGGTCACCCGCTTCAACCGGGACACCGGCCTCCAGCTCGGCCGCATCGCCTCCACCACGCCCCGCGAGCAGTGGCCGTCCGACAACCTGATCCTCAGCGCGGAGTCGCACGACAACGCCGACTCCGACGGGGAGGACGCCGACGGTTTCGCCGCGAAGCTCACCGTCGGCACGGGGAACGTGTTCCGCTACGCCGTCTCCCACCACAACATCGACGACGGCTGGGACCTCTACACCAAGCCCGACACCGGCCCCATCGGGGCCGTGACCATCGAGGACTCCCTCGCGTACGACAACGGTACCCTCAGCGACGGGTCCCAGGCCGGGGCCGGCGACCGCAACGGCTTCAAGCTCGGCGGGGAGGACATCGCCGTCAACCACGTGGTGCGGCGCACGATCGCCTTCCACAACGGCAAGCACGGGTTCACGTACAACAGCAACCCCGGCTCGATGACGGTCTCGAACAACCTCGGCATCGACAACGCCCAGCGCAACTTCTCCTTCGACGCGGGCACTTCGGTCTTCCGGAACAACACCTCCTGCCGCGGCACCGGCAGCGGCACGAACGACCGGACCGTCGGCGACACCGACGGCTCGAACCAGTTCTGGACCGGCACGAACGGCTCCCGGTGCGCCTCCTCCACCGGGTCCCTGAGCTGGTCCTACGCCGCGGACGGCCGCCTCGTCGTGGCGTTCGGAGGCCGTACGGTCACGTGGTGAGCCCCGCCGGACGAACAGGCGACGCCGGTCCCGGGCCCCGCCCCGGGACCGGCGTCGCCGGGCGAGGCGCCCCGGGAGGACGAACCGCCCTCCCGGGCGTCAGGCCGCGCCGGACGGGCCGACGACCGGGGCGGGGCCGACGACCGTCAGGGGGATGCCCAGGCCCTCGCACATCCGCCGGGCACGGGCGAGCGCGCTGAGCGAGGCGGGCGAGGGATCGGCGGTGGGCAGCTGCATCCTGACCAGACGGGGGCGATGCGCCAGGAGGAGCGTCTCGATCTGCAGAGCGGCCGCGGCGCGGCTGGGGACGTCCAGGTCGTGCAGGAGTGCCAGGTGCAGGACTCCGTCCTCGACCAGATGCCTGATGAGCATGGCTCCTCCTGCTCCGGATCCCGCTCCTCGCCGCAGGACGCTCCTTTTCGTGAGAGCACCGCGGAGGGCGACACGAGCATTATCTGCACAAAGCGTCGTCATCGGCAGTCGCAGCGCACACGCCCGGTGGTTCCGGCGCCCCGGACGGCGACGGCCCGCTCGTGCGAGCGCGCTCCCCCGCCGAATCCGTCCGCGCGGGTCCGTTTCCGGTCGACGCCACGGGTTACACGCCAGCCATGGTCACCCAAGACATTCCCCGTCGCACCCTCGCGCTCGCCCGCGCGGCGCTGCCTTCGGCCGAAGGGCCGGGGCGCGTCCTGGCGGCGATGGAGCGGGTCGAGAACTCCGCCCGGTACGACCGGGTCGCCGACGTCCTGCGGCGGGCCGTGCGCGGCCTCCCGCTCGGCCGGGCCCGGGACGCCCTCCACGGCCGCTGGCTCGGGCACCCGGTCCATCCGCTCCTGGTCCAGCTCCCCATCGGGGCCTGGCTGTCGGCGGCCGTGCTCGACCTCCTCCCCGGCGAACGCCGGGCGGCACGCTTCCTCGTCGGCGTGGGCCTGGTGGGGGCGCTGCCGTCCGCCGTGTCGGGCTGGACCGACTGGGCGGAGCTGCGCCGCCCGCAGCTGCGCGTGGGGCTCGTCCACGCCGCCGCGAACATCACCGGCGTGGCCCTCTACACGGCCTCCTTCTCGGCCCGGTGCCGGGGCCGGCACTGGCGCGGGAAGGCGTGGGCCTTCTGCGGTCTCGCCGCGATCGGCACCGGCGGGGCGATCGGCGGCCATCTGGCGTACCGGCAGTCGGCGGGGGCGAACCACGCCGAGGAGGTCGCCGACCTGGTCGGGCCGGGCTGGCACGACCTCGGTGAGGTGGCCTCCCTGCCCCAGGGCCGGCCCTGGCAGGGCCGTATCGGCGAGGTGCCCGTCGTGATCGTGCGGGGCGCGGACGGTGAGGTCCGTGTCCTGGCCGCCCGGTGCAGTCACATGGGCGGACCGCTCGCCGAGGGCACCGTCGTCGACGGCTGCGTCCGCTGCCCCTGGCACGGCAGCACCTTCCGCCTGTCGGACGGCTGGAACGTGACCGGTCCCGCCACGGCGCCGCAGCCCGCCTTCGAGACGCGGACCGTCGAGGGCCGCCTCGAAGCCCGACTCCGTACGCGTCTCACCGACGGAGACTCCGAGGCCTGAGCGGCGGGCGCGGCGGTCGGCGCGAGCGGAAGCCCCGTCGGCGAAACCCCCGAGGCCCGAGCGGTGGGCGCGAGCGGAAGCCCCGAAGCCCGAGCGGTCGGCGCAAGCGGAAGCCCCGCCGGCGGAAGTCCCGAGGCCTGAGTCGTCCGTGTGAGCGAAAGCTCCGGGCGCTTGGGCCATCCGGGCTGTGCGCCCCCGGTCCGGCGGCGTCGCGTCGACGCCTGGGCGCCCATCGTCCCGGCCGCCGCCCAGCCGTGGAGGGGAACCGGCGAGCGGCTGCTTCGGGGGACCCCACGAGGCGGGTGCCCCGTCCGCGCCGCTTCATGCCACCCCCGCACGGGCGGCTGCCGGCCCCGTGGTGGGCCCGTTTCCGCGCGGGGGCCCCGGGCAGACGCCTCAGAGGCCACGGCAGTGTGCCCCCGCCGAAGGGCGGGCGGACCGAACCGGAGGAACCTATGGACCACTCGCACGCCCCCGTACTCGAGGCACTGCAGGACTTCCGACGCCGGGGAGACGTCGTCTTCGGCCCTCCGGGGCACAAGCAGGGCCGCGGGGCGGATCCCAGGGTGACCGCCGTGGTCGGATCCGACGTCTTCCGGTCGGACGTGCTGATGCTGAACGGTCTGGACGACCGCAGGATGTCCCAGGGTGTCCTGGAGCAGGCCCAGGAGCTGATGGCCGACGCGGTGGGCGCGGAGAAGGCCTTCTTCTCGACCTGCGGAAGCTCGCTGTCGGTGAAGACCGCGATGCTCGCCGTCGCGGGGCCGGGCGAGAAGCTGCTCGTGTCCCGCAACGCGCACAAGTCCGTGATCGCGGCGGTCATCGTGAACGGGGTCGAGCCCGTCTGGGTGCACCCGAAGTTCGACGCCGACCGGCACATGGCCCACCCGCCCGAGCCCGACGACGTGCGCCGCAAGCTCGAGGAACACCCGGACGCCAAGGGGATGCTGTTGATCACCCCCACCGACTGGGGCACGTGCGCCGACGTGCGGGGCGTGGCCGAGGTGTGCCACGCCGCCGGCGTACCGCTGATCGTCGACGAGGCGTGGGGCGCCCACCTGCCGTTCCACCCCGACCTGCCGGTCTGGGGCATCGACGGGGACGCCGACCTGGTGATCACCAGCGTGCACAAGATGGGCGGGGCGATCGAGCAGAGTTCCGTCTTCCACCTCCAGCACGACCGGGTGTCGCCCGAGGTGCTCAAGCAGCGGGAGGACCTGCTCGGGACGACGAGCGCCTCCACGCTGGTGTACGCGACGCTCGACGGCTGGCGGCGGCAGATGGCCGAGCACGGCAAGGAGCTGCTCGACGGGGCGCTGCGGCGGGCCCTGCGGGTGCGCGAGGCCGCCGCGGGGCTGCCGGGGCTGGAACCGATGGGCGCCGAGGTCGTCGACGCGGGGCTCGCCGCCGACCACGACCCCCTCAAGGTCGTCATCGACGTCCGGGGCCTCGGCATCAGCGGGATGCAGGCGGCGGAGTGGCTGCGGGACAACCGCCGTGTCGACGTGGGCGGTTCCGACACGTGCCGGATCTCCGCCTCGATCACGCACGCGGACGACGACCGGACGGAACGGCGGCTCGTGGAGGCGCTGCACGCGCTGGTGGACGGCGCCGACGGGATCGCCCCGCGGCCGGACGTACAGCTGCCGGCGTCCCGGGCGTTGGAGCTGGAGCAGGTGTGCCTGCCGCGCGACGCCTTCTTCGGGCCCGCGGAGCACGTGGCCGCGGAGGACGCGGTCGGCCGGGTCTCGGCGGAGACGATCAGCCCGTACCCGCCGGGGGTTCCGGCGGTGGCGCCCGGTGAGCTGATCAGCGCCGAGGTGGTGGACTACCTGCGCAGTGGCGTCGCGCACGGTCTGCTCGTGCCCGACGCCGCCGACCCGTCCCTGAAGACGTTCCGGGTGGCGGCGCGAGGCGCCGCCGCCTGAGCGGAGGGCCGCCGTCCACCGGCGCGCGCCCGGTCCCGCGAGGACCTCCTGCGTCCGGCCCGGCACGGATCACGGCGGGCTGCACCTGTCGAACACCGGGTGCGTTCCGGGCGGGGCGTGGCATGCTCAAACATATGGAGGGCGATTTCGCGGCTCCCGACGCGGGCGAGGGGGCGGCACCCGAGGTGCGCGCGTTGGCGAAGGTCGTGGCGCGGCTGCGCGCCGAGGTCGTGGACCTGGAGGGCGGCGCCTCGATGACGGCTGTCCTCGAGCGGGCCAAGGGCGTGGTCATGGCTCAGGCGGGAGTGTCGGCGGACGCCGCCTACCGGCTGCTGCTCGACCGCGCCGAGCAGCACCGCAGAACCCTCCTGGAAGAGTGCTGGATCACCCTGGGCCGTGTCGGGGAGGGAGGCGCGTCGACGGCCGGGCGGCCTGCGGCGCCCCCGTCCGACCTGCCGCGGGAGGAGGACCCGTCGCCTTTCAGCACCCCTCGCTACGTCGTCGGCGGAGCCCGGCCCGCCGGTCACGGCTGGGCCCTGGCCCAGCTGGCCCAGGGGCTGGCGCACGCACGGACCCCGGGCGATGTCGCGGAGCTCCTCCTGGCGACCCTGGGCGAGCCCGAAGGCGTGGACGCCGTGATGATCTACACCGTGGCGGCGGCCGGAAACCTGGAGCTGGTCGGCAGCGCCGGCGTGAGCGACGAGCTCGCCGGGCAGTGGAGCCGCATCCCGCCCCTCAGCGGCGTCGCGGCGCTGGAGGCCGTCGGCGCACAGGAGGCGGTCTGGCTGGAGGACGTGCGGCGGGACGGCGACCGCTACCTCCTGATCGGGGACCCGCCCGGACGGTGGCCCTCCCGGGCCTGGCTCCCCGTCCCGGGCGGTCTGCCGATGACGACGGTCGTCGGCTTCTTCCGCACCCGCCCGGGGCCCTTCGACGCCCGGGCCCGGACGCTGCTGCGGCGGGCCGTCAGACTCTGCGTCGGACCCCTCAGGGAGGACCGGGGCCCCCTCGGAGACGACGCGTCCAGTGAGGACGTCGCCGCCGTCCAGGCGGTTCTGGACGCCCTGCCGGGCCCCGTGGTGCTGCTCGCCCCGCTGCGCTCGGAGACCGGTGACGTCGAGGACTACCTGATCGAGGCGGCGACGCCCGGGGCGGTCGACGTGGCCGGGCGACGCGGCAAGGAGCTGGTGGGCCGGCGGATCCTGGAGACGTACCCCACGGTGGCGGGCACCGCCCTGTGGGAGGGATACCTGGACACGCTGGTCACGGGGTCGGTCTACGAGGGCGATCCCTTCACGTACGAGGAGGTGACCGCCGGCGTCCAGCAGAAGTCCGTGTACTCGGTCCGCGCCTCGCGGCTCGGCGGACGCCTCGTGGTCTCCTGGGTGCGCCATGACACCAGCGAGCGCGAGACCCGCCTGCTGGCCGACATGCAGCGCCTGGGAAACCTGGGCTGGGCCGGCTGGAACCTGATCACGGACACGATCACCTGGTCGGATCAGGTGTACGTCATCTTCGACCGCGACCCCGCCCTGGGACCCATGCGTCTGGAGGAGCTGCCGGAGCATCTGGTGGCCGAGGACCTGCCGAGGCTCGGCGCGGCCGTCCAGCGGCTCCTCGGCGACGGCCGGGCCATCGACGAGCCCTTCCGCATCAGCACCGCGCACGGCATACGGCACCTGCGGATCGTCGCGGAGGCGCAGCGGGACGCGGACGGCACGCCCGTCGAGGTGCACGGCTTCTTCCAGGACCTCAGCGCGCAGAAGGACGCCGAACTCGCCCTGCGCGACAGCGAGCGCGAGAACCTCGTCCAGCGCGGCATGCTCAAGGCCGAACGGGCCCTCGGCGCCCGGCTCCAGGAGACCCTGCTGCCGATCCCCGAGCAGTCGCTGGCGCTCGCGGGGCTGTGCGTCGACGTCGCCTACATGCCCGCCGACCGGGGCCTGAACGTCGGGGGCGACTGGTACTCGGCGATCGAACTGCCCGACCGGAGCGCGCTGTTCGTCGTGGGAGACGTCGCCGGCCACGGCCTGGCGGCCGTCGGCACCATGGCTCAGCTGCGGTTCACCGCCAAGGGCATGAGCGTCACGGGATCCGGTCTGCCCGACGTCCTCAGCAGGCTCAACGCCCTTCTCCTCCACACGGCGGACGACGAGCGCGGCGCCACCGCGACCATGGTCATGGGCCGCTACCAGCCCTGGGACCACCGTCTGACCTGGGTCCGGGCGGGGCATCCGCCGCCCCTGCTGATCCGGGACGGGGAGGCGCGCTTCCTGCCCCAGCCCGAGGGTCCGCTGCTCGGCGCCCTGCACGGCTCCCGGTACGAGGAGGCCGTGGTCGACCTGCTGCCCGGGGACCATCTGCTGTTCTACACGGACGGTCTCGTGGAGGAGCCGGGCGAGGACATCACGGTGGGTCTCGACCGCCTCGCCGCCGAGGCGCTGCGGCTGGTGCGCGGGGGCCGTGGCCTCATGGTCGCCCGGATGCTCGCCGGGACGGGCACGGGGAACCGGGACGACGTCTGTGTCCTCGACATCCATGTGCCCCGCCGCCGGGAGGGGACCTAGGGGGTGTCGCGCCGGGGCGGGCGGCCGGTGTTTTCCCTTGCGGTACCCGGGCAACCGCATCGAGGGAACCGTCTCAGCGGAGACCGGTGAACGCGTGCAGCCACCGGAGGCGTCATGACCGAGTTCGGGTACTTCCTCTCCTGCGAGGAGTTCGGGCCCGCCGATCTCGTCGCCCAGGCCCGGATGGCGCAGGACGCCGGCTTCCGGTCGCTGTGGATCTCCGACCACTTCCACCCCTGGAACGAGGCGCAGGGCCAGAGCCCCTTCGTGTGGTCCGTGATCGGGGCCCTGTCCCAGGCGGTGCGGCTCCCCGTCGAGACGGCCGTGACCTGCCCGACCGTACGTCTCCACCCCGCGCTGGTCGCGCAGGCCGCGGCCACCTCCCAGCTGTTGCTGGAGGGACGCTTCCGCCTCGGCCTCGGCAGCGGGGAGGCGCTCAACGAGCACGTCCTCGGCGACCCCTGGCCGTCCGCCGGCGTGCGGCTGGAGATGCTGGAGGAAGCGGTGGAGGTCATCCGGCTCCTGTTCACCGGCGAGACGGTCACCCACCGGGGCAGGTACTACACCGTCGAGAACGCCCGGATCTACAGCCTGCCCGACACCCCGCCGCCCCTCGACGTGTCCGCCTTCGGCCCCCGGGCCGTCGATCTCGCCTCGCAGATCGCCGACGGTCTCGTCACCACCGCCCCGGACGCGGACCTCATCGCGCGGTTCCGGGTCCGTGATCCGGGCCGGCCGGTGTACGCGGCGACGAAGGTGTGCTGGGCGGAGTCCCGCGCCGAGGCGGTGCGGACGGCCCACCGGATCTGGCCGACCGAGCACCTGCCCGGCGAACTGAACCAGATCCTGCCGACCCCCGCCCACTTCGAGCAGGCCTCCACGCTGGTGACCGAGGAGGCGGTCGCGGCGGCGGTGGCGTGCGGCCCCGACCCCGAGGAGCACGTCCGGCACCTCCGCCGCTTCGTGGACGCCGGCGTCGACCGGCTGCACATCGGCCAGATCGGCCCGGAACAGCGCGGCTTCTTCGACTTCTACCGCAGGAAGGTGCTTCCCCTGCTCGACGGCGCGCCCTGAGGGCGCGGTCCGGCCGGGACCGCCCGTGGGTCACCGGCGCAGGGCCACGGCGGCGTGGTGGCCGTCCGGGACGGTGACGTCGGCGAGGAGCCAGCCGGGCGGTGCGGACGGGACCGGTCCCGCGCCCACGTACTCGGCGGACGGATCGGCGCCCAGGCCGATCCCGAGCCCCTTCAGGTAGGCCTCCTTCCTGGTCCAGACGCGGGCGAACGCGGCGGGCCGGTGGGCGGGCGCGAGGACGGCGAGTTCCGCGGCCTCGGCGGGGTGGAGGACCTCCGAGGCCTCCGCCACGGTGTGCGCCGCCGGCACCCGCTCGATGTCCACGCCGACGGGCGTGGACGCGACGGCGATCAGGCTCAGCCCCTCACAGTGGGAGAGCGAGAAGTGCGCGCGCCCGCCGGTCAGTACGGGGCGTCCGTGCGGCTCGCCGCAGCAGGGGCACGGCGCCCGGGCCACCGACACGGTGCGGGGTGCGACGCCCAGGTGGGCGCCGAGCAGACGGCGCAGCCCGACGTGCGCGCACAGGTAGGTGGCGCGGTCGCCGGAGCGGCGGAACTCCTCGGCGCGGGCCAGTTCGTCGGCGCCCAGGACGAGGGGGGCGTACCGGGTGACGGTGTCCTGGTGGGCCTCGGTGGCCACCAGCCACAGCTGCGGCCGGACCGGGCGGAGCCCGGGCAGCCGTGGCAGGGCCGTGGTCAGGGGCGGGAGCGTGGTCGGGATCAGCGGGCCGGCCGGCGGAGCTGCCGGCGGTGGCGGGGAAACCAGCGGGATCATGTCTGCCTCACACGGAAGTGGCGGTG
Organism: Streptomyces sp. TLI_105; assembly: GCF_900105415.1. Classification (GTDB taxonomy): domain Bacteria; phylum Actinomycetota; class Actinomycetes; order Streptomycetales; family Streptomycetaceae; genus Streptomyces. The sequence continues at coordinate 7,731,112 of NZ_FNSM01000001.1, read as the reverse complement.
GGCTCCGGTGCGTTACGGGCACGGGCGTCGGCGCGCGGCGCGGCGGTGGCCGCCCCGCCGCGCAGGGCGACGGCCGCGGCGACCGGGGAGAGGAGGGCGAGGCCCGCGCACAGCAGCCAGGTCCCGGTCACCCCGAGGTAGAGCGAGACGGGGCTGAACACGGCCAGGGACAGGGGTGCCGCGCCGATGCCGGAGAGCGCGAAGGTGGACATCGCGGCGCCCATCCGGCCCTCGGGGACGGCCTGTTGGTAGGCGGTGACCAGGGCCGGGCCGTTGAGGCCGGAGAGCAGGCCGACGGCTCCGGCCGTGCCGGCCAGGACGACGGGCGAGGGAACGAGCGCCATGGCGGCCATCCCGGCCGCGAGGCCGACTCCGGTCACCACGAGCTTGGTGTGCGCCGGGATGCGGTGGGCGAGCGCCGCGCCCAGGGCGGCGGACGCCAGCGCGCCGGCGCCGAAGACGGACAGGACCATGGCGACGGCGCCGACTCCCCAGCCCTCGTCGGCGGCCCGCAGGGGCAGGGCGACCTCGGCCGGCCACAGGAAGGCCAGGTCCATGCAGAAGCAGGCGACGAACATCCAGCGCAGTCGCGGGTGCGCGGCGAGGAGGCGGAAGCCGTCGCCGGAGCGGCGCAGCAGGGAGGGTCCCTGGGCGGCGCGCTCGGGCCGGGACATGCCGTGGGTGACGTGGGTGGCGCAGGCCAGCCAGACGGCGCAGCCGGCGGCCGCGGCCGTCATGGCCACGGGCAGGCCTCCGACGACGACCAGCCAGGCGCCGAGGGGCGAGCCGGCGATGGGGGCGAGCCTCAGCACCATGGAGAAGAGGGAGTTGGCCCGGCCGAGCTGGTCCTGCGGGGCGAGGCGGGGCAGCAGGACCCCGGAGGCGGGGCCCGTGAGGCCGAGCAGGACGCCGTCGACGAGGGCGACGGCGATCAGCGGCCACAGGCTCTCGGTGGTCGCGGTCACCACCGTCCCGGCGGCGAGGACCAGGACGCGGACGCTGGTCGCGCGGAGGAGGACGGCGCGGGGTCCGAGCGCGTCGGCGAGCGCTCCGCCGAAGAGGAGCAGCAGGGCGCGCGGCAGGGTGGCGGCGAGGGTGACGTACGTGACGGCTTCGCGGCCGCCGAGCTGGACCGCGGTCCAGCTCATGGCGATCAGGAGGGCGAAGCTGCCCGCCTGGACGGCGGCCTGGCCGATGACGAGACTGCTGACGCGACGCCAGTCGACGGTGGGCTCTCGGCCTGCCGGTGCGCTGGTGGTGGGGGTCGTTCCCATGGGGTCGGCTTTCTGTGATCGAAGGACGGGGGGCCAGGACGGTGGGCGGGGGGCCGCCTCAGAGGGGTGGGCGGACGGGGACACGGACGTCGGTCGGGTCGCCACGGAGGCCGGCGGCGACGGCCAGGGCCACCGCGCGGTCGGTGGCCCGGCGCACGGCGCGGCGCCGGCGCGGGCCGAAGGCACTGGGCCGGGAGGCGACCTGGGCGGGGGGTCGGGGCGTACGGAGTTCGACGCGGCCGCCGAGGTAGCTCCGACCCGCCTCGGCGAGGGCGCGCTGGGCCGTGCGCCGGGCCGTGACGACGAGGTCGGTCCCGTCGTGGGCGACCGTCACGGAGACGCCCGGCGCCTCCCGGACGGAGAAGCAGGCGTGGACGGCGCGGCCCCCGCCACGTCGCCGGTGCGCGGTCACGGGGTCACTCCCGTGGGGTCGGTGGCGGCCGGGGACGGTGCGTCGACGGTGTGCTCGGCGTGGGACGGGTGGCTGTCGGGCCACCACAGGTCCTCGGGGCCCAGGGCGGCGACGGCGTACTTGCCCAGGGCGCTGATGAGCAGCCGCAGTTCGAGGGCGATGCTGTCGGCGAGGCGCTCCAGGCCGTGCTCGGGGTCCTCGTCGACGGCCACGAGGGCCGCGCGGCCGAGGCCGACGGCGGTGGCCCCGAGGGCGAGGGCGCGCACGGCGCGGCCGCCTTCCCACATGCCGCCGGTGGCGAGCAGGCAGCCGTCGGGGCGGCCGATGCGGCGCAGACATTCGGCGAGGGGCAGGCCGACGTGGTCGAGGAAGACGCCGGGGGCCCAGCCGGTGCCGCCTTCGGCTCCGTCGACGGTGACGGCGTCCGCTCCGGCGGACCAGGCGGTGCGGGCGGCGTGGGCGATGTCGCGGCCCGGGTGGAACTTCACCCAGGGGCGGGCCTTGGGGAAGTTGTTCCGCATGAAGCGCAGCTGCTGGCGGAGGATCTCGTCGGTGAAGGTGCCGGGGGTGGCGCAGCGCAGCCGTCGCTCGCCGTCGGGGTCGAGGACGTCGCTGACGGTGAAGCGGCGGGCGAGCAGCTCCGCCTCGGCACGGTCGACGACGGTCATGCCGCCGAGGCCGGGTTTGGCGCCCTGACCGGTCTTCAGCTCGAAGGCGAGCCGGCCGGTCTCCAGGAGGGGCCGGAAGGCGGGGTCGCTGTAGAGGAGGTTCCAGACCTCGGAGTCGGCGTCCTCGGTGGACTGCTGGACGACGACGCCGCCGACGCCCTCGGGTGCGGCGTCCAGGTAGGCCTCGACACGGGCGAGGAGGGCCGAGCGGGTGGCGTCGCCGGCACGGCGGTAGCCGTGCACGGGGATCATGTTCTCGCCGATGACCATGGGGATGCCGAGACGGGCGGCCTGCCGGCTCGCGTGGACGGCGAGGTCGCCGCTGCCGGCGCGGGTGGAGCCGAAGGCGGAGAGGTAGAGGGGCAGTCGGGTGGTGAAGCCGCCGACGCGGGAGCCGAGGTCGACGTCGGTGAACTCCGGTTCGCGGGCGAGGTCGATGAGCTTCTCGAGGCGCTGGGGCATGAAGACGGGCGGGACGATGCGCGCCCGGTCGAGGCCGTCGGCGGCCACGGTCGCCGGACCCGGCCCGTACAGTCGTGTGCCGTACGTGGTGGGGTCGGGGAAGACCTCGGCGGTGCCGTTGCGGGCGCGGGCGCGGATCTCCCGCTCGGGGAAGCCGGGGGCGCCGAGGGCGGTCACGGGGCCACCACCCCAGGGAGCTTCGGGTAGGCGCTGACCTGCCACAGGGCGTCGAGGCCCGTGAGGAAGCGGACCAGGCGCTGCAGGCCCATGCCGAATCCGGCGCTGGCCGGCATGCCGTCGCGGGCCTCCTTGAGGTACCAGGCGTACTTGGCGGGGTTCTCCCCGCTCTCGCGCATGCGGGTGACGATGGTGGCGTAGTCGGCCTCGCGCTCGCTGCCGGAGACGAGCTCGCCGTATCCGTGCGGGGCGATCAGGTCGAAGTTGCGCAGGACGCCGGGGCGTTCGGGATCCTCTCGGTCGTAGAAGCCGCGGGAGCCCTTGGGGTAGTCGTTGACGAAGAAGGGGCGGTCGCTCTCCAGGGAGAGGATTCGCTCGCCGGCCCAGTCGATCTCGCCGTCGGGGTTCTGCGGGTGACCGGCGGCGAGGAGGCGGGCCACGGCGTCGTCGTGGGTGCGGACGTCGTACTTGCCGGCGCGGACGTCGGCGAAGTCCCCCTCGACCCGGCCGAGTTCACCGAGGATCTCGGGGACGGCGGTCCACACGTGCTCGGTGACGTGGGTGAGCAGGCCGGCGGCGATCTCCTGGGCGTCCTCGCGGCTCCCGTCGGCGATCTCCACGTCGATCTGGTGGAACTCGACGAGGTGACGGCCGGTGGTGGCGGTCTCCTCGGGCTCGACGCGCACGTTGGGGGCGACGTAGAAGAGCCGGGGGAAGCCGCGCAGGGAGGCCTGCTTGTAGAGGATGGCGCTGGTCATCAGCTTGTACGGGTGGCCGTAGTAGTCGACGTCGAGGGCCTTGGCGCCGCGGCCGCCGGGGTCGGTGACGGGCCCGACGAGCGGGGGCAGCAGCTCGGTGAAGCCCTCGCCGCGCAGGAACGCGCGGGCGGCGTGGAGGGCCTCCTGCTGGACGAGCATGGCGGCGCGCAGCCGGGGCGAGCGGAGGTGCTCGCCCAGCGGGGGCGGGGTCGCCGGTACGCCGGCGGAGAGGGGCTGGTCCATGGCGGAACTCCTGTCGGGGTAGGCACGGGTGGTCGGGCGGCAAGGGTGGCGGGCGTGGGTGGCCGAGTGGCGGGCGTGGGTGGCCGGGTGGCGGGTGCGGGTGGCCGGGCGGTGGGTGCGGGTGGCCGGACGGTGGGTGCGGGTGGCCGGACGGTGGGCGTGAGGGGCCGGGTGGCGGGTGCGGTGGTCGTGGGTGACGGAGCGGGGCGCGGTCAGACGGTGAGCGGGGTGGCCGGCGGGCGGTCGTGGTCGCCGTCGCGGTGCCGGGGGCTGTCGTAGCGGTCGGCGACGTGGTGGAGGGCGGCGAGCAGACCGGCCGAGGTGAGCGGGGCGGCGTCGGCGGCCGTGTCCGGGCGGATCGGCATGGCGCCGGTCCGTGCCCAGCGGAGCCGTCCCTCGGGGTCGACGAATCCCACGGAGCGGCCGGCGTTGTCGGGGTGGAGGCAGAACGGCACGTCGAGCAGCCCCCGTTCGAAGGCGGCCGGCAGGGCCCGGGACAGGTCGGGGTGGAGGCCGAGGACGGTCTCGATCAGGGTGCGGGCCTCCTGGTACACCTCGCCGTCCCCTTCGGCCGTGAGGGTGGGGGCCGGGGGGCCGGCGAGCGCGGCGGCCGCGGCGGCGGTCTCCAGGGCGCGGACGTTCTCCTCGACGGTCGGGATGCGGTGGGCCTCCGCGGTGGTCTTGACGATGAGGCGGCCGGCGCCGGAGCGCACGGCGAGCCGGGCGGAGGCTTCCAGGAGACGGGTGGCGCCCTGTTCGGTGCGGGGGTAGACGCCCATGTAGGTGTAGAGGACGACGTGGTGGTCGACGTCGTCGGGCAGGAACTCGGCGGCGAGCCGGTGCAGGGCGCGCAGGGCCTCCTCGTCCTGCCCCGGGTCGGTCTGCTGGGCGTAGCTGAGGGAGACGCTGCGCAGCCCGAACCGGGCGAAGAACAGGCACTCCAGGACGCTCACGGCCACCAGCAGGCCCGGCGGGCAGAGCTGGCCGAGGAGGCAGCCGCCGAAGCTCTCCAGATGGGGCACGACGCCGGGCCGCGCCGTGGCGGCGAGGAGTTCGCAGGCGCGGGCCCAGGCGGTGACGGACTCCCGCAGGGGGGTGCGGCCGTAGGGCAGGCAGTAGGAGACGGGGCCGCCCTCGGTGGCGTCGAGGCCGGCCGCGGTGAGCGCCCGGACGATGGCCAGGGGGCGGGCGGAGCCGTGCCGGACCTGTACGGGGAAGTCGGCGTCGAACAGGCCGTCGAGGACGGTCCGGGTGGTGGCCGGGGAGTGCGCGGCGATCGGGTAGCCGTTGAGGCGGCTTCCGTCGGCCACGGCGGCGCGGGCGGCGGCGAGGTCGCCGACGCGGGTGTAGCTGTCGACGGTCAGGGTGCCCGCGGTGTGGGCGGTGGCGGCCCTGGTCCGGGCGAGTCCGGCCCGCATGCGGCCGGGGTCGCCGAAGCCCATGCGGGGCTGGACGACGAGCCGGCCGGCGGTCATGGACGCCGCGACGAAGCCGCCGAAGCCGGGGAGGGGGGCGGGGGCGGTCAAGCCGGCACCTCCCTGCGGGCGCGCGCGGCGAGGAACTCGCGCAGGGCGTCCAGGTCCTCGCCGAGCACGGCGTCGCAGCCGGCCTCGGTGAGCCGTGCCACGTCGGCTTCCTGGCGGTGTCCGGCGACGCCGAGCTTTCCTCCGAGCACCACGGGAAGGCCGGCCAGGGCGTGCACCTCGCGCAGCCGACGGACGGCGGCGAGTCCGTCGCGGTAGCCGTGCCCGTTGACGCTGCTGAGCACCACCGCGTCGGGCGCGTGCCGCAGACAGCCGGCGACCAGCAGCTCGGCGGGGGCGCAGGGACCGAGCCCGACGACCTCGTGGCCCTGTTCCTCGAGGAAGAGACGGAGGTACACGAGATTCCATGTGTGGGAATCCGATGCGGTTCCGCTCAGGAGTATCTTCATGTGTCGAGGATAGATTTCCGAGGATTCCGGAAGGGGAAGTACGACCGGCAGCAAGGACCGGCATTTTCGCTCGCCGATTCCCTTCCCTTTTCCTGTCGGCGGGAACGGGGAAAGCGCCGTGCCCCGCATCGGCTGCGGGGCACGGCGCTTCGGCCGGGGGTGGGTCAGGCGTACTGGGCGACGAGGCTGCGGGGGCGGATGTCGGTCCAGTGGGCGGTGATGTACTCCAGGGCCCCGGCGCGGTCGCCAGCGCCCCAGACGCTGGTCCAGCCCGCCGGGACGTCCGCGAAGGCGGGCCACAGGGAGTGCTGGCCCTCGTCGTTCACGACGACGTGGAAGGTGCCCTCGGCGTTGTCGAACGGGTTGACGGACTCGCTCATGACTGGCTCCTCGTTTCTTCCTTCTGAAGCGCGGAGAGTTTCTCCGCGACTATTCTTCCGATTTTTTCGAGAGGTTCCGGTTCGGCCATTTGGAGGTGGCCGCATTCGACGGTGTGATTGTCGATGACGCCCTCGGTGAAGGGAATCCAGGTGGCGGCGAGGGCGCCTTCGCGCTCCCCCGGCCTGCGGGCGGTGAAGAACAGCGTTTCGGTGTCGGCGACGCCCGGCACGTGCCGGGCCATGAGGGCGGCGTGCGTCTCGGAGGCGCGGAGGACCGCCCGGAGTTCCGCGTCGGAGAACCCGGCGAGGACGGGGTCCTCGCGGCGGATCTCCTCCATCGCCGCGGCGAGGTCCCCGGCGTCCGCGGGCCGGGCCGTCGCCGTCCGCTCCTCGGGCGGGAGGACGGAGACGCTTCCGGGCCCGGTCTGGTGGACGTCCATCAGCGCGAGCAGTTCGACCCGCTCGCCGGCCTCGCGGAGCCGTACGGCCATGGTGTGGGCGACGAGGCCTCCGTACGACCAGCCGAGCAGCCGGTACGGTCCCCAGGGCTGGATCCGCCGGATCTGCTCCAGGTAGTCGTCGGCCATCGCCTCGACGCTGTGCGGCCGGTGGTCGGGCTCGCTCAGCGCGCGGGCCTGCAGGGCGTACAGCGGCTGGTCGTCGCCGAGATGGCGGGCGAGTCCGGCGTAGGCCCAGCCGACGCCGGTGCCGGGGTGGACGCAGAACAGCGGGCGGCGGGTGCCGCGGGTGCTGAGCGGGAGCAGGACGCCCAGGGCGGCGGCCGTGCCGTCGCCGTCGTCCTCCGGCAGGCCGAGGAGCCCGGCGGGGGTGGGCAGGCGGAACAGGTCGCGGACGGTGCGCTCGATGCCGAGGACGCCGCGGATCCGGTTGACCAGGCGGACGCCGAGCAGCGAGTGGCCGCCCAGGGCGAAGAAGTTGTCGTCGATGCCGACCCGGGGCACGTCGAGGATCTCGGCGAACAGCGCGCACAGCACCTCCTCGCGGGCGTTGCGGGGCTGTCGGCCGCCCTCGGCGGCGGGCCGGTGCGGTGCGGGGAGCGCCGTGCGGTCGGGTTTGCCGTTGACGGTCAGCGGCAGGGCGTCGAGGACGACGACGGCGGACGGCACGAGGTGCTCGGGGAGCGCGGCGCGCGCCCCGGCGAGCAGTTCGGCCTCGGTGACCGGTGTGTCCGCGCGGGGGACGACGTAGCCCACGAGGCTCTTCTCGCCGGGCCGGTCCTCGCGGACCACGACGAGGGCCTGGCCCACCGAGGGGTGCGCGGCGAGGGCCCGCTCGACCTCTCCGGGTTCGATCCGCACGCCGCGCAGCTTGATCTGGCCGTCGGCCCTTCCGAGGAACCGGAGTTCGCCCGCGGGGGTCCACAGCACGCGGTCGCCCGTGCGGTACATGCGGCTGCCGTCCCCTTCGAACGGGTCGGGGACGAACCGTTCGGCGGTCAGTCCGGCCCGGCCGACGTAGCCGCGGGCCACGTGCGAGCCGGCGATGTACAGCTCGCCGGGGACGCCCGGCGGGACGGGGCGCAGGGCGTCGTCGAGGACGTGGCTGCGGGTGTTGTCCATCGGCCGCCCGAGGTGGAGTCCGGCGCCCCGCAGGGTGCGTTCGCCGGTGCCGAACCACTGGTTGTGGGAGGCGAAGGTGGTCTCGGTGGGGCCGTAGGAGTGGACGAGGACGGTGTCCGGGCAGTGGGTGAGGACCCGTTGGACGGCGGCCGGGGCGGCGACGTCGCCGCCGGTCCACACCTCGCGCAGCAGCCGGAGCGTGTCCAGTCCCTCGTCGGCCATGACGTGGAAGAGGCCGACGGTGAAGTAGGCGGCGGTGACGCCGTGTTCGCGGACGGCGCGGGCGGTCTCGGCCAGGTCCGTGCCGTCGCCGCGGGTGAGGACGAGGCTGCCGCCGTTCAGGAGCGGCACCCAGATCTCGAAGACGGAGGCGTCGAATCCGGTCGCCGAGTGGACGAGCATCCGGGGCGCTCCGCCGGCGCGGACGTCGCGGTCTCCGGCGAGCTCCACGACGTTGCGGTGGGTGACGCCGACGCCCTTCGGCCGGCCCGTCGACCCGGACGTGAACATCACGTACATCAGGTCGTCCCCGGTGGCACGGGAGTCCTCGCCGAGGGGCTCCCCGGCGGCGTCGGGCGCGTCCACGAGGAGAACGGCCGGGGCGGCGACCACGGTGACGTGGTCCTGGTCCGTCGCCACCACGCGTGCCCCGGCGTCCTCCAGCATCAGCCGGATCCTGGCCTCGGGAAGGCGCGGGTCCACAGGAAGGTAGGCGGCGCCGCACTTGAGGACCGCGAGGGCCGTCACCACCAGGGACACGCCACGTTCGAGGAGGACGCCGACGGTGTCGCCGCGGCGCACGCCGGCGGTCCGGAGGCGGGCGGCCAGCGCGTCGGCGCGGGCGTCGAGCGCTCCGTAGCCGACGGTCTCCTCGTCGGTGATCAGCGCGGGCGCTTCGGGGGTGCGCGCGGCCCGGCGGCCGATCAGCTCGTGGATCGTCTCCGGCGCGCCGGGGGCCACGGTGGCGGTGTCGTTGTACTCGTCGACCAGCCGGAACCGGTCGGTGGCGGTGAACAGGTCGACGTCCCCGATCCGTACGCCGGGATCGGCCGCGGCGGCCCGCAGGGTCCGCTCCAGGTGGGCGGCGAGCAGCGCGGCGGTGGGGGCGTCGAACAGGTCCGTGGCGTACTCGAGGCCGCCGGCCAGGCCGGCGGGCCGGCCTTCCGCGTCCCGCCGCTCGTCGAGGGCGAAGGTCAGGTCGAACTTGGTGGAGACGGTGTCGAGGAGCGCCGGTCCGCCCTCCTGGAAGAGGCTCTTCGCGGCGGCCGCGCCGGGGGCGTCGCGGGTGTAGTCGTGGTGGAGCTGGACGACGATCTGGGCCAGCGGGTGGTGGGCGGTGGTGCGGACCGGGTTGAGGTGCTCGACGACCCGGTCGAAGGGGAGCTCCTGGTGTCCGTAGGCGGCGAGGTCGGTCCGCCGGACCCGTTCGAGGAGTTCGGCGAAGGTGGGGTCGCCGGAGGTGTCGGTGCGCAGCACCAGGGTGTTGACGAAGAAGCCGACCAGGTCGCCGAGCGTCTCGTCGTCGCGTCCTGCGGTCATGGTGGCGAGCGGTAGGTCGGTGCCCGCGCCGTGCCGGGTGAGGACGGCGGCCAGGGCGGCCTGGAGGACCATGAAGAGGGTGGCGCCGCCGCGCCGGGCGACGGCTTCGAGGGCCTGGTGGGTGGCGGCGTCGACGGTGACGGGGGCGCGGCCGCCGCGGTGGGTGGCTTCGGCGGGCCGGGGGCGGGCGGAGGGGAGTTCGAGCACGGCGGGGGCGCCGGCGAGGGTCTTCTCCCAGAAGTCGAGGTGGGCCTCGGCGGCCGGGCCGTCGAGGAGGTCGCGCTGCCAGAGGGTGTAGTCGGCGTACTGGACGGGCAGCGGCCGCCAGGTGGGGTCCTCGTCTTCGGCGCGGGCGCGGTAGGCGGCGGTGAAGTCGGCGAGGAGGGGGCCGGTGGACCAGCCGTCGGCGGCGATGTGGTGGACGAGCAGGACCAGGACCTGTCCGCCGTCGTCGTCGGGGGTGACGAGGGTGGCGCGCAGGGGCGTCTCCTCGGCGAGGTCGAAGACGTGTCCCGCGGCTTCGGCGACGGCGTCCGGGAGCCGGTCGGCGGGGACGGACCGTACGTCCAGCGGGGGCCGTACGGAGGGCAGGATCTCCTGGTGGGGTTCGCCGTCGACGCTGCGGTAGCGGGTGCGGAGCACCTCGTGCCGGTCGGAGAGGTCGGTGAGGGCCTCGGCGAGCACGCCGGCGTCGAGGGGCTGTGCCGGCCGGAGGACGAGGGGGATGTTGTAGGAGGCGCTGGGGCCTTCGAGGGTGTCGATGAACCACAGCCTGCGCTGGGCGTACGACAGGGGGATGCGCTCCGGCCGGTCCGTGCGCGGGACGGGGCGGGGGCGCGCGGGCTCGGGCGCGCCGTCCGTCTCCGGGTTGGTGGACCGGGCGGCGATGCGGCGGGCGAGGGCGTCGGGGGTGGGCGCGAGGAGCAGGTCGCGGACCTGGACGTCGGCGCCTAGGCGGGCGCGGATCCGGTTGGCGAGGCGCACGCCGCTCATGGAGTGGCCGCCGATGGTGAAGAAGCCCTCGTGGGGGCCGACCCGGTCGAGGCCGAGGACCTCGGCGAAGAGTTCCCGCAGGGCGTCGGTGTACGGCGCGGGAGGCTCCGTGCTGATGGGCGCCGTCGCCTTCTCGGTGGTCTCGGCGGCGCGCGCGGCGGCGCGGGCGCGCCGTTCGTCCAGGGCCTGCCGGGTCGCGAGGTCGACGAGGCCGGTGTCCGGGACCGGGGCCCCGGGGTGCTCGGCGGCGGCGCGCAGGGCGCGCTCCAGGGCGGCGAGCAGGACGCGGGCGGTGTCCTCGTCGAGTACGTCGCGCGCGTACTCCAGGCCGAGCCGCAGTCCGGCGGGGGCGCCGTCGGCGTCCCGGAGTTCCTCGAAGGCGGCCGTGAGGTCGAACTTGGTGGTGGCCGGTCCTTCGCCGGCGAAGCGGCCCTCGATCGCGCCGAGGCGGAAGGGTCCGGCGTCGGGGCCCGTGGTCCGCAGGGTGAGCATCACCTGGAAGAGGGGGTGGACGCCGGGCGTGCGGGGCGGGTTGAGGTGCTCCACGAGGAGGTCGAAGGGCAGCCGCTGGTGGGCGAAGGCGGCGAGGTCGGTGTCGCGGACCCGGTGCAGGAGGTCGGTGAAGGCGGGGTCGCCGGTGGTGTCGGTGGGCAGCACCAGGGTGTTGACGAAGAAGCCGACGAGCTCGTCGAGGGCCTCGTCGTCGCGTCCGGCGACGGGGGTGCCGAGGACGGTGCGCTCTCCGGCGCCGGCGGCGCGCAGGGCGAGCGCGAGCGCGGACTGCAGCACCATGAGCAGGCTGGCGTCGTGCTCCTCGGCGAGGCGGGCGAGCCGTGCGTGGACGCCCGGTTCGACGGTGGCGGTGACCAGGCCGCCGTCGTGGGCGCGGACGGCGGGCCGGGGCCGGTCGAGGGGCAGGTCGGTCGCGGCGGGCAGGCCGTCCAGGGCCGCGCGCCAGTGGGCGAGGCCCCGGGCCGTGACGGAGTCGGGGTCGTCGGCGTCGCCGAGGAGGTCGTTCTGCCAGAGCGTGTAGTCGGCGTACTGGACGGGCAGCGGATCCCGGTCGGGGACGCGGCCCTCGGCGCGGGCGGTGTAGGCGTGGGCGAGGTCGGTCACCAGCGGTTCGAGGGACCAGCCGTCGCCGGCGACGTGGTGGAGCAGGACGGCCAGGGTGGCGCCGGGACCGTCGTCAGGCAGGAACAGGGCGACGCGCAGGGGCAGTTCGCGGGACAGGTCGAAGGTCTCGGCCGCGAACCGGGCGACCCGCTCGGGAAGTTCCCCCCTCGGGCACTCGACGGTGCGCGGCCGGACGGCGGTGGGGGCGAGGACGTGCTGGTACGGCTCGTCCTCGGGGGCGAGGAAGACGGTGCGCAGCACCTCGTGCCGTTCGGCGACGTCGGCCACGGCGGCGGCGAGCGCGGCCCGGTCGGGGGCCGTCTCCAGGTGGAGGACGATCGGCATGTTGTACGCGGCGGAAGGTCCGTCGAGCTGACCGACCAGCCACAGCCGGCGCTGGGCGTGCGAGAGCGGGACCCGGTCCTCGGGAGGCAGGGGTTCCTCGTCGACGACGGACAGGCGCGGGTCGGCGGTGCGCAGCGCCTTGCGGTTGATCTTGCCCGAGCTGGTGCGGGGCAGGGCGACGACGATCGAGACGGCGGGCACGGCGGCCGCCGGCATGCGCGCGCGCACCCGGTCGCGCAGCTCCTCCGCGTCCGTGCCGCCCTCGGTCACCACGAACGCGACGAGGCGCTTGACGCCGTCGCCGTCCTGCTGGGCGACGACGGCGGCCTCCCGGACCTTCGGGTGTCCGGCGAGGACGGAGTCGACGGCGGCGGGGTCGATGCGCTGACCGCCGATCTTCACCTCGTCGTCGAGGCGGCCGTGGTAGAGGATCTGCCGGTCCTCGCCGATGGTGACGAGGTCGCCGGTGCGGTAGGCGCGCTCGCCGTCGAGTGCGGTGAAGCGGCGGGCGTTCAGTTCGGGCCGGTGGAGGTAGCCGCGGGTCAGGCCGCCGCCGAGCAGCCACAGTTCGCCGTCGACGACGGCGGCGCGGACACCGGGCAGCGGCCGGCCGATCGGGATGGGCCCGGAGTCGTGCCGGCTGAGGTCGGCGACGGTGGCCACGACGGTGGTCTCGGTGGGGCCGTAGCCGTTGAGGAGCCGGACCCGGTCGCCGACGAGGCCGCGCCACTGGGCGACGCGCTCGGGCAGGGCGGCCTCGCCGTAGATCATGACGGTGCGCAGGCGGTCGGGGAGACGGACGGAGCCGGTGGTGAGGACGTAGACGAGCTCGTGCCAGTAGGCGGCGGGCAGGTCGAGGTAGGTGACCCCGTGCCGGGCGCAGCCCGCGAGGAGTTCGGCGACGTCCAGCATGTCGTCGGTGCGCAGGACGAGGGTGCCGCCGGCGCCGAGGGTCGTGAAGATCTCCTGGATGCTGGCGTCGAAGTGGAGCGGGCTGAACTGGAGGACCGCGTCGTCGGGACCGATGCCGTAGGCCGGGGTCGCGCCCGCGATGAAGTGGGCCAGCGAGTCGTGGGCGACGACCACGCCGTTGGGGGTGCCGGTGGATCCGGAGGTGTAGATGACGTAGGCCGCGCCCTCTCCGGCGCCGGGGCCGCCGAGGACCAGTTCGCCGTGCCGGGCGACGTCCGCGGGCGCCGGTGCCAGGTCGCCGCAGGCGTCCTTGAGGATCGCCTCGTTGCGGGCGTCGGGGGCCTGGACGTCGAGGGGCAGATAGGCGGCGCCGGTGGTGAGGACGGCGAGGAGCCCGACGATCGCGTCGATGCCGCGGGGCCGGTGCAGGGCGACGAGCCGACCGGGTCCCGCGCCCCGCGCGGTGAGCTCCCGGGCCCGGTCCGCCACGGCGGCGGCGAGCTCGGCGTAGGTCAGGCGGGCGTCGGCGTGGACCAGGGCGGTGGCGGCGGGGCGGGTACGCGACTGGTGGGCGATCAGGTCGAGCACGGGCGGCGCGGGGGCGGGAGAGGGTCCGCCGTCGAGCAGGTCTTCCGTTCTGCTGGGGGGCATGCTGAGTTCCTCCGGTAAAGGGCCGAGAGACCGGGGCGAACGGTTCCTCTCGCCTCCGTGCCCCTCACGCTAGGCGCGCGGCCCCCGCGCCCGGGGCAGTCGGCCCGGCAGCTCGGGCGGCCCCGGCAGCTCCGATCGGCAGAACCCGCGACCCGGGAGCTGCCGGTGCCGGCCCGAGGCTTGCGCGGCCCGCGCCCCGCCGCCGTGCCCGCGTTCCCGCACGCGGCCCCGCGCCCACCCGCCGTGCGGGCGGTCGTCGAAGCCGTCGGTCGGCAGACCTTTCACCGTCCGTCCGTCACATTCCCCTGCCGGGGTCCGTCAGAGAGGTGACGCAGACCTGCAGACGGAAGGACACCACCATGCTGACCAACATCATGTACGTGACGCTCTATGTCACCGATCAGGACCGCGCGCTGCGGTTCTACACCGAGCAGCTCGGCCTGGAGAAGCGCATCGACTTCCCCAACCCCGGCGGACGTTTCCTCACCGTGGGCGTCCCCGGCAGCCCCGTGGAGATCCTCCTGTGGGCGCACCCCGCCGCCGCGGGCCAGCCGGCCGAGGCAGGCGCCACGCCCGGCCCGGTCATCCTCGAGTCCGACGACCTGCGCGCGGACTTCAAGGTGTTCCGCGACCGCGGTGTGACCTTCGACGAGCCGGAGCCGGTGGACTACGGGTTCGGGGTCCGGATCGAGACGGCGGATCCGGACGGCAACCGCATCTCTCTGCGCGAGCGCGGCCGCGCGGGCCGTGACAACGGCTGACCGTTCACAGACCCGGTGCGGCCGGTGCCGGACGGCGCCGGCCGCACCGGGTCGAGGCGGTGCTTGCGACGAACCTGACGATGTCGAACGCACGACCTGACTCACGAGGTGTTCCATGATGCCGAAGAAGATCGACTCGGTGATCGCACGACAGCGCGTCGACGACCTGGACGCGGCCGTCCCCTTCTACGAGCGGCTGACGGGCCGAACGGCCGGTCGCTTCGAGTTCGCCGGTGTGCGTCTGGCGAGTGTCGGGCCGTTCCTTCTCTTCTGCGGGCCGGACGAGGCGGTGCAGAGGGTCGCCGGGGTGAGTGCCACCCTGACGGTCGGGGATCTGGCCGCTGCCGTCGAGGAAGCTGTGGCAGCCGGTGCCACCGTGGTGATGCCGCCGCAGCCCACCCCCAACGGTCACCGAGCGGTGCTGCGACACCCGCACGGGGGCGTGTACGAATACGTCGGCCCGTGAGCCGGGAAGTCGGAGCGCACAGCGGCGGGAAGCGTCGCGTTTCGCACTGAGCGTCGTCGTCGCACTGAGCGTCGTCGTCGCGGTGACGACGACGCTCTGACCGGCACGGGCCGGCGCCGAGGGGCACCGCTGTCTGGCCCGCTGTGCGGCAGCGATGACGCCGGAGGCATCCTCCGACCCGGGCGTCGGCTCGGGGACACCCAGGGGTGCGGGTCAGTGCACGGAAGCCTCTGGCGCCGGCCAGGAGCGCCGTTCCGTTGTGCCCACCCTCCCCCAGGCTCTCGGCTTCGCTCGTCCGGGGGACCCCCATCGGCCTGGGGGTCCCCCGGACGAAGTCTGGAGGAAGAACGAACGCCCACAACGGACGACGGGTGGGCGCCACTTCGGGGGGAACCGATGTCCGCGACCGGGTCGGGTGGGGCCTCAGTCGGGGCGGCGGGATCCTGCCGCTGTGCGGCGGCGCAGGGCCGGGGCCGCCGGCGCGGCGGGCGCGGGCCGGTCGGTGGGTGCGGCCGCGCCGGTCAGGCGGTCGGCCAGGGTCGCCGCCGTCGGGTTGCGGAAGACGTCCCGCAGGGTGAGGTCCTGGCCGAACTCGGCGCGGATCCGGTTGAGGAGCCTCACCGCGAGCAGGGAGTGCCCGCCCGACTTGAAGAAGTTGTCGTCCCGGCCGAGGGGGCGGCCGCCGAGGACGTCCCGGAAGATCCCGAGGAGACGTTCCTCCCTGCCGTCCGGGCCCGCCGCCGAACGCGGCGTCTCGGGGAGGACGTCGGCGTGAGCGCCGGGTGCGGGAAGCCGGGGCACGACGACGACGCGGGCGGGGGCCAGGTACTCGGGCAGCCGCTCGGCGGCCCAGCGGCGCAGCGTCGCCTCGTCGGCGCCGCCGGGAAGGCGGGTGACGTAGGCGTACAGCCGGTCGTCGCGGACGGCGACGGCCGCTCCGGTCACGTGCGGGTGGCCGCCGAGCACGTCCTCGACCCGGCCGGGCTCCACCGGGTAGCCGCCGGCGGTGAGGGTGGCCACGGGCCGCAGGGAGCCGTCGGCCTCGGCGTAGGCCCGCCGCCCGGTGGCGCGCAGGCCGCCGCCGGGGGTCCGCTCGTGGACCTCTCCTGGCACCCGTACGGGCGCGGGGCGTCCCCGCTCGTCGAGGACGACCTCCGGGCCGGCGGGGGCCGCCGGGCCGTACGGCGCGCCGGAGAGCGCGGTGCAGGGGTCGGCGGCGAGTGCGTCGAGGGTCTCGACGAGGCGCCGGGCCAGGAGGGCGGCGGTGTCCGCGTCGTAGAGGGCGGTGGCGTACTCCAGGGCACCCCGCAGGCCGGCCGGTCGGCCGTCCGCGTCGACGAGTTCGGTGAGCGCGAAGGTGAGGTCGGACTTGGCGCCCGCCGCGCTGAAGGCGACCGGGTCACCGTCGAGGACCGACGGGGTCCCGCTCCCGGTCGCCGCCGCGTGCACCTGGAGCATCACCTGGACGAGGGGGGCGTGGGCGGCGGAGCGGTGCGGGCTGAGGTGCTCGACGAGCCGGTCGAAGGGGAGGTCCTGGTGACTGTACGCGGCGAGCCCGGACTCGCGGACCCGGCGGACCAGTTCGGTGAAGTCGGGGTCGCCGGAGGTGTCGGTGCGCAGCACGAGCGTGTTGACGAAGAAGCCGACGAGCGGGTGCAGGGCGTCGTCCGCGCGCCCCGCGACGGTGGTGCCGATCGCGAGGTCGGTGCCGGCGCCGTGCCGGGTGAGGAGGGCGGCGAGGGCGGCCTGCACCACCATGAAGAGGGTGGCGCCGCTGCTCCTGGCGACGCGCAGCAGGGCCCGGTGGGTGGCGGCGTCGACCTCGAAGGCGGTGAGGGCGCCGGCTCCGTCGCTCTCGGCGGGACGCGACCGGTCGGTGGGCAGGGCGAGGAGCGGCGGCAGCCCGTCGAGGGCCTCGCGCCAGTGGGCGAGTTGTTCGCCGGCGACGCCGTGTTCGCCGTCGAGGAGGTCGTGCTGCCAGAGGGTGTAGTCGGTGTACTGGACGGGCAGCGGCTCCCACTCCGGCGCCCGGCCCTCGGCGCGGGCACGGTAGGCGCGGTCCAGGTCGCCGAGCAGGCAGCCCGTCGACCAGCCGTCGCCGGCGATGTGGTGGACGAGGAGCACCATGATCTGGCCGCCGTCGCCGTCCGTCACCAGCGAGGCCCGGAAGGGGATCTCGGCGGCCAGGTCGAAGACGTGCCCGGCGGCCGCGTCGACGGCCGCGCGGAGTTCGTCCGGCCCGGCGGCCGCGACCTCGTCGAGCACGGGTGTCACACCGGCCAGCACCTGCTGGTACGGCTCGCCGTCCGCCGTCCGGTACACGGTGCGCAGCACCTCGTGCCGGTCGGCGACGTCCGCCAGGGCGGCGGCCAGGACGGCCGGCTCGACGGGGCGGTGCAGCCGGGTCACCACGGGGATGTCGTAGGTGGCGCTGGGGCCTTCCAGCCGGTTGAGGAACCAGAGCCGGAGCTGGGCGGCGGACAGGGGGACGCGCGCGGGGCGCAGCGCGTCGGGGACGGCCCGCAGCGGGGGGCGGGCGGGGCCGTCGCCCCGCTCGGCGAGGCGGCGGAGCAGCTGCCGGGGCGTGGGGGCGAGGAAGACGTCACGGATCGCGGCCTGCAGCCCGAGGGCTCCGCGGATGCGGTTGGTGAGCTTGCCGGCGAGCAGGGAGTGCCCGCCGAGCTTGAAGAAGTTGTCGTCGGGCAGCACCTCGTCCCGGTCGAGGACTTCGGCGAAGAGGCCGCGGAGGATCTCCTCGCGGGGGTCCGTCACGGCACGCGTCCCCGTCCCCCGGCCGTCCCCGGAGGTGGCACGCGTCCGCTCGGCGTGGGCGAGCGCCAGCGACTCGTGCCGCCGGTCGAGCCCCCGGCGTTCCTCATCGGTGAGCAGGTCGATCCCGCTCAGCGGTGTGTCGCCGGCCCGCTCGGCGAAGGCCGTCAGGGCGCGGCGGAACAGGGAGAGCAGAAGCCGCGCGGTGTCCTCGTCGTACAGGTCCGTCGCGTACTGCAGTCCGAGGAGCACTCCCCCGGGCTCGCCGCCGGTGTCGTGCGTCTCGGCGCAGTGGAAGGCGAGGTCGAACTTGGCTCCGGCGAGGTCGGCGCCGTCCGTCACGCCGGTGATGCCGCCGAGGCGGACGGTCGTGTCCCGCGTGGTCTGCGCGCTGACCATCACCTGGAAGAAGGGGTGCCTGCCGAGGGACCGTTCGGGATTGAGGTCCTCGACCAGGAGGTCGAAGGGCAGGTCGTCGTGGGCGAAGGCCGCCAGGTCCCCGTCCCGGACGCGCCGTACGAGTTCGGCGAGGGTGGGGTCCCCGGACAGGTCTGTGCGCAGGGCCAGGGTGTTCACGAAGAACCCGACGAGGTCGTGCAGGTCCTGCTCGGGCCGGCCGGCCACCGCCGTGCCGACGACCACGTCCTCGCCCGCGCCCGCCGCCCGCAGGGCGAGGGCCAGAGCGGCCCGGACGACCATGAAGAACGTGACCCGGCGGCCGCGGGCGACACCGGCGAGCGCCTTGTGGGCGAGGGCGTCCAGCTCTGCCGTCACGACCGCGCCCCGGTGGCTGGGCTCGGTGGGCCGGGACCGGTCGGCGGGCAGCCGCGTCTCGGCCGGGACCCCGTCCAGGGCTTTGCGCCAGTACGCCGACTGACCGTCTCGGAGGCCGTGTTCGCCGTCGAGGAGCTCGCGCTGCCAGAGGGTGTAGTCGGTGTACTGGACGGGCAGCGGCTCCCACTCCGGCGCCCGGCCCTCGACGCGGGCGCGGTAGGCGGTGTCCAGGTCGGCGAGCAGGGCGCCCACGGACCAGCCGTCCGTCGCGATGTGGTGGACCGAGAGGACGAGGACCGCCGTACCGTCCGCGACCGCGAACAGCTTTGCCCGGATGGGCAGTTCGCGCGTCACGTCCAGGGGGATCCCGGCGAAGTCGGTCGCCCGCGCCTGCGCGTCCTCCGGCGTGGCGCACTCCTCGACCTCGACCCGCACTTCCGGAGCGTCCAGGATCAGCTGGTACGGCTCTCCGTCCCGTACCGGGTAGATCGTCCGCAGCACCTCGTGACGGCGCGTCACATCCCGTACGGCCGCCTCCAGGACGGTCGTCTCGGGGTGGGCGTCCAGGGTGAGCACCATGGGCGCGTTGTACGCCGAGGAGGGGCCCTCCAGCCGGCCCAGGAACCACAGCCGGCGCTGGGCGTACGACAGGGGGACCGGGTCGGGGCGCCGTCCGTCCGACACCGGCCGCAGGGCCGGACGGCGGGGCCCGTCTCCGCGCGCGCCGAGGCGGCGGAGGAGCTGTCGGGGGGTCGGGGCGAGGAAGACGTCACGGATCGCGGCCTGCAGCCCGAGGGCTCCGCGGATGCGGTTGGTGAGCTTGCCGGCGAGCAGGGAGTGCCCGCCGAGCTTGAAGAAGTTGTCACCGGGGCGTACGTCGTCGCGGTCCAGGATCTCGGCGAACAGGCCGTTCAGGATCTCCTCGCGGGGGTCCGTCACGGAACGGGACCCGGCCCTCTCCTGCCGGGTGGTGGTGCGGGTCCGTGCCGCTTCGGCGAGAGCCAGATGGCGGCGGTCGAGGGCGTCCTGCTCGCCGTCCGAGAGGAGCTCGACCCGGCTGAGGGGGGTGCTGTCCCGCTCTTCGGCGAAGGCCGTCAGCGCGCGCCGGAACAGCGCGAGCAGGAGCCGCGCGGTGTCCTCGTCGTACAGGTCCGTCGCGTACTGCAGTCCGAGGAGCACCCCGCCCGGCTCGCCCCGGCTGTCGAGCGTCTCCTGGCAGTGGAAGCTCAGGTCGAACTTGGCGGTGGCCAGGTCCGCGTCGTCGAGGACGGCGGGGACGGTCCCGAGCCGGACGGTCTCGTCCCCCTGCCGGACCTGCGCGCTCAGCATGACCTGGAAGAACGGGTGGCGGCCGAGGGAGCGTTCGGGGTTGAGGTCCTCGACGAGGAGGTCGAAGGGCAGGTCCTCGTGCGCGAACGCGATCAGGTCCGTCTCGCGGACGCGGTCCACGAGCGCGCCGAGGGCGGGGTCTCCCGAGAGGTCCGTGCGCAGGGCCAGGGTGTTCACGAAGAACCCGACGAGGTCGTGCAGGTCCTCCTCGGGCCGGCCCGCCACCGGTGTGCCGACGACCACGTCCTCGCCCGCGCCCGCCGCCCGCAGGGCGAGGGCCAGAGCGGCCCGGGCCACCAGGAAGAACGTGCCCCGCCGGGAGCGCGCGAGGGAGGCGAGGGACCGGTGGGCGCCGGCGTCCAGCTCCGCCGAGACCACCGCTCCCCGGTGGCCGGGCTCCGTGGGCCGGGGCCGGTCGGCGGGCAGCCGCGTCTCGGCCGGTATGCCGTCCAGGGCCTTGCGCCAGTGGGCGAGCTGCTCGTGCGCGGTGCTGTCGGGGTCCTCGGGGTCGCCGAGCATGTCCCGCTGCCACAGGGCGTAGTCCGCGTACTGGACGGGCAGCGGCTCCCAGTCGGGGGCGCGGCCCTCGACGCGGGCGCGGTAGGCGGCGTCGAGGTCGGCGAGCAGGCAGCCCACCGACCAGCCGTCCGTGGCGATGTGGTGCACGAGGAGCACCAGGACGGCCGTCCCGTCGTCGACTTTGAACAGCCTTGCCCGGAGCGGCAGTTCGTGCGTCACGTCCACGGGGAGCCGGGCGAACGCCGTCGTCCGGGCCGTCACGTCCTCGCCCGCACCGCACTCCTCCACGTCGAAGCGCACGTCGGCGTCGTCGAGGATCTTCTGGTACGGCTCCTCGTCCAGGGCCGGGTACACGGTCCGGAGCACCTCGTGACGCTCCACCACGTCCCGTACGGCCGCCCGGAGCGCGGCCGGGTCGGGCATCGATCCCAGCCGGAGCACCACCGGCGCGTTGTAGGCCGAGGAGGAACCCTCCAGCCGGTTCAGGAACCACAGGCGTCGCTGGGCGTAGGACAGGGGGATCACGGTTGCTGCTCCTCGTGAGTGGCGGGGGCGGGCGGGTGGACCGGCGACAGGGACGGCGGGGGCGGGACGGACCGCGGTGCCGACGGGGACGGCGGTGCGGGGACGGACCGCGGTCAGGCATCCTGTGCGGCCAGCAGCTCCTCGATGTGGGCGGCGAGGTCACGCAGCCGCGGGTGGGTGTAGACGGCCTTGACCGGGAGCGCCACGGACAGCTCGATCCGCACGCGGGAGACCAGCTTGATGGCGAGCAGGGAGTGGCCGCCGAGCTTGAAGAAGTTGTCGTCCGGGCCGATCGAGGCCGCGCCGAGGACCTGCGTCCACACGCGGGCGATCAGCTCCTCCGCGCGGCCGTTCAGACCCTCGCCGCCCTCGGTGCCGGCCGCCTCGGACTCCGTCTCCGCCGGGGCTTCGAGGCGGGCGGCCAGGGCGGACCGGTCGAGCTTGCCGCTGGGAGTGGTGGCGAACCGGTCCACCGTGACGTACGCGCTCGGCACCATGTACGCGGGCAGGCTGCCCGCCAGCGCGGCCCGCAGGGCGGTGGCGTCGCCGCCGCGGTGGTAGGCGATCAGGCAGGCGGTGCCGCCGGCGTCCTCGCCGAGGATCACGGCCGCCTCGGCCACACCGTCGACCCGGGTGAGGGCGGCTTCGATCTCCGGGAGTTCGATGCGGTGGCCGCGCAGCTTGACCTGGCCGTCGGCGCGGCCGAGGTAGACGAGCCGGCCGTCGGGCAGCAGCCGGCAGCGGTCGCCGGTGCGGTACATCCGTCCGCCGGAGGCGTCTTCGGAGATGTCGGCGACGAACCGCTCCGCCGTCAGTCCGGGCCGGTGCCGGTAGCCACGGCCCACGCGCGGGCCCGCGAGGTACAGCTCGCCGGACTCCCCCGGCTCGACCGGGACGAGCTTCTCGTCGAGCAGGCGCATCCGGAGCCCCGGCAGGACGGCGCCGATGTGCGGCTCCCCCGGCCCGTCGATCCAGCCTGCGGTGGAGTCCACGGTGCACTCGGTCGGCCCGTACACGTTGAGCGCGCGCAGCAGTCCGGAGCGGTGGGCGGCGACGAGCCTGTCCCACAGCGCCGGGCTGATCGCCTCGCCGCCGACGAGGAGGGTCAGCGGGCGCGGGCCGCCGTCCTCGGTGAGCAGGTCGAGGAGGGGGTCGGCGTGCGAGGGGGTGATGTCCAGGTCGGTGAGGGCCTGCTCGTCGACGAAGGCGGCGAGTAGGGACGGGTCGCGGCGGGTCTCCTCGTCGATCATGACGAGGGTGTCGCCCCGGCAGAGCCGCGTCCACTGCTGCACGGAGGCGTCGAACGACGGCGAGGCGTTCCAGCCGACCCTGCCCCCCTCGCCGGTGGCGGCGCCCGCCGCCTCCAGCTCCCTCAGCAGCAGGGAGGCGGCGCCTCGGCCGATCTCCACGCCCTTCGGGCGGCCGGTGGAGCCGGAGGTGTAGATGACGTAGGCCAGGGTGTCCGCGGTGACGGGGACCGGCGCGTACGGGGAGGGGGCCGGGCCGCCGCTCGGGGTCGCCGTGAGCTCGGCGACCGTCACGGCGCGGGCGCCGGGAGCCGGGGAGCCGTCCGTGCCGTCCACGACGACCAGATCGGCGCCGGAGTCCTCGACGAGGTAGCGGCGGCGGTCGGCGGGCAGCGCCGGGTCGACCGGCAGGTAGGCGGCTCCGGCGGTGAGCGTGCCGATGATCGCGGTCACCAGGGCGGCGCCCCGGGGCAGGCAGAGCGCCACGACGCTCTCGGGGCCGATGCCGAGGGCGGCGAGCCGGGCGGCGATCACGGCGGCCTCGGCGCGCAGCTCGTCGAAGGTGAGGCGGTCGTCGCCGGCGACGACGGCGGTGCGTCCGCCGGGGGCGGTGGCGAGCCGGGCGAGGAGGTCGGCCGCGCCGGTACCGGCGGCGGCGCAGGTGCCGCAGGCGCAGGTGTCCGTGACGGCCGGGAAGACGGGGACGGTGGCGGAACGCTCGGGGAGGACGGCGGTCATGGAGGGGCTCACCTTCCGTACAGGGTGGTGGAGGGGGCGGTGGTCGGGGAGCAGTCGGACAGCCGCACCGGCTCCCCCATGGCGACGACGATCTTCCGGTCTCCGGTGTACGACTCCCGGCCGTGCGCGCAGAGGATGTTGTCGACGAGCATCAGGTCGCCGGCCTGCCAGGTCTCCCGCAGGGTGACCGCCTGGTACACGTCGTTGATCGCGTCCACCTCGGCGTCGGTGAGGGCGGTGCCGTCGCCCAGGCGGGTGTCGAAGGGCAGACCGTCCTCGCCGAACGTCTCGGTGAGGACCTCGCGGACGTCCTCGTCGAGGCTGCGGGCGTTCCAGAACGCGAAGTGGTTGAACCAGGACCGCTCGCCGGTCACCGGGTGGGTGATGATCGCGGAGCGGCGCTGACGGGTGCGCAGGGTGTCCTCGTCGAGCCACTCGTAGCCGATCGCGTGGGCGTCGCAGTACTCCTCCGCTCCGGCGGGTTCGTCCGACGAGAACGCCTTGCGCCACGGCATGCCCGCGAGGTCGGAGTAGTTGCGTACCAGCAGCCAGCCGGCCTCGGCGAACCGGTCGACCAGGTCCTGCGGCAGCATCGCGAGGGCCTTGCGCATGTCGCCGACGGTGGTCGCGCCGCCGGTCTCGGGCGCGACGACGCAGCCGAAGAGCAGCACGCCGGGGAAGTCCAGCGTGTAGCTGTTCTCGTTGTGCAGGCGGATCGCCTGGGCGGCCGGGAGGTCGGTGGAGGAGAAGACCCCTTCGCCGAAGTCGCTGCGGGGGGTGGCCTTCTCCTTGTAGCCGGCGCGCTGGGCGATCAGGGCGTCCCGCGCCTCGGCGAACGTCTCCGTGTCCGTCACCGGAAGTCCGCGCAGCATGACCGCGCCGGAGCGGTGCAGCTCGGCCTGGACGGCGGGGAGCTGGGCGGACAGCCAGGCGGCGGCCTCCGCCATGGTGTCGAAGGCGGGGGTGTGGACGAGGGCCGGCTTGCCGGGCTCCCGGACGACGGTGATGCCGGCGGTGGCCGGGCTCTGGGCGTACGTGGTCATGGTGGTCTCCTCGCAATGCCTCAGCGGGCGGGAAAGTTGACGGGGGATCAGGCGTTGCTGGGTGCTGCGGCGCCCAGGGTCTCCAGGACCGGGTTCAGGCGGGCGAAGAAGCCGGGCAGGTCCTGCTGGAAGTAGAAGTGGTCGCCGGTCAGCACCTCGGGGGCCACCTGGTGGCCGGCCACCAGGGACCAGCCTGCGAGCATGTCGACCGGGACGATGGGGTCGGCGTCCCCGCCGAACACCGCCACCGGGCAGTCGAGCCGTACGGCCGGGGCGGTGCACCGGTAGGCGTCGTCGATGGCGAAGTCCGCGCGGATGGACGGCAGGACGATCTCGCGCAGCTCCTCGTCGTCGAGGATGCCGTCGTCCGTACCGCCGCGCTCTTTGATGGCCGCGACCAGCTGGTCGTCGTCCAGCCGCTCCGGGTGCACCGGGCACTGGTTGGGCAGCACCGGCGCCCGGCAGGCGGAGGCGATCAGGCCCTGCGGGGTACGGCCGACGGCCTGCAGGGCGCGGGTCACCTCGAAGGCGACCAGGGAGCCCATGCTGTGCCCGAGCACCACCAGGGCACCGGTGTCCGCGGGGAGCGCGTCGACCACGGGCAGCGCCAGGTCGTCGACGGACTCGGGCAGGTCCTCGCTGAAGCGGGCGCCGCGCCCCGGGTACTGGCCGATGAGCAGCCGCACGTCGGCCGGGAGGTGCTCGCGCCAGGCGCTGTACGCGTGCGCGTTGCCTCCGGCGTGCGGGAGCACGAGCAGCGACAGGCGGTGCGGCAGGTCGCCCGGCAGGTCCCAGACGACGTCCTCGGGGGCGGGGGTCGGGGAGGTGTTCATCAGCTGATCCTTTCTGTCGCGGTGGCGGTCTGAGCGGCGGTCCCGGTCGCGACCGCCTCGGTCTCGGCACGGCGCCGGAGGGCGGGACGGGCCTTCCTCGCCGGCGCGGCCTTCAGGGATTCGATGTGCTCGGCGAGCCGGGCCGGGGTGGGGTGCTGGAAGACGTCGCGGATGGTGAGCCGGACGTCGAGGGCCCCGGCGATGTGGTTGGTGAGACGGGCCCCCAGGAGGGAGTGGCCGCCGTGGTGGAAGAAGTCGTCGTCGATGGTGAGGTCGGCGGTGGTGTCGAGGGTGCGGGCGAAGAGCGCGAGCAGGGTCTCCTCCAGCGGGGTGCGCGGGGCACGGCCGGCGGAGGCGACGGGGGCCGGCTCGGGCAGAGCCCGCTTGTCGACCTTCCCGTTGGGGGTCAGGGGCAGTCGGTCGAGAACGATGACGTGCGTCGGGACGAGGTGCTCGGGCAGCCGGTCGGCGACGTGCCGGCGGATCTCGTCGAGTGGCGTGTCCCCGTCGGCGACCACGTATGCGGCGAGCTGTTCGTGGTGGACGGTGACGACGGCCTGGGTGACGGCCGGGTGGGTCAGGAGCGCGGCCTCGGTCTCACCGGGCTCGACACGGAAACCACGGATCTTGATCTGGTCGTCCGCCCGCCCGTCGTAGTGCAGCCGACCGAGCCGGTCGAAGTGAGCCAGATCCCCCGTCCGATACAGCCGGTCAGCGGCTGCCGCAAAGGGATGCGGTACGAATCGGAGGGCGGTCAGGTCGGGCCGGCCCAGGTATCCGTGGGCGAGACCGTCGCCCGCCAGATACAGCTCACCGGTGACTCCCGGCGCGCACAGGTTCAGATGGGCGTCCAGGACATAGGCGGCCTTGTTCACCAGCGGCCCACCCACCGGGATCACCACGTCACTGTGCTCGACGGTGTGGGTCGTGGTGAACCCCATGGACTCGGCCGGCCCGTAACCGTTGACGACCCTGATGCCCGGCCTGAGCCGCTGCAGCTTGCGCACATGCGCCGGAGAGGCCGCCTCGCCGCCCGTGAAGGCGACCGTCACCGTCTCGAAGGCCTCCGGGTGCTCGTCCACCAGGAAGTTGAACAGACTCGCCGACAACTGCAGCATCGTCACCCCGTGCCTGCGGGACAACTCACCGATCAACACCGGCTCCGGCCGCTGCCCCGGCTGCAACACCGTCGACCCGCCGTGCAACAAAGCGCCCCAGAACTCCAGACTGAACGCGTCCCACGACACCGGCGAACACTGCAGGAACACCTCACCCGCACCGAACAACCCGTACGACTGCCCCCACACCGTCGACACCAGATTGCGATGCGACGACAGAATCGCCTTCGGCCGACCCGTCGAACCCGACGTGAACATCAGGCAGGCGGGGTCGTCCGGGCCGAGCGGCAGACCGAGGTTGCCGGGGTCGTGGGAGAGGAGTTCGCGGGGGGCCTCGGTGTGGGTCTGCCAAGGTCCGTCGACCCGCCCCGCGAGGGCCGGCGCGGTGACGAGGTGGCTGATCCCCGCGTCGGCGGCCGCCGAGCGAAGTCGCTCGTCCGGGAAGTCCGGGTCCAGGAGCGTGTACCCAGCCCCGGCCTTGACCACGGCGATGACCGCCGCGGCGAACTCCACCCCACGCTCCCACAGCACACCCGCCATGTCGCCACGGCCCAGGCCGTGGGCGCGCAGGTGGTGGGCCCACCGGTTGGCCATCGCGTTCAGCTCCGCGTACGACACCTCGCGGGCTCCGTCGAGCAGCGCCGTCGCCTCCGGGCGGCGGGCCACCTGCTCCTCGAACCGCCCGACGAGGGTGGCGCCGCCCACCTCGGCGACGGTCCCCGCCCACGGGCCGGTCAGCAACTCGCGCTCCGAGCTCGACAGCACCTCCAGGGAGGAGAGCGGCAGGGCGGGATCGTCGAGCACCTGGGCCACTACCCGGCCGAGCACCGACGCCATGCGCCGTACCGACTCCTCGTCGAACAGCTCGGCCGCGAAGACGATCGCGCCGTGCAGGCCCCGGCTGTCGTCGGAGCGGAGCAGGAACTCGAGGTCGAACTTCGCCGCCCCGTTCACCAGGCCGGAGACCTCGGCGGTACGGACGCCGGGCAGGCGCAGCTCCGGAACGCCGCCCACTTCGAGGCCGAGGCTGATCTGGAAGAGGGGATGGCGCGAGAGGCTCCGGGTCGGGTTGACCGCTTCGAGGACCAGGTCGAACGGGGCCTCCTGATGCGCGAACGCGTCCAGATCCGCCGTACGCACCCGCCCCAGCAACTCGCGGAAGCTCGGGTCGCCGGCGCTACTGGTCCGCAGGACCAGCGTGTTCACGAAGAACCCGACCAGATCCTGCAACGACCGCTCACCACGACCCGCGACCGGAGTGCCGATCGCCAGGTCCGTCCCCGCACCCAGCCGGGTCAGCGCGGCGACCAGGGCCGCGTGCACCACCATGAAGGGCGTGCACCCCTCCGAGCGGGCGAGGACCGTGATGCGTTCGAACAGGTCCGCACCGAGGTCGAGCTCGACCTGTCCGCCCTGGTGGGAGGCCCTGGCCGGCCTCGGACGGTCCAGGTTCAGCCCGTGCTCCTCCGGCAGCCCCTCCAACGCCCCACGCCAGAACTCCAGCTCCCGGCCCAGCACGCTTTCGGGATCCTCCGCCGCGCCCAGCACCCGGCGCTGCCAGACCGCGTAATCCGCGTACTGCACGGCCAAGGGCTCAAGGACCCGCCCTTCGGCCCCGGCGACCCGGGCCGCGTAGGCTCGCTGCAGGTCCCCGAAGAACACGGCATTCGACAGACCGTCCGTCGCGATGTGATGCACCACCAACGACAGCACCACCGAGCCGTCACCCAGCTCGAACACCACCGCCCGCAGCGGAAGCTCCGCGGCCAGATCGAAGACACGACCGGCCAGCTCCGCCAGCTCCGCGTCGACATCGGAGGCGGCGACACGCCGGCGTTCCACCGGAACCCGGGCCAACTCCGGCGGCAGGACCCGCTGACGCGGCTCGCCCTCCACCGACTCGAACACCGTCCGCAGCGGAGCATGCCGCTCCACCACATCACTCAGCGCCGACTCCAACGCCCCGAGGTCCAAACCGCCCTCACACCGCACCACCATCGGCACGTTGTAAGCCGCACTGTCCCCCTCCAGCTCCGACAGCAACCACAACCGCCGCTGAGCGAACGACACGGGCACAGAGTCGCCGGCACCTTCCCCCGCCGCCAGCGGCGGGAGAGCTTCTCCCCCGCCCTGTCCGGCGACCAGTTCCGCGAGCCCCGCCACCGTCGGGCGCCCGAACACGTCCCGGATCGTCAGCCGCGCGCCCAGCGCCTCGGCGATGTGATTGGTCAGCCGGGCAGCGAGCAGCGAATGCCCGCCGTGGTGGAAGAAGTCGTCGTCGATGGTGAGGTCGGCGGTGGTGTCGAGGGTGCGGGCGAAGAGCGCGAGCAGGGTCTCCTCCAGCGGGGTGCGCGGGGCACGGCCGGCGGAGGCGACGGGGGCCGGCTCGGGCAGAGCCCGCTTGTCGACCTTCCCGTTGGGAGTCAGGGGCAGACGGTCGAGAACGATGACGTGCGTCGGGACGAGGTGCTCGGGCAGCCGGTCGGCGACGTGCCGGCGGATCTCGTCGGAGTCCGTTTCCCCTGCCGTGTCCCCGTCCCCGACGACGACGTAGGCGGCCAGCCTCTTCTCGTGGACGGTGACGACGGCCTGGGTGACGGCGGGGTGGGTCAGGAGCGCGGCCTCGGTCTCACCGGGCTCGACACGGAAACCACGGATCTTGATCTGGTCGTCCGCCCGCCCGTCGTAGTGCAGCCGACCGTGCCGGTCGAAGTGAGCCAGATCCCCCGTGCGGTAGAGACGCCTGCCCTCCGGACCGAAGGGATCCGCCACGAATCGGAGGGCGGTCAGGTCGGGCCGGCCCAGGTATCCGTGGGCGAGACCGTCGCCCGCCAGATACAGCTCACCGGTGACTCCCGGCGCGCACAGGTTCAGATGGGCGTCCAGGACATAGGCGGCCTTGTTCACCAGCGGCCCACCCACCGGGATCACCACGTCACTGTGCTCGACGGTGTGGGTCGTGGTGAACCCCATGGACTCGGCCGGCCCGTAACCGTTGACGACCCTGATGCCCGGCCTGAGCCGCTGCAGCTTGCGCACATGCGCCGGAGAGGCCGCCTCGCCGCCCGTGAAGGCGACCGTCACCGTCTCGAAGGCCTCCGGGTGCTCGTCCACCAGGAAGTTGAACAGACTCGCCGACAACTGCAGCATCGTCACCCCGTGCCTGCGGGACAACTCACCGATCAACACCGGCTCCGGCCGCTGCCCCGGCTGCAACACCGTCGACCCGCCGTGCAACAAAGCGCCCCAGAACTCCAGACTGAACGCGTCCCACGACACCGGCGAACACTGCAGGAACACCTCACCCGCACCGAACAACCCGTACGACTGCCCCCACACCGTCGACACCAGATTGCGATGCGACGACAGAATCGCCTTCGGCCGACCCGTCGAACCCGACGTGAACATCAGGCAGGCCACATCGTCGGCGCTCAGTTCCGTGCCGAGGTTCTCGTCGCTGAGGTCCGCCAACTGCTCGGAGGAGCAAGAGGCCGTGTCCCAGGGGCCGGTCAGACGCGTGGCGAGGCCGGGCTCCGCGACCAGGACGACGATGCCGGCGTCGGTCGCCGCCGAGCGGAGTCGCTCGTCCGGGAAGTCCGGGTCCAGGAGCGTGTACCCCGCCCCCGTCTTGAGGACCCCGATCACCACCGCCGCGAACTCCGCCCCGCGCCGCCAGAGGACGCCCGCCATGTCGCCACGGCCAAGCCCGCGGGAACGGAGGTGGCGGGCCCAGCGGTTGGCGGCGGCGTTGAGCTCGGCGTACGTGACCTCCCCCGCCTCGTCGACGAGCGCGACCCCGTCGGGGAACCGTGCCGCCTGCTCCTCGAACCGCTCCACCAACGTCGTGTCCACGACCTCCGCCACCAACCCGGCCCACCGGCCCGTCAGCAGCTCGCGCTCCGCCTCCGACAGGACCTCCAGGTCCGACAGGCGTCGGTCCGGGGCGTCGAGGGCCTGGGTCAGCACCTCGCCGAGGAGGGTCACCATCCGTCGTACCGTGACCTCGTCGAAGAGCTCCGCCGCGAAGAGCACGGTGGCCCGCAGCTCCTTCTCGTCGTCGGAGCGGAGGAAGAACTCCAGGTCGAACTTGGCGGATCCGCTGGAGATCTTCTCCACGGGGCCCGTCCGGACTCCGCTCAGCTCGAAGGCGGGGCCCTTGTCGGTCTCCAGGCCGAGGCTGATCTGGAAGAGGGGATGGCGCGAGAGGCTCCGGGTCGGGTTGACCGCTTCGAGGACCAGGTCGAACGGGGCCTCCTGATGCGCGAACGCGTCCAGATCCGCCGTACGCACCCGCCCCAGCAACTCGCGGAAGCTCGGGTCGCCGGCGCTACTGGTCCGCAGGACCAGCGTGTTCACGAAGAACCCGACCAGATCCTGCAACGACCGCTCACCACGACCCGCGACCGGAGTGCCGATCGCCAGGTCGGACCCCGCACCCAGCCGGGACAGTGCCGCGACCAGGGCCGCGTGCACCACCATGAAGGGCGTGCACCCCTCGGCCCGGGCGAACGCAGCCACCCGCTCGAAGAGGTCCTCTCCGAAGCCGACCTCCACCTGTCCGCCCTGGTGGGAGGCCCTGGCCGGCCTCGGACGGTCCAGGTTCAGCCCGTGCTCCTCCGGCAGCCCCTCCAACGCCCCACGCCAGAACTCCAGCTCCCGGCCCAGCACGCTTTCGGGATCCTCCGCCGCGCCCAGCACCCGGCGCTGCCAGACCGCGTAATCCGCGTACTGGACGCTCAGCGGCTCAAGGACAGAGTCCTCCGCTCCCGCGATCCGGGCCGCGTAGGCCCGCTGCAGGTCCCCGAAGAACACGGCATTCGACAGACCGTCCGTCGCGATGTGATGCACCACCAACGACAGCACCACCGAGCCGTCACCCAGCTCGAACACCACCGCCCGCAGCGGAAGCTCCGCGGCCAGATCGAAGACACGACCCGCCGTCGCGGCCAACTCCCCTGCCAGTGCGTCGTCTTCGACGCAGTGCCGTTCCACCGACACGCGCGCCCGCTCCGGCGGCAGGACCCGCTGACGCGGCTCGCCCTCCACCGACTCGAACACCGTCCGCAGCGGAGCATGCCGCTCCACCACATCACTCAGCGCCGACTCCAACGCCCCGAGGTCCAAACCGCCCTCACACCGCACCACCATCGGCACGTTGTAAGCCGCACTGTCCCCCTCCAGCTCCGACAGCAACCACAACCGCCGCTGAGCGAACGACGCCGGAGCGGTGTCACCGGCGCCCTCCCCCGCCACCAGCGGCGGGACGGCCCGTACGCCGGTCTGCTCGCCCAGCAGTTCCGCGAGCCCGGCGACCGTCGGGCGCCCGAAGACGTCCCGGATCGTCAGCCGTACGCCGAACGCCTCGGCGATGTGGTTCGTCAGCCGGGCCGCGAGCAGCGAGTGGCCGCCGAGGGCGAAGAAGCTGTCGTCGATGCCGATCGGGCCGGGCGTCTCCAGGGTCCTGCCGAACAGCGCGGACAGGATCTCCTCGGTCTCGGTGCGCGGGGCGCGGGCCGTTCCCAGGGCCGTCGTGGGGGCCGGGAGCGCCCGCTTGTCGATCTTCCCGTTGGGTGTGACGGGCAGGCGGTCGAGCGCGGTCAGGTACGTGGGGACGAGGTGCTCGGGCAGCCGGTCGGCGACGTGCCGGCGGATCTCGTCGAAGTCCGTTTCCCCTGCCGTGTCCCCGTCCCCGACGACGACGTAGGCGGCCAGCCTCTTCTCGTGGACGGTGACGACGGCCTGGGTGACGGCGGGGTGGGTCAGGAGGGCGGCCTCGGTCTCGCCGGGCTCGATGCGGAAGCCCCGGATCTTGATCTGGTCGTCCGCCCGGCCCTCGTACAGGAGGCGTCCGTCCCGGTCGAAGCGGGCCAGGTCCCCCGTCCGGTAGAGCCGGCTGCCCGCCGGGCCGAAGGGGTTCGGGACGAAGCGGGTGGCCGTCAGGTCGGACCGGCCCAGGTAGCCGTGGGCGAGGCCCTCGCCCGCCACGTACAGCTCGCCCGTCACCCCCGGTGGGCACAGGCCGAGCCGGGCGTCCAGGACGTAGGCCGGCTTGTTGACCAGCGGGGTGCCGATCGGGATCACCGGGTGGGGCTCGTCCCCGGTCTCGATGGTGTGGGTGGTGGCGTAGATCATGACCTCGGCGGGTCCGTAGCCGTTGAGGACGGTGATGCCGGGTCTGATCCGCTGGAGCTTGTGGACGTGCGCCGGGGAGGCGGCCTCGCCCACCGTGAAGGCGGTGGTGACGGTCTCGAAGGCTTCGGGGTGCTCGTCCGTCAGATAGTTGAAGAGGGTGGCGGACAGCAGGAGTGTCGTGACGCGGTGGCGGCGGGCCAGCTCGGTCACCAGGGCCGGTTCGGGCTTCTGTCCGGGCTGGAGGACCGCCGTGCCGCCGTGGAGGAGCGCTCCCCAGAACTCCAGGCTGAACGCGTCCCAGGACACCGGCGAGCACTGGAGGTAGACCTGCTCCGGGCCGGCGGGGAGGTAGGGCTGGCCGATCAGGGTCGACACCAGGTTGCGGTGGGAGGACAGGATGGCCTTCGGGCGGCCCGTCGAGCCGGAGGTGAACATCAGGCAGGCGGGGTCGTCCGGGCCGAGCGGCAGACCGAGGTTGCCGGGGTTGTGGGAGAGGAGTTCGCCGGGGGCCTCGGTGTGGGCGGCCCAGGGGCCGTCGACGCGCTCGGCGAGCACCGGGCGGGTGACGAGGTGGCTGATGCCGGCGTCGGCGGCCGCCGAGCGAAGTCGCTCGTCCGGGAAGTCCGGGTCCAGGAGGACGTGGGCGGCGCCGGTCTTCAGGACGGCGAGCAGAGCGGTGGCGAAGCGGGTACCGCGCTCGAAGAGGACTCCGGCCATGTCTCCGCGCCCGAGACCTCGGGAGCGGAGGTGGCGGGCCCAGCGGTTGGCGGCGGCGTTGAGCTCGGCGTACGTGACCTCCCCCGCCTCGTCGACGAGCGCGACCCCGTCGGGGAACCGTGCCGCCTGCTCCTCGAACCGCTCCACCAACGTCGTGTCCACGATCTCCGCCACCGGCCCGGCCCACCGGCCCGTCAGCAGCTCGCGCTCCGCCTCCGACAGGACGTCGAGGTCGGCGACCCTGCGTTCGGTCGGGCGCTCCGTGGTGAGGACGGTGGTGAGGAAGGCGGCGAACCGGTCCTGGTGTGCGGCGACGGCGGTGACGTCGACGCCCTCGACGGGGGTGTCGAAGTCGATGCGCAGGCCGTGGGCGGCGCCGAGGTCGAGCACGGCGACGCTGAGGTCGTCGACGGGGCCGTTGCTCACGTTGTGGTTGACCGTGGGATGGCCGCAGACGGTGAGCTCTCCGTGGAAGCCCATGATGTTGAGGACGGGCGTGGCCGGTCTCCGGGAGCCGTCGACGACGCCGGCGTCGCGGCAGAGGTCCTCGTACCGGGTCAGCTGGTGGCGCAGTCCGTGCTTGACCTCGGCTCCCACCGAGCGGACCAGGGCGCCGAGCGGTTCCTCGGGATCGATCCGGATCCTCAGGGGGACCACGTTCGACGACATGCCCGGGGTGCTGCGGGCGAGCCGGGACGTCCTGCCGGTGACCGGGAGGGCGATCATCAGCTCCGTACGTCCGGTGACGCGGTGCAGGTAGACCGAGAACAGGGCCACGAGGAGGACGGACCAGGTGGCGCGCTCGCCGCGTGCGACCGAGCGGAGCCGGTCGGCGTCCGCCGGGGACACCCGTACGCTCCGCCGGGCGAAGGGCAGGCCGCCGTGCGCGGCCGTCGCCCGTCCGGTGCCCCGGACCAGGCCGGCGGGTGCGTCGGGGGCGCCGGCGAGGTGTTCCCGCCAGGCGGCGCGCTCGGCGGCGGCCTCCTCGGACCGGCGGTACTCCGCGTCCTCGGCGAGCAGCTCCGTCAGGCTCCCGAACGGGGAGGGTCCCCAGGGTTCGCCCGCGACGGCCTGCTCGTACAGCTCGATCAGCCGGGCGAGTGCCATCGACACGCCCACGCCGTCGACGACCAGGTGGTGGAATCCGTAGAAGTAGAAGTACCTGTCCTCGGCGAGCCTGATCAGCGCGCAGCGGACCGGCGGCTGGTCGGTGAGGTCGAAGGGGGCGCAGATCAGTGCGTCGACGAGCCGCCAGGCCGCGCCCTCGGGGTCGTCCGCGGCGCTCACGTCGGTGAACGGCAGGGTGCGCGATCCGGCGTCGGTGTCGACCAGTTGCCACACCTGCTCGCCGTCGTCCTCGAAGCGGCGGATGCGGAGGAAGTCCGCCTCCTCGACGAGCCGGCGCCAGGCCGCGGCCATCAGCCGCGGGTCCACGGGGCCGTTGATCTCGCGGCACTCGGCGACGTTGTACTTCACGCCGGTGGGGTCGAGGGCGTGTGCCGTCCAGATGTCACGCTGGGCCACCGAGAGCGGCAACCGGACGGCAGCCGGAGCGGGTGCGACGGGCGTGTCGAACGGCATGAGGGGCTCCTGTGGAAGTCACGGCGGAGGGGGGGAGGAAGAGCGGCGCGGGCTCGGGCGGGGCAGTCGCCATACAACCCGTGGGCCGGGGCCGGGAGCGGCAGTTGATCCGGCGGTACGCCAGCGGTTCGGCGGTGGAGCGGCAGTCAGGCGGCAGCGGTTCCGGCAGTCGTGTCGGCACCGTCCGGTACGGCGCTGCCGCTCATCGGACCGGTGCCCGCACCGTGGTCGCGGAAGCGGTCGCGGTCGGGAAAGGGGTCATGGTCGCGGTCGCCGTCGCGGAAGCGGTCGTGGTTGTGGTTGTGGTCGTGGTCGGCGTCGCCGTCGCCGTCGCCGTCGCCGTCGCGGAAGCGATCGCCGTCGCCGTCGCCGTGGTGTCCGCCGCGAGGGCGCGCACCACGCTCAGCACGCGGAACGCGGAGCGGCCGCCGTCCGTGCCGGACCGGATCACGCCGCTGACCAGCAGGTCGCGGACCATGCGGCCGCAGTGCGGCAGGGGCATGCCGGTCAGCCGGACGACGTCCTCCAGGACGAATTCGGCCTCGCTCGCGGCGCACAGCGCGCCGATCAGCTGCCGGTGGCCGTCGGGGAGCGCGGCGAGCGTACGGGCGACGCGCTCGCGGAGTCGGGAGCCGGACCGGCCGTCGGCGAGGTGGTCGAGCAGGGGCGCCGGGTCGGACTCGACGATGCCGCGCAGGGTGGTCAGGTCGCAGACGGTGAGCCAGGAGGCCGCCGCGGCGAGCGCGAGCGGATGGCCGTCGAGCCGGTGGCTGACCCAGGCGATGTCGGCGAGGACGCGCTCGTCGGGAACGATGTCGGGGCGGACGTGGCGGAGCCTGCTGAGGAAGAACCGGGCCGCGGGCGCGTCGGGGCGGAGGCCGTCGGAGGGGTCCGGCGCCTCCAGCGGGGAGAGGAGGAAGAGGCGTTCGCCGGGGACGTTCCAGGGTTCGTCGGCGGTGACGAGGAGGCGGAGTCCGGGCAGCTCGCGCAGCAGCCGGCTCAGGCGGTGGAAGTCGAGCAGTGCGGTGTCGACGCCGTCGAGGACGAGGAGCACCGCGCGGGCGCCGAGCACGCCGGCCAGTTCGGGGGCCAGGTCGTCGGCCCGGCCGTCGCCGTGGAGGAAGGCGGCGCAGTCGGCCGCCAGTGCGGCGGGCCGGTCGTCGCAGGCCGGCAGGCAGTCGGCGACCGCTCCGGGGGCGGTGTGCCACAGGATCGGGAAGCCGGCGTCGTGCAGCCGGGCCGCCGCCTCCAGGGCCAGTCTCGTCTTGCCGACGCCGCTCAGTCCGACGACGGTGATCAGGCGTTCGGCTCCGGAGCGCAGCTCCTCGGTGAGGACGGTGGATTCGGCGGCTCTCTCGATCAGCGGGTGCAGCGGTACGGGTGGGGCCGGCCGCTCGGCGGCGAGGTCGCCGGGCCCGACACCGCCCCGGTGTCCGTGTCCGCGCCGCACCGCGTCCTCGAGGGCGGTGCGGGCCCGGGGGCCCAGGCGCAGGCCGTCGGCTATCAGCCGGATCGTGTCGGCTCTCGGCCGCTGTGCCTTTCCCTTCTCCAGGTCGCGGATGGCGCGGACGCTGATGGTGGAGAGGTCCGCCAGTTCCTGCTGGGTCAGGCCGATGCGGAGCCGGTGGCCGCGTATGAGGGTGCCGAGTGCGGCGGTGGCCGTCACGGTGTCCTCCGGGGAGAGACCGGTCGTCATGAGAAGCTCCCGCTCGTCGAGTTGGGGCGGGCCTTCCGTCGGCGCCCGGTCTGGACGCCGGCCGGGGGCTTCGCCTCGCCGTCTGCTGGAACCCATCGTCCGGACGCGACTATTCGGGGGGCATCCCGGCACTAACCCTCTGCCGCCCCTCCGGACGGCGGGACGGCCGGGGCGGCATGGCGGAAGACAGCGGCCCGGGGGCCCGTGATAGCGGTGCGGGCGGGGTGCTGTTCCGTGATAGCGGGGTGATAAGGCAGCGAGCGGTGCCGTGAATCCGGGTGTTCCTAACGTGGTGGTCACAAGGAAACGCCGCACACCACCGAGAGGCAGGATCCGATGTCCTACACCGCCACCGCCGCCCGCAAGTCCGCCACGGCCGCCCGCAAGTCCGTCCGCGCCGCCGTCACCGCCGCGCTGGTCGTGATCCTGACGGGAGCGGGCGTCCAGGCGAGCTGGGCCGACGGGACCACGGGCACCACGAGCACCACCCCGGTCTGCACGACGACGGTCACCGCCACCGGCCCCGTCACCACGTGCAGCACCGACAACAACCCCTGGGACTGACCCTGGTCCGGGAGGCCCGCGCGCTCAGCAGCCGGTCGCGAGCAGCCTCTCCGCCTCGGCGAGTTCCCGCCCCATCCGCCGCTCGCGGAACACCTCGACCGCAGGGACGAGCAACTCCCGGGAACGTCCGGGCTCCGCGTCGAGGAGACGGGCGAGGTCAAGGCGCGCCAGCGCGCCACCGCTAAAATCCATGACGCCCTCCCGCGCGGCCACCGCGCGGTCGTAGAAGTCCCTGGCCCGGTCGGGACGGCCCATGATGACGAAGGCGTGCCCCAGGTCGCGGAGCAGATGGCCCTCCCCGATGACGTCGCCGGAATCCCGGCAGAGCTCCAGCACCTCCGTGAAGGTCAGGACCGCCAGGTCGCTGCGGCCCTGTTCGAGCAGCAGCTGCCCGACGCGCCGCAGTGTTCGCGCCCGGCCGCCCGTGTAACCGACTCCTTCGTAGATGTCGAGCGCCTCGTCCAGCTGGCTCTGTGCCTCCGCGATCTCGCCCTGCCGCATCCGGATGTGCGCGCTCTGGGTCAGGACGATCGCGCGGCCCACCACGTCGCCCGCCCGGTCGAAGTCGGCCAGGGACCGCCGGTACAGCTCCAGGGCCGCGGAGTCGTCGCCGTTCGTGCGTGCGATGAGCGCCATGTCGCGTCGGCACAGCGCCTCGCCCATCGGCTCGTCCAGCGCCTGGAAGACGTCGAGCGCCGAGTTCAGCGCCTGCCGGGCCGTGTCGAACTGGTTGCGGCTCATGTAGAGCGAGCCGAGCGACGCCCGGATCGCGGCGGTTCCCCGCAGGTTTCCGGCCTTGCGGACGGCGGCCAGCGCGCTCAGGTGGGTCTGCTCCCACAGGTCGTAGTGGCCGCGCACCTCGAAGAGCGTGACGAGCGAGGTCGCGAGGTTCCAGCTGAGGTCGTGGAGACCGGCGTGGGCGGTGTGTTCGACCATGCCGCACAGGGAGGCCTGTTCGGCGTCGAGCCAGGCCAGCGGGTCGGCGAGCACCTCGTCCGTGTAGGAGGCCGGGGGTTCCCAGCGGGGCGCGTCGCCGTGCAGGACGGTGAAGTCCCCGCCGTACACCTTGCGGTGGGCCTGCTGGGCGAGGTGCATCCAGCCGCCCGCCATCCGGGCGAGCGCCTCCTGTCGTGCCTCGGGCGTGTGGTGGGCCGCCAGCTGTTCCCGCGCGTACACGCGGATGATCTCGTGGAAGCGGTACCGGAAGCCGCCGGTCCGCTCCACTCCGGCGACGTCCAGCATCTGCACGTCGACCAGCGGTTCCATCAGGTCCGAGGGGAAGGGGCGGCGGTCGTCGAGCAGCGCACC
The DNA here is from genome assembly GCF_900105415.1 of Streptomyces sp. TLI_105. Classification (GTDB taxonomy): domain Bacteria; phylum Actinomycetota; class Actinomycetes; order Streptomycetales; family Streptomycetaceae; genus Streptomyces. The sequence goes on along the minus strand of NZ_FNSM01000001.1, from coordinate 7,693,549 downwards.
CGCCAGCCAGCTCGGCAGGGTCGGTGCCTGCGCCATGCTCAGGAGCCGCAGCAGTCGGCGGTCCTCCGGCGCCAGGCCCTCGTAGGTCAGCGACAGGCTGGCGCGCATCGTCATCTCGCCGTGGGTCAGTTCGTCGAGCCGGTGCCGCTCGTTGGCCAGGCGCTGCACCATGGACGCCAGGGTCCAGTGCGGGCGGGCCGCGAGCCGGGCGGCGACGATCCGCAGGGCCAGCGGGAGTCGTCCGACCGTGCGGACCAGGGCCTCCGCGGCCGCGGCCTCGCCCGCGACGCGTTCCCGCCCGACGATCCTGGACAGCAGTTCGAGCGCCTGGTCCTCGGCGAGCACGTCGAGTTCGACCCGGTGCGCGCCGGGCAGGGCGGTGAGGCGGGCGCGGCCGGTGACGAGGACGGCACAGCCCCGGCTGCCGGGCAGCAGCGGCAGCACCTGGCCCTCGCCGGCGGCGTCGTCGAGGACGACGAGGACGCGGCGGGAGGCCAGTCGGGTGCGGTACATCTCGGCGCGCTCGTCCAGGGATTCCGGGATCAGCTGGCCGGGGATGCCGAGCGCGCGCAGGAACCGGCCCAGGACCTCCTCGGGGGTGGCCGGGGTGCCGGTCGTCCCGCGCAGGTCGCAGTAGAGCTGGCCGTCGGGGAAGCCGGTCTCGGAGAGCATGTGGGCGACGTGCACGGCGAGCGTCGACTTGCCGGTGCCGGGCTTGCCCGTGATCGCGGCGAGCCCCACCGTGGTGCGGCCCGGCCGCCCGGTCAGCGCTTCCTCCAGTGCGGCGAGCCGGCCGGGATCGGACACGAAGTCGGCGACGGCGGCGGGAAGCTGGTGCGGTACGGCGTCCTGGCGCAGGGCCTCCGGGGACGGCGGGGCGGCGGCCGGTTCGGGGTCCTCCTCGGGCTTCGCTCCCGCCGTCTCCTCCTCGGCCCTGTCCCCCGGTACGCGTACGGGAGCGGGCGCGGAGAGCCGGCCGGCGAGGATCGCCGACTCCAGTTCCCTGAGCTCCCTGCTGGGTTCGAGCCCGAGTTCCTCGGCGAGGAACCGTCGGGCGGTGCGGAAGGCCTCCAGGGCCTCGGCCTGCCGTCCCGACCAGTACAGGGCCTGGATCAGCTGGCCGCGCAGCTTCTCCCGCAGCGGGTGTTCGTGGGTGAGCCTCTGCAGTTCGCCCACGAGTCCGTCGTACCGTCCGAGTTCGAGCTCCAGTTGGATGCGGAGTTCGACGGCGGTCAGACGTTCCTCGTTGAGCTGTCGCGCCTTGTTCGCCAGCGGGCCGCTGTCGAGGCCGGACAGGCAGTCGCCCTGCCACAGCGTCACCGCGTCCCTCAGCAGCCGTACGGCCTGGTCGAGTTCGCCGCGCTCGCGCAGTCGGCGGGCCCGTAAGACGAGGCCGGTGAAGAGTGCGGCGTCCACGTTGCCCGCGTCGGTGTGCAGCACGTATCCCGGGGGCCGGGTCGTGATCGAGACCTCGCCGTCCGCGCCGGCGAGGAGTTTGCGCAGCCGCGACACGCAGATCTGCACCTGGGTGCGGGCGGTCTCCGGCGGGTTGTCCTCCCAGATGAGGTCCACCAGGTGGTTGGTGCTGACCACCCGGTTCGTCTCCAGGAGCAGCGCCGCGAGGATCACCTCCTGGCGGCCGGGCGGGAGCCGCAGCGGCCCGTCGGGGCCGTGGACCTGCAGCGGCCCCAGGACCCGGAAGGCGAGGGGCGACATGTCCGGGAGTTCCTGGGATCTGTCCCCGATGTCGTCCGTCACCGATTCCCCCACCAAAGAAACGAGTTGACACCTCAGGTCCGAGTGAGGACAGTCTCCACAACCACCCCCGCCCTGTCCATGCCGTGAAGATCCCGGTCGGAGATAGAGGGGGAATAACGCGGAGTTGGCGGCTCCCCCCAGAATCCTGGCCGAGAGCGAAAGGGGCTCAGCCGTTGAACCGCCAAGATGACACGAGCACCTGGCTGCCGGGACCGGCAGACCTGGTCACCGCCGCCGGAATCGACCATGTCCGCCTGGTCTACGACTACCTGGACGCCGGTGACCTGGACTCGTGCGCCTCCCTGCTGCACGACGGCGTGGTCCTCGAACTGCCGGGGCTGCCGCCGGCCCGTGGCCGGGCGGCGGTCCTGCACACCCATTTCGGGCGCCCCCTGCCACGGGCCCGTCACGAGATCGACCGGGTCGTGGGCCAGGGCCGCAGCGTCGTCGCCACGGGGCGCCGGGTGGCGCCGGGCACCGACGGACAGGACCTCCGGTTCGTCGACCTCTTCACGATCGCCGACGACGGGATGATCCTCGCCTGTACCCGGTACTACCACGTGGCGCCGTGAGCGGCGCCACGTGCTCTCCTCAGTCGCCGTACGGGCTCGACGGGGCGCGCCCCGTCGGCCGGTTCACCGGGTCCAGGTCATGCTGTCGAAGAGCACCCCGGTGTCGCTGTACGCGTTGAGCACGAGTTGGGTCGGGGAGACCGAGCACTGCACGTACTCGTAACGCGCTTCCCGGTACGCGCTCCAGAACGGCTGGGTCGCCTGGAACGCGTTGAGCCCGTTGCCGCCACCACCGGAGACGACGTACGTCACTCCCGTCGGATCGATTGCGCCCATGCGCAGCGGATGACTCCGTTCGTAGTTGTGGGAGTTGCCGGAGAGGCAGAGCGTGACCCGGTACTGGTCCAGGAGCGGAACGAGATCGGTCAGGACCGTCGTCGAACTGGAGCTGCTGCTCGTCGAGCTGTAGGGCGGGCGGTGCACGACGCAGACCTTCCACGCCGTGGTCGCGGCGGCGAGATCGGCGTTCACGAAGGCGCGCTGCGGGGAGCCGGCTCCCAGGGGCTGCTCGCTGTCGACGACGAGGACGTGGAGGTCGCCCCACTCGTAGCTGTACCAGCGCTGGTTGTTCGGGGACCACAGGTTCCGTGCCGTCGCGCCGTCGCCGTAGTAGTCCTTGTTCCCGTTCGCCGGATAGAGCGTCCGGGTGCGGATGGCCGGGCCGTACTGCTTGTAGAAGCGGTTGTCGAAGTCGGAGTAGAAGCGTTCCGGATCCGGGTCCTGGGCATCCGGGTACACGTTGTCGCCGAGGGTCTGCACGAACTGGGCGGGTGACGCGGCGATCAGGTTCGCGATGTTCGCCTCCTGCGCCGAACCGCCCCCGTAGTCGCCGACCGCCGCGAAGGTGAAGGACGCGCCGGGCGCGGGAGCGGTGGTGAAGCGGTTGCCTGCGAGCGTGGCGTTGCCGGACCGTACCTGGTAGATGTACTCGGTTCCCGGCTGGAGCCCGCCGAGCAGCATGGCGTGCTGCAGCCGCGGAGTGGGGTCGAAGACGCTGGCGGTCAACGCTCCGATCCCGTAGTCGACGGTGCTCGGAGTCGGAAGGTTGGTCCACCACAGCACGCGTGCGCTCGTCCGGTCGGTCTGGACGACGTAGGGACCGCGGGTGACCAGGACGGTTCCGGCCGCCGGCGTGGACAGCGTCCTGCCGGTCGTGAGCGCCGAGACGTTGCCGGCGGAATCGACCGCCGCGATCCGGTACGTGTACGAGGTCGACGGGGCGAGTCCGTTGTCGGAGTACGTCTTGCGCAGCGGCTCCTCCACCGTGGCGACGAGGACGTTGTTGCGGTAGACCTGGTAGCCGGCGACGTCGCTGGAGCTCGACGAGCCCCAGACGACGTCGAGCCGGCTGGAGGAGTACCGCCGCACCGCCACGCTGCTGCTCGACACCGCCGAAGGGGCGCTCGTGTCGCTCGTGGTGCTGGTCGTGACGACGATGGTGGCGGCCGGCCCGACGTGCCCGGCGACGTCGACGGCGCGCACCGCGAACTGGTAGGCGCGGTTGGCGAAGAGCTTGCTCGCGGTGTAGGTGGTGCCGCCGTCGGTCGTCGCGATCTGGACCAGGTTCTGGAGCGGAGCCCCGACGGGGCCGCGGAGGATCCGGTAGCCGGTGACCTTGGCCACGCTCGTGGACTTGGTCCAGCTGAGCTTCACGCTCGACGACGTGATCGAACTCGCCTTGAGGTTGGTCGGCGCGGACGGCGGCGATGCGGGGTCCGGCTGCTGGGTGACCACGATGACGGGGGCCGAACGCGCCGACTCGACCCCTCCGATCACGGTGGTGACCTCGTAGCGATAGGTCGTCGTCGCGGCCAGGCCGGTGTCCTCCAGCAAAGTGCCCGGCTGCTCGGCGATCAGCTGGTCGTTCCGGTAGACCCGGTAGGAGTCGGCCCCCGCGACCGCGGTCCACAGCAGTCGCACCGTCGACGACGTCAGCGCCTGACCGGCGAGCAAGGTCGGTGGAACCTGCGCGGCGGCGCTTGCCGAGGACGGTGAGACGACGACGTCACCGATCTCGAGCGCCACTCCCGAGGCTAGGGCATAGGCGACGAACTGGCGGCGGCTCAGAGCCATGGTCATTTCCTCTCTGGGCCGCCGGACCGGGCTGCCGGCCGCCGCCCCGACAGCCCACGCTGGTCGACAGGCTCAGGGTGGCCGCCGAGCGACCCGCAACAGGCCGATTAGGCCGAAAGCGGCATGTCGCAGACCGTCACATATCGGCGCGTGTTCAGAGCCCCGGCCCGTTGTACGCGCCGCGGTGCGGCTTCGTGGTCGCGCTCACCGGGTTCGCCCAGTAGTCGCGGCCTCCGTTTCCGCTGATCACGGAGCCGTTGTTCAGGGCGGGGGACGTGGCGCGCAGCTTGTAGCCGTCGGCGGAGTGGATCGTGTCGCCGCCGGTGCCGGGGTTCACGAACTGCGGGTCGCCGACGATGCCGTTGGCGGTGGGCCGGGGCACGCCCTGGAAGACGTTCCACAGCCAGGAGATCCCGGCCCCGGCGGGCAGTCGGGAGTCGCTGGTCCCCACCCAGATGTTGTTCTCGACGACGCTCTCGTCGGGGAGCGTGATGCTGAACTTCTTGTCCGTGCAGTAGAGGACGTTGTTGTAGAGGTGCAGCGCGGAGCGGCCGGCGCTGACGCTGCTCATGCGGCAGTCGTTCTCGGAGATGTTGTAGCGGATGACCTGCCGGGCGCCGCCGATGGTGCCGCAGCCGTCGCAGTCGAGGAAGAAGCCGCCGACGTTGTCGCGACTGAAGTTGTACTGGATCGTGCAGGTGCCGGTGTTGCCCCAGTCGCAGTCGAAGGCCTGGCTGTCGGCCACGGACATCCGCGTGATGCCGTACACGGCGTTCTTCTGGATGGTCGGATCGTGGTCGCCGAGCACCCAGATGCCGGCGAAGTTGCCGCCGGAGAAGGGGTAGACGCCGTTGCCGACGCCGGAGGCGTTGTTGTACTGGATCATGGGCGCGTCGGCGTAGCTGGCGATGATGCCGTCGCCGCCGACGTCCTTGACGACGTTGTTCTCGATCAGTACGCCGGTGCCCTTGACGGCCATGGCGCCGACGCGGATCTTGAGGCCGCCGCCACCGGTGTTGCTGATCCGGTTGTCGTGGACGTGGACGTCGTTGAGGGTCGAGTTCGTGCCGCTCGCGCCCGTGACGATGCCGGCGGACTGGACGAAGTCCTCGGTGGTGGGGCTGTTCTTGTTCGTCTGGCCGGCCACCCGGTCGATGACGAGGTTGCCGATGTCGAAGCCGCGGTGGGCCGTTCCGTCGGTGGCGGAGATCCGCAGACCGGTGCGGCGGGCGAGGGTGGGGGCGGGGTTGGTGAGTGCGAGGTCGCTGATCCGCCAGTGGTCCTGGTTGGTGAGGGAGACCGCGTTCGGGGCGCCGCCGCCGTCGATCACGGGCAGGGCGCCGGTGCCGTAACCGGTGAGGTCGATGGGTGCGGCGGCGGTGCCGCTGCCCTGGGGGGCGAGGGCGCCGGTGCACGTGGTGCCGGCGGCGAAGGCGAGCGTGTCGCCGGGGCCGTACGTCCTCGCGTTGGCCTGTCCGATGCTGTTGAACGGCGCCCCCTGGCTGCCGTCCCCGGGGGTCGCCCGTGAGCAGTCCACATAGGTGACGCTCCCCGCGGCCTCGGCGGGCGCGCCGGAGAGGGCGGTTCCGCCGAGCGCGAGGGCGGCGGCGAGGAGCGCGCGGAGTGTCAACTGCCGTGCGGGCAAAGCTCTGATGGTCATGGCGCAACAACCTTTCTGGCGGTCGGATGCGGCCAGAAGCTAGGTGTGGCCGGTGATCGAGTCAATGCGTTCCCGTCGATTGATCGAATTTCGATCAGGGGGTGGGTGATTGGTCGATCCCGGCCCTTGCGCTCGGCCGCCCGGGCAGGAGAGAGTGCCGTCGACCGGGCGTCGGGCGGGACGGAGGATGTACGGATGTGCGTGACGGATGCGGCCGCCAAAGAGGCCGACATCGCCCGGTTCCTCCGCGACCATCCGCGAGCAGGACTCGCCGGGTCCGGTCATCCCGCGCTTCTGGGCCGCTCCGACGCCGTCTGGCCGCCCGCCCCCGCCGGTCCGTCGGGAATCCCGGCCCTCCTCCCCTGCCTGCTCGACGAGGCCGCGGGTCCCGAGGCGCTCCGCCTTTTTGTTAACGTCCTGCTGGACGGTGTCCTCCACATGAGCGCGGCCATGCCCGCGGCCCTGCCCTTCCTGCTCCGTCTCGCGGCCGACCCCGGCCTCGCGCCCGCGGTGCGGTCCGGCCTGGTCGACCTGGTGGTCGTCGCCGCGTGCCTGTCCGAACCCGTCGACGCGGCCTCCGAGCGGTCGGTGCTGCTGCTCGGGCTCGACGACGACCACCCCGAACGCGAACGGTGCAGGACCGCGTTCCTGGAACACGCCCCGGCCGTGGCCGTACTGCTGGACGACGAGACGCTTCCGGACAGCCTGCTCGGCGCCGACGACCGCGAGTGGCTCCGGGCGGCGAGGGCGCTGCGCTGAGGCACGCCCCCAGGGCCGGCAGCTCGCCGGTGGGGCGGGGCCGGGGTCGGCCGTTCACCGGGGAGCGGGGGCCCGAGGCCGCCGCGTCGGCGGCCTCGGGGACGGAGGTGAGGAGGCCGTCGGCGCGCGGGCCGGTTCACCGACCCCGCGCGCGTGCCCCGGTCAGAAGCCGGCGACGGCCGGCACGAGCCGGAGCCGGCAGGCTTCCAGCGCGCTGTCGACATGAGCGCCGAGGCCCGGGTGGGGGGCCAGTACGGAAAGCCGGTGCATGGTCAGCATCGCGTCCCAGGCCGATGCCCTGGCCAGGGCCGACGCGCCCCAGGAGACGTCTTCGAGGTGGGTCCAGAGGTGGGCTCCGAAGCCCAGGTGAATCGTTCCTGCCCGGGATTCCTCCTCGTCGAGGGCGTGACGCGCCGCCGTCAGGAAGGCCATGGCGTCCTCGGGACCGAGCGCCGAGAGGACGACCCGGAGAAGGGAGGCGGTCAGGGACGTGACCTCGGCCCAGTCGGCCGCGTCACCGAAGCGCTCGCACAGACGTACGTTCAACAGGTGTTCCATGTCGGTGGTCATGCATGCACAGATACGTTTCCGCCGCCCATGCCGCCCGGCACGACACGCGGGACGTACCGACCGCCCCCCGTACGGAGTGATCGTCCCCGGTCCCGGGCGCCGCGGCACGACCCGAACGGCCCGTGCCGCGAAACGCCCGGGGGCCGGGGCGCGGAAAGCGCCCCGGCCCCCGGGCGGGAAGGTGTCGACAGGGTCAGGCCTGCTCGTCCTCCGGAATGCTGACCAGCCAGCGGGTGTCCTTGCGGGGCCGCAGGTACAGCGCCCAGTAGAGGGTGGCCACCGCCGTGATGCCGCCGGTCCACAGCAGGTACTCGACGTCCTGCATGTACAGGACGTACGCGAGGACGCCGATCAGGACCACCGGGATGGCCGGCCACAGCGGCATGCGCCACGCCGCGACCTCGCGGTGCGCGCCCCGGCGGCTGAACAGCGCCGCCACGGCCACCAGCAGGTACATGCCGGTCACGGAGACGCCGGTGACGCCGTAGAGGGTGTCGAGGTTGACGAAGCACAGGGCCGCGCCCGGCACGCCCACGACCAGGGTGGCCACCCACGGGGAGCCGAAGCGGCCCAGACGGGACAGGGCGTTGTTGACGGGCTCCGGCCAGGCCTTGTCGCGGGCGGAGGCGAAGAGGACGCGGGAGTTCTGGATGACCATGACGATGCCGGCGTTGATGATGGCCAGCGCGACGCAGAGGCTGATGAAGGTGCCGACGGCGGAGTTGGACCAGGCCTCGATCATGCCGCTGATGTCGCCGCCGGTGAGGGTCTCCAGATCGCCGGCGCCGAGGGTGATGGCGACGACGGGCACCAGGATGACGGCGGTCGAGATGGCGAGGGTGGCGAGCACGGTGCGGGCCACGGTGCGGCGCGGGTTCTCCAGCTCCTCGGAGAGGTAGACGGCCGTCGAGAAGCCCTGGGTGATGAAGAGGGCGACGGCGAGACCGGAGACCACCATGGCGCCGGTGACGAGCGAGTGCGAGCCGCCCTCGGCGGCGACCTGGCCGTGGACCAGCGCGCCGACGCCCCGCTCGGAGTGGGCGAAGCCGAGGATCGCGACGATGCCCGCCGCGACCACCTCGAGGACGAGGAAGATGCCGGTGATCCAGGCGTTGGCGCGCAGGTCGAGGAGGCCCGCGAGGGTCGCGAGGAGCATGACGCCCGCGCCGGCGAGCGGGGCGGGGATGTGCACCAGGGGCGCGAGGTAGTCGGCGGTCCCCATGGCGATCACCGGTGGCACGATCATCACGACCAGCAGGGACAGGACGAACACCAGCCAGCCCGCCAGGCGGCCCGAGAGGGTGGAGACGATGGCGTACTCGCCGCCCGCGCTGGGGATCAGGGTGCCGAGCTCGGAGTAGCAGAACGCCACGCCGATACAGAGCAGCGAGCCGATGGCGATGGTCAGGGCGGCGTACGTGCCGACCCCGTCGAAGAGGTCCGGTACGACCACGAAGAGCGTGGAGGCGGGCGTCACGCACGACAGCGTGAGCAAGGTGCCGCCCACGACACCGATGGAACGCTTGAGCTTCTGCGGCACGGGTTCGGTCTGGGGGGCCAACGCGTGCGGCGCGCTGAGGGTGTCGGTCATCAGGCGGTTCCGATCGATGTGAGCGGTGATTCTGAGCGGGAGCGGTATCGCCTCCGAGGCGGCTGGTGATCAGGTGGTTCCGTGGGCTCCCGGGCTGAATGGAAGCGTGAGCAGAACCGCAGGTCAATGGCCTACCCGCTGCGGAATCCGTTGTTCCGACACGCCCGGGCGGGGCGCGGCGGCGCCAAGGAGGCGTCAAGACGGCCGAAACGCTCCGTGCGGGAACCGCAGCGTGACCGGGAGGACTTTTCCCGCGCTTTACCGCCGATCCACATTCCGGAATACCGGGCGCACCCGCCGGAACCGGCGCATTCGGGCCCGCGCCGGTCCGCGCCGTGTCACGTTCCCGGCCGCCGTGCCGTCGTACTGCCGAGACGTCCCGACCCGGAACAGAAGGAGAACCCCCATGCCGACAGCCGAGGCGACACGCAACATCGCCGCGCTCCGCCGCTTCCACTCTGCCACGAACAGCGGCGATCCGGAGATCGTCGCGCGGGCCGTCGACGAGTTCACCGCCCCGGACGTGATCTTCCACGCGCCGGTGCCGATGGGCGGGACCGGCGCGGAGGCCATGAAGCGGGTGTGGGAGGCGCTGCTGCGCGCGTTCCCCGACATCCACGTCACCGTCGAGGAGACGGTCGCGGAAGGCGACAAGGTCGTCTCCCGGAACACGGTGACCGGGACCCACCTGGGCGAGTACCGGGGCCTGCCGCCCACCGGGAAGCGCGTCACGTACGGCGAGATCTTCGTCCTCCGCTTCGTGGACGGCCGGATCGCCGAGGTCCGGGGCATCGTGGACGTCCTCGCACAGCTCCGCCAGCTCGGCGCCCTCCCGTCCTGACGAGGCCCGAGGAGAGCGGCCCCGCCCCCCCGGCACCGGACCGGCCGGATGCGAGCCGGATGCGAGCCGGACGCGAGCCGGATGCGAGCCGGATGCGAGCCGGAAAATAGTAGCCATGGACATAGTAGCCATGTAGTGTATTCATCGTGAGTTCAGCAACCGAGAGCGCCACGGCGGGTTTCCTGGTCTGGCGCCTGTCCATGAAGTGGCGAGTGGCCGTCGACCGGGCGGTCGCACCGCTGGGCCTGACCCACGCCCAGTACGCCCTGTTGGGTTCCCTGTACGGCATGGCGCGCTCCGGTCGGCAGCCGAGCCAGCGACAGCTCGCCGACCACACCGGGCTCGAAGCGCTGTACGTCTCCAAGCTCGCCCGGGCACTGGAGACGGCCGGACTCGTCGACCGCACCCGGGACCCTGACGACCCGCGCGCCATGCGGCTGTCGCTCACCGAGCGGGGGCACGACGTCACGCGCCGCGCCATCAAGGTGGTCCAGGGCCTCCTGGACCAGATGCTGGACCCGCTCGGAGGCCGGGACAGCCCGCGCGCACGGGAGTTCACCCGCGAGCTGGCGACCCTGCTCGAAGCGCCTCTTGATCCGCACACCGAGAACGACGAGGAGCAGTCATGACCATCACCGCACCCACCACGAACGGCCGCGTCATCGCCCTGGCGCACTACTCCGCACGCGCCCTCCTGGAAGGCGTGCTGACCCGCCACGGCGTCACGTTCGAGCAGAGCGTGACGCTCCGGGCCGTCACCGTCGCGGGCGGCTCCATCGAGCGCGACGCGCTGGTCACCGACGTCATCGGCTCGCTGAAGTCCGACGCGTCGGTCGTGCACGGCGTGATCGACGAACTGGCGGCCGCGAAGCTGCTGGAGCAGGACCCGGCACAGGCCTCCCGGCTGCGCCTCACGGACGCGGGACGGGAGCTGTACGAGACCACCACCGCCGAGACCGCCGAGATCTCCGCCCGGCTGTACGCCGGCATCCCGGCCGAGGACCTCGCGGTCGCGGGCCGCGTGCTGACGCTCCTCACGGAGCGCGCGAACGCCGAACTGGCGGGAGCCTGAGGTCCGGCGAGCCCGGCCTCATCGGCAAGACACCCCTACCGCCCGCGCATCAGCTCCAGGTCGTCGCCCCATGCGTCGAGCACCGCGCCGAGGCCTCGGTGTCGCGCCGCCGCCTCGACCTGGGCGAAGAGCCGGCGCTGGGCGGAGGCGTCACCCGATTCCGAGATGCGACCCAGGGCGTCGAGCAGCGCGCCGGTGTCCCAGCCGGGCAGCGGGTACCGGTCGAGCTCCCACTCCAGGTACTTGTTGTAGGGGCGGGGGCGGCGGTCGAGTGCGAAGAGGAGTTCGAGCAGGTGGCCGACGCCGTCGGTGGCGTCGAGCCGGGCCGCGAGGACGTGGCCGTCCCTGTCGTTCTTCAGCGAGCGGTAGAGGGAGTTGGCGTAGGCGTCGAGCCACCCGGCGGCGGCGCGGGAGGCTTCGTCGGCGGTCAGGCGTGCCTTGGCCGCCAGGATCCGGGCGATGTCCCCGTCGAGCCGGTCGAGCACGACCCGGGCGCGGGCGAGGGCGTAGCGTTCGAAGCCCGGCATCCCGGCGGACCGGAACTGGTCGAGGGTGAGGAGGACGAGGTCGAGTTGGCGGGTGCGGTGCCCCGCGAACCCCGTCAGCTCCGTCGGTACGCCTTCGGCGAGGACGACGTACAGGTCGTGGTCGGAGTGCTCGGTGGTCATGCCCTCGTGTGCCCGGGACCCCTTGAGGACGAGGCCGACGACGGCCGCGTCCGCGGAGGCGAGCGCGACGAACTCCTCGTAGGTCATCGGGCGGCCGCTCCGACGACGGCGAGCCCGCAGGCCCCGAGCACCGAATGCAGGCGTTCCTCGGTGGTCCGGGTCCGGGTCAGGGACGGGAGGAGGAGGGTGCGTTCGATCCACCGGGCCCCTCTCGGTCTCCCGGGGTCCGGGCCCCAGGTGGGGACGAGAAGCGTTCCGACCCGGTGGAACAGCACGGCTTCGAAGTAGGGCATGTCTCCCCTGAAAGCGACCGGTTCGTGATCGCGGGCAGCCTCTCAGTCTCGGACGGGGGCGTCAATGGACCCCTTTTCCGCCGTGCCCGCTCAGCCGTGGAGCAGTCGCCATGCCGTGAGGGCGAGTCGTGCGCGGGTCAGGCCCGTGGGGGCGGTGAGGTCCAGGGCGAGGGCCTTGCCGATGTGGTCGAGGCGGCGGGCGATGCTGCTGTGGTGGAGGTGGAGGAGGTCGGCCGCGCGGCGGACGGAGGCGGTGGCGCAGTAGGTGTCCAGGGTCTCCAGGTCCTCCGGGGTCAGGCGGTCGATCGCGGTCACGTCGGGGTTGTCCCGTACGGCGTCCTCGGGGATGTCCGCCAGGAGGGCCAGCGCGCCCAGGTCGGCGTGGTCGACGACGGGTTCGCGCGGGGTGGTGAAGCGGAGGGCCGTGCGGGCCTGGCGCCAGGAGCGGTCGGGGCTCTCGGTGGCTCCGATGCCCGCCCGTACGCCTGCGGGGAAGCCCGTACGGTCCAGGGTGGTGGCCAGGATGACGCCCGCGTCGGCGAGCGGGGCCGCCTTCACGGGGCGGGCCGGGCAGACGAGGGTGCCGACGCGGTCGAGCGGGAGGCTCGTGCGGACGGCGACGACGTGGACGGGGAGGTGGGGGGCGAAGCCCAGGAGGCGCAGCGCCCGGGCGCGGGCTGCGTCGTCGCTGTCGGAGCTGATGGCCAGTTCGACGAGGGCGGGGTCGGCCATGGTGGTGCGGGCGGGGCCGTAGCGTTCGGCGGCGGCCGCGGCGGCGAGGGCGAAGCGGTCGAGGAGGACCTCGTCGAGCGGGTTGGGCGGGCCGGGGCGCTCCAGCCAGACCGTGCCGATCTCCTCCTCGTCGAGGGTGATCGGCGCCTCGGTGGACGCGGGCGCCGGCGGGGTGGACGCCTGGGTGCCGTGGGGTGAGACGCGGGTGGCGCCGCCGGTGCCGTGGAGCCGTATCCCGGCGACGCACTCGGCCAGGCCCGCCGAGGCGCGGGCGAGTGCGGGGAGGTCGACCCGGCGGCGCATCAGGGTGTCGTAGAACGCGACGATGCGCATCGCGCCGTCGACGTACGGATCGAGTCCCGACAGCCGTACGGCCAGTGCCTCCATGGCAGAAGGATGGCAGAAGGTCCGGGGGAGGGCGTGCGCCGTTCGGTGCGTGATCGGGGCGGGACGCGCGACGGATGGCGGATGATCCCTCGGCGGCCGGGCCGGAGGATGGTCGTCATGGATCCCGAACTCGAAGCGTTCGTCCCGTTCTTCCCGCAGACCGACCTGTCCGATCCGGTCTCCGCCCGCACGTACTTCGCCGGTCTGGCGGCCGCCGTGCCGACGCCCGACACCTCGGAGATGGAGGTCGAGGACCGGGTCGTGCCGGCCGACCCGGACGTGGTGGTGCGGATCTACCGGCCGCGCGGGGCGCGGGGGGCCGTGGTCTGGCTGCACGGCGGCGGGTTCGTCATGGGGGACGTGGACACCGAGCACCCGTGGGCCACCCGCATCGCGGAGACCTCCGGGGCCGTGGTGATCTCGGTCGGCTACCGGCTGGCCCCCGAGCATCCGTTCCCCGCCGCCCTGGACGACGCCTACGCCGCCCTGACCTGGACGGCCGAGCACGCGGCCGAACTCGGCGTCGACCCCGCGCGGATCGCGGTCGGGGGCCACAGCTCCGGCGGCGGGCTCGCGGCCGCGGTGGCGCTGCGGGCGCGTGACGAACAGGGGCCGCCGATCCGCTTCCAGCTGCTCAACCAGGCGGGGCTCGACGACCGGCTGGAGACCTGGTCGGCCCGGAACTTCACGGACACGCCCTGGTTCCACCGGGGCAAGGCGATCGCCGCGTGGGGCCACTACCTGGGCTCCCGGCCCGCCACGCCGTACGCCGCTCCCTCGCGGGCCACCGATCTGTCCGGCCTTCCGCCGGCCTACGTCGCCTCCGCCGAGTTCTGCCCGAACCGCGACGAGGACATCGACTACGCCGTCCGTCTGCTCCGGGCGGGCGTGTCCGTCGAGCTCCACCAGTGGCCCGGCACGTTCCACGGGTCGCAGGCGATCCTCTCCGCCGAGGTCTCGCAGCGGCAGAACGCCGAGCTCGGCGCCGTGCTGCGCCGCGCCCTCGCCGACTGATCGCCGTCTCCTCCCCTTCCACGAACGAACCCGAAAGGACTGATTGTCGTGAAGATGCGCATGGTGCTGTGTGGAAGTGTCGCCGCGCTCGGTGTCTGTGCGGGCATGGTGACCGCGGCCGCCGTACCCGGCGGCGCGGGGACCGCTCCCGCCGGGAGCGCGCGTGCGGCCGCCGGCTTCGATCCCGCGGAGCTGGAGTCCGCCCTGGACGGTGTCCACCGGGCGGGTGTGCCGGGCGTGTTCGCCGAGGTGCGGGACGACGGCCGGACCTGGCGGGGCGCCTCCGGGGTCGCCGACGTCACGAACGGCCGTCCCGTCACGGCCGACATGCGGCACCGCGTCGGCAGCGTCACGAAGACCTTCACCGCCGCCGCCGTGATGCAGCAGGTCGAGCGGGGCAGGATCCGGCTCGACGCGCCGATCGGGGACTACCTGCCGCAGCTCGTACCGGGCGAGCGGGGCAGGAGGATCACCGTGCGGATGCTGCTCAACAACACGAGCGGCATCCCCGACTACCTCACGTACGCCTTCCCCTCGCTCCACGGGTTCCCCTCCCGGCTCGACGTCTCGACCCGGAGCCTGGACGACAACCGGTTCCGCACGTTCCGCCCGGCCGAGCTGATCGAGATGGGCCTCTCGGCGCCTCCCGCCGGCGAGCCCGGTGGACCCACGGGCGTGTACTCCAACACCAACTGGCTGATTCTCGGTGAGCTCCTGGAACACGTGACCGGCATGCCCGCCGAGGAGTACATCACCCGGAACGTCATCGAGCGCGCGGGGCTCCGGCACACCGGGTTCCCGAAGGGGACGCGTGTCGAGGGACCGCACTCGCGGCTGTACGAGGCGTTCTACGGTCTGATCGACCCGCCGCGCGACTACAGCGTCTACGACATGTCCTGGGTGGGGCCGGCCGCCGCCCTGGTGTCGACCATGGAGGACCTCAACCGCTTCTACGCCCTGCTGCTCGACGGCCGGATCGTCAGCCGGTCGTCGCTGACGGAGATGCAGCGCACGGTCCCGACCCGCGCCCTGGACGGATCGCTGATCCAGTACGGTCTCGGGCTGCACAAGGTCGAGACCCCCTGCGGCACCTTCTGGGGCCACGACGGCACCGTCTGGGGAGCCGGGACGATGTCCCTGACGCGCGCCGACGGGAGGCGGCAGATGTCCGTGGCGGTCAACCTCGTCAGGTGGAACAAGCCGGACGCCTCGGGGAAGCCGCAGCCCCACCCCATCGACGGCGCCCTGAAGGCGCTGTACCAGCGGGCGATGTGCGGTGGGGCCTCCACGGCCTCGGAGATCGTTCCGTAGGACGGGGTCAGGTCGCCGGTCCCGCCGGGGCCAGGGTGTACGTCCGGCCGGAGGTGTAGAACTCGAGGGCCGCCCTGCCCTGCTCGCGCGGCCCGTGGCTGGAGGCCTTCGACCCGCCGAAGGGCAGGTGGAAGTCGACGCCGGTGGAGGGGGCGTTGATCCGGATCATCCCGGTGTCGAGCAGGTCGAGACCGTGCAGGGCGGTGTTCAGGTCGGCCGTGTGGACCGAGGTCACCAGGCCGTACGGGACGGAGTTGGTGATTCGGATCGCGTGGGCGACGTCGTCGGCGGGGAGCAGGGAGGCGATCGGGCCGAAGACCTCCTCGCGCAGCAGCCGGTGTCCGGGGGACACCTTCTCGACCAGGGTCGGGGCCGCGTACCAGCCGTCTCTGTCGGAGGCGGTGCCGCCGGCGAGCGTGGCGAGCCCCCGGCAGACGTCGAGCACCCGGTCGCGGGCGCCCTCGTGGATGAGCGGCCCGCACACGGTGGCCGGGTCGGCGGGGTCGCCGACCGGGAGGGCCCGCAGGGCTTCGGAGAGGGCCTCGCGCAGCGGTTCGAGGGCGGTGCCGACCGCGATGACGCGGCTGGTGGCGGTGCACTTCTGGCCCGCGTATCCCGCGACGGAGGCGGCGATGTGGCCGGCGGCCTGCTCGATGTCCGCGTCGGGCAGCACGACGGCCGCGTTCAGGCCGCCCATCTCGGCCTGCGCCGGGATGCCCCGGACGGCCGCGGCCCTGGCCACGGCCCGGCCGACGGGGGTGGAGCCGGTGAAGGAGACGACGTCGGCGGCCGAGACGAGCGCGTTGCCTTCGGTGGCGCCGCCGGGGAGGACGGTGAACACCGCTTCCGGGACGGCCTGTCGCACGATCTCGCCGAGGCGCCGGGCGCAGGCGGTGGCCTCGGGCGCGGGCTTGAGGACGACGGTGTTCCCCGCGGCGAGCGCCGGGGCCGCCTTCCAGGTCGGGATGGCGAAGGGGAAGTTCCAGGGGGTGATGAGCGCTGCCACGCCGTGCGGTCGGCGCCGGGTCAGCAGCAGGCCGTCGCCTGCCGAGGGCTCGTGGACGGAGCCGGTGGGGGCGAAGGGGGCCTGGGCGTAGTAGCGCCAGATCGCGGCGGTACGGGCCACCTCGGCCCTGGCCTCGGAGAGCGGCTTGCCCACCTCGCGCACGGCGAGCCCGGCCAGTTCGTCGGCCGCGGCCTCGACGGCGGTGGCGACCGCGCCCAGGGCGGCCGAGCGTGCGGCGGCTCCGGCCAGCAGCCAGCCGGGCTGCGCGGCACGGGCCCGTTCGACGGTGTCCACGGCCGCGAAAGCGCCCGGTGCGGGGATCCGCAGGAGCACGTCGGCCGGGTCGGCCGGGTTGCGCGAGATGAGGAGGGGAAGTGCGTCGGTCACAGGAGGAGGCCTCCGGGGAAAGGGATCGCCTGGGAAAGGAAGGGGTCGCCCGGGAAGGGATCGTTCGGTCGCGGAAGTACTGCGCCGCTCCGGCGCCGCGCGACCGCCGGCGGCTGCCGCCGGCGGTGGGCGCCCGCGGTGGGCGTCAGGATGGCGCGCGGCGCAGCGGTGGGCCTCAGGACGGCGCGCGGCTCAGCGGTGGCCGGCCGCGACGGCCTTCTCCGTGGCGGTCCGCACCGCGGCCTCGGTCGCACCGGTGAGCGGGTGGCGCGGCGGACGGGTGGGGCCGCCGGTGCGGCCGGCGATGTCCATGGAGAGCTTGATGGACTGGACGAACTCGGTCTTGGAGTCCCAGCGCAGCAAGGAGTGCAGGGACTTGTAGAGCGGCAGGGCGGTCGTCAGGTCGCCCGCCACGGCGGCGCGGTACAGCGCGGCGCAGCTCGTGGGGAAGGCGTTGGGGTAGCCGGCGATCCAGCCGACGGCGCCCGCCACGGCCAGCTCCAGGAGGACGTCGTCGGCCCCGATCAACAGGTCGAGCTCGGGGGCGAGTTCGGCGATCTCGTAGGCGCGGCGGACGTCGCCGCTGAACTCCTTGACGGCGACGATGTCGCCGTCGCCGTGCAGGCGGGCGAGCAGGTCGGGGGCGAGGTCGACCTTGGTGTCGAAGGGGTTGTTGTAGGCGACGACCGGGATCCCGACGCCGGCCACCTCGGCATAGTGGGCGCGTACGGCCGTCGCGTCGGCGCGGTAGGTGTTGGGCGGCAGGAGGAGGACCGAGCCGCAGCCGGCCTCGGCGGCCTGTTCGGCCCAGCGGCGGGCCTCGGCGCTGCCGTACGCGGAGACGCCGGGCATGACCCGCGCCCCGTCCCCGGCCGCTTCGACGGCGGTACGGACGACCTGGGCGCGCTCGGCGTCGGTGAGGGTCTGGTACTCGCCGAGGGAGCCGTTCGGGACGACGCCGTCGCAGCCGTTGGCGATCAGCCAGGCGACGTGTTCGGCGTAGGCGTCGTGGTCGACGGAGAGGTCCTCGCGGAGGGGGAGGGTGGTGGCGACCATGATGCCGCGCCAGGGTCGGTCGGTGTTCCAGGTGGTGGTCATGTCGATGACCTTTCTGTAGCGTGTGACATTTTACAGATGCGTGAAGAAGAGGGGCCCGCGCGGGCCTCTCCCCTCAGGGGGCCTGGGGGTGCGGATCGGCCGGTTCCCCGTCGAGCGCGGCGAGCGCCGAGAGCCGGACCGGCACGGCGAACGGGCGGCGCTCGGCGGGCGGTTCGGGGGCGCCGCCGCGCGCGGCGAGGCAGGAGACGGCCGTCCCGCACATCCGCCCCTGACACCAGCCCATGCCGGCCCGCGTGAGCAGCTTGACGGTCCTCGCGTCGCGCGCGCCGAGCTCGGTCACCGCCTCGCGGATCCGTCCGGCGGTGACCTCCTCGCAGCGACACACGTCCGTGTCGTCGGTGAGCCAGCCCTGCCAGCCGGGGCCCGGGGCGTGGGCGGCGGACATCACGTCGGCGAAGGCGCGCAGCCGGTCCCGGCGGCGGCGCAGTCCGGCGATCCGGTCCTCCTCGGCGCGGTGGCCGAGGAGGCGCGCGGCGACGGCGCGAGCGGCCAGCTCGCCTTCCGTGCGGGCGAGTTCGGCGCCGCCGACTCCCCCGGTCTCGCCCGCCGCCCACAGGCCGCGCTCCGAGGTCTCCTGGTGGTCGTCCAGGGCGAGGCCCAGGGTTCCGTCGGGGAGCCGTCGGGTGGCACAGCCGAGGGTCGTGGCCAGTTCGATCTGCGGGACGAGGCCGTGACCGACGGCCAGGGCGTCGCACGTGATCCGGCGGCCCGTCCCCGGCACGGGACGCCAGTCGGCGTCGAGGCGGGTGACGGTGACGGCCTCCACCCGGTCGGTGCCGTGCACTTCGGTGACGGCACTGCGCAGCCGGACGCGGACGCGGTGCCGGAGCAGTGCGGCGCCGTGCGACAGCGCTTCGGCCGCCTTCGCCGGGTTGGCGAGGAGGGCCAGGGGGCTGCGGACGTACCGAAGGTAGTCGGTGGCCTCGACCACGGCCGGCACCCGTGCGCCGGCGGCGGCGAGGGAGGAGGCGACGGCGAGGAGCAGGGGGCCGCTGCCGGCCACGACGACGCGGCGGCCCGGCAGCACGAGGCCGGACTTGAGCATGGCCTGTGCTCCGCCCGCGCCCACGACGCCGGGCAGGGTCCAGCCCGGGAAGGGGAGTTGACGTTCGTACGCTCCGGTGGCGAGCAGCAGCGTCCGGGCCCGGATCCGTGCGGGTCGCTCGACGGCTGCGTCGGCTCCGGTGACGGCGTGCACGGTCCAGGTCCCGTCGTCCTCCCGCACCGTGGACCACACGTGGTGCCCGCCGAGGTGGGTGACGCCGCTTCCGGCGAGGCGTCGGCGGAGGTCGGCGAAGGGGGACCAGTCGTGGTGCAGGGCTTCCGGCCGTACGGCTCCGAGGGCGGGCGCCGGGTGCCGGTAGAACTGCCCGCCGGTCTGTGCGGAGGCGTCCAACAGCACTACGGACAGCCCGAGTTCGGCGGCCGTGACGGCACCGGCGAGGCCCGCGGAGCCCGCTCCCACGACCGCGAGGTCGTACGGCTCGTGCCGCGTCTCCGGTTCAGACGGCGAGGCGGTCATGGCCGTGTCCCTCCTGGGTGGTGATCGCGTCGCCGGGGCGGGCCGGGACCAGGCAGGCGCGCCGGTTGGGTTCGCCGTTGACGGTGGCGAGGCAGTCGTAGCACTGACCGATGCCGCAGAAGGCGCCGCGCGGCCGGCCGCCGTCCCGGGTGGTGCGCCAGGCCAGGATGCCGGCGCCCCAGAGGGCGGCGGCGAGGGTCTGGCCCGGCAGGGCGGTGACGCGACGGCCGTCGAAGGTGATCTCGAACGGCGGATCGGGCTGTGCGCCGACGAGGTCGGCGGGGGTGCGGGCCACGGGCCCTCCTCTCGTGACGGTGGGTGCGCGCGTCTCAGGGTGCGAGGGGTGCGGGGTCGGTGAAGCGTTCGGGCCGGAACGGGTGGATGTCGAGGGGCGGTTCGTCGCCGGCCAGGCAGGCGGTGACGATCCGGCCCGTCACCGGGGCGAGTCCGATGCCCGCTCCCTCGTGGCCGCAGGCGTGGAGCAGGCCGGGGACGCGCGGGTCGGGGCCGATGGCGGGCAGGTGGTCCGGCAGGTACGGGCGGAAGCCGAGGTAGGTGCGGATGGCCCGTACGGTGCCGAGGACGGGGAAGAGCGCGGTGGCTCCGGCGGCGAGCCGGCGCAGGACCTCGGTGGAGAGCGTCCGGTCGAAGCCGACGCGTTCCCGGCTGGCGCCGATCAGGACCGGTCCCGCGGGGGTGCCCTCGACGACCGCGGAGGTCTGGAGCGCGGCGGAGCCGCTGGCGACGTCGGCCACGTAGTCGGCGGCGTACACCTTGTGGCGCACCACGCGCGGGAGCGGCTCGGTGACGAGGACGAAGCCCCTGCGGGGCAGTACGGGCAGGTGGACGCCCGCGAGTTCGGCGAGGGCGCCGCCCCAGGTTCCGGCGGCGTTGACCACGTGCGGGGCGTGGATCTCGCCGACGGTGGTCCGTACGCCGCGGATCTCCCCGGCCGGGCCGGTGAGGAGACCGGTGACCTCCTCCCCCAGGCGCAGCCGGATCTTCTCGCCTCCCGTGCGCAGCAGCTGGGCCGCCGCGTGGGCGGGCATCACCTGGGCGTCCTGGGGGTAGTGGAAGCCGCCCGCCAGGGTGGGCGCGAGGTGGGGCTCCAGGTCGTGGAGCCGGTCCTCGGGGACCTCCTGGCTGGTGACGCCCGCCCTCTCCTGGCGGGCCGCGAACGCGCGCAGGGCGCGCATCCCGTGCTCGTCCGAGGCGACGACGAGGCCGCCCTTGGCCTCGTACTCGACCCGGGGCGGGAGCAGTTCGGCCAGCTCCCGCCACAACGCGGTGGACATCAGGGCGAGTTCGAGCTCGGGTCCCGGTTCCTTGTCGGAGACCAGGAGGTTCCCCTCGCCGGCTCCCGTCGTGCCGCCGGCGACGGAACCGCGGTCGACGACGGTGACGGAGAGGCCGGCTCGGGCGGCGTAGTGGGCACAGGCCGCGCCGACGACGCCGGCGCCGACGACGATGACATCCGAGGCGTTTCTCGTGGGCACGGCAGTAATATTTCACATGGCACTCAAGTTGCCAAGACCCGCGGAGAGCCTGGTCCCTTGACAACCGCTCACGTTCCTCGTCCTCATGTTCCTGACAGGAATGGGATCACCACGAGGGGGACGATCAGCGCATGACCCAGCCCGAGAGCACGGGACCCGAGTACGACGTCGTCATCAGCGGCGCGAGCCTCGCCGGCAGCGCCGCGGCGATCCTGCTCGCCCGGCGCGGCGCCCGCGTCGCACTCCTGGAACGCCGCTCGCGCCCCATGGCGTACAAGACGCTGTGCACCCACTCCCTCACGGCCAACGCCACTCCGGTCCTGAAGGAACTCGGCCTGCTCCCCGCCCTGGAGAAGGCGGGCGCCGTCCGCAACGAGGCCCGCTGGCACACCCGCTGGGGATGGATCGAGCCGGGGGCCGCGCCCGGACCGGAGCTGCCGTACGGCTACAACGTGCGGCGCAGCACCCTCGACCCGCTGATCAGGTCCCGCGCGGCCGAGACCCCCGGCGTCGACGTCCTCCTCGGCCATCAGGTGACCGGGCTGCTCCAGGAAGGAGGGCGGACGGTGGGGGTACGGGCGTCGACGCCCGACGGCGAGCGCGAGACACGGGCCCGCCTGGTGGTCGGCGCCGACGGCAAGGACTCGGCCGTGGCCGGGTTCGCCGGGGTGCCCACCCGGCGGCACGAGAACGCGCGCTTCGGCTATTTCGCGCACTTCCGCGGCCTCCCGCTGCGCGACGGGATCAGCCACGCCTGGTTCCTGGTGCCCGACATGGCCTACGCGTTCCCGAACGACGACGGGGTGACGGTCGTCGCGGTGCTCCCGGACAAGAAGCGGCTCCCGGACTTCCGGAAGGACCTGGAGGGCAGCTTCCTCGACTTCGTCCGCGCCCTGCCCGACGCACCGCCCATCGACTCCGCCGAGCGCGTCACGAAGATCACCGGCATGGTCGACTACCCCCTGCACACCCGCAGGCCCACGGCACCGGGGCTCGCTCTCGTCGGCGACGCCGCCCTGACCGGCGACCCCCTGTGGGGAGTGGGATGCGGGTGGGCCCTGCAGTCCGCGCAGTGGCTGGCGGAGGCGGTCGGCCCGGCCGCGACCGGCCGCGGCGACCTCGACCGGTCCCTCGCGGTGTACGCGCGCAGGCACCGGCGCCGCCTGGGCGGCCACCAGTACCTGGCCGCCGACTTCGCCAAGGGCCGCCCGTTCAACCCCATGGAGCGGCTGATGTTCTCGGCGGCGGCGCGCGACGCCTCCCTGGCACGGCACATGCACCTGTTCGCGTCCCGCCTGATCGGTCCGCCCCGTTTCCTGAACCCCGTGGCCGTGGCCAGGGCGGCGGCCGTCAACATCCGGCACCGGAGGGCGGCCGGTCGACCCGCGCCCCTGTCGCGCACGGGATCATGAGCCCCCGCGGGCCGCGCGGTACAGGGCACCGGCGACGGCGAGGTCCTCCCAGGCCATGCCCACGCTCTTGAAGAACCGTGGCCGCCCGGAGGGGACGCGGCCGTTCACCGCGTCGCGGCCGTTCACCAGATCGGCGAGGGTGCCCACGACGTGGTCCTCGCCGATCGCTCCCCGGGCCATCGGGACGAGCAGGTCCCCCGCCTCGCGGAGCGCCGCCGAGCGCGCCTCGACGTACACCTCGGCGCGGGTCACGAGTGCGGTGTCCGTCTCCCGGGCCGTCGGCTCGTGCGAACCGACGGCGACGACGGTGGCGCCCGGAGCCACCCGAGCGCCGTCGAAGAGGGGCTCCCGGGCCGTGGTGCAGCAGACGACGAGGTCGGCGCCGCCCACGTCGTCGGGCGTGCCGACGCGGGCGGGCGCGTCGAGCGTCCGCGCGTATCCGGCGAGGGCCCGCGCGCCGATCGGACTGCGCCCGACGACGACCACCTCGGCGAGCTCGCGCGCCGCGAGGACGGCCTCCAGGTGGCCGTACGCCTGGGGTCCGGTACCGAAGAGGACGAGGCGCAGCGGCCGGTCGTCCGGTGTCAGACGGCGTACGGCGAGTGCGGACACGGCCGGGGTGCGCAGTTCGGTGAGGGCCGCGCCGTCGAGGAGGGCGAGGGGCCGGAGGTTCGTGCCGTCGAGGAGCAGGTAGGAGCCGGTGATGCGGGGCAGGCCGAGGGCCGGGTTGCCGGGGGCCACGCCCGCGATCTTCACGCCGGCGTACGCGCCGGAGGCGGCGGGCATGAGCAGGAGCTCACCGGCCGGGACGGGGACGGCGGTGCGGGGCGGGGCGGTCTCGGGGTCGAATCCGGCACGCAGCACCTCGGCGAGGACGTCGGCGGTCGCCGCCGGGGTCAGGAGGCGGGTCATGGCCGGGGCGTCGATCAGGAGCAGGTCGCGCAGGGAGGGCGCGGCGGTCGTGGCCGTCATGACCGGCATGGCAGGCGTGGCGGGCGTGGCAGGCGTGGCGGGCGTGGTGGTCAAAGGAGGAATCCCGTCCCCAGGTCGTCGTGGGGGTCGAGGACGAAGGTGTGGGTGCCGGTGCGGTGAGTCGCACCGGTTACCTCTGTGATCCCTCCAGCCATCAGCCGGCCGGTGAAGACGGTGCCGGCCACGGACTCGTGCGTGAGGACGTCGCCGGGCCCGAGGCGCCCGTCCTCGCCGAGCAGGGCGAGCCGGGCGGAGGTGCCCGATCCGCAGGGTGACCGGTCGATCTGCCCGTCGGCGAAGACGGTGACGTTCCGCTGGTGCGGCCCGTCGGGAGTGTCGGGCAGTTCGTCGTACAGGACGACGCCGTACACGTCGTGTTCGAGGAGCGCGGCGCGGATCTCCCCTCCGGCCCGGACGAGCGCGGGCAGGGAGACCCGGCCGGTGTCGAGGCCGAGGGCGCGCGCGGGGACCGAGGCGTAGCAGGCTCCGGAGTCGGCGAGGTCGACCTCGACGGTGCCGTACGCGGTGGTCACCGGGACCTTGCGCGCGAGGACGCGCGTCGGGACGTTGCGGAAGGTGACGCCCGTGGTGCGGCCGCCCGCGCGGTGCACGGTCGCGGTGACGCGCCCGGAGGGCACGTCGACGCGTACGGGGACGTCGCCGTCGCCGGGCGCCGGGACGCGTCCGGTGTCGACGGCCCAGGCGCCGAGGGCCATCGTGCCGTGGCCGCAGGCGGTGGAGTAGCCGTCCTTGTGCCAGAACAGCACGCCGAAGTGGGCGCCGTCGTCGTCGGGCGGGACGACGAACCCGCCGTACATGCCGGAGTGTCCGCGGGGTTCCCGGACCAGCAGGCGGCGCAGGTCGTCGAGCGGGCCGAGCCGGAGCGCGAGGGCACGGCGCTCGGCGACGGTGTCGCCGGGGATCGGGGGCAGGTCCTCGTCGACGATCCTGAAGGGCTCGCCGGCGGTGTGGTAGTCGGTGGTGCGGACCGGGCGCGGGGTGGTGCTCACGGAGTACGGCCTCCAGAGGGGAGTCGTGGTGCCGGGCCGGCCCTCCCCCGTGGAAGGGCCGGCCCGGGCGGTGGGCGGGTCAGCTGCGGAGGGGGCCCTCGCAGCTGTAGCTCGACGTGGCCGCGACCTTGGTGGACCAGATCTCCACGGGTCCGAAGCTGCAGTTCATGTCGGCCAGGTTGTTCGAGGCGGCGCCGGCCCGGTCGAGGATGAAGTAGTCGACGGTCTCGGACATGTCCTTGAAGTTCTGGTCCTCGCTGGCCCAGTTCGACAGGTTCGCCGTGATCCGCCCGGTGCAGAGGAAGCGGCGCTTGCCGGGTTCGCCGTTCTCCACGCAGTCGGGGGTGTTGTACGTGGCGGTGGCGAAGGCCGACCTCACGGACGCGAGGTCCGCGTCGCGGAGCTGGGCGTTGGGCGTGTACGTGGTGTTCGGGACGTACAGCTGGTCGACCTTGGCGATCTGCGCGTCGAGGAAGCGGTCGTAGGCGCGCTGGAGGTTCGCGTCGGAGCCCATCCGGGCGCGCCAGGCGTCGTACGCCGCCACGTCGTTCGCCCGCAGGTGGGTGTACATCTCGCGGAGCAGCGAGGGCTTCTCGGTCCAGAGGAACTCGAAGAACGTGCCCGCGTAGTTGTAGAAGCGGAAGCCGTCGCCGTCGTAGGTGGCGTTGAGGATCTGGCGCAGGTTCATCCGGGGGCCGCCGCCGGCGGTGTCGTTGATGATTCCGCGGACGAGGGACTTGCGGACGGCGATGCCGTTGTCGCGGGTGGCTCCGTCGAAGAACTCGGCCGTGCCCTCGTCCATGGCGGTGGTGCGGTCGCCCTGGTACCAGGGGCCCTCGCCGAAGAGGCCGGGGACGGCCCAGCGGCCGTTGAGGTAGTGGGTGTACTCGTGGCGGAAGAGCTCCTCCAGCGTCAGCGAGGAGTCCTGGGGGACGCGCCGCTGGTACGTGTAGAAGGTCGCGCCGCGCTCGATGTAGATGCCGCCGTTGTTGGTGCCCATGCCGGTGAGGATGGGGTGGTAGTTCTCGTAGTCCGCGCGGGAGGCGTAGAGGACGATGTTCAGCGTGGCGTTGGTGTCGCCGGCGAGCGGCCGGTCGGTGCCGAGGACGCGGTGGTACTGCGCCTTGACCTGCTTGCTCGCGTAGTAGAGCTGGTCGACGGTGGCCCGGTCGAGGGCGGTGCGGACCTTGATGGCGCCGTTGTCGTAGGTGTACGTGTACGGGAAGAGCTGCTTCTCGATGTCCTCCTTGCACACGCCGTACGGCTTGCAGGCCTCGTAGGTGTTGAGCCAGGAGACGACCTTCGCCCACTGCTCGCTGCCGCGGCCGAAGGTGTCGACGACGGTGGTGAGGGTGGCGCCGAGGTCGGCGACGACGCCGTCCCTGAGGCCGTCGACCTGGCCGAAGCGGCCGTACTCGCCGAGGGCGTCGCGGGCGACCCAGGCGTTGGCGGTGCCCTTCAGGTGGCCGTAGCCCGCGAAGGCCTTGAAGGTCGCGCGGTAGGCCGGGTCGGCGGCGACGGCGGCGTGGAAGGCGCCGTCCTGGTTGCCCGGGTAGACGCCGAGGTAGTTGACGGAGAGGGCGGCGAGTGCGGCGCCGGCCCAGGCCGGGTCGGGGTTCGTGGCGGGGTGCGAGGGGTCCATGGTGGCCAGGACCCGCTTGATCAGGCCGAGTTGGTGCTGGCGCAGGCCGGGCGCGCTCGCCGCGTAGAGCGCTTCGCGGAGGGTGTTCGCGTTGCTCTTCGTGACGTCGAAGGTGTGCGCGGCGGCACCGAAGTCGGCGACGGCCCGGCGGACGGCGTCCACGGTCGGGGCGTCGGTGGTGTCGATCTCGTCGCGCGAGTAGTCGTGGTACGCGACGGCGTGCAGGTACGTGAACATCTCCTCCAGGTGGGAGGTGTTCCGTCCGTCGTGGGCGGCGGACAGGCTCGATATGCGGCGGGCGACGGCCTGGACGTGGGCGTCGGACATCACGGGGGCGAGCCGGGCGTCCCAGGTCCATATGAGGCCGCGGAGACAGCCGTCGGCGGTGACCGCCGGGTCGGCGAGGAAGTCGGCGAACCGCTCCGGGGCGAGGCCGGTGATCCCGTCGAGGGTGCAGGGGACGCCGGCGGCGGTGGTGCCGGGGGCGGCCGCGGCGAGCGAGCGCGGGGGGGCGGCGGCCGGTGCCCGGCCGGGGACGCGGCCCGTGGCGTGGCCGCCGGGGGCGGGGGCGGGCCCGAAGGTGGTGCGCGGGGCGGAGGCCCGGTGCTCGACCTCGTCGAAGGGGTTGGCCGCCGGCCGCGCCTGCGGGCCCGGTGCGCCGAGCGCGGGGGCCGGGGCGGGTCGGTCGTCCGCGCCCGCGGCGGAGGCGCCGGCCTGGCCTGCGGAGGCGAGGAGGGTGACCGTGACGGCGGAGGCGAGCAGGGAAGAGCGCACGCGTCGGTGGAGGGACAACAGGACTCCTGCTGGTGAGGGGGGTCGGTTCGGAGATGCGTGGGCGAACTGGTCTGGTTCGCACGGCGTATGACGGACGTTCATCGAACCGTGTGCGCTGTAACATAGTAATGTGAAATTGCACTGACAAGCCCTAGGGCGACATCAGTTCCCCACCAGGGCCGACGAAGCCGCGCACGGGGCTGTTCATCCGCCCCTTCAGCCCCCACCATGCTCCTGACTAACCGCGCGTAACTCGTCTTGGGGGAAAGCGTGTTGAGACTCCGTGGCCGGATCGCCGCTCCGCTGCTCGCCGTCCTCGCGTCCCTGCTCCTGCCGACGGCGCCCGTCCGGGCCGAGACGCCCGCGCCCGGTTCCTCCGCCCGTACCCCCGTCGTGTTCGTCCACGGGTACAACGCCGACCCGGGCGTATGGGGCGGACTGCGCGCGGACTTCAAGGCCGACGGGTACACCGACGCCGAGCTGTTCTCCTTCGGCTACGACACGCACCGGTCCGTCAACGAGGTCCTGTCCGGCGAACTCGCCGCGTACGTCGAGGGCGTCAGGCGGCAGACCGGGGCCGCCCGGGTCGATCTCGTCGCCCACTCCTTCGGCAGCCTCGTCACCCGCTGGTACGTGAAGTTCGACGCCGCCGGCCAGTCCTCCGTCGCCCACTGGGTCTCCCTCGCGGGCCCCAACCACGGCACCGGTACGGCGTGGGCGTGCGCGCTGTGGGACCAGGCCTGCCGCGACATGACGCCGGGCTCCTACGTGCAGAAGAAGCTCGCGGAGGGCGACGAGACGCCCGGGGCCGTGCGCTACGCCACCTGGTGGTCGAACTGCGACGAGGTCATCAACCCCGACAGCAGCGTGCCGCTGGCCGGCGCCGTCAACGAGGGCGCCGGCTGCCTCGACCACAACGCGCTGCTGGGAGACGACGCGGTCTCCCGGGGAGTCCGCGCCTTCCTCCGCTCGTAGGGGGTGTCTTTCAGACCGTGACCCGTTCGGCGGCGGGCTCCGTGACCCGCCTCCGCGCTCGAACTGAACCCGGTCGACAGCTCGGCGGCCCTCCTCGACATCCTCCAGTCCCTCATCGCCGGCCGCCCCGCCGCCTCCCCCCGCCTCACCCAGGCCCGCTTCCGCCCGAGGGGGTCGACCCGACGCTAGGTCAGGAGGAAGCGGGCGGGCGGCCCGACGCGGAGCGTGCGGTGGCGAGCAGCTCCTCCCTGTCGACGAGCTTCACGCGGGGGCGTCCCTGGCGGCGGCCCGCCGCGCGCTCGCCCTCGTCGATCGCCCGCCAGCCGTCGAGGCCGACGGCCTCCGGGTGCCCGCCGGACGCCGGGTCCCCGCCGGTGGGGGCGGTGAGCAGGCCGGCTTCGAGGTCGTCGAGGAGCGCGGAGACGGTCTCCTGGGCGCAGGACTTGTTGGTGCCGATGAACCCCTGGGGGCCGCGCTTGATCCAGCCGGCCACGTACACGCCGGGGCGGACCCTGCCCCTCTCGTGGGGCACCGTGCCGGTCGTCTCGTCGAACGGGAGGCCGGGCACGGGCCGCGCGCGGTAGCCGATCGCGCGCAGGACGAGCGAGGCCTCGATGCTCTCCACGGCCCCGGCCGTCTCGACGGTCAGACCGGTCACCCGGTCGTCGCCGAGGATCCGGGTCGGGCGGGTCCGGAAGCGCAGGACGATGCGGCGGCGGCCCGCCACGGGGGTCCGGGCGGCCAGCTCGGCGAGCACGGCGATCTTGGGCGTGGCATCCGGGGGCACGTCGGCCGGCCAGCCCTGGACGAGGACGTCGACGCCGTCGAGCGCGGCGAGGGCGAGCAGTTCCGGCAGGGTGAACGCGGCCTCGGCCGGTCCGCGGCGTCCGAGCACGACGACCTCGCGGACGCGGCTCGTCCGCAGCGCGGCGAGCGCCCGGTCGGAGATGTCGGTGCGGGCCAGGGTGTCGGGGTCGGCGGTGAGGACGCGGGCCACGTCCAGGGCCACGTTGCCGTTGCCGATGACGACGGCCCGCTCGCCGTCCAGGGCGTAGGGGGTGGCGCTGTGGTCGGGGTGGCCGTTGTACCAGGCCACGAAGTCGGTGGCGGAGGCGCTGCCGGGCAGGTCCTCGCCGTCGATGCCGAGCCGCCGGTCGGTGGCCGCGCCGACGGCGTAGATCACGGCGTGGTGGTCGCGGACCAGGTCCTCGTGGTGCAGGTCGCGGCCGATCTCGGTGTTGAGCCGGTACGAGAAGCCGGGCTGGCTCTCGACGGTGCGGAACAGCCGGGCGACCTGCTTGGTGTCCTGGTGGTCGGGGGCCACTCCCGCGCGGGCGAGCCCGTACGGGGTGGGCAGCCGGTCGTGGACGGTGACGGTGACGCCCGGGTACCGGAGCAGCTCGTCGGCGGCGAACAGCCCGGCCGGTCCGGCGCCGACGACGGCGACCCACAACTCGGCCGCGGAGGTGCGGCGTTGCGCGGGCACGAGGGCCATCGGCGTCCGGTCCTCGTGCGGATGGGCGTCGTAGTAGGCGCGGTTGAGTTCGAGGAACGGCAACTCCGCCGGGGTGAGCCCGGTGTGCGGCTTGAGCGCGTCCACCGGGCAGGCCGACGTGCAGGCGCCGCAGTCGACGCAGGTGCGGGGGTCGACGTACAGCATCTCGGTCTGCCCGAAGCCCGGTTCGCCGGGGGCGGGGTGGATGCAGTTGACCGGGCAGGCCAGGACGCAGGAGGCGTCCGCGCAGCACGACCGGGTGACGACGTACGGCATGGGGAAGGGTTCTCCGTTCACGGGACCGGTGAGGAGACGGGCTCTCGGTCGGCCGGCTCTCGGTCGGCTCTCGGTCGGCCGGCTCCCGGTCGGCCGGCTCCCGGTCGGGCGGCTCTCGGTCGGCCGGCTCCGTCAGGCGGCGTGCGGGGCGGGTTCGCCGCGGTGGCGGGACGGGCGGCCGTCGATGCGCAGCGCCTTCCACACGCGCCGGGAGGCCCTGTTCATCAGGCCGATGTCCTCGGCGAGCATCCGCACGTCGGAGAAGAGGTCGCGGAGCATCTTCTCGCCGTCGGGCGACTTCCAGAAGATGTCCTTGATCACCCAGTGGGGCACGCCTATCGTCTCGGCGGCCTTCCTGTCGGGGACCATGATGACGTCGCCGAGCACCCGCATGATCAGCGGGAAGGCGACCGAGAGCGCGCCCCGGCGCGCCCTGCCGTAGCCGGGGACCTTGACGCGCAGGAACTCGTGGGCGAAGGAGATGTGCCGGGCCTCCTCGGCGACGTGGATCTGCATGAGCCGGCGCATCAGGGGGTGGATGTCCTCGCCGCCGCGCAGGATCGCCTTCTGGAGGTGGTCGATGGGCTCCTCCCCGGCGAGGACGCCGGTGAAGAAGGACTCGGGGACCAGCGAGCCGGCCAGGGGCAGGAAGCGGCTGAGCACGCGGAAGGAGCGGCGCCCGCCGGGCACGTCGGCGCCCGCGCGGTTCACGAACTCCTGGAACATCTGGGTGTGGTGGCACTCCTCCGTGACCTCGTGGGTGAGGTAGCGGAACTCCGGATTCTGGTTGCGCAGGGCGAAGAGGTAGTCCATCACCCCGCGGATGAGGACGTTCTCGAACTGCATGCCGACCTTGACGATGTTGGCGTACCGCCACAGTCCGATGCGCGTCCGGACCTCCAACGGCTGCTCCTGGTACCAGGGGTGGCCGCCCAGGGGGTCGGCCGCGGGGAGCACCCAGCGGGGGTCCGTCGGGTCGATGGCGAAGTCGGGGTGGTCCCAGTCGATGTCGGTGAACGCGTCGAAGTGGATGTGCACCGAGGCCTCGGACAGGGTCCGGAGCCTCTCGTGGTAGCTCTGCACGCTGGTCATCGTCGTCCTCGGTCTCTCGCGGTCGTCTGTCCGGAGGCGCTTTTCTGAGGGGTTTTTCGAGGGCTTTTCGAGGTGCTTTTCCGAGGGCTTTCGGAGGGGTCAGACCGCGGGGGTCCGGTCCTCCCGCTCGGCGGGGCGCCCGTCGGGAACCGCGCGGTCGAAGCGGAGCGCGGGGTCCTCGATCGGGGACCGCCGCAGCGCGCGGCGGTCGCGGTAGTAGTCGTTCCGGATCCGCCACGGGTCGCGGGTGCCCTGGCGGGGCATGATCGCGTCGCCGCGGGCGATGTAGCCGGAGGTCAGCGACTCGCCCATGACGGAGACGGAGGAGCGGTCGGCCTCGGTGGCGACGGGGGTGACGGCGGTGAGGCCGTGGCGGTCCATGTGGGCGATGAGCCGGCTGATGTAGGCGGAGGCGAGGTCGGCCTTGAGCGTCCAGGAGGCGTTGGTGTAGCCGATGATCATCGCCAGGTTGGGGACGCCGTCCAGCATCACGCCCTTGTAGAGCAGGTGGTGGCGGGTGACGACGGGCTTTCCGTCGACCGCGAGTTCCATGCCGCCGGCGAGCTGCATGCGCAGACCGGTGGCCGTCACGACGATGTCGGCGGGGATCTCCTCGCCGGACCTGACCTTGACGCCGGCCTCGGTGAACGTCTCGATGTGGTCGGTGACGACGGACGCCCGGCCGCTCCTGAGCGTCGTGAAGAGGTCTCCGCCGGGCACGACGCACAGCCGCTGGTCCCAGGGCTTGTACGCCGGGGTGAAGTGGCGCATGTCGACGCTCTTGCCGAGCCGCGCCCGCACGGCGCCGAGGAGCACCTTGCGCATGAGGCGGGGGGCCTTGCGGCACAGGGCGTACAGGGCGCGCTGCATCGCGATGTTGCGGGTGCGGCCGACCCGGTGGACGAGCGCGGCGGGGACGCGCAGCCGGCGCAGGAGGACGGAGAGGGGGTCGTCCGCGGGGAGCGCCAGGACGTACGTGGGCGAGCGCTGGACCATGGTGACGTGGGCGGCTTCGGGGGCCATCGCGGGGACGAGGGTGATGGCGGTGGCGCCGCTGCCGATGACCACGACGCGCTTGCCGGTGTGGTCGAGGTCCTCGGGCCAGTGCTGCGGGTGCACGAGGGTGCCGCGGAAGCGCTCCTCGCCGGGGAACTCGGGGCGGTGGCCTGCGTCGTAGTCGTAGTAGCCGGTGGCGCCGACGAGGAAGCGGGCGGTGAGGAGGCGGGTCTCGCCGGTGGCCTCGTCGAGGGTCTCGACGGTCCAGCGGCCTTCGGCGCTCGACCAGTCCGCCCGGAGGGCCCGGTGGCCGAAGCGGATGCGGTCGGCGACGCCGTGCTCCTCGGCGGTGGCCCGGATGTAGCGGCGGATGTCCGGGCCGGCGGCGAGGACCTTGGTGCCGTGCCAGGCGCGGAAGCCGTAGCCGAAGGTGTACATGTCCGAGTCCGAGCGGATGCCTGGGTAGCGGAACAGGTCCCAGGTGCCGCCGATCCCGGCACGTCGCTCGATGATCGTGTACGTGGCTCCGGGATTCCCGGCGAGCAGGTGGCAGGCGGCACTGATGCCGGACAGGCCCGCGCCGATGATCAGCACGTCGACGTGCTGGTTCTCCATGTCCGTCCCCTCCACTGCCGGTCGTACCGGCGGGCATTCTTCCTCAGGTCCCGGAATTTACCTGTGTCACCGCGTCCAGGATACCGGCGGTAACGTGACCTGCGCCACCCCTCCGACCCGGTCCCGTCCCCGCTGCCGGGTACGATCCACGCCGTGGCCGAGGACAGACACACACGCAACGACGGGCGCCCCGACGGCCGTGACACCCGCTGGACCGGCCACCGCGCCGAACGCCGGGACCAGGTCCTCACCGCGGCGCTCGCCGTCATCGGCCGCGAAGGAACCACGGTCAGCGTGGCGGCGATCGGCGCCGAGGCCGGCATGCCCCGCTCCGTCGTCTACCGGATCTTCCGCAGCCGCGAGGACCTCGACGAGCAGATCCGCGCGCGCATCACCGACGACCTGATGACCGCCCTGTCCCCCGCCCTCGACCCCAAGGGCACGATCCGGGAGGCGATCGAACTCGCCGCGGCCACCTACGTGGGCTGGGTGGCGCTCCACCCCCACCTCCACCGCTTCCTCGGCACCGGCTCGCCCGGGCAGCCCGCCGCCGGCTCACGCGCGGTCGCGGGGACCCGCACCGCCGTCGCCCTCCACCTCGCCCGGCTCCTGGACACGTACGCCGAGCGGTTCCTCGACGGCGAGGCGGCGCCCACGGGGTTCAACCTCAACCTGGCGTTCGGCATGGTCGGCCTGGTGGACGGCGTGGTGAACCAGTGGGCCGCCCACCCCGAGTCGCGGAGCTCCCTGGACGACCTGACCCACTTCCTGAGCGACGCCCTCTGGGGTCTGCTCGCGGGTGTCACCCCGCGCCTGGGCATCAAGCTCGACCCCGACCAGCCGATCGGGCCGGTCCCGGAACCGCCGGAGCCGGGCACCCCGTACGACGTGCCGGACGACGGCCGCTGACCCCGACCCCTTCCCCGGCTCCCGGCCCTTGGCCGGTGGGACCGCGCGCCCCTACGATGCCGGTGATCAAGGCAGCCGTACCACTCGGCCGCGTTCGGGGGGATGAAACATGGACCAGTACAACGTGCCCGTCGGGCCCGCGGCCGTGCGCGGGCCGCGCTACCGCTTCCGCAACCCCGCCGGGCCCGCCCTCATCGTCCAGTGCCTGATAGCCACGTCGGCCCTCGCCGAGGCGTACGTCATCTTCACCGGCCCCGACGCCCCCTGGCTCGAGGACGGGAACGCCGCGCTCGGCTTCCTCCAGATCCTCTGCTGGATCTCGTTCCTGGTCTGGTTCCACCGCGCCCGCTGCAACGCCGAGGTGCTCGCGCCGGGCACCCACAAGTACGCTCCGGGCTTCGCCCTCGGCGCCTGGATCATCCCGCTCGCCATGTGGTGGCTGCCCCGGCGCATCACCCTGGACATCCGGCGCGCCGGCGGCCCGCCCCGCGACACCTGGCTGATCAACATCTGGTGGTTCGTCTGGCTCGCCGACGGCCCGCTCTCGGTCGCGGTCCACCTGCTGGTGCTCCATCAGACCGAGTACCACAACCCGGTGGACCACGCCATCGGCATCCTGGACTCGATCCTGGCGATCGCCGTGATCCGCCGCGTGACCGCCGACCAGCCGGCCGGCCCCCTCCCGTACTTCAACATGACCTGAGAACCGCCCTCCCGCCGCCGCGCGGACGCCCCAAGTGGCGGGCGCCACACGGGAAGAGCGTTGTGGACGGCCCCGGCGCGAGGTTCCGGAGCGCGGCAGCGGAGCGTTAGCGAGACGTGAGTACCGCGCGGGAAGCTGGACAGGACCATCGTGACCGGTGCGCCGGCCACGGACCAGCAGACCACGGGGAGCCTCGCCGTGCGTGGCGACCGACGGCCGGGAGGCCGCCGTCGCCGCGCCGGCCGGTTCCGGGCGCCCGACCACGCCCGGACGGTCGAGGCGCGTGAGAAGGAGCAGGTAGCGGAAGTGCTCACCACACGGGTGACGGTGACCGTCCACGCATCCGATCCACTCAGCAGGGCCGGGCTCATCAGCCACTTACGGCACCAGCCGACCATCGACTTCGTGCCCGAGCACGACGACGGGAACGGGGACGCCCCCGCGGTGGCGGTGATGCTCGCGGACCGGATCGACGAACCCACCACCGCGGAACTCCGGCGCCTGCTGCGCGGCCGCGACCAGCGCGTCGTGCTGGTCGCCCGCGAGCTGCGCGAGCCCGACCTCCTGACCGTGGTCGAGCACGGGGTACGGGCCATCATCTGGCGCCACCAGGCCACCGAGCAGCGGCTGCTGAGCGCCGTGCACAGCGCGGCGCGGGGCGAGGGCGAACTGCCGCCCGACCTGGTCAGCCGTCTCCTGAACCAGGTGGGCCGGCTCCAGCGGGCCACGGCGGCGGGAACGGGTACCGGCGGGTCGGTGCCGCTCTTCGGGATGGCGCCCCGCGAGGTGGACGTGCTGCGGCTGCTCGCCGAGGGCCTGGACACCCGGCAGATCAGCGAGAAGCTCGCCTACTCCGAGCGCACCGTGAAGAACGTCCTGCACTCGCTCATGACCCGTCTCCAGCTCACCAACCGGGCGCATGCCGTCGCGTACGCGCTCCGCGAAGGCTACATCTGATGATCCACGAGATAGACGGGGCCCTGCGCCGGCTGCTCGCCCCCGCCGTGACGGGCGACATCGCCTTCGACGCCCCGACCCGTGACTGGGCGGCCCGCCGCACCACCCCCACGCTCAACGCCTACCTGTACGACATCCGGGAGGACGTGGCCCGGCGCGAGCGTGGCGCACGGGCCGAGCGGGACGCCGACGGGATCGTGACGCGGAGGCGCCTGCCACCGCGCTGGTTCCGGCTCTCCTACCTGGTGACCGCCTGGACCTCACGGCCCGAGGACGAGCACCGGCTCCTGTCGGGCGCGCTGGCGCTGCTCCTGCCGCACGAGGTGCTCTCCGGAGACGCGGTGCCGGAGTCCGTGCGGCCGATCGCCACGTCCCTGCCGCTCTCCGTCGCGGTACCGCCCGCCGAGTCGCGCTCCCTGGCGGACATCTGGTCCGCGCTCGGCGGGGAGCTCAAGCCCTCGCTCGACGTCGTGGTCACCACACCGTTCCCGGTCGCTCCGGTGCACGAGGCGGCGCCGCCGGTCACCGAGGGCGCGGAGGTCCTCGTACGCGGGATCGACGGCGTACCGGGCGACTCCGCTCCCCGGATGCGGCGACGCATCGGCGTCAGGGCGGACCCGCGGCAGGAGGGCGGCGCATGAGCGGGGACGACCTCCGGGGTGCCGACGGCGTGCTCGGTCTGGTCCGCGCGCTCCGGAACCGGGTCGCCGCGCTCGTGGACGCCCGGAGCGCCGGGGACCCCACGGCCGGCGATCCGCTGCGCGGCCTGTACGTCACCGGGGAGACGGCCCGCCGGATCGCGGCGGAGCCGGGACCGACGGCGAGGCGGGGACCGGCGGTGCAGGACGACAGCGCTCCCCTTCCGGACCTGGGCGGAACGGGCCGACTGGCTCTCCTGGCACGGGACTTCGGACTCACCGCGCTCGACGCCCATGTCCTCCTCGCGGCGCTCGCGCCCGACGTGGACCGGGGCTTCGAGCCGCTGTACGGATACCTCAACGACGACGTGGGCCGGCGGCGCGCCACCGTGGCCCTGGCCCTGGACCTGGCGGGCACCGGCCCCTTCGACCCGGCCGCCCGGGACCGTTTCCATCCGGCCGCCCCGCTGCGGTCCGGCGGCCTCCTGGAGATCGAGGACGAGGACCGGCCGCTGCCCGGGCGGGCCCTGCGCGTGCCGGAGCGGGTGGTGGCACACCTCCTCGGCGACGACGGGCGGCTCGACGCGGGACTCCGGGCCGCCGAGGTGGAGTTGCTGCCGGCGGGGGCGGGGGACGAGGCCGCCACGGCGCTCGGGGCGCGGGTCGTCGCCGCCGGGCCCGTCACCGTCCATCTGCGTCAGCGCGTCCCCGGGGCCGCCACGGACGGGGTGGTGGCCGCGCTGCGCGCCGCCGGACGGCCCGTGCTGCGGTACCGGCCGGAGGGCGTGGCCGAGGGAGCGGCGCGGCTGCTGCTGCGTGAGGCCCGGCTGCGCGGCGCCGCCGTGGTCGTCGACCCGCTGCCTCCGCGGCCCGGACCGCTGGTGCGCGCCCTCGCCTCGTCCGGTGCGACGGTGGTCCTCGCCGGCACCGAGGCGCCCGATCTCCGGTGGGCGCCGGACGCGGAGCTGATCGCGCTCGACGCACCGGAGGACACGGCGGGCCCCGACGGCCACTGGCACCGCGAACTCGGGCCGGTGGGACTCGACTTCGACCTGGACGCGGCCACCGCCCCGTACCGCCTCAGTGGCGACCAGGTGCGCCGGGCGGCGCGTTCCGCCCGGGCGCTCGCCGCGTTCGAGGGCACGGCGCTGACGCTCGCGCAGCTGCGGCGCGGCGCCCGGCTGGTGTCGGCGCCGCTCCTCGACAGCCATGCGCGGCGGATCCGGCCGGCCGTCGGGTTCGCCGATCTCGTGCTTCCCGAGGAGCCGCTGGGGATGCTGCGCGAGCTGACCGGCCGGGCCCGCGACCGGGACCGGGTGCTGGGCGAGTGGCGGCTGCGCACGGGGGGCGGTCGGGGGCGCGGTGTCGTCGCGCTGTTCGCCGGGGAGTCGGGCACCGGGAAGACGCTCGGCGCGGAGGTCGTCGCGGGCGAACTGGGCCTCGACCTCTATGTGGTGGACCTCTCGTCGGTGGTCGACAAGTACGTCGGCGAGACCGAGAAGAACCTGGAGCGGATCTTCGCCGAGGTGGACCGCACGGACTGCGTCCTCCTCTTCGACGAGGCCGACGCGGTCTTCGGCAAGCGGTCGGAGGTGAAGAGCTCGCACGACCGGTACGCCAACCTGGAGAGCGCCTATCTGCTCCAGCGCCTGGAGGCCTTCGACGGGATCGCGGTGCTCACGACCAACCTCAGGGCCAACATCGACGAGGCGTTCACCCGCCGGCTCGACCTGGTCGTGGACTTCCCCTTCCCCGATCCCGGGCAGCGCGTCTCGCTCTGGCGCTCCTGCCTGGCGGGCACGCCGAAGGCGGAGGGCCTGGACGAGGAGATCGCGCGGTGCGCCGTGGAGTTCGAGCTCGCCGGCGGCGCGATCCGCTCGGCGGCGGTGACGGCCGGCTATCTGGCGGCGGCCCGCGGTTCGGCCGTGACCGGCGAGGACGTACGGGCCGGGGCGCGGCGCGAGTACCGGAAGGCGGGAAGGCTGGTCCTGGACGTCGACGCGCCCTGGGCGCCGTGATCGCGTGAAGGGCCGAGGGGGCCACCCGCGCGGGTGGCCCCCTCGGCCCTTCGCCTGACGTCCGCCGTCGGCTCACATCACGCTGCCGCCGACCATCTTGCGGAGGGTAGGCCAGTCGACGGTGCCGGTGGCGGGCAGTCCGACGGCCGTCTGGTACTGGCGGATGTGGTCCTGGACGTTGCTGCTGTTCCGGGTGGCCGTCACCTTCCCGGTCCGGAGGTTGTCGATGCCGTACTGGGCGCGGGTGCGCGCCTTGGCGAGGTCGTCGTCGGAGGAGCTGCGGTTGTACGCCCACCAGAAGGCCGCCATCAGCTGTGTGTTCTCCATGCCGCTGCTCCCCGGCTTCACCTCGTCGGGCGTGATGCCCTGGGCCCAGAGGGAGGTGAGGGTGGCGCGCCCGAGGGTGCCCTCCGTGTCGACGTTCAGGATCTCGCCGGAGTTCTTGCCGTTCTCGGCGTCCTGGACGACGGCGCGCTGGTAGCAGGCGATCGCGTCACGGGTCGCCCTGTCGATGACCCCGCGGCTCCAACTACCCGTGAGTCTGCACGGGTTGGTGCCGCTCATGGCGGCGAGGCGCTCCTGGGCGTACTCGACGACGAGGTCCTTCGGGTCGCCCTGGACCCAGGGGGGAAGGGTCTTCGTGGAGGCGGGTGGGGGCGGCGGCTGCTGGTTGCCGCCGTCGCCGGTGCCCGGCCCGGGGTCGGTCGGCGCGGCGCCCCCGCCGGATCCGCCGCCGGTCGCCCCGCCGCCCGAGCCGTCACCGGCACCCTCGTCCGCCCCGCCGTCTCCCCCGGCCGGCGGGGGTCCTCCGTCCACCGGCGGAGGCGCGCCGCCGGGCGGCTTCCCGCCGGGCGTGGGTCCGCCGGGCGGGGGCGCTTCGGGCAGCTCGTCCCCGCCGCCCTGCGCCGCGGGCCTGGGCGCGCCGGTGGCCTGGATCTCCTTGGCGGCGCTGACGATCTTCGGGGAGAAGCCGAACCAGAGCACGGCGAAGGCGATGGCGGCGGTCACCAGGAGTCCGCCGGCCACGACCAGCCAGTTCCCGAAGACGGGCCGCTGGTCGTACGTGGCCTCCAGGTCGAGAGCGGTGTCGTCGCCCGCGCGGCGGACGGCGACGGTGAACCGGTGCGACTCCTCGGCGCCGGTCCAGCGCACTGCCTGCGACCGTACGACGAGTTCGCCGAAGGCGGCGCGGCCGGGGGCGATCTGCACGGCGTTCGGCCGTACGTCGAAGGTGAGCCGGTTGGCCTCGTCGCGGGCGATCAGGGACGCGGTCAGCGGGGTGTTGCCGAGGTTGTCGACGGCGATGCGGGCCCGGCCCCGGAAGCGGCCGACGAGGGCGGGCGGCAGCAGCTCGGCGCGGGTCTCGGCGAAGGGCGTGACGGTCAGCCGGCCCTCCACCACGTCGCGGGCGCCGGCGTTCTCCCGGGGGTCGACGCGGACGCCGTACGCGTGGGGTCCCGCCTCCGCGTCCGAGGAACGGGGCGGGGCGAAGGTGATCTCGGCGGTCCCCTCGCTGCCCGGGTAGAGGCGGAGGACGTCCGGCTCGACCCGGGACCAGCCCGAGGGTTTGCCGACGAGGGAGAGCCGGTACTCCTCGACGGTGTCCCCGGTGTTGCGCACCCGTAGCCGGGCGGAAGTCCGGGTCCCCGGCTCGACGGTGACATCGGCCGGGTCCAGAGAGGTCCAGATGGTCATGACCGCAGGCTAGGGGGGCGGGGGTGGGTTCCGGCTGCCCGAAAGTGCCGGTGCGGGGGCAACACGGCCTGCCCCGAAGCCCCTTGGGGCGGTGCGGGGCCCAAGACCGGAGCACGGGCCCGGTCGCGGCCGGGGGTGGCGCCTCCAGCCCTACCCTCGCACGCCGGGGCGCCGTGTCAAGGGGCACGGGCATCCCCCGCCGTCGTACTGCTCCGGTGCTCGTGAGCGTACCGGCGCCGGAGGCGCGCACCCCGGGAGCGTGACCGTTGGGGCAGCCCCTGCTGCCCTCGTGAGCGCCCCTTCTTCCCTGGTCGGGGCGCCGGGACTCGGCGAGAGTCGTCAGCGTTCGGCCGATGTCCACGAGAGAAGGGGAGGACAAGCACGATGGAGTCGACACACCGCGACAAGCCGGGAGCGGACCGGAGCGACCGCCCGGTGCCGCGCGCTGCCGCCCGGGACTCCCTGTCGGAGGACGCGGCACGGCTCGCTGCGGCCGGCGGGACAGCACACCTCGCCCCGGGAGCGGCGGCCGCGCTGCAGCGGGCCGTGGGGAACGCGGCGTTCGCGGCGGCGGTGCAGCGCGGCACGCACGTCCACGGCGCCGGCTGCGGCCACGCTCCGGAGAACGGGCAGACCGTGCAGCGTTCCTCAGTGCCCGACGTGCTGCGCTCGGCGGGCCGCCCGCTGGAGGACTCGGTCCGCGCGGACATGGAGTCCCGTCTCGGCGCGGACTTCTCCGACGTACGCGTGCACACGGACGCGGCGGCGAAGGCCTCGGCCGCCGAGATGGGTGCCCGTGCGTACACCTCGGGTTCCCATGTGGTCATCGGGCAGGGCGGCGGCGACCGGCACACGCTCGCGCACGAGCTGACGCACGTGATCCAGCAGCGGCAGGGCCCGGTGGCCGGCACGGACGACGGCTCCGGTC
Organism: Streptomyces sp. TLI_105; assembly: GCF_900105415.1. Taxonomy (GTDB): domain Bacteria; phylum Actinomycetota; class Actinomycetes; order Streptomycetales; family Streptomycetaceae; genus Streptomyces. The sequence continues at coordinate 7,653,611 of NZ_FNSM01000001.1, read as the reverse complement.
TGAGGGTCTCGGACCCCTCGGACCGCTTCGAGCGCGAGGCCGAGGCGAACGCGGTCCGGGCCCTGGCCGGACGGCCCGCTCGGACGGACTCCGTGCAGACGGGCCCCGTTCAGCGCGCCGTCGCCACCGGGCGAGCGGAGGGCCGGACCGTCCAGCGCTTCCACGACCCGGCCGGGGACGGGGCCGGCGCGCGGGCCTACGTCGCCGCCAACTGGACGCGGATCCTCAAGGCGTACGCGAACATCCAGGAGGTCCGCGGCTCCCTGGAGGGCTCGAAGGGGCCCAGGAACAAACTCCTCGGGGCCCTCCTCGCGAGCAACCAGGCATGGTCCCAGCAGTTCGGGACCGGAGCAGCCATGGCCTTGGGATTCAGCGACGTCACGCACGCCGAGACCGTCAGCGACGCCCAGGTGTCCACCCTGGTCTCCTGTCTGAACGTCATGGAGCAGGAGGTCGCCACCCGACAGACCTCGGCGCGCCAGGACCACGCGCAGCCCTTGAGGGAGACCCTGATCGGCACGGAGTTCACGTTCACGGATGCCACGATCAACGGCACCGGCTCCTCCACCGGCACCGCTCTCCAGGTCGACATCAGCGGTCTGAAGGGCGTCCCCCTCGCCAAAGCCCGCGCGACCATCACCCACGCGGTGGGCAAGATGAACGCCTGGGCCGCCGCGGTGCTCACACAGCCCGTGCCGGGCTCCAACCTCCAGGTCGCCGTGTCCGACTTCCAGGTGAAGGGCCAGCCGGCCAAGAGGTTCACCTACACGAACCCCGACGACAACGGCTTCTCGTGGTGGTGGGCGCTCAGTCTCGACGACGCGTGCCTGGAGACCCAGACCCAGCCCAGTCCCATCGGCGCCTTCGCGAACGGTGGAGTCCTCAACCGGATCATCCAGAACCACGTGTTCGGCATCGCCACGTCGGCGTCCGTCGGTCTGTTCGTCGACAACTCCATCCACGGAGGCGGCGGCCACATCTCCATGGACGCGTCCACCGCGTTCGGCGGGAGCGTCGAACTCTTCCTGGAGTCCGTACGGGCCTGGGAGCAGGGCTGGGAGGCCTGGCTGGTCCAGTTCGGCGGTGATCGCGGCGACGCGGACCACGAGAACGCCCCTTGGACCGGCTCCCTGCCCGGCGGCGCGGACCTGCTCGCCGGACTGAACACGGAACTCGACACTTTGAGCGCACAGGCGGCGGCAGGCAGCACCGACCTCGCCGCCGCGGTGGCCCGGCTCCAGGAGCACGTCAAGGACTTCCCGCTCCACGCCACGGCCTCGCAGCGACTGCGGGACAAGGTCGCCGCCCACCGGGACGACCGCCTGCACTACCAGGGGGTCAACCTGGAACACATGGGCGCGGGCACCCCGCCCGACGAGCAGCGCATCGAATTCCGCGACGTCCAGGCCCAACGCTCCTACGCCGACCTCATGGCCGACCTCATGTTCATCGGCAGCCTCGTCCAGGACGTGCGCATAGACGTGGCCGTACGGCAGAACCAGCGCCTGACGGCCCGGCACCCGCCGGCTGCCACCTAGGAGGGTCCGCCGGTTCCCGCCCGGCCCTCCGACACCAGAACCCCACCACCCGGCACGCCCAAGGAGACCACCCTTCATGCCCACCTACCTGTCCCCCGGCGTCTACGTCGAGGAAGTCGCCGGCGGCTCCCGGCCCATCGAGGGCGTCGGGACCTCCGTCGCGGCCTTCGTCGGCCTGTCGCCGACCGGACCGCTGAACGAGCCGGTGCTCGTCACCAACTGGTCGCAGTACGTCGCGTCCTTCGGTGACTTCACGGACGGGTACTACCTCGCCCACTCCGTGTACGGCTTCTTCAACAACGGCGGCACCGCCGCGTACGTGGTGCGCGTGGGCGGCGGGGACGCCCAGGGCGCCGCGGAGCCCGTCGGGACGGCCACCGCCGCCCCGCGCGAGCTCGTCGCCGGCGAGGCCGTCGCGCTCGGCACCTTCCGGGTCGCGGCCGTCGCCGCCGGGTCCGGGGCCGGCGGGGCGCTCACCGTCGAGGTGCAGGACGTCGAGGGCGAGCCCGAGCGGTTCAAGCTGCTCGTCAAGGACGGCGAGAAGGTCGTCGAGAGCTTCGACGCCTCCGCGAAGAAGAGCGCCCGCAACTACGTCGTCGCACAGGTCAGGCAGCGCTCCAAGGCCATCGTCCTGGAGGAGGCCGCGACCGGCGGGCAGCTCGCCAGGCCCGACGCCCAGACCGTCACCCTCGCCCCGCCCTCGCAGACCCCGGCACAGGTCGCGGTGCGGGCCGACGCGCCCGCCGCGATGGAGCCGGGGCAGTTCATCGGCGACTCCGCCGACCGCACCGGCTTCGGCGGCCTGGAGGCCCTCGACGAGATCAACATGGTCGCCGTGCCGGACCTGATGGCGGCCTACCAGCAGGGGCTCATCGACCTGGAGCAGGTCAAGGCCGTCCAGCTCGGCCTGATCGCGCACTGCGAGCTGATGGGCGACCGGATGGCGATCCTCGACCCGCCGCCGGGACTGGGCGCCCGGGACATCCGCAAGTGGCGCCAGGAGACCGCCGGTTACGACTCCCGGTACGCCGCGCTCTACTACCCGTGGATCAAGTCGTTCGACCCGGCCGGCGGCCAGACCCGCACGGTGCCGCCGTCCGGTCACATGGCCGGCGTCTGGGCCCGCAACGACTCGGAGCGCGGCGTCCACAAGGCGCCCGCCAACGAGATCGTGCGCGGCGCGGTCGACCTGGAGCTCCAGATCACGCGCGGCGAGCAGGACCTGCTCAACCCGATCGGCGTCAACTGCATCCGCGCCTTCCAGGGCCGGGGCATCCGGGTGTGGGGCGCGCGGACGCTCGCCTCCGACCCCGCCTGGCGCTACCTGAACGTCCGCCGCTACTTCAACTACCTCGAGGAGTCGATCCTCGTCGGGACGCAGTGGGTGGTCTTCGAGCCCAACGACCCGTCGCTGTGGGCCCGTATCCGCCGCAACATCTCGGCGTTCCTGGTCAACGAGTGGCGTCAGGGCGCCCTGTTCGGCCAGCGCGCCGAGGACGCCTTCTACGTGAAGTGCGACGCGGAGACCAACCCCCCGGAGTCGGTCGACCTCGGCCGGGTGGTCTGCGAGATCGGCATCGCCCCCGTGAAGCCCGCGGAGTTCGTGGTCTTCCGCCTCGCGCAGTTCCAGGGGGGCGGCGGCGAGCTGGAGGAGTGATCCCCGTCCCGCTTCCCCCATGCTTCCCGACCCCCTCATGAACAGGAGTGACCCGCATGTCCCTCGACACCGGTGACGCCCTCACCACCCACAATTTCGGCCTGCAGATCGACGGCGTCATGGTCGAGACCCTGCAGGAGATCAGCGGCCTCACGATGGAGCAGGACGTCATCGAGTTCCAGCAGGTCTCGGCGGACGGCAAGCCCATCATCAAGAAGCTCCCCGGCGTCAAGAAGGCCGGCGAGTGCACGGTGACCCGCGGCGCCACGCAGTCCGCCGCCTTCACCGAGTGGATCTCCGCCTCCATCGCCGGCGACATGGGCTCCGCCCGCAAGGACGCGTCCATCATCTTCCTGGACTACCAGCTGACCGAGGTGAAGCGGTACAACCTCCGCAACGCCTGGTGCACGAAGGTCGAGCTGAGCTCCACCAAGGCCGGCGACGCGGCCGCCCTGACCGAGCAGGTCACCATCACCTTCGAAGAGCTGACGCTCGGCTGATGCGACGCGAAGGATCGGCGGGGCCACAGCCCGACCACCGGCAGGAGCCCCTGCGCACCGAGTTCGCGTTCGAGCTGCCCCGCGGGTTCGTCGACGAGGCGGGCACCGTGCACCGCCACGGGGCGATGCGGCTGGCCACGGCCCGGGACGAGCTGCTGCCGCTGCGGGACATCCGGGTCCGTGAGAACCCGGCGTACCTGTCCGTGGTGCTGCTCGGCCGGGTCATCACCCGGCTGGGCACGCTCCCGTCGGTCCACGACGGGACGATGGAGAACATGTTCGCCTCCGACCTGGCGTTCCTCCAGGACTTCTACCGGCAGATCAACGCGGAGGGCCACACGCGGGCCGCCGTCGCCTGCCCCCACTGCGAGGAGTCCTTCGAGGTCGAGCTGGCCGGGAGCCGCCTGGGGGAATCGTGACGTACGCGGCCGACCGGATCGAGGAGGAGACCGCGTACCTCGCCTTCCACCTCCACTGGGGCATGGACGACATCCTCGACCTGGAGCACGCGGACCGGCGCGGGTACGTGGCACAGGTGGCCTCGCTGGTGGAGCGGTCGCAGGCGTGAGTGAAGTACCGGGAAAGGAGGTCGGAGAAGGTGGGCATGTTCGAGAGGTGGCGGGCGCGGAAGTCGTCCGGAGCGGAGTCCGTCGCGCCCGTGACGGCGCCGGGGGACGCGTGGCTCGGGCTGCCGCCCGTGCGGCGTGTCCTCGACGGGGCTCCCCGCACCATCGCGGAGCACGGTTTCGCCGCGTCGCTCGCCACCCACTGGAACCCCTCCTTCCAGACCGACCTCGGCCACGGCGCGGTGCCGGACGCGCCCGGAGGCGTACTCCTCGACGCCGTGCGCCCCGTACGACAGCCGACGGGCGCCCCCACCGCGGAACTGCCGGGCCTGCGACTGCCGGTGGCGGTGACGACCCCGTCGAGCGGCGCGGGGCGGAAGGAGACGGTGGCTCGGGCGGGCGTACGGCCCGATGCCCCCGCGCGGGTACGGGGTGAGGTGACGGCTCCGTCGAAGGACACGGCGACCACGCCGGCACGGGGTCGTACGCCTGCTCCGGTACGGCGAGAAGCACCCCTGCCGCCACGACGAGACACGGCTTCTCCCGTACGGGCTGACGCACCCACGCCGGTACGCAACGATGCGCCTCCTCCGGTACGGGGCAAGGCCAACGCCCCGGCACAACGGGCCACTACTTCCCCCGTACGGGCTGACGCACCCACTCCCGTACGGAACGACGCGCCCGCTCCGGTACGGGACAACGCGACCACCCCGGCACAACGGGCCACGACTTCCCCGGTACGAGCTGACGCACCCACGCCCGTACGGAACGACCTGTCTGCCCCGGTGCGAGGCAAGGCCACCGCCCCGGTACAACGGGCCACGACTTCCCCTGCGCGGACCGACGCGCCCACGCCGGTACGAGGTACCGCGCCCGCTCCCGTACGGGGAGAAGCGGCCGCCCCGGTGAGGGCTGACGCGCCCGCTCCGGTACGCCGTACGCCGCCCGCTCCGGTACACAGTGCGGCCGCGCTCCCTTCCCCTCCTCGCGCGGTTCAGCGTGCCGTCGCGAGTGCCCCGGGACCGTCCTCCGAACCTGCCGGGCGCGAGGCCGTCGGCGTACCGCGCGCGGAGGCGACGGCTGCGGGTGCCATGGCACCCAGGGCCGTCCGGCCCGCGTCCGCCCGGCGCTCGCCCCTGGTCTCCGCCCGGCCCGTGCAGCCGCCGCGCCGGCTGGCCCCGGCCGGTGCCGCAAGGACGGTCGGCGCGCCCGCCCCCGGCACCGCTGCCGTCCAGCGTGCGGCAACTCCCCCTCGTACGGCCGAGGCAGCGGCCGTTCCGACGCCCACGGCCGCATCCGACAACGCCGCACCGGAGCCCTCGCGCACCGGGCGGCCCCAGAACGTCCCGGGCCCTGATTCCCCCGCTGGGCCCGGGACTCCCGTCGGCGCGCCCGACGCGCCGGTGCAGCGCCGTCCCTCCGTACGGCGTTCACGGCGCGCCCCGGGCGCCGACTGGAGCACGGCGACCGCCACGCCGTCGCCGGCCGAAACGCCCCCCGTCGCTCCCGTATCCGGAACGAAACCGGGGCCCGGGGACCCCGTACCTCCGACCCCCCGGGCTCCCCAGCCGCCCCGAGCCACGGCAACGCCCCCCGCCCGGCCGGGACTCGGCGCGCCCGTCCAGCACTCCTCCACCGCCTCGCCCACGCCGCATCCCGGGACCGCGCCCCGCCGGTCCCCTATCGGGGCGCCGATCACCCCTACCTCCGCTGCCGCACCCCGGCCGACGGCCCCGGCAGCCCCGGCGTCGTCGACGGATTCCCGCCCTCCGGCCACCGCCCCGGCGCCCCCCGCGGTCGAACCGGTCGCCCCGCCGTCGACTCCCGTACGGACCGGACCGCGTGCCGAGAGTCCCACGGCCCCTGTGGCGCCCGTCGCAGGTGTCCCCGCCGGACCGGTCACCTCCGTGCCCCTCCCCGTGGTCACCGTCACCGACCTCCCCCGTGCCGCCGCGCCCACCGTCCAGCGCCGTTCCGCCCGGCCGCTCGCCACCCACCGGCCGCTCGCCCCGGGCCTCCCCGGCACCGCGAGCGCGCCCGCCGGTCCGCGTACGGCTCCCGCGACTCCCCCGGCGGCCGTACCCATCGCCGCGCCCGCCACGCCTGCCGCGCCCGGCGTCCCCACCGTCCAGACCGTCCGGCGCTCCGTCGCCGCGCCGTCCACCGGCGCCGTCCGTCCCGTCGTCGTCCCCCTCGCTCCGCCGTCCGTCGCGCGGCCCGTCGCCCGCCCGGTGGTAGTGCAGCGCCAGAGCACGCCCGCTCCCCCGCCCGTCCCGACACCCGCAGCCCCTCCCCCTCCCCCGGTGCTCCCCGTACCGATCCAGCCGACCGCCGCCTCCCCCGCCCCCTGCTCACCACGCGCCCCCGCAGCCCCCGCAGCCCCCGCGGCCTCCGTGCAGCGCAGTACCGGCCCAGCAGCCGTCCCACCCTCCGCCCCCGTCCCCGTTCCCGTCCCCGGATCCGAATCGCCCACCCAGCTCGACGAGTTGGCCCGTCGGCTCGTCACCCCGCTCTCGCGCCTCCTGCGCGCCGAGCTCCGTGCCGACCGCGAGCGGGTGGGCCGGCTCCGCGATCACGGTCACTGACCAGAGCCTGCCCATCCCGGCGCCCACCCCGACACCGACCCCGCCTACCGAGAGACCCGCCTCATGCCCACGCAGTCGGACCCCGCTTCCACCGTCTTCTTCAAGCTCACGATCGACGGCCAGGACCTCGGCCTGTTCAACGGCTGCGACGGCCTGGCCTCCGAGGTGGAGGTGGAGCAGCGCCGGGAGGGCGGCAACAACGGTTTCGTCTGGCAGCTCCCCACCCGCGTCACGTTCTCCACCATCCGTCTCACCCGCCCCCTCACCCCGGACACGGCCAAGGTCGCCGCCTGGATCTCGTCCCTCGCGACGGGCATCACGCGCCCGACGGCGCAGATCGCGGCGCTGCGCGCGGACGGTTCGACGGTCGCGCAGTGGGGTCTCGTCGAGGTGCTGCCGGTGCGGTGGACGGGACCGACGCTGGACCCGGCCAGTCCGGCCGTCGCCACCGAGACGCTGGAGATCGCGCACCACGGCTTCACCGACGCGGGGGGTGCCTGAGATGGCCGGCGTCATGGGCGCCCTGGCGGCCCGCGGTCTTTCCCGTGCTTCGCTCTCCATCCACCAGCCGCCGACGGACCTGGGCGGCTCGATGGGCGGCCGGATCGGCGAGGTGAGGTTCCAGTTCAACCCGGATCAGCTGCAGCTCAGCCGGTCCGCGAACTGGCACACCGAGCGGGCGGTGGCGTACACCCGGGGCGCGCCGCCGAAGTTCACCGGCAGCGAGCCCGCCCGGCTCCAGCTGGAGGTGTTCCTGGACCGGTCCGACGACCCGTCCTCGAACGACGTGCAGCAGCAGGTGGAGCTTCTGCTCTCCTGCTGTGAGGTGACCCGACAGAGCATCGGCGCGAAGGCGCCGTCGCCGCCGTGGGTGGAGTTCTCGTGGGGGTCGTTCTCGACGGTGCGGTTCGTCGCGTACGTGACGTCCGTCTCGGCGACGTACACCCTGTTCAGTCCGAGCGGCACACCGATCCGTGCGACCTGCTCGCTCTCGCTCACCGAGATCGCCACCGCGACGAAGAAGCAGAACCCGACGTCGGGCGCGCTGTCGGCCCGCAAGGCGCACCGCACGGTCGCCGGGGACTCCCTCGCCTCGCTCGCCTGGCGGGAGTACGGCGACGCGACGCGCTGGCGGGTCATCGCGGAGGCGAACGGCATCGACGATCCGATGCGGCTGCGCCCCGGCACGGAACTGCTGCTCCCGTCCACCACCGACATGCCGGACAACGAGGGCGCCTCATGAGCGAGAAGACCTTCACCACCGTGCTCCACGTGCAGCTCGACGGCACGCCGCTCCCGGACCCGCTGGCGGTCCGTCTCACGGAGGGCTGGGTGGACGCCAGCGTCAATGTCCCGTCCGCGTTCCAGCTGACCTTCGGCGACAAGGACGGGACGCTCACCGAGAAGTTCCCCTATCTGAAGGTGGGGGCGATGGCGGTGCTGTCCCCGTTCACCGACGGGCGGCTCGGGGAGCCCATGCTGACGGGCGAGGTGACCGCCGTGGAGGTGGACGCGGCTCCCGGGCAGGGGCGGTACCTGATCCTGCGCGGCTACGACCCCGGCCACCGCCTGCTGCGCAACCGGCGTGTCGAGGGCTATCCGAACATGACGGCCTCCGACATCGTCCGGAAGCTCGCCGCGCTCAACCGCATCCCCCTCGGCAAGGTCGAGGCGACGCCCACCGTCTACGAGCTGGCCACCCAGCCCAACACCACGGACTGGGACTTCCTGTCCCGGCTCGCCCGGGAGAACGACGTCCGGCTCTCCGTCGACACGGCGGGCCGGCTCGTCTTCGCGGCACTGCCGCCGGCCTCATCGGCGCCCGCCGACACCACGCCGGCCGCGGCCAGCCCGTACGTCCTGGACTTCGGCGCGAACACGCTGCACAGCCGGGTGTCGGTGACGGCCGCCGGGCAGGTGGGGAGGGTCGACGTGCGGGGCTGGGACCCCCGTACCAAGCAGGCGCTGTCCTCGCCGACGCCCGCCGTGGCGAGCCGGGACATCGTCTCGGACATCACTCCGGCACAGCTGTCGGCGCCCTTCGGCGCGGCCGAACTCGCCGCGACGGGCACGCCGTTCACGACGCAGTCGGAGGTGGCTCGGGCGGCCACCGCGCTCGCCGACGACGTCACCGGCTCGTTCGCGGAGGTGGAGGTCGCCGTCACCGGCAATCCGTCGCTGAAGCCGGGGCGGCCGGTGGCGGTGAAGGGTGCGGGTTTCCCCTTCGAGGGCCGCTACACCGCCACGGGCGTGCGTCACGTCTTCGCTTCGGGGCAGCAGTTCACCACGTGGCTGACGGTGTCGGGCCGGCAGTTCCGTTCGCTGTACGGGACGGCCTCGGGCGGCGGGGAGCCGGCGCCGCCCATGCCGGGTGTCGCGGTCGCGCTGGTCACCAACACCAAGGACCCGCTGTCGCTGGGCCGGGTCAGACTGCGTTTCCCGTGGCTGTCGGCGACGTACGAGAGCGGCTGGTGCCGGGTCGCCCAGCTCGGCGGGCGCGGCGGCGGGGGTCTCGTGCTGCCGGAGGTGGACGACGAGGTGCTGTGCGCCTTCGACCGGGGTTCCCTTGAACATCCGTACGTCCTGGCGGGGTTGTACAACGGCGTCGACCGACACACGCCGGCCACGGACCGGGTCGCGCCCGTCGATCCGACCAGCGGGCGGGTCCAGTGGCGTGCCCTGACCTCGCGCACCGGCCACACCGTGGAGCTGCGCGAGGAGGGCGGCCGGACGCGGGCCTCGCACGGCATCCGGCTGCGGACGTCGAAGGGCGGGCTGAGCGTCGAGCTGAACGAGGCCCGCACCACGCTGACCATCGACAGCGACGGCACGGTCACGATCAGCGGGGCCCGGGGGGTGACGGTCGAGTCGGGGACCGATCTGACGCTCTCGGCGACGGGTCGGATCCAGCTGAACGCGGGGCTCGGCGTGGACATCAAGGCCGGGGCGAAGTTCAAGGTGTCGGCGCTGGCCCAGGCCGTCGTCAACGCGCCCGCGTTCGTCACGTCGACCGTCCCGATGCCCAACCCCGTCGCGGCGAACCTGCCGTTCTGACCCCGCTGTTCCGAGCAGAAGGAGAAAGCGATGAGTGAGCACTTCGTCGGTGCGGGCTGGGCCTTTCCCCTGCGTACCGGGCCGAGCGGCTCCATCGCCCTGGTCCGGCGCGACCGCGAGATCGAGGAGTCGATGCGCCTGGTCCTGGCCACGGCGCCGGGCGAGCGGCCGATGCGGCCCGAGTTCGGCTGCGCGGTCCACGAGCTGGTGTTCGCTCCGGTCAACGACGCGACGATGGGACGGGTCCGGTACGCGGTGATGTCCTCGCTCGACCGCTGGGAGCCGCGGATCGAGGTGGAGGACGTCACGGTCGCCCCCGCGCCCGGGGAGCCGACCACCCTCCACATCGACGTCCGCTACCGGGTGCGCGGCGCGAACAATCCGCGCAATCTCGTCTTCCCCTTCTACGTCATCCCCTCCGAGGACTGAAAGAGCCGCCATGGCCCTGCCCGCACCCCATCTCGACGACCGTCGCTTCCAGCAGTTCGTCGACGACGCCAAGCGCTACATCCAGCAGGCGTGCCCCGAGTGGACCGACCACAACGTCTCCGATCCGGGCGTCACCCTGGTCGAGGCCGTCGCGCACATGGCGGACCAGCTCGTCTACCGGCTCAACCGGGTCCCGGAGAAGAACCACCTGGCCTTCCTCGACCTGCTCGGCGTGACGCTCTTCCCGCCCGCCGCCGCCCGCGCCGACATCACCTTCCGGCTCTCCGCGCCGCAGCCCGAGCCGGTGCTGCTGCCCGCCGGCACGGAGGTGTCGACCGGGCGTACGGAGACGGAGGAGGCGGTCGTCTTCGCGACGACCGCCGATCTGACCGTCGTCCCCTGCGAGTTGACCCGGCTGTTGCGACAGGAGGCCGGGGGCACGCCCGAGGACCGCTCGCAGGACGTGGTGGGCGGGGCGGACGTCCCCGCCTTCTCGGCCCTGCCGCGCGTCGGCGACGCCCTGCTCCTCGGTCTTTCGGCGGCCGTGCCGGACTGTGTGCTCGTCCTCGACCTGGACAGCAGGGTCGACGGAGTCGGCGTGGACCCGCGCCGCCCGCCCCTGGTGTGGGAGGCGTGGTCGGCGGCCGAGGGCTGGGTCGTGTGCGAGGTCGACGAGGACTCCACGGGCGGGCTCAACCGGCCGGGTGAGGTGGTGCTGCACATGCCGTCCGGGCACGCGGTCTCGCGGCTCGGCGGACACGAGGCGGGCTGGGTGCGCTGCCGGGTCGTGGACCCGGTCGAGGGGCTGCCGTCCTACAGCGAGTCGCCGACCGTACGGGCGGCGGGCGCGTTCACCATCGGCGGTACGGTGCGGGCGGCGCACGCCGAGGCCGTGCGGGACGAGCGTCTGGGCGAGTCCGAGGGCGTCCCGGGGCAGCGGATGCGGCTCGCGCACGCGCCGGTCGTGGACCGGCCGCCGCTGCTCCTCCAGGTCGCCGAGCGCGCGGACGGCGGCGGTGACGAGGAGGAGCCGGAGGCCGGCTGGCAGGAGTGGACCCTCGTCCGCGACTTCGCCTCCTCGCGCCCCGGCGACCGGCACTACACCCTGGACGCGACGACCGGCGAGATCGCCTTCGGCCCGTCCGTACGCCAACCGGACGGTGTTTTGCGGCAGTTCGGAGCGGTACCGCCGAAGGGCGCGGCGATCCGCGCCGTCCGCTACGGCACCGGGGGCGGCCGGGCGGGCAACGTGGCCCGTTCCACGATCACCGTGCTGCGCAGCTCCATCCCGTACATCGCGCGCGTCGAGAACCGCGAGGCGGCGCGGGGCGGGGTGGACGGGGAGACCGTCGAGGAGGCCAAGTCCCGCGCGCCGATCACCCTGCGGGCGCAGGAGCGGGCCGTCACGGCCCGCGACTACGAGGAGCTGGCCCGGCGGGCCGCGCCCGAGGCCGCGCGGATCTCCTGCCTGGCGGCGGACGCCGCCGAGGCCGGCGAGAACGCGGTGCGGGTCCTGGTGGTGCCGCAGGCGGTGCCGGACCGGGGCGGGCGGCTGCGCTTCGAGCAGCTGGTCCCGGGCGACGAACTCCTCGCGCGGGTGACGGGTTTCCTCGACGAGCGGCGGCCCCTGGGGACCCGGCTGGCCGTCGGCCCGCCGTTCTACCAGGGGGTGACGGTGGTCGCGACGCTGCACTCGTTCCGGGCGGCCGAGGCGGAGCGGGTGCGTGCCGAGGCGCTGGACGCGCTGTACGCGTACCTGGACCCGCTGACGGGCGGGGCGCACGGCGAGGGGTGGCCGTTCGGGCGGCCGCTGCGCGCCGGGGAGGTCTTCGCGGCGCTCCAGCGGGTGCCGGGGGTGGAGCTGGTGGACGAGGTGCTGCTGCATCCTGCCGATCCGCTGACCGGCAGGCGGGGTGAGGCGACGGACCGGATCGAACTGGCGCCGTCCGCGCTGCTGTTCCCGTTCGACCACCGTGTCCGTGTGATCGAGGCGCGGTGACCGGCTCCGCGCGGGGTACGGTCCCGGGGCTCGCGACTCCGTACCCGCTGGGGGCGGCGCTGCCGGCCGTCTACGCGGAGGACGACTTCGGGCAGCGGTTCGTGTCCGGCCTGGACGTCGTCCTCGCTCCGCTGTTCAACGTCCTCGACTCGCTGGAGGCGTACTTCTCGCCGGCGCTCGCCCCCGAGGACTTCGTGGACTATCTGGCGACCTGGGTGGGCGCGGAGCTGGACGGCGGCGAGCCGCTGCCGCTGCGGCGGCACGCGGTCGCCTCGGCCGTGGCGCTGCACCGGGTCCGCGGCACCCGGCAGGGGCTCGCGGCGGCCGTGCGGCTCGCTTTCGGCGTCGCCCCGGAGATCACCGAGAGCGGCGGCGCGAGCTGGTCCGCCCGTCCGCTCGGTCCGTTCCCTGGGACGCCCGTGGCCGGGCTGCACGTCGTCCTCCGGGTCGCCGACCCGGCCGCCGTCGATCCGCACCGGCTGCGCGCGGTCGTGGCCGCGGCCCGCCCCGCGCACCTGCCGTTCACCGTCGCGGTGACCTCTTCCCGTACATCCGAAGGAGCCTGACCCCCATGAGTGACGCGCCCCAGTCCCGCCCCTGCCCGGACTGCGCGAGCCCGGTGCGGACGACGGACCAGTCGTTCTGCGACGGTTGCGGAGCGTTCCTGCGCTGGGACACCCCCGCCGGAGCGGCCCCGGCCGCCGACCGGTCCGCCACGGAGCCGGCCCGCGTGCCGGGCCCGGCCGACGCGCCGGAGCCGGCCGCCCGTGCCGACGTGCCGGAGTCCCCCGCCGGTTCCGGGGACCGTTCCCCCGTCGGCTCCGAGGAGGTCACCGCCCCGCTGCCCGCCGTGTCCTCGTCCACCGGGGAACCCGCGGCCGTGCCCGTACCGGGGGCGATCGCGGAGGAGGAGGAGCCGACCGGTCGCGTCGCGCCGGGGAGGCCCGCGCCCGGGGAAGCGGAGGGGGTACCGGCCGGGCGCGCCGCGTCCGGGCGGCCCACGCCCGGGGAACCGGCGTCGGCCGCCCCCGGGGATCCCTCGGACACGGTCGTGCGCTCGCTCCTCGTCCCGGTGCCGGGGAACCGGTCCGCGGAGCCGGCCGTCGCCGCTCCCGTGCTCCCCGCGCGTCCGGAGGCGGCGCGTCCGGCGGTACGGGCGGCCTCGGCGCCCGCCCCCGTCGAGGGCGGCACGCCGTGCCCGGCCTGCGCGCTCGCCAACGCGCCGGGCCGTCACTTCTGCCGCTTCTGCGCGACGCCCATGGCCCCGGAGCGGCTCTCCACGGCCGAGGGTCCGTACGCCGGCCGGCGGCCCGGACTCGCCCGCGACCGCAGTCGTGTGCTGGTCCGCGCCCTGATCGCCGCGGCGGTCGTGGCCGTGGTGGTCGGCGGTGCCTTCGGCGGCCCGCCGGCCGCCCGCGCGGTCCAGGACCATTTCGCGACCCGCGTCCCGGTGCACCCGGTCGCCTGGCTGGCCTCGCATTCCGCGCCGAGGCAGGCCCCGGGGCTGGCGGGCGACGGCTATTCCAACACCTGGTGGGGCACGGGGTACGCGGGCGATTCGGCGGGGCAGTACCTGGAGGCGCGTTTCGCCGAGCCGACCGATCTGCTCAGCGTCCTCGTCACGCCCGGCAGTTCGAAGAACACGACCCAGGCGGACGGGCAGGCCACCCCGCAGACCTTCGACCTCGTGGTCAAGGACGCGGCGGGCGAGCTCCACGTCTCGCACCACCGCGTCAACGACGGCGGCACCCAGCGCGTCGACCTGCGGGTCCGGGACGCCCTGTCGGTCCAGCTGGTCCTGCGCACGGCCTGGCGCGCCGACCCCCGCAAGCAGGTGGCGGTCGCGGAGCTGGAGTTCTTCGGCAGGTCCGTCTCCTGAACCGGGTCCGACAGACGTACGAGTGCCGTCGGCGCGGAGGGCGCCGACGGCACTCGTCGGAGTGGGGGTCAGGGGTCAGGGGCAGCTGATGCGGGTGTCACCCGCGTCGGTGGTGCAGGCGTCGGTGCCGGCGCCGCCGTTGGCGATGTCGTTGCCGGAGACCCCGTCGGTGGTGGTGAGGCGGTCGTTGCCGTAGTAGCCGGTCAGGGTGTCGTTGCCCGGGCCGCCGTTCATGGTGTCGTCGCCGAAACCGCCGTCGAGGCTGTCGTTGCCGTAGTTGCCGTAGACGGTGTCGTTGCCGTAGCCGGCGCGGACGGTGTCGTTGCCGCCGAGGCCGCAGATGACGTCGTTGCCGTAGCCGCCGTTCAGGGTGTCCGCGCCGCTGGTGCCGATGATCGTGCAGCCGCGGGCGTTGTTCACCGAGGTGGTCGCGGTGGCCGTGTTGCCGGTGGTCACCGGGTCCGGCTGGGTGGCGCTGACGCCGGCCGTGTCGGTGAGGGTGCCGGTGGTCCGGGGTTCGGCCGTCACCGTGACCGTCGCGCTCGCGCCGGGGGCGAGGGAGCCGAGGGCGCAGTTGGCCGCCGTGGCGGTGGTCGTGCAGGTGCCCTGCGAGGGGACCGCCGAAACGAGGGTCGCTCCGCCGCCGGAGAGCGTGTCCGTGAGCGTGACCCCGGTGGCGGTGGCGGTGGAGGACGCCGCGTTGGTGACGGTCACGGTGTACGTGGCGCGGTCGCCGATGCTCACGGTGGTCGTCCCGGACTTCGTCACCGACAGGTCGGCGTACGGCGGGGGCGGGGTCGTGCCGTCGCCGCCCTGGTAGCGGGCGAGGGCGAACTGGTAGCCCGCCCCGTAGCCGGCCGCGACGATCTTTCCGTCGGGCTGGACGAGCACCCCGCGGGCCTCGTCGAAGTCGTTGAAGCCGGTGACCACGAAGCCGTCGCCGCCGAAGCCGGTGTCGACGGTGCCGTTCGGCTGGAAGCGGACCAGGCCGAAGTCGTTGGCCTCGGAGCTGTTGGGGTCGTCGGCCTGGCCGGCGAGCACGATCTTGCCGTTCTGCTGGAGCGCCATGGCGTTCGCGAAGCCGCCGTCGCCCGGGAAGGCGACCGAGGTGCGTCCGGCGGTGCCGAAGCCGGCGTCGGGGCTGCCGTCGGCGTTGTAGCGGAGCAGGGCGTAACCGGCGCCGCCGGAGCCCGCGGCGAGGATCTTGCCGTCGGACTGCACCGCGGCGGCGTTGCCGAACTCGGTGCCGCCGAAGTCGGCGGTGACCATGCCGTCGCCGCTGAAGGTGGTGTCGAGGGTGCCGTTGGGGTTGTAGCGGACCACGCCGATGTCGAAGGCGGTGTTGCCCACGTAGCCGACGGAGACGATCTTGCCGTCCGGCTGGAGGGCCATGCTCCGGGCGATGCCGCCTGCGTCCTGGGGCGAGGTGGGCGTGAAGCCGGCGACCACGGCCCCGTCGCCGCCGAGGGTGGGGTCGAGGTTTCCGCCGGTGGTGAGGCGGACCAGCGCGAATCCGCCGCCGGCGCCCTTGCCCGCGGCGACGATCCGTCCGTCGGGCTGCACGGCGACGTCGGCGCCGTCCGCCGAGCCGCCGAACTCGTCGACCCGTACCAGGCCGCCGTTGCCGAAGCCCGTGTCCAGGCTGCCGTCGGTGTTGTAGCGGGCCACGGAGAAGAAGCAGCAGCCCCCGCCCTCCTCCGCGACGACCTCGGTGGTGCCCGCCACGACGATCTTGCCGTCCGAGGGCTGGATCGCCACCGCGTTGGCCGCGTGGAAGCCGCCGCCGAAGTCGCTGGTCACCGTGCCGTCGCCGCCGAAGGTCGGGTCCAGGGCGCCGTTGGCGTTGTAACGGGCGAGCGCGAAGCCCGCCTCGCTCGACCCCGCCACGACCAGCTTGCCGTCGGCCTGCCGCACGATGTCGTTGCCTGCCGCGGAGCCGGTGATGGGGGTCGTCACCCGGCCGTCGGACCCGAAGGTCGGGTCGAGGTCGCCGGGTGCCGCGAGGGCGGTGCCGGGCAGGGCCAGGACGAGCGCGAGCCCGAGCGCGACCGGCACCCCGGCCCTCCCGCCCGGTCCGCGGCGCCGTGCCGCGGATCTGAGAAGTGCGTGGGTCATGGGTGGACGAACCTCCGTCTTCGCAGGTGAACAGGGAACGGGCGACAGCTTCGGGCCCGAACCCTCCGCACCCGCGCGGACCGTGCCGCGCTGCGCCCCACTGGCCCCGGGGGAACCACCCCCTCGGGGGAGCGCGAGGGGGCGCGCGGGCCGAGAACGTCCCCTGACGCGACGTCGGGGAAGGTGCCGGGCGGGCCCGGGGTGATCACCGGGGCGCCCGGTCGCCGCCCGCACCGGCTGACGTCGGCGGGGACGGACGCCCCCGGCTCGGCTCCCGTCCCGCCCACCGCGTACCCTCGCCACCGACGGTTGCGGGACGGACGGTGGGCAGGGTACGGACGATGGCTGAGGCGCCCGGGCAGGGTACGGAGTCCGGTGGCGACGACAGGGCGCGGACCGCGACCGTGCGCGTGTTCGTCGCGCTCGCCCCGCCCGACGACGCGAAGGACGAGCTGGCGCGCGAGCTGGGCCCCGCGTACGAGGCGTACCCGCGCATGCGGTGGAACCGGATCGAGGACTGGCACATCACCCTGGCGTTCCTCGGGGAGCTCCCGGTGGAGACCGTCCCCCTGCTGCGGCCGCCGCTGGCGGAGATCGCGGCGGCGCGAGGACCGGTGGAGCTGGCGCTGCGCGGTGGCGGGCACTTCGACGACCGGGTGCTGTGGAGCGGGATCGAGGGCGATCTCGACGGACTGCACCGGCTCGCCGCCGAGGTGCGGGCCGTCGTCAAGGAGTGCGGCATCCCCTTCGAGGACCGGCCGCTGCGTCCCCATCTGACGCTCGCCCGGGCCCGCCGCGACGATCCGACGTCGGTGCTGGAGGCCGCCGCCGGGCTCGCCGGCTTCACCGGCCGCCCCTGGGCGGCCGAGCGCCTTCACCTCGTCGGCAGCAACTACGGCCGCGGCCCGGGCCCGATCCGTTATCGCGACATCGAGGCCTGGGCCTTCGCCCGGCGGTAGCCGTGGGTGCGGCACTCGCGGGTGAAGCCCAGTGAGCCGTACGGCTCGGCCGCCGGGGCGTTCTCGGCGTCGTGGTCGACCGTCACGCGCCGGAGGCCGAGCTCGGCCGTGCGCCGCACGGACTCGGTCTCGAAGAGGTCGCCGAGGACGCACTCCTCACCCTCCGCCATGTGCCGGGCGGTGGTGTCGGCGGCGCCGGGCCGACCGGGCCGGTACAAGCGGGTTTCCGCCGGGTCGGAGGCGCGGTCGGGTCAGCGGCCGTACAGATCGCGGCAGAGGCCGGCCGCGCCCATGGGCGCCTGGATGGACTCGGCCTGGTGGCAGAGGCGGCGCATCTCGGGCGGCCGGGCGTCCGTCCGTGGGTGCGGGCGAGGCGGGGCGGGCCGGGTGTGCTGGGGGCGGGGTGGGGTCCGCCTGACGGACCCGTTGTTCGCGGGCCTCCTGTCCGTGCGCTTCCCGTTGGCGCGCTTGCCGTTCGTGCGCTTCCTGTTCACGGACTTCCCGGGCTCGCCCGCCTGGGGGTGCGGGTGGTGCCCGGCCGCCTCGCGGGGAAGCGGGCGGCGGGCGACCGGTTCCTCGGCGGCCTTCCGGGGCGATCGGGGAGCCGGGCGGGGGTCGGTGGTGGTGAGGGCCTCGCGCGGAGCGGGCTCTGTGGGTGCGGGCCAGGCGGGGAGCGGGGCCGGGGGCCGGTCCGCGGCCGGGGCGAGCCCGCCGGGGCGGGCCGCCGGCGTCGGGGGGGAGCCGTGCGGGACGGCCACGCATCCGGTGGCGAGGAGCGCGATGAGCAGCAGGAACGTCGTGCGGCGGGCGTGCATGGAGTCACCGTGCCCGAGCCCCGGCGCGCACGGACGGCGGCTCGGCCCGGGTCACCGTGACGAGTGAACCGTCGCCGTGTGTGGACGGAGCGGTGCCGTCGGGTGCGCCCCGGTTACGCGCCCTCCGTACGACTTCACGCTCCGGCGGATGGCGTAGCCGTCGCTGGGCCGCGCCCACCAAGATCAATAACGTGGCGCCCGGCGCGTGACCTCGCGTCTCTTCGGACAGAGAAGGCAGCGACTTCCCGTGAGAACTCCGATGTCGAAGCGCATGACCTGGTTCACGGTGACGACCGCACTCCTGACGGTGCTCGGCACCGCCCCGGCCGGAGCGGCCGGCGACTGGCACAAGGTCGGCAGCGACTCCCGAAGCGGTGTCAGCGGCATCGCGTACGAGGGACGTTCCGAGAACGGGGACGGGGTGAACGCCCTGGTCGTGCACGACAACAAGAGGCCCGGGCAGCCGCGACTGTCCCGGATCGTCCACACCGGGGACTCCTCCGTGATCACCCCGCTCGCCTGGGACGGTGCGGAACCCGTCGACCTGGAGGCGATCGAACCGATCCCGGGGATGCCCGGGGAGTACCTGGCGCTCACCGGCCGCGGCATCCTCTTCCGGCTGAAGGTCGCCGGTGCGACGGCGACGGTCGTCGACTACACGCCGCTGCCGGCGATCGGCGAGGGCGACGACTTCGAGAGCTTCGCCCTCGTCGCCCGGGGCGGGAAGCTCGCGGCCCTCTGGGCGGACCGGGGCACCGGCACGGGGCGGCCCGCCACGCTGTACGCCGCGCCCTTGACGTTCGCCCCGTGGGGGCAGCCCTTGTTCGGCGCCGTCTCGCAGCGGAGCTACCGGTCCGCGTACCCGGCGGACGACGGCACGCGGCACATCTCCGACATCGCGGTGACCGACTCCGGCCGGATCGTGGTCGGTTCGGCGGGGGACGCGGGTGACGACGGGCCGTTCGACTCCGCGGTGAGCGACGCGGGCCGGGTGACCGTGTCGGCGACGGGCCGGGTGCGGATCACGCTGGCGGCCTCCCCGACCGTGCTCGGCACGTTCCCCGGGTACAAGGTCGAGGCCGTGGAGTGTCCGCCCGGCTCCGCCGACGCCCTCCTCGGCACCGACGACGAGAACCTGGGCGGGTACGTGCGGACCGCGCCGTTCTGCGCGACCTGACCCGGATCTCGCGGCTGTGCGGCCGGCTCCGCCTCGGAGGACGGCCGCACAGCGCGGGGCCGGACAATTCCGTGGCGGGCCCGCGTCCTCACCCGTGAGGATGAGCGGATGAATGATCAACCCGAACGATGGAGCCGCGCGACCGTCTACCCCGACATGTGGGCGGATCCTGCCGACGACCCCCGCGAGAACGCCGGCGAGGCCCCGGAGGGCGAGCTCGCCACGCTGCGGGACTTCCTCTCCGGCTACCGTCTGACCCTGCGGATGAAGTGCGAGGGCCTGGATCCGGAGCAGCTGGCCCGCCGTTCGGTCCCGCCGTCGACGATGTCGCTGCTCGGTCTGGTCCGACATCTCGCCGAGGTGGAACGGGACTGGATCACCTGGATCACCGGTGAACCGCTGCCGAAGGTGTACGGCGGGCGGGACGCGGACTTCGACGAGGCCGTCGCCGACCAGGCGGTGGTCGACGCCGCGTACGCCGATCTGGAGCGCGAGCAGGCCGCGGCCGACGCCGCCCTCGAACAACACCCGGACCTGGGCGAGCGGCTCCCCAAGGACGGCATCGCGGTACGGGAGCTGATGGTGCACCGGATCGAGGAGTACGCCCGCCACTGCGGGCACGCCGATCTGTTGCGCGAGTGCGTCGACGGAAGGGTCGGCCAGTAGCGGGCGCGGAGGGCCCGGAGCTCGGAGACGGGGCGCGGCTCACGCGGGTGGACGTGGGCCGTGCCCCGTCCCGGCTCCGTCGGCCGGACCGGGATGCTCATCGGGCCGTGAGGACGCTCGCCAGCGCGTCGGCGGTGGCCGGATGGGCGGCGAGGAGCACGGCGCCGCTTCCGGCCCGGGCCGCTGTGTCCGTCGTGGCCCAGCCGTCCGCGCGGCCCAGGAGCTCGGCGAGGGCGTCGCAGGTCGTCGGGTGGGCGGGGAGGAGTGCCGCGCCCCGGGGGCCGGTGGCCGCCGGGAGGGCGCTCGGGCCGGCCGGCCGGTGGTGCCACGGCGGGACCCAGGTGTCCAGGGCCGCGAGCCGGGCCGGGAAGATCCGTCCCGCCTCGCGGATGAGCAGCGGGGCGAGTTCCGCGGCGTTCGAGCGGAGGGTCGTGATGAGGACCGGGAGCCACGGCAGCAGGACGGCGTCCGGCAGGCGCCCGAAGGCGTTCGACACGGCCTCCACCACCACGTCCGCGAGGCCCGGCACCGGCTCCAGGGCGTGCACGAAGCCGCTGAGGTGGCGCGGGTAGGAGGGCACGGTCAGGGGGTTGGCGAGGAGCTCGTCGCAGCGTGCCCGCAGCTCGTCCCGGGAGAGCGTGCCCAGCTGGACCTGTGCCGCCCACAGCAGGGCCGTCTTCGCCGGGTCCCGCGGGTGCGCCTGGGCGACGGCCAGCTCCAGCTGTGTCCTGTCGCAGCCCAGGGAGAGCGCCAGGCCCTCCATGCCGAACAGGAAGCCCAGCATCGCCGCCACCTGCCCGACCGTCGCGTCCTCGTCGCGGAAGGCCGTCGGCAGCAGCGTGCAGTAGTGCGCGTACCCGGTTCTGACGAACGACTCGATCCACGGCGGGAGCACCGGTTCACCGGTGCGGTAGTACGCGAGGAGTCCGCGCACCCGGCGCAGGACCTCCGGCGCCCCGTCCACCGTCCGCTCGCCCGCCAGGACCTCCAGGGCGCGGGTGCCGAGCTCGTCGGCGAGGCGCCGGCCGCCCAGGTACAGCGTGGCGTCCTCGACGGCCGCGAGGACCTCGGCGGTCGTCGCCCGCGGCCCGTACGCGGTGCGGCGCAGGCGCTGCTCCAGGACCTGTTCGAGGCTCACGCCCTCGTAGCCGAGCTCGATGAGCGCCCGCTGGTGGGTGCCGAGGGCGAGGTCCCAGGACTCCTGGATCGACCGCTCGCCGAGCCGCCGCTCCCCCATGACGGGCCGGGCGGCGCCGTGCGGCAGCAGGCGGCGCAGCATCCACAGGACGTCCGAGCAGGCCCGCAGCTCCGGCCTGGAGGTCATGTCGAGCAGGGCCCGGCGCACCCCGCGCTGCTGGAGGTTCAGCTCCAGGGGGGCCAGCCGGTCGTGGACGTCGCGGGCGAGCGGCGGCAGCGCCTCGTAGCCGACCTGGCCGATCCGGTCGCCGCCCATCATGATCTCGACGAGGCGGCGCACGTCCCGGCGTCCGGGCACGCCGTCCTTCTCGATGCAGGTGACCGCGGCGTCCTGGAAGTCGTACGGCGTGGGCTTGGCCCGGTCCCGCATCCCGGCGAGCAGGATCGACGTCTCGAAGACGGCGATCGCGTCGGCGGTGGAGGCCAGGTAGCCGTTGCGACGGGCGGCGCGGACGATGTCCACGGACCAGCCGAGCAGTTCGGTCTCGTCCAGGGCGTCGAGGACCGGCGGCCGCCGGAGGAAGCCGGAGAGGCGGTCCTCGGCCGGCGCCGCGGCGGGGAGGGCGGCGGTCGGCACGGTGGTCTTCGTGGCCGCCTTCTTCGTGCCGGCCTGTCCTTCCAGGCGGTACGGCTTCACCCGGGTGCGCTTGAGGTTCTTCGTCCACTGCGTCGCGGCGATCGACACGGAACCGGAGGCGAGGCCGAACTGGGCCTCGATGGCCGCGTTGCTGGAGGGGATCAGGCCGTACTGCCAGGTCGTGGCGGTGCGCGGCGAGATCGCGAAGGTGTCGCTGCCGCGCACGCCGAACTCCTCGACGCGGCTGGCGGCGTGGAAGGCTCCGCAGACGTACAGGCAGTCCGCCGGGTCGGTGCCGGTCGCCGTCAGGTGCTCGCGCATCCGGGTCCACATGTGGCGCTCGCGGTCCTCGTCGACGCGGACGCGGTCGCCGTCCCCCGGCGCGAGCCGCCGGAACAGGCTTCCGATGAGGAACATGACCTGACGGTAGGTGTCGTGGTCGCTGTCGCCGAGGGGCACCTCGACGTACTGGTGCCACCATTCCGACCAGTGCCGCACCTTGCCGTGGCGCAGCAGGTGCTCCTCCAGTTCGGCGAAGCGCGGGCGCAGGTCGCCGATCTCGACGCCGACGGCCTCGCCGTGGAGCGCGGTCTCGGCCTCGGTGCCGGTTCCGGCCTCCTTGGCGTCCTCCCCGGTCCGGTCGTGCCGCGCGTCCCACTGGAAGACGTGGTCGGAGGAGCGGTCGACGAGGACCAGTTCGACGCCGGGGGCGTCGAGGGCGTACGCGATGGCCTGGTACTCGGCGGAGGCCTCCGTGATCGGGGCGACGACGGACAGCGGCGCCCAGTCGGGCGGGAAGCCGTCGATGTCGCTCGCGAACGCCTGCACCGCCACCGGCAGCCGGCAGTTGCGCAGCTCGGTCAGGAGCGGCGCCATGTCCTCGCACAGCTCCAGGTACACGACCTTGGGCTGCTTCTCGCGCAGCCGGCGGGCCATGGCGAGGGCCGAGGCGGGCGAGTGGTGGCAGACGGGGAAGATCTCCAGCGGTTCCGCCACGGCGCGGTCGACGTCGTCGACCAGACCGAGGAGGATGCCCTCCAGGGCGTCCGTTCCGCCGGCGAACTCCGCCGCCGCCTCGTGCAGTTGACCGCGTAGCGCGGTGAACGGGGTCCCGGTCACGACAGCTTCGCGATCGCTTCGCGGCCGCCCTCGAGGAACTCGGGCCAGGACCCGCCCTCCTCCTTGCCGCGCGGTTCGACGACGCCGTGCAGGTACTTGTTGAGGATGGCCAGGTCCTCCGGCTCGCGCCGGGCGAGCGTGCCGACCAGGGAGGCGGCGAGGGCGCGGGCGGTCAGGGTCCGCTCGCCGAAGAAGTTGCTGTGCAGGATCGAGTCCTCCAGGACGCCGATCTGTTCGGCGGTCGAGAGGGCGGACTCCAGCTTCTCGTCGTCGCTGCCGGCCGCGGCGGCGGAGGCCCGCAGGTCGGCGAAGCTCTGGAGGAGGACGTCGAGGAGGGTGGGGGGCACGTCCAGTTCGATGGCGTGCCGGCGCAGCAGCTCCTCGGTGCGGAAGCGGACGATCTCGGCCTCGCTCTTCTTGTTCGTCACGACCGGGACGCGGACGAAGTTGAAGCGGCGCTTGAGCGCGGAGGAGAGGTCGTTGACGCCGCGGTCGCGGCTGTTGGCGGTGGCGATGACGGAGAAGCCGGGCTTGGCGAAGACGATGTTCTCGCCGTCGGCGCCGTCGAGCTCGGGGACCGAGATGTACTTCTCGGAGAGGATCGAGATGAGCGCGTCCTGGACGTCGCTGGTGGAGCGGGTCAGCTCCTCGAAGCGGCCGATGGTGCCGGTCTCCATCGCGGTCATGATCGGCGAGGGGATCATCGACTCGCGGGACTGGCCCTTGGCGATGACCATCGACACGTTCCAGGAGTACTTGATGTGGTCCTCGGTCGTGCCGGCCGTGCCCTGGACCACCTGGGTGGAGTTGCGGCTGATCGCGGCCGCGAGGAGTTCGGCGAGCCAGCTCTTGCCGGTGCCGGGGTCACCGATGAGGAGCAGGCCGCGGTCGGAGGCGAGGGTGACGATGGAGCGCTCGACGAAGCTGCGGTCGCCGAACCACTTCTGCGCCACCTCCCGGTCCAGGCCGTCGGCGCGCTCGGAGCCGAGGATGAACAGGCGGACCATCTTCGGGGACAGGCGCCAGGAGAAGGGTTTGGGGTTGTCGTCGATCGATTCCAGCCAGTCGAGTTCCTCGGCGTACTTGATCTCGGCGGGGGCGCGGAGCAGGTCGGACATGTGCGGAGCCTTTCGGTCTCGGGTCTCAGGTCTCAGGTCTCAGGTCTCAGGTCAGGAAGGTCTTGAGTTCGTGCACGAGCTTGTCGATGTGGCCGGAGATCACGGGGGTGCCGAGCGCCTTGAACCGCTCCCGGAACCAGGGGTTGACCTCCTGCCGTCCGGAGCTGGTCACCGAGCCCACGGGAATGAACCGCACACCGGAGCGGTGGACCTCCTCGATGCCCTCGAACAGCGGCTGTGAGCGGTCGAACTCGTAGAAGTCGGAGATCCAGACCATCACGGTGTTCTTCGGCTCGGCGATCTTCGGCCGGGCCATGGCCATCGCCACGGGCCCGTCGTTGCCGCCGCCGAGGTTGGTGCGCAGGAGCACGTCGAAGGGGTCGCGCACCCAGGGCGTGAGGTCGATCGCGCGGGTGTCGTACGCGATGAGGTGGACGTCCACCTTGGGCAGCCCGGCGAAGATCGAGGCGAGGATGGTGCAGTTGACCATCGAGTCGACCATGGAGCCGGACTGGTCCACGACGACGATCAGCCGCTGGGGCGTGGTGCGGCGGACGGTGTGCCGGTAGTAGAGGCGGTCGACGTAGAGCCGCTCCTCCTCCGGGCTCCAGTTGGTCAGGTTCTTCCAGATGGTGCGGTCGAGGTCGAGGTTCCGGAAGACCCGCTTGGGCGGGACCGAGCGGTCCAGCTCGCTGGCGGTGTCCTTCTCGACCTGGGTGCGGAGCACTTCGGCGACCTCGTCGACGTACCGTCTGATCAGCGCCTTCGCGTTGGCCAGCGCCACTCCGGAGAGGTTGCCCTTGTCGCGCAGCAGCTGCTCGATCAGGGACATGCTGGGCGTGAGCCGGGCGGCCAGCACGGGATCGGCCAGCACTTCCCGCAGGTGCATGCGGTGGACGAGGTCGGCCTCGATGGCGCCGAGCTCGGCGCCGAGGCCGCCACCGGTGAGGGCCGCTCCCGCCGCCCGCCCGCCGGACGGCCCGCCGGGCCGGGAGCCGAGCGCGCGCTCGAACCAGCCCGCGTCCGACTGCCAGCGGGCCAGCTGCCCGGCGGAGACGGTGCCGGAGCCGGTGGCGAAGACGTTCAGCAGCAGCTTCGACGCGAGCGCGGCGCGCCGCACCTCGGCGGCCCGGTCGCGCGCGCCGTCCGGCTCGGGCTCCGGGGCCATCAGACCGTCGAACTCGTCGGCCAGCTCCGGGTGGCGCTGGACGACGGAGTCCACGGAGGCGCCCGGGTCGAGCAGCGCGGACGGCAGGCCGATGTCCTCGACGACGGCGAGGCTCGCCGCCTCCAGGGCCGCCTGCTCCTCGGGGTCGAAGAGCCGGGCGAGCAGCCGCCAGTAGAGGACCTGGCGCCGGTTGTCGTCGGGGTCGGGACCGACCGGCGCCGACGGCACGGGGCCGACCGCGGGGGCGGGGTCCGCCGAGGGGGCGGGATTGGACGAGGGGGCGGGGTCGGGCGAGGGGGCGAGGCCGGACGAGACCGTGGGGTCGGACGAGGGGGCGGGGCCGGCCGCGGGGGCGGGGTCCGCTGAGGGGGCGAGGCCGGACGAGACCGTGGGGTCGGGCGAGGGGGTCGCTTCGGTCATGAGCGCAGCAGCCTTCCCGCTCGCTCGCGCAGGACGGCGACCGCGTCCGTGGCCGCCTTCTCCGCACGCGCTCCGGCCTTGTCGGCGGTGCCGCCGGCCCACGCGCCCGCGTGGACGGCGACGGTCTTCTTCCGGACGGTCGTCTCGACGGCGAGCGGCTGGAGGAGGAACTGCCCGGCGTCCCAGCGGAGCAGGCCCAGGCACGCGCCGGACGCGGCGATCGCCTCCGGGGTGAGCGGGCCCGCGGCCGGTACGCGGTCGGTGTCGACGGCCAGCCGGTGGCCTGCGACGGTGAACGTCACCGGTCCGTCGTCCTCGCGCTCCGCCGCGTACCCCTCCAGGAGGACGGGCACCGCGATCCGGACCGGGTGGCGGTCGAGCGGGGCGGTGACCGGATCGGTCGCGGTGGCGAGGGCGACCCTGGCCGTGGCGAAGGGATCGGCGGACTCCCCCGCGCGGGCGCGCTGGTCGTCCCAGAGGAGGTCGCCCTCGGAGGTGACGGGCATGGCGTCGAGCTCCATGGCGCGGCCCTCGCTCACGGCGGTGAGGAGCGACATGCGCGGCCGCAGCAGCTGCCAGAGCCCGGCGCCGACGACGGTGTCCGGCTTGGGCGCGGACACCGCCGCCCGGACCAGGCGCGGTGGCGCCCCGTCGGCCGGTTCGAACACCGCGTGCACCTGGGCCTGTACGGCGGTCGCGTGCTCCTGGACGTCGACGCCGAGCGGCAGCAGACGACCGGTCGCGGTGGAACGGGCGGGCGTGCGGGCCGCTCCGGGCAGGGTCAGCAGCAGGGCGCGCGACCACAGGTCGGCCCAGCGGCGCACCGGGATCCTCTCCAGGGTGGCTCCGGGGCAGGATGCGGCGAGTTCGGCCGAGAAGCCGTCGAGCAGCGTCGCCTGCCGGCGGAGCGCCGGGTCCCGCAGCATCGCGGAGACGACGGGCGCGGCGCCGCCGACGAGTTCGTGGTCGAGGCCCTGCCAGCCCGCGCGGGCGAGGTCGCAGAGCCAGGCGCGGGCGGCGGCGAGCACGTTCGCGGCGGGCTCCTCCCCCTCGGTGGACCACACGGTCTCCTCCGCGGCCGGGCGGCCGGTGATGTCGGCGGCGCGGGCCGTCAGGGCGTCGTGGACGGAGCCCATGAGCGCGGTGCGGGCGGCGGCGAGCGCGACGAAGTGGTCCTCGCCGGCGGCGCCGGCCGCGGCCTTGTCGGCGGCCTCGGCGACGAGGGAGGCGAGCGGTGTGCCGGCGAGGGCGTCCACGAGCGCGGCGAGGCCGTCGGTCTGCGCGGGCTGCGGGCGGAGCAGGCCGGCGACGAGCGCGTCGTCGAAGGCGTCCACGGCGGCCAGCGCCTCGTCGAGTCCGTCGACGGGGTCGTCGAGCAGGTCCGTACGCATCAGGCGACCGCCCTCGTCGGCGGGAACCACTGCATCTCGGGCAGCGGCGCGGTGACCGGCGCCAGTTCGAGGTAGGCGAGGTGCCTGAGGAACCGGCTGAACACGGGGGCGGCGGCCGAGGTGTCGCCCTGCGCGGGGCGCGTGGCGGTCATCGTCGAGAGGAGCGTCTGGGCGTCGGCCTCCCCGGCGGGCGTGTCGGCCTTCAGGTAGCGGGCGACGCGCTGCGCGCCGTACTGGAGGACGGCTTCGGTGACGAGGGCGCGGATGTGGTTGCAGAACGAGCCTCGCGCGCCGCCGCAGGGACGGTTGTTGTTGGTGCTGCACGCGAACGCGTACGTCCCGGCGGCGATCGAGGACACGTACACGCGCCCGATGTCGGACCCGCTGGACACCACGCCCTGCAAGCGTCCGTCGGCCAGCTCGACGAACGGCACCTTGGCAAGTTTCCGCGGTCGCGCGGGCGGTACCACCCGTGCCGCGCTCGACCTCTCCCAGACCGGCAACGCACTTCTCCCATGCACGTCAAAGGGGATGTTCACGCCGGAGCGGCGGAACATCGACAACGTATCCCCGCCCACTGACAACGCCTCGGGGACGGCGTCGCGCGAGGCCTCTGGCGGTCCGTCACGACCGGGTCCGGAGCCGGTTTCCGGACCGTCCGAGGCGGGCGGCGGGCAGGACGGGGGACGCACTCCGCCCCGACGGGACAGGGCGGGACGGGACGGGCAGCGAGTGCGTCCGGGGGCCGGGCGCTCGGGTGCCCGCCCCCGGACGTCCTAGTAGGGCTTCACCAGGACGTGGGCGGCTCCCGGGATGCCGATCTCGAGGAGCGCGTCCTCCTCGGGGGTCGTCGGCGCGCCCATCTCCTGCTTGAGGACCGCCCGGGACATGGCCTGCACCCACAGGGCGCGGGGCCGGCGGCGCGCCTCCCAGGTCTGCAGGGCCTCGGGGACCGAGTCCGCGGCGTCCAGGGACTCGGCGAGGACGAGGGCGTCCTCGACGGCCATCGCCGCTCCCTGCGCGAGGTGCGGGGTGGAGGCGTGGGCGGCGTCGCCGGCCAGCGCCACCCGGCCCACGTGCCACGGCTCCTCCACCGTCACCTGGGAGATGCGGGAGTACACCACGGCCGCGGGGTCGGTGACCCCGCCGAGCGCCTCGGCTACGGGGCCGGAGAAGACCGCGAGCCGCTCGGCGAGCTCCTCGTGGGCGCGATCGGGGTCCGGCCGGTGGTCCCCGGCCTCGGCGAACACGGCTCCCAGGTACATCAGTCCGTCCGTGATCGGGGTGAGGAGGGCCTTCGCCTCCTGACCCGCCGTGGCCATGACCACGCCCCGGACCTCGGGGTGCCGGGGCACGGTCACGCGCCAGTTGGCGAATCCGGTGTACGCGGGCGCGTACCGGTCGCCGTAGAGGCGGGTCCGCAGCGGGGAGCCGATGCCGTCGAAGCCGACGACCAGGTCCCAGCGGTCGCCGGAGCCGTCGGAGAGCACGACGGTGACACCCGTACCGTCGTCGTCGAGTTCGGTGACGGTCACTCCGAAGCGGACCTTGGCGCCGGCGGCGACGGCGGCGTCGCCGAGCACCCTGGCGAGGGCGGGCCGAGGAATGCCGTTGGCGGCCGGCAGGTCGCCCATGCGGGGCTGGGGTATCCGTGCCAGCGTGTTCCCCGCCGGGTCGGCGATCGTCAGGACCTCCCATTCGAATCCCGCCGCGAGGCAGTCGTCGAGCACCCCGAGCTCCCGCATCACGTGCAGGGCGTTGGACGGCTGGATGATGCCCACGCCGAGGGCGTCGAGCTCCTCGCGGATCTCGGCCACCTCCACGGTGTGGCCGCGCCGGGCCAGAGCGGTGGCGAGGGTGAGGCCGCCGATGCCTCCGCCGTGGATCAGGACGCGCAGGGATGATGCCATCTCGGATGTCTCCAGAACGTGATCGAACAAGGCGGGGGAGTGTAACCCTCGGGCGTGCACCCGGGGTTGTGCCGCCGTACCGCCGTACCGTCGCGCCCATGGGCCGAGGAGGGGACCGTGCCGGGCACTCCTCGGGGTCGTCGCCCGGTTCCGGTGCGTGTCCGGCGCGCGGCCGCTCCTCGCCGCGCCGCTGCGGCGGGTGCCCGTACCGCGCCGTGCGAAACGGCGGTCCCGCGAGGATTCACCGGGATCCCCGGCGCGCCGACGCGCCCTCATGGCGGGGCGTCGCGATTCGATGGTCCGGGGGCGGGCAGGCGTCCACAGGTCCCGACCACCGGAGGAGGAGTACGCCATGCCGCACCCGTGGCGCCGATGGAAGTGGTGGCAGCGCTGGGGGCGGGACCCGGTGGTGGTGCAGACGCTGCGCTCCACCGCCGCCGCGACGATCTCGTACGTCGTCGCGCTCCGGCTCAGTTCCGAGCCGGCGCCGCTGACCGCCCCGCTGACCGCGCTGCTCGTCGTGCAGGTGACGCTGTACTCGACGCTCACGACGAGCCTGCGGCGGGTGAACTCCGTCGTCGTCGGCGTCCTCATCGCCATCGCGTTCAGCGTGCTCGTCGGACTCACCTGGTGGAGTCTCGCGCTGATCATCCTGGCGTCGCTGGTCGTGGGCCGGTTCGTCAAGGTGGAGGAGTTCGTTCCCGAGGTGGCCATCAGCGCGATGCTGGTCCTCGGCGTCACGCAGGTCACCGACACCGCGTGGGACCGCGTCCTCGAGACGCTGATCGGCGCGGTCGTGGGCCTGCTCTTCAACGTCGTGCTCGTGCCGCCGGTCTGGGTGGACACCGCCGGGGACTCGATCGTCGACCTGGCCGGGCGGATGCGCCGGCTGCTCCTGGACATCGGCGAGGAGCTCGCGGACCCGGACGCGCGGCCCGAGCCGGCACCGGTCCCGGAGGCGGCCTCCCCCGCCCTCTTCGAGCGGGCCGCGGCCCGGCTGCACGAGGCACGGCGCCTCGACAACGACGTCGCCGACGTCGACGCGGCGCTGCGGCAGGCGGAGGACAGCCTCCGGCTGAACCCGCGGGTGAAGGAGGGGCTGCTCCACCGCATCGTGCTGCGCACGGGCCTCGACACCCTGGAGATCTGCGCGGTCGTGCTGCGCGTCCTCGCCCGTTCCCTGACCGACCTCGCGAAGGAGCGGCAGGGGGCCCCGCTCGTGCACCGGGAGACGGGCCTGGCCCTCCGGGAGACGCTGCGGCACCTCGCGGACACCCTCGTGAGCTTCGCCGACCTCGTCACCTCGCATTCGAGCGCCGGAGCGGAGACGGCCGAGGACCGCCTCGGCGAGGAGCTCGGGGCGGCCCGCGCCGCCCGTGACCACGCCGCCGGACTGCTGAAGGACGAGGCGGCGCACGACCCGGAGCGCTGGCAGCTGTACGGCGCGCTGCTCGCCGAGATCGACCGGGTCCTCGACGAGATCGATCCGGATCACCGTGGCCGCCGGCTGATGGAGGAGCTGGACCGGCACACGCGCATGCGTGCGGAGCGCCGCCGCCGGGTCACCTCCCTCGCGGCCCGGGCACGCCGTACGCCGTGACGGGCCGCTGGGCGCCCTCCTCCCGGAGGGCGTCCAGGGTCGGGCGGCCGCCGACGGCCAGGATCAGGTCGGGCCCGGCGGGCAGCGCCGCCCGGCGGTCCCTGTCCGTGGAGGGCGTTCTCGCCGAGCCGGGCCGGGCGGTCGGGTGGGACAGGGATGCGGTGTCCGCCCGCCCCCGCGAGCATGAGGGGATGACACGCACCTTCGAAGAGCTCGTCGCGGAAGCCTCCGAAGCCTCGGTCGACGGCTGGGGCTTCTCCTGGCTCGACGGGCGGGCGAGCGAGGAGCGGCCCTCCTGGGGCTACCAGCGGCTCCTCGGCGAGCGGCTGGCGACCGCCTCGGCCGGGCTCGACATCCAGACGGGCGGCGGCGAGGTCCTGGGCGGGGTCCCGGTGCTGCCGCCGACGATGGCGGCGACCGAGTCGTGGCCGCCGAACGTCGCCCGGGCCACCGCGCGGCTCCATCCCCGGGGAGTGGTCGTCGTCGCCGATCCCGACGAGCCGCCGCTGCCGTTCGGCGACGCCGCCTTCGACCTCGTCACCAGCCGGCACCCGGCCACCGTGTGGTGGGCGGAGATCGCGCGCGTCCTGCGGCCGGGCGGCGCCTACTTCGCCCAGCACGTGGGCCCTGCCAGTGTGTGGGAGCTGGTCGAGTGGTTCCTCGGGCCGCAGCCCGAGGCGGCCCGGCACCGCCATCCCGACGACGAGGCCGCCGGGGCGCGCGCCGCCGGGCTCGACGTCGTGGACGTGCGCTCGGAGCGGCTGCGCATGGAGTTCCACGACATCGGCGCCGTCGTCTGGTTCCTGCGGAAGGTCATCTGGATCGTGCCGGGGTTCACGGTGGAGGACCGGTTGCCCCGGTTGCGCGAGCTCGACGCGCGGATCCGCGCGGAGGGCCCGTTCGTGGCGCACTCCGCGCGGACCCTGATCGAGGCGAGGAAGCCCTCCGCGCCGGCCGCTTAGGCCCGTCAGCCCGCGGTGGGCGTCCAGCCGCCGAGCCAGTGCGCGGTGTCCTGGGCGGCGGCCTGGGCGTCCGTCAGGTGCGGCCGTGCGGCGCCGGCCGGTCCGGCGCCGGGGCCGCTGTTCCGGTACTCGGCGAAGCGGTCGGACTTCCAGGAGAAGCCGCCCATGTCCGTCCACGGCGTGGCCTTGACGGCGGCACCGAGCACGCTGTCGCGGACCGTGGTCTGCGGGTCGAGCGTCGCGTCGCCGCCCGCGTGCCAGGGGCGTCCGAGGAAGAAGCCGCCGGGGCTGACGTCGCCGTTCACCGTGGAGCGGGTGATGAGGAAGCCGTGGCGGCCCGCGGGGGTGCTCGGCGCCGTGACGTATCCGGCGGAGGTGCCGTCCCAGCGCTTCTTCAGGGTGAGGACGGAGCGGTCGATCACGGCCGTGGCCCGCCCGAAGACGAAGTCGACGTTGCCGATGACGTAGGAGTCGGTGACGTAGACGCGGCCGGTCCTGTCGCGGGCGGCGGTGTCGAGGAGCAGGGTGTCCTGGTCGCCGCTGACGATGACGCCGTCGAGGAGGATCCGGTCGGCGGCGGTGCGCAGGGCGACCGCCTGGTGGCCGCTGACGTTCTGGTTGCGGGCCTCGTCGAAGTCGTTGGAGATGCTGAGGTTGCGGGCCTGGAAGTCGTCGGCCTCGACGGCGACGGTGGCGCTGCCGCCGGTGCCGTACGTGCCGGAGCCGTCCGGCTTGGGCGTGCCGGAGGCGCGGCCCTCGACGATGAGGGTGTCCTTGCGGCTGCGGCCGGTGCCTTCGATCGTGAGGTGGGGTTTGTTCGAGGGGACCTTGACGGTCTCGCGGTAGACGCCGGGCCCGACGCGGATGACGACGCGGGAGGTGTTGCCGGCGGGTACGGCGTCGACGGCCTTCTGCACGCTCGTGTACTGGCCGCTGCCGTCCTTGGCGACGGTCAGGGTCGTGGCGGCGGGCGCGGCCGCCGCCGTCGTTCCGATGGAACTGCGGGGTCCGGCGCCGGACTTGAGCAGGGCGGGCACGTCGGCCGCCGGGTCGGGGGTGTAGGGGTAGTACGTCCTCGGGTCGAAGGCCGTGCCGCCGCTCTCGTTGCGGCCGGTGGTGCCGGAGAAGATGTTGCCGCGCTGGACGAGGGCGGCGCCGGCGTCCTTGATCACGGGGTTGTCCACGCCCTGGAAGTAGCTGTTCTCCAGGAGCATGCGGGTCTTTCCGCGGGCGTAGTTTCCGTAGGACGAGGTGACGGCGGTGCCCGGGTCGTCCTGGAGGTAGTTGTTGTAGAGGTGCGCGTGGGCGACGTTGTCGGTGGACGGGTTGCGCTGTTCGGTCTCGCGGAACCAGTTGTGGTGGAGGGTGAGGTCGGCGGTGACGTTCTCCGTCCAGCCGATGCCGAACGTCTTGTTGTTGTTGCCGAGCCGGTTCCAGGAGACCGTGACGTACGTGGTGTCCTTGCGGCTGTCGATGAGGCCGTCGGCCATGTGCCGCAGGTCGTTGTGGTCGATCCACACGTGGTGGGCGCCGTCCATCTGGACGGCGTCGAAGTCGTGGTCCTTGTCGTTCCAGACGCCCTGGTACGCGTCCCGGATCGTCAGGTTCCGGATGATGACGTTGTGGACGCCGGGGCCGAGGAAGAATCCGCCGCCGACGATGTGCCCCGAGGTGCCCGAGCCGACGATCGTCTTGTCGGAGGCGACCCTGATCTCCTTGCCCGCGGGGTCCATCGTGATCGTCCCGGCCACCACGATGACGTACGGCTCCGGCGCCGTGGCGTACTTCTCGAGGTCGGCGAGGTTCCGCGCGGTGACGGTGGCGCCGTCGCGTCCGCCGTACGTGCCCTTCTGGCCGAGGGCGTCGACCGACGCGAAGCCGTCGGCGACCGCGCGGGCCCACTCGGGTGCGGTCGCGGCGCCGGCCCGGGGCCGGGCGTCCGCGCCGAACAGGCCGAAGGCCGTCCCGTAGGCCAGCACCCCGGCCGTCGCCAGGACGGCCGGGACACCGATCGCCAGGGCCTTTCCGCGCCTGCGGTGCCTCGCCTTGCTGCGGGTCTCGCTCACGTCGTGCTTCCTTCCGTACGTGGGGGGTGTGCCGCCCGCGCCGGAACGGGCGGGCACCCCGTGGTCGCCGCCGGCCCCGGGAAGGTTGCCGCCGTGTGCCGCTATCCGGGCGCGATGACCACGACCTGGTCGTCCGGATGCCAGTGGCGGACGTGCGCTTTGGGCGGGTTGAGGCACAGGCCGTGGTCGGGGGCGGTCGTGGAGCGGTAGCCGATGGCGCAGGCGCCCTGGCGGGCGGCCGATTCGGCGACGGTGGCGAAGGACGTGGTGCGTCCGGTGCGGACGTAGTGGGCCGCCGGGCGGAGCTGGAGGGTGTTGCCGTCCGGGGCGAGGAGTTCCTCGAACACGGCGGCGAGATGCGGGTTCTGGGAGATCTGGGTCATCAGGAGTCCGATGAGCCTGCCGCTGACGACGAAGTCGGCGCCGGGGAGCGGCGGCGCGATGAGCCGGTTGCGGTCGTCGGTCATCTCGGTGACGACGGGGACGCGCCGGCCGCTCGCCCGTCGCCCGGCCCGCAGGTGGAGGAGGGTGACGAGTGTCCGGTCGTCCGGGTCTCCGTGGCCGGGCCGGTGGTCGGGGCCGAGCACGATCACCGCGTCGTACCGGTCGAGGTCCAACGCGTCCGTGGTCCCGCTCAGGGCGGGGTCGCCGGGCCGGTGGAGCACCGCCATGCGCCCGCCGACGGCGTCGGTGACGGTCCGGATGCCGGTGAGGGTGTCGGTGCGCGGTTCGGCCACGACGTCGAGGAACGAGCCGGGCGGTGTACGGACCGCGAGCCGGGTGGCGATCCGGGGTGCCCGGCGGTTCCACCCGAGGAGGAGGACCCGCTCGGGGCGCCGGGGGGTCTCGGGCGGGGCGTGGGTGAGCGCGGTCGGGTCGTAGGGCGCGGGGGTGACCGACAGACGGGTCGCGTGCTCGTCCTCGGCGATCACGAGGAGGGCGTCGTCGGCGAGCAGCGGGGTGGAGCGGGGCGGGTTGAGCGCGACGGTGCCGTCGCCGTGGACGATGCCGACGGCGGTCGACACCGGGCAGGCGCGGGCGGCCTCGTCGAAGGTGCGGCCGGACGACGCCGGTTCCCGGAGGGTGTGGAACTCGTGTCCGGCGAAGTCGAGGAGTTCCTGGTGGACGAGGGAGAGGCCGGGCTGTCGTACGCAGTCGACGAGGAGGCGCGCCGCGATGTCGTCCATGTCGAGGACGGTGGCGCCGGGCCCCGCGGCCAGGCGGGCGGCGCCGAGGTGGCGGTCGTCGCGCACGGCGGCGACGACGCGTACGGGGTCCGTCTCCCCCACGGCCGCCGAGAGGGACAGCAGGGTCTTGACGACCTCGGTGTCGTCGCGGGGGTCGTCGCGGGGCAGGACGAGGACGCAGTCCGCGGCCGCCGGGCTCACGCGCGCGAGTGCGGCGGGGTCGGTGGGCCGACCGGTGCGGCAGAGAACCCTGGTGCGGCCCGTGGCGCCGACGGAGGCGCGGAGCTCCTCCTCCATGGCGGGTTTGTCGCGGTCGGCGAGGACCGCGATGGTCCGGCGGCGCCGGTCGGTGCGGGCGGCGACGAGTTCGGAGAGGACGGTGGGGATCTGTTCGGACCAGCCGAGCACGACGGTGTGTCCGCTCTCCAGGATCCTGGCATGACCTCGGTTGAGGGCGATGAGGCGGTCGGTGAGGCCGGTGGTGATGAGGCTGACCAGGGTGGAGACGTAGACGAGCGCGATGAGGGCGAGGAGCACGGACAGGGCGACGCGCAGCGGGGGGCCGACCTCGCCGCCCAGGCGCATGGTCTGTCCGGTGTTGCGCCACACGGCCGCGATCCTGGAGCCGAGGGAGGCGGGGGTGTGCCGGTCGGTCCAGACGAGGACAGTGCTGACGGGGACGACGAGGGCGAGGCAGACGAGGGCCAGCCAGCCACAGAGCGCGGCGGTGCCGCGGGTGAGAGTGGTGTCAAACCAGTAGCGGAGGCGTTCCTCGGCGGAGTGGTCGCGGTGAGCGGACCGTGTCCGGCCGCCGGAGCGGCCTCGGGAGGCGGACCGGATCCGGGAGGTCGGCCGGATCCGGTCCGTGGGCCGCTCGTCGGCGGTCCGGGTCTCCCCGGTCCGGCCGGGGCCGGCTCCCTGTGCGGCGCCCCGCTGCCGGGGTACGACCTTTTTGTCTTCTTTTCGCACGTCAGCAGGGTGCCGCCCCGCCGACGGCGGCGGGGCGGCATCGGGGCATGTTCATCCCTTCGTGATCAGTCCGCGCCACACGGGTGGGACCGGCCGGTCAGACGTACGGATCGAAGGGGATGCCGGCCGGCTTCGCCTTGGCCAGGTGGGAGGCGAGGTTCCCGTCCTTGAGGCCGAAGACCGCGCTGCCGAAGTCGGCCTGGGTGAGCTTCTCGCGGATGCCCGCGGGGTAGCCGTTCCAGCCGACCAGGCTGGGGAACTGCCAGGTGTGCTGGTGGTTCTCGGGCGGTTCGTCGTTGGAGTTCGCCGGGCGGAAGCAGTGGGTGCCGATGCCGTCCTTGTGGTAGACGATCTTCGGGTGGGTGCCGTCCCAGCGGATCCGGTCACGGCCGTAGACGTCGAAGTCGCCGTGGGCGGAGGTGGAGACGTACTGGGCCTGGTCGTTCTGCACCCAGACCACGACGTGCTCCCAGTCGTGGCGGTGTCCGCCGAGGCTGGTGCCGGCCAGCGCCTGGTCCTTCTCGAAGTAGAGGCCGTAGATGATCGCGCACCAGCCGTTGTTGCACTTCGCGCGCGCGTATCCGTTGGTGTTGGTGAGGTCCGAGGCGTCACGGCACTGGCCGTTGAGGGCGCCGGAGGGGTTGAGGCCGCCGTTGAGCGTCCCGTCGGGGCCGATGGCCGGGGTGGGGTAGCAGCCGTCGGTGTCGTAGTCGTAGGCCGGCTGGAAGGTCTGCTCCAGGCCGTCGGCGTTGGCGGGCAGGGCGGTGGGCGGTGCGGCGAGCGCGCTGCCCGGCAGGGCGATGATCAGCGCGAGGGCGCCGGCGAGGGCGAGCGTGCCCCTGGTGGCGTACGCCTGTGTCTTCAACTGCGTCCCCCTGGGTCGGTGAGGCAGGAACCGACCGCATCTTGACATGCACATCCCATATGCGCGAGGGCGCCGGAGTCCTCGGAAAAGCCTTCACCGGCCGGCCGCCCCGGGTTCACCCCTGCCGCAGCGCGGCCGCCACCAGGCGGCGGACCTCCTCGACGGAGACGGTGCCGCCGTTGACCAGGCGGTCGAAGACCAGGCCGTCCACGCAGGTGAGCAGGGTGATCGTGCGCTCGCGGGCGTCTTCGAGGCCCTGGGCCGCGAGGAACTCCTCGACGGAACGCCGGGCCGCGTTGTCGCGCGGGACGAGGATCTCCCGCAACTCGGGTTGGTGCACGCTCTCCAGGGCGCACGCGTAGCGCGCGAGGGAACGGCGGCGGCCCTCCCCGGTGAGCCGGAGCGCGGTGAACCCCGCGAGCCCGCCGACGAGTTCCTCGGCGTCGCGGGGCGCTCCGGCACGCCGGCCCGCCTCCTGGATCTCGGCCTGGTCGCGCTCGACGAGGCGGCTCACGAGCGCGGTCAGGAGCGACTGGCGGGTGCGGTGGTACGCGGAGGTCGTGCCGGGCGGCAGACCGGCGGCCCGGTCGACCGCGCGGTGGGTGAGCCCGCGCATGCCGTGCTCGGCGAGGACGTCGATGGCGGTGTCGGCGAGGAGGGCGCGTCGGGCTGCGGCGGAGGCGGGCATCCCCCCTTTCTACACCTGTAGAGAGGAGGAGTACGGTTCTTCTACATCCGTAGAAGAACCGTGGAAGGGACATCCGGCATGGACGGCGGTAACGCGGTGGTGGTCGGTGGCGGGATCGGCGGCCTCGCGGCGGCGATCGGGCTGCGGCGGGTCGGCTGGGAGGTGACCGTCCTCGAACGCGCCACCGCCCTCGGGGACGCCGGCGCGGGCATCTCCCTCCACGCCAACGGCATCCGCGCCCTGGACGCGCTCGGGGTCGGCGCGGGGGTGCGCGAGGCCGCCCGGCCCCAGTACACCGGCGGCACCCGCGTCCCGGGCGGCGGCTGGCTGGCCCGGATGGACGGGGCCGCCTTGGAGCGGGCGCTCGGCACGCCGATCGTCGGGATCCCGCGCGCCACCCTGCACCGGCTGCTGCGCGAGGCGCTCCCCGCCGAACGCCTGGTCGTCGGGGCGGAGGTGACCTCCCTGGACCTGACCGCCCCCGACCGGGTGGGGGTGGTCACCGAGGAGGGGGTGCGGGAAGCGGATCTGGTGGTGGCCGCCGACGGCGTGAACAGCGCGCTGCGTCCGCTGCTGTTCCCCGGCCACCCCGGACCGGCGTACAGCGGGTCCACCGTCCTGCGCGCCGTCACCGACGCCCCGCTGCCGCTCGCGTCCGACTTCGAGCTGACCTGGGGCCGGGGCGCCGAGTTCGGGCACATCGCCTTCACCGACGGGCGGGCCGAGTGGCACGCCGTGCTCAACTCCCCGCCGGGCGTGCGCCATCCGGATCCCCTGACCGTCCTGCGCCACCGCTTCCGGGACTGGCACGAGCCGATCCCGGCCCTCCTCGCGGCGACCCGCCCCGAGGCCGTGCTGCACCACGACATCCACGAACTGGCCACTCCCCTGCCGGCCTTCACCGCCGGCCGGGTCGCCCTGCTCGGCGACGCCGCCCACGCCATGACCCCGAATCTCGGACAGGGCGCCTGCCAGGCGCTGGAGGACGCGGTGTCGCTGGCAGCCGCGCTCGCCATCGCGTCCGGCGTCGGCGCGGCGCTGACCCGGTACGACGCCGAGCGGCGTCCGCGCAGCCAGGCCGTCGCCCGGGCCGCCCGCCAGGCCGGCCGGATGGGCCAGCAGCTCTCGCATCCGGTCGCCGTCTCCGTACGCAACACGGCCCTGCGGGCGGCGCCGGACCGGGCGACCCTGCGCGCCGTCCTGCGGCACGCCGACTGGACACCGCCCATCCTCCGCCCAAAGAAGTAGACGATACGTATCGTCTCGTCTATGGTGGTCGCCATGACCACCTCCCCCGCGCACATCGCCATGTTCTCCATCGCCGCCCACGGCCACGTGAACCCGAGCCTGGAGGTCATCCGCGAGCTCGTCGCCCGGGGCCACCGCGTCAGCTACGCCGTCCCCGCGTCCTTCGCCGAGAAGGTCGCGGAGACGGGGGCGACCCCCGTCGTCTACACCTCCACACTGCCGACCGACGACGACCCGGACGCCTGGGGCACCGAGCTGATCGACCACCTCGAACCGTTCCTCGCCGACGCGGTGCAGGCGCTGCCGCAGCTCGCCGAGGCCTTCGCCGAGGACCGGCCGGACCTCGTGCTCCACGACATCACCGCCTATCCGGCCCCCGTCCTCGCCCACACCTGGGGCGTGCCCGCCGTCTCGCTGTGGCCGAACCTGGTGCCGTGGGAGGGGTACGAGGAAGAGGTCGCCGAGCCGATGTTCGCCGAGCTCAAGGCCTCGCCGCGCGGCAAGGCCTACTACGCGCGCTTCGAGGAGTGGCTCGGCGGGCACGGCATCGACACCCACCCCGACCGGTTCGTCGCCCGCCCGCGCCGCGCGCTCGTCCTCATCCCCCGGCTCCTCCAGCCGCACGCCGACCGAGTGGACGAATCCACCTACACCTTCGTCGGCGCCTGCCAAGGCACCCGCGCCGAACAGGGCGGGTGGCAGCGGCCGGAGGGCGCGGAGAAGGTGCTCCTCGTCTCGCTCGGCTCCGCCTTCACCAAGCAGCCCGGCTTCTACCGGGACTGCGTCGAGGCCTTCGCCGGCCTCCCGGGCCTGCACGTCGTCCTGCAGATCGGCAAGTTCGTCGACCCCACCGAACTCGGCGAGCTGCCGCCCAACATGGAAGTGCACTCCTGGGTCCCCCAGTTGGCGATCCTGCGCCAGGCCGACGCGTTCATCACCCACGCGGGCGCGGGCGGCAGCCAGGAGGGACTCGCCTGCGGCACGCCCATGGTGGCCGTGCCGCAGGCCGCCGACCAGTTCGGGAACGCCGACATGCTCCAGTCCCTGGGCGTGGCACGGCACCTGCCCATGGAGGAGGTCACCCCCGGGCGGCTGCGGGAGGCCGTGCTCGCGCTCCTCGACGACCCCGAAGTGGCGCGCCGGGCGCGGGAGATCCAGGAGGCGATGGCCCGCGAGGGCGGTACGCTCCGCGCCGCCGACCTGATCGAGGCGGAGCTCGCCTGACGGCGACGCGCCCGGCGAGCGCTCCCCCGCGACCGCTCCCCGTGGACGGGTTCCCGTCGAGGGCTCCCGGCGA
The DNA here is from genome assembly GCF_900105415.1 of Streptomyces sp. TLI_105. Lineage (GTDB taxonomy): Bacteria > Actinomycetota > Actinomycetes > Streptomycetales > Streptomycetaceae > Streptomyces. The sequence continues at coordinate 7,613,890 of NZ_FNSM01000001.1, read as the reverse complement.
GGGCGACACGGCGGAGCCCGTGGGGGCGGGTCGCGCCTCCTGCCGCCGCCCTCGCGGGTACGGTGCGTTCTGAACTCGACACGCACCGTCACGTCGGCGGTGCGGAGGGCTGACCGCACGAAGGAGATCTCGATGGCGATTCTGGTGAAGGCCGAGATGACGGGTGTGACGACCGATCAGTACGACGCCCTGAACAGCAAGCTCCAGGCGCTGCCCGGCAACCCCTTCGAGGGCTGCCTCTCCCACGTCTGCGTGGCGACCGACTCGGGCCTGGTGATCCACGACCTGTGGGAGTCGGAGCAGGACATGCAGAAGTTCATGGGCCTCGTGATGCCGATGGCCCAGGAGATGGGCCTCCCCCAGGGCTCCCAGCCCGAGATCCGCCAGGTCCACAACTACTGGACGCCGTGACCGGAGTCGCCGAAGGGCCGCGGGGCGAGGCGTAGGGTCGTGTCATGTCCAAGACCGAAATTGACCGGGTGACCGCCGAGTTCTACGGCGCGTTCGACAACCGGGACGGCAAGGCCGCCGACGTGGACCGGATCCGGCGGCTCGTGCTGCCCCAGGGGGTCATCGTCTGCACCGCGCCCGCGTTCACCGCGTACTCCGTGGAGGAGTTCATCGCACCGCGCGAGCGGCTGCTCTCCGACGGACGGCTCGTCGAGTTCTCCGAGTGGGAGACCTCCGAGGAGACGCGGATCGAGGGCGACGTCGCCTCCCGGTTCGGCACCTACCGCAAGTCCGGGGTCTTCGACGGGAAGCCCTACGAGGGCGAGGGCACCAAGACGCTCCAGTTCGTCCGGACGCCGGACGGCTGGCGGATCGCGGCCCTCTCCTGGTTCGACCACTCCTGACCGGTCGACGGCGGCCCGTCGCCCCCCTCGCACGGGGAGGGGCGACGGGCCGACTCCGTCAGACCACCGCTCCCCCGCCCCGGCGGCGCAGCTCCCGCAGCCGGTCGAGGACGACGACGGAGTCGTTGACCGAGTAGCCGACGACGGTGAGCAGCGCGGCCAGGAAGACGCCGTCCACCGGCTTGCCCAGCCACGCGAACAGGCCGACCACGAGCAGTACGTCCTGGGCCATCGCCACCACGGCCGCCGTCGCGTACGTCCAGCGGAACCGCAACGCCAGATAGGCCAGTTGCGCCGCCACGGCGAGGCCGAGCGCGAGGAGGGCGTGGGTGCGCAGCTCTCCGCCCAGGCTCGGGCCGATCCGGTCGTCCCGCTCCACCTCCACCGGGCCCGCGACCCGGGTGAGCGCCTCCCGGATCTCCCGCTGCTCGTCGTCCCCGGTCTCCCGGACGCGCACCGGGACGTCGCCGTCGCCGGTGGTCTGCACGACGGCGTCGGGGAGACCGGCGCTCGCGACGGCCGTACGGGCCGTGTCCGCGTCCACCGGGCGGTCGGCGGTGTACCGGACGACCCGGCCGCCGGTGAACTCGACGCCGAACTCCACGCCCCGCACGCCGATTCCGGCGAGGGCACGAGGAGCAGCCCGGCGCATCCGGTCAGTCAGCGGCGCCGGTTCACCATCAGACGGGGCACACGGCGGATCAGCCCGGTCCGCAGCCTGCCGAGCGCCGCCATTCCGGTCACCGCCGGCCGCCTGCGGACGGCGGGCAGGCACAACGTCAGGTCGGCGAGGAGCCGGGTGATCACCATCGCGGTGATCAGGGAGAGGCCTCAGCCTGGACGGGGCGCGGGGCGCGATTGAGTACGGGGGCACGCCCGGCGGTTGAGTACGAACGCTCATGTCCGGGCCGTGGGGCCCCTGGACGATGGTTCCGTCACCGTTCCGCCTCGGAGCCAGGGGGCCTCCCGTGCTCAGTCGTCTCGCCGCCCACGTCGTCCCGTTCTTCGGGCGACTGACCGTCACCTCGGACCCCGGGGCCCGTGTCGAGCCGGGCAGCATCCTCGTCGTGAACCACACGTCGCTCGCCGACCCGGCGCTCGTGCTCGCCGCGCTCCGCAGGCGGCTGGCCGTCGAGCCCGTCCTGCTCGCCACCTCGGGGCTCTGGCGGGTCCCGGTCCTCGGCCGGGCGCTGACCCGCGAGGGGCACGTCCCCGTCCACCGCGGCTCGGCGCACGCCGCGGCGGCCCTGGACCACGCGGCGGTCGCGCTCGCCTCGGGGCGGCACGTGATGCTGTACGCGGAGGGGCGCATCCCGCCGCGCCGGGACGCCGCCGAGAACCCGCCGGAGATGTTCCGTACCGGCCTCGCGCGGCTCGCGCGGGCGACGGGGGCGCCGGTCGTGCCGATCGGTCAGGCCGGGGCCCGGCGGATCACCTCGGGCGGGCGGGCGAAGCAGCTCGCCGGAGTGCTGACCGCGCCCGTCCGCAGGCCGGGCCTGCACGTCCACATCGGCACGCCGCTGCGGCTGCCCGACGACGTGGCCGCCGCGACGGAGCTCGCGCACGGGGCCGTGACCGAGGCCTGGCGGACGGCGGCCGGGGCCCTGGGCGAACCCGCGGCGCTCGGCGGCGAAGGACCGGCGGCCGCGCACGAGGCCCGGCGCCGTGGCTGAGTCTCCGCCTCTCCGTCAGGCGGGGGTCTCGTCCCCGGCCCGTTCCTCCGCGTCCGCCAGCCAGAACAGCACCGGGGACAGCGTGAGTTCGAGCGCGGTGAGCGCCAGCTGGAACCAGTGCGGCCGCCCTTCGACGGCGAGGGAGAGCAGCCTCCCGAGGGCTCCCAGCAGGAAGACGGCGGTGAGCCCCCGCACGGCCGCGGCGGGAACGGGCGACTGTCGGGCCGCCCAGAGCCAGGCGAGACCGTAACCGGCGAAGATCGCGCCGAAGAACCGGCCGAGGCTGTCGATCGTCGGCCCGGCGGACTCGGCCCCCGGAATGGCGGCGTTGCCGAGCAGGACGTGGAGGAGTCCGATCGCCACGCAGGCGTACCCCATGGCCCGGGCGAGCCCCCGAAGCGCTGTGGCTCTGGTCATGTGCGCGACCCCCATCAGTAGACACGCATCTAGTAGTGGTGCGTGTCAGCGTACGGCCGCTTACTGGACACATGTCAAGTAGCATGGCGGAGTGCCGCCCCGCAGACGCCTCAGCCCCGCCGAACGCCGCGCCCAGCTCCTGGACGTCGCCGCACGGCTCTTCGCGGCGCTGCCGTACGACGAGGTGCTGATGGAGGAGGTCGCGGAGCGGGCCGGGGTCTCCCGGGCGCTGCTCTACCAGCACTTCCCCAGCAAGCGGGATCTCTTCGCCGCGCTCTACCAGGAGGTCTCCGCGCAGCTGCTCGCGAAGACGCGGCTCGACCCCGCCGACACCCTGGTCGAACAGCTGACGCAGGGCCTCGACGCGCACATCGAGTACTTCGCGACGAACCGGAACACGGTCCTCGCGGCGAACCGCGTCCTGGCCGGCGACCTTCTCGTCCAGACGATCATCACCGGTGAACTGGACGCCCTGCGCGAGCGCCTGCTCGGTGTGCTGCCGCTCGCCGACGACCGGACGCGGGCGGCCGTGTCGGGCGTCCTGAAGAGCTGGCTGGTCTTCGTGCAGGTGCTGTGCGTGGACTGGCTGACCCACGAGACCTGTACGCGCACCGAGCTCCGTGACGTGTGCGTCGGCGCGGTCGTGGGCGCCCTCCGGCCCCTCCTCGACGAGGACCCGGCCCCCGACTGGCCCCGCTGACCACCGGGAGCGGCCCGGTCAGAAGACCGACAGGCCCGTGATGGTCGTGAAGCGGTCGAGCGCCGCCACTCCCGCCACCGAGTTGCCCCGGCTGTCCAGGCCCGGGCTCCAGACGCACAGGGTGCAGCGGCCCGGCACGACGGCGACGACGGCTCCGCCGACGCCGCTCTTGCCGGGGAGCCCGACCCGGTAGGCGAAGTCGCCGGCCGCGTCGTAGGTGCCGCAGGTGAGCATGACGGCGTTGACCTGCTTGGCCTGACTGCGGGTCAGCAGACGGCTGCCGTCGGCGCGGAGTCCGTGCCGGGCCAGGAAGCCGGTGGCGAGGGCCAGGTCGGCGCAGGAGGCCTCCAGGGAGCACTGGCGGAAGTACTCGTGCAGCAGCTCGGGGACGGGGCCCGTGATGTTGCCGTAGGAGGCCATGAAGTGGGCGAGGGCCGCGTTGCGGTCGCCGTGGGCGGCTTCGGAGGCGGCGACGTCGGCGTCGAAGGCGAGGTCCGGGTTGCCGCTCTCGGCGCGCAGGAAGGCGAGCAGGCTCCCGGAGGCGTCGCCGGTCAGGCGGTGCAGCCGGTCGGTGACGACGAGGGCGCCGGCGTTGATGAACGGGTTGCGCGGGATGCCGTGTTCGTACTCCAGCTGGACGAGGGAGTTGAACGGGTCGCCGGAGGGCTCCCGGCCGACGTGGGCCCAGAGCGCCTCGCCCTCCCCGGCGAGGGCGAGCGCGAGGGTGAAGACCTTGGTGACGGACTGCGTGGAGAAGGGGCGGCGCCAGTCCCCCACTCCGTAGACCGTGCCGTCGAGTTCCGCCACGGCCATGCCGAAGTCGCGCGGGTCGCCGGCGGCGAGGGCCGGGATGTAGTCGGCCGGGGTGCCCCGGTCCGTGAGTTCGGCGAGCTCCTCGGCGATGCGGTCGAGGACGGGCTGGAAGGAGGTGTTCGTGGTCACGCGCCGCCTCGCGCCCCGTGTCCGGCGGTCGCGGCGGCCAGGCCGAGGTCGCCGTCGGCCGGCACGGCGAAGTAGCGGGCGACGTCGGCCTCCGTGACCTCGGCGAGGGTGGCCGGGGTCCAGTGGGGGTCGCGGTCCTTGTCGACGACCTGGGCGCGGATGCCCTCGACGAGGTCGGGGGTGGTGAGGGCCGCGCAGGAGACGCGGTACTCCAGGTCGAGGACCTCTTCGAGGGTGGCGAGGGCGCGGGAGCGGCGGAGCGTGGCCAGGGTCGCCTTGAGGGCGGCCGGGGAGCGCGCGAGGAGGGTCTCGGCCGTTTCCTTGGCGGCGGGCACGCCGGTGTCGAAGAGGCGCTCGACGATCTCCTCGACGGTCGGGGCGGTGTAGCAGGCGTCGATCCACTCCCGCTGCTCGGCGAGGACGCCGGCGGGCGGCGCGACGGTGTGGCGGGCGACTGCCTCCTCGGCCGGCATCTCCGTCAGGTCGCGGGCCAGGGCGGGGAGTTCGGCGGAGGGGACGCAGGCGTCGGCGAGGCCCGTGAGGATCGCGTCGGCGGCGCCGGCGTGGCCGCCGGTGAGGGCGAGGTGGGTGCCGAGTTCGCCGGGGGCGCGGCCGAGGAGGTGGGTGCCGCCGACGTCGGGGACGAAGCCGATGCCGGTCTCGGGCATGGCGACCCGGGAGCGTTCGGTGACGACGCGGACGGAGCCGTGCGCGGAGACGCCGACGCCGCCGCCCATCACGATGCCGTCCATGAGGGCGACGTAGGGCTTCGGGTAGTGGGAGATGCGGGCGTTGAGCCGGTACTCGTCCCGCCAGAAGGCGGCCGAGGCCGACCCTCCGGCGCGCGCGTCGTCGTGGATGGCGCGGATGTCGCCGCCGGCGCAGAGGCCTCGCTCCCCGGTGCCCTCGATGACGACGGTGGTGACGGCCGGATCGTGCTCCCAGGCGGTGAGCGCGCCGTCGACGGCGAGGACCATGGCGTGGGTGAGCGCGTTGATGGCGCGGGGCCGGTTCAGGGTGATGAATCCGGCCCGGCCCTCCGTCCGGAGGAGTACGTCGGGGGTTCCGGTCGGCACGATCACTCGGTCCCTTCGGGTGGCACGACTCGCTGTCCCGGCCACCGTACCGGGGCGCGTCGCACCCCCTGGGACGGGGTGGAGCGGAGGGGCGGGAAGGACTCATCCGCTTCTCGCGGATCCTGATTGCACGGTGCGCGGTCCGTGAGGGCCGCTACCCCGCGTCCTCACACCGAGTCCTTCCCGTCACCTCCATGGAACCACCGGCGGACCGGGGGCGCGAGCTCCGGTCAGCCGCAGGTGAGGCGGAAGCGGTGGCGTTCCGTGGTGATCTCGCCGGGGTCGGGCTCGCCGTTGCCGTTGGTGTCGCGGTAGACGACGTCGTAGGTCTCCCGGATGGAGAGGGTGCCGATCGGGGTGCCGTCGGGAGCGTGGAGGGTGCGCTCGTCGCGGGAGTCGATCGAGGCGACCGCGATGCGGCGGGGTTCGGTGAAGACGGCGGTGAAGCGTTCCTGGTCGACGCCGCTGTCCACGTACCGGCCGTCGGGGAAGGTCATGCGGAAGTCGAAGAGGTCGACGCCCTTGACCACCACGGCGCCCGGGGTCTGCACGACCCGGCCGATGGAGTGTTCGGTGACGGTGGCGGTGCCGAGGAGGTCGGCGGGGAGACAGCCTTCGAGGGGCACGGTGAACGTGTCGGTGCGGGTGACGTCGAAATCGTCCACGAGGACCTCGGCAGCCGCGGGGGTGACGGCCGCCGCCGCGGCGGACGCGGTGAGCACGGCCGCCAGGAGGCTCCTGGCGGCCGTGACGGAGAGGGGGTGGCGCATGGTTCTACCTCGCTGTTCACGGAACGTTTTCACGGTACGTGGTCACGAGGCCACCATGCGCCACCGGCCGCTCGGGCGCCTTCGGACGCTTCAGGCGGGCAGCAGGTCCTGGGGGACGCGCACCTGCCGGGGGGTGGAGAGGCGCAGTTCGATGATGTCCCGGACGGTGGGCCATTCCTCGTCGAGGATCGAGTAGAAGGCCGTGTCGCGGACGGCTCCGTCGAGTCCACGGGAGTGGGCGCGGCGGATGCCTTCGCAGGTCGCCCCGAGGCGTTCGATGGCGATTCTGGAGCGGGTGTTGCGGGCGTCGGCGCGCATGGTGATGCGGCGCACGCCCCAGGCCTCGAAGGCGTGCCGGAGCATGAGGTACTTGGCCTCGGTGTTGATTCCGGTGCCCCGGGCGTCGCCGGCGATCCAGGTGTTGCCGATCTCGGCGGCGTCCGGGACGGCGGTCAGCGGATCGCCGTGGGGCATGCCGGGCACCGGCGGCCACACCAGCGGGCCCCGCCAGTAGTCGAGTTCGAGGAAGCGGGTCGAGCCGATGACTCTCTCGTCGGCCGTACTGACCAGGGCGAAGGGCAGGCAACGGCCTGCCGCCTGATCGGCGAGGGCGCGGGCGATGTAGTCGAGGGCCGATTCGAGGCCATCGGGTACGGGGGTGAAGGCGTAGGCCGATCGGTCCGCCCCGCCGGCCCGGGCGAGGGCTTCGGCGTGCCGCATCGCCAGCGGCTCCAGGCGCACGGAGCGCCCGGTCAGGAGAACAGGTACTGGCACGGGTCCTCGGGTCTTTCACGGGCAGGGACGACTCCCGCCGCGGGGAGTCCGCGGCGGCAGCAGGAGGGGGTTCTCGCCCGGTGCCGAAAGTGTCGTGAGAACGACAAATGAGCAGGTAAAACGGTTCGCCACCGGGTGCGAGGAGGATCAGTATGCAGCCACAACCGCTCCGAGAACAGAACCCCGGGAGAACCTGCGTCCACGCGAGGGTGAAGCCTGCCGCGCGCCCGGTCCGGACGGTCTCACGGGCCGGACGGGGCCGCCCGCCAGTCGGACGGCCCGTCGGTTCAGACGCAGGTGGGATGGCCCCAGCCGTCGGAGTTCTTCGCGATGCTCTCGCCCTTGTCGTAGGCACGACCACAGCGGCAGCGGCCCGGGAATTTCGCGTTGAGGGTGCGGCCGGACGGGCGAGTCCCACGGGCGGAACCCCCGCCGCCGGAGCCCGCGGAACCCCCGCCGGAGCCCGCGGAGCCCCTACGGGGCGCAGAGGAGCGCGCCCGGGGCGTGGAGGTGCGCGTGGCGGGGTCGGCCGGGGGCAGTTCGGCTCCGTCGGCGGAGGCGAGGGGCTCCTGGGTGCGGGCGGAGTGGCTGGCCGCGCGGTCGGCGGCGTCGTTGAGGGGGTCTCCGTCGACCTGGTGCGCGGGGACGTACACGAAGTCGACGTCCCGGCCGGTGAGCAGCGCGTCGATCCGTACGACCAGGTCCTTGTTGGCGACCGGGGTGCCGGCGGCGGTCTTCCAGCCCTTGCGGCGCCAGCCGGGGAGCCAGGTCGTGACGGCCTTCATGGCGTACTGCGAGTCCATGCGGACCTCGGCGGGCAGCGCGGGGTCCAGGGCCTCCAGGAGGCGCTCCAGGGCCGTGAGTTCGGCCACGTTGTTGGTCGCCCGGCCGAGGGGGCCCGCCTCCCAGCGGTCGATCGCCCCGTCGGCGCCACCGATGACCCATGCCCAGGCCGCGGGGCCGGGGTTTCCCTTCGACGCGCCGTCGCACGCCGCGATGATCTTCTCCACCATCCCACGATCCTGACACGCCGACGGGGGTGGGCGGCCCCACCCCCGTCGGTGCCCGGCCGGACCGGGTCAGAAGGCGCCGTAGTTGACCTGCCAGGTGGGGAGGCCCATCCGGCGCCAGAGGGCGACGACGCGGTCGCGGTCGTCCAGGGAGACCCGGACCGCGTACCGGTGGCGCACATGGGCGTCGAAGAGCTCGGCCTTCACGAGGTCGTCGCCGCGGCCGTCGCCGGAGGCGCGCATCCACAGCTCGTCGTACGGCACCTCGTGCCGGGCGAGCCAGCTCTCGGTGAGGGCGCGGTGGTCCTCGCTGCGCCCGGAGAGGAGGACGATCCGGTCCCGCTCGGAGTGCCGGAAGGCACGCAGGGCGTCGCGGACGGAGGGGTTGATCAGGTCGCGGTCGCAGCGGCTGAAGTCGTAGGGGCCCCGGTCGACGCGGAGCGCGAGGGTGCCGTCGATGTCGCACATGACGGCGGTGGGGAGGGCCGGGTCGGGGACGTAGGGCTCGACGGCGGGGTGGTCGTTGAGCCAGTCCGCGGTGAGGCGCCAGCCGCCCCGGGTGGCCTTGGCGTGCTTGTCGGCGAGGATGCGGATGATCTCCTCGCCGACGGGCCGTTCGCGGGCGGCGTCGCGGCGGACGCACTCGTCGACGGGCACGCCGGTGAAGTCGTGGACGACGAAGGTGGCCAGGCCGGCGACGGCCGCCTTGAGCCGCTTGGGGACGTGCGGGGTCAGATGCGTGTTGTCGACGACGACGTCGAAGCCGTCGTCGACGGCGGCGCGGACCGCCGCGTCCTGGATGCCGAGCACGGTCTGCTCGTGCGTGTGGGAGCGTCCGCGCTCCGCCGCGGGGAGGTCCAGCATGGCGCGGAGGTCGTCGAGGTTGACGCGGCGCATCCGCCCCTCGGCCGCGGCCTGGAGGGCGCGGGCGGCCGTCGTCTTCCCGGAGGCCGGGAGGCCGGTCATGAGATGGACGACAGGCACGGTCAGTTCTCCTCGGCGTGGGCGAAGGGGTCGGTGGCCTCGGGGCGCAGCTGACGCCAGACGAGGAGGTCGGTGGGGCGCCCGTCGAGGCGCAGGAAGAGGAGGGCTCGCAGGGCCCGGTCGCCGAGGCCCGCGGCGGCGCGGGCGAAGGCGGCCCGGTCGCCGGCGAGGTGGGCGAGGCGGGCGTACGCCTCGTCGACGGCCCGCTCGCGGTCCGCCGCGGCCGTCTCCAGCTTGGCGATCACCTCGCGCACCCAGGCGTCGAACTCGTCCGGGACCTGTTCGAGGAGGGCGTCGAGGGGCTTGCCTCCGGAGGCCTCGACGTCGGTGACGGCGCAGCCGAGGCCCTTGGCGAGCTCGCCGGCGGGGAGGGCGGAGAAGCGCTGGATGCCGTGGCTGCGCCAGATGTCCCGCTCGGTGACTCCGGTGAGCACCTTGTGCAGGCGCACGTACTCGCTGAGCTTGGCCTTGGCGCGCAGGCCGGAGGCGAAGCGCAGGACGAAGCCCTCGGCGTCGGTGCCGGTGGCCGGGCGACCGCCGGGGAGGGTGTTGGACTCGGTCAGGGCGACGAGTTCGGCGACGTCCATGGCGGGCCAGGTGCGGACGACGGAGCCGATGGGCCGCCATGCCTCGGCGGCCTCGGCGAGGGGGAGTTCGGTGCCGTCCGCGCGGAAGGCGGCGAGCAGCACGAGGTCGCGGCGCTCGCCGTAGTTCACGACGATGCGGTTGCCCGGGTAGAGCATCTCGGCGAGGTAGGTGACGCCGGGGGTCAGGCCCGTGGTGTCGGCGGCGTCGAGGCGGCGCTGGGCCCAGGTGGCCTGGCCGCTGGTGAAGGAGCCCTTGGAGGCGACGTGCCAGCGGTCGGCGTAGTGGAAGACGACGGCGAGGCTGCCGTCGACCTTGTCGTACACCTCGAAGGGCTCGTCGGGCAGCGGGGGCGCGTAGGGGCGGTCGCCGGTGTGCTCGGAGAGGTTGAAGAACTTGGGGAGGGGGAGCGCGACGATCCGCCCGGTGGCGTCGTCGGCGACGAGTCCGCGGCAGCGCGTGGTGGCCCGGTTCCAGTGCTGGGCGTACTGGCACGCGCGCGTGTACGTGTAGATCGACAGCGGCAGCTCGGGGTGGTGCTTGCGCGTGACGTGCCCGTTCGCGAGAGCGGCGGCGAGTTCGTCGGACGGCATCAGGTCGTGCAGAGTCAGGGTCGCCTGGCTCATGGGGTCCCTCCCGTGTGTTCGATGATCCATTCTGGGGCGGGACGGCCGTGCGGGACACCGGTTTTCGCGGTGGGGCAGGCGGGCGGGGGTGCCGAGCGGGCTCCCGATCCCGGGCGTGTCGGTGGTGCCCCGTAGACTCGCCGTCTGCCCGTCGGTGACGGAACCGGCCCCAGACGAAGGAAGCGAGCCCCATGAACCACGCGGACGGCACGGCACCGATCTACGCCGAGCTCATACGGGAGCGGGGGGACGTTCCCGGTGACGTCCGCCAGACCGCCGAGGAGGTCATGCGGGATCTGAGCCGGGTGATCCAGATGCCTCCGCAGGGGATTCCCGGTCCGCAGGGCTCCGTCGTGCACGCCGGTGCGCCGCACCCCGGTGCCGGCGGCCCCATGGGCATCGGCGGGGCCGGGGGCATGATGGGCCAGGCGGGCGCCGTCGTCCCGCACCGCCCGATGCGCTGACCTCACGGGACCCGTGTCCCGGGCCGTTGTCAGTGGCGTGCGTCATGCTGCCTCCCGAAGTGGCCCGGCCCGCGACGCGGGCGGGCCTCGTGCGGTGACCCAGGGGAGGACGACATGGCCGAGGTACTGCTCTTCCACCACGCGCTCGGGCTGACGGAGGGCGTCGGCGCGTTCGCCGACGGGTTGCGGCGGGCCGGGCACGCGGTGCACGTGCCCGATCTGTACGAGGGGCGGGTGTTCGAGGACCTGGAGGCCGGCGGCGGGTACGCCCAGGAGGTCGGCTTCGGCACGATCGTGGCGCGCGGCGAGCGGGCGGCCGAGGGACTTCCGCAGGACGTCGTGTACGCGGGGTTGTCGCTCGGCGTGCTGCCCGCGCAGAAGCTGGCGCAGACCCGGCCCGGGGCGGCCGGTGCCCTGCTCTTCGGTGCCTGTGTGCCGGTGGACGCGTTCGGTGCGGCCTGGCCGGAGGGCGTTCCCGTACAGGTGCACGGGATGGACGCCGATCCGTACTTCGCCGGCGAGGGGGACCTGGAGGCGGCGCGCGCGCTGGTGGCGGGCGCCGAGGACCGGGAGCTGTTCCTGTACCCGGGCACGGCCCATCTGTTCGCGGAGCGCGGTGCGCCCGACCACGTGCCGGAGGCGGCCGCGCTGTGCGTCGAGCGGGTGCTGTGCTTCCTGGACGCCCTCAAGGCCTGAGCCTCGCGCGGCGGGTCAACCGATCGGTGGACCCCTGGGTCGGCCGTCCCGCTGCCCGGGAGGGGACGGGCGGCGGATCCGGCGGTGGCGGGCGCGGGCGGAGGATCGGGGGCAGGGCGCGGGCACCCCGGCGGGGCCGTCCGCGCGGTCGCCGTACCGAGGAGTCCGTCATGCCGAAGTCCCGCCGTCCGTCCCGTGCCGCTCGGGTGCTCGTGCCCGGCGCGGTGGCCGCGGTCCTGCTCACGGGCTGCGCCCAGGGCTCCGGGGGAACGGCTTCCGCCACCGGTGCGGCGACGCCCGCCGGGGCCTCCCCCACGGCCGGACCGGCCGGTCCCGGCTCCCCCGTCCCCGTGACGCCGGGCCCGGACGGCGCGGTCGCCCCGGGCACCCTGCTCGTCACCGACTTCGGCTCGGACACGGTCACCTTCGTCGACCCCGCGCGGGGCGCCACCGGTTCCGTGAAGGTCGGCACCGCGCCGTACGGTCTGGCCGTCGGCGAGGACGGGCGCGCCTGGGTGGCGACCGCCGAGGGGGTGGCGGTCGTGGACACGGCGAGCCGCGAACGCCTCGCGCTGATCCCGTACCGCACGGACACCGGGCCGGTGACCACGGGCGAGTACCGGGGCGGCGGCATGGGCATCGCGCTCGCCCCGGACGGACGGCGAGTGTACGTGGGGGTCAACGTGCCCGGCGGGAACGGCACCCTGGAGGTCGTCGACACGGCGGCGCTGAAGGTCACGGACACCGTCCCGGTCGGCCGGCGCCCCTTCGACGTGGACGTGTCGCGGGACGGCGCCGAGGTGTACGTGACGAACCACGACTCCTTCGACGTCACGGTCGTCACGGCGAGGACGGCGGCCCCGCGCCGGATCCAGGTCGCCCCGTACGGCACGGAGGGCGGGCTCGGCTCCTGGCTCAAGCCGCACTACACGGCCGTGCGGCCCTCGGACGGGAAGCTCCTGCTGCCCTTCGAGGGCGAGCGGCTCGCGGTGGTCGACCCCGGGACGGGCCGGACGACGATCGAGCCGATGACCGCGAACACCCATCAGCACGGCGCGACCGTGACCGCCGACGGAACGCTGCTGGCCGTCGGCACCGGGCCGATCGACCCGGACGTGGACCGCGGCCCCTCCCTCACGGTGCGCACGCCCGGCGGGGCCGAGCGGGTCTACCCCCTGGAGGGTCCGCACGAGAGCGTGGCCGTGTCGCGCGACGGCCGCACCGCCTATGTGACGGGCGGCTTCACCCGGGACGGGTACTGGGACGGTCTGACCGTCGTCGACCTCGACACGGGCGACACCCGCCGTCTCCTCGCGGGCTCCCGGCCCCTGGGGGTCGCGCTCCTCTGACGCACGGCGCCGTACCGGCGCCTCAGCGCCGGGGCGGCAGGACGGTGAGGACGCGCTCCACGAAGGCCTTGAAGTCGGTCATGAAGTCGGTCAGGAACTGCTGGGTCGTCGGGTCGGTGACCTCGCCGTCCTCGCCGAACAGCCCCGGGGTGAACTGGATGTACGCCTCCGGGGCGTTCATCTGCGGGGAGTTGCAGAAGCTGAGCACCGACCGGAGGCTCTGCTGCGCGACGGCCGTGCCGATCTTGCCGGGCGAGGCGCCGATGACGGCGGACGGCTTGTGGATGAAGGAGTTCGTGCCCCAGGGGCGGCTGGCCCAGTCGATGGCGTTCTTGAGGGCGCCGGGGATGGACCGGTTGTACTCCGGCGTCACGAAGAGGATCGCGTCGACGGCCGCGATGGCCTCCTTGAGCGCCTTGCCCTCGGGCGGGTAGTCGGCGTCGAAGTCGTGGTTGTAGAGCGGGAGGTCCTTGATGGGGATCTCCCGGAACTCGAGGCCGGGGGGCGCGACACGGATCAGGGCCCGGGACAGGATCCGGTTGATGGACTTCGTCGAGAGGCTGCCGACGAAGTAGCCGACCTGGTAGGTGCTCATGCGCGCTGTCCTGCCTTCCGCTGGGGGCTTCCGGAGGCCCTCCACGGGGCCTTCGCGGGACCTTCTGTGAGGCCTTCCGCAACGTAACCCGATGAGCGATATGCCACCAATCACGATAAAAAGGGTTACCCACGGCTCATAGGGAAAGGCGGACAGCGTGACTCGACCGAGGATTCTCGTGGTGGGCGCCGGCTTCGCCGGAGTGGGCTGCGTGCGGCGGCTCGAACGGCGCCTCGCCGAACGGGAGGCGGTGATCACGCTCCTCTCCCCGTTCTCGTACCAGCTGTACCTGCCGCTGCTTCCCCAGGTGGCCGCCGGCGTGCTGACCCCGCAGTCGGTCGCGCTGTCCCTGCGGCGCAGCCGGCGGCACCGGACCCGGATCGTCCCGGGCGGCGTGGTCGGCATCGACACGGCGGCGAAGGCCTGTGTGGTGCGGACGATCTCCGGCGAGTTCGTGACGGAGCAGTACGACCATCTCGTCCTCGCGCCCGGCAGCGTGACCCGCACCTTCGACATCCCGGGACTCGCCGAGCACGCGCGCGGGATGAAGACCCTCGCGGAGGCCGTCTACATCCGCGACCACGTCATCGCCCAGCTGGACCTGGCGGACGCGAGCGACGACGAGGAGGAGCGGGCCGCGCGGCTGCAGTTCATCGTGGTCGGCGGCGGGTACGCCGGGACGGAGACGGCCGCCTGTCTCCAACTGCTCACGCACAACGCGGTCAAGCGGTACCCCCGGCTCGACCCCGCCCTCATCAAGTGGCATCTGGTGGACATCGCGCCGAAGCTGATGCCCGAGCTGGGCGACAAGCTGGGCGCCGCCGCCCTGGACATCCTGACGAAGCGCGGCATCGAGGTGTCGCTCGGCGTGTCGGTGGCCTCGGTGGACGAGGAGTCGGTGACGCTCACCGACGGGCGGGTGCTGCCGAGCCGGACGCTGATCTGGACGGCCGGCGTGGCCGCGAGTCCGCTGATCGGCACGCTCGGCGCGGAGACCCTCCGGGGCCGGCTCGTCGTCTCGGCCGAGATGGACGTGCCGGGCCTCGACGGGGTGTGGGCGCTGGGCGACGCCGCGGCCGTCCCCGATCTCGCCAAGGGCGAGGAGGGCGCGATCTGCCCGCCGACCGCGCAGCACGCGATGCGGCAGGGCAAGGCCGTCGCCGACAACCTGGTCGCGACGCTCCGGAGCGAGCGGACCCACCCGTACACCCACAAGGACCTGGGGCTCGTGGTCGACCTGGGCGGCATGGACGGGGTGTCGAAGCCGCTCGGCGTGGAGCTGCACGGAGCGGCCGCCCAGGCCGTGGCCCGCGGCTACCACTGGGCGGCGCTGCGGACCAATGTGGCCAAGACCCGGGTGATGACGAACTGGCTGCTCAACGCCGTCGCGGGCGACGACTACGTACGGACCGGGTTCCTGGCCTCGAAGGCGGGGACGCTGCGGGACTTCGAGTACACCGACGCGTACCTGACGCCGGAGCAGGTCCGTCGGCACACGGGCTCGTTCCGCGGGGCGGTGGGCCCGGGCGGCGGGCACTGACTCCGCGCGGCGATCGGGCCGGGCGGCCGGAACCGGCTCAGCGCGGCGGTCGGGCCGGGCCGCCGAAGCCGACTCAGCGCGGCGGTCGACCCCGACGGCCGGAACGGGCTGCGCGCGGCGCCAGGTGTGCGGCTTCCGGCGCCGCGCGGGCCGTCACCGCGCGAGTTCGGCCGCCGGCCCCATGACGACGACGGGTTCCGCGGCCGGGTCGAGGGCGCGCAGGAGTTCGCGCAGCGCCTCCCGCTCCAGGGCGACGCAGGCCTGGGTGGGGCCGCCGTGGTCGACGTGGATCCAGACGCCTCCGCCCTTCTCGTCGCCGAGGGGGCGCTCCTTGTCGAGCGGGGTACGGCCGGACACCCGGTTGTAGTCGATGGCGATCACATGGTCGAAGGAGCCCTCCAGCGGTTCGCCCATGAAGCCGGTGCCGCTGATGTCGAACTGCTCGTCCTGGTCGTACGGGAGCCGGGCGCCGGGATCGGGCAGCCGCCCGCCCGCGTCGCCGAGCCGGAAGACCCCGATGGGGGAGCGCAGGTCGCCGGCCGTGTGGTCGGCGGTCCAGCCCTCAAGGGCGTTGCGGGCGGGCCAGGGCCCGGCGGTCTCGATCCAGCCGCGTGCCGGGTCGTACCGGTACAGCGTGGCGGTGGCCGTGTTGGAGTCGGCGCCGGCCCCGGTGACGACGAAGGCCTGGGTGGTGTCGTCGGGCACGTGGGCCTGGGTGGCGGGGCCGACGCCGGGGATCCGGGGTGCGGGGGCCGGGGCGGAGGCGAGGTCGTTGGCGGCCGCGGCCGGCGGGCCCGGGGCGGGGCGGCTGTCGCCCGAGGTGGGCGCGGACGTCGGGGCGGGCGCGGGTGGGGCGGGGCTCGCGCAGGCGGTGAGCAACAGGGCCGCGCACAGCGTGCCGGCGCTCAGCAGCGCGGGGGCGCCCTTGCGGACGGGCATGGGACGGCATCCTCCTGGCCGGGGGCAATGCAGCGATCCGTACCCGTTCGGCGGGCGGCACTGCCACCACGACCGCGCCCTCACCCGTACGGCCGCTTCCGCGGCGGGCACGGCCCGTCGAGCCGGCGCCCGGAGGGGCGCGTCACCCGGGCGCCCCTCCGCCACCCGACCGGTCGCGTGCCACGGGGAGCGATCGGCCTGCTGACGGGACCTCATACCAGGCCACCCTCTTCGGATTGGCCCCTGCCGACGCGCTGGCGGCCTGCCTACCCTGGGGCCATGCATCCCACGCTCGCCGCCGACCTCGCCCGGCTGCCCGAACTCCTCCAGTCCGTCCGCGACTTCGCGGCCCATGAGCTTTCCAGGGTCGGTGAGCGGCCCGTCGCCTCCCCCGCGAAGGCCCCCGAGCCCGATCCGCTGCCGACGGGAGGCGTCGGCGCGCAGGGTGCGCTCGACCGGTTCGCGCAGCGCTGGGAGCCCGGGTTCTCCGGCTCGGCGGGTCCGCGCTACCTCGGCTTCGTGACCGGCGGCGCCACCCCCGCGGCCCTGGCCGGCGACTGGCTCACCGGCGCCTACGACCAGAACGGCTCCAGCGGCGGCGGCTCGACCGTCGCCGCCCTGGAGCGCGAGACGGTGGGCTGGCTGCGGGAGCTCTTCGGGCTGGGCGAGGCGCACGGGGGCGCGTTCGTCAGCGGTGCCACGATGTCCAACACCGTGGGGCTCGCCGTCGCCCGGGAGTGGCTGGGCGAGCGTCTGGGCGTTTCGGTGTCCCGTGCCGGGGCGGCCGCGCTCGGCCCGGTCCACGTGCTGTCCGGCAGCCCGCACTCCAGCATCACCAAGGCGCTGTCCGTGCTGGGCATCGGGCGGGACCGGCTGCGGTCGGTGCCGCTGCTCGGCGGGGAGCGCGAGGCCGTGGACGTGACCGCGCTGGCCGAGGCGCTGGAGTCGCTGGACGGGCGGCCCGCCGTCGTGGTGGCGAACGCCGGGACGGTGAACACGGTCGACTTCGACGACCTGCGGGCGATCGCCGCGCTCAAGGAGCGGTACGACTTCTGGCTGCACGTCGACGCCGCGTTCGGCGCGTTCGCCGCGCTCTCCCCCGCCCGTGCCGGGCTCGTCGACGGGCTCGACGCGGCCGACTCGATCTGCGTGGACCTGCACAAGTGGCTGAACGTCCCGTACGACGCCGCCGTCCAGTTCACCCGCCGCCAGGACCTCCAGGTGCGGGTCTTCCACAACGAGTCGCCGTATCTCGGCCTCCCCGCCGGGACGCCCGACTTCCTCCATCTGACGCCGGAGAACTCCCGCCGACTGCGCGCCCTGGCCACCTGGTTCTCGCTGACCGCGTACGGGCGCGAGGGGCACGCCGAGATCGTCGAGCGCTGTGTCGCGCTGGCCGGACGCCTCGGCGAGGGGATCTCGGCGGTGCCCGGGCTGCGGCTCCTCGCGCCGGTGCACCTGAACGTCGTCTGCTTCACCCTCGCCGACGGTCCGACGGCGGAGCGGCTCGCCGCCGTGGCGCGGGCGGTCGCCGACTCCGGCGAGGCGTTCCTGACCCCCACGGTCCTGCACGGCACGCCCGCGCTGCGCGCCGCGTTCAGCAACTGGCGTACGACGGAGGAGGACACGGACCGGGTCCGGGACGCGCTGGCGCGGGCGGTCCGGGGGCTCCCCGCGGCGGGGGACGCGTGAGCACCGGCCGACGGGCCGCCGGGGCCCGCCGAAAGCGGTTGACCCGCCCGACGGGGCGCGGTTTCCTGCTCCGATGAGTGATCTTCGTATCGAACGGGCCCGGACCGGGGAGCAGCTCGCCGACTGGCGGGCCGTGCACAACACGATCATCCCGACGGCGGTGCTCTCCCCCGAGGAGGTGCGGGAGCGCGCGGGCCGGAACCGGCTGGACGTCGCGTACCTCGGGGACGTGGCGGTGGGCTGTTCGACGGTGCGGCCGCCGGACGAGGAGACTCCGGCGGCGACCGTCATCGCGCGGACGCTGCCGGAGTACCGGGGGCGGGGTTTCGGGACGGCGCTGTACGAGCGGGGGCTCGCGCACGCGCGGACGCTGAGCGACGAGGGCGTGGAGACGGTGGTCCTCGCCTCGAACGAGGAGGGGCTGCGGTTCGCCCTGGCGCGCGGCTTCGTGGAGGTGGAGCGGTACGTCCTGCCGGGCGACACGATCCCGTTCGTGGCGCTGCGCCTGGCCTGACGCCACCCTTTCTGACGGATCGTCAGAAGATTGCGTCGCGGGTCTGGGAACCTTCGGGGCCCGGCGCTACCCTCCGCGCATGATTCGGACGGTGGTGTGGGGTACCGGGAACGTCGGACGCGCGGCCATTCGCGCCGTGGACGCCCATCCGGGTCTCGAGCTCGCGGCCGTGCTCGTGTCCGACCCGGCCAAGGTGGGCCGTGACGCGGGCCGGCTCGCGGGGCTCGGGCGCGATCTCGGGGTGGTCGCCGGCGACGACGTCGGCGCGGTGCTCGACGGGCGGCCGGGGGCGGTGGTGTACGCGGCCTCCGGCGACACGCGGCCCGACGGGGCGCTCGCCGACGTGGCGCGGGCGGTGGCGGCGGGCGCGGTGGTGGTGACGCCCGCCCTGTATCCGCTGTACGACCAGCGCAACGCACCGCCCGAGTTCCGGGATCCGGTGCTCGCGGCGGTCGCCGAGGGCGGCGGTTCGCTCTTCGTGTCGGGCGTCGACCCGGGCTGGGGCAACGACGTGCTGCCGCTCCTGGTGAGCGGGCTCGCCGCCACGGTGGACGTGATCCGCTGCCAGGAGATCTTCGACTACTCGACGTACGAGCAGGAGGAGTCGGTCCGGGAGCTGGTGGGCATGGGCCGGCCGATGGAGTACGAGCCGCCCATGCTGTGGCCCTCGGTGCCCACCATGATCTGGGGCGGCCAGGTGCGGCTGATGGCCCGCGCGCTGGGGGCCGAGATCGACGAGATCCGCGAGACGCTGGAGCGGCGCCCGCTGGAGGCCGCGGTGAGGACGCGGACGATGGGCGTGTTCGAGGCGGGGACGCAGGGCGCGGTCCGCTTCGAAGTGCAGGGGATCGTCGGCGGGGAGCCCCGCATCGTGATCGAGCACGTCACCCGGATCCATCCCTCGTGCGCGCCGGACTGGCCGGTGCCCCCGGACGGCGCCGGCGCGCACCGGGTGATCGTCGAGGGGAGTCCCCGGATCGAGGTGACGGTGGCGGCGACCGCCGAGGGCGAGAACCGTTCGGCGGGCGGGAACGCCACGGCGGTGGGACGGCTCGTCGGGGCGATCGACTGGCTGGTGGCGGCGGAGCCGGGACTGTACGACGCGCTGGACGTGCCGCTGCGGCCGGCGGTCGGGAAGCTGGGAGGGAGACCACGGTGATCATCGACATTCCCGAGGGCCAGGAGCCGATCGGGTACGTGTGGGGCGACATGGTCCCGGAGATCGGGACGGCGGCGGCGAACTTCTCGCTGTCCGTGTACGCCCATACGACCCTGGGGCTGCGCGAGTTCGAGGCGGCGCGGCTGCGGATCGCGCAGATCAACGGCTGCGGCTTCTGTCTGG
Source organism: Streptomyces sp. TLI_105 (assembly GCF_900105415.1). Taxonomy (GTDB): domain Bacteria; phylum Actinomycetota; class Actinomycetes; order Streptomycetales; family Streptomycetaceae; genus Streptomyces. The sequence continues at coordinate 7,594,348 of NZ_FNSM01000001.1, read as the reverse complement.
ACTGGCGCACCGACCGGGACGGGGTGAAGGTCGAGGAGGGGTTCGACGAGCTCGTCGCGGCATGGCGGGAGACGGAGGTCTCGGAGGTCTTCGACGAGCGGACGCGGCTCGCGGCCGAGTACGCGGAGCGGTACGCGCTCGACCACCACGGCCTCGACGAGGAGTTCTGGGCGCGGATGACGGCGCGGTACAGCCAGGCGGAGATCGTGGAGCTGACGATGAGCCTGGGGTCGTGGCTGGCGTTCGGGCGGCTCAACCGGGTGCTCGGGCTCGACACGGTGTGCGTGCTGCCGACGCACTGAGCGCCGCGGAGAGGGGCCGGCCGGGGTTCCGGCCGGCCCCTCTCCCCCGTACCGGCGGTCAGAAGTCCTCGGCGACGATCCGTTCGATGTTGCGTTCGGCGAGGGCTGTGATGGTGACGAACGGATTGACGCTGGTGTTGCCGGGGATCAGGGAGCCGTCGATGGCGTAGAGGCCGGAGTAGCCGTGGAGCCGGCCGTAGTTGTCGGTCGCCCGGCCGAGGACCGCGCCGCCGAGCGGGTGGTAGGTGAGGTGGTCGCCCCAGATCTTGTACGCGCCGAAGAGGTCGGTGCGGTAGATCGTGCCCTCCTTGCTGTTGATCTTGTCGAAGATGGACCTGGCCATGTCGATGGACGTCTGCTTCCAGGCCCGGTCCCAGCTCAGGTCGACCCTGCCGGTGGCCGGGTTCCAGGAGAACTCGGCGCGGCGCGGGGTGCGGGTGATGGAGAGGTAGAAGGAGGCGTAGGTCTCGATGCCGGTGGGCAGCGGGGCGACCTCGGCGAAGGCGCCACCGGCGTCCCAGTTGTCGATGCCCGCGGTGGGCATGGAGGACTGGAGCTTCCCGGTGGGGTCCCACATGTGGTTGGCGCGGCCGCACATGACGTTGCCGTTGTCGCCCCAGCCCTTGCCGATGTGCTCGTTGAGCGACGGCAGGGCGCCGGTCGCCTTGAGGCGGGTGAGGAGCTTGCTGGTGCCGACGCTGCCGGCGGCGAAGAAGACCCGGTCGGCGCGGACGGTCTTGGTGACGAGGGTCGCGCCGGTGGTGTCGATCTGGTCGATGACGACGGTGTAGCCGCCGGTGGCGGCCGGGCTGACGGAGGTCACCCGGTGGAGCGGGGAGACGCTCACCCGGCCGGTGGCGGCGGCCTGGGCGAGGTACGTCTTCTGGAGGCTCTTCTTGCCGGCGTTGTTGCCGTAGATGACCTCGCCCGCCAGGGCGGACTTCTGGACGGACCCGGCGGCCTCCTGCTTCATGTAGTCCCAGTCGTAGACGTTGGGCACGAAGACGAAGGGGAAGCCGGAGCGCTGGGCGTGCTTGCGGCCGACTCGGGCGTACTGGTAACAGTCCGCGTTCTCCCACCAGTTCACGTCCACCGGGGTGACGCCCAGGCCCGCGTTGGCGCGCGGGTAGTAGGTGGCGTACATCTCGGCCGGGTCGACGGTCGGGAGGATCTCCGGGAAGCGCTCCCGGAGCGGGGTGACGGCCATGCCGCCGTTGACGAGGGAACCTCCGCCGATGCCGCGCCCCTGGTAGACGGTGATCCCGGCGAAGTCCTCGGCGTCGAGGATGCCGGTGTGGACGGGCACGTCCTTGTCGAGCGGGAAGCCGAGGAACTGGCTCAGCGGCTGCTTGGTGCGGGTGCGCAGCCAGAAGGAGCGGTAGTCCGGGGTGGTGGTGTTGGCGAAGATCTTGCCGTCGGGGCCCGGGGCGTCCCAGGCCATGCCCATCTCGATCATGTGGACGTCCACGCCCGCGCGGGCGAGCCGCAGGGCGGCGACGGAGCCGCCGTAGCCGGTGCCGATGACGAGGGCGCGCACCTGGGAGCCGTCGGTGATGGGGGTGCAGTTCAGGCCGGGGACCTCGGCGCGGGCGGGGGTCGCGATCGCGCCGGCGAGGGCGGCGGCGCCGAGAACAGAACCTGTTCCCGCGAGAAAGCTGCGGCGGCTTACGCGGTGTTTTCCCTGGGCGTTCAAGGGGTGTTCACTCATGTGATCTTCCTCACTCGCGAGTGAATGGAAACACGTTCTACGACCGGCCGCCGAGGAAGTCACGAGAAACTGACGGGTAACTTCAGGCCGGACACGCCCTCTTGATCGCCTCTGCTATGTACGCGGCGTGGGCCCGCGCCCCGGGCAGCAGCTCCGCCAGGTCGAAGACCTCCACCGGGGGCGGGCCGAAGAGCGGCGCGTTCCCGGCGAGTGCCCTGGTGACCAGCGGGGCGAGGTCCGGGCAGGGCGTGGGGGCGGGCGTCGTGCCCGCCTCGAACGCGCCCCGCAGCCACTTCCCGTCCAGGAACTCGCGGACGGGCGGGTGCCGCCAGGGACGGATGTCCCCGTGGACGACGATGCTCAGCTCCACGGGCCGGGCGGGCCCTTCGTACGCCCGCGCGCCGGAGACGGCGAGCAACGCGTCGACGGGGGCGCGCCGTTCGGCCCCGGTCGTGCGGCGGCGCAGGGTCACGAGGACGTCGATGTCACTGCCCGGCCGCAGCCCGCCGAGCACGGCCGCGCCGTGCAGGCAGGCGGCGGGGACGTCGACACCGTCCACCTCGCGGACGAGGTGGACGATCTGCCGGGCCTGGCCCCTGGACGTCAGGGGGCCTGCTCCTCCGGATGTGACGGGCGCGGGGCCCGTCACCGTACCGGAGGAGCGGCGGAGCGGGCGGTCATGCGGGGGACGGGCCCGGGACGGCCGTGAGGGTCGGACCCGGGGCATCGGCCAGGGCCTGGCCCGGGGCGCCGGTGAGCCGCTCGGGGGTGAGGAGTTCGGCGAGGCGGTGGGCGGGCAGCAGGCCCTTCTCCACGGTGAGCTCGACGACTCCCCGGCCGGTGGCGAGCGCCTCCTGGGCGATGGCCGTGGCGGCGGTGTAGCCGAGGTGCGGGTTGAGCGCCGTGGCGAGGCCGATGGAGTTCTCCACGGCCGCCCGGAGCGCCTCGGCGTTGGCGGTGATGCCGGTGACGCAGCGGTCGGCGAGGGTGAGGCAGGCGGCGCGCAGCGAGAGCAGGCTCTTCGAGAGGGCGTGGAAGATCACCGGCTCGAAGGCGTTGAGCTGGAGCTGTCCCGCCTCGGCCGCCATGGTGATGGTGATGTCGTTGCCGATCACCTCGAAGGCGACCTGGTTGACGACCTCGGGGATCACCGGGTTGACCTTGCCGGGCATGATGCTGGAACCGGCCTGCACCGGCGGCAGGTTGATCTCGCCGAGGCCCGCGCGCGGCCCCGAGGAGAGCAGCCGCAGGTCGTTGCAGGTCTTGGAGAGCTTGACCGCGATCCGCTTGAGGACCCCGGAGAGCTGGACGAAGGCCCCGCAGTCCTGGGTGGCCTCGATGAGGTTGGCGGAGGTCACGAGCGGCAGGCCGGTCAGTTCGGCGAGGTTGCGCCGGGCGGTCTCGGCGTAGCCGGGGGCGGCGTTGAGGCCGGTGCCGATGGCGGTGGCGCCGAGGTTGATCTCGTGGATGAGTTCGATCGCCTCGGCCAGCCGGCCGCGGTCCTCCTCCAGCATCACGGCGTACGTGGAGAACTCCTGGCCCAGCGTCATGGGCACCGCGTCCTGGAGCTGGGTGCGGCCCATCTTCACGACCTCGCGGAACTCCAGGGCCTTGGCGGCGAAGGCGTCCTGGAGGACCGCCATGGCCTTCAGGAGCTCGCGGGCGGCGCCGATCGCCGCGATGCGGATCGCGGTCGGGTAGACGTCGTTGGTGGACTGGCCGAGGTTGACGTCCTCGTTGGGGTGGAGCCGGCCGTAGTCGCCCTTGGCGTGGCCGAGGAGCTCCAGGGCCCGGTTGGCGACGACCTCGTTGGCGTTCATGTTGGTGGAGGTGCCCGCGCCGCCCTGGACGACGTCCACGACGAACTGGTCGTGCAGGTGTCCCGTACGGATCTCCCGGCAGGCCCCGGCGATGGCGTCGGCCTTGTCGGAGGGCAGCAGACCGAGCTCCTCGTTGGCGCGGGCGGCGGCCTCCTTGACGGCGGCGAGCGCGTCGATCAGCAGCGGGTAGACCGAGATGGGCGTGCCGGTGATGGCGAAGTTCTCGGTGGCGCGCAGCGTGTGGACGCCCCAGTAGGCGTCGACGGGGACGTCCCGGTCGCCGAGCAGGTCGTGCTCGCGGCGGACGGGAACGTCGTGCGGGGCCGGTGCGGGAACCATGAGGGGCCGTCCTTGGGGAGAGGAAGGGGGTGGGATGCGGGTGTGCGCGGCGCCGGGGGGCGCGTCCGGTGTCCACGCGTGCGCGTACGGCCCCGGTGGCCGTTTCCGGGCACGGCGGAGCCGCCGGGCTGGCCCGGCGGGCGCGGTGCGCCGATGGGGGAGGTTGATTCCGGCTCGCGGGCGGGCGGGGGGATGCGCCGTCCGCGAGCCGGGGCTCTGGGGTGCGCCTGTCGGACTCCGGTCCGGAGGACAGGCCTGGGGGAAGGTCGGGTCAGTCCCTACGCGCGGGCGGCGACCGCCGAGGCCGAACGGGAGCCGCCGGTGGCGAGGGCCGGCTCGGCACGGACCGGCCCTTCGAGGAGGCGGCGCAGCAGGGCGGTGCCGCGGGCGGGGTCGCCCGCGCCGGTGGTGCCTTCGGCGAGGAGCGTGGAGAGGAGGGCGATCCGCGCCTGGCCGGCCCGGAGGGTGCCGGTGAGCAGGGCCCCGGCGGCGACGAGGTCGACCGCGCCGCCGCCGGTGTATATCTCGGCCAGCGGTCCCGCGGGGACGCGGGTGGTCACGGCGACGAGGACGCCCTGGGCGACCGCGTCCGAGACGGCGGCGGCGATCTCGGGCGTGGCGTTGCCCGCGCCGGTGGCGACGAGGACGATGCCCCGGGCGCCGGCGGAGACGGCCGCGTTCAGGAGGAACGGGTCGCCGTCGGAGTGGTGCGTGATGATGTCGACGCGGGGCAGCGGGGTGGCGTCCGCGGCCCCGGGCGCCGCGGTCCGCGCGGCGGCCGGCAGGGGCAGCGGGGCGGGGCGCTCCGGCTGCCGCTCGATGTCGACGCGGGAGAACCCGACGCGGCCGAGGCGCTCGGCGGAGGGGTCGGAGAAGGCGTCGGCGGCGAGGGTCTGGGTCTTCACGGTGCCGCGCGCCGCGTGGACGCGTCCGTCGAAGACGACGAGGACGCCGAGGTCGCGGACGGAGGCGGCGACCTGGAGCGCGTCGTAGAGGTTGCCGGGCCCGTCGCCGTCGCCGGTGCCGAAGGGGCGCTGGGCGCCGGTGAGGACGACCGGCCGGGAGTCGGCGTGGTGGAGGTCCAGGAGGAAGGCCGTCTCCTCCAGGGTGTCGGTGCCGTGGGTGACGACGATGCCGTCGACGCCGGGGTCGGCGAAGGTCTCGTGGACGGTGCGCAGGAGGGCGAGCTGGTGGGCCGAGGTCATGCGGGAGCTGTTCACGTTGAACAGGTCGACGACCTCGACGGTGACGCCCTCGGGGAGGGGCGCGGTGGCCAGGACGTCGTTTCCGGAGGCGTCGGCCGCGTAGCCGGTGCCCTGCCAGCGGCTGGCGATCGTGCCGCCGGTGCTGATGACGACGATCCGGCGTGCTCCTCCGTCGTTCGTCCGCTTCATGCCTGCCGTCCTTACTCCGTGCCCATGTCTGCTGCGCTCGCAACGATAGGTCAGGCAGTGCGCAAGGCGATTGCGAAATCAGCCGTCTGTTTGTTTCATCGTGGTGGATAATTGCGCCATGGACCGGATTGATCTCCACATCTTGCGCGAGCTCCAGAACGACGGTCGGCTGAGCAACCAGGAGCTGGCCCAGCGGGTCGGGCTCAGCCCCTCCCCCTGTCTGCGGCGGGTGCGCCAGCTGGAGCAGGACGGGGTGATCCAGGGCTACCGGGCGATCATCGACCCGGAGGCGGTGGGGCGCGGCTTCGAGGTCCTCGTCTCGGTGGAGGTGAAGCGGGACCGGGAGACGGTGGAGGCCTTCGAGGAGGCGCTCCAGGACGTGCCGGACGTGATCGAGGCGTACCGGCTGTTCGGGAGCCCCGGCTGCCTGCTGCGGATCGCGGTGGCGGACCTCGCGGCGTACGAGCGGCTGTGGATCGAGCGGCTGACGACGCTGGCCGGGGTCACCGAGGTCAACTCGCAGATCATCATGAAGCGGATCAAGGAGCCGAAGGGGATGCCGGTGGACGTGCGGGGCGCCTGAGGCCCCTGCTACTCCCCCCGACGGCGTGGCGGTTGCTCCATATGCGAGAACGTCATGGAACAGCCTCCTCCTCGTTACATGACAGGTACCTGACGTGTGCCACTCTCCCGGTGACACGAAGTCAACACGCGTAGACAACGGTGACGTTGAGCCGACGCCCGTCGTCCCGCGCGTGCCGTCCCCGGGAAAGGGCCCCCCATGTCCGTTGTGCGGACCGGCAGCTGGAAGGCGTGGGCGACCGCCGTCGCCGCCACCCTCGTCGGCGTCACGCTCCCCACGGTCACCGCGACTCCCGCGAGCGCCACGACCACCGCGTACGACACCACGTACTACCAGAACGCGATCGGCAAGACCGGCACGAGCCTCAAGTCCTCGCTGCACACCATCATCAGCAGCCAGAGCAAGATCTCGTACGACGCCGTCTGGAACGCGCTGAAGACGACCGACCAGGACCCGAACAACACCAACAACGTGATCCTGCTCTACAGCGGCGTCTCGCGCAGCAAGGCCCTCAACGGGGGTTCCGTGGGCGACTGGAACCGCGAGCACACCTGGGCCCAGTCCCACGGCAACTTCGGCACCTCGGCCGGCCCCGGCACCGACCTGCACCACCTGCGCGCCTGCGACGTGCAGGTCAACAGCACCCGCGGCAACAAGGACTGGGACAACGGCGGCAGCGCGGTCAGCGGCGCGCCGGGCAGCTACACGGACAGCGACTCCTTCGAGCCGCGCGACGCGGACAAGGGCGACGTGGCCCGCATGATCCTCTACATGGCCGTGCGCTACGAGGGCGACGACGGCTGGCCGAACCTGGAGCCCAACGAGTCCTCCACGAACGGCAGCGTCCCCTTCCACGGCCGCCTCTCGGTCCTGAAGCAGTGGAACGAGCAGGACCCGCCGAGCGCCTTCGAGGAACGCCGCAACGACGTCATCTACAACACCTACCAGCACAACCGGAACCCGTTCATCGACCACCCGGAGTGGGTCGAGGCGATCTGGTAGCCCGCGCACCGCGGAAGTGACGGAGCCGGGCCGGACGTGACGCGTCCGGCCCGGCTCCGTCCATGTCGGCCCCTGCGCCTGACCGCTTCCGGCGCCTTCAAACACGAAATCGCGGATCGTCTCACGTTTTCGAAAGACTGGCTCCGACAACCTCAAGGCGTTATCCATCCGTTATAAACGGTGACTTTGACCGTTTTTGATCAAATTTGCCATGCGCTCGGAAGTGGGTTTCCGTCGCGGAGGCCCTCGGCGCATCTATCACGCCACCACCTCCCCGAACAAGACCTCCGACCCAGGAAGTTCCGCGGTCCGCTCGGTAGCTTCGGCGCCCATGACCACTGCCCCCTTGTCATCCCCGGTCGACGGCCTCTCCGTCGGCCCGGCCGAGATCGCGGACGGCGCCGAACTCTGGCGGATCGCCCGCGGCTCGGGAGAACTCGACCTCAACTCGCCGTACAGCTACCTGCTGTGGTGCCGCGACTTCGCCGACACGACGGCCGTCGCCCGTGACGCCTCCGGACGACCGGTCGGCTTCGTCACCGGCTACCTGCGGCCCGACGCCCCCGGCACGCTCTTCGTCTGGCAGGTCGCCGTGGAGGGTTCGCACCGCGGAGGCGGGGTAGCCGGGATCCTGCTCGACGCTCTGTCCGCCCGAGTGGCGGCCGAGCACGGACTCGACCGGCTGGAGGCGACCGTCACACCGGGAAACCTGGCGTCCGACCGGCTCTTCCGGTCCTACGCCCGCCGGCACGGGGCGGACCTGACCCGCGAGGTCCTCTTCCCGTCCGCCTCCTTCCCCGTGACGGGACACGAGGCCGAGGTGCTGTACCGCATCGGCCCCCTCGCGCCCCCGGCGTCCTGAGCCGCCCCCGGCCTCCTGAGCCGACTTCGTACCACTTCCCCGCACCACACCCTGGAGAAGAGACTCCGTGACCCTGACCGACATCGCCGCCCCCTCCGTCTTCGAGACCGTCGAATCGGAGGTCCGCAGCTACTGCCGTGCCTGGCCCGTCGTCTTCGAACGCGCCAGCGGGAGCCGGCTGTACGACGAGGACGGCCGTCCGTACCTCGACTTCTTCGCCGGGGCGGGCTCGCTCAACTACGGCCACAACAACCCGGTGCTCAAGCGCGCCCTCCTCGACTACCTCGCCGACGACGGCATCACCCACGGCCTCGACATGTCGACGACCGCCAAACGCACCTTCCTGGAGACCTTCCGCACGACGGTCCTCGAACCCCGCGCCCTGCCCTACAAGGTGATGTTCCCCGGCCCCACCGGCACCAACGCCGTGGAGGCCGCCCTCAAACTCGCCCGCAAGGTCACGGGACGCCAGACGGTCGTCTCCTTCACCAACGCCTTCCACGGCATGTCGCTCGGCTCGCTGGCCGTCACCGGCAACGCCGCCAAGCGCGCCGGAGCGGGCGTCCCGCTGCACCACGCCGCCCGGATGCCCTTCGACGACTACCTCGACGGACAGGTCACCGACTTCCTCTGGTTCGAGCGGCTCCTGGACGACGCCGGCTCCGGCCTCGACCACCCGGCGGCCGTGATCGTCGAGACCGTCCAGGGCGAGGGCGGCATCAACGTGGCACGGGCCGAGTGGCTGCGCGCGCTGGCGGAGCTCTGCCGCCGGCACGAGATGCTCCTCATCGTCGACGACATCCAGATGGGCTGCGGACGCACCGGCGACTTCTTCTCCTTCGAGGAGGCGGGCATCACGCCCGACATCGTCACCCTCTCCAAGTCCATCAGCGGCTACGGCCTGCCCATGTCCCTCTGCCTCTTCCGGCCGGAGCTCGACCTGTGGGAGCCCGGCGAGCACAACGGCACCTTCCGCGGCAACAACCCCGCCTTCGTCACCGCCACGGCCGCCCTCGACGCCTACTGGCGCGACGGCGCCCTGTGCGAGCGCACCCTGAGCCGGGCCGACCGGGTCGAGCGCACCCTGCTCGACCTGTGCGGCGACGACGGCCGTGCCGGCCTGGCGGTGCGCGGACGCGGCCTCGTGTGGGGCCTGGAGTTCGCCGACGGGGAGCGCGCCGCGGCCGTGTGCCGGCGGGCCTTCGAGATCGGTCTGCTCCTGGAGACGTCGGGGCCGCGCGGCGAGGTGGTCAAGCTGCTGCCGCCGCTGACCGCGACGGACGACGAACTCGACGAGGGCCTCGGCATGCTGGCCCGCTCCGTACGCCACCGCTCCTGAGACCGCACCGACAGATCCACCCGAAAGGCCATCGCCCATGATCGTCCGTACCTTCGACGAGCTGGAGAACACCGAGCGGCATGTTCGCGCCGCGTCCGGGACCTGGGAGAGCAAGCGGATCGTGCTGGCCCGCGAGCGGGTCGGCTTCTCCCTCCACGAGACCGTGCTGTACGCCGGCACCGAGACCTCCATGTGGTACGCCCACCACGTCGAGGCCGTCGTCTGCACCGCCGGTGAGGCCGAGCTCACCGACCACGAGACCGGGCGCACGTACACGATCCTGCCCGGAACGATGTACCTGCTCGACGGGCACGAGCGCCACACCCTCAAGGTCAAGCAGGACTTCCGCTGCCTGTGCGTCTTCAACCCGCCCGTCACCGGGCGCGAGGACCACGACGAGAACGGCGTCTACCCGCTCCTCACCGAACCGGAACCCGACCACGGCCAGGCCTGAGGCCCGCCCGTACCCCGCCGACCACCCCGTACGCGAAAGGAAGCACCCCGCCCCATGACCTCCGCACCCACCCGCCCCGTCGACCTCTACCCCACCCGCGGCTCCCGGGAGGAGCTCATCGGCCGCAAGGACCCCGTCGTGTGGTCCGAGCCCGGCACGCCCGGCCCCTTCTGGGCCCGGGAGCTGGAGGAGTACGACCGCGACGGCTTCGTCACGGTGGAGGAGCTCGTCACCCCGGACGAGGTCGACGAGCTCCGCGCCGAGCTGGACCGGCTCGTCGCCGACCCCGCCGTCCGGGCGGACGAGCGGGCGATCGTCGAGCCCCGCTCCCAGGAGATCCGCTCCGTCTTCGAGGTGCACCGGATCAGCGAGGTCTTCCGCAGGCTGGCCGAGGACCCCCGGCTCGTGGGACGGGCCCGCCAGATCCTCGGCTCCGACGTGTACGTCCACCAGTCGCGGGTCAACGTCAAGCCCGGCTTCGGCGCCAGCGGCTTCTACTGGCACTCCGACTTCGAGACCTGGCACGCCGAGGACGGGCTGCCCCGGATGCGGACCGTCTCGGTCTCGATCGCGCTCACCCCGAACCACACCACCAACGGCAGCCTGATGATCATGCCGGGCTCGCACCGCACCTTCCTCGGCTGCGCGGGCGAGACGCCCAAGGACAACTACAAGCAGTCGCTGCGGATGCAGGACGCCGGGACACCGTCCCACGAGGCGCTCACCACCTTCGCCGACGCCTGCGGCATCCGGCACTTCACGGGCCCGGCGGGGTCGGCCACCTGGTTCGACTGCAACGCCCTGCACGGCTCGGGCGACAACATCACCCCGTACCCCCGGAGCAATGTGTTCCTCGTCTTCAACAGCGTCGAGAACATGCCCGAGGCCCCCTTCGCCGCCCCGGTCCGGCGCCCCTCCTTCATCGCCGCCCGCCCGGAAGAGCTGGCATGAGCGGCTCCGCGCCGCTCGACCGCCGCCGCTTCCTCACCAGAGCGTCGCTCCTCGGCGGTCTCGCCCTGACGGCCGGGCCGCTCACCGCCTGCACCCGCACCCAGGCGGGGACGGGAGCGCCCGCGGACGACGGGAAGCTCCTCGCGAAGCTGCGGGAACAGGGCTTCGTCCGGGTCGGGTTCGCCGGTGAGGCGCCGTACGGCTTCCAGGACGGCGACGAACTCGCCGGCGAGGCCCCGACGCTGCACCGCGAGATATTCCGGGCGCTCGGCGTGCGCGAACTGCGGCCCACGCTCACGGAGTTCGGCGCGCTGATCCCCGGACTGCTCGCCGGGCGGTTCGACGTGGTGAGCGCCGGCATGTCGATCACGCCGGAGCGCTGCGCCAAGGTGATCTTCTCCGAGCCGGAGTTCGTCTCCCCCACCGCGCTCATGGTCCGCAAGGGCAACCCCAAGGGGGTGAGCGACCTGAAGTCCTGCGCGGCGAAGGGCGCCACCGTCGGGGTGCTGACGGCGGCCGTGGAGGCCTCCTATGCTCAGGCGGCGGGCGTCCCGGACGGCTCGGTGAAGACGCTCGCCAAGCAGCAGGACGGGCTCGACGCGCTCCTGGCCGGCCGGATCGACGCCTTCGCGCTGACCGCCATCTCCCTGCGCTGGCTCGCCCGGACGAACGCGGGCGCGCCGGTGGAGGTGGGCGAGGCGTTCGTCCCGGTGGTCGACGGCGCCCGGCAGCTCGGTGCGGGCGGGGCCGTCTTCCGGCCGGGGGCGACCGGACTGCGGGACGCCTTCGACCGGGAGCTCCTGAAGATCACCGGCTCCCCCGAGCGGTTCGTCGGGCTCGTCGGGCGGTACGGCTTCACGGCCCGCGAGGTGCCGCCCCGTTCGCTGCGGACCGCCGACCTGTGCGTGGGTTGAGGGGTGGCCGGTGTGGCTGACGTCCTGTCCGCCGGGGTCGGCTCGCAGTCCGTCGGGTCCGGCTCGCTGCCCGGCGTGACCGGTTTCCTGCCCGAGGTCCGACGCGCGCTGCCCCGGCTCGCCGAGGGGCTCCTGGTGACGGCGGAGGCCACGGTGCTCGGCGCCGCGCTCGCCCTGCTCCTCGCGTACGTCCTGGGCCTGCTGTCCCGGTCGGCGCGGCTGCCGGTGCGGGGCGCGGCGCGGCTCGTGGTCGAGTTCTTCCGGGGGACCTCGCTGTACGTGCAGCTGTTCTGGCTGTTCTTCGCGCTCCCCATGGTCGGCTTCCGCCTCGAACCGCTCGCCTGCGCCGTGCTCGCGCTCGGCCTCAACTACGGGGCGTACGGCGCCGAGGTGGTGCGGGGCGCGGTGGCGGCGGTCCCCCGCGCCCAGACCGAGGCGGGCATCGCGCTCGGCATGGGGGCGGGTCTGCGCCTGCGGCGGGTCGTCCTGCCGCAGGCGCACGCCCTGATGGTCGCGCCGTTCAAGAACCTGCTCGTGCAGCTGCTGAAGGCGACGCCCCTGCTCTCCCTGGTCACCGTCCCCGACCTCACCTTCCAGATCGACCAGTTGCGCTCGGCGACGGGTGCCACGGCGGCCTCGTACCTGCTGCTCCTCGGGCTCTACTTCGCCATGGCCGTCGGCCTGAGCCTCCTCATGAACGCCCTGGAGCGGGCGGCGAAGGCCCGGCTCGGGCAGGAAGGCGGTGCCTGATGTGGGACGGGGAGGCGGCCCGGGCCGCGCTGCCCGCCGTACTGGAGGGGTTCGGCGTCACGGTCCTGGCGACCGTGCCGGCGTTCGCCGTCGCCATGGTCCTCGGGCTCGTGCTCGCCCTCGTCCAGCGGGCGGGCCCCCGGTGGCTCGCGCTCCCGGTGCGCGCGGCGGCGGCGTTCGTCCGCTCGACGCCGCTGCTGGTCCAGCTGTTCGCGGCCTGGGTCCTGGTGCCCTCGCTCGACGCGCCGGTGCTCGGCGTCCTTGTGCTCGGCGTGCACTACGCCACGTACCTCTCCGAGGTGTACCGGACGGGCATCGACGCCGTGCCGAAGGGCCAGTGGGAGGCGTGCACCGCCCTGTCGCTGCCGCGCCGGCGGGTGTGGCGGGCGGTGGTGCTGCCGCAGGCCGTCCGCAACGTGCTGCCGCCGCTGGGCAACTACGCGGTGTCCATGTTCAAGGAGACGCCCCTGCTCTCGGTGATCACCGTGCACGAGATGGTCCACGAGGCGAACACCTTCGGCAGCACCCACTTCGCCTATCTGGAGAGCTTCACCCTGGCCGCCGCGGTCTTCCTGCTGGCGAGCTGGCCGACGTCCGTGCTGGTACGACGACTGGAGACACGCCTTGCGCACTGAGAACCGGAAGGATCCGTCGCCCGCCGGGCACCGGAAGGATGTGGCGGTCCCCGAGCCACGGAAGGATCCGGCCGCTCCCGCGGTCCGCTTCGACCGGGTCACCAAGCGGTACGGCGACCACACCGTGCTCGACGGCCTCGATCTGGAGGTCGGACGCGGGGAGCGCGTGACGCTCATCGGGCCGAGCGGCTCCGGGAAGACCACGATCCTCCGGCTCCTCATGACGCTGGAGCGGGTCACCGACGGCGTCATCCACGTGGACGGACAGCCCTACTCCCACATGCCGGGAGGACCGGGCGGAAAGCCGGTGCCGGCGAACGAGCGCCATCTGGCGGTGCTCCGGCGCCGGATCGGCATGGTCTTCCAGCAGTTCAACCTCTTCCCGCACATGAGCGTCCTGGAGAACGTCGTCGAGGCGCCCGTCCACGTGCTCGGCGAGAGCCGGGAGGAGGCGGGCCGCAGGGCACGGGAGCTGCTGGACCTGGTGGGGCTCGGGGACAAGGCCGGGGCGCGGCCGACCCGGCTCTCCGGCGGCCAGCAGCAGCGCGTGGCCATCGCCCGCGCCCTCGCGATGCGGCCGGAGATCCTGCTCCTCGACGAGGTGACGTCCGCGCTCGATCCAGAGCTGGTCGCGGAGGTGCTCGACGTGCTGCGGGACATCGCCCGCGGCACCGACATCACGCTGCTGTGCGTGACGCACGAGATGGGCTTCGCCCGGGACGTCTCCGACCGGATCCTGATGTTCGATCGCGGCCGGATCGTGGAGTCGGGCCCGGCCGGGGAGCTCCTGGAGTCGCCCACGCACGCGCGCACGCGCGCGTTCCTCGGCTCGGTCCGGTGAGTCCGCCGGCCGGACCCGGCCGGGGGCGCGCTCCGGTCCGCCGGGCATGCCCTCCCGGTCAGCCACCGGCCGGCGTCCCTGCCATGCCTTCCCGCAGCCGCCCCAGGCTCCGGGCCAGGAGGCGCGAGACGTGCATCTGGGACACGCCGAGGCGCTCGCCTATCTGCGTCTGGGTCAGCTCCTCGACGAAGCGCAGGTGCAGCAGCAGCCGGTCGCGCTCGTCGAGGGCCTCCACGAGCGGGGCGAGGACGTGGAAGTCCTCGACGAGTTCGAGCGCCGGGTCCTCCTCGCCGAGGAGGTCGGCCAGGGCCGCGTCGTCGTCCTCGTCGTCACCGCTGCCGATCGCCGCGTCCAGGGAGGCCGACCGGTAGCCGTTCGCGGCCAGCTGGGCCTCGATCACCTGCTCCTCGGACAGGTCCATGAGGGGTGCCAGTTCCGCGACCCGGGGCGCGCGGCCGAGCCGTGAGCTCAGCTCGTCGGTCGCCTTCGCCAGCTCCACCCGCGCCTCCTGGAGCCGGCGCGGGACGTGGACCGCCCAGGTGGTGTCGCGGAAGAACCGCTTGATCTCGCCCACGATGTAGGGCAGGGCGAAGGTGGTGAACTCCACCTCGCGGGACAGGTCGAAGCGGTCGATCGCCTTGATCAGGCCGATCATGCCGACCTGGACGATGTCCTCCCGCTCCTCGACCCGTGCGCGGAAGCGGCCCGCCGCGTAGCGCACGAGGGTCATGTTCATCTCGATCAGGGTGTTCCGGACGTACTGGTGCCCGGCCGTCCCCTCCTCCCGTTCCGCGAGTTCGCGGAAGAACACCCGCGACAGGGCGCGCGCGTCCCGGGGCGCCACCTCGTGGGGCACTTCGAGAACGGGAAGGTCCCCCCTCGTACCGCTCGTCTCGTCCGTCGTCGTCGCCTCGGCCACCTCGGTCCGCACGGGGACGCCCTCCTCCTGCTTTGTCCGTTCGGCGGTCCCGGTCCGCGTACCCCCTCCCCATGGACCCACTCCTCCCGCCCGTACGATCCACCCCGGACCGGACGGACAGGAATCAGTCCGACATGTCCGGGCAGGCGTGTCCCATCACCCTTCGACACATCGGGAAGAGAGGGACCCGCGATGAACAGCCGGAGCGAAACCCGGTCCCGTACGACCGCCGAGGCCTCTCCGGCCGCCGCCGGGAGGGCCGGACCGTCGCCGCTCCTCACTCCGGCCCAGGCCCGGCGGCTGGTCAGCCGCACGGTCGCGGCCCTCGGCCCGCTGCGGGACTCCCAGGTCGACGACCTGCTGCTCGTCACCTCGGAACTGGTCACGAACGCCCACCGCCACGGGGGCGGCCTGACCTCGTTCGGGATCGACGTCGGCGGCGACCGGGTGACCGTCTCCGTGGCCGACGCCAGCGGGGAGCCGCCGCGCCACGAGCCCCGTGAGGGGCTGCGGCCCGGCGGCTTCGGCTGGCCGATCGTGCTGCGGCTGTGCCGCGAGGTGTCGGTGGACACGCGGCCGGACGGCAAGACCGTCCACGCGGCGGTGACGGTCGACCGCTGAGTCGTAGGACCTGTCTTTCGGATCGTCACGGGCTCGCGTGGCCCGAGCCGGAGGACGGGCCCGGCGCTCAGGCGTCCGGGGGCGGGTGGGGTGCCGCGCCGGCGGTCAGGCGGAGGACGTACGGGCGCCGCGTCGGGGGCACAGGGCGGGATCGGCCCTTCCGAGCCCGGCCCCCGGGCTCACCACCAGTAGGCGGGGTAGCGCGGTGCCGCGCGGCGGATGCGGGAGGCGGCGAAGGCGGTCAGCACGAGCAGGACGGTGGCGCCGGAGAGCAGGGGGACGAACCGGCCGGGCGCGGGAGCCTGGAGCACGATGACGACGGCGGTCGCACAGGCCGGCGAGTGCGGGGTGCGGGCCAGGGTGGTCAGTGCCAGGGTGACTCCGGCGGCGAGGGCGGCGGCCCAGGCGCTGCCGTGCGCGGCGACGGCCGCCACGGCGTATCCGGCGGCGGCGCCGAGGAGGTGGCCGACGATCACGCTGCGGGGCTGGGCCAGGGGCAGCGCGGGGGCGCAGTGGACGAGCGCGGCGCTGGCGGCCAGCGGGGGTATCAGCACGGGCTCGTGGATGAGGGCGCCGATGGCGACGAGGCCGAGGAGGGCGGCGGTCGCGGCGCTGACGCTGTGGAAGGCGGCGCCGGGCGCGGGCCGGGCCGGGGCCCGGCCGGCGATCCACGGCAGGCGCGGCTCCCGGGGGGCGGCGGAGGTCGGGTCGGAGGCGGTGTCGGGACGCAGAGCGGCGTCGGTGCTCATGGGATGCGAAGTTTCCGGAGCAGGCGGCCGTGGCCGGGCGGTCGGGGACGGGGTGGGGCGGTCGTACGGGTCCCTGTGGTCGACAGTCGGCCCGGTCTCACGCCCGGCCTGGTGCGGCGGCGTGGCCTCACACCACTCTAACCAGCGGTTTCGCCACGGCGCGGGCGGGGTCGGAGGCAGGATCTCCTCATGAGCGACACTTCCTCCGTCCCGCCCCGCGCCCCGTCCGCCTCCGCCCCGTCCTCCTTCCGGTTTCTCCCCGGGGCCGCGGACTCCCCCGTCCTCCTCCACGTGCCGCACTCCTCCCGCGAGGTGCCCGCGGAGGTGCGCGCCGGGATCCTGCTCGGCGACGGGGAGCTGGACCGCGAGCTGGACCACATCACGGACTCCCACACGGCGGAGATCGCCGCCGTGGCCGCGGCGGCGGCCGGCACGGCGCCCTGGCGGTTCGTCAACGGACTCTCGCGGCTCGTCGTCGACCCGGAGCGCTTCCCGGACGAGCGCGAGGAGATGCTGGCCGTCGGGATGGGCGCGGTCTACACCCGGACCACCCACCGCGCGGCGCTGCGGCCGGCCGGGTTCGACCCGGGGCCCCTGCTCGACCGGTACTTCGTCCCGTACGCCCGGGCCATGACGGAGGCCGTGGCGGAGCGCCTGGCCGTGGCGGGACGGGCGGTGATCGTCGACGTCCACTCGTACCCGGCCGAGCGGCTGCCGTACGAGCTGCACGGCGACGGCCCGCGCCCGCCGGTCTGCCTCGGGACGGACGCCTTCCACACGCCGCCCGCGCTGCTCGACGCGGCGCGGGAGGCGTTCGGAGGGTTCGGCGGCGTCGGGACGGACAGCCCGTTCGCGGGGACGTACGTGCCGCTGGAGCACTACGGCCGGGATCCGCGGGTGAGCGCCCTGATGGTCGAGATCCGCCGCGATCTGTACATGAGCGAGCCGGGCGGGCCGGCGGGTCCGGGGGTCGAGGCCCTCGGGGCGGCCCTGGCCGCCCTGGTCGACGCGGTGGCCCCGGCAGGTGACCGTGCCCGAAAAGCGTAAAATCGGACAGATGAGCCCACTCCGATACGAGCTGGTGTTCTCCGACGGCACGGGGGCGACCGAGGACGTCGTGGTCGTGGAGCGCACGCCCTTCACGGGGTCCGGCGGCCATCCGGTCTACGCCGACCCCACCGGCATCATCCGGGCCGAGATCAGCGATCGGGACGAGGTGCGCATCCTCGCGACCGGGGCGCATCAGGAGGTCTCCCGGCAGGTCCGGGCCCGCGCGCTGCCCGACCCCGAGCCGGAGGATCCGTCCGCTTCGGCCGCCTGAGGTCGCGCGCCCGGCCCCTCATGCGTTCGGTCGCACCGGACCGGCCCGGGGCCGGTCCGGTGCGCAGGCTGGGGACGGGCCCCGGGCCGGGGCCGCTTCCGGAGCGAGGAGACCCCGCCGATGGCCACGCCCGCAGCACCCCCGTACCGGTACGACGACCTCAGCGCGCCGTACCTCGACTGCACGCTCAAGCGCTCCCCCGAGGTCAGCGACACGGAGGGGCTGATCGGGCGCAGCCGGTCGGTGATGGAGGTGCAGGGCGTGACGACCTCGCTGGTGCGGCCGGTGGACCTGGACCTCGCGACCGGGGCGTGGCCCGACATGACGGAGCACGGGTGGGCGTCGGACGCCTGGCCCGAGCCGTACGGACGGGCGACGGCCGCCGACATCCTGGTGCTGTGCGGGCCGATCCGAGTCGGGGATACCTGTCATCGGTGCGGGGCCATGCGGGTGATCGGGTGGCCTGCTCCGCGACCCATGGCGCGGCGACCGGTCCTTCCACCCGACGAGGCGAGACAGTGGACCGGATCTTCGGCCGGACCAAGCGGGGGCATTGTCGACGTCGGCAGCCGGGTGTGCTTGACCGGCTGACCACCCAGCTCGTCCGCAAGGGGACACATCGATGACCGACTCCGGCACTTCCTACACGGACCTTCGCGCCCTGGTGATCAACTGCACGCTCAAGCGTTCTCCTGAGCGGAGCCACACGCAGGGGCTGATCGACATCAGCACCGGGATCCTGGAGCGCCAGGGCGTGCAGGTCGAGGTGCTGCGCGCGGTGGATCTCGACCTCGCGACCGGTGTGTGGCCCGACATGACGGAGCACGGGTGGGAGACGGACGAGTGGCCGGTGGTCTACTCGCAGGTGATGGCCGCCGACATCCTCACGCTAGCTGGGCCTGTATGGCTGGGAGACAACTCCTCGGTCATGAAGCAGGTCATCGAGCGGTTGTACGCCTGCTCGTCGATCCTCAACGATCAGGGTCAGTACGCCTACTACGGCCGCGTCGGTGGTTGTCTGATCACCGGGAACGAGGACGGCGCCAAGCACTGCGCGATGAACGTCCTCTACAGCCTCCAGCACCTCGGATACGTCATCCCGCCGCAGGCCGACGCGGGCTGGGTCGGCGAGGCCGGCCCGGGCCCGTCGTACCTCGACCCCGGCTCCGGCGGGCCGGACAACGACTTCACGAACCGCAACACGACCTTCATGACCTGGAACCAGCTCCACCTGGCGAGGATGCTCAAGGACACCGGCGGCATCCCCGCCCATGGAAACCAGCGCTCCGAATGGGACGCCGGCTGCCGGTTCGACTTCGAGAACCCCGAGCACCGTTAGGGGCGGGCAAGCCGCGCCAGGACCGAGGCTGCTTGCCGCGCCTGCTCCACCGATGCAGCGAAGGCCTCGGCCACAGGAGTGTCCGGCTTTTGTTCCCGCACGATCTCGGCAAACCTCGTCACGATCGCCCGGGGTAGCTGCGGCACCGGCGCCTCGACGGCGGTGACCTCCTGGAGAGGGGGCTCGTCGTCGGAGAGTTCGAGCCGGGCACGCGTGAGAAGGACGTCCGGCGTCACTGCCCAATAGGCGCTCGGGATTGCTTCGGCTGCGGGGTACAGGACTGTCGTCGTGGCCGCCTTCGCAAACGCCGCGGCGAGCTCGGACTCGAGCGGCTGATCAGCCGCTTCGCCCTGGACGCAGATGTCCAGCGACCACACGATGTCACCGTGGACCGCGCGGTGTTCGCACGAGACGGCCGCATCCCATATGTCCTGGGCGACAGCGCTCTGGTGGCCTCGCAGGATGACGCTGTTGTTCTCTTTCACCTCACCACCGGCCGACCCCGAAACAGTGTGGCGCGCGTCGGGCGGTTTGAGGCCCGTTCGGGGAGCAGGTCCAGGAGCGTCGATTTCGGTGGCCGTCGCGTCCTGGAGAGAGCGGCTCCACCTCCCGGGCATATCCTGGAAGGGAAGGTTTCATGAGCTCTCGAGACGCGTGCAGGAGCGATGTCATGGACCTACTGCCGGTCGAGATCAAGGTCAATGTCGAGGGCGACGTGGCGGGGGCGTTGTCGGCTCTCGGCGCTTCGCAGGGCACGCTGATGAGGCGTCGGATCTGGTTCGCCGAGGACCGGGTCGGCGTCGCGCAGGGGAAGCTACCGCTCCTGGAGGGCGGAGTGATCGTACGGCTCAGGATCGGTGGCGGTCAGGATGACTTGGTCGTCAAGTTGCGTCCCTGTACCCGGGAACAGCTGGTCGGCCGGTTCTCCGCCCCGTTCGACGTGAAGCCGTTCACGTACAGGATCGAGGAGGACTGGTCGAGGAACGGCCGCGTTCTGGCGGCTTCCCTGGTGCACAGTCACCCGTCGGGGGCACTGCCGGCCGCGGTGGAGCCGGGGGCCGATCCCTCCGCGCTGATCGACCAGGTGCAGGACCAGTTCCTGGATGCCTGCGCTCGCGACGTCCGGTTCGACGGGCTTGTCGCTCTGGGGCCGATCTTCTCGACGAAGGTGGACGGTGTTCCGCTCGACGACCTGGAGGTCGACCTGGAGGCGTGGTCGGCCGTCGGCCTGGACTTCCTGGAGGCTTCGATCCGTGTGAAGCCCAAGGTCGGGGACGACGAGGAGGAGTTCAAGGAACGGGCCGAGCGCAAGCTGCGCAAGCTCGAAGAGGCGCTGCTCGAACGAGGGGTGACACTGTCCGGGCTCCCCGACAGCAAGACCCACCGCGTGCTCACCGCCCTGGTGGCCGCACAGGGCTGAGGTCGCCGTCAGTCGTCTCCGTGAGTTGTCAGTCAGTCGTCAGATGGCGATCACGGTCAGGTACTTGTCCAGCTGGGTGCGGGCCGCCTCGGCCACCTCGGCCAGTCCGCCTTCGATCGCGTGCTCCGCGGTGACGGTGCCGTGTGTGGTCAGCCTCTCGCGCAGGTGCACGCCGCCCGTAGGGCGTTCGCTCTTGAGCGTCACCCGCGCGTCTCCGAAGACCTCGGACCACCACGCGGGCGCGGGACGTCCGCCCTGCCCGGTTTCGGGGGCCGCGGCGGCGGTGACGTCGAAGAGCGAGTCCCGGGCCATGCGGAAGACGACCTTCCGGAGTTCGTCGGTGTCGCTGAGCCAGATGCTGACGAGGGGGTCCGGGGGCACGGGACCCACGGTCGCCGTAGGGCCGGTCCCGGCCGGGTGCGATTCGGTCACATGTGTAGTCACGGCACCGGTCACGAGGGCGGCACGGTAGGCGGCGCCTGCGGCATCACCGCCGGGCCAGGGTTCTCCGGGCGGTACGGCCGCCCCGAACACGTCGTGCAGTTTCTCGACGTCGATGTCGGTGTCCGTGAAGACGGTCGCCTGCCCGGTGTCGAACTGTTCGGTGAGGACGTTGCGGACGAGGAAAGGAGGCGCGGCGGCGTCCCGCAGGTTGGTCACGACCGCTTCGGCCGCGGCAGGGCTGAATGACACCAGGAAGGAGCTGCGTGCCTGAATGTCGATGCCGCCCCCCGGGCCTCCCTGGACGCTCATGAGCAGCGGGCCGGGACCGGTGGTCGGGTGCTCGACCACGCACGACACGGTGTTGGCGGTGATCGGCACCATGAGGAGTTCGGGTTCGGGGCCCCCGTCTCGGTGGGTGAACAGGGAAGCGATCCGTGCGGGCGGATCGGGGTGGTCGTGGTTCGCGAGCTTCTCGACGATGCGGGCCGTCACCCCGTCCGGCAGGGCGGCGGTGCACGCGAAGGTGCAGGAGCCACCGAGGTAGGTGGGTTGGGGGCCCACGGGGGCCTGGAGCATGACGGTGGCCGAGAAGTCCAGGTCGGTGCTGCCGGAGCGCTTCGCCACTGTCACCCGCGGCGGCTCGAAGTAGTACCGGGTGGGTTCGCCGGCGGCCGCGAGACCCGCGTTCTGTGTGTCGGGCCGGACATGGACGCTGACAGCGGGGCCACCCGGCCCGCCGCCGTCGACGTCGATCACGAGCGAGTCGGGCCCGAAGACCGGCCCTGCGGGGAAGGCGTTGTCCGACATCGCACACACCCCTGTCGGTGGTTGGAGTTCGTTTCGGTGGAACGTCGGCAGTCGGCGGCTGTCAGTGGATCGTCGACGACGTGACGACGAGGATGGGCTTGTCGACGAAGTCGTGGGCGACGGAGACGGTCCGGCTGCCGGAGGTCGTGGTCAGGGTCAGCAGGACCGTGCTGTCCAGACCGGTGACGGCGGAGTCCACCGGCAGCGAGACGTGCACGAAGTCGACGGTGTGGGACGGACTGAGCGTGAAGGAGGGTGCGGAGTCGCCGGGGTTGGCGACGAGCGTGATGTCGACCTTGATCGTGCTGACACCTTCCGCCGCGAAGTTCAGGCCGGCGGCGTTCACGGTGAGGGGGTGCTGCACCTCCTGCACGGTGTGGGTGCGGAATGCCAGGAACTTCAGCATCGCGGCCTTCGGCAGCGGAGCCGCCACCTCCAGACCGCGCGACACCGCGACCTCGGTGCCGGCTCCGACGCCCGCGAGGGTAGTCGTCTGCCGGGCGGCGAGCACCAGGCCGCCGAGGGGGACGACCGGGCCCGGGACCTCGCCTTCCCGGACGTCGGCGCAGCGGACCAGCTTGAGGTCGAGCGGCCCTTGGTTGACGGCCTTGGCACTCGGCGGAGATCCGGGCTGTCGCGTGGTGGCCAGGTCGTCGCTGTGGGCGGTGTTGCGCAGGTTCAGCAGCAGTGAGGTGCGGACCGGCTGGGGAAAGACGTCGTCCAGCCGGACCGCGATGGATCCGAACAGTGGTGGTGACCCGGTCACGGCGAGCTGTTGCAGGAAGAGGTTGACGGTGGTCGTGGCCGGGGTGGGCCGGTCGTCGACGATGTCGACGCCCACGGTGATGGCGGTTCCGTCACCGTCGGCGAACGCCGCCCGTCCTGCCGGGAAGCCGTCCAGGGTGGCCGGGGTGCGGGAGTCCAGACCGCCGGGCAAGGCGACACGCAGCGTGCGACCGACGGCTTCCGGGATCCCGGTGACGTCCGCTCGCAGGCGGGCCATGTCGATCGGGTCGGCCATCGGAGCGACGGTGAAGGTGAAATGGAACCGGCAGCCGCTGACGGTGGCAGGGGACTCGTCAACGATGGAGTCGCAGGAGGCGAGGGCGCCCTGCGAGGTGACGAGGATCCCGTAGGCGGCCGGTACGGCGATCACCGTGCCGCTGACCTGGCCGAAGAAGATGCGCCGGACTGAGGGGTACTTCGTCGAGACGTCGCCGAGCGTGGTCAGTTCGCGGTACTCCGAACGCCGGCGGGCGAAGTTGTTGAGGTCGTCGACGTCGATGATGGGCCGTGTCATCCCCTCGGCCGTGATCGTGAACCGGCTGCGGTAGGTGTCGGTGCTGAAGTTGAGCCCGAGCGGAAGGGTGCGGTGGAAGCGCGCCGTCGAGGGGAAGAACACGTAGCCGCCGATGCGGTTGAACAGGAGCGGCTCGAAGGGAGAGCCGGGCGTATTGCCACCGTCGCCGAAGACCTCGAACTGGAATCCGCGGAAGATCGAACCATGGATGGGGAACCCTGTGTCGGGCTCCGTCACGAGGGTCGTCTGATAGCCGGAGTACGTCGGTGTGAACTCCAGCCTCAGCCGGCCGCGTCGGGTGAGGTGCACATAAGCCGCCTCGACAAGCGAACCGGTCAGCTCGAAGGTGGCGACGAATCCGGTCTCTCCGGAGCTGTCCGTGGTGCCTGCCACCGGAACGTCGGTGACCACTCCCCCGCTTCCCGTGATGGGAACGATCAATGAGACACCCGGGTCCAGGTCCGGCACTTGATGCAGGGTGAACTCGGCCTCGGTGGCATGGAGATGCTCCGGCACCACCGTATCCACCGCCACGGTCAGGACGGCTCGGTTGAACGGTCCGCCGTCCTCGGCGACGTCACCGTTCTGCTCGGCTGCGAAGGCGAAATCCGGGTCCTCGTCGAACAGGTCGAACTCCGGCAGATACCAGAGCGTGTCGGCGGTGGCGCCCACCGAGTCGCGGAAGAAGCTGCTCTCCAGGCGAGGCATCTCCACGACGTCCGACGGCAGTTCGGCGCTTCTCTCCTCGTTGACGACCGAGTCGATGTGTTCGCCGAATCGCCCGACCAGCCAGTGTTTCGGTTCCGCCAAGAGGTATTCGTCGAATGCCTGCTCTATTTCGGCCATGGTGTCTTCCCGGCAGGGGCGGCGCCGAGCCGCTGCGCCCACCCCGGACGGTGCGTCCGCCCGGCCGGGGGGGGCGTGTGGCGCTGTGCTCATGCGTGGGTGGTCATCGCCGCGAGCACGTACCGGTCGATGGTCTCGACCTGGTTCGCGGGCGGCTCCGGTATCGGGACGACGAGCGACGGGATGTACTTGATGAGACCTCGCCGCAGGGGAACCCGAACCGGCTCGGCGGTCGAGAAGACGACCGGAGGGTCGAAGAAGCGCGGACCCCGCACGCGGACATTCACGGTGTAGGTGAACTCGGTCTCGTCACCGTACTTGTCGGAGTACACCTCCCACAGCACGTTCATGTCGTTCTTCGACGTGAGCACCAACGGCGCGTAGGTGTCCTGGCCTATGGTCGGAGTGATCTGGAGGGTGATATTGGGCGGGAGCGGGAACGCCTCGACCTTGAAGCGGACGAAGACATAGCCGACCACGCTGGCCGTCAGGATCGGCGCGTGAACGTCGTCGTCCTCCTGGACCACGGCGATCGCCGGATCGTCAGGAGCGATGCGCTCCGAGAGGTTGACCCGGGGATCCTGCCCGTCGAAGATCAGTGTCTTCCGCAACCTCACCTGGTCCGACGGCCACCCGTCGACAGGGGTGTCCAGCCGCAGGAACGAGATGTTGACGAAGTCCCTCGCCGTCTTCTCGTCCCAGATGGCGGGCCGGTCCGGGCCGGTGGGCTCGGTCTCGCCGGGGACGTAGTGCTTTCCGCTGGTCCGCATGGTCAGGTTGACGTGGCCGTCCTCCATCGGGCTGGAGAAGTCGGGATAGCCGGCTTCCAGCTGGACGGCCTGGAGCGGGTCCTTCAGCTCGGTGCCGTCGTCCAGCTTCTCGATGAAGTTGACCCTGCAGGATCCGACGACCTGGACCTTCTTGAAGAACTCACCGATGTCGACGACGAACAGGTACTTGTTCAAGTGGTCCCGTACGGCGGACGGCAGGTCGTTCAGGTTGCCGGAGACTGTCTGGTCGACGGTCACCGTCTGGTCGATGACCAACGTGTGCTTCACGTGGACGCCGTTGTGGGCGTGCGTGGACTTGACCGATACGGCGGAGCCACCGAACAGCTCGCTGAACCACCCGCGGTCCGCCGCCGCCTTGGAGTCGGTCTTGGCGGGGTCGAAGTCGAAGATCTGGCTCTTGACGAGGTCGATCGCGTTCTTCTTCATCATGTCGACGTTCTCGTCCACCCACTTCTTGAGGGACGGGTCCATCGGCACCGCGTTGTTCATCGTCATGTGCGTGACGATGCCGCCGGTGGTCAGACAGTTCTGGTACGCGAACTCGGCGTTGATCGAGTTGATCCGGAAGAGTCCGCCGGCCGAGACCGCAGCCGAGAACGAGTCGTACACCTTGTCGATGTCCACGTCGATCTCGACGGTGAGACCGTTGATGTAGAAGCTCTCCTGAAGTGCGTTCTCGACCACGAACGGCGGCGAGACGCCTTGCTTGAGCGCGCTCGCGATCGCCCCGGCGGCAGGCAGGTTGCAGCTGAGCAGGAACGAGCAGAGGCCCTGCGCTTCGATGCTGCCCTTGCCGGCGTGCTGGGCGGTCATGAGAAGCTGGCCGCCCGTGACGGCCGGGTCCGGCACGAAGCATCGGACAGCGCTGCTGGTGATCGGAACGATGCCGAGCGACGGGGGAGGGTCGCCCTGCTGGAAGTTGAAGAAGGGGCCGATCCTGCCCCCCGGGGTCTCGTGCTCCCTTTGCTTCAGCTTCTCCAGCGCCCCGCTGATCACACTCGCTGGAATGCCGAAGGTGGTCGAGAACGTGCAGAAGCCACCTCCGAGGTCGGTCCCGGCGAGCCCTGCGGGCGAGATGTGTGCCTCCTCCGAATTCAAGCCCTTGAACACGGTCATCTGGAAGTTGAAGTCGTCCGGGAAGTCGTGCTTCCTCGCGAGGAAGACCTCCGCGGGCTGGAAGTAGTACTGCGTGGGCAGACCGGCTGCCCGCAGTTCCGGGTTGTGCGCATCCGGGTACACCTGGAGCCGGAACTCCTTCCCGGTTTCGTCATTGGCGGTGACGATGACGAAGTTCGGGCCGAACAACGGTCCGACTCCCGATACGAAGGCGGTCATGAGCGGAACTCCCCACTGAGGGGTCAAGCAGATGGATCGCGGTGGGACTGCTTCGGGCGATGTGATGTCAGGCGTCCTCGAAGACCAGGTCCTCGGGCTGGTGCGTCATCCGCACCGTGTGGCCGTTCGTCACCTCGACGATGTGGTGCAGGCCGGCGCGGCGCTCACCGGTGGACAGGACGGAGTACCGGTCCTGGACACCGGCCAGGAAGGCGGGATAGCACGACAGGGGCATGGCCAGGCGCAGGTAATCCACGGTACGGCGGAACAGCTTGGGGAGGATCACCACGTCGTCGGTCAGCGAGGCCAGCCCTGTGATCTTCGCTCCGGCGGTGGTCACATCGCTTGCCCACAGGCCTCGGCGGGCCTCGCGTGCCTGCACGGCCACGGCGGCCATCTCCGCACGGAGGCTGGTGAACAGGCTCCGGTAGAACGTCGGGTAGGCCAGCCCCTCGACGAGCAGATGGTGATTGACCGTCGTCCGCAGCACAGCGACGTCCACGTCGATCTCCAGACCGCTGGTGCCGGGCGGAGTGCCGGCACCGGCCAGGGCGACGCAACGGCCGTGGACATCGGTACCGCGCGTGAGGACGAAGCCGGGAACCGTTTCCGGGGTGGTGGCGGTCACGGTCTCGTCCGGTTG
Organism: Streptomyces sp. TLI_105; assembly: GCF_900105415.1. Classification (GTDB taxonomy): domain Bacteria; phylum Actinomycetota; class Actinomycetes; order Streptomycetales; family Streptomycetaceae; genus Streptomyces. The sequence goes on along the minus strand of NZ_FNSM01000001.1, from coordinate 7,567,919 downwards.
CCGCTGGACGTCGGTGAAGCCGAGCGACTTCAGCAGTTCGTCGCGTGCGGCGTGGGCGAACTGGAGCGGCTGGTGGTCACGGGACGGGCCGTAATGGGTCTCGAGCGCGTCGACCGCGTCCAGGCGCAGCTTCGCGCGCCCCACCGCGCTGTGCTCGACGGCACGGCCGCCGCCTCCACCGACGAGGCTCCACTCGGCCGGGTCGGCGGCCGTGAAATGGACCGTGTCCCCGTCCGGCTGCGACCCCCTGATGTCGTAGAAGCCCTTGATGAGCAACATGGGCATGGTGACTCCTCAGCAGTGCGTACGTTTCCCTCCCGGGGGCACCCTCGACAAGGGCGCGGCGACCCGCGCTACACGACGTTGCGAAGATCTACCAGGTACTGCTGAACAAAAGCGTTGAACGCCGTCTGCAGGTCCTGTTCCTCCTCCAGATCGGTATCGATGCCGTCGGGATCCGGACCGAAGACGACGTCGCCGAGGCCCTCGGGCTGGAACTCGCTCAGGTCCGCGGCGGCCATGAGGTTGTTGAGGTGGGTGGACTCCAGCTCGGTCTCGGTCGCGTCGCCCGGCGTCAGGCTGCCCGCGGTGTCCTCCAGCCCGGCGGCGGTCTGGAAGTCCGAGAGCGCGCCGGCCGTCTCCTCGCCGAACGAACCGTCGATGGCGATGAGCGATCCCCCTGTGCCGGCCCGCCAGTCGTCGACGAGCGCCTGGACGTACCGGACGTCCTGGGGGTCGTTGTCCCCGTCCGGCCCGACCGAGCCGCCCATGGGGGATTCGAAGGCGAGTACCGCCGGGCCGAGTACTCCGCCGCCGAAGATGACGGCGATGGCCGCTGCGGCCAGCGCGGCGAGCGCGGCGATGACCGCTGAGACGATGATCGCCTTGGCGAACGCCTCCAGCAGTTCCCCGTCCACCTCCACGCAGATCTCGTAGACGATGACGCCCTCGGCGATCTCCGGCTCCGTCGCACGCCTGTAATGCAGGGAGGCTTTGCAGGGGACGATGCCGAGATAGTCACGCTGATAGAACGTGATGGTTCGATCGGGATTGAACTGCGTGCCCTTTCCGTACTTCTTGAAGTCCGGCCTGTCTACGGCGAGGAAGTCCACCAACGACAAGAACGTCTCGACCTTGGCTCTCGCGGCCTCCCGGCCGTCTTCGGAGTTGGGTTTGATTTCGTAGAACTCCATGCGGACGCCCGGCTCGTGGGTGATGATGTCCGGCACCGCGAACCGTTCGTTCTCGTCGTCGCCCGGGTCGACGGGCTTCTTGCGCTGCTCGCACGCGCCTGAGATGAATCCCTCGTCCGCCGGATCCAGCTGCTGGCGGGTGGCAAGAAAACTCGCGAGGAATCGGCATCGCGTCGTATCGGACCTCTCGTCGAAGAAGTCCGTCCCGGTGCCGCCCCGTTGGTACGGGTTGCATCCACCCTTGCTGACGCAGTATTCCTGCCTGACGACCCACTCGACGATCGTGCCGACCTTGGCCGCCGCCCAACGCGGCGCACCGGCGGCACGAGGTGTTGTGCAGAACTTCGCCACGGGAGTCACCCCTCCGTGTGCGTTTCGTGATTTCAGGCCGCTTGATTTAACGCTGTGTGACGAGCGCTACGGGCTAGCACAATTTCCCAGTACCAGCATATCCGGGCTGCGCTGGACTGCAGCTCGGAGTCAGTGGTACGGCGAATGAGAAGTTGGCGCGTCAATCAAAGAGCGGAACACTCCCCGAACTTGTCGGCGCGGGCGCGGCCCGGTCGGTCAGAGCTGGTCCACGCACTCGGTGAACGAGCGGATCAGCAGCGCCCACGACGCGCCGCCGAGCAACCCCACGAAGCAGACGGCGGCCGTGGGGCCGAGCAGCTTCTCCAGGATCTTGATGATCACCCCGGCCGCGATTCCCGCCAGGGCCAGCACGAGGGACCTGTCGGAATCACGCAGGTTGCGATTCCAGTCCACGACCTTGCGGATCGCGTCGGCTCCCAGGTTGCGAAGGTCGTCGATGATCGAGTCCACGGTGGTCTCGACCCGCGCTCCGTAACAGTTGGCGAACTCCTCGATAGCCATGTCTCTCCTCCTGTCTCTTCCGTTGCCGACCAGCCGCGGAGCAGTGCCTAGACCACACCGCCCTGCACCTGGTCGAGGGTTTCGCGTGTCGCGGCGAGAAGCTCCGTGAGCCGCATGCCGGGGGTGCGGTCGTACGCGGCGAGAATCGTCGAGATCTCAGGTGCGATGTTGACCGACGGATCGGCCAGGACCGAGCACACGGCGAACTCGAGAGAGCCCTCGTCGAACCCTTCGCGCACAGCGTCGTCCATGCCGCTCATGAACCCGTTGATGTTGTCGAGCGCACCACCGATCACGTCCGGCGCGGGCACGTCGACGGCGTCCATCTGGATGCCACGCTGCGCGAGCGCCGCCGCGAAGTCCTCGTCGAAGGCCATACGTGTTCTCCTTGATCTTCAAACCTGTGACGGAGCACCGAGCGGCCCCGGCCAGGACCCATCCTGAGCGAGTGCGGATGTCCCGGCGCGCTCCTTGGGCCGTGCGGAGCACCAGGAGAGGGCGACCGGAACGGCACGGGCCCCGACCCGCGGCCCGGCGTTCTCCGGCTGCCGGGGTTCCGCTGCGCCCGTCCGGGCGACAGTCTCCGCGGGGGTGATCCCTCACCGCCATCGCGGTGAGGGATCGGTAGTCGGCGCCTGGTGGGAAGTCGGCCGGCGACCCGGCGGGTCCTGTCACCGGGTGGCGGTTCCAGGGGAGTGGGAACTACTGTCGAAGTAACTTCACAACGCACCTGTCGACCGGCCTCCACGCCCACGAGGGAGCGGTGACAGGGAGCGGTGATGTTCTGACGCGCCATCGCCGTACGGGGACACTTGGCAGCGTTTGCGTGCGGTTCATGGTGTCGCCCCGTCCGGCTCCCGTCCGACATCACCGTGACGATGGCGCCGATCACCGACGTCACCGCGTGACACCAGCAGACCGCGCGCCCCGACGGGGAGACACCATGGCCGAAATAGAGCAGGCATTCGACGAATTCCTCGCCGTGGAGCCGAAGTCCTGGCTGGCGGGACGGACCGGAGACCACATCGACTCGGTGGTCAACGAGAGCGGAACGGCCGAACTGCCCGCGGACGCGCCTCTGCTTCCGCGTCTGGAGAGCGGCCCGGCTCCCGATGTGCTCGCCTTCGGCCCCTTCCCCGACGCGACGTGGTTCCTCCCGACGTACATCCTGCCCGCCAAGGACCCGAAGTTCGCCTTCGACGTCGTTCAGAAACGCAGCGAAGTCGCCGACAACGGCGAACCGTTCAACCGTGCCAAGCTCACCCTGACCTTGAAGGAGGACTTGTCGCAGAACGTCCTCTCCTCCGTCGCGTCGGGTCAACTGCACCCGGTGCCGGACCTGAAGCCGATCGTGCGGCTGGCCGTGCCGATCACGGAGCCCGGGGGCCAGCCCGTCGACAACTGGGTGACGGGCACCACGGCCACGGTCAGCGGGACCAGTTTCACCGTCACCTTCGAGCTGAAGGGTTCGCTGGTCGAGGCGGCCTACGTGCACCTCACTCTGAGCGGCGAGCTGCGGCTGGAGTTCGAGCCCACCTACTCGGGCTACCAGACGGCCCTCGTGACGGTGCCCGACACCGGCTTCCCCATCCATGGGCCGACTTTCCAGGGATTCCAGTTCGAGATCTTCGGTGACGGTGGCGACACCGGGGGCACTCCCTTCGAGCCCTCCCTCGTCGACCGGATCGGCAGGTACGTCTTCTTCCCCTGCACCGCCCGCTTCCATCGCGGCCTGTCGCTCGGTCTCCACTTCAACACCGACGCCCACCGCAGCCGGTTCACCATCACGGCCGACGACATGACCCGGCCCATCATCGACGGCAACGACCTCAACGAATTCGCCCGACCGCGTTCGGAGTTCCGCGAACTGACGACGCTCGGCGACATCTCGTCCAAGTACCCCTCGCTCCAGCGCGTCTTCTTCGGACAGGTCAGCGGCACGGTGATCGCGGTTCCGGAAGCGTACGGGATCCTCGTGACCGCGCAGGGTGCCCTCGCGGCCTGTGACTCCATCGTCGACGAGTCGCCCACCACCCTGAGCGGCTGCCGGTTCCACTTCACCTTCACGGTCGGTCCGATGGCCGACCCGATCGACCTCGCCCGCCTGCGAGCGGACGTCACCGGGATCCCGGAGGCCGTCGGGCGCACCCTGCGGGTCACCCTGCCGAGCGGGCTGGACTCCCGCACTCCGTCCTCTCTCCAAGGGTTTCCGCAGGGACGGGTCGCCTTCGCCGATGGCGACGGCAACGCCATCCAAGTGGCCGTCGACATCTCCGACGACCGGCCCACGCCGGCCGCGACCCTCGTCAACCAGTTCCTGCACCAGCTCGCGTCGCCGGGGACGGAGCCCTTGTTCGGCACCGTCGCGGTCCGGCTCGACGACCTCCTTGAGCCCGTACGCACCCGACTGCTGCTGAACCTGCACCGTACCGCCCACAGCGGTGACCTGGTGGCCACGCGGCAGCCCGGAGCGCCGCCCAGCGCCCGGGCGGCGAACCTGGGACCACTCGACCTCAAGCTCCTCGAGTGCGCGGATGTCAGGGACGGCCAGGGCCCGGCGCCGGTCGTGCCCCTCGGAGGCATGGTGCTCGGAGCCGGGCAGACGACCACCCTCCAGGGCGTCGGTGCCGGCACGGCGGTGGAGGTGTCGCGCGCCCTGGAGGTGGCCTTTCCGCTGCCGAAGGCCACGATGCTGAAGTTCCTGGCATTCCGCACCCAGACCGTGCAGGAGGTGCAGCACCCGCTCACGGTGAACGCGGCCGGGCTGAACTTCGCGGCGGAGGGCGTCAGCACCATCAAGGCGGAGATCACGCTCATCGCCAACCCGGGGGACCCGGTGCCCGAGTTGACACTGAGTCCGTCCCACACCATCGACTTCGTGCACGTCTCGCTGCCGGTGGATTCCGCCGTCACCGGTCTGGACAGCACGGTCGTACTGACGGTGAACACGACGTCCGGCGTGCGGACCGTCTCCGTCGCACACGACTTCGTCGACAAGCCCATCCTCGTCGTCACGTCGTCGACGATCCACTGAAGGTCGCCCGCCACGGTCACGGCGATCGACTCCACACAGACCGGCCAGCCGCTGTCGTACCGGCTGTACACGGCCCGCCGCCCGGAGCGGGTGCCGAGCCGCCTGCGGTCGCACGCTCCTCCCCCGCCGAACTCCGCCGTCGGGGTGGGCGTGATCCTTCACGGCCCGGACGGCCTCCTGCTGGGGAAGCACCGACGGGGCACGTGGGAGCTCCCGGGTGGTGTCGCGGCGCCGGGCGAGACGTTCGCGGAGGCCGCGGTACGCGAACTCGCCGAGAAGCCGACCTCGTCGCCGATCCCGTCGACGTGCGGGTGTTGGGCACGCTCCTCGACCGTGTCGGTGACATCGTCCGTGTGGCGGTGCCCGTCCTCGTCACCCGGTGGTCCGACGTCCCTCAGCAGCGCGAAGATGCCATCGGCAATTGGCGCTGCTGGCCGCAAGATTCCCTGCCGCAAAAGTTGTTCGTCCTATTCGGCCAGTGTCTGACGGCCTGACACCCGGACCTCCCCCCTCGACCAGCCGCCCGCCCACTTCCAGTCCTTCGCCGCCCCTGACCGCGACAAGTACTCCAGAGCGTTTCGCTATCTGGCCTGGTCCCGGGAGCCCGGCCACGGCGCCGACGCGGTATCGCGAGACCGGGGTGCGTGCATCCCGCGAGGTCCAGACACGCCGCGGGCTTCGACTCCCTCGCGGGTTGGGGCCCCTCTCCTTGGCGCTCGGCCTCTCCGCCGCCCTCGGCTCCCCGAGGCCCTCGACTCCCCGTCCCGTTCGACCTCCCGGTGCCGGTCGGCTTCCCCGTGCCATGGGACTTCGCCGTGCCGCTCGGCCTCGCCATGCCGTTCGGGCTCAGCGGGCGCGTGGCCTCGGGCAGTCACCTCCTCAGGTCCGCCTACCGGCGCCGATCCGCCCACACGCGCTGGTCCGCCCGAGCGTCGGCTCTTGCGTGCCAGCTCCTCGACGCGCTGCCGCTGCCCGATCAGCTCATCGGGATCCTGGCCCACGACATCCGCGAGCTGCTGGATCGCGGCGCGGCTCGGCCACTGCTTCCCGTTGAGGAAGCTTTCCCATGACGAGCGGCTGTAGTGCGTCTTTTCAGCTAGCCGGCCGTAGCTGAGACCGCACTACTCCTTGATGCGACGCATCCCGGCCAGGACCCGCTCACGGACGAACCTGAGCTCGGTGTCCCGCCCTGTCCGTCCCGGGCCTGCTGCACGGCAGCAGCTGTTCGAAACGCCTCCTCGTCATGAACCCTCGTCTGCCGTAGGGGACTTCACCAACAACTCCCGCTACCTGCCGGGCAGGGCTTCGTCTCACCCGCACCCCGGCGACACGGAAGGCTCTCGATGTGCGCGAGCGCGACGGCAGGATCTGCGTCACCGTGGAGAGACGCATGCGGTGCGGGCCATGACGAAGGTCGGCGCACGTGATCGGGCGCAACTCGTCTCGTTCACCTGCCGGGCCGGCCTCTACCCCCACGTGGCCCACGAGATGGGCATCTCCCGCACCACCGCCCACAAGTGGGTCCGTCGTCGGCAAGCCGAGGGCGACGCGGGACTGTACGACCGCCTGAGCCGACCACGGACCGCCCCGCACCGTACCCCCGCCGACGTCGAGGAACAGGTCTGTGCGCTTCGGCGACAGCGAAAACTCGGCCCCGCCCGGATCGGTCCGATCCTGTGGGAGTACCCGCTTCGGGGTCCACCGCGTGCTGACCCGCCACGGTCTGAACCGGCTGCGTCCCGTCCCGCAGGAACGGCTTACCCCCCGGCCGTGTCCGCCGCGGCTTCCGGCGCATCCGCCCGAAGACCACCTGCCCGGCCAGAGCACCGAAACCCTCCCGACCAGGCCCCGGACGGCCACCGGGCCGCAAGAACACCCGACCCGCCCAACACCACGACGTGTGCACCTCGCAAAACCCAGCCAGCGAGACGAAGGAGAAGTCAACCGCTCCGAAGCCCCGCCGCAGGGATCAAAGATCGAGTCAGTACGCTCGCATTTCCAGCAGTGATCCGACCAGCTGGGACACACGCGCGCCTCATGAGGTCACACGAGCCTGACCGGCGCCTCCAGACCCTTAGCGGATTCTGTCCGAACGGGTATGGCTTGAGTGTTGATGAGGTCGCCCGATTCGAGCGTTCCGCTCCCTGAGCGGTCGACGTGCACGCGGAGTCCGTAGGTGGCCGAGGAGTCGAGTTGGGGCACGTTCACACGGAAGGGAACCCGGCCTCCCGGAGACAGCCGCACGTCCGTCTGAACCTGCGCACCGACGACGGTGGAAGGCGCGTCGGCCAGGGAGACGTCACGGACCTCCACCAGGAGAGAGGCGGCCGTTCCGGCGGGCGTGTCGGACGGCAGCGACACGAAACCCGTGATGGTGTCCGTCATCGCGCCTCTCCCACGAGTGAGCCTGCTGCCACGTCCGGTTCCGGCTCACGTTCGTCGAGACGCGACAGGAGCGCGGCCACCTCCGCCGTGATCGGCAATCCGGTCCGTTCCTCCACGAACAACCACTGACCCGCCGGGTTCACCTCCAGGAACACATACTCCCCGTCGGCCCGCCGACGCAGATCGATGGCACCGAACACCAGGCCGAGAGCCCGCATGACACGGAGGAGGCGGTCGGTGACGGCCGTGGGGAGACCGACCGGCCGTACCCGCGCCTCGCCGACGACCATGCGCATGTCCACGGGATATCCCGTCTGCGTGGCGTCGATCTCCGCCGCGAAGACACGGTCGCCCACTACGGTCACGCGCAGATCTTTGCCCGGCACGTACTCCTGGAAGATGACAGGTGCGTAGCGTACGGTCTCCAGGACCGTCAGGTCCTCGGCCCGTACGAGCCGGGTCTCCCGCCACGCGTCGGCCGAGGCGACGAAGGCCTTGAAGACGGTTCGGCCGACGCCGATCTCGCGGATGAAACGGCGGGCCTTCTCTGCCTGGTTGGTGACCAGGGTCCGGGGCAGGGAAAGCCCCATGCGGCGTGCCACTTGCCACTGGTAGGGCTTGTGGTGGGCGACCGCGTCCAGTGCGGGCGGATTGACCCAGGTGCAGTCGAGTGAGTGGAACAGGCCGTGCAGTGCCTCGCCGGTCTCGCTGATCGCGAAGTTCTGATCGCGGAGAGAGCCCAGCCGGCGGTCGGCTGTGAAGGGGCGCACGCGCCGCCACCAAGCGGCTCGGCAGCGCTCCAGGTGGGCGTGGGCCGTCGGCGTGCGGATCGTGTAGACCGGTTCCCCGGCCGTGGCGTAGTCGAGCGTGATGTCGCCGCGGGCGGGGAAGTCGGCCAGGTCGAGACGGACCACCTCACGTCCGGCCGCCTCCAGCGTGCGTCGAACCGCGCGGCTGTGGTCCTCGTCGTGGGCCACGATGAGGATCACAGGGGCCGTCCGGCGACACCGGGCTGGGTGCCGACCTGGGCCAGCAGGAGGTTGTAGCCGCCCTGCACCGCTGCCAGCCCCTGCTGCAGTGAGAAGACCATCTCCCCCAACTGGCGCAGCTGCTCGCCCACTCCGTTCAGCTGACCGGTCATCACCGGCGACTGATGGGGCGTGGCCAGCACGAACGGACTGCTCAGTGCAGGCGGGCTCATGAGGTCCTGCCCAGGAATCTTGTGGGGGTCGGAGGCCCCGTCCTTGGTCACTTCCTTGATGGTCGGCGCGTCGAAGACGGGATCCTTGGAGACCTCCTTGATCGTGGGCGCCGCGGGGGCCGGATACATCATGTGGACTCCGTCGACGTCGCCTTGGGAGAGTCCCGAGCGCTGTCCCATCGTCGTGCCAGGAGGCAACGGCTCCCGGGGCACGATGGTCGGCTGATTCGGGTCGATCGCGAAGGCCGTAGCCGGGTAGTGCATGATCGAGGCGAAGTCGTACGGCCCCAGGTCGTCGCCGTCCGCGATGTGCTGCAGGAAGTTGTGCTGCTTGTCCGGCTGGATGTTCGCGAAGACGATCGTGACGTGCTGGTCTCGGTCCTCGCGGCTCTGCTCGTGCCACAGACCCACCGTGTGACCGATCTCGTGAATGGCGTTTCCGGTGGAGCAGTTGGGGCCCAGCGTCACCTGCTGCATGCCGCCGCGTCGGCCGATGTTGGACGAGCATCCGTCGCCCGGAACGAAGCGCACGAAGTCCGGAAACTGAGCCGCATTGGCAGGGGTGCGTTCGACGAACCGGATGCGGGTGTGGGACTGCCAGTGGGCGATGGCGTCCGTGACGCGCTGTGGGTCGGGCAGGCCGGGGTCGATTTCGAACGGCACCGTCGCGTCGGGCCAGCGTCGCTGTTGCCCCTGCTCGATCGCCGGAATCCCGACAGACATGAGCACCGGCCCCGCGTCGGACTCTCGTGTCAGCTCCTCGACAGTACCGAGCACGATGTCCCCTTCGAACATCGCGAGCCCGTCTACCTCGGCGTAGTGGAGGGCCTTGGCGCGGAAGGTCGCACCGTCCACCAGGGTGGTTCCGACGGCAGGACCTGACCGGAACTCGCCGCTGCCCTTTCCGTTACTGGAGACGCTGGTCTTGCGAGCCGGCTGCCGTTTGGCGGGGGTGGCCTTCTTGGCCGTCTTCTTGGCCGTAGCACCGCTGGCAGCGGTCTTCCGGGTTCGCCGGGGGGACTCCGATGGGTTGGCGTTCATACGTCACCTTCAATGCGGCGGGGGACAGGCGCCTCGGAACGAGGACTTCCTCACCAGCGTCCACGTGCCGCACGACATGCCGCTCATCCAGCGCGCCCATCCGGGTGAAGGCCGGGCAGCTACCGTCCGGGCGCTGCGAGGGTCTGCCTCCGCACACCCCGGCACAGGGCCGGGACCTCCTTCCGGCGCCCTGGAACAGCCGGGGTAACGCAGCCGATCAGCCGATAACCGGTGGATTCATCCCCGTTCCCAAACCCGGCCATGGTTGTCATGGCGCCTATGCCCCGAAGGGGCGAGGAGGCTCGATGGAGCCGACAGAAGCACCACGAGACCGGGCGCCTGACGAAGGGGATCGCCGGACGGCCACACCACCCTCTGTCGCTGCCCAAGGGCGGCGGCGCACTGCGAGGCGTTGGGGAGACATTCGGGAATCGTCGGTGAAGACGGCCTCGGTCTCAGACTTCAAGGTCATCGTGCCGCGCTGGGTCGGGTTGTCCCACCCTTCGGGGGGTTGCCGGAGCCATCGGAGAGCGGGAGGCCGCTTCGAAGTACGTCGAGCGGACACGGGCCTCGTCGATTCCGCCGTGCGTATAGAGGTCGAAGGGAATCGTCCGGGCGGAGGGTGTCGTTCGGGCGGACGTTGTCGCCCGGGTGGCCTCTGCTCCCTCGTCGGCCCCGGCGCAGCCCGCGAGCACGCCGGCAAGCAGCGTGACGGGGAAGGCGATTCGCCCGGCTCTCTCAGTCCATGGCCTTTCGACGTTCGGGCCGAGTCGACGGTTTCGCACCTCACGGCTGCGGGGCACGCGGAGGGCGTCGTGCAGCGACGCTCATCGGCTCGGCCGGCCCGAGGGGCGATGCCGCCGGCGAGCCCGGACCAGGGATGCCGTCCACGGTGGGGACGAGGGGCGTGCCCTGCGGCAGGGCGAAGGCGATCCGGCTCGGCCCGGACAACATGCCGTTCCAGACCGGTACGAGGGTGCCCGAGGCCGTCGTCTTCGTCGGGGGGCAGCTGCCCGGTCGGCGAGGACTCCTCGGCCGCGTGCTGGGGCGGGAAGGAGACCACGAGCCGGGCGTCGTCGTCGGTGCTTTTGAGGACGGGCATCCCGTCGGGCCGGATCTCGGCCGCGGTCAGACCCGACCAGGAGACCCCGAGGAGGAGAGGTCCAAGGATCGGACGAGGGGGAAGTTCGGCACGATGACCACCGGCCGGGTCGGGTGCGGCGCGTCAGGCGTCGCCCTGCTCCGTGAAGTGCTGGAGGAGGGCTGTCTGGATGTGATTGAGGAACAGGTTGTTCTGCTTGAGCTGGGTCAGCCGGGTCGTGGCGTGGGCGGCGTACTCGGGTTCTTCCACGGCCGAAGCCGCGAGGAAGGCGGCGAGGATGTCGATGCCGCGCGCCGTGTCCGCGAAGTGGCCCACCGGGACCAGGCGACGGTCGAGCGGGGCGGTGTCGTCGGCGACCGCATTCGTGACCAGCGAGGGCTGCCATTCGTCCGCGTTGGTGAGCGAGTAGTGGGTGTCGAAGCGTACGGTGACCGTCTCACCGGCGGGTACGTCGACGCTGTACGCGCCGTCGTCGTCGGTGTAGACGTGGTCGATGAGGGTGAGGTCGGGGCGGTAGACGCTGACCTTGATCATGAAGATCGGCTCGTCCCCGCTGACGGTGCGCACATGCCCGTGCATGTCAGCCTCCTCTCGGGCGGGGCCGGGATTCTCGTCGACGATGTGCGGGCGCGGCCGGACGCGACGAACGCGAGTCTGATGAAAATGAACGCAAATCTGATTGAAGTGCAAACTTCTGAGGGTCATTCGGACGCACCTGATTCCAGGTTCGTCCCGTGCGCGGACCATGTCAATTTCGGCCGTGGACGGCTTGGCATGAAACGGCTCCAGGAGCAGCATGGAAGCAAGGGGTATGCCGCACAGGAGGTGACCCCCATGTCCGTCGAGGCAATCCGCTTCCGCATCACCTACGAGGGACAGGACGTCTGGCTGGTCTCGGAACAGCGCGTCGAAATGACGCTCCCGCCCTCCGACGAACTCGGCGAGGGCGAGTACTCGGGGTTCTGGTACGAGACTCGCGACACCGACGATCAGGTCCTGTACCGGCGGGTGATCGGCACGCCGATTCGATACGACTACGAGGTGGCCGATCCCGACACAGGCGGGTTCGCGCGGGTTCCGGCAGAGTCGGTCGCCGGCGATTTCGCCGTGCTCGCGCCCGCCGACCTGAACGCGCGCTTCCTGGTGCTCCACAGCAGCCCGCTCGCCACGGAGTCCGAAGCGGAAGCCGCGACCGAACTCGCCCGATTCGACCTCTGGAGCGAATGACCATGGGCGTGAACGACGGCACGGTCATCGGTTCCGAACTCCTGCTGGACCACGGATCCCCGATCAACCGCTGGAACCTGACCCTCGTGTCCGAGGGGTACACGGAAGAAGAACTGCCCAACTTCCGTCTGCACGCCCTGGAGTTCGTCACACTCCTCCTCGCGACAGCCCCCTTCGCGGGCCCGTCCGCCGCAATCAACGTCTACCGCCTCGACGTCGCTTCCACCCAGTCAGGCGCGGACGATCCCGCCCCGTGCGGCACCGGCGCCACCGCCGACACGTTCTTCGACGCCAGATTCTGCGCCAACGGCCTCGACCGTCGAGTACTGGTCGTGGACACCACGCTGGCGCAGAACACGGTGTATGCCGAACTCCCGTGGTCCCACGCCATCCTCGTCATCGTCAACAGCCCCGTCTTCGGCGGCACGGGAGGCGGTGTGGTCACCACGTCCATTCACCCCAAGGGCCTGGCCACCGGTCTCCACGAACTCGGCCACGCCTTCGGTCTGGCGGACGAGTACGACTACGCCAACACCTGCGCGGAGTCCGGGCGGGACTTCCATCCCGTGGTGGAGCCCGCTGCCGCCAACGTCACCATCAACACCCAGTTCTCCACGCTCAAATGGGGCCACCTCGTCGACCCCTCGACGCCCATGCCCACGTCGACGAGGGACGACTGCAGCGTGTGCGAGGGACCAGGGCTCTCGCCGACGCCCCCGGGTACCGTCGGCGCGTACACCGGGGGCGACCACTACCACTGCGGTGTCTTCCGCGGCGAGTACGACTGCAAGATGCGCGCGCACGGCGAGCCATTCTGCGCGGTGTGCCAGGAGCGGATCAACGCCGTCCTCTTCCCGTTCTTCCCCTGAGAGGCGATCTCATCCGGTGGAGTCGGTAGGTGCGCTGGCCGTCCAGGCCTTGCGTACGACGCGGTGGCGCAGGAGGACGGAGCGGCCGTCGAACGTGCGGGCCTCCACCGCATCCAGCTCCGCAGGGCGCTTGTCGGGGCGGAAGGCCCGGGCGCCGCCGCCGAGGAGCACGGGACGGCAGAACCCTCCTGTGGGTCGGCGCGAAGACGCTCTACGCCCTGCGTGAGCCGGGGGCCGACCCCGTCGCCGTCGCCGTGGGCGGCTGGTTCCAGGAGCGGCCACGTGCACCCGGCGCCCACTCATCTGAACGTCCTGCCGGGCGGCGGCCACGCCGCGCACGCCCCGCGCCAGGCCGAGCCCATCGTCGCGTGGCTCTCCGCCCTGAGCCTGTCAGCGAGCGTCTTCCGCTACCCGCTCCGCGTACGGCATCCCGAACCCCTCCTGGCGCCGCGGGCCGAGATCCGCCACAGGCGCGAACAGGGAGCGGACCGCATCGGCGTGATCGGCTTCTCGGTCGGCGGGCGTCTCGCGGGCCGGAGAACGACTTCACCCACCGGAACACGACCTTCACGGCCTGGAACCTGATGCACGTGGCGGGGCTCCTGAAGCGGTCCGGCGGCGTCCCTGCGCACGGGAACCAGCGTTCGGCCCGGGACGCCGGGGGCAGGCCCGAGTTCCCCAACCCGGAGCACCGCTGAGCAGCCCTTCCGAGGGCTGGGACGTGCGCCACACCGGCTTGACGTGCACACGAGTGGCACTTAGCTTCGCCTTACCTTAGTTATGCCGTCCTTACGTCCGGAAGATCAACGCATGTCCAGAACCGCGCAGGAGCTCACCCCTTCCTGGCTCCTCACCGCCCTCGGGCTCGTCGCCACCGCCGGCATCGCGGCAGCCTGCTGGACCGCCGGACACGTCCACGCGGACGCCTCCCTGCTGACGGTGGCCCGCTTCTTCCACGTCGCCTTCCTCGTCGTCGGGCTCGGTTCGGTGCTCGCCGTCGACTGGCTCGCCGTGCTCTGGCTGACCGGGAAGCGGCCGCTGGCCGCCGTCCTCGACACCGCCGTCGCCCTCCAGACGCCGATCTGGGCCGGGCTCGGCGGGCTCGTCGTCTCCGGCCTCTTCCTCCACCCCGACCTCCACTCCCCGCTGACCCTGGTCAAGCTGGGCCTCGTCGTCGCCGTCACCCTCAACGGCCTGTGGGCCCACCGGCTCGGCCAGCTCCTCGACGCACACCGCGCCGGAACCACCCCTCGCGGGCTGCTCGTCCGCTCGGGTCTGGCGGCGGCCGTCAGCCAGACCGGCTGGTGGGGCGCCTGTCTCATCGGCTTCCTCAACAGCCAGGGGTCGTGAGCCGGGGTCACGAGTCCCACCCCGGTTTTGGTTTGTCGGACGATCATCAATACGATCCGGCGATGATCACGAGAAAACGGCTGGCGACCGGGGCCTGCGCACTGCTCGCCGCCCTGAGCGCCGCGCTCCTGCCGACGAGCGCGGCCGCCGACGAGCCGGTGGCGAAGGAATCCCCCAAGGTCGAGCTGGTCCTCGACGTCAGCGGCTCCATGCGGGCCAAGGACATCGACGGCAAGTCCCGCATGGCCGCCGCGAAGCAGGCCTTCAACGAGGTCCTCGACGCGGTGCCCGAGGAGGTGCGGCTCGGCATCCGCACGCTCGGCGCCGACTATCCGGGGCAGGACCGCAAGCGGGGCTGCAAGGACACCCGGCAGCTCTACCCGGTGGGCCCGCTCGACCGCACCGAGGCCAAGACCGCGGTGGCCACCCTGGCCCCGACCGGCTGGACCCCGATCGGTCCGGCGCTGCTCGGCGCGGCCGACGACCTCGGCGAGGACGGGGCGACCAAGCGGATCGTGCTCATCACGGACGGCGAGGACACCTGCGCCCCGCTCGACCCGTGCCAGGTGGCGCGCGAGATCGCGGCGAAGGGCATCCACCTCGTCATCGACACCCTGGGCCTGGTGCCGGACGCCAAGACCCGGCAGCAGCTCACCTGCATCGCGGAGGCGACCGGAGGCACGTACACCTCGGTCCACCGCACCGAGGAACTCTCCCGCCGCGTCCGACAGCTGGTCGACCGCGCGGCCGACCCGGTGGTCCCCCCCGTGGCCACCCGGGGCGCCGTGCGGTGCGACAAGGCACCGCAGCTGAAGCCCGGTCTCTACACGGACCGCGAGGCCTTCGGCGAGCACCGCTGGTACCGGGTGGACCTGCTGCCCGGCCAGGAACTGCGCGCCTCCGTCAGCGTGTCGGCCGACCGGGCCGTCAACAACGACTACGGGGTGCTGCTGCGCGCCGTCACGCTCCACGGCCGGGAGATCGTCCGCGGCTCCGAGGCGGGCGACGGGCGCACGGACGTGATCTCGACCGGATTGCGCTACCCGAAGCCGGAGGCCGACGACGGCCCCGGCGACGCCAAGCCGGCGGCCGAGACGGTCTGCCTCCAGGTCAGCAACTCCTTCTCCGCTCCCCCGTCGGTCAAGACGACGCCGGGCATGCCGGTCGAGCTGACGGTGGACGTCGTCGACGGCCCGTCGACCGCGTCGGACGTCGCCTCGTTCGGTCTCGGCCGCGGCTGGTGGCTGCTCGGCGTGCTGGTGCTCGCCGGCTTCCTGGCCGGTCTGCTCTGGGGCTGGCTGTCCCGCTGGCGCGTCGCTGTCTGGAGGACCAACTGATGCGTACCGTACGCATGCTCGCCACGGCCGCGCTCGCGGGCGCCGCCCTGCTCGGCCTCGCGGCCCCGGTCGCCCTGGCCGACTCGCCCAGCCCCTCGGCTTCCTCCTCCGAGGAGGCCGGCCCCACGGAGGCCGGCACCACCTTCCGTACCGCCGCCCGGTTCCTCCCGGGGCAGCAGGCCACGGCGCAGGCCGCCACGGGTGACTACCTGTACTGGGTGTTCCCGGCGGACACCGGGGAGCGGCCGACCGTGAAGGCCACGGTCACGCTGCCCGACGCGGCCCTGCGGCACGGCCCCGCCACCTGGCGGGTCGACGTGTACGACGGGCTGCGGCGGCGTCAGCCGTGCATGTACGGGATGCAGTCCCGTACGGCGGCGAAGGAGGCCTCGACCGTGGAGCTGGCCTGTGTGCTGCGCCCGGTCCGGGGCTCGGCCGACGCCTGGGCGAACGACCCGCTGCCCGGCAGCTACTACGTCCGGCTGACCGTCACCGGCGGCCCGGACGAGGACCTCGGCCAGCCGTTCACCGCGCGGATCGGGGCCGACGTCCTCGACAAGGGCGGCGCCTACGCCACGGACGGCGCGCTCGCCGCGCCGCTCGTCCCGGGGGCGACCACCGCCGACCAGGCGAAGGCGGACGAGGACGCCGGCCGGACCACCGCCGTCGAGGCGGCGGCCCCGGAGGACGGCTGGTCCTCCGGCTGGTGGTCCGACCGCTGGATCTGGACCCTTGCGGGCGGCGTCCTGGCCGCGCTCGCGGGCATCGGCGGCTACGTCCTGACGCGCGGCACGGGCCGCCCGTCCCGGGTGCCGCCGGCCGTCTGACCCGGCCCGGAACGTACGGAGGCCCCCACCGCGTGCGGTGGGGGCCTCGGTGCGTCCGGTGGGACAGGCCGGGTTCACCCGCGGGCCGGGAAACCGTGGGCGCGGGCACCGGCCACCACGGCGACCACCGGGACGAGCAGCACGAGGACGCTCCACGGCAGGGCGCCGGCGCCGAGCCCGTCGAGGAGGAGGCCGCCCGCGACGCCGCCCGCCGCCATGGCCGCGTTCCAGAGGCTGACCAGCATCGTCTGAGCGGTGTCGGCGTCGTCGCCGCCCGCCTCCGCGACGGCCGTCTGCAGGAGGGTGGGCGCGCCGCCCCAGCCGAAGCCCCAGAGCGCGGCGGCCACCAGGACCAGGGCGGTGCTCGCCGCGGGGACGGCGAACGCGGCCGCGGCGACGGCGAAGAGGATCGTTCCGGCGAGGGTCAGGGCCCGGAGCCTGCGGTCGATGTGACGGCCCGTGAACCAGATGCCGGCGAGCGAGGCGGCGCCGAAGACCAGCAGGACGAGGCCGGTGGAGCCGGCGAGGCCGAGGTGGTCGAGATAGGCCGCGACGTAGGTGTAGAGGACGGTGTGGGCCAGGACGAGGGTGAAGGTGACGGTGAGGACGGGGAGGACGCCGGGGGCCCTCAGGGTGCGGGCGACCGGGGCGCGCCCGCCGCGCGGTTCGCCGGGCAGGTCGGGGACGGCGAGGGCGATCCAGCCGAGGAGCACGACGGCGATCACGGTCATGGCGGTGAAGGCGGCCCGCCAGCCGACGGCCTCGCCGAGGAAGGTGCCGGCCGGGACGCCGAGGGAGAGCGCGAGCGGGATGCCGGTCATCGCGACGGCGACCGCGCGGCCCTGGAGGTGCGCCGGGGCGAGGCGACGGGCATAGCCGGCGAGCAGGGCCCAGGCGACGCCCGCGGCGACCCCGGCGAGGAACCGGGCGCCCATGGTGAGGGCGTACGAGGAGGAGACCGCCGTGACCGTGTTGGCGGCGGCGAAGCCGGCCATCGAGGTGATCAGCAGGCGCTTGCGGCGCCAGCCGGCGGTGCGGGCGGCGAGGGGGACGGCGGTGAGGGCCGTGCCGAGGGCGTAGCCGGTGACCGACTGGCCCATGGCGGCCTCGCCGACGCCGAGGTCGGCGCTCATGCCGGGCAGGACCCCGGCCGGGAGGGTCTCGGTGAGGCTGGTGACGAAGACGGCTGTGGCGAGGGCGAGCAGCGCCGGGAGGGGCAACCGGCCGGAGGCGGGGCGGGGTTCGGGGTGTGCGGGGGTGGCGGGACCGGCCGCCACTGTCGTGTCGTGGGTCATGTCCGTATGCTCGAACCCTCACATTGATGTGAAGGTCAAGCGATTCCCTGGAGGGGGCTTCCCATGCGGATCGGTGAGCTGTCCGAGCGCACCGGAACACCGCGCAGACTGCTGCGGTACTACGAGGAGCAGGGTCTCATCGTCGCGGACCGGCTGCCGAACGGCTACCGGGTCTACGCCGAGTCGGACGTGGACCGGGTGATGCAGATCCGGGGCCTGCTCGACGCCGGCCTGCCGACCCGGATCATCAAGCAGATCCTCCCGTGCCTGAACGAGCCGAGGGTCATCCACTTCCCCGACGCGACGCCGGAGATGCTGGAGACCCTGGAGAACGAACGGGACCGGATGGACGACCGGATCCGCTGTCTGACCCGGAACCGGGACGCGGTGGCGAAGTACCTCTCCGTGGTACGGGAGAAGCTGACGGCGGACTCGTCGGCGTAGCCCGTCCCCTCCCGCCCCGGCCCGGCCCGGCCCCGGCTCCCGGCCCGTACCCGCCTCGCCCTACGGCGGGGCCGGCACCCTCCCCGCGCTCCGTACGGCGTACCGCTCCACGGCGAGCGGCAGGCCGAAGCGGGCGCCCAGGAGTTCCCCGGCGAGCACCTCGTCCACGGGGCCCCGGGCGGGGGCCTTCCCCTCGCGGACGGGCCTCGGTACTGCCGGGTGCGGGGGTCGCCTCACGTCGCGTGCGCCCGGTTCACGGCGGAGAGGACGGCCTGCACGGAGGCGGAGAGGACGGAGGTGTCCAGGCCCGCGCCCCAGGCGGTGCGGTCCCCCACCCGGCACTCGGCATAGGCGGCGGCCTCGCCCGCGCTGCCGGTGGTGACGGAGTGCTCGGCGAAGTCGAGTACGTCGACGGGGACGCCGGCCCGCGCGAGGGCGTCGGTCAGGGCGGAGAGCGGTCCGTTGCCCCTGCCCTCCGCCGGTGCGGTGCGGTCGCCGACGCGCAGGACGCAGCTGAAGCGGTGTTCGCCCGACGGATCGCGGTCGGTGCTCCAGGATTCCAGGGCGACGGGACCGGCGCTCCGGCCGGGCTCCAGGTAGGCCGTCCGGAAGATCGCGCGCAGGTCGTCGGGGGTGGCTTCGCGGCCCGTGTCGTCGGTCACCGCCTGGACGGCGCGGGAGACGTCCGGGCGCATCCGCTCCGGCAGATCGAGGCCGTGGTGGACGCGGAGCAGATGGGCGACTCCGCCCTTGCCGGACTGGGAGTTGACGCGGATGACGGCCTCGTAGCCGCGGCCGAGGTCGGCGGGGTCGACGGGCAGGTAGGGCACGTTCCAGGGGGCGAGTTCCGGCGGGATCCCGGCCTCGGCGGCGTCCTTGGCGTGCCGGGCGAGGCCCTTGCTGATGGCGTCCTGGTGGGTGCCGGAGAAGGCGGTGTGGACGAGCTCGCCGGCGTAGGGGTGACGGGGGTGGACGGGGAGCCGGTTGCAGTGCTCGACGACGTCCCGGACGGCGTCGATGTCGGAGAGGTCGAGCATGGGGTCGACGCCCTGGGCGTAGAGGTTGAGGGCGAGGGTCACCAGGTCGACGTTGCCGGTGCGTTCGCCGTTGCCGAAGAGGCAGCCCTCGACGCGCTGGGCGCCGGCGAGGACGGCGAGTTCGGCACAGGCGACTCCGGTGCCGCGGTCGTTGTGGGGGTGGACGGAGAGGATCACGGAGTCGCGGCGGGCGAGGTGGCGGTGCACGTACTCGACCTGGTCGGCGTACACGTTGGGGGTGGAGATCTCGACGGTGGCGGGCAGGTTGTGGGTGACCGGCCGGTCGGGGCTCGCGTCCCACAGGGCGGTGAGGCCGTCGCAGAGCTCCAGGACGTAGTCCGGTTCGGTGAGGTTGAAGGTCTCCGGGGAGAACTGGAAGCGGATGTCGGCGCCGGGGCGGGCCTCGGCGAGCCGCGCCATGAGCGTGGCGGCCTCGTGGACGGTGCGCCGGACCTCGGCGCGGTCTCGGCCGAGGACGGTGTCGCGCCAGACGGGCGAGGTCGCGATGTAGAGGTGGACGACGGCCCGGGGAAGGCCGTCGAGGGCGGCGAAGGTGCGCTCGATGAGCTCGGGGCGGGCCGGGGTGAAGACGACGGGGGTGACGTCGTCGGGGACGACCCCGGAGGCCACGAGTCCGGCGAGGTGGCGGACGAAGTCGAAGTCGGCGCGGCTGGCGGAGGGGTAGCCGACCTCGATCTCCTTGAAGCCGGTGCGGACGAGCAGGTCGAAGAAGCGGTGCTTGCGGTCGGTGTCCATGGGCTCGGCGAGCGCCTGGTTGCCGTCGCGGAGGTCGACGGGGACCCAGAGCGGGGCGCGCTCCAGTCGGGCGGCGGGCCAGCGGCGGTCGAACTCGGGGACGTGGACGCGGTCCTGGAACGGGCGGTAACGGTGGTACGGCATGGGGCCGGGGCGCTGGGGGTTGTGGATCATGGCGGGTACCGTATCCACTCCTCAGCTCCTCAGACAAGTACTCCTCAGACAAGTTCCGCGACTTCGGGTACATTCCTCGACAGCGTTCCCGTGATCCGGCGGACGCGCCCGCGATCAGGACCGTCAGAGATTCAGGTGACCCCATGCCGCTCGGTGCCCTTCGTCCCAGCCCCCTGGTCGAGCAGGCGGCCGAGCGGCTGCGCGAGCAGATCGTCCGGGGTCACTGGCCGGTCGGCACGAAACTCCCCGGGGAGACGACGCTCGCCAAGGAGCTGGGCGTGGGGCGCTCCACGGTCCGCGAGGCGCTGCGGGCCCTGGCGGGCGCGGGGCTCGTGCAGCCCCGGCAGGGCGCGGGCGTCTTCGTGACCGCGACCCGGCCGACGGAGGACTGGCCGGCCCGCCTGCGCAGGGCGGCGGTGACGGACGTGTACGAGGTGCGAATGCTGGTCGAGGTGGAGGCGGCGCGCCTCGCGGCGCTGCGCCGGACCGAGGAGGACGTGACGGCGATGCGGGAGGCGCTGGACGGGCGGCGGGTGGCCGCCGAGGGCGACGACGCGGCCTTCGTGGACGCCGACATCGCCCTGCACGCGACGATCGTGGCCTCGGCCCGCAACCCGGTCCTGACCGATCTGTTCGGGGAGTTCGCACCGGTGCTCCGCGAGGGCCTGATCGAGCTCCTGGACCTGCTCGGGCTGCGGGGCGCGGACCTGCGGCACGGCGAGGACGCCCACGCCGACGTGGTCCGGGCGGTGGAGACGGGCGACCCGGAGGAGGCCGCGCGCCTGACGCGGAAGGAGCTGGAGTCCACGCTCGCCCTGCTCCAGTCGACGCCCTGAGCGGGGCCGTCCGTACGGCTCAGGCCGGGTCGACGAAGACGACCGGGACCTCGTTGTCCTGGACGACCCGGCCGAGCAGTTCGGCCAGCCGCTCGCGCTCGGGGGCTTCGAGCCCGGCGGGCAACTCCTCGATGCGCCGGCAGGTCTCCGTGTAGAAGTCCTCGGCGACGCGCGCGCCGTCCTCGGTGAGCGTCACCCGCACGGCCCGCCGGTCCTCCGGGTGGGGTTCGCGGCGGACGAAGCCGAGGCGGGAGGTCCGGTCGACGAGCCCGGTCAGGCTGGACTTGGCGAGCCCCAGCTTGGTGCCGAGCTCGCCCATCCCGGACGGGCCCGGCATCAGGACGCAGAGCAGCTGGCCCTGTTGCGGCGTCAGCCCGTACTCCCTGCCCGCCTCCGCGTAGACCGCGTTCACGAGGAACGCGCCGCGCACCAGCGCGGTGACCACGCTCATCTTCCCGCCGTCGTCTCTCGCCATGCGGCAAGAATACCTTCGTGGTGCGAACCATTCTCATTCCATCCGGCGGGCGCCCTCCAGGACGGCCTGCCGGATGCGGTGGTAGGTGCCGCACCGGCAGATGTTGCGGATGGTGTCGAGGTCGGCCTCGGTGACCTCGCGTCCCGCCTCGCGCGCCCGGCGGACGGTGGCCACCGCGGCCATGATCTGGCCCGGCTGGCAGAAGCCGCACTGGGCGACGTCGAGGTCGAGCCAGGCCTCCTGCATGGGGTGGAGTTCGGCGCCGACGGTGTCCGGGAGGCCCTCGATGGTGGTGATCTCGTCGGTGGGGGCCACGTCGTCGACGCGCACGGCGCAGGGGGTGAACGCCTTGCCGTTGAGGTGGCTCGTGCAGGCCCGGCAGACGCCGACCCCGCAGCCGTACTTGGGGCCGGTGACGCCGAGGACGTCCCGGAGGACCCAGAGGAGCCGGACGTCGCCCTCGACGTCGGCGGTGACGGCCTTGCCGTTCAGGATGAAGGTGTGCTGCGGCACGGGGGCTCCAGGTCTCAGATGGTGCGGTCGCGGCCGTCGGTGGGCGAGGCCGGGACGGACGGGACGGTCGGCAGGGGCGTGAAGGCGAGCGGCTCGGCGTGGTTGACGGGGAAGACCGTCGGCATCGTGCCGGTGGCCCGGCCGTAGGCGCAGGCGACGGCGGCCATGGCGCCGGCGACCGCCAGCTCCCCCGCGCCGCCCGGCTTGTCGCCGCTCGGCGGCATCACGATGATCTCCAGCTCGGGCGGGGTGTTCCACTGCCGGGTGTAGAAGTACTGGTCCCAGCTGCCTTCGAGGAAGTGTCCGTCGCGCAGGTGGAGTCCGGAGGTCAGGGTGATGGCGATGCCGTCGGCGATGCCGCCCATCATCTGGGCCTCCAGGCCGCGCGGGTTGACCGCGAGGCCGACGTCGACGGCGCAGACGACCTTGGTCACGCGCGGCCCGGTGTACGCGCCGGGGATCTTGCGTCCGGTGGTCTCGGGCCGGCAGTCGATCTCGGCGAGGATCGCGACGGCGGAGTGGTACTCGGTGTGGACGGCGATGCCCTGGCCCGTGCCGGCGGGCATGCTCCGGCCCCACTTCCCCGCTGCGGCGACCTTGTCGAGGACGGCGCGGGCCCGCGCGTCCTTGAGGAGCCGGCGCCGCATCGCGTACCCGTCCTGGCCCATCCGCTCGGCCAGTTCGTCCATGACGAGCTCCTGGGCGCAGCGGACGTTGGGCGAGTAGATGTTCCGCATGGAGCCGGTGTTGAAGCCCTTGTCGGTCTCGGCGAGGAGCTGGGTGGTGACGCCGAGGTGGTAGGGGCTGATCTGGGTGAGCTGGAACATCGTCTCGGAGAAGGTGGCGTCGGCGACGGGCAGCCGGGCCGCCTCCGCCGTGAGGACCTCGCCGACGCCGTGCCCGAAGTCGGTGGCCACGGAGGTGTGCCGCTGCTCGTACGTGAGGACCTCGCCGAGCGCGTACGTGGCCCGGACCCGGGAGGTGGACATCGGGTGCGTACGGCCCTGGCGGAAGTCGTCGGTACGGTGCCACATCAGCTTCACCGGCTTGCCGAGGGCCTTGGAGATCTCGGCGGCCTCGTGGGCGGCGTCGGAGAACAGCTTGCGGCCGAAGGAGCCGCCGCCCTCGGTGACGTGGACGCGGACGGCGGTGGGCGGCAGGCCGAGCTTGAGGGCGATCCGCTCCTGGGCGACGATCGGCGCCTTGAGCGAGGCCCAGATCTCGGCGGAGTCCTTCCGCACGTCCGCGATCGCGCAGTTGGTCTCCAGGGCTGCGTTGCTGGCGAAGTGGAAGGTGAAGCGGGCGTCGACCGCCTTGGTGAGGAGCGGCAGCGGCGGGACGACCAGCGGGAGTTCGGCCCGGCGGAGCTTCTCCAGGATCGTGGCGTCGGAGGTGCCCTCGGCCGTGCCCGGTCCCCAGTCGACCCGGAGGGCGCGGACGGCGTCGACGCACTGGCCGAAGGTGCGGCCGCGGACGGCGACGCCGGTGGAGACGGTGACGACGTCGGTGATGCCGGGCATGGCCCGGACCTCGGCGAGGTTGGCCACGGAGCGGACCGTGCCGTTGATGGTCGGCGGCCGGCAGACCATGGTGGGCAGCGCGTCCGGGACCTGGAGGTCCATGGCGAACTTCTTGCGTCCGGTGACCGCTTCGAGGGCGTCCACCCGGCGCTGCCCGGTGCCGATGACGCGGAAGCGGTCCGGGTCCTTGAGCGTGACCTCCACCGCCGCGTCGGTGAGGGCGGCGGCCTTGACGGCCAGTTCGCCGTAGCCGAGGAGTGCGCCGGCCGGGGAGAGGACGACGCCGGCCTTCGTGGTGAGGGTCTCGACGGCCTCGCCGAGGACGAGGGAGGCGGCGTGGAGGAGCCGTCCGCGGGCGAGGGCGGCGGCGACCCGAAGGGGGGTGTAGGTGGAGTAGGTGGTGTTCGAGCCGCCGGTGAGCTGGTTGAAGAGCAGCTCGGGGCGGGCGTCGGCGAGGGTGACCTTCACCTTGTCCAGGGGCAGGTCGAGTTCCTCCGCGACGATCATGGCGCTGGAGGTGGTGACGCCCTGGCCGACCTCGGCGCGGGGCAGGGCGAAGTGGGCGGTGCCGTCGGTGTCGACGCGGATGGTGATGAGGTTGCTGGTGGGCAGGGCCGCGAGCGTGAGGAGCTCGTTGAGGTCGAGGAGTTCGGCCGGTCCCGGCAGCGAGGGGATGAGGGCCGGTGTCGCCGCGGCGGCCGGGCGCGGGGCGAGGGCCTCGGCGCCGAGCTGGGCGGCGACGGTCAGGGTGGGCGCCGCCAGGACGTACCCGAGGAACCGGCGCCGTCCGATGCCGGGTCCGCTCGGGCCGGCCGGGCGCGCGTCCCCGGTGCCGCTCGTGTGGTCGTCGTCCCGCGCGGGGTGCCGCCTCGCCATTCGGTGTGCCTTTCGCCATGAACCCGGCGTGCTACTCCCGGGTATCCTCAGAGGCGACGATCATCGCTCATGTGCGCGCCCTTCGGGAGCCGTTCGGAAGTGGACGTCCTGGGGAGACGTCTCGCGGGGGCAGGGGGCGGGGGCACCGGGCCGCGGACGGCGTCGTGACGCCGTCGTAGGGTCCCGTTCATGACCGAAGCCGCGCACGTCACCGCCACCCGTCGCTCCTACGACACCGTCGCCGTCGACTACGAGCGGCTGCTCGCCGACCAGTTGGCGACGACGCCGCTGGACCGGGCGATGCTCGCCGCCTTCGTGGAGAAGGTGGCGGCTGCGGACGGGCCGCGCACGATCGGCGACCTGGGGTGCGGGACGGGCCGGGTGACCTCCCACCTGCGGGACGCCGGCGCCGACGTCTTCGGCGTGGACCTGTCGCCCGGGATGATCGCGGTCGCCCGGGACACCTACCCGGGGCTGCGCTTCGAGGTGGGGTCCATGACCGGACTCGACCTGCCCGGCGCGTCGCTCGGCGGGGTCCTCTCCTGGTACTCGACGGTGCACATGCCCGAGGACGAACTCGCCGCCTCCTTCGCCGAGTTCCGCCGGGTCCTCGCGCCGGGCGGGTACGCGCTGGTCGCCTTCAAGGTGGGCGACGAGCGGGTGCGGCTTGAGCGGGCGTACGGGCACGAGGTCGCCCTCGACGTGTACCGCTGGTCACCCGACCGTCTCGCGGGCCTGCTGGGCGCGGCGGGCCTGGTCGAGTCGGCCCGTCTTGTGCGGGAGCCGGACGCCGGGGAGAAGACGCCGCAGGCCTTCCTCCTGGCGCGCAGGCCGCGCGCCTGAGCCGGGTCGCGCGAGGGAGCCGGGTCGCGGGCCCGAGCCGGATCGCGCGAGGGAGCCGGACCGCGGGCCCGGGCCGCGCCGCACGCCCCGCTCCCGTCGTGCGGCCGAGCCGGATCGCGGAACGGCCCCACGGCTCCGCAGACGGGCCCGGGGCCGGAGCCGCGCGCCCGAGCGGAGCTGGGCGCGGGAGATCCGGGCGCGCTGGCCGCCGCCCGCGATCAGGGCGTTGACGGAGACCATCGGGTCCCCGCCGACCGACTTGGCGAACAGCGCGCCGAGGACCAGCGGGCCGAGGGCCACCGCGAGGGCCGTGCCGGTGGCGGTGACGTGCTGGAGGCGGCGGCTGCGCCGGGCGTCGAAGGTCATGGCCCCAGTCCATCAGCGGGCGCCGGCCGCCGTATCGGTCGGCGTACTCAGCCGCCCGTACCGCGCTACTCAGATGTGCTCACGCTCGGGTCCTCAAGGGCTCCCGCACCGGTGCTTCTTCGGCGATCCTCGGGGGAGCGAACGCGTCTGGGCGTTCCGGGGCAGGACGGGGAGGCGGGGCGACCGTGACGACGGAGACGAGGGAGACCGGTGCGGCCGGAACGGGAGCGGCGGAGCGCGGCGGGCCGGCCGTGCTCGTCGTGCAGCACGAGGAGGACGCCGGTCCCGGCCTGGTCGGCGAGCGTCTCGTACGGGACGGGCTCCGCCTGGACGTGATACGGGCCTGGCGGGGCGAGGCGCTCCCGGGGGCGCTGGGCGGCCACGCGGGGCTCGTCGTCCTCGGCGGGGCCGTCAACTGCGAGGACGACGAGGCCGCGCCCTGGCTGCCCGGGGTCCGCGCGCTCGTCCGGGAGGCCGTGGCCGGAGAGGTGCCGCTGCTGGGGATATGCCTGGGCGGCCAGATCGTCGCCCACGCCCTGGGCGGTTCGGTGGCGCGGCGGCCCCGGGGGCCCGAGGTGGGTGCCGTACCGCTGCGCAGGCTGCCGGCCGCCGGGGGCGATCCGGTGCTCGGCGGGGTGCCGGAGGGCGCTCCGGCGGCGCAGTGGCACTGGGACGAGGTGGACCGCCTGCCGGCCGGCGCCGTGCCGCTGCTGGCGGGGGACGACTGCCCGTACCAGGCGTTCCGGGTGGGCGGCGCGGCCTGGGCGGTGCAGTTCCATCCGGAGGTGGGCGCGGAGACGGTCGCGGCGTGGGCGGCGGCCGAGGGGGAGCAGCTGCGCTCGGCGGGCGGCGACCCGGGGGCGGCGGTGGCGTCGGTACGGGAGGCGGAGCCGGAACTCCGGGCGGTCTGGGGTGCGGTGTCGGAGGCGTGGGGCACGGTCGTCCGTGCCCACGCGGACGCGCGGGGCGTCTGAGGCTTCCGCCGCCTCCGGCGCGTACCGTACGGGAACACGCACGTGAACGAAGGAGCCTCACCGTCATGGCCGACTACCGGATCGAGACCGTCCGCACCGGGTACCGGAACTGGACCGCCCGCAACGACCGGGGCGCGGAGGTCCGGATGGCCGCCGCCGACGACGCGGACGCGCAGCCCTCGTTCACGCCCGTCGAGTTGCTGCTCGCGGCGATGGGCGGCTGCGGCGGCCTCGTCGTCGACCGGACGGCCCGGGCGGTGGACCACGAGGACCTGCGGATCGTGGTGGAGTCGGTGTCGGGGCCGGAGGACGACGGCAGGGTGGGCCGGATCCGGGTGAGCTACGAGTTCGACCTGCCGGACAACAACCCGAAGGCGGCCGAGGTGTTCGCCCGCGGGGTGCGGCTGACGCACGAGAAGTTCTGCACGGTGAGCCGGACCGTGGAGCACGGGGCGCGCGTGGAGGCGATCCTGCCGGACGGCACGGTCGGCTTCGAGGGCTGAGCCGCGGGCGGCGCGGTCACTCCTCGATCGCGCCGCCGATCCGGCGCAGGTGGCGGCGGAAGGTGTACGAGGGGTCCTCGGCGCGGCCGGCGAGGTACTCGTCGAAGCGGGTCTGGGCGCGCAGGGTCTCCCCCGTCCGGATCCGGCGGGCCTGTTCCCGCTCGGTGCGGAAGAGGGCCCGGGCGGTCTCCAGGACGGCGTCCGCGCGGTCGGCCGTCACGAAGAGCACCCCGTCGTCGTCGCCGAAGACCACGTCGGCGGCGGTCACCTCGTGGTCGCCGAACCGCGCGGTGGTCAGCGCGTCCGGGTCCTGGTCGTCGAGGCGGACGGGGCCGGGCGCGTGGCGTCCGTACGAGAAGACGGGCAGTCCGATCTCGACCAGGTCCGGGGTGTCCCGGTGCAGGCCCCAGACGACGACCCCGGCGACGCCCGCCGCTTCCGCCTCCAGGACGGCGAGGTCGCCGATGCAGGCCTCGTCGCGGCGGCCCGCGTTGTCGATGACGAGGACGTCCCCGGGCGCGGCGTGCGTGAAGGCCTCCAGGAAGACGTCGACGCTTCCGTAGTGACGGGCGGGCAGCACCCGGCCGGCGACGCGCTGCCCGGCGACGACGGGCAGGATCCCGGCGGGCGCGGCCCGCAGCGGCTCCCCGAGCCGTACGCAGGCGTCGGCGATCAGCGGCGTGGAGAGGTCGGCGAAGTCCTCGATCATCTGGCGTTCCGATCCGTCCGTGGCGGGTGCGGTGGGCTGGGCGTGCGGCGGTGGGGTCAGCCCTCCGCCGGGGGCGTGCGGCGGGCTCCGTCCAGCACGGAGTCGAGCAGGCCGGGGAACAGCGCGTCCAGGTCGTCGCGGCGGAGCCGCACCAGCCGGGACCGGCCCTTGACGGTGGTCCAGGTGACGCCCGCCTCGCGCAGCACACGGTAGTGGTGGGACAGCGTCGTCTGGTGGACCTCCAGATCGCCGCCGATGGCGTTGCAGCTCTCCTCGCCGGTGACGGCGAGCCGTTGGACGATCTCCAGCCGCACCGGATCCGCCAGCGCGCGCAGCACCTCCACCATCCGGATCGCCTCGGTCGCCGGCTGGGACACCTCGCGCATCGCTTCCCTCCTTCCGTCGAGTCGGAATCCTATCCACGCATTGATACATGGACAAGCATCCATGCATTACTGGGGAGTCGACCACCTCCTTCGACGACCCTCCGAAAGGGCGGCACGATCCATGTCGAGACGACTCCGCCCCCTGGCCCTGGCGACGTTCGCCGTCGGAACCGACGGCTACGTCATCGCGGGCCTGCTCCCCTCCATCGCCTCCGACCTGGGGGTGTCCACCCCGGCGGCAGGCCAGTTGGTCACGGTCTTCGCCCTGACGATGGCCCTGTCGGCACCGGTACTGGGAGCACTCACCAGCGGCCTCGACCGGCGATCGGCCCTGCTGATCGCCCTGGCCGTGTTCGTGATCGGCAACGCCGCCACCGCGCTGGGCACCACCTATGAGGTGGTGATGGCCGCGCGCGTCGTCACCGCCGTGGGAGCGGGCGTCATCACCTCCGCCGCCTCCAGCACCGCGGCAGCCCTCGTGCCACCCGAACGCCGGGGCCGGGCCCTGGCGTTCGCGCTCGGCGGGCTGACCCTGGCGACCGCACTGGGGCTGCCGCTCGGCACCCTGATCGGCCGCGCCGACTGGCACCGCACCCTCTGGGCCGTCGCCGGGACCGGCCTGCTCGCGGCCGTCGGCATCGCCGTCGGCCTCCCCCGGGTGACGCTGCCCGCGACCTCGCTGCCGGACCGGCTGCGTCCCCTGACACAGGGGCGGATCCTGGCCGTCCTCGCGGTCACCACGCTCGCGTTCCTCGGCACCTACACCCTCTACACGTACATCGCCCCGACCCTGCGGAGCGCCACCGACGGCGACGAGTCGCTCCTGACCCTGGTCCTTCTGGCCTGGGGCGTCGGCACCCTGACGGGGAACATCGCGGCGGGCCGCCTGGTCGACCGCCACGACGCCTCGCGCGTCCTCACCTCCGCCCTCGCCCTCACGGCGCTCGCCCTGGCCCTGCCCCCCTGGCGACCCTCGCCTTCGCCCCCGCCCTGATCTGGGCCGCGGCCTGGGGCATGGCGGCCGGCGTCGTCGTGGTCCCCCAGCAGCACCGGCTCATCGCGCTCAGCCCCGCCGCCGCGCCGGTCCTGCTCGGCCTCAACTCCTCCGCGCTCTACGTCGGCGTCGCCCTCGGCGGCGGCCTCGGCGGGCTGGCACAGCAGGGGTTCGGCCTCACCCCGGCCGCACTGGGGCCGGTGGCCGCCGGCCTCCTCGCCCTCGCCCTCCTCTGGCACGTGGGGACGACACGCGCCCCCGCCGCGCCCGCCGTCACGGCGGCGGCACCGGGCTCGGCCGACCCGGAGAAGTCCAGGGCGTGACACCTCCGCCGCCTCGGGTGCGCCGGGGCCCCGCCGGTCCCGGCGCACACCGCTGCGGGCCCGGGGCGGCCGCCCCCGTCAGTCGAGCCAGAGCGCGCGGACCCGCCGGCCGGGGTCCACGGCGATGCGGGGCTTCGCGTCCCAGATCTTCGTGGCGCGCTCCGCGGCGGTGTAGCGCGGCCAGTCGGCGCCCGGGTCCTGGTCGGTGACGAACGCGACCCACGCCCGGTGCAGGGCGTCGGCGAGCGCGCGCGGCGGCTCGTCCCCGGCGGCGGCCGCGACGCCCTCGGCGTCGAGGAGGTCGAAGGCGAAGGGCAGGTCCAGGCAGTGGAAGGCGAGGCCGACGGCCGGCGAGCGCCAGCGGAACTCGTAGAACCAGGTGGGGCGTTCGCGGGCGGCACGGGCGTCCGCGACGGCGAGGTTCGGGGCGCGGAAGAGCGTGTCCGTCAGCGCCTGGCCGAAGTACCGCTCCTCGCCGCCCGCCGCGTACGCCTCGGTGAAGGCGCCGGTCCTGGCGGGGTCCAGACCGAGCCCGCCGAGGAGGACGGGCAGCGGCGGGGCGCCGGGGCCGGGCGGCGGAATCATCGTGAACTCGTCCTCGGTGAAGCCGAGCATCAGCGGTACGTCCGCGCCGGCCCCGCCCGTCGTCAGGGCGTCCAGGACGGGTACGGGGAGCAGCTCGCCGTCGGCGAAGGGGGCGAGGGCCAGCATCGGCGGCAGGCCCTCGCGGTCCGGGCCCGGCGCGGACATGCGGTCCTGGAGGTCGAGGAGTTCGTCGTCGGTCAGGTCCCGCAGGGCGGCGACGGTCGCCGGGACGCCGGTACGGGACGTGAACAGCCGGGCCGCGGCGCGGGCGACCTCGGGGCCGTCGGGCCGCATGACCGCGCCCGAGACGGAGAGCGCGCCCCGGAACAGTCCTTGCGCCGACGGGACCGCGAGCAGCGTCTGCACGGCGCCGCCGCCCGCCGACTGACCGGCGATCGTGACCTTCGCGGGGTCGCCGCCGAAGGCCGCGATGTTGTCCCGCACCCACTCCAGGGCCGCGATCCAGTCCCGTACGCCCCGGTTGTCCGGCGCGCCCTCCAGGTGCAGGAACCCCTCGATCCCGAGGCGGTAGCCGACCGAGACGAGCACGACGCCGTCCCGGTTGAACGCGGCCCCGTCGTACCAGGGGCTCGCCGCCGAACCCGCCACGTACCCGCCGCCGTGGATCCAGACCAGC
Organism: Streptomyces sp. TLI_105; assembly: GCF_900105415.1. GTDB lineage: Bacteria > Actinomycetota > Actinomycetes > Streptomycetales > Streptomycetaceae > Streptomyces. The sequence continues at coordinate 7,537,234 of NZ_FNSM01000001.1, read as the reverse complement.
ACCGGCAGGCCGGCCTCCGGGTCCACTGCCGGCGTGAACACGTTCAGGTTCAGCACCCCGGCGCCCGGGATCGACGGCTCCGGGATCGTCGTGACCTCCGCGAACGGCCGGCGCTGGGCCGTCGGCCCGTACGCCGTCGCGTCCAGCGGCTCCGACCAGGGCTCGGGCGGCACGGGGGCCGCGAAGCGGAGATCGCCGACGGGCGGCTGCGCGTACGGGATGCCGAGGAAGCGCAGACTGCCGTCCGCACGGCGCTCGCCGCGCACGGGTCCTCGGGCGGTGGTGACGGTGGTGCTCATGGGGCGCTGCTCCTTCTGCGCGGGCACATGGGGCCGGAGAAGGAGCGTGTCACTGCTGACTTACACGTGTCAATTCCCCCTCTCCCGGTGGCCGACACCCCGGCCTCCGCCCCGGGCGCGGCGCGAAGGCGGCGCCCTAGACTCGGAGACTCGGCGGAGGCCCTCGGGCCCGGGGGGAAAGGCGGCGGGGCGATGAAGTGGGACGCCGGGGCGGTGGGATGGGCGCTCTGGTTCCTGTCCGGGGCCGGTGTCATGGTCGCCGGGGTGGTCTGGAAGGGGCGGGCCGTGCGGCCGTTCGCCGCCTCCCGGGCGCGGTCCGTCGCCCAGCGGGAGTACGCCCGGGACCTCCGGCGAGCGGCCGACCACGTGATCGCGGAGGCCCGCCGGTCCGCCGGCGAGGGCGAGCCGGCGATCGTCACCGTCGGGGCGGTGATGCGGACGGCCGAGGAGCGGTACGGCCGCGCGGAGGTGGAGCGGTGGCACGCGGCGGCGGTGCTCCGCCAGAGGTTCGAGCACTGGCGCTGCGCCGCCGACTGCGTCACCGACGCCTACGAATGAGGTTCCGCGGGCGCCGCGAGGACCGCCTCGGGCACGGCGCCGCACCGTCCGGCGCCGGCGTCGCCCGGTGGTCGTACACGCACAGGCGTCCGTAGCCCCATCGTGCCCCGGAAGCCCCGTCGTGCCCCGGAGGGCTTCCGGGGCACGGTCGGAAACGGGGAGGCCGTCAGGAGGACGGCGGCATGGCGTAGTTCGTGAAGCCCGTCCAGTCGAGGGCCACACAGGGCTCGTCGCCGAGGACCCAGGCGTCGTGTCCGGGCTTGACCTCCATGTAGTCGCCCGCACCGAACTCCGTCGTCTCGCCGTCGTCCATGACGACCTTCATCCGCCCGCTGACCACGTACCCGACGTGCGACGCCTGACAACTGTCGGTGCCGGCGATGGGCTTGATGTGCTTGGACCACTGCCAGCCCGGCTCGAAGACGGCCCGGCCCACCGAGCCACCGTCGCCGTTGATCAGGTCGAGCCTGCCCTTGCCCTCCTCGAAGGGACGCGTCTCGTCCGCTGAGTCGAAGCTCTTTCGTACGATGCCGGCCATCGCTCACTCCCGGCGGTGGGAAAGGTCCGGTCCCCGAGTCCACTTCCAGGCTACGCCGGGACGGCACGGGCCACCGGGCGGGAGCGGCGCGCACATGGGCACGAGGGGCGGTTCGGCTTTGCGTTGAATTTTTGTTGAACAGAAACACTCTTGGCGGATCCCCTCATGTCGATCACCTCTTTTCTGTGCACATCCCTTATGGGGCAGACCTACACATAAAGGCCAGATAAGCGCACAATGAAGCAGCGGCTCGATTGCCGCAGTGCGGCCAGACATGCACGACGCCAGAAGGAGGCGAGTCACATGGCCGACGTCTCTCACCGTCACGGTGATATCGCGGGACACCCCGACGCGCCGGAAATGCGGGACCGATATGCCCGTATGCTCCAGACCAGAGGTGTGGCCGCCGTCGAGGAGCTCGTGATCCTCGCCGGCGTGTACGCCGCGATCTCCGCGTGGACGGTCCACTTCTCCGCCGCTCGACCGGAACTCGCCATCAGCAACCTGATCGTCGGCATCTCCCTCGCGGTGCTCGGCCTGTGTATGTCGATGGTCCCCGAGCGGTCGCAGGACCTGAACTTCGTCGTCCTGCTCATGGGCGCGTGGCTGATCGTCTCCCCCTGGGTGGTCTCGCGGCACCCCGACACGGGCGCGATCCTCAGCAACGTGATCACCGGCGCGTGCGTCTGCCTGTTCTCCCTCACGGCCGGCGGGCTGCTCATGAGCAAGAGAAGGACGTGACGCCCTGATCCCCCCGGACCCTCGTCGGTCCCCCCGAACGGCGGCTTCCCCTCTCCCGGAGATGCCGCCGTTCACCGCGTTCCGCGTGTGAACGGCAACCGCCAGGTAACAGATTGACCCACATGGTTTCAGCCACATAAGTTCTGCGTAAAGCTTGCTCCACAGGGACAGGCTCCCGCTCGCACACCCAGTCCTTGGGGGGACAAATTGAACTGGTACCTCGACGTTCTCAAGAAGTACGCGGTGTTCAACGGCCGGGCGCGCCGTCAGGAATTCTGGATGTTCTACCTGTTCAACATCATCGCGATCATCGTGCTCGCGATCATCGACTCGGTGCTCGGCATCTACCCGGCGCTGACCGGGATCTACTTCCTGGCCGTGCTCCTGCCGTATCTGGGCGTGGCCATCCGCCGCCTGCACGACACCGGCCGCTCCGGCTGGTGGCTCCTCATCGGCCTGGTCCCGCTGGTCGGCGGCATCATCCTGATCGTCTTCCTCGCCACCGAGGGTGATCAGCACCAGAACGCGCACGGCCCGAACCCGAAGCTGGCCCCGGCCTACTGACGGTCCCTTCGCCGCAACCCCCGGAAGCCTCGCTTCCGGGGGTTGCGCGCTTTCCGGAAGCGCGTGCATAGAGCCGGTACGGAGTGATGGACCGCGCCGCCTTGTGCACCGTGGCGCAGGCCCCGGCCCCGCCGTCCCGCCTAGCCTCGCCGCAACAGCACGAACGAGGGGCGGTACCACCGGTGAACTGGCACATCCACGACTACCGCGAGAGCGATCTCGCCGCCGTCGTCCATCTGATCGACACCACCGCCGAGCTCGGGCAGGAGTCCGTCTTCTCGCTCGCCGAGTGCATCGGCGCCCTCACCTCCCGTCAGCCGGCCGTGGTCGCCGTGCACCAGGGCGCCCCCATCGGGGCGGCGCTCGCCTGTGTCTCCGGCGAGCGGGCCTGGGTCATGCGGATCGCGATCTCCTCGGCCTGGCGCGGCCGCGGCCTCGCCAGCGCCCTGCTCGTGGAGCTGGAGCGGCGGCTCGTCGCGGCGCGCGTCGGACGCATCGCGTACGTCCTGCCGGAGGAGGAGCTCCTCGGCGAGGGCCTGCTGAACGCCGGGTACACGCGCCAGCCGGCCGTCGCGTACTTCGAGAAGGTGGAGCCGCTGCACGGCCCCGCCGCCGGGCTCCTCGACGACCTGGGCGGCCGGCTGCTCCCGGGCGACCTGTGGGCGAAGGTCGCCGGCATGGAGCGGGAGAAGGATCTGATCGAGCGCCGGGTGGTGCTGCCGCTGGCCGAGCCGGAGCGGGCCACCCGGCACGGGGTGCGGCCGCCGCGCGCGGTCTGCCTGTTCGGCCCGCCCGGCACCGGGAAGACCACGTTCGCGCGGGGCATCGCCTCCCGGCTCGGCTGGCCCTTCGTGGAGATCCTGCCGTCCCGCCTCGCCGACGAGGGGAACCTCGCCGCCGCCCTGCGGTCCGCGTTCGCGCGGATCGCCGAGCTGGAGCGGGTCCTGGTCTTCATCGACGAGGTCGAGGAGATCGCCCCGGTCCGCTCGGAGCCCGCCCAGCCCGGCGGCATGCACGGGGTGACGAACGAACTCCTGAAGCTGATACCGGGCTTCCGGGAGCGCGACGAGCGGCTGCTCGTCTGCGCGACCAACTCGATCCGCTCCCTCGACCCGGCGTTCCTGCGGCCCGGCCGCTTCGACTACCTCATCCCGATCGGTACGCCGGACAAGGCGGCGCGGGCGGCGATCTGGTCCCGCTACACCGACGGGCGGCCGGACGTCGACATCGACGAACTGGTGCTCGCGAGCGAGCTGTTCACCCCCGCCGACATCGAGCACGCGGCGCGGATCGCCGCCCAGGCCTCCTTCGAGCGGGACCTGGTCGCGGTCGGTGGGGACGGCCCGGCGCCCGGCGCGAGCACCGCGGACTATCTGGAGGCCATCGCCGAGTGCCGGCCGACGGTCACACCGGAGATGGTCGATCAGTTCGCCTCGGACATCACGACGCACGCCCGCACCTGAGGGTGAACCGCTCCCCGGCCGCGTCCAGTTCGGCCCGGTCGGGCGGCTGGGCGCCGGCCCGGGAGACGGTGACGGCCGCCGCGGCGGTCGCCCTCCGCAGCAGCCTCGTGAGGTACTCGGCGCCGAGCCCGGCGAGGGCCTCCCGCTCCCACCCCGCGAGGGTGTCGAGGACGGCCGACATGAACGAGTCGCCGGCGCCGACCGTGTCGACGACCGTGACCGGCGGCGCTTCCGTCCCGACCGTCTCCCGCTCGGTGAAGGCGAGCGATCCCGCCGCGCCCCGGGTGACCAGGACGACGGCCGGGCCGAGGGCCAGCCAGCGGGCGGCGACCGTCCGCGGGTCCTCGCCGGGATACAGCCAGGCCAGGTCCTCGTCGCTCGCCTTCACCAGGTCGCTGAGCCCGACGCAGCGCTCGACGCGGGCGACGGCGACGGCGTGCTCCCCCATCAGCGCAGGCCGCACGTTCGGGTCGTAGCTGACCGTGGCCCGGTCGCGGAGCCGCTCGACCTCGGCGAGGACGGTGGCCGCGCCGGGAGCGGTGACGGCGGCGATCGAGCCGATGTGCACATGGGCGGGCGTCTCGGCCGGCGGCGCGCCGGTCTCCAGCGTCCAGGCGATGTCGAAGGCGTACGTGGCCCGGCCGTGCGCGTCGAGCCCGACGACCGCCGACGGGGTGCGTACGGGAACGCCGCCGATCTCCACCCGTACCCCCGCACCCCTCAGGTGGTCCGCGATCAGCCGCCCGGCGGGGTCGTCGGCGAGCTGGGTGAGCAGGCCGACGTCCCGGCCGAGCCGGGCGAGGCCGTAGGCGACGTTGGCGGGGCTGCCGCCCGGATGGACCCGGTCGGCGGCGCCGGAGCCGGCGGGGGCGCGGACGATGTCGGCGACGCACTCGCCGATCACCAGGAAGGACATGGGTCGGAGCTCCTCGGGGAAACCGGGACACGGGCGCCCTGGTGGACGGTCCGCAGATCGTACGGGGCGCCGGGCACGGGTGAGCGGCTCCGGTGGGGCCCGGCGGCCCTCAGGCGCGCCGCCGGTAGAGCACCTGGCGGGCGTCCCACTCCACGAAGGATTCCGCGTGCGCGAAGCCGAGGGCCTCCAGGAGCCGCCGCGAGGGGGCGTTCGCCTCCTGCGTGAGCGCGACCACGCTCGGCGTGCCCTCCAGGACCCGGGTGACGACCGCGCCGACGGCCTCGCGCGCGTACCCCTGTCCCCAGTGCTCGGGCAGGAACTGGTACGAGACCTCCGTCTCCCCGTTCCGTGCTCCGTCCTCCACCGTGACGAGGCCGAGCAGGACGCCGTCCTCGACCCGGACCACCGCGTGGAAACCGGGCGCCCCGACGATCCGCCGCTGCCGGATCCGGACGACGGAGTCGATGACGGGACCGCCGAGGTGGTGGCGCACCCGGGGGTCGGTCCACAGCCGCGTCACGGCCGGCACGTCGGCGCTCCGGACCGGCCGCAGGACCAGCCGCTCGGTGACGAGCGGCGGCCGCTCCCCCGGGGCGGAAGAGGAGACCGGGGGGGACGCCGGGGGCGGGACGGTGGACATGCCTCCATCATCGCAGCCCCGGCGACGCCCGCCGGCACGCCGGTCAGCGCGGCTCGCCGTCCACGGCGGCCGTCAGGGCTTCCTTGATCGGCTCCCAGTCCGGGGCCGTCGGCGTGAAGGACTCCTTCGCCGTCGCGATGTCCTTGTAGCCGCTGGAGGTGACCACGCACACCACCGGACCGTCGGTCTCGCGTGCCCCGTGGGCGCGGAGCGCGGCGAGCCCGGCGGCGGAGGACGTCTCGCACCAGATGCCCTGCGCCGCCAGCTCCGCTCGCGCGGCCGCCATCTGACCGTCGGTCACCGTCCGGGCCGCTCCCCCGGTCGTCCGTACGGCGAGGACGCCCCGGTAGCTGTTGACCTCGCAGTCGATGGCGTACGCGGCCGTCGGTCCGACGGGGACGCGGGCGACGGGCCGGCCGGTGCGCAGGGCCTCGGTGAGGGCTCCGGCCGCGGCGGGCTCGGCCGCGTACAGGCGGGGGACGGAGTCGGTGACGCCGAGCCGCGCGAGCTCCTGGAAGCCCTTGGCCACGCCGAAGAGCAACTCGCCGTAGCCCGTGGGGAGGTACACCTCCGCCGGTGCGCGCCCGAGGTCGAGCGCGAGCTCGTACGCGAGGGTCTTGTAGCCCTCGGGCCCGAAGGGGTGCCCGGTGTGCGCGGTGTCCGTGACGCTGCTGACGCTCTGGAAGCCGAGCTCGTCGACGATGCGGCGCATCAGGGGGCGTACCGACTCGTACGGGACGGTCAGCACGGTCGCCCCGTAGGCGCGGAGGTGGGAGGCGACGGCGGGCGGGGCGGACGGGGAGGTGAAGACGGCGCACGGGAGTCCGGCCCGGGCCGCGTAGGCCGCGGCCGCCGCGCCGTGGTTGCCGGACGAGGAGACGACGACGCCCCGTGCCCCCGAGGCGACGGCGGCGCTGACGGCGACCCGGTTGAGCCGGTCCTTGTGGCTCCAGGTGGGGTTGCGGGACTCGTCCTTGATCCAGACGCCGTCGGGGAGCTCGACCAGGGGCGTGCCGCCCTCGCCGAGACCGGGGGCGGCGAGGGGCGGCAGCAGGGGGGCCCACCGTTCGAGGCCGTGGGCGGCCGGGCGCGTGAACAGGTCGGCGGGGACCCGGTCGTAGGCGTAGTCGATGTCGAGGGGGTACGCGACGTCCTCGGTCGAGGTGACGGGGCAGCCACGGGTGAGCGGCGGCCACAGCGGGTGGCGTACGGACGGGTCGGCGAGCGAGCGCTGGGCGGTGGCGAGCGAGGTCACGGGCCGGTCCTTTCGGGGACGGGGGTCTCGGGCGGTCGTACGGGGTGCGCGAGGGGCCGGCGGCGCCGTACGGCGGCCCGTACGCCTCCTTCGCGTCGTACGGGCGCGTGCGAGGGGCCGGCCGCCGCTCGTTCCTGTCCGGCCTCGTCAGCCCATGCGGCGGGTGAGGGCGGCCAGTGCGCCGGGCCGGCGGCCCGGGACCCGTCGGCGGAGGTCGACCAGGGTGGGGCCGAGGGCGCGGGCCCGGTCGGGGTCGCCGATCTGCTCCCACTGGTGGTGGGCCCGGTCGACGGCCCCTTCGACGTCGGGGTCGTCCGTCCGCTGGCCCAGTCCGAGCCGGGCCTCGGCGGCGGCGAGCCAGAGTTCGCAGCTGCGGGCCGGTTCCCCGGCGAGGCGGGCGAGGTCGGCCCGTACCTCCGTCCAGTGCACGGCCTCCATCGACCGGGGCCCGTGGCGGCGCAGGGCCTCGTGCTCCCAGGCGGCCGCCACCGCCGCCGCCTCGCCGTGCCGCCCGGCCATGGCGGCGGCGAGGATCGCGGGGTGCGGGTCCTCCACGGCCACCGGCCCACCCGCACCGGCGGGCACGGACGCCGGAGGCGTCACGGGCAGGGGCGCGGGGCGGGTCACGGTCACGGGTGCGGGTACGGGCGCGGGGCGGGTCGCCGCCGGGGGTGCCGGGCGCGCCGCGGGAACGGGGGCCGGTCCCCCCGCCGGCACGGGTGCCGGTGGAGGTGCGAGCCCGGGTGTGAGGAAGACCGGTTCCGGCGCGGGTGCCACCGTCACCGCCCGCGCGGCGGCCTCCGCGTGTGCCGCGGCCGGAGTCAACCGGGCTCCGGAGCGCCAGAGTTCGGCCCGGGCACGCAGGTATCCGGGGGTCGTGGGCTCGCCCCTGCGCGGGGCGGGCACCACGCGCCCGTAGAGAAGGGGGCCGGGCCCCAGGTGCAGCAGTCCGGGCGCGGCGGTGAGGCGCTGCCAGACGTCCGGGTCGGCCGCGAGGTCCGCGACGACGGTCGTGGTGCCGGGCGGCCGTACGCCGAGTTCGGCGGCGAGCCAGTGCCAGGGCAGCGCGGTGTAGCGGAGGGTCGCCGGCGTGGTGCGGGCGAGGGCGAGGTGGGGCAGCTGCTGGCGGCGGTCGAGGTGGAGCTGGCCCGCGAGACAGACGACCAGGGGTCCGGGGCTCGCGGCCGCCGCGCGGAGGCGGGTGAGGACGGTCTGCGGGTCGAGCGGATCGGCGAGTTCGACGACCGTGGCGGCCGTGGTGCCGGTGAGGACCCCGGGCGGTACGGCGGCGAGCGCCGGCAGCACCGAAGCGGCGTCCATCGCGCGGCCCCGGCCGGCGGGCGCGGCCGCGAGCAGGACGGCGGTGCCGACCGTGCCCATGGCCGCCGCGCCCGCTTCCGTACGCATGCCCGAACCGCCCGCCGTCGTGCCCGGAGCGCCCGTCACGACACCGGCACCGGCGCTCGCGCCCGGACCGCTCGTCACGGCACCCGCGTCGGCACCGGTCCTCGCGCCCGATGCCCGAGCGCCGGGGGCAAGGCCGTCCGGCATCCCCGCCTCCGCCTCCGTACTCATGTCCGAACCGCCCGCGACCACCCCGCCCGTGACCGTCGTCCCCGCGCCCACCGTGCCGTTTCCGTCGTCGTTCACCACCCCAGCACCGTAACGGGTCGCGCCCTGTCCGATAATCGCCGGGCCTTTGGCATATGACAGAAGCACCACCGGATCGAGTGTTGCCAAATCCCTTACGGGCCGTCCCGGGCTGTGCGACAGTCGTCTACGGGCCTCCTTCCACACCTGGCCGCGCCGCGCCTGTATCGGAGTACGACATGCCGTCCCATCTGTTCGCGGACCGCCCCGCCCAGCCGCCGGAGCCGGGCGCGGTGGACGCGCTGATCTCACAGACCCGCCGCCTGCGCGGCGAGGTGGATGCCGTCCGCCGGGACGCCGTGGCGGACGAGGACGATCCCCAGCAGCGGTGGCAGCGGGCCCTGTGCGACCTGGCGGTGCACCAACTCGACGACCTGGGCGCCCACTTGGGCCAGCTCCGGGCCGGAGTCCCGGCGAGCGCGGTGCCGGAGGACGAGACCGGGGACGTCGACGCCGTCGTCGACACCGCGCTCGCGACCGCCCCCGGCACGGCGTACGGCGTGGCCGCCCCGCCCCGGACCGGCTCGCTGCTCTCCCGGGTCGGCAGCGCCGAGTGGAACCTGCTCACCGACGAGGTCAGCTGGTCCGAGGAGCTGTTCCAGATCTTCGGACGACCCCCCGAGAGCGGCCCGATGTCGCTCGACGAGATGCCCACGATGGTCTTCGCCGAGGACCAGCCCGTCCTGCAGGGCATGGTGACGGACTGTCTGATCGACGGGAAGCCGATCGACGGCGAGTTCCGGATCGTACGGACCGACGGCCGGGTGCGCACGGTGCACATGACCGGCGAACCCGTGCTCGACACCGACGGCTGCACCGCCTCCATGTGGGCCGTCCTGCGCGACGTCAGCGAGCTGCGGCGCAGCGAGCGGGCGGTCCGCGAGAGCCGGGACAGCCTGGAGCGCAGCCGCCACATCGAGATCACCGAGCGGCGGGTCGCCGTCGAACTGCAGGAGGCGGTCCTCCCGCCGTGGCGCGGCTCGCTCCGCTTCGCCCACGACGGCCCCGCCCCCCTCGACGTGGCCGCGCACTACCTGCCCGCCGCCAGCACCCGTCTGATCGGCGGCGACTGGTACGACGCGCTCGCCCTGCCCGACGGGGACGCGCTGCTGACCGTCGGCGACCTGACGGGCCACGGGGTCGCCGCGACCTCCTCCATGGCCATGCTCCTCGGCGCGCTGCGCGGCATGGCCGTCGCCGGCATCCGGCCCGCCGCGCTGATGGGCCACCTCAACCAGCTCCTGGAGACCTCCGTACAGCCCGCGCTCGGCAGCGCGATGTGCTGCCGCTACGACCCGGTGGCCCAGACCCTGGCCTGGGCGCAGGCCGGCCACCCCGCCCCGCTGCTCTTCCGCGGCGGGACGGGACACGCGCTCCGACGGCCCGAGGGCATGCTGCTCGGGGCGACGACCGGCGCCGTGTACGGCGAGGCCGAGACCCGGCTGCTCCCGGGCGACCTGCTGGTCCTGCACACCGACGGGCTGACCCGCGGCGGTCACCCGGACGACGACACGGGCACGCGACGGCTGCTCGCCCTCGGCCCCCGGCTCGCGGAGGCACGGGACGCGCAGGACGGCGTGCGCGCCGTGGTGGAGGAGTTCGGCGAGGAGCCGCGCGAGGACGACGCCTGCGTGATGGTGGTCCGGGTCGCCCGCCGGAGCTGAGACCGCCCGCGCCGGAACTGGACCCACCCGCTGACGGGCCCTCCCGGCCCTCCCCGTCCCACCCGCTGACGAGCCTTTCCCGAGCCTCCCCGTCCCACCCGGTGACGAGCCTCTCCTGAGCCTTCCCGACCCGCGGGACGGGAAGGCTCAGGCCTGCCCGACCCTGGGGCGGTTGACGGGCGACCTGGGGAGGGCCAGTTCGATCTCCTCGCGCAGGGTCTCGATGCTCGAGTAGCCCGCGTACTGGCCGGTGAGCCGGTACATCTCCCGCAGCCGGTCCCAGGTCCGGTGGGACGAGGTGTCCCCCATGGACATGAGGGCGAGCCGGGCGTACCGGTCGGCCTGCTCCGGGTCGTCCGCGATGAAGCAGGCCGAGGCGAGCGAGATGTGGTCGAAGAGCTTCGAGCGGTCGTGCCCGCCGTGCCTCAGTTCGATGGCCAGCTTGGCGTGGCGCTGCGCGGGGATCGCCGCGGCCGGATCGTGCTCGGCGAGGGTGCGGTAGGCGAGGGCCTGCATGCCGTGCATGTCGGCCTCGTCGAAGTTCTGCATCCAGTCCGGCTTCTCCTCTCCCGTGTCGGAGACGAAGAGGTCCTCGGCCTCGCCGAGGGTTCGCCGCATGGCCTGTCCCCGCCCCATGGAGGCCTGCGCCCAGGCCTCGATGGTGTGGAACATGGCCTGGGTGCGGGGCAGCACCCGCTCGCCCGAGCCCACCTTGGCGAGCTTCATCAGATCGAGGGCGTCGTCGGGCCGGCCCAGGTGCACCATCTGGCGGGCGGCCCGGGACAGCGCCTCGCCGGCCCGGGGCCGGTCGCCGCCCTCCCGGGCCGCGTGGGCGGCGATGACGAAGTACTTCTGCGCCGTCGGTTCGAGGCCTACGTCGTGGGACATCCAGCCGGCGAGGACGGCGAGGTTGGCGGCGACGCCCCACAGGCGCCGCTGGAGGTGGTCGGCATGGCGGTAGGCGAGCATGCCGCCCACCTCGTTGAGCTGGCCCACGACCGCCTTGCGCTGGAGGCCGCCGCCCCGGGAGGCGTCCCAGGCGCGGAACACCACCACGGAGTGCTCCAGGGCCTCGATCTCCTCCGACCCGATGGGGGCGGCCTCGTAGCGGTCGAACCCGGCGGGGTCGGCGTGGAGGGGATCGGTGGCCCGCTGGGCGACGCCCTTGCGTGCGGGGTCGGTCTGCAGCCAGTCGTGCATGGCGTTGCTGAGTACGGAGCCGGCGGCAAGCGCGGCACCCGCGCCCACCAGGCCGCGTCGGTTGAGCATGAGGTCCATTCCCGTGAATTCGGTGAGGACCGCCGCCGCACGATCGGGGGGCCAGGGCAGCCCGTCAGGGTTCTCCGTCTTCCTGACGTCCTGCTTCTTTCCGGCACGCCCGTGTCGTACGAACCCGAGGTCCTCGATGGTCACGACACGGCCGAGTCGCTCGGTGAACAGTGCTGCCAGCACCCGGGGGACGGGATCGCGCGGGGTCTCGCCCCGATCGATCCACCGCCGCACCCGCGAGGTGTCGGTCGCCAGCTGGGGGTGGCCCATGGCCGCCGCCTGCCGGTTGACGAGCCTCGCGAGTTCGCCCTTGGACCAGCCGGCCAGGCCGAACAGGTCTGCCAGGCGGGTGTTGGTTTGTCCGGTCACGTCTAAGCCCCCAGGTTCTCGGCTGAGTTGACAGTAACCCCCTGTCATAGGCCTGGCGACAATTCGCCAGGGTTCGCCAGGGTGCGCTGGATGTTCCGCCACCCGCACGCGGGTGTCAGGTAGGAACGCGCCACCCCGCCCCGCCGACCGGCCCTCATTCCCCAGGGTGCGGACCGGGGGCGGGCGGGGCGACGCACGCAACTCGTCGGCGCACGAAGGGATCTGTCACCTCCATGTACACAGCATCGTCCTCCGTGTCCGCCCCGCCCCGGCCGCAGCACCGCATCGTCCCGGCAGGCGCCGGACCGTACCTGGCCCCCGCGCCCCAGGCCGTCAGGCCGAGGCGCTGGGCGACCGGCACCGGTGCCCAGCCGGTCAGCGGGAGAATCGACCTGTCCGGCCCCCAGGGGGCGCAGCTGAAGATGGCGATCGCGTCCGTCCACCGGATCTGTCCGGAGTTCAACCCGGTGCAGGTGCTGCGGCGCAGCGGCCGTTCCGTACTGATCGTCGGGACGACCGGGCGGACGACGGTGGTCGCGAAGTGTTTACTGGACCACTCCCCCGCCTGGGTCGAGCGGTTCCGGCACGAGATAGCGTCCTACCGCTCCTTCGTCCGTCACCGTCCTCCGGTGCGGGCGCCGCGGCTGATCGCCGCGGATCCGGAGAACTGCACGCTGGTGATCGAGCGGATGCCCGGGCGCGCGGCGGCGCTCTCGCGCCACCCCGTCGAGGCCCCGCCGCGGGCCGACGTGCGGGCCGCGCTCGGTGCGATCGCCCGGCTCAACGCCTGGCGGCCGCCGGCCGGGACCTTCGACGCGCCGCTGGAATACGGCGCCCGGATCGCCCGCTACCACGAGCTCGGGCTCTTCACGGACCGGGACCGGGACGACCTGCAGAAGCTGCTGCACGGTCTGGCGCACGCGGGCGGCCGTCAGGGCATGGGCCAGTTCTGTCACGGTGACGCCCTGCTGTCCAACATCCTGCTCTCCCCCGCCGGGCCGGTGCTCGTCGACTGGGAGCACGCGGGCTGGTACCTGCCCGGCTACGACCTGGCGACCCTGTGGGCGGTGCTCGGTGACGCGCCGCTGGCCCGGCGCCAGATCAGCCAGCTCGCCCAGCAGGCGGGCCCGGCCTCCCGGGACGCCTTCCTGGTGAACCTGATGATCGTGCTGACGCGGGAGATCCGTACCTACGAGACGGCGGTGCAGCGCACCATGAAGGAGGCCCCGCCGGCCGGTTCGGTGCCGGTGCCCTCGGGGGCGCTCGCGCCCGGCGAGGAACAGCGGCTGCTGCTGAGGCGGCTGCACGACGACTGCGCCATGGCACGGCGGGCCGTGCGCGCGGCGGTCGGGACGCGCTGAAGGGCGGGTCCGGCCGACCACACGGGGGCGGTGCGCCGTGAGCCCGGTGCCGACACACCGGGACGCGGCGCACCGGCTTGTACGCGCCCCTCCATTGGTCCACTCCAGTGACGCGTCCCAGGCCCGGGACCCGTCTCGGCGAAACTCCGCCGTATGGCCTCCATTCCCGCTCTGACGTGGGAACTTCCTTTTGTGCGGGTGTGATTGACGGAACGTCCGGGAGCCGATACCCCTGTACGGGTTCGGCCCCGCACGCCCCCGTGTCACCCCCGCCTCTGGAGGCTGCCTTGCTCCGTTCCGCGTCGCGCAGACGTCCTTCGCCGATCCGTGTGCCGGGGGCGGTGGGCGCCCTGGCGTCCGCCGCCCTGCTGCTTCCCCTGCTGTCCGCCGCCCCGCCCGCCGGCGCCGACGTGCCCGAGGCGGGTGTCCTGCAGGGGCAGTTCGCGCGGGCGGCCGAGCGTCAGGGCGTGCCCGAGAGCGTGCTGCTCGCCGTCTCGTACCTGCAGTCGCGGTGGGACACCCACGGCGGTGCGCCCAGTGTGACCGGCGGCTACGGGCCGATGCACCTGACGGACGCGGCGACGGCCCTGGCCCGGACCGCCCCGCACCACTCGGAGGAGGGGGAGGACGCCCGGGGCGACTCCTCCCGCCCGGCCCGCACGGGCGGCGACGTCCCGGTGCCCGCGCCCGAGGCGCTGCCCGAGTGGCTGCGGACCCTGGAGCGGGCGTCGGCGCTGTCCGGGATCCCGGCGGAGGAGCTGCGCACGGTGCCGGCCGCGAACATCGAGGGCGGGGCGGCGCTGCTCGCGGCGGCGCAGCGCGAGGCCGGTCTTCCGGCGAGCGCGGACCCGGCCGACTGGTACGGGGCGGTGGCGCGGTACTCCGGTGCGGACGACTCGGCGACGGCGGCGGCGTACGCGAACGACGTGTTCGACGTGATCCGGACCGGGGAGACGCGGACGACGGACAGCGGGCAGGTGGTGACGCTGTCGGCCGACCCGGCGGTGACGCCCGCCACCGGTCAGGTGTCGGCCCTGGGTCTGCGGCGGCCGGCCGCCGGGCCCGTGGAGTGCCCGGCCTCGGTGGCCTGCGAGTGGGTCCCCGCGCCGTACGAGGAGTTCGGCGACGGCGACTACGGCAACCACGACAAGGCGAACCGGCCGGCCTCCCAGTCGATCGACTACATCGTGATCCACGACACCGAGGCGGACTGGAAGACCACCCTGAAGCTGGTGCAGGACCCGACGTACGTGTCCTGGCAGTACTCGCTGCGCTCCTCCGACGGGCACATCGCCCAGCACGTGCCGCTGAAGGACGTGGCCTGGCACGCGGGGAACTGGTTCGTGAACGCCAAGTCGGTGGGTCTGGAGCACGAGGGCTTCCTGACCTCGCCGGACTCCTGGTACACGGAGGCGATGTACCGGTCGTCGGCGCGCCTGGTGCGGTACATCGCCGCGCGGTACGACATCCCGCTGGACCGGCAGCACGTCCTGGGTCACGACAACGTGCCGGGCACGACGGCGTCCACGATCAAGAACATGCACACGGACCCGGGGCCGTACTGGGACTGGGCGCACTACTTCCGGCTGCTCGGCCGTCCGATCACCCCGAGCGCCGGTCCGCACGCGGGCGTGGTGACGATCCGGCCCGACTACGAGTCCCACCGGCCGGTCTACACGGGCTGTGTGACGGCGGGACAGGCGTGTGTGCCGCACGGCAGCGGGGCGGTGCGCCTGCACACCGCGCCGAGCGCCGACGCGCCCCTGGTGAAGGACATCGGTCTGCGACCGGGCGGGCAGGCCTCCACCACGGGCGTCAACGACACCGGGGCGCGGGCCTCGACCGGGCAGAGCTTCGCGGTGGCGGAGCGGCGGGGGGACTGGACGGCGGTCTGGTACCTCGGGCAGAAGGCGTGGTTCCTCAACCCGGTGGAGGAGCCGACGGCGGTGAACGCGCGCGGTCAGGTCCTGACGCCCCGGGAGGGTCTGGCGGAGGTGCCGGTGTACGGGCGGGCGTATCCGGAGGCCCCGGCCTATCCGGCGGGCGTGCCGGTGCAGTCGGTGTCGCCGCTGCCGTACCGGTTGCTCGCGGGTCAGCGGTACGTGGTGGGGGGCAGCACCCCGGGCGAGTACTACTTCGCGCCGGTGTTCGATCCGAGCGGGCACACCGTGGTCCGGGGTCAGGAGGAGTACTACCAGATCCAGTTCGGCCACCGGGTGGCCTTTGTGAAGGCCGCTGACGTGCGGGTTTCCCAGGGCTGACGGAGGTCTGGCCGAAAGGCGCGGGGTGGTGCCGGCAGTGGGGTCCGGCACCACCCCTTCGGCGTTCATATGACTATTCGGGAGATCGCGTGCGCCGTCCGGGCGACGGGTAAGGCTGGGCCGGTCACCGCCCCAGCTCACCGGAAGGCCCCCCAGCACATGCCTCAGCCCTTCGTTATGCCGGATTTCTATGTTCCGTATCCGGCACGGCTCAATCCCCACCTGGAGGCCGCCCGCACGCACACGCGTGACTGGGCGCGGGAGATGGGGATGCTGGAGGGCTCGGGGGTCTGGGAGGAGCACGACCTCGCCTCCCACGACTACGCGCTGCTCTGCTCGTACACCCACCCCGACTGCGACGAGGAGGCGCTGGACCTCGTCACCGACTGGTACACCTGGGTCTTCTTCTTCGACGACCACTTCCTGGAGGTCTTCAAGCGCCCCCAGGACCGGTCCGGCAGCAAGGCGTACCTCGACCGGCTCCCGCTGTTCATGCCGGCGGACCCGGCGACCGGCATGCCCGAGCCGACCAACCCCGTCGAGGCGGGTCTCGCCGACCTCTGGCGGCGGACGGTCCCGTCGATGTCCGACGGCTGGCGGGTGCGGTTCGCGGAGGCGACGGAGCACCTGCTGTACGAGTCCCTGTGGGAGCTCGACAACATCAACGACGGCCGGGTCGCCAACCCCCTGGAGTACATCGAGATGCGCCGCAAGGTGGGCGGCGCGCCCTGGTCGGCCGGTCTCGTGGAGTACGCGGCGGGGGCCGAGGTCCCCGCCCAGGTGGCGTACTCCCGGCCGCTGCGGGTGCTCAGGGACGCCTTCTCGGACGCCGTGCACCTGCGCAACGACCTCTTCTCGTACCAGCGCGAGGTGGAGGAGGAGGGCGAGAACAGCAACGGCGTCCTCGTCCTGGAGCGGTTCCTCGGCTGCACGACCCAGGAGGCGGCGAACGCCGTCAACGACCTGCTGACCTCGCGGGTCCAGCAGTTCGAGAACACCGCGCTCACCGAAGTGCCGCTGCTCGCCGCCGAGAAGGGGCTGAGCCCGCAGGAGTGCGCGGCGGTCGCGGCGTACGCGAAGGGGCTCCAGGACTGGCAGTCCGGCGGTCACGAGTGGCACATGCGCTCCAGCCGCTACATGAACGAGGGCATGGTCGGCGGACCCTCGCACCTGGACGGGATCATCGGCACCTCCGCGCTCGACGTCCGGACCCTGTTCGGACGGCCGGCGGCGGCCCGGCACCGGGCGTTCACCCATGCGCCGCACCAGCACGTGGGGCCCTCGCTGCTGCCCGCGTTCGACCTGCCGTACCCGCTGACGATCAACCCCCACCACCGGGCGGCACGGCGGCACACGGTGGACTGGGCGGAGCGGATGGGGCTCCTGGACGACCTGTGGGACCGGCCGATGGCGGAGGGCTTCGACCTCGCGCTGTGCTCGGCGGGGCTCGATCCGGACGCGTCCCTGGAAGACCTGGAGCTCAGCGCCGACTGGCTGACCTGGGGAACCTACGCGGACGACTACTACCCGGCCGTCTTCGGACGGGCGGGCGGTCTGGCCGGCGCGAAGGAGCAGACCGACCGGCTCAAGGCCTGCATGCCGCTCGACGAGCCCGCGGCCGGCGCGGCGCACGCGGTGAACCCCCTGGAGCGTTCGCTCGCCGACGTCTGGGAGCGGACCGCCGCCACGATGGCGCCCTCGGCGCTGGCGCAGCTGCGGGTCTCGCTCGACGTGATGCTCGACAGCTGGATGTGGGAGATGCACAACGTGGTGCAGCACCGGGTGCCCGACCCGGTCGACTACGTCGAGATGCGCCGCAGCACCTTCGGCTCCGAGCTGACCATGCTGCTGTGCCGGCTGCGGCAGGACACGACGCTGCCGCCGGAGCTGTTCCGGTCGGGGACGGTGCGCAGCCTGGAGAACTCGGTCATGGACTACGGGGCGCTCGTCAACGACCTCTTCTCGTACCAGAAGGAGATCGAGGTCGAGGGCGAGGTGCACAACGGCGTTCTGGTGCTCCAGAAGTTCTTCGACTGCGACTACCCGACCGCGGTGTCGATGGTCGACGACCTGATGCGGGGGCGGCTGCGCCAGTACGAGAACCTGAAGCAGCGTGAGGTCCCCCTGCTGTACGAGGAGTTCGGGCTCGACGCGGCGGGGCGGGAGGCCTTCCAGGCGTATCTGCGGGAGCTGGAGGACTGGCTCGCGGGCGTCCTCAACTGGCACCGGAAGGTGCGGCGTTACGGCGCGGAGGACGTGCGGGCGGGCAGCGGCAGCGCTCTGCTGCGGCGCGGGCCGACGGGTCTCGGCACCTCGGCGGCGCGGATCTCGGAGCTGCTCGGCACGGGCTCCCGCTGACGTACGCCGAAGGCCTCCGGGAGGATTCCCGGAGGCCTTCGGGTCGTCGGACCAGGGGCGCGCGGTCGTCCACGCGTCTCGGGGCGCCCGCTGTCAGCACGTCTCGGGGGCGCCCACCGCCGGCTCGCCTCGGGGGCGCCCGTCGTCGGCTCGCCTCAGGGGCGCCGGCCGCGCAGTTCGTCGAGTTCGCGGCGCTCGCGCTTGGTGGGGCGTCCCGCGCCCCGATCGCGTACGGCAGCGAGGGCGACGTGCTCGCGCGGCGGCGGGGGCGGGCTGTTGTCCACGTACGCCTCGACGGCGACCGGCGGCCCGACCCGCTTGGTGTGGAGCTCCTTGATCTCGACGATCCGCTCCCGGCCGCCGTGGAAGATCCGGACCTCGTCGCCGGGCTTCACGGCCTGGGCGGGCTTGACCCGCTCGCCGTTGACCTTGACGTGTCCGGCGCGGCAGGCGGCCGCGGCCTGGGAGCGGGTCTTGGTGAGGCGGACCGCCCAGATCCAGGCGTCGACGCGCGCGCTCATCGGCCCCCCTCCCCGTCAGCCCTGCTGGAACAGCTCGGCGGGCAGCGGCTTGAGCAGCGCGTACAGGTCGTCGGTGATCGGCCGGTCCCAACTGGCGATCGTCACGAGGACGTTGTCGCTGCGGTCGAACTGGACGCAGGAGATGCGGCTCTCGGAGAGCTTGAGGCGGCGCACGATGAGGAGGTTGTCGCCCTGCATGACGGGCATGTCCTCGGTGTCGAGGACCTCGACCGGCTCGTCGTTCTCCAGGGCCGCGAGGAGCTGCGCCACCTCGAAGGGGATCTGGCCGTCGGCGAGCTCGCGCGCCGGGGAGCCCTCGGGGAGGTTGCCGATGATCATCGCGGGTCCGCGGCCGCCGAACAGGTCGTAGCGGAGGAACACGCCCTGACAGGAGCCGTCGGGCGCGGGCAGCAGACCGGCGCCGAGATTGCCGGGCCAGTCCCCCGGGTCCATGGCCAGGACGTCGAAGTCCGGGCCCGCGGGTGTGGCGGCGCTGCGGCGGCGGAGGAAGGACATACGGCCATGGTACGTGCCCCGGCGCACGGCGCGACGCGCCGGGCGACCGCTCCGGGGCCGCGCCGCTCACCGGGGCCCTCGGCCCGGGCCGGGCCGACGGCGCGGCCCGCCCCGTGCACCGCGGGTGACCGGCCGAGCCGGTCGGCGACTCCCTCCGGGAGGTTCACGCGTGCGACGTCTCGGAGGCCCCGACGGCCACCCGGAACGCCCATCCGATTACGTAGGGTCACGGCCCGGACGGTCGACCGGAGGCGGCCCGACGGGGGCCGACCGGGCGAATGGCCTCCGCGCGGGGCGGGCCGCTCGTCTCCCTCATCTCCCTCGTTCGGCCGAGTCGGCCGAACGCTGCGAGAGGCCGTTCAGGAGGTCCAACGCCTGGCCCGCGCGGTCGTGTTCGACGAAGAGGTGGTCGTGATGGAAACCGGCCACCACGTTGCAGCTCAGGCCCGCGGCGGCGAGCTCGCCCGCGACGGCCGCCGTGAGCCCGACGGCGTCGAGCGCGGAGTGCACCCGGAGCGTGATCCAGCCGGCCACGTAGTCGTACGGGAGGCCGGCGGCGTCCGCCTCCTCCTGCCGTACGACGAGGGTGAGGCCCTCGGGTTCGGTGACGGTGACCACGGGGACGACCCCGGCCGGGGCGGGGCCGTCCACCGTGGTGAAGACGTAGCGGCCGGGGTCGAGTTCCGGGCGCATCCCGGCGAGGAGCCGGGTGAGATCACGTTCCGCGTTCATGCGGGCCAGGGTAGGCCCCTCGCGGGGGCTCAGCCGGTGGGCGGGGTGTCCCCCACCAGCCACATGGAGAAGAACTGGGCGCCTCCTCCGTAGGCGTGGCCGAGGGCCCTGCGGGCGCCCTCGACCTGGTGCTCGCCGGCGTCCCCCCGTACCTGGAGCGCGGCCTCGGCGAAGCGGATCATCCCGGAGGCTCCGATGGGGTTGGTGGAGAGGACCCCGCCCGAGGGGTTCACGGGCAGGTCGCCGTCGAGCTCGGTCACCCCGGCCTCGGTGAGCTTCCAGCCCTCGCCCTCCTCGGCGAAGCCGAGGTTCTCCAGCCACATGGGTTCGTACCAGGAGAACGGCACGTACATCTCGACGGCGTCGATCTGCCGCCGGGGGTCGGTGACGCCGGCCTGCCGGTAGACGTCGGCGGCGCAGTCCCGGCCGGCCCGCGGGGAGACGAAGTCCTTGCCGGCGAAGAGGGTGGGTTCGCTGCGCATCGCCCCGCCGTGCAGCCAGGCGGGCGGCCGTGGCGCGCGGTCGGCTCCGGCGCGGTCCGTGAGGATCATGGCGCAGGCGCCGTCCGAGGAGGGGCAGGTCTCGGAGTAGCGGATGGGGTCCCAGAGCATCGGGGAGGCCTGGACCTTCTCCAGGGTGAGGTCGTGCTCGTGGAGGTGGGCGTACGGGTTCTTGAGCGCGTTGCGCCGGTCCTTGTACGCGACGAGGGAGCCGATCGTGTCGGGGGCGCCGGTGCGGCGCATGTACGCGCGCACGTGCGGGGCGAAGAAGCCTCCGGCGCCGGCGAGCAGGGGCTGCTGGAAGGGGACGGGCAGGGAGAGGCCCCACATGGCGTTGGACTCGGACTGCTTCTCGAAGGCGAGGGTGAGGACGGTCCGGTGCACGCGCGCGGAGACCAGGTTGGCGGCGACGAGGGCGGTGGAGCCGCCGACCGATCCGGCCGTGTGGACCCGGAGCATGGGCTTGCCGACCGCGCCGAGCGCGTCGGCGAGGTACAGCTCCGGCATCATGACGCCCTCGAAGAAGTCGGGGGCCTTGCCGATGACGACGGCGTCGACGTCCGCCCAGGTCAGCTCGGCGTCCTCCAGGGCGCGCAGGGCGGCCTCGCGGACGAGGCCGGCGATCGAGACGTCCCTGCGGGCGGCGACGTGCTTGGTCTGGCCGATGCCGACGACGGCGACGGGCTCCTTACCGGGCATGGGTCTCCCCTTCCAGGACGGCGACGAGGTTCTGCTGGAGGCAGGGACCGGAGGTCGCGTGGGCGAGGGCGCGGTCGGACTCGCCGCGGTGGATGCGGGCGGCGGCCTCGCCGAGCCGGATCAGCCCCGCGGCCATGACGGGGTTGGCGGCGAGGGCGCCGCCGGAGGGGTTGACCCGCACGCTGTCGTCGAGGCCGAGGGCCTTCCTGAGGACGACCTCCTGGGAGGTGAAGGGGGCGTGGAGTTCGGCGGTGTCGACCGGCCGGTCGAAGGCTCCGGCACGCTCGGCGGCGAGGCGGGTGGAGGGCGAGTCGGTGAGGTCGCGGACACCGAGGGAGTGGGCCTCGATCCGGTGGTCCATGCCCCGGATCCAGGCGGGGCGCCCGCACAGCTCGCGGGCCCGGTCGCCGACGGCGAGGATCACGGCGGCGGCGCCGTCGCCGATGGGCGGGCAGTCGCCCGTGCGGAGGGGCTGGACGGCGTATCCGCCCTGGGGGCGGGCGCCGGGCAGCTGGGCGTGGGGGTTCGCCCTGGCGTCCTCGCGGCTGCGGGCGGCGATCGCGGCGAGGGCGGGTTCGTCGGTGTCTCCGGCGTCGACGAGGGCCTGGGCCTGGAGGGCGGCGAGGGCGACGGAGTCGGGCCAGAGCGGGGCGAGGTAGTACGGGTCGAGCTGGCGGGTGAGGACGTCGCGGACGGAGCCGGGCGAGGACTTGCCGTAGGAGTAGACGAGGGCCGTGTCGGCCTCGCCGGTGAGGAGCTTCACCCAGGCCTCGTACAGCGCCCAGGCGCCGTCCGTCTCGACGTGGGACTCGGAGATCGGCGGCCAGGCGCCGACGCCGTCGAGGGCCATGGTGAAGGAGAAGGCGCGCCCGGCGAGGTAGTCGGAGGAGCCGGAGCAGGTGAAGCCGATGTCGGCGGCCTTCAGGCCGGTCTGCCGCTGCACCTCGTGCAGCACGGGCATCACCATCTCGACCTCGGAGAGGTCGTCGGTGTGCCGTCGGTGGTCGCTCTGGGCGAAGGCGACGATCGCCACGTCCCGGCTCATAGCAGCTCCTTGTACGTGTCGTAATCGGCGTCGGGCTCGCCGGTGGGCCGGTAGTGGTCCGGGTAGCGGCCGTCCTCGCTCCACACGGGTTCGACGCGCAGGCCCATGCGGACCTCGTCGTAGGGGATGCCGGCGATGCGGCCGTGGAGGGCGAGCCCGGCGCCGTCGAGGGCGATGTGGGCGTAGACGTACGGGACCTCGATGTTCAGGTTCTTCGCCTTGATGTTGACGATGCAGAAGGTGGTGACGGTGCCGCGGGGACCGACCTCGACCCGGTCGGTGGTGGCGACGCCGCAGGTGGGGCAGGCGCCGCGGGGAGGCACGTACACCTTGGCGCAGGAGGGGCAGCGCTCGCCGACCGTGCGGCGCTCGGCGAGCCCGTGCAGATAGCGGGTCTGGGCGCGGCCGGGACTGTACGTGTAGTCGAGGCGGGCGGGGGCGACGATGCCGGTCACGGGGTTCTCGAACCGGCCGTCGTGGGCGGTGGGTTCGTTCCGCGCGGGGCTCTCGTACGGCTCGAAGCAGGCGATGTCGGTGATGGCCCCGGCCCGTTGGGCGGCCCAGCGGATCCGTACCCGCAGGCCGGTGCGGACGGCTTCGGGGCCGGGGGCGTCGAGGGCGTGGAGGAGGGCGGTGTCGGCGCCGTCGAGACGCACGAGGACCCAGGCGAAGGGGGTCGCCAGGGGCTGCCCGGGGCGGGGCTCGGGGTTCCAGGCCCAGGTGGTGACGGTGCCGGTGGGGGCGACCTCGACGAGTTCGCGGAGTTCGGCGGCGGTCACGGGGTCGTACTCGACGGGCGGGACGAGCACCTCACCCGCCTCGGTGCGCACGCCGAGGACGGTGCGCTCGCGCAGCCCGGTGAGGAAGGCGGACTGGACGGGGCCGAGGGAACGGGTGAAGGGGAACTCGACGACCAGGGGGGCGCGGAGGGTTTCCGGCGGCGGGGTGACGGCTGTCATGCGACGGCTCCTTCGTTGGGGGTGGGGCGGGAGGCTGGGGTTCGGTGGGCCGCTGCGCGGGCCTTCTCCCCGCCCCTTCCCGAACCGGGGGCGAGCCCCCAGGCCCCCGTACGGCCTGCGGCCGTGCCCTCACACGCCGTGGGGGCTGAATTTCAGCCCCGCCGGCGTTCGAGGCGCGGGGGCCCGGGGGTGGAGCCCCCGGTTACGGGAAGGGGCGGGGTGGGGAGAACGTCACTCCCTCCGGTACACCGGCGTCCGCTTCTCCGCGAACGCCCTCGCCCCCTCCTTCGCGTCCGCCGTGTCGAAGATCGGCCACCCCCGCTTCAGTTCGGCGGCGAGCCCCTCCGTCTCGGACAGTTCGGCCGTCTCGTACACGGAGGCCTTGACCGCCTCGACGGCGAGCGGCCCGCAGGCGTTGATGCGCTCGGCGATGTCGAGGGCCGCGTCCAGGGCCGTGCCGTCGGGGACCACCCGGCCGACGAGGCCGATGGCGGCGGCCTCGTCGGCGCTGTACGGACGACCGGTGAGGAGCATTTCGAGGGCGTGGGTGCGGGCGATCTGGCGGGGCAGGCGGACGGTGGAGCCGCCGATGGGGAAGAGGCCCCGCCGGACCTCGAAGAGGCCGAAGGTGGCGGAGGCGGCGGCGACCCTGATGTCGGTGCCCTGGAGGATCTCGGTGCCGCCGGCGACGCAGTGGCCCTCGACGGCCGCGATGACGGGCTTGCGGGGGCGGTGGTGGCGGAGCATCGCCTTCCAGTGCAGGTCGGGGTCGGCCTTCAGCCGGTCCCGGTACCGCTCGCCCGCCATGCCCTTTCCGGCGAGCGCCTTGAGGTCCATGCCGGCGCAGAAGGAACCGCCCGCGCCGGTGAGGACGACCGAGCGGACGGTGTCGTCGGCATCGGCCTCCAGCCAGCCGTCGTACAGGCCGACGAGCATCGGCAGCGAGAGGGCGTTCTTGGCCTCGGGCCGGTTCAAGGTGAGGACGAGCGTGGCGCCTTCGCGCCGGACGCTGAGGTGTTCGGTGCCGCCCATGGGGGTCTCCCGTCTCCAGTTCTGGAACAGGTTGCAGGAGCCGGGGGTCCAGTTCAATAGTTTTCTGACACTCAGTCAGATTCTTCTGTGCATCCCCTTCCCCCGGTGACCGGTCGGCGCTCTAATGACCGCCACGTCCATGTGAACCGGCGAACCGGGGTCAGGAGGAACGGTGGAGTACAACCTTGCCGACCTGTTCGAATCGGTCGTCGACGTGGTCCCCGACCGCGAGGCGCTGGTGTACGTCGACCATCCCGGCACGGGCGAGGAGCGGCGGCTCACCTACGCCGAGCTCGACGCCGCCGCCAACCGGATCGCCCACCACCTGATCGACGCGGGCGTCCGGCCCGGCGAGCACCTCGGCCTCCACCTGTACAACGGCGTCGAGTACCTGCAGACCGTCCTCGCCTGTCTGAAGGCGCGGATCGTCCCGGTCAACGTGAACTACCGGTACGTGGAGGAGGAGCTCGTCTACCTCTACCGGGACGCCGACCTGGCGGCGCTCGTCTTCGACGCCGAGTTCACCGGCCGGGTCGCGGCGGCGCTGCCGCAGACGGAGAAGCTGCGGCACCTCGTGCGGGTGGGGGCCCCTCCCGAGGACGCCCCCGCGCTCGACTGCGTGCCCTTCGCCGAGGCGGAGGCCTCCGGTTCACCGGAGCGCGGCTTCGCCCCCCGCTCGCCCGACGACCTGTTCGTCATCTACACCGGCGGCACCACCGGCATGCCCAAGGGCGTCCTGTGGCGCCAGGAGGACCTGTTCTTCGCGGGCCTCTTCGGGGGCGACCCCTCGGGCGAGCCCGTGAAGAGGCCCGAGGAGCTGGCGGAGCGGGTCGCGGCCGGCGGCGCCGGCATCACCTTCTTCCCCGCGCCGCCCCTCATGCACGGCACCTCCACCCTGACCGCGTTCATCGCCCTCAACTACGGGCAGCGGGTCGTCCTGCACCGCAAGTACGTGCCCGAGGAGGTGCTGCGCACCCTGGAGAAGGAGAAGGTGTCCAGCATCTCCCTGGTCGGGGACGCGATGCTGCGCCCGCTCGTGGACGCGCTGCGCGGACCGCTCAAGGGCACGGACCTGTCCGCCCTCTTCAGCCTCTCCTCCTCCGGGGCGATCATGTCCGAGACGGTACGGGCCGAGCTCCAGGAGCTCATGCCGAACGTCCTGCTGCTCAACAACTTCGGCTCCACCGAGTCCGGTTCCAACGGGCGCGCCACCGACGACTCCGGTCCGGCCAAGGGCTTCCGGCTGCACGTCAACGAACGCACCCAGGTCGTGGACCCGGCGACCCGCGCCCCCGTCGCGCCGGGCGAGACCGGTCGTCTCGCCCAGCGCGGCCACGTCCCGCTCGGCTACTACAACGACCCGGTCAAGACCGCCGAGACCTTCTTCGAGCGGGACGGGGTGCGGTGGGTGCTGCTCGGCGACATGGCGACCGTCGACGAGAGCGGGGTGGTCACCGTCCTGGGCCGCGGCTCGCAGTGCATCAACACCGGGGGCGAGAAGGTCTATCCGGAGGAGGTGGAGCAGGCCCTGAAGTCCCACCCCGACGTGTACGACGCCCTGGTCGCCGGTGTCCCCGACGCCCGCTGGGGCAACCACGTCGCCGCGGTCGTCCAACTCCGCCCGGACGCCCCGCAGCTGGACCTGGAGTCCCTCCAGACCCACTGCCGGCAGCAGCTGGCGGGCTACAAGGTCCCCCGCCAGCTGGTGCTCACCGACCGCATCCAGCGCTCCCCCAGCGGCAAGGCCGACTACCGCTGGGCCCGCGCGGTGGCGGTGGAGGCGGACGCGGACACCCCCTGAGGGGTCAGCCGGTACGCCAGCGGCGGACGGTGTCGCCGTCGAAGGTCAGCCAGGTGCCGTCGCCCAGGGGCAGCACGCGGGAGACGACCTCGACGCCCGGCGGGTACGTGACCTCGGCCCGCGGCCGCAGGTCCACGGCGTCGAGCAGGAAGTGACGGCATTCCTCCTCCCACGGGTCCTCGCCCACCGGCGCGAGGACCCGTGCTTCGTCGAGGAAGCCGGGCCGCCCCATGAAGACCAGGCCGTCCGGGAGGACGTCGTCCGCCTTCACCACCGCCCGGGGGCGCGCGGGAACGTCGTAGCGGGTGAGCTGCTCCCCGGCGACGGCCACGGTCAGGAACGCGCCGGACCGGTCGCTGCTGCCCGTGAAGGGTTCGTCGTAGCCGCCGACCCGCGCGATCGACAGTTCCGCCCCCGCGAAGGAGACGAGCAGGGAGTACGCCTCTTCCTGTCCCTGCGCCGCGTCGAGGAAGAGGGCCCGCGCCCCGGCGGGGCCGAGCGGTTGCTGGAACTCGTACGTCCCCCAGTTCGTCGGGAGCCGCGTCTCGGCCAGGACCGCGCCGGTGGCCAGGTCCAGGGCCACGAGCACTTCGTTCCGGTCGGTCTCCAGGGCGGGCTGCACGACCGCGAGGAGCGCGGTCCCGGAGGGGTCCGGGGCGCACGCGCCGCGGGCTCCGCTCGGCCACGGACGGTGCGCGAAGGTCCAGCGGACGGTTCCGTCCGCCTCCTGGACGGTGACGGAGTCGGCGCCGCTCACGGCCAGTCCGCCGCCCGGGACGGGGCTGACGGACGTCTTCTCCCCACGGGGGAGCCGGCCGCCGTAGCGCGTGTCGAAGACCGTACCGGTGTCGCCCGACACGCGGCCCACCTCCACGGACGCCCCGTCCCGGGCCACGATCCAGTGGGCGTGGTCCCTGACGAGCAGACAGTCGAGCTGCCCCAGCGCCGAGCCGAGCCCCGGCAGGTCCTCGGTCGCGGTGGGCTCGGCTCCGACGGCTTCGTACTCCATGGTCTTCCTACTTCTTCCTCAGGTAGTTGTCGGGCCAGTAGAACTTTAGATAGGTGCCGTTGGGTTCGTAGTACGCGACGACCTTGCCGTCGCCGGCGGCGGCCCGGATGATCGGCGGGCAGACGTCCGGGCAGACCGGCCGGGAGGCCGCGCCGTGCGTCGGGAGCCAACTCTCCCCGCCGTTCGCCTGGTGCCTCCGGTTCAGGAAGTGGAGGATGTTCTGTTCGGCGTGTCCGCCCCGCTCCCCCGGCGGGGGCTTGGGCAGGTACTCGTCCGACGGGATCGGGATGAGCCCCATCTCCTCGGCCAGCTTCAGCTGGGCCTTGCTCAACGGCGTTCTGCTGGTGCCCGCGACGAACATGCGGGGACCCTTCGGGGTGATGGCGTGGATGACCGAGACGGTCTGGTACTTCCGCTTGTCCTCCGGGAACACGTGCGCGATCTTCGTGGCCATGTCCTGGAGCGCCTGGAGGCACGGCGCGAGGCCCAGGGGGTCGGCCTCGGTGAGCGGGTCGGCGATGTAGCCGACGGGGTTGGGGGCGGGGTCGAGGCCCAGCGGGTCGGGCGTGAGGTACCGGCCGGCTTCCGGGTCGTAGTGCCGGAAGTAGTTGTAGTGCAGGCCGGTCTCGGGGTCCGCGTACTGGCCGGGGAAGCGCATCGGCGTGTAGGCGTCGGCGTCCCGGTTCCAGCTGGTGACGCCCCAGTGGGTGGCACGGCTGTGCCAGGCGATCCGGCCCGTCTCGTCGACGAGTTCGGTGGGGGTGCCGATGAGGTCGGTCACGATCGCGAAGAACCGTGCGTCGACGCCGGACGGGGCCGCCCCGCCCTCCTCGGCCCCGGCCGGTGCCCGGTGCTCGAACTGGGCCAGGGGGCGGTGTCCGTCGTGCTCCCAGGTCAGGGTGGTCGTGCTGTCCGTCTGCTCCACCAGCCGCGCGTCGTCCCAGGTGAACAGCGTCTCCGCGACGACGGATCCGTCCGGCCCGTGCCGCCGCTTCGCCGTCCGCCGGCCGAACGCGTCGTAGAGGTACGTCCACAGCACGCCGTCGGGCGTGGTGCACGAGGTCAGCCGGTCCTCGGCGTCCCAGCCGTACCGCCAGACGTCGGGCTTGCGGGAGAGCCGCTTCTTGCGCCGCTCGACGACCCGTCCCGCGCCGTCGTGGGTGTAGCTCATGGCCCCGGCGGAGAGGAGGGTCCCCTCCTCGTACCCGCGCGGGCCCCGTGACTCGGGATGCGGGGCGCGGTCCGGCCAGTGGGCGGCGGTCTGGTTGCCCTCGACGTCGTACTCGTAGGTCTCGGTCCAGCCGGGCGCCCGGACCTTCGTCGTGCGCCCCGCCGGGTCGCGCTCGAAGGCGCGGTCGTGTCCCGTGATCAGGTCGGTGACGGCGCGCACCCGGTCGTCGGGCCGGTAGTCGTAGGCACGGGAGCGCAGCAGACGGCCCGGTACGGCCAGCGTCTGTTTCCGGATCCTGCCGGAGCCGTCCCAGTCGGTGGAGAGGGTCACCGGGTCGTCCAGCGGCCCGAGGGAGCGGCTCACCTCCCGGCCGAGCGCGTCGTGGACGAAGCTCAGGGTGTGTCCGGCGAGGTCGAGCGCGGAGCGGTTCCCGTCCTCGTCGTAGGTCAGCGTGGTGGTCACGCCGCCCGGTGTGGTCCGGCCGGTGCGCCGGCCGAGCGCGTCGTGGGTGAAGCGCGTGGTGCGGCCGTCGACGGTCTCGGCGGTCACCCGGCCGCGGTCGTCACGCTCGATCGTGAGCGTCGAGTACGGCGAGCTCGCCGAGGTCAGCCGCCCCATCACGTCGTACGTGAGGCGGGTGACGGTGCCGTCCGCGTCCTTGGCGACGAGCAGGCCTTCGTCGTCGAAGTGGTGCGTGACGGTCTGGCCGAGGGCGTTCGTCCGCGAGCTCCACCGGCCCGCGGCGTCGTAGGCGTAGCGGACCGTCCGGCCGTCGAAGTCGGTCTCCGAGACGACGCGGCCGACGGTGTCGTACGCGTAACGCCAGGTGCGGCCGGCCGCGTTGCGGATCTCCGTGAGGCGCAGCTCGGTGTCGTAGCCGAACTCGTGGCGCGCGCCGTCCGGGGTCGTCCGGGCGGACGGGAGGTCGAAGTGCGTGTACTCGTGCAGGGTGCGGCCGCCGGCGGGGTCGACCTCGGCGACGCAGTTGCCCTCGCCGTCGTACTCCCAGGTGTGCGTGGTCCCGTCGGGAGCGGTCCGCCGCGCCGGCAGGCCTTCGACGGTCCATTCGAGCGTGGTGACGGCGCCGCCCGCGTCGGCGGTGACCGGGCGGCCGAAGGCGTCACGCGTGAAGGTGACGGTGTTCCCGGCCGGATCCGTACGGGAGAGGGGCAGCCCGGCGCGGTCCGGTACGAACGTCTCCGTACGGTCGTCGATGTCGGTGACGGAGAGCAGGGCGCCGTGTCCGTCGTAGGTGAAGCGGACCGTGGCGCCGTCCGGGCCCACCAGACTCAGCTGGTTGCCGCGCTCGTCGTAGGTCCTCGTCCAGCGCGCGCCGTTCGGCGCGGTCATGGCGACCGGCATGCCCAGGTCGTCGTACTCGGCCGTCGTCACCGCGCCGCCGGGCGTCGTGACGGCCGTGAGGCGCCCTTCGTCGTCCCAGGTCCAGGTCGCAGTCCTGCCGTGGGTGTCGGTTCGGCTCAGGAGGCGGTCGTAGCGGTCCCAGACCTGTGTGACGGTGTTGCCGAGCGGATCGGTCTCGGCGACGACCTGGAGGCGTTCGTTGAGGAGGTAGACGGTCGTGGCGCCCGTGGAGTCGGTGTAGCGGTTGGTGCGCCGTTCGAGGTCGTAGGCGAAGGTGGAGGAGAGGCGGCCGTCGGGGCCGACGGTCTCGACGACCCGCCCGGCGTCGTCGTACACGTAGCGGAACGTCGAGCCGTTGCGGTCGGTCCACGAGGTGACCCGGGCGGCGTGGTCGTACGTGAGACGCAGGGGCAGGCCCGAGGAGTTGACGACGGAGTCGAGGTTCCCCTCCTCGTCGTATCCGTACGACACGACGTCCACCGGGCCGTGCGGCGTGTTCACGGCCAGCGAGGAGACGCGGTCGTCGTCGACGGTGATCCGGACCAGGTAGCCGCCGCTGTGCGAGACGGCGGTCGGTGCGCCGTCGGAACGGCGCGAGAAGGTCACCGAGTTGTCGTTGCGGTCGGTCAGTTCGGTCAGCCAGTACGCCGTCGACGTCCGGTAGGGGCTGCCGGTGAAGGAGCGGGTGAGGCCGGTGTCGGGCTCCGTGACGGTGTACGTGGTGAGGTCCTCGTACGAGCCGCCGTGGGCGAGCGGCACCCGCGGGCCCTCGACGGGCAGGACGGGCGTGCCGTCCGGCTGGGGGAGGCGCGGGTAGACGAGCAGGGAGCCGTCCTCCCTCGCCCAGACGGCGCCCCCGCCCACCGGGTCGGGTTCGATGCGCTCGTCGAGGGTGGAGGCCCAACTGCGGCCGAACCACTGCCCGTAGCGGTAGTCGGAGAGGTGGACGCGTTCCAGGGCGAGCGGGAGGGTCCCCGGCAGCGTCAGATCGGTCTGCGGGAGCGTCATCACGCCGGTCGCCACGTCGACCGGGTCGTTCTTGCAGGTCTTCCTGTCCAGCGGGATGCCGTTGCGGCGGGGATCGTCCTTGGCGTCGCGCAGTGGTTCGGGGCGCGAGCGGAGCGGGCCGTCCTTGCGCGGGCCGCGGCCCGGGCCGTCGCCACGTCCGCCCTTCCCGTCGTTGTCGTGGTCGCCCTTGCGCTGGCGGGCGAAGCGGTCGCGGAGGTCGTCGTCGGTGTTCTTGTGGTCGACGGAGATCTGCTTGACCACCTTGGGCAGCGTCTTGCCGACGTGGTCGCCCATCGACTTCGCGGCCTTGGTCAGGGCCTCCATCGCCTTGTCCGCGACCGGGTCGATCGCGTCGGCGATCGAGTCGCGCCCCCGGGTGCGGCCGTGCGCGGTCTTCGCCTTCGTGAGTTTGCCCGCGGTCTTGCCGTGGATGCGCACGCTGACGGTGTTCAGCTGGGTGGAGGCGTGGTCGTGCTCCTGGTGCTCGATGTGCAGGTTCTTCAGACCGCTGCCCTTCGAACCACCACCGCCGCCGGCCGAGGCCAGGTGCATGGCGTCCTTGCTCGACTGCACCCCGTCCTTGAAGCCGTCCTTGCCCGCGTTCTTGGTCTGGTCGAGGTCCACCCCGTCCTGCAGGCCGATCGCCATCGCGCCCAGCTGCACGACCAGGTCCGCCGCCATGCCCTCCAGGGCCGCCACCGCCGGCTCGGTCATCGCCGCCACGACGTACCCGACGGCCTCCTCCACGCACTCCTTGATCAGCCGCTTGATCACCTCCTGCGTGGCCCGCATCGCCCCCGCCCCGATCAGCGCCGACAGACCACCGGTCACCGGGATCAACGACAGCGCGATGCCCGCCTCGGACGCCAGGTAGCCGAGCTGCACCAGCGCCGCCAGCTTCATGCCCTCGATCGCACCGGCCGCCGTGTCCAGACCGCCCGCGATCGTGCGGGCCGCACCGGCGATGTCCTTGAAGTGCTTGCCCTTGACCTTCTGCCAGTGCTCGTCGAGGGCGTCGATCGCCTCGCCCTGGCCCGAGGACAACAGCCGCTCGAAGTGGTTGTTCGCGAGCTGACCGTCGTCCTCCAGGTCGTCCGCGAACTCCCGGAGCGCGTCCGCCATCTCGCGGTACGCGTCCTCGTCGACGTTCGGCCAGGCCACACCGATCAGATCGAGAAGGGTGTCGGCCCAGTCCGGAATCGTGACAGCCACCTGTCCTGCCCCCCGTTGTCGGCTGTTTGCAATACCGAACAGTCCTACCACGATCGGCGGTTGAGTTCACCAGCCGGGAGCTAGAGCCCGAATTCCCTGACCGCTGCGAGGAATTCGGCCGGCCGGGTGCTGTGGACGAGGTGACCGGTCTCGATCGTGACGAGGCGGGCGGCCGGAATGCGGTCGGCGAGTCCGGACAGCTGGTCCTGCGGGATGTGGCTGGTCGGGCCGCCGGCGATGACGAGGGTGGGGGCCGTGATCGCGGCGAGCCCCTCGCGCCAGGCCGGGTCGGGGGCGTTCAGCTGGGCGTCGGTGGTCGGGACGATGTCCCAGTCGAAGGCGAGGGGGCCCTCGGGGCGCTCGGCCACCGGGCGCGGCGGGTCGAGCGGGACGAAGGCCGGTGCCTCCTCCAGGACGAGGCGGCCGATGAGGCCGGGTTCGCGCTGGGCGAGGAGGCACGCGGCGGCGGCGCCCATCGAGTGGGCGACGACGGTGGCACCGGCGAGGCCGAGGGCCTTGATGAAGCCGCCGAGTTCGTCGCGGAAGTCCTCGAAGCCGTAGCGCCCCGGCCGGCCGCTGAGTCCGTGGCCGGGCAGGTCGAGGGCGTACACCCGGTGGTCGACGGCCAGGTCCTCGGTGATCTCCGTCCAGGTCGTGCTGTTCTCGCCGCGGCCGTGGACGAGGACGACGGGCCGGGCGTCCTCGGCTCCCGCGACCCGGTAGGCGAGGCGCACGCCGTCCACGGTGACCGTACGGACGTCCGGGTCGAGGAAGGCTGCGACCGGGCGGACGAAGGCGTCGGCGTCGTCGACCCAGGGGCAGTGGCCGGCACCCGGCTGGACGACGAGCTCCGCGTGCGGGAAGAAGGCCGCCGCCTCGGCCGCCTTCGCGGGCGTGGGGCCCGCGTCGTACTCGCCCGCCAGGATCAGGACCGGCGCGGTGAGCGCGCCGAGCGCGCGGCGGGTCGTCTCCGGGTCGTAGGCGCCCTCGCCGTGGTAGACGGGCGCCGCCTCCCAGTTCGTCTCCCGCCCGCCGGCCGCCGCGTGCTCCTGGGCGGCGGCGTCCCAGCGGCCGTAGGCGAAGGGGGCGGTGATCTCGTGGACGCGCCGCAGCGGGGTGTCCGGGCCGATCGCGTCCAGGGCGGTCCTGGCCTCCGGGTACCAGGGCCGGTCGGCGAAGACCTCGACGGCCTTGTCCCACTCCTCGTCGGTGGTCTCGACGCCGAGGGCCCGTCCGGCGGAGGTGACGAGGACGAGGGAGCGGATCCGCTCGGGGTGGGCGGCGGCGTACAGGACGGCGAGGTTCCCGCCGGCCGAGTGGCCGAGGAGGTCGATCCGGTCCAGGCCGAGGTGGGCGCGGAGGGCCTCGACGTCGCCGACCTGCCGGTCGCAGCGGTACGTGCCGGGGTCCGCGGGCTCGGCGCTCGCCCCGGTGCCCCGGGCGTCGAGCAGGACGAGGGCGCGGTGGGCGGCGAGTCCGCCGAGGTCCCCGAGGTAACGGGCGTCGCGCATCGGTCCGCCCGCCAGGCACACGAGCGGCTCCCCCTCCCCCTGTACGCGGTAGGCGAGTTCGGTCCCGTCATATGTCGTGATCGTCGGCATGCCGACGATCCTCACCGGCCCCGGCGGATCGCCGCAATCGGTTTCGCCGAGAGCACGACGACGAGGCGCGGCGGCGAAGCACGAGGTCACAGCGCCGGGCAGGCCGTGCGGTGCCGGGGGCGCGATACGGTGGGAGGATCGTCCCCGACCCGCGAAGGAACCGTTCGACCGTGCCCGACACCCGGGAATCCGCACTGCGCGGCGACTGCGCGAACTGCTTCGGCCTGTGCTGCGTGGCGCTGCCCTTCGCGAAGTCGGCCGACTTCGCCGTGAACAAGTCGTCGGGCGAGCCCTGCCGGAACCTCCAGGAGGACTTCCGCTGCGGCATCCACACCAGGCTGCGGCCGAGCGGTTTCCAGGGCTGCACGGTGTACGACTGCTTCGGCGCCGGCCAGCAGGTCTCCCAGGTGACCTTCGGCGGGGTGTCCTGGCGCGAGGCCCCGGAGACGGCCCGGCAGATGTACGAGGTGTTCCCGGTGGTGCGCCAGCTGCACGAGCTGCTGCGCTATCTCACCCAGGCCCTGGCGCTGCGGACGGCCCGCCCCCTCCACGCCGAGCTGCGGGTCGCGCTGGCCCGGGTCGAGGAGCTCACCGGGGGCACTCCGGACGCCCTGGAGAAGCTGGACGTGGCCGCGGTGCGCGCCGAGGTCAATCCGCTGCTCCTGCGGACGAGCGAACTGGTCCGCGCCACGGCCGGCGGCCGGCCGAGGAGCCGGCGCGGGGCGGACCTGATCGGCAAGCGGCTGCGCGGGGCGAAGCTGCGGGGCACGGACCTGCGCGGGGCGCTGCTCATCGCGGCCGACCTGACGGGGGCGGACCTGTCGCTCACGGACCTGATCGGCGCCGACCTGCGGGACGCCGATCTGTCGGGCGCGGACCTGACCGGCGCGCTGTTCCTGACGCAGCCCCAGCTGAACTCGGCGCGCGGGAACGCGACGACCCGCCTCCCGGAGGGCTTCGACCGCCCCGCGCACTGGACGGCCTGACGCTCCCGGGCCCGAGGGCCCGGGGCCTCGGTCGGGCAGGCTCACTCAGTGGGGCACGGTCACGACGATCTTGCCCACCTGGTGGCCGGCCTCCATGGCGCGGTGCGCCGCGACGATCTCGTCGAGCGTGAAGGTGCGGTCGACGGCCGGCTCGAAGAAACCGGTGCGCAGTCCTGACTCGACGAAGGCGCGGGCCCGGCGCAGCCGCTCCGGGTCCCTGGTCGTCTCCGGCATCGTGTAGGTCCGCAGGGAGACGGCGGGCATCCCGAGGTCGAAGCCGGGGTACGGAGTCGGCAGGCCGCTCACGGCTCCGTAGAGCAGCACGGCGCCGCCGGGGGTGACGGACCTGACGAGGTCGGTCAGGCCGGGTCCCGCGACACCGTCGAAGACGAGGTCGGCGCCGCGCCCGTCCGTGAGGTCCCGTACCCGCTCGGCGACGTCCTCCTCCTCGGTGACGATCACCTCGGCCGCCCCCGCCTTGAGCAGGGCGTCCTTCTTGGCGCGGGTGCGGGTGGTGGCGAGGGGCGTGGCGCCGATCCGGTGCGCGGTCCTGATCGCGGCCAGGCCGACGCTGCTGGAGGCCCCGGTCAGGACGACGGTGTCCCCGGCCCGCATTCCGCCGATCTCGACCAGTCCGCCGTACGCGGTGACGTACGGCATCCAGACGGCGGCGCCCTCGACGGGGCCGAGCCCCTCGGGGCGGGGTACGAGGGAGGAGGCCGGGACGATCGCGCGCTCGGCGTAGACGCCGTGGTCGTTCATGGAGAAGGAGGGCACGACGCTCACCGCCTGCCCGACCGCGAGTCCGCCGACCCCCTCCCCGAGGGCCTCGACGACGCCTGAGGCCTCCAGGCCGAGCCGGGCGGGGAAGCGCCGTGCCGGCTCGATGTAGTGGCCGCCGCGGAAGAGCGCCTCGGCGCGGTTGAGGCCGATGGCCTCGACGCGGAGGAGGACTTCGCCGGGGCCCGGCTCGCCCACTTCCACGTCCTCCAGGCGGAGCACCTCCGGACCGCCGTACTCGTGGAACCGCACTGTCCTGGCCTTGCCCATCGGGCTTCCCCTCCCCGCTCCGGCGACGGCGACGCGCGGACCGCTCCGCCGCCGTGCCACAGCCAAGCGCATGATTCGATGACTGTCAAACTTTGACGTCCATCAAACTTCGACCGCTGCCGTACGATGCTCCCGGAGGTCGAGAAGACGATGACGGCAGCGGCACGAACCGGCGGACGGGACCGCGTCCCGCCCCACCCCGACCTGGCCGGGATCGGCCTGCAGCAGGTCCTGGAGGCCCTGGTCGATCCGGTCAGACGACGGATCGTCGCCGAGCTGTACGCGGCGGGCGAGGAACTGGCCTGCGGGACCATCGAGCTGCCGGTCAGCAAGTCCACGGCCACCCACCACTTCCACGTCCTGCGCGAGGCCGGCCTCATCCGCCAGCACTACGCCGGCACCTCACGCATGAACACCCTGCGCGGCGAGGAGTTCGAGGAGCGCTTCCCGGGACTCCTGCGATCCGTCGTGACCGCGCACGACGAGGCGTAGACGTCAGATCTCGTACAGGTACGGCGTCGTGGTCGTCAGCGTCAGGAAGCCCAGGCGTTCGAGGATCGGCCGACTCGTGTCCGCCGCGTCGACCTGGACGTAGCGGTGGCCCCGTTCGGCGGCGATGCGGGCGCGATGGGAGACCAGGGCGCGGTAGAGGCCGCGACCGCGCCAGCCCTCCACGGTGCCGCCGCCCCAGAGACCCGCGAAATCGGTGCCGGGGTACAGCTCCATGCGGGCGGCGCTGACGGGCTCCCCCTCGGCCAGGGCGACGACGGCGGTGACCGTGCCGGGGTCGGCCGCGAGCCGGTCCAGCAGCTGGCGGCCGAGGCGGGAACTGTCGGTGCCGAAGGCGCGCTCGTGGACCTCGACGACCTGGCGGACCCCGGCCTCGTCGGTGACCGCGCGGAGTTCGACGCCCTCGGGCAGCGCCACGTCCCGCGGCAGGGCGGCGGCCTCGGCGGCCATCAGGGTCTCCGGCTCCTCGGAAATGAAGCCGGCCGCGCGGAGCCGGTCGCCGAGGTCGGCGGGGGTGTCGTGCGCGTACAGCTTCCACTCGAAGGACAGGCCGGCGGCGCGGTAGTGCGCGATCTGTCCGGCGATGGCGGCGTCGGCGCCGGACGCGTCGAAGCCGGACCACAGGACGCCGTTCCAGGCGTGCGCGGGGCCGGTCTGGCGGACGACGCCGTCGACGTGCTCGACGCGGCAGCCGGGGCCGTCGGGGCGGGCCTCGCGGCGCAGCTGGAGGTCGTGGAGGTCACGCAGGTGCTGGGGTTCCATGGCGGCCACTCCAGCACCGGCGTCGGGGGCCGGGCAACGGGTTTTGCCCGGTCTGCGGTCAGGCGCGCGGGCGCACCTCGACGTTCTCCAGGATGCCGACCGCGTCCGGCACGAGGATCGCGGCGGAGTAGTAGGCGGAGACGAGGTAGGAGATGATCGCCTTCTCGTCGATGCCCATGAAGCGGCAGTTGAGGCCGGGCTCGATCTCGTCGGGCAGGCCGGTCTGGTGGAGGCCGATGACGCCCTCGTTGTCCTCGCCGGCGCGGACGGCGATGATCGAGGAGCTCTGCCGGTCGGTGACCGGGATCTTCCCGCAGGGGAGGAGGGGGACCCCGCGCCAGGCCGGGATCCGGTGCCCGTCGACGTCGACGGAGCCGAGCGCGAGACCGCGCTTGTTGCACTCCTTGCCGAAGGCGGCGATGGCCCGGGGGTGGGCGAAGATGTAGTCGGTGTCGCGGCGCATGCTGAGCAGGTCGTCGAGGTCGTCGGGGGTCGGCGGGCCCGAGTGGGTCTGGATGCGCTGGTCGAAGTCGGTGTTGTGGAGCAGCCCGAACTCGGGGTTGTTGACGAGCTCGTGCTCCTGGCGCTCGCGGAGCTCCTGGACGGTCAGGCGGAGCTGCTGCTCCGTCTGGTTCATCGGCTGGTTGTAGAGGTCGGCGACGCGGGTGTGGACCTTCAGGACGGTCTGGGCGACGCTGAGTTCGTACTCGCGCGGCCTGAGTTCGTAGTCCGCGTACGCACCGGGCAGCGCGGCCTCGCCGACGTGGCCGGCGCTGAGCTCGATGGCCGCCTCGCCGGCCCGGTTGACGGGACGGCGGTGGCCGTTCGTCCCGGCGCCCTGGACGTGGTCGCGGAGGTTCTCGTACTGCTCGGCCACGGCCAGGTAGGCGGTGCGGGGCAGGGCGAGGAGGGTGACGGCGGTGACGGCCTTGGCGGTGAAGTCCCACGTCCCGTCCCCGGCGAGCACCTGGCCGCCGAAGGTGTCGCCGTCGCCGAGCCGGCCGAGGAGGGTCTCGTCGCCGTACTGTCCGGTGCCAAGCTTCTCGATCTTGCCGTGGGCGATGAGGTAGACGTGGTCGGCGCTCCGGCCGGCGTTCACGACGATCTGGCCGGGCTCGTACTCCTGCTGGACGAAGCGTTCGGCGAGGGCGCCGAGTGCGGTGGGATCGTCGAAGCCGCGCAGCAGCGGGAGTTCGGCCAGCTCGGCGGGGATGACCTCGACCCTGGAGCCGCTCTTGACGAAGGTGACGCGGCCGTCGCCGACCACGTACGAGAGGCGCCGATTGACCCGGTAGACGCCGCCGGGGGTGTGGATCCAGGGGAGCTTGCGGAGCAGCCAGCGGGAGCTGATGCCCTGCATCTGGGGTTCGGACTTGGTGGTGGTGGCGAGGTTGCGGGCGGCGGCGGTGCTGAGGCTGAGCTGCACCTGGCGGAGCTCGATGGCGGGCGGGATGGCCGCCGGCTCGGTGTCGACCGACATGGGTGACTCGCTTTCTGGGGCGTTCGCGGACTCTCGTACGTCACTCTCCGCATCCAGATGTAACGCACGGTGGTGTACGTCATCCGGGTGCGGCGCGAACGGGTGGGAGCGCCGCGCGGCGGCGGCCGCCCCGCGAGCGCCGTGCGCGCTCCGCCGTCCGGGCAGCGGCCCGGAGGGCCGTCGGGCGGGAAAAGTCCCCCCACCCCTTGCCAAGCCCCGGGTGCCTCCGGTTTTACTGACCCCGAACGGATCAACCGAATGATCGGTTGTCCGTTTTACGACGGCGGAGGAGTGGCGCATGACGGAACTGCTGGACAGCGGCGAACGGCTCGGGCGCGAGGAGCTCGCGGCCCTCCAGCTGGAGCGGCTGCGCACGACCCTGCGGCACGCGTACGAGAACGTGGACTTCTACCGGCGCTCCTTCGACGCGGCCGGACTGACCCCGGACGACTGCCGTACGCTCGCGGACCTGGTCCGCTTCCCGTTCACCGCCAAGTCGGACCTGCGCGAGCACTACCCCTTCGGCATGTTCGCCGTCGACCAGTCCCGGATCCGGCGGATCCACGCCTCCAGCGGCACCACCGGCCGGCCGACCGTCGTCGGCTACACCGAGGCCGACCTGGACATGTGGGCCGACGTGGTGGCCCGCTCCCTGCGCGCGGCCGGGGCACGCCCCGGGCACAAGGTCCACGTGGCCTACGGATACGGCCTGTTCACCGGCGGCCTCGGCGCCCACTACGGCGCGGAGCGCCTCGGGTGCACGGTGATCCCGGCGTCCGGCGGCATGACGGCCCGGCAGGTGCAGCTCATCCAGGACTTCCGGCCCGAGATCATCATGGTGACCCCCTCGTACATGCTGACGCTGCTCGACGAGTTCGAGCGGCAGGGCGTGGACCCGCGCTCCACCTCGCTGAAGGTCGGCGTCTTCGGCGCGGAGCCGTGGACGGAGGAGATGCGCAAGGAGATCGAGGAGCGGTTCGCGATCGACGCGGTCGACATCTACGGCCTGTCGGAGGTGATCGGCCCCGGCGTGGCGCAGGAGTGCGTGGAGACCAAGGACGGCCTGCACGTCTGGGAGGACCACTTCTACCCGGAGATCGTGGACCCGTTCACCGGCGAGGTGCTGCCCGACGGGGAGGAGGGCGAGCTGGTCTTCACCTCGCTCACCAAGGAGGCCATGCCGGTGATCCGCTACCGGACCCGTGACCTCACCCGGCTGCTTCCGGGGACCGCGCGGGTGTTCCGGCGGATGGAGAAGGTCACCGGGCGCAGCGACGACATGATCATCCTGCGCGGGGTGAACCTCTTCCCCACCCAGATCGAGGAGATCGTGCTCCGCACCCCGGGCGTGGCTCCGCACTTCCAGCTGCGGCTGACCCGGGAGGGCCGGCTCGACGCCCTGACCGTGCGGGCCGAGGCCCGCCCGGACGCCACACCCGAGGAGCGCGAGGCGGCGGCCCGGACGGTCGCGGCGGCGGTGAAGGACGGGATCGGGGTCTCCGTGGACGTGGAGGTGGTCGACCCGGAGACGCTGGAGCGCTCGGTGGGCAAGATCAAGCGGATCGTGGACCTCCGGGGCGCGTAGCCTGGGGGGAGGAGGTGGTTGCGATGCTGTCGGACTCCCCCATAGCCGCGATCATTCCGGTCAATGACATGAACCGGGCCAAGCAGTTCTACTCGGAGACCCTCGGTCTTCCCCTCACGAGGGAGTCGGCCGAGGACACCCGGTACGAGTGCGGTGGCACCACGATCGGTCTCTACGAGACGCCCTACGGCGGCAAGGCCGAGCACACCCTGGCGAGCTGGAAGGTCGACGACCTCGACGCGGAGATGTCGACGCTGCGCTCCAAGGGCGTGACCTTCGAGGACTACGACCTCCCCGGCCTCAAGACGGTCGACGGCGTGGTCGAGTCGGACACCATGCGGGGCGCCTGGTTCAAGGACAGCGAGGGCAACATTCTCTGCGTGACGGAGGAGCGCAAGGGCTGACGCGCGGGCGCACGGGGCGCCGGCCGCGAACGGGCGGGCCGACCCCCCGTGCCTCACGGTGTCAGGAGGCGCCGAAGCGGTCCCTCAGGTCCCGCTTGAGGATTTTGCCGCTGGCGTTGCGGGGAAGCGCGTCCACGAGGAGGACGCGCTTCGGCGCCTTGAAGTGGGCGAGATTCTCGCGGGCGTGGTCGAGGAGTTCGCCCTCGGTGACCTCCCCGCGCGGGACGACGACGGCCGTGACCGCCTCGATCCACCGCTCGTCGGGGAGGCCGATGACGGCCACCTCGGCGACCGCGGGGTGGGTGTAGAGCGCGTCCTCCACCTGGCGGGAGGCGACGAGCACGCCACCGGAGTTGATGACGTCCTTCACCCGGTCGACGATCGTGAGGTAGCCCTCGGCGTCGCGGACCGCGAGGTCCCCCGAGTGGAACCAGCCGCCCCGGAAGGCCTCCTTGGTCTCGTCGGGCTTGCGCCAGTAGCCCTCGCACAGCTGCGGGGAGCGGTAGACGATCTCCCCCGGGGTGCCGTCGGGCACGTCCTCCCCGTCCTCGCCGACGACACGGGCCTCGACGTGGCGCACGGGACGGCCGCAGGAGTCCATCCGGCCCTCGTGCTCGTCGGGGCCGAGGACGGTGGCGAGCGGGCCGATCTCCGACTGGCCGAAGCAGTTGTAGAAGGCGAGCTCCGGAAGCCGGGCGCGCAGCCGCTCCAGGACGGGCACGGGCATGATCGAGGCCCCGTAGTAGGCCTTGCGCAGGGCCGAGAGGTCGCGGGTGGCGAAGTCGGGGTGGTTGGCGAGGCCGATCCAGACGGTCGGCGGGGCGAAGAGGCTGTCGGCGCGACCCGCCTCGATCAGGTCGAACAGGACGTCCGGGTCGGGTCCGTCGACGATCGTGTTCTCGGCGCCGACGGCGAGGTAGGGCAGCAGGAAGACGTGCATCTGCGCCGAGTGGTAGAGCGGCAGCGCGTGCACCGGCCGGTCGTCCTCGCTCAGGTCCAGGGCCTCGATCGCGCTCGCGTACTCGTGGGCGAGGGCGAGGTGGGTCATCATCGCGCCCTTGGGGAGCGCGGTGGTGCCCGAGGTGTAGAGAAGCTGGGCGAGGTCGCGGGCGTCGCGGTCGGTGAGGTACTCCTCCGGTTCGGCGAGCGCGTCGAGCAGTGAACCGGGCGCGTCCCGCAGGGCCTTGACCGCGAAGCCCTCGGGGATCCGGCCGGCGAGGGCGGGATCGGCGAGCACCAGCGAGCTGTCCGACTGCTCCAGGACGTACGCGAGGTCCTCGCCGGTCAGGTGGTGGTTGACCGGCACGTGGACCAGACCGGCCCGGGCGCAGGCGAGGAACGCGACGAGGTAGGCGTCCGAGTTGTGTCCGTACGTGGCGACGCGGGCGTACTCCGGCAGGGCGATCCCGTGCTCCGGCTCGCGCAGGACGGCGGCGGCCGTGGAGACGGCCGCGTCCAGCTCCGCGTACGTCCAGGTCCGGTCGGCGTACCGCACGGCGATCCGGTCGGGCACGCGCCGGGCGCTCGCGCGCAGGAAACCGTCGACGGTACGGCTGAGGAGTCGGTCCATGCGGTGATCCTCGGCGCGGAGCACACGGAAGGTCAAGTACCGCGCGGGGGCGCCGTGTCCACCCGGACCTCGGATACCGAACGGGATGTTGACAAGGGGGCGGGCAGCTGCGTGCATGGTCCAACCCGCAGTGCTCATCAGCCCGTTGGGAGGCACCTTGCACCTCCGTACCCGCCTGAAACACCTGGCGCTCACCGGCGCGGCCCTCGCCGTCGTCACGGCCTCGCTGCCCGGCGCGGCGGCCGCCGACTCCGGCGGCCGGGACCGCCACCCCGCCGACCGGGGCCTGTCGGCCGTCATCCGCTACACCGAGTACGGCATCCCGCACATCGTGGCGAAGGACTACGCGAACCTCGGATTCGGCACGGGCTGGGCCCAGGCCGCCGACCAGGTCTGCGTGCTCGCCGACGGCTTCCTGACCGTGAACGGGGAGCGCTCCCGGTACTTCGGCCCGGACGCCGCCCCCGACGGCTCGCTCTCCTCCGCCACCACGAACCTCTCCAGCGACCTGTACTTCCGCGGCGTGAAGGACGCGGGAACGGTCGAGGACCTGCTCGACACCCCGGCGCCGGCCGGGCCGAGCCGGGACCTGAAGGAACTGATGCGCGGCTGGGCGGCCGGCTACAACGCCTGGCTGCGGAAGAACCGCGTCACCGATCCGGCCTGCGCGGACGCCGACTGGGTCCGTCCGGTGACCGCGCTCGACGTGGCCCGGCGCGGCTTCGCCGTCTCGGTGCTCGGCGGACAGGGCAGGGCCGTGGACGGCATCACGGCCGCCCGGCCGCCGGCCTCTCCCCCGGCGACCACGCGCACCGCCGCCGACTCCGGCACCGTCTCCGACCCGGACGAAGCCGCCGAGGCGGCACGTGCGCTGTTCGCTCCCGAGAACGCCACCATGGGCTCCAACGCCGTCGCGTTCTCCGGGGCCACGACGGCGAACGGGCGCGGGCTCCTCCTGGGGAACCCGCACTACCCGTGGCAGGGCGGCCGCCGCTTCTGGCAGTCGCAGCAGACCATCCCGGGCGAGCTGAACGTCTCCGGCGCCTCGCTCCTGGGGACGGCCGTGGTCAACATCGGCTTCAACGACAAGGTCGCCTGGAGCCACACCGTCGCCACCGGGGTGCCGCTCAACCTGCACCAGCTGACGCTCGCGCCCGGCGACCCGGCCTCCTACCTGGTGGACGGGAAGCCGGAGCGGATGACGCCGCGCGCGGTGACCGTGGCCGTGAAGGACGGCGCGCCCGTCACCCGCACCCAGTGGTGGACCCGGTACGGGCCGGTCGTCGGCGGCCTCGGGGCGCAGCTGCCGCTGCCGTGGACCGCGGCCACGGCGTACGCCCTTAACGACCCCAACGCCCTCAACCTGCGGGGCTCCGACACCGCGCTCGGCTTCGGCAAGGCCCGCTCCACGCGGGACATCGCCGACACCCTGGAGCGCACGCAGGGCCTGCCCTGGGTCAACACGATCGCGGCGGACTCGGCGGGGCACTCCCTCTTCACCCAGTCCCAGGTCCTCCCCCGGATCACCGACGAACTCGCCGCGCGCTGCTCCACCCCGCTCGGCCGGGCCACCTACCCGGCCTCGGGGGTCGCCGTGCTCGACGGCTCGCGGTCGGACTGCGCGCTCGGCTCCGACCCGGACGCGGTGCAGCCGGGCGTCTTCGGCCCGGCGCGGATGCCGGTCCTGCGGGACGCCCCGTACGTGGAGAACTCCAACGACAGCGCCTGGCTGGCCAACGCCGACCGGCCGCTGACCGGTTACGAACGGGTCTTCGGCACGGTCGCGACGCCGCGCTCGCTGCGCACCCGGGGTGGGATCGAGGACGTGGCGGCGATGGCGGACGGGGGCCGGCTCACGGTGGCCGACCTCCAGCGCCAGCAGTTCGCGAACCGGGCGCCGGCCGGTGACATGGCGGCCGCCGACGTGGCCGGGGCGTGCGCGTCGGCGCTGCCGGAGGACCCGGAGGTCTGCCGGGTGATCGGGGCCTGGGACCGGACGATGGACACCGGCAGCCGGGGCGCGCTGCTCTTCGACCGGTTCTGGCGGAGGTTCACGGGCACGGTGAAGGCGGCCGACCAGTGGAAGGTGCCGTTCTCGGCGGCCGACCCGGTCCGCACCCCGAACACCCTGAACACCGGGGTGCCGGAGTTCGCGAAGGCCCTCGCGGGCGCGGCGGCGGAGCTGCGGGCGGCGGGCATCGCGCTGGACGCACCGCTCGGCGCCCACCAGTTCGTCGTACGGAACGGGGAGCGGATCCCGGTGAGCGGCGGGACCGAGTCGCTGGGCGTCTGGAACAAGGCCGAGCCCGTGTGGAACGCGGCGGGCGGCGGCTACGTGGAGGTCGCGCACGGGACCAGCCACGTGCAGGCCGTGGGCTGGGACGGCAGCCGGTGCCCGGTGGCCCGCACCCTGCTCTCGTACTCCCAGTCGTCGAACCCGGCGTCCCCGCACTACAGCGACCAGACCCGGTTGTTCGCGGGCGAGCGCTGGGTGACCTCCCGGTTCTGCGAGAAGGACATCCTGCGCTCGCCCGGCCTGCGGGTGGTGGTCGTCAGGGGATGAACGGGTCCGTCACGGGCTGAACGACAGGAAGACGAAGGCGGCGAAGATCGAGAGGTGGACGCTGCCCTGCAGGAGGGTGGCCCGTCCGGGCACCACGGTCAGGGCGCTCACCACGGCGGTGAGCACGAGCAGCACCATGTGGAGGGGCCCCAGGCCGAGGATCAGGGGCCCGTCCAGCCAGATCGACGCGAGCGCGATCGACGGGATCGTCAGGCCGATGCTGGCGATGGCCGAACCGTACGCCAGGTTCATGCTGGTCTGCATGCGGTCCCGGCTCGCCGCGCGCACGGCGGCGAGCGTCTCGGGCAGCAGCACCATCAGGGCGATGACGACACCGACGACCGCCTTCGGCAGGCCCGCCGACTCGACGCCGTCCTCGATGGTGGGCGAGACCAGCTTGGCGTTGCCGACGACGGCGACGAGGGCGACCACGAGCAGACCGAGGCTGAACCAGGCGTCGCGGGCGGTCGGCGGCGCCGCGTGCTCCTCCTCCGACTCCGGGATTCCCCGGTCCGGCCGCGGCACGGGCAGGAAGTAGTCACGGTGCCGGACCGTCTGGACCGCGACGAACACCCCGTAGAGGAGGAGCGAGGAGACGGCCGCGAAGGCGAGCTGTCCGGCGGAGAACTCGGGTCCCGGGTGGCTCGTCGTGAAGGTCGGCAGGACCAGCGTCATGGTCGCGAGCGTGCAGACGATCGCGAGCTCGCCGCCGGAACCCTCCGCGTTGAAGACGGCGACCCGGTTGCGCAGCGCACCGACGAGCAGGGAGAGGCCCACGATGCCGTTGCAGGTGATCATGACGGCAGCGAAGACCGTGTCCCGGGCG
Source organism: Streptomyces sp. TLI_105 (assembly GCF_900105415.1). Classification (GTDB taxonomy): domain Bacteria; phylum Actinomycetota; class Actinomycetes; order Streptomycetales; family Streptomycetaceae; genus Streptomyces. The sequence goes on along the minus strand of NZ_FNSM01000001.1, from coordinate 7,492,424 downwards.
TAACTCGTCGCCTTGTCCCCGCCTCCGATCATCAGCATGACGATCAGTCCGACCTCGATGACGGTGACGGCCACGGCGAGGACGAGGGAGCCGAAGGGTTCGCCGACGCGGTGGGCGATGACCTCGGCGTGGTGGACGGCCGAGAGCACTGCGGCGAACAGACAGACGACGACGATCGCCACCGCGAAGCCCGGGAGATCGCGCCCCCAGGCGAGGCCGAGCACAAGCGCCGCCACCACCGGCCCCCAGGTGGTCCACTGCCGTGCCCTTGCCGTCACACTCGAACTCATGATCCGCATATTGCCACAAGACGGACTCTTCTCCTGTTTCGCTCAGCCGTCGGCATCGGTGAGGCCGTTCTCGTAGGCGGCGAGGGTCTCGACGAACATCCTGCGTTCGGCCGGGCCCAGGGGGGCGAGCGCGGCGCGCCAGGCGCCGGCGCTGCGGCCCAGCCAGCCGTCGATGGCGGGGCGGTGGGCCTCGGCGATGGAGACGATCTTCCGCCGCCGGTCGGCGGGGTCCTCGGTCCGCTCCAGGACCCCCCGCTTGGCGAGGTCGCCGACCATCAGGCTGACGGTGGTCGGGGCGACCTCGAGCCGGGCCGCCAACTCGTTGACGCCGAGCGGCCCGTCGAAGAGCAGGTACGCGAGGAGGGAGAGGTGACGGGGCGCGAGGGCGAGGGACTGCAGCTCGTCGGGGATCCTGATGCGCTTGACCCGCCCGACCATCCGGGGCATGAGCAGCAGCAGCGTCCGGACGGCGTCGTCGACGTCCGGGCCTTCGGCGTCCGGGCCTTCGGCGTGCGACCCGGCGGCGCGCCGGTCCCCCTCGTGTGCGGTTGACACCCTGCACCCTCCGATTTAGCTTTGCTTTCAAAGCAAATAGATCTGTCGTGATCGATGCTACCGAGGGGCACCCTCATGTCCGATGTGAATCAGCGGGTCATCGCGGAGTTCCGCGCCAACGGCGGCCGCGTGGGCGGGATGTTCGAAGGCGTCTCCTTACTCCTCCTCACCACGACCGGCGCCCGCGGAGGACGCCCCCACACCAACCCGGCCGTGTACGTACGCGACGGGGCCCGGCTCCTCGTCTTCGCGTCGAACGCCGGCGGACCCAAGCACCCGGCCTGGCTCCACAACCTCCGCGCCGACGCGCACGTGACCGTCGAACTCGGCACCCCCGAAGGAACCGTCGAACGCTTCGCGGCGAGGGCGGTGGTGACGGAGGGTGAGGAGCGGGACCGGCTGTACGCCGAGCAGTGCGACCGGGATCCCGCGTTCGCCGCCTACCAGGCCGGCACGGAGCGGGTCATCCCCGTCGTCGCCCTGCACCGCGTGGACCTCACGGACCCGGCGCGGCACCGGGCGATCGCCGCCCACCTCGTCAAGGTCCACGACGAGCTCCGCGCCGAACTCGCCACGCTCCGCGAGGGCCTGGAAGCACCGGCGCCGACGCTCGGGAGCCGGCTCGCCCGCCACTGCCTCACCTTCTGCGGCGCGCTCCACGCCCACCACCACAACGAGGACGGTGTCTTCGACCTCCTGGAGCGGCAGTTCCCGGACCTGGCCGGCTCCCTGGACCGGATGCGCCGGGAGCACCGGGTGGTCGCCCGCACGGTCGAGGAACTGGAGACCCTGCTGACCTCCGGCGCCGCCCCCGCGACCCTGCGCACCGAGGTCGACCGCCTGACGGCGAACCTGGAGGAGCACTTCGCCTACGAGGAGTCCCAACTGCTCCCGGCGCTCGCGCCGGAACACTGAGCGTTTTCAGCGTTGCCTCTCCAGGGTGAGGACGGCTGCGGCGATTGACGGCATGCGGTTGGGGCTTACGCGGGACCGGCGGAAGATGCGCCAGGTCTTCAGCCGTGCCATCCCGCGTTCGACGGGTGCCCGGGCCTTGGCCAGTGCTCGGTTGACTGTGCGCTGGGTCGGGGACAGTTCGCCGCCGGGAGGCCGTTTGCGCCCGGTGGTCACCCACGGTCCGGCTCCCTGGTAGGCGCGGTCGGCGAGAACGGGGGCGCTTGGCGTTCGCAGATCCGGATGATCCGGTGCGCGCGGGCCGCTGTGAGGCCGTGGGCACGGCCGGGCAGCGCGGGCGAGATCCACAGCACGTGACCCGTCGGGTCGGTCACGACCTGCACGTTCACGCCGTGCCGGCGGTGCTTGTGGGAATAGTCGGCCTGTCTGTCGCCGGTCCGGTCACACTCCGCGAGGGTGCCGTCGAGCAGTACGTAGTCCGGATCGCTCTCGCTCAGGACTTTGAGCAGGCGGAGCCTGGTCGGCGAGGAGAGCGATCACGCCGGATGTGTAGGCGTGGGCGGTGCCGACGGAGATCCCGAAGCCGGCGGCTATCTGTGCGAGGGGGTCGTGCTTGCGCAGGTACACCAAGGCGACCAGTGCACGTTGGTGCGGCGGCAGCTTGCAGCGCCGGTCACCCTCGCGAGTGACGATGAGCATGGTGACCCACTCGACCAGGGCGTGCGGGAGGTCGAGTGCGGCAGGATTGGGAACCAACGAGGATCCTGTGCCGATGGGTTGAGACTTCGAACACCTCCCTCAACGGCGCGGGGCCTCGTGCGTTGAGTGCCCAGCCGCCGTCACCCGATCAGTGGCCAGGATGAAAGAGCTCACCGACAGGAGCCGTTAGGAAGAACGGGAGTCCCGGGTTCGGACACCCTGAGGAGCGTCTGCCGCAGCATGAAGGACCCCTCCCTTAGCCCCGCAACACGTTCTGACCTGGGCCGATGCTCACGGGGGCCGGGGCGCGAGGATTCCAGGGTGAGCTCCGTCAGACCGATCGGATTTCGGCTCGACACCGCCGAAGCGGTCTCGCATCTCGTCCGTGATCGCTACGAGCGCGTGTGTGCCGGTCGAGCTCGGCCGCGAAAAAGCCGAGGTCGCCTTGAGGATCTCGTTCGCCCGCTTCAGTCGGCGATCTCCTTCTTCAGGGCCTTGACCTGCGCGGCCTCCTCGCTCGTCGTTCCCGGCCGCTGCCCGGTGTCGATCTGATCCTGACGGAACCACTTCCGCAGCATCTCGCGTGAACCGATACCGAGCTTCTCCATCACCGCGTTCAGCTCGGCGGTCTCGGTCGGATAGTCGCCGCGGATCTCCGCGACCATGCGGACCGCGCGCTTGCGCAGCTCGGGAGAGTACATCGAGGGTCGTGCCATGACTCGGATCCTTATATGGAATCGAGCCTCCACCTCACCTGGGGCGATTCACCCGACCTGCCCTGCTCACGATGCACACTGCTCTATGGTCGCCGACACTCGGGCGCCGGGGCAACTGCAGTCCTGGCATGCGGTTTTCGGCACCCGGATGGACAATGAAAGACGGAGTTCCCGCCCCGGCCGCCGACGACCACCGGAGCCGCCGGAGTGTCCGGAACCCGGAGGGTCCGGCCGGCCGATGGTGCGGCACGGGCCGGTGGCGTGCGGCGCCCGGCCCGGATGCGGGGTCGGCCACGGTCCAACCCGGCGGGACGCGGAATGGGGCCGTCATTCTCCGGGCCACCCCCGACAGCCGCCGCACCGGTGTGTCCGCCCGGGCCCTGCCTGCGGTCCCGGCCGGACCGAGAGCAGACCGGCAGACCGGAACCGGCGGGCCGAGGACCACCGGCCGGGCGGGCCGGACGGCCCGATAGCTCTCCCAGGCACGCCGGGCCCAACAGCCGGACGGAGGATTCGCCGTGGTGATGAAGCAGGAAACGGTTCCGATGCGCGACGGATACGACATCGGCATCGGGGTGTCGATGGCGAGCGGCAGCCCCATGGCCCTCGGTGCAACAGGGACGGTGACCCCGCCGCAGGTCGGCGGCGGCGAGACCGGCTCCTTCACCTTCCGGCGCATCGAGACGACACAGGATCTGGAGTCGGAACTCGGCGTGGGAGCGGATGTCTCGGCCGGGATCGGCCTCTTCAGCGGCTCCGCCTCACTCGACTTCTCCAAGCGGTGCCGGGTCCAGTCGAGCTCCCTCACCGTGATGGTGTCGAACTCGCGGACCTTCGCCTTCGAACAGATGGACTCGCCAGTGCTGTCGGAGGCGGCGGCGAAGCTGGTGGAGCGGGGGAAGCCGCTGGAGGAGCAGTTCGGCGAGTACTTCGTGCGCGGTATCGGCACGGGCGGCCGGTTCTTCGGAGTCGTACGGATCGACACCAAGAGCGTGCAGTCCAAGATGTCGCTCAACGCCGCGCTGGAGGGCAGTTACGGGGTGACGGTCTCGGCCGAGGTGCGGATCAGCATCTCGGAGGCGATGCGGAACGCGGAGGCGCGGGCCGAGGCGTTCATCCTCCACGACGGCGGCACCTTCACCACGCAGCCGCGCAGCGGAGACCCGGTGGAGCTGGTGAACCAGCTCTACAAGGCGATGGACGAGTGGACCGCGAGCGTGCGCGCCGAGCCGCGGTCGTACACGGTGACGCTGGCACCTTACGCGATCGCACTGGGGCCGACCCCGCCGAACATCGCCGACATCGAGAAACAGCGCCGGGTGCTGATCCGCTGCGCGAAGCTGCGGTCGCAGAGCATCGACATGCTCAACCTGGTCGACTACATCCTCGACATCCGGCACACCGACGAGTTCGAGTTCGCGCCGGACAGGCCGGACCTCCAGGCCCTGCGGGCGGCGCTCGCCGGCGACCTCGACGTGATCGAGGAGGCCGCGTCCTTCGCCATCGAGAACCTGAAGGAGGCGCGCGACCCCGAGGTGTTCATGCGGGACATCCGCGGGAAGGCGGACTTCCGGCTCACTGGGCTGCCGACGAACATGCCGAAGCAGAAGGAGATCCTCCCTCCGATCACCCCGCCGCCGGCGGCACCCAACGCGATGCCCAATCTCGTCGGCCAGATGGCGGAACCGGTCACACACCTGCTGGCCTGCATCAACCTGGAGGGCGTCGACCACTGCCTCAACTTCCTGGGGTCCCGGCTGGACGCGCTCGGGCTCGACCGCAGGGAGCTGGGCAACTTCTTCTTCACCGTGCTCCGCAGCGGTGTGACCCCCGATGTCCGGGGCGACGCCAGCCGTCCGGGCTCGCGGATCACCTCGCAGTCGCCGGCCCCCGGTACCCCGGTGGAGCCGCTGACGGTCATGACGCTGGTGGTGGCTTGAGCCGCCCGGTCCGAACGGGCGGCCGGGCGCACCGGGAAAGGAACGACCATGTCGGCCACAGCACTGGAACTGGGGGAGATCGTCCAGGTCGAGGTACGGGACGCGGCGGGGGTGGTGACGGACTTCTCGCACGACTACGCGGTCGATGCCAGCCGCCTGCTGCGGATTCCCTCGCTGAACATGATCCTTGCCGAGGGCAAGCCACTGACGCCGGACCTGCGGGCCGAGATCGAGAACCGGTTCATGACGGACGGCATCCTCACCACCGTCACCGTCAATCTCGGGATTCGGGGCGACCGGGTGGACCTGGAGAACACCATCCAACCGGGGGACGAGCTCTTCGTGCGGATGCTCAACCCCGACGGCACCATCGACGCGAGTTCCGGCTCGTTCCCAGTGGACGCCTCGGGCAGCATCAACATGCCCTTCCTGGGCGGGGTCCTCGTCCGCGACAACCGCCTCTTTGAGGCAGAGCACCAGATCGAGCAGGGGTTGCTGGATGCCCAGATCTTCACGACGCCGCTGGTCAACGTGACCCGCGTGCGGCTCTTCTGAGCCTCCCCGCCCAGAGGCCGGCGCCGGGGGACGCCCCAGGGCCCGCCTCCGGGAGGGACCGGCGCGGAGGCCGGTGCTTGTCAGAGGCGGCTGCAACACTGAGCGTTTCAGCATGGCCACCGATCGGGTGACGCCGGTCAGGTCGAGGTGAGGGCCGCAACGCACAAGGCCCCCGTGCCGTTGAGGGAGGTGTTCGACGTCTCAACCCACCGGCACAGGAGCCCTGTTGGTTCCCTATCCTGCCGCACTCGACCTCCCGCACGACCTCGTCGGGTGGGTCACCATGCTCATCGTCACCCGCGAGGGTGACCGCCGCTGCAAACTCCCGCCGCACCAACGTGCGCTCATCGCTCTGGTGTACCTACGCCGCCACGACACCCTCGCCCGGATCGGGGCCGGCTTCGGGGTATCCGTCGGCACCGCCCACGCGTACGTCACCAGCGTGACCGGCCTGCTCGCCGAACGAGCCCCCGGCCTGCTCAAGACGCTGCGCGAGCACGATCCGGACTTCGCCCTGCTGGACGGGACCCTCGCCGAGTGCGACCGCGTCGGCAACAGCCGAGCCGACTACTCGGCCAAGCACCGCCGGCACGGCGTGAACATCCAGGTCCTCACCGATCCGGCCGGCGAGCTGCTGTGGATCTCGCCCGCCCTGCCGGGCCGCACTCATGACCTCACCGCGGCCCGCACCCACCGGATGATCCGCATCTGCGAACGCCAGGGCGTCCCCGTCCTCGCCGACCGCGCCTACACGGGCGCCGGCCCCTGGGTCACCACCGGACTCAAACGGCCACCGGGCGGCGAGCTCACCCTCACTCAGCGCACCGTCAACCGGACCCTGGCCGCAGCCCGGGCACCGGTCGAGCGCGGCATGGCGCGGCTGAAGTCCTGGCAGATCTTCCGCAGATCCCGCATCAGCCCCAACCGCATGACCGTCATCGCCAAAGCCGTCCTCACCCTGGAGAGGCAACGCTGAAAACGCTCACTGAGAGCTTCTACCCGTGCCAGCACCCTGCCCAGCCCGGGAGTAGGCCCAGACTGATTTGCGATCTAGGTCGGGTGATGGTGCGGTGGGAGGGTCTCCGGATGTGTGCGGCCCGATGAGCTCCTGAAGCGTCGATCGGCCGCAATCTACTGGCCCTCCGAGCCACCCGGGAACCACTGGGTGTCGCGCTCCCCGAAATGACCACCAGTCGGGATATGGAGTTGCGCTATGACCTTGGATTGGCGCGATAGACCAAAAGCCTCGCCGAATAGCGGATTCTTCATCCAAGTGCGGACCGGCGAGCCAGGAAATTTCGAAGTCGTCATACCCTGGCCGGACGGGGGACTGGCCCATTATTGGCGAAATAACGAGTCTCCCGCTCTGGTGTGGCATGGTCCGACAATCTTCGCAAAGGGCGCCCGATACGTTGGAGCGTCTCTGATCGAGTCGGACAACGTGGCCTTCATGAGCGACCCGCGGAATAACCTCGAAGTGATGGCCACCAGGGAAGACGGCGCGGTTGAGCACTGGTCCCGCGAGAACGGTGGAGCGCTTGTCTGGTCAAACTTCGGTACTGCGCTGACTGGCGTGTCGGGAGCCGCGAGCATTGCGTATTCCGGTGCGGAGTTCGACGAAGGCCCTTTCGGAGTCGATCTCGAGTCGCACCTTGAAAACGATTTTTTCGTCGTAGCGCCATTGAGCGGCGGAGGATTTGTGATGCTGAAGCGGCAGAACCCGGCAAGCGGAAATACCACAATCCCGCCCTGGACCCGCATCAACGGCCCAAGTTCGAACGATTCGTTCGGGGGCACCATCCTCAAAGACCGCAGCTTCGTGGGGGCAGGGCTCGCCCTTACAACACTATTCAACCCTTTCGGTAAAGCAGGCTGGAAGGAAATGCGTGACACTTGCAATGGTGTGTGCCGTGGACAAGTCATGATCACGACCATCTCAGACCAAGGAGCCCTGCACATCTACACATGGGCTCGGAACAAGCTAGGAGGCGGATACCTTTGGGACGACAGCCATTTTGGGTGGAATGAGGGGCTTACCGTCGATCAGCCCACCGACCTTGGGCATGTACTGCGCCCATTTCGCGGTAGACCCTGCCTTCTGCAAAGCGACTACGACCTCAGCGAAGCTTCCGACTTCATACCGTGGGACTCTGCCCACTACGGCAATCTAGAACTGGTGGGCCCCGCGAAAGACGGAGGAATTCTCCATTTTTGGAGAAACAACGGAGATGTAGGGGAATCGCTAAAACTCCAGGAAGGATGGAGTTACGCAGGCAAGATAGGGACGTCGGTATACGATGAGGTTTCGCTCCTCCAGAGTAACTTCGGCAGCGCGGACAACGGCAACCTCGAGATGATCGCACGGACCCGGGACCAGAAGGGGTTCGATTTCTTCTGGCGTGATGAATCAATGGCATGGCATGGCCCGCAAAACGTAAGCTCAGCCGAAGGCCCTACAGGAACAGTTATGCAGCCTCTGTCGTCGGATGACACCATCAGTGCGCTTCAGTCCATCAGGGTGGATTTCAGTGTACCTCGCGACGAGCTCAAGCAGTGGCTCGATAACCCACAGTTCACCCCATACCCGTCTATTACGTCAGCGCTCCTCGGTCTCGTTGGAGGCCGAAGGCTGAGGGACCTTGTGTTTCTTGACGTCATCGTTTTCAACTATGAAAACACGCCCGGTGTCGTCTCGCCGCGCGCGACATCTGACGTTCGTGCCGATGTCCTGAAGAAGGCCGTACTCGAAGGCTACAATGTCAGGCACGGGACTAACGCGACGGATTTCGACGCAATTCTTGCATGACGGTGAGCGTTTTCAGCGTTGCCGCTCCAGGGTGAGGACGGCTTTGGTGATAACGGTCATGCGGTTGGAGCTGATGCGGGATCTGCGGAAGATCTGCCACGACTTCAGCCGTGCCATGCCGCGTTCGACCGGTGCCCTCGCCGCGGCCAGGGCCCGGTTGACGGTGCGCCGGGTGAGGGTGAGTTCACCGCCCGGTGGGCGTTTGAGTCCGGTGGTGACCCAGGGGCCGGCATCCTGGTAGGCGCGGTCGGCGAGGACGGGGACGCCCTGGCGCTCGCAGATCCGGATGATGCGGTGGGTACGGGCCGCGGTCAGATCGTGAGTGCGGCCCGGCAGCGCGGGCGAGATCCACAACAGCTCGCCGGTCGGATCGGTGACGACCTGGACGTTCACGGCGTGCCGGCGGTGCCTGGCCGAGTAGTCGGCCCGGCTGTCGCCGACGCGGTCGCACTCGGCGAGGGTCCCGTCCAGCAGGATGAACTCCGGGTCACGCTCGCGCAGCGTCTTGAGCAGGCCAGGGGCCCGTTCGGCGAGCAGACTGGTCACGGTGGTGACATACGCGTGGACGGTGCCGACCGACATCCCGAAGCCGGACGCGATCCGGAGGAGGGTGTCGTGGCGGCGTAGGTACACCAGAGCGACGAACGCCCGCTGGTGCGGCGGGAGCTTGCGCCTGCGGTCACCCTCACGGGTGACGATGAGCATCATGACCCACTCGACCAGGGCATGAGGCGGGTCGAGTGCGGCAGGGTAGGGAACCAACGAGGCTCCTGTGCCGATGGGTTGAGACGTCGAACACCTCTCCCAACGGCACGGGGGTTCTGTGCGGTGCGGCCCTCACCTCGGTCTCGCCGGCGTCACCCGATCGGTGGCCATGCTGAAAAGGCTCACTGATCAGACGCGCCAGTCCTCGCAGTACTGGATGTGCAGGACACCCGGCACGTGCCGGCGGGTCCGCGGACGCGTCCACGGGCCGGAGCCGAACTCCACGCAGAAGTGCCCGGCACCCGGATGGCGGTGCCGGTGGGACGGGGCCTCGTCGACGAGACCGCGCAGCGCGGAGCCGTGCTCCCGGAACGCCGTGGCGCTGCCCACGACGAAGAGGGTGTGGGCGGCGATGTCGAAGCCGAGGTGGTCCCGGTACGTCGAGTGGTACCTGCGCTCGTGGTCGATGGCGCTCTCGTCGGGGAAGTCGTCGTCCGGGGTGGCGGCGGTGTGAAGCCTGCCCGCGCCGAGCCGGGACCGGAGCCGCTTCCACGAGGCGGTGGGGAACTGCAGACTGTGGTGGACCAGGACCAGGTCGAGCGCGACCGGCTCGCCCTCCCCCACGGCCCCGCCGGGCGCCGGGTTGGCGCGGATCGGGAGGTGGACCAGGGAGCGGGCGGAGCGGGCCGCCAGCGCCCACAGCGCGGTGAGTCGCTCGGCACCGTCCCGGTCGGCGTACATCGACAGCCAGTGGCCGTCGTCGCGCAGGGCGAGCCGCGCCGGGGCCGGATCCGGTTGGAGGACCCTGACCTCGCCGGCGCCGAGCCGGACCTTGTGCACCCGCACCCGCTGTTCCACACGCCTCCTCGCCAAAAGGTCGATCCGCCGCACCCTAACCCCACGGGTGTCCGGCATAGGCTGAATTTCACACGCGGCGGGCAGGAGGACGAGGTGGCGGAGACGGCGTTGGCCGAGGTGATGGCCGAGCCGGCGGAGCTCGACGACCCGAAGGCACGCGAGGTCGACGAGCGGCACGGCGACGACCACGGCGTGAACCTCGGCAAGCTGCGCGCGCTCGCGAAGCGGCTGAAGACACAGCAGGAGCTCGCGCTTCGGCTCTGGAAAACGGACGACACCGCCGCGCGGCTCCTCGCGCTCCTGGTCTGCCGCCCGAAGGCGTTCGAGCGGGACGATCTCGACCGCATGGTGCGCGAGGCCCGCGCCCCCAAGGTGCACGACTGGCTCGTGAACTACGTGGTGAAGAAGAACCCGCACGCCGAGGAGCTCCGCCTCGCCTGGCTCGCCGATCCGGATCCGGTGGTCGCGAGCGCGGGCTGGGCGCTGACCACCGCGCGCGTGGCGAAGCAGCCCGAGGGCCTCGACCTCCCCGGACTGCTCGACGTCATCGAGGCGGAGATGAAGGACGCGCCCGACCGCCTGCAGTGGGCGATGAACCACTGCCTGGCCCGGATCGGGATCGAGCACCCCGAGTACCGCGCCCGCGCCGTCGACATCGGTGAGCGGCTCCAGGTGCTCAGGGACCATCCGACCGCCCCGGGCTGCATCTCCCCGTTCGCACCCGTCTGGATCACCGAGATGGTCCGCCGGCAGGGCACCGCCTAGAGCGGGCGCTCCCGGCCCTCCCAGTACGGGTCGCGGAGGCGGCGCTTGTACAGCTTGCCGTTGGGGTCGCGGGGCATGGCCGGGACGAAGTCGACCGACTTCGGGCGTTTGAAGCCGGCGAGGCGGTCGCCGCAGTGGGCCAGGATCTCGGCGGCGAGCGCGGGCCCCGGCTCGTATCCCTCGGCCGCCTCGACGACCGCCTTGACCTCCTCGCCCCAGTCGGCGTGCGGGATCCCGAAGGCGGCGGCGTCCGCGACGGCGGGGTGGGCGAGCAGCGCCGCCTCGATCTCGGCGGGGTAGATGTTGACCCCGCCGGAGATGATCATGTCGATCTTGCGGTCGCGGAGGAAGAGGTAGCCGTCCTCGTCGAGGACGCCGAGGTCGCCGACGGTGAAGAAGTCGCCGATGCGGTTCTTCGCGGTCTTCGCCTCGTCCTTGTGGTACTGGAAGCCGCCGGTGTTCATCTTGAGGTAGACGGTGCCGAGTTCGCCGGGCGGCAGCCGCTTGCCGTCGTCGTCGAAGACGGCGAGTTCGCTGATGGGCCAGGCCCGGCCGACGGTCCCCGGCTTCTTGAGCCACTCCTCGGCGGTGGCGAAGGCGCCGCCGCCCTCGCTGGCCGCGTAGTACTCCTCGACGCACCGGCCCCACCAGTCGATCATTGCCCGCTTGACGTGCTCGGGGCAGGGCGCGGCGCCGTGGATGGCGTGGCGCATGGAGGACACGTCGTACCGCTCCCGTACCTCCGCGGGGAGGGCGAGCAGGCGGTGGAACTGGGTGGGGACCATGTGGGTGTGGGTGCACGAGTACCGGTCGATCAGCCGGAGCATCTCCTCCGGCTCCCACCGGTCCATGAGGACGAGCGGGTGGCCGATGTGCAGGGCGGCGGCCGCGAACTGGAGCACGGCGGTGTGGTAGAGCGGCGAGCAGACGAGATGGACGTTGCCGTCGGCGGGCCGGATGCCGAAGATGCCGAGGAAGCCGCCGAGGTGGGTCTCCTCGGGGAGCTTTCCGGGGAGCGGGCGGCGGATGCCCCGGGGCCGGCCGGTGGTGCCGGAGGTGTAGTTCATGACCCAGCCGAGCGTGCGGTCGGCGGGCGCGGATCCGTCCTGCCCGTCGAGCAGTGCGGCGTACGGGCGGAAGCCGGGGACGGTGCCGACGGCGTACCGGTGGGTGGGCGCGAGCCCGGCCTCGTCGGCGGCGAGGGTGACCGCCTCGGCGAAGCGCTCGTGCGCCACCAGGACCTTGGCGCCGGAGTCGGCGACGATCCAGGCGATCTCGGGGCCGACGAAGTGGTGGTTGACGGGGACGAGGTAGAAACCGGCCTGGGTGGCGGCGAGATGGGCGGTGAAGAACTCGGGGCCGTTGGGCAGGACGACGGCGAACGCGTCGCCGCGTTCGAGTCCGGCGGCGCGCAGCCCGTGGACGAGCCGGTTGGCCTCGGCGTGCAGCCGGCCGGCGCTCCACTCCTCGCCGTCGGGCGCGACGAGGACGGCGCGACCGGGGTCGGCGGCGGCCTGGGCCCAGAATCCGGAGGGGGCCTGATTTCCGGCGGGGGGCCGGCTTCCGGTGGAGTGCCGGCTTCCGGTGGAGGGCTGACTTCCGGTGGAGGGCTGACTTCCGGTGGAGGTCTGGCTTCCGGCGGGGGGCCGGCTTCCGGCGGGACCGTTGCTCACTGGGCGCTCCGTCCGGCGATGCGGTTGATGCGGTCCACGGCCTTCTCGAAGCCGCGGGTGAGGTCGTCGACGACCTGCTGGACGCTGCGCTCGGAGTTCATCCGGCCGACGATCTGTCCGACGGGGGTGCCGAGGAGCGGCTCGACCTCGTACCGCTGGATACGGGAGACGGCCTCGGCGACCAGGAGTCCCTGGAGGGGCATGGGGAGCGGGCCGGGCCCCGCCGGGTCGTCCCAGGCGTCGGTCCACTCGGTGCGGAGCTGACGGGCGGGCTTGCCGGTCAGTGCGCGGGAGCGGACCGTGTCGCCGGAGCCGGCGGCGAGCAGCTTGTCGGTGAGGGCGCGGGAGTGCAGCTCGGCCTCGGTGGTGGTGAGCCAGATCGAGCCGAGCCAGACGCCCTGGGCGCCGAGGGCGAGTCCGGCGGCGATCTGCTCGCCGCTGCCGATGCCGCCGGCGGCCAGCACGGGCAGCGGGGAGACGGCGTCGACGACCTCGGGGGTGAGGACCATGGAGGCGATCTCGCCGGTGTGGCCGCCCGCCTCGTACCCCTGGGCGACGACGATGTCGATGCCGGCGTCGGCGTGGTGGCGGGCGTGGCGGGCGCTGCCGGCGAGGGCGGCGACGAGGACGCCGTGGTCGTGGGCGCGGGCGACGACGTCGGGCGGCGGCGATCCGAGGGCGTTGGCGAGGAGTCTGATCGGGTAGCCGAAGGCCACGTCGAGCTGGCTGCGGGCGACCTGCTCCATCCAGCCGGTGATCCGCCAGCCGGAGGCCTCGCCCTCGGCCAGTTCGGGGACTCCGTGCTTGGCGAGCGTGGCGCGGACGAACGCCCGGTGCTCCTCGGGGATCATGGCCTCGATCTCGGCCTCGGTGACGCCTTCGACCGCCTTCTTCGCGGGCATCACGACGTCGAGGCCGTAGGGCAGGCCGTCGGTGTGCTCCTGCATCCAGTCGAGGTCGCGGGCGAGGTCGTCGGGCGCGGTGTAGCGGACCGCGCCGAGGACGCCGAACCCGCCGGCTCTGGTGAGTGCGGCGGCCACCGCGGGGAAGGGCGTGAAGCCGAAGATGGCGTGCTCGATCCCCAGTGTGCGACTCAGCTCCGTCTTCATGGGCGGCAGGATGCCGCAGCGGCGCGGCGGAGGGAAGACATTTTCTGATGCAGCGTCAGATTCTTTGGGGCCGGTGCGTCTGCGTTTCGCCGCCGCGCCCGGTGGGAGAGGGTGGACATGACGGAGCGGGCGAAGCGAGACGTAAGGCCGAGCCGCCGCGCCTTCGGCGGCGGGGTGCTGGCCCTTGGAGGGGCGCTGATGATCGGTGCGGTGCCGGGGGCGGCGGCTGCGGAGGGCCGGCGGTCGGGACCGGGGTCGGGATCGGCCGCGCGGCGGACCATGCTGCGGCGCGGCTCCGCGGAGCGCGCCGGGCTGCTCGCGCCGCACCTGGACGGGCTGGTCGCGGACGCCGAGCGCTTCCTCGCGCCCTCCCCCACGCACCCGTGGTACGCGGGCGCCGTCCTGCTCGCCGGGCGGGGCGGGACCGTCGCCCTGCACCGGGCGATCGGCTCGGCCGTGCGGTACGCGGCGTACGACGAGAAGACCGACGCCGGGGTCGAGCTGCCGCCGGAGCGGCGGATCCCCATGACCGAGGACACCGTCTTCGACCTGGCGTCGGTCTCCAAGCTGTTCACCTCGATCCTGGCGGTGCAGCAGATCGAGCGCGGGACGCTGGAGCTGGAGGAGAAGGTCGCCGCGTACCTGCCGGAGTTCGGCGGCGGTGGGAAGCAGGACGTCACCGTACGGCAGCTGCTCACCCACACGTCCGGCTTCCGGTCCTGGATCCCGCTCTACCGGGAGCCGACGCGGGAGGGGAAGCTGCGGCTGCTGTGGGCCGAGACCCCGGCGAACCCGCCGGGCTCCGCGTACCTCTACTCGGACCTGAACCTGATCTCGCTCCAGCTGATCCTGGAGGAGATCACCGGTCGCGGCCTGGAGGTCCTGCTCCACGACGAGATCACCGCTCCACTCGGGATGCACCGCACTCGTTTCAATCCGCCGCTCTCCTGGCGTCCGGGGATCGCCGCCACCGAGGACGCCCGGCGGCCCTGGTCCGGCCTCGACCGGGGCATGGTGTGGGGCGAGGTCCACGACGAGAACGCCTACTCCCTCGGGGGTGTGGCGGGCCACGCCGGTGTCTTCTCCCGCGCCTGGGACCTCGCGATCCTCGCCCGCACCCTGCTCAACGGCGGCGCGTACGGCCGGGCCCGCATCCTCTCCCCCGCGTCGGTGGAGCTGATGTTCACCGACTTCAACACCGCCTTCCCCGGCGACGAGCACGGGCTCGGCTTCGAGCTCTACCAGCACTGGTACATGGGCGCCATGGCCACCCCGCGCACGGCCGGGCACACCGGCTTCACGGGCACCAGCCTCGTCCTCGACCCGACGACCGACGCGTTCCTGATCGTGCTCGGCAACTCCGTGCACCCGGTGCGCTCCTGGCGCTCCGGCTCCGCGCCGCGCGTCGCCACGGCGGACCGGCTGGCCCGCGCCGTCCCCGTCCGCCCGGCCCGGGGCCGTACCTCATGGTTCTCCGGCATGGCGAGCGCCACGACGGCCACCCTGACGCTGCCTCATGTGACCGGCGCCGCAAGCCTGGAGTGCGCGCTGTGGTGGGACACCGAGCCGGGCGCCGACCCGGTCGCCCTGGAGGCCTCGGCCGACGGCGGCACGACCTGGCGGCCGGTGCCCTTCACCACCGACGGCCGCGCCGAGCACCCGACGGGCACGGTCGGCGGCTGGTCCGGCCGCGTCTGGCACACCGTGTCCGCGCCGCTGCCCGGGGCGAACGCCCTCCTGCGCTGGCGGTACACCACCGATCAGCGGTACGTGGGACGGGGTGTGTACGTGGACGGGCTGCGGCTGCTCGACGCGGCGGGGCTGCCGGTGTTCGACGAGGCGCGGCCGGCGGACGGGGCGCGGATCGAGGCGAACGGCTGGACCAGGTCCGCCGATTGAGTCCGAACTGACGAACCGTCGGGGCGGGCTGCGCACAAGTGATCACATGAGGTAGCGTCCCTCGCCGGGAGATCTCACCGGGGGATGGGACGAACGCCGAGGCGAGCGTCTGTCGCGTCGCCCGTGCTCGGTGCCCTTCCGCTCCGCGGGGGCCGCCGCGACCGGCCCGCTGACGAACGCGGCACAACCGCTTCCCGGCCCAGCCGCCCCTCGTCCGTCGCCTCCGCTTTCGCTTTCGTAAGAGGTGTTCCTTCATGCTGCCCTTGTCCGAGCGCCGTCCACCGGGCGCTCGCCGCTTCGCGCTGTCCGCGTGGTTCTGCGCGCTCTCCCTCGCCGTCCTGGCCGCGGTCGTCCTCGCGGTCGCGCCGCAGTCGCCCGCCGTCGCCTCGACGACGGCCGCGACCACCGTGCCGGAGGTCGCGAAGCAGGTGTCCACCGTGCCGTTCAAGGCGCGGGAGAACTACTACTGCACCCGCATCCCCGCCGTCGTCACCAGCAAGACGGGCGTCCTCCTCGCCTTCGCCGAGGGCCGCACCCGGCTGGACTCCACCGGCTGCCACGACGTCGGCGACAACGACCTCGTGCTCAAGAGGTCCCTCGACGGAGGTACGACCTGGCAGGCCCTCCAGATCGTCGTCGGCGGCTCCGACGAGCTCGCCCACGGCAACCCCGCGCCGGTCGTGGACGCGGTCACCGGCCGGATCACGCTCCTGTACTCCAGCAGCGACTGGAACCACGACCCGGTCAAGCCCAGCCGCACCGGGTACGAGCGCACCGTCCACGCCGTCCACAGCATGGACGGCGGCGTGACCTGGTCCGCGAGCGCGCCCCAGCCGCAGCTCAAGGCCGCCGGCTGGGGATGGGTCTCCACCGGCCCCGGCCACGGCATCCAGCTCAGCCGCGGTCCGCACCACGGCCGGCTGATCGTCCCCGGCGACCACACGGCCGGCGGTGACACGACCGCGGGCGGCCAGCTGTACATCAGCGACGACGGCGGACTCACCTGGACCCTCGGTGCCACCTCCGAGGCGAGCAAGTCCGGTGCGTACCCGGCGGAGCTCACGGTCGTCGAGACCGTCGACGGGAACGTCTACGTCAACGCCCGCAACTCCGCGCCCACGCACTGCCAGACCAACGAGCACCGGCTCGCCGCCGTCGGCACCGACGGCGGCGGAGCCTTCGCGGCCCCCTTCACCCAGGTGGCCGACCTGGACACCTCCCCGGTGTTCG
This sequence comes from Streptomyces sp. TLI_105, assembly GCF_900105415.1. Classification (GTDB taxonomy): domain Bacteria; phylum Actinomycetota; class Actinomycetes; order Streptomycetales; family Streptomycetaceae; genus Streptomyces. The sequence continues at coordinate 7,475,712 of NZ_FNSM01000001.1, read as the reverse complement.
GCTCGCTGCTGCGGCTGCACGCCGTGGACCAGGACGGAAAGCCCGACCAGCTGCTGTACTCGGGTGCCTCCCGTCTCGGCCCGAGCGCGCTGGAGGACCGGCGAGAGCTGGCCGTCCGCTCCTCGTACGACGAGGGCAAGACCTGGCAGACCGTCGGCACCCTGGTCTCGGCGGCCCGCACCGGCTACTCCGATCTGACGCTGCTGCCGAACGGTTCGATCGGCATCGTGTACGAGACGGCCGGCAACATCCCGCACGGCAACGTCGCCTTCGCCGCCTTCACCGAGCAGGCCATGGACGGCTCCCGGACGGAGCTGCGCCGTCCGCGCACCTCCGACACGCGCGTCAAGGGTCCCGGCGAGGCCGGCAACCACGCCATCGTCCACGGCGGGGCGCGGCTCGGCACGCGTCTCGACGGCGTGGCCATGGAGTTCGACGGTGAGGACGACTACCTGCGCCTCGTCTGCTCGCCGTCCCTGCGGGTCGACGACAAGGACTTCACCGTCACGGCCTGGTTCAAGCACTCCGCCACGACGGGCACGCTGCCGATCATCTGGGCGTACGGCATGCCGGGCACCGACCCGCTGAAGAAGGGCCGGCACTTCTCCGTCCGGGCCGAACCCGGGAGCAACGTGCTGCGCGGCACCGTCGGCACGGACATCGGCTCCACCGAGGTGACGCTCCCGTCCTCGTACAACGACGGCCAGTGGCACCACGTCGTGTTCACGCGTCAGGGCCTCACCATCCGCCTCGCCGTGGACGGGGGCCCCGCGGCCACCGCGACCATGCCGGCCGGGGCCTCGGCGAGCGAGCGGAACCTCACTCCGGCGGCCGAGTTCAACATCCACATCGGTGCCCGGCCCGACTTCCCCAACCAGCCGGTCGGGGTGGCGCAGCTCTTCCGCGGCGCCCTGGACGACGTGCGGCTCTTCGACACCGCCCTCACCACCGGCGAAGCGGCCGACGTGAAGGCCGGCTCCCTCGAAGTGGCGAAGAGCAACGAGAAGCTCCGCCTCGGCTTCTCCACCATCTGGTAGGCGGGCGAACCCCTCGGCCGGTGGACGTACCGCCCGCCGGCCGAAGGATCCGGCCTCCGTGCTCAGGACTCACGCCGCCTGGGCGTACAGCTCCTCGATCAGCCGGGCGACGTGCTGCGGTTCGCGCAGTGTCGGGTAGTGGTCGGAGGCGGCCAGCCTGACGAGACGGCAGCCCGGGATCCGTTCGGCCATCTCCTCGTTGCAGCGCACGACCTCCGGCCGGTCCTGCTCGCCCAGCGCGAGCAGGGTCGGCGCGGAGATCTCCCCGAGCCGGTCGAAGGCGGGCGGGCCGGTGAGCTGGTGGCCGATGTTGCTGATCCAGGCGGGCAGCACGGCCCGGCAGAGCTCCGCCGCGACCGGGTCGGACTCGGGGGTCCCGCCGCCGGCCTTCCCCCACGCGGCAAGCCCGAGCCGGACGATGCCGTCCACGTCACCGGCCTTGGCCAGTGGTTCGAGGCGCTCGAAGAACTCGCCCTTGTCCAGCCCCTCGTACCCCGAGACACCGGGAACGAAGAGGGCGAGGCCCGCCACCCGCTCGGGTGCCTCCAGGGCGAAGTCGACCGAGGTGGCCCCGCCCATGCTGGAGCCCACCAGGACCGCCCGCTCGATCTCGAAGCGGTCGAGGACCCCGGCCAGGTCGCGGACCGGGGAGTACGCGGAGGTGGGCGCGGGTGAACGCCCGTAGCCGCGCACGTCGTAGCGGATCACCCGGTGCCGCGCGACGAGCGCCGGCAGGACCGGGTCCCACACCGTGGAGTCGCCGACGCCTGGATGGAGCAGGACCAGCGGCAGGCCGTCCCCTCCCGCGTCGTCCGCCCAGACTTCGCCTTCACCGACGGTCACCATGGTTTCCATGGCGCCCAGTCTGGTGGGGCGCAGGGGGGCTCCGCCAGTACGCCTACGGCGTCCCGGCGGATGGGGCGCCGGGTCAGGCGCCGTCCTCCGAGGCCGTGCGCAGGGCGGTCAGCACGGGGCTGATCAGGGGGTGGTCCTCCGCGCCGCGCCGGACGGCGGCGAAGACCCTGCGGGTCGGGGCGACGCCCTCGATCGGACGGACCTCCACGCCCGTGAGCTCCATCCCGCGCAGGGCCGACCGCGGCACGAGCGCCACGCCGGCGGACGCCGCCGCGAGGGCGACGACGGCGCGGAAGTCGTCGGAGGAGTGCTCCGGATTCAGCGCGAATCCGGCGTACTCGCAGGCCAGAACGGTCACGTCATGGCAGGGGTTCCCCTCGGACTGGCCTATCCAGGTGTCCTTGGCGAGGTCGGCGAGCGCGACCCGTTCGCCGGCCGCCAGGGGGTGGCCGGGCGGCAGGACCGCGTCGAACGGCTCGGCGTAGAGCGGGACGCGGGTGAGCCGGTCGTCGTCCTCGCCCGGCGCGCCCCGGTACTCGACCGCGACGGCCACGTCCACCTGCCGGTCCAGGACCATGAGCAGGCTCTCGTCGCCCTCCGCGTCCCGGACCCGGACCCGGATGCCGGGCGCGGTCCGGGCGAGGGACGTGATGGCCGGGGCCACCACGAGCCCGATGCCGGTGGCGAACGCGGCGACCGTGACCGTACCGGCGTCGCCGGAGCCGTAGGCGGCGAGCTCGGCCTCGGCGCGTTCCAACTGGGCGAGCACGGCGTTGGCGTGGCTGAGCAGGATCTCGCCGGCCGGGGTGAGGCGCGCGCCGCGCGCGCTGCGGTCCACCAGGCGGTGGCCGGTCTCCTGCTCCAGGGCCGCGAGCTGCTGGGAGACGGCGGAGGGGGTGAGATAGAGCGCGGCGGCCGCCGCCGTGACCGTGCGGTGGTCGGCCACCGCACGGAGGATGTGCAACCGCCGCGCTTCGATCATGCCCCTAGTGTCTCAGCCCGTGGACACTAGGAGCGCAGGGCTGCGCGGGCGTCGACGAAGGCGTCGACGGCCCGGTTCACGTCCTCCGTCGAGTGGGCGGCGGAGAGCTGGACGCGGATGCGGGCCGCGCCCTGCGGGACGACGGGGTACGAGAAGCCGATCACGTACACGCCGCGCTCCAGGAGCAGCTCGGCCATCCGGCCGGCCTCGGCCGCGTCGCCGATCATGACGGGGGCGATGGCGTGGTCGCCGGGGAGGATGTCGAAGCCCTCCTCGGTCATGCGGGAGCGGAACAGCGCCGTGTTGGCGCCCAGGCGCTCGCGCAGGTCGCCGGCGGACTCCAGGAGGTCGATGACCTTCAGGGAGGCGGCGGCGATGACCGGGGCGAGGGTGTTCGAGAAGAGGTACGGGCGGGAGCGCTGGCGCAGCAGGGCGACGATCTCGGCGCGGGCCGCCACGTAACCGCCGGAGGCGCCGCCGAGGGCCTTGCCGAGGGTGCCGGTGATGATGTCGACGCGGTCCATGACGCCGTGCAGCTCGGGGGTGCCGCGGCCGCCGGGGCCGACGAAGCCGACCGCGTGCGAGTCGTCGACCATCACCATGGCGTCGTAGCGCTCGGCCAGGTCGCAGATCTCGTCGAGCGGGGCGACGTAGCCGTCCATGGAGAAGACGCCGTCGGTGACGATCAGCTTGCGCCGGGCGCCGCCCTCCGTGGCCTCCTTGAGCTGCTGCTCCAGGTCGGCCATGTCGCGGTTGGCGTAGCGGAAGCGGCGGGCCTTGGAGAGGCGGATGCCGTCGATGATCGAGGCGTGGTTGAGGGCGTCGGAGATGACGGCGTCCTCGGCGCCGAGGAGGGTCTCGAAGACGCCGCCGTTGGCGTCGAAGCAGGAGGAGTAGAGGATCGTGTCCTCCTGGCCGAGGAAGGAGGACAGGCGCGCCTCCAGCTCCTTGTGGACCTCCTGCGTGCCGCAGATGAAGCGGACGGACGCCATGCCGTAGCCCCATCGGTCCAGGGCCTCGTGGGCGGCGGCGATGACCTCGGGGTGGTCGGCGAGGCCCAGGTAGTTGTTGGCGCAGAAGTTGAGCACCTCGCCGGGGCGGCCTCCCGCGGTGACCTCGACGGTCGCGGACTGGGGGGTGCCGATGACCCGCTCGGGCTTGTGCAGTCCGGCCTGCTCGATCTCTTCGAGGGTGGCGCGGACGGAGTCGCGTACGGAATCGAACATGGGTCAGGCTCCCGTGGTCCAGTCGAGGATGATCTTGCCGCTCTTGCCGGAGGCCGCGTCGTCGAAGGCGGCTTCGAAGTCGGTGTGGTCGTAGCGGCCGGTGATGACCGGGCTGAGGTCCAGGCCGCCCTCGAGGAGCACCGACATCGCGTACCAGGTCTCGAACATCTCGCGGCCGTAGATGCCCTTGATCGTGATCATGGAGGTGACGATCTTCGCCCAGTCGACGGCGAAGTCCTCACTGGGCAGGCCCAGCATGGCGATCTTTCCGCCGTTGGTCATGTTGGCGATCATGTCGCGCATCGCGCGCGGGTTGCCGGACATCTCCAGGCCGACGTCGAAGCCCTCCTTGAGCCCGAGGGTGCGCTGGCCGTCGGCGATGGTCTGCTCGGCGACGTTGAGGGCGAGCGAGACGCCCGTCTTGCGCGCCAGGGCGAGGCGCTCCTCGCTGACGTCGGTGATGACGACGTTGCGGGCGCCGGCGTGCTTGGCGACGGCCGCGGCCATGATGCCGATGGGGCCGGCGCCGGTGACGAGGACGTCCTCGCCGACGAGCGGGAAGGAGAGGGCCGTGTGCACGGCGTTGCCGAAGGGGTCGAAGATCGCGGCGACGTCGAGGTCGACGGGGGTCCGGTGCACCCACACGTTGGAGGCGGGCAGCGCCACGTACTCGGCGAAGGCACCGTCCCGGCCGACGCCGAGGCCGACGGTGGCGCGGCAGAGGTGGCGGCGGCCGGCCAGACAGTTGCGGCACTTGCCGCAGACGAGGTGGCCCTCGCCGCTGACCAGGTCGCCGACGTTGATGTCGGCGACGTCACGGCCGACGGAGACGACCTCGCCGACGAACTCGTGGCCGATCGTCAACGGCGTGGCGATCGTCTTCTGCGCCCAGCCGTCCCAGGAGCGGATGTGCAGGTCGGTCCCGCAGATACCGGTCCGCTTGACCTTGATGAGGACGTCCCCCGGGCCTGTCTCCGGCTCGGGCACGTCCGTGAGCCAGAGTCCCGGCTCCGCCTTCAGCTTGACCAGCGCCTTCAATGCAACGGCTCCCGACGTGCGTGTCCTGTGATGTGGGGGTGCGGGCACGACTGCGCGCCCAAGATCCCTGGAAGAGAATCTTCCGTACGCGAGGCCTGCGGTCCATCGAGGATTTCTTAAGCGCGCTCGCAGATCAGCTTCACACCCCAGGCGGGGAGAGGGCGACGTCAACGGGGCCGAACGGAGAGGGCCCGGTCGAGGGGGCCCCGCCGTCACCGGCCCAGTGCCGCCATCGCCGCGTTGTGGCCGGGGATGCCGCTCACTCCCCCGCCGCGGATCGCGCCCGCTCCGCACAGGAGGACGTTGGCGTGCGGGGTCTCGACGCCCCAGCGGCCGGTGTCCCCGTCCCCGTACGGGAAGGAGAGATCGCGGTGGAAGATGTGGCCGCCGGGCAGCCGCAGTTCGCGTTCGAGGTCCAGCGGCGTCTTCGCCTCGATGCAGGGGCGCCCCTCGGCGTCGAGGGCGAGGCAGTCGGCTATCGGCTCGTCCAGGTGGGCGTCGAGCTGGGCGAGGGTCGCCGCCAGGAGCTTCGCGCGCGTGCCCTCGTTGTCGGCGGCGAACAGCCGGGCGGGGGTGTGCAGGCCGAACAGGGTGAGCGTCTGGTGGCCGGTGGCGGCCAGTTCCGGGCCGAGGATCGTCGGGTCGGTGAGGGAGTGGCAGTAGATCTCGGACGGCGGGGCGGAGGGCAGGCGCCCGGCGGCGGCCTCGGCGTGGGCGGTGGCCAGCTGCCCGTACCCCTCGGCGATGTGGAAGGTGCCGGCGAAGGCCTCGCGCGGGTCGACGGAGCGGTCGCGGAGCCTCGGCAGCCGGGTCAGCAGCATGTTGACCTTGAGCTGGGCGCCCTCCGGGGCGGGCGGGGGCGTCTCGCCGAGCAGGACGGCGAGCTCCTGCGGGGAGGCGTTGACGAGGACCCGGTCGGCCTCGACGGTGCCCTCGCCGTCGGCAGTGCGGTAGGTGATCGCGGCGCGGTGCCCGTCGGTCTCGATCCGGGTGGCCTCGTGGCCGGTGAGGATGTGGGCCCCGGCGGTGCGGGCGGCGTCCGCGAGGGCGTCGGTGAGGGCGCCCATGCCGCCGACGGGCACGTCCCAGTCGCCGGTTCCGCCGCCGATGACGTGGTACAGGAAGCAGCGGTTCTGCAGCAGGGTGGGGTCGTGGGCGTCGGCGAAGGTGCCGATGAGGGCGTCGGTGAGGACGACGCCCCGGACGAGGTCGTCGGCGAAGCTCCGCTCGACGGCGACGCCGAGGGGTTCCTCGAAGAGGATCCGCCAGGTGTCGGCGTCGTCGACGCGGGCGCGCAGCTCGGCGCGGGCGGGGAGGGGCTCGGTGAGGGTGGGGAAGATCCGGCGGGCGGCCTCGCCGGTGCGGGCGTAGAAGGCCTGCCAGGCCTCGTAGGCCCGGTCGGAGCCGGTGAGCGCGGCGAAGGAGGCGCGGGTGCGGTCCGGTCCGCCGCCGACGAGGAGGCCGCCGTCGCCCTTCGGGGTGTACGAGGAGACGGACCGTTTCCGGACGGCGAACCGCAGCCCGAGCTCCCGCACGATCTTCTCCGGGAGGAGCGAGACCAGGTACGAGTACCGGGAGAGGCGGGCGTCGACCCCGGCGAAGGGCCGCGTCGACACGGCCGCCCCGCCGGTGGAGCCGAGCCGCTCCAGGAGGAGGACGGAGCGTCCGGCACGGGCCAGATAGGCGGCGGCGACGAGCCCGTTGTGCCCGCCCCCGACGACGACGGCGTCGTACGAGCGGGCGGGGGCCGGGGCGTCGCGGAGGGGATCACGGGCGGTCATGGCTCATGCTCACACGCGCCCGCGTGCCGGGGGAAGCCCGCTGCGACGGGGCATGATCACGGCATGACCGAGATCGTTCTGATGGCGGACCCGAGGGTCGCCGCCATACCCGTGACCGAGTGCGGTGAGCGCCTGGTGGACGTCCGCCGCGCCGGCTCGCTGCTCGTCGACACGCGCAAGCAGGACCCCACGGACGCCTTCGCGTAGCCGACGGCATCGGCGCGGAGGCCCGTGCCCACCGGGAGCTGCTCGGCTCCGTGCTCACCTCGACGGGCCTGGTGAACTACCCGACGGAGTGGTGGCACTGGTCCTACGGCGATCGCTACTGGGCGCCGGCGACCGGGGCGGCCACGGCCCCCTACGGCCCGAAGGAGCTCGCGCCGGCCGGCTGAGCACGTCCGGCCCCGGTGCGCGGCCCGCCGTCACGCCCCCGGCGGGGTGGCCGCTCTCAGGAGGAGGGCGGCCGCTTCGGCGTCGCGGCCGAGGCGCTCCAGGCAGTGGGCCTCGGCGTCGAGCGCGGTCAGGGTGTCGGGGTGGGCGGGGCCGAGGAGTCGGGTGCGGGCGGCGGCGATCGCCCGGTGGCACTCCAGCGCCTCCTCCCAGCGGTCGAGCCTCCCGAGGGCGACGGCCGTCTCCCAGCGGCTGGTGAGCGTGTCCGGATGGTCGGCGCCGAGGACCCGCGCGCGATCGGCGTGCACGCCCTCGGATTCGGCGAGCGCCTCCGTCCAGCGTCCGAGCCGGCCGAGGTTGACGGCGAGGGCCTGGCGGGCGCGCAGCGTCTCCGGCCCGTCGGGCCCCTGGGCGCGGGTGCGGGCGGCGACGAGGTCGCGGCAGAGGTCGAGGGCGTCCGCGGCCTGGCCGAGCCGGCCGAGGCAGACCCCCGTCTCGTAGCGGGCCGCGAGGGTGTCCGGGTGGTCGGGGCCGAGGGCGGCGGCGCGCGCGTCGGCGATGGCGCGGTACTGGGCGAGCGCCTCCTGTCCGCGGCCGAGCCGGGTGAGGGTGTACGCCACCTCGTAGCGGGTCACGAGGGTGTCGGGGTGTGCCTCGCCGAGCAGCCGGGCCCGGGCCTCGGCGACCTCGTGGGCCGTGCGGTACGACTCCTCCAGGCGGCCGAGACGCCCCAGGGTGAACGCCATGTTGTGGCGACAGCGCAGGGTGTCGGGGTGGTCGGGGCCGACGGTGCGCTCGCGGGCGGCGAGCACATCGGCGTACGCCTCGTACGCCTCGGGGTGCCGTCCGAGGCGGCCCAGGGCGTAGGCCCGCTCCTGCCGCGCCGCCAGGGTGTCGGGGTGGTCGTCGCCGAGGACGCGGGCGCGGGCCTCGGCGACCTCGCCGAAGACCCGCAGGGCGTCGGCGGGGCGGTCGAGCCGGGCGAGGGCGAAGCCGACCTCGTAGCGGCTGGTCAGGGTGTCGGGGTGGTCCTCGCCGAGGGCCCGCGCGCGGTCCCGGGCGACGGACCGGTGCACGGACTCGGCCTCGTCCCAGCGGCCGAGCCGGCCGAGGCCCATCCCGGCCCGGAACCGGCCAGCGAGCACCGCGACCAGCTCCGCGGGGGGCGCGGGGGCGCGCGGCGGCGCGCTGCCGGGCGCGGCGGTGGTCCACTCGGTGGTGAGGACGGCCGCAGCGGGATCCTGGGCGGCCGGGCGCGGTCCGCCGGCGGCCGCGGGGCGGTGTCCGCCGGTGATCCCCCGGGCCCACGCGGGCGCGGGGACCGCCGCCCCGGCGACGGGGGCGCTCTCGGGGAGGGGCACGGGCATGGGGACGGTCAGCGGCAGGGCGGGGAGCGGGGGCACCTCGGCCGGCGTCGGGAAGGAGGCCGGGGCGAAGCGGCCCGAGACGATCCGGCGGCGCAGGTCGCCCGCGTCGGCCGGCCGCTCCTCGGGGACCTTGGCGAGCAGGTCGACGACGATCCGGTCGAAGTAGTCGGGCAGCTCGGCGCGGTGCGCGCGCGGCGGGCTCGGCACCGTGTCCCGGTGGCCGATGAGGATGGCCCAGGAGTCGCCGAGGTCGAAGGGCGGGGCGCCGGTGGCCAGCTCGTACAGCACGCACCCCAGCGAGTAGAGGTCGCTGCGGTGGTCGATCTCGCCGCCGCCGATCTGCTCCGGGGACATGTAGTGCGGTGTCCCCATCGCGATGCCGGTCCCGGTGAGTTTGGAGGTGAAGCCCATGTCGGCGCCGAGGCGCGCTATCCCGAAGTCGCAGATCTTCACCGTGCCGTCCCGCAGCCGCATGATGTTCGCGGGCTTCAGGTCGCGGTGCACGATCCCCATCCGGTGCGTGTACGCGAGGGCGTCGGCGACCTGGTCGGCGATCTCGACGACGTCCTCGACGGGCAGCGGATGCTGGTCGTTGGAGACGAGGAGCTGGCTGAGGTTGCGCCCCTCCAGGAGCTCCATGACGAGGAACAGCACGCCGTCGTACTCGCCGAAGTCGTGCACGACGGTGATGCCCCGGTGCTGGAGCGCCGCCGCCACCCGGGCCTCGCGGCGGAAGCGCTCGCGCACCACGGTGAGGACCTGCGGGTCCTGCTGCGGTCCGAGCGGTTTGAGGCACTTGACGGCGACGCCGCGCCCGAGCGCCTCGTCGGTGGCGCGCCACACCTCGCCCATGCCTCCGCGACCGATGACCTCGTGCAGGCGGTACCGGCCCTGGATCAGTCTGGAGTCCCCCATCGCGTGCTGCCGCCCCCGTCGATTCCGTACTGCCTCCTCGGCTCCTCCAGTATGGCCGCCGGGTCGGACAGTGAATACGGGGCGGGGTACGCGTACGGGTCGGGCCGGGTCTCCGGGCCGAGCCGGTCCATGGCGCGCAGGATGTGCCGGGGCGGCAGCCGCCAGCGCAGCCGGGCGGGGACGCGGCGCAGGAGGCCGGCCGTCGCGACGAGCCGGCGGGTGACGGTCTCCGGGGGCGGGGCGGGGCGGCCGTAGAGCGCGTGGGCGTAGGGAGGCAGGGTGGCGTACGCGAGCGCGGTGACGCGCCGCCAGATCACCTCGCGCGCCGGGACCAGGACGGGTTTCACCGGCGGGCGGAGGAGGAAGTCGGCGACGGTCCGGGCGTCCGGCCCGGCGGCCAGTCCGGGGCGCACCGCCTCGAAGTAGGCGGCGAGACCGGCGGTGGAGGCGGGGACGGTGTCCGGGTCGAGGCCGACGAGCCGGGCCGAGGTGCGGTGCTCGTCGACGTACCGGTCGGCCGCGGCGTCGGTGAGCGGGATCCCGGAGCGGCGCGCGACCGAGAGGTACGAGTCGGTCTCGGCGCAGTGGACCCAGAGCAGCAGCCCGGGGTCGTCGACGCCGAGCAGCCGGTGGATCCGCCGCACGCGAGCGCCGGCCGCCTCGGCGGCTTCGGTGGTCCCGTAGCTGAGGGTCCCGACGAAGTTCGCGGTCCGCATCAGCCGGCCCCAGGGGTCCTCCCGGAAACCGCTGTTGATCATGACGCCGCGGACGGCGACGGGGTGCAGCGCCTGGAGCCAGAGGGCCCGGACACCGGCGATCCACATCACCGGGTCACTGTGCAGCTGCCAGGTCACGGAACGGGGGCCGAAGAGCCCGGGGTCGGCATCCTGCCTCATGGCGCTCAGGCTACGCCGGGACGGGCTCCGCGGAACCGGTCGGGACGGGCCTTCTTCCCCGGCCCGGGCGCCGGGCGCCTGACGCGGGCTCAGCCGGCGCTCCGGGCGGTGACGGCCCCCAGGGGCATCTCGGAGGCACCCCGGAGACACCCCGGGGCATCTCGGAGGCACCCCGGAGACACCCCAGAGGCACCTCGGACGGTGAGGGGGCCTCGCCACTCAGTCGACGCGGGTGCTGCGGCGCTCGACGAGGACGGTGTCGCGCCAGACCCCGTGATGCCGTCCGATGCGCTCGCGGGTGCCGATGCCCCGGAAGAGGCGACGCCCCGGCCACGGGCGGCGGGGGGCACGTAGACCGGGTGCTCGACGACTCCGGCGTACGCGCTCCGCTCGGAGACCTCGGCGACGGCGATCCGGCCGAGTACGCGCCCCGTCCCGTCGAGGGCGGCGAACCGGTGCTCGGACAGCCTGGCCGCGTCGAACCGCCCCCAGGGGACGGCGGCCTCGAAGGTGGCGTTCCCCTCGTCGACGCCGGCCTGACAGCTCGCGGTGACCGCGTCGGCGTGCTCCGCTGCGAGGGGCGGGCCGCGGGGTTCGACGAGTCCCTCGTCCGGCATCCGTCCACGCCGGCACGCCCCGCCTCGGCCGTGGGCCGGCCGCCGTCCCCGTGCGGACCGCCGCCCGGCCGCGCATCCTCGAAGCATGGCCGGCAAGCTTGTCGATCCGCCCGCGCGGACGGGCGCGGGGCGGACGGTACCGAGATGACGTGGCTGTCCGTCCTCGCGGGAGCGGCGCTGATCCTGTTCGTCCTGCGGGACGTCTTCCACACGATCTGGCACCCCACCCGGCACGGCGGTCTGAGCAGACTGCTGATGCGGGGCGTCTGGCGGCTCTCGGCCCATCACGGGGAGCGGTGGCGGCCGGTCGGTCTGGCGGGGCCGGTGGGCATGATGGCGGTCGTCGCCGTCTGGGCGTTCGTCGTCGCCGTCGGCTGGGGGCTCGTCTACTGGCCCTCCATGCCGGACGACTTCTCGTACGCCCCGGGGCTCGCGCCCGCCGAGCACGCGGGCCCCGTCGACGCGCTGTACGTCTCGCTGGTCACCCTGGCCACCCTCGGACTCGGTGACATCGCGCCGACCTCGGAATGGCTGCGCGTGCTCGCCCCGCTGGAGGCCCTGGTGGGCTTCGCCCTGCTGTCGGCGACCGTCGCCTGGGTCCTCGGCATCTATCCGGCCCTCGCCCGCCGCAGGGCGCTCGCGCTGCGCCTGTCCCACCTGGGCCGCAGCCGCCTCACCACCGAGGCCCTCGACTCCGCCGGGGGCGCCGCGGTCCTGGACGGCCTCGCCTCGGCGCTGTCGACCGTCACCGTCGACTTCCTGCAGTACGCCGAGTCGTACTACTTCTACGACGGGGAGGAGAACATCTCCCTGCCCGGCCGGCTCGGCCAGGCCGTCGGTCTGGTGGACCGGGCCGAGCGGGCCCGCCATCCGGACGTCCGACTCTCCGCGTCGGTCCTTCGCACGGCGCTCGACGACCTGGCCACCGTCCTCGACGAGCGCTTCCTGCGCACCGGCGGGCCTTCCGACGAGGTCTTCAGCGCGTACGCGGCGGACCACGGACGCTCCTGGGACGGTGGGGACGACGGGCCGTGACGAGGGCCATACCCGCTCGACACGATCGTCCCGGGCACCACATCCTGTGCCGCATGGAATACCTCTGCTACCACCGCGACCGGTCCGCGTCCATGCCCCTGCGGCAGGCCCTCGTCGAAGCGCACTGGGCGTACATGGACGGCTTCGCGGAGCAGCTCATCGCGCGCGGGCCGACCTTCGACCCGGCGGGCGAGAAGTGCACCGGGAGCGTGCACATCGTCGACCTGCCCGACGCCGCCACGGCCCGGGCGTTCGCCTTCGAGGAGCCCAACTACCAGGCCGGGGTGTACCGGGACGTCCTGCTCCGGCGATGGCACAACACGCTGGGGCGGACGATGTGGGAGTTCCCCGGAGGCCGCGAGGGCGGCAACCGCTACCTGGTCCTGGGCCTCGGGGAGGGCGAGCCCGTCGACCTCACCCCTCCGACCGCTCCGACGGACCGGGACGACCTGATCGCCTACGGCCCCCTGCTGGCCGACGACGGCACCACCTGGGTGGGCACGGCGGCCCTGGTCCGCGCCCCGGACGCGGAGACGGCCGCGGCCGTCCTGCGGACCCCCGAGCGGTACGCCGACATCGAGGTCCACGACTGGTCCTTCGGCGGACGCCCGACGACCTGACCATCTGCCGGACCGATTCATCCAGCATGTGAGACCGACCGGCCGGGCGGCCGGTGGAACGCCTCCGCGCCGTTAGGGTTCCCCTACCCGTGGCCGGTACGCGAGGGACCGGCCGCCCGTCACGCCCGATCTCCCGCGAGGATGTCCCATGTTCACTGTCAACGAGTACTTCGACGGTTCGGTCAAGTCGATCGCGTTCACGCAGGAGGAGGGCCCGGCGACCATCGGCGTCATGGCCCCGGGCGAGTACGAGTTCGGCACCGCCGCTCCGGAGGTCATGCACGTGGTCAGCGGCGCTCTGACGGTCAGGCTGCCCGGCGCCGACGCGTGGGAGACCTTCGCCGCCGGGGACCGCTTCGAGGTCCCCGGGGACAGCAGGTTCCGGCTGACGGTCGCGGTGGAGACCGCCTACCTCTGCGAGTACCGCTGAGCGACGGGGCCGCCCGACGGGTCAGAACAGCGAGTTGTCGCCCCGCAGCCGGCGTCGCAGGAACGTGGCGAAGGTCTGGTCCTCCAGGCAGGTGAGGGCCGAGCCGTCCGGCTCCACGTAGGCGACGCGCCACTCCTCGGGGTCGTCCTCGGCGGTGAGCCAGCCGAACGCCCGGCCCCCGACCTCTCCCCACTGCAGGAACAGCCCGTCCTCGTCCAGCCGGCGCAGCCCCGGGGCCCCCGGGCGCGCCGAGACGGAGAAGACCCGTACGCCGGCGACGACGCCGCCGGGGAACTCCCGCATGACCGCCAGGTAGTCCTCCGGGAGCGCGCCGAACGACTCGCCCGCCCGACCGAGCAGCTCCTCCGCGTACTGCCGGACGCCCGGAACGCCGATGCTCCGCACGCGGGTGACGATCTCCTCGACCGCCCCGATGTCACGGTTCGCCAGCGCCATGGCCGTCGCGCGCTTGTCGTCGGCGACCTTCCAGAAGGTGCCCGACTCGTATTCCTGGTACGTCTCGAAGGCGGGCGTTCCCTCGGCACGTCCCGTGACGGCCCGCGCGACGAACTCCGAGGCGGAGAAGGGGAGGTCCAGCCAGAACTGGAAGTCGGTGTCCGTGAGGACGGTCGTCCAGTCCGCGGTGTCGGCGACGGTGGTGTCCCACAGCAGCACGCCGTCGTTGGCGGTGCGCCCCCAGGTCACCATGCCGCGGGGCCGCGGGTGCAGCGGCAGCCAGAGCTCCTGCTCGCGGCTTCCCAGCACCTCCCTCATGTCCGCGAGGCGCAGCGCGGTGTCCCGCGTGAAGTCCTCCAGGGAGCGTACGGGGACATCGGCCCCGCCGAGCAGCACGGAACCCGCGATCACCCCCTGCGGCAGTGCCCGGACCAGCAGCTCGAAGTCCTCGGGGACGACCTGGCCGTACCCCTCTCCCTCCGGCCGCACCGGGGCGTCGAGACCCAGCAGCCGGACGGCGTCGAGGTGGTTCATGTGTTCCTTCCTCGACCCCACCGCCTCTTCCGTGCCGATCGGATTCACATGGCCGGAGGCATGGAGCGGGATCGACTGGTAGTGCGACGACGGAAAGTCCTCGCGCTCCCGCCGATGAGGCGGAAAGCGCGAGGACTCCCCGAGGCGACGACCTCCTGGACGCAAGGCGTCAGGGCCGTCCTGTCGTCAGGGAGTGCTCCTCCCTGTCCGCCACGTCAGCGGTAGGCGTCGAAGAACGGATGTTCCACCTTTCTCGCGAGAGAGAACGGGAGGAACTCCCGATCCGTCAGAATCCGGTAGATGAACTGCGAGGTCGAGAGGCCGTCGAACCGGTGCCACTCCTCGAGCGGTGCGGTGCGCGCGACGATCGGCCACGTCTCAGGGCTCTTCGCCGCGTCCGCCAGCCAGTAGTAGGAGGCTTCCGTCATCGACGTGCCCCAGAGAATGAGGCCTTCATTCCCCTCGAACACCTGATAGGGGTCGAAGAGGGCCTGCACCTGCGCCCCCTTCGCCCTCTCCTTCAGTGACTTCCACCGCCCCAGCAGACTGTGCGATCCCACACCGTCCACCGGAAGCACCTCCAGGAACCCGCTGAAGGCGCCGCGGCCGAATGCTTCGCAGAGCTCCTTGAAATCGGCCGGAAGGGGAGTTCCGAGCTCGTCTTCGAGCTCGCTCCAGCCCACTTCCCGCCGCTCGGACCGCCAACCGGTCACGGAGACGAGTTCACTGACCTGATTCATGCCGTCTCTTCCTGGTCCCTGCTCGTCCCTACTGATCCACGCTGAGATGGAACCACGGAAGGCTCTCCCCGCCGATCACCTGGGCATACCCGGTGAGGGTCGGGTTGGTGCTGTTCCCCACATAGGACGCCTCGATCCGGTAGAAGACCGTCTTGCCCTGAGCCAGCTGCTCCCTGATGGCCCTTTCCCAGCCCGCCATGGAGGTCTGGTTCGCATCGCTGGGCAACGGCACCAGGTTCCGGCGGTCGACGCCGCTGCCACCGAACTCCCGCGCCAGGAGGTGCGCCCGGTCCATTCCGGAACCGGGCTCCCAGCCCTTCGGAGCGGCGGCCCAGTCGTCGGGCGACTCCAGCGGCCAGGGCGCCGGAGAACCGACGATCTTCGTGTCCCGGTCCGGGTACTTCAGCGTCCCCTCGTCGTCCTTGTAGTTGAGGTCGGCGCCGTTCAGGCAGGCCCACACACCCTGTGCGCGCCCCTGCGAGTCGAGCGGCTCGTAGTAGATGACCGTGTTCTTCTGGGTCTGGCAGTCGCTCTGGTTCGCCGGGGTCGTGTCCCCGTACGGGTCGTACTCGTACTGCTCGTCGGGGGTGGTGACCAGGCCCTTCTTGTAGTCCGGCCGGTCCCCGACCTCCGACTTGCGGTCCTCCTCGGTGCGCGCCGGGGTCCACCCGATCACGCTGCTGAAGACGTCCCACATCGTGACGACGGGCACCCGCCGCACGGCGGTCTTCGTTCCGCCGCTGATGAATCCCTTGAGCGTGTCGATCCAGTCGTGGCCGTCGTACTCGACCCGACTGGTGGGGTTGCCGCCGGTGAACGCGTAGCGGTTGCCCGTGTACGGGTCGCTGCCGAGGCTCATGTCGGACAGGGCGCCGTTGTACATGTCCCGGGTGGTGAAGCGGTTCAGACCCGGGTCGTAGTCACGGAAGCCCATGTCGTACGTGCCCGAATGGGCGTCCCAGCGCTTGGCGTTGAAACGGTACGGGTTGTACGCCTCCTTGGTGGGATCGCCGGCGTCGGGCTTGTCGATGCCGGTGAACTCCGCCTCGACGTCCGAGCCGTAGGCGGTGTAGCCGTAGGTGGACTTGGTGTCGCCGTTCTCGTCGGTCAGCGCCTCGACGTCGGTGTGGCTGTTGTAGCCGTAGTAGCCGTCCTCGGTCGTACCGTCCGCGTTGTGCTTGACCTGGGAAAGACGCTCGCCCCACGGGCTGTACTGGTAGCTCTTCTCGACCTTGCCGGCGGTCTCCTCGTTCAGCACCTCGCCGCTCAGGCCGAGATACGTGAAGTCGGTGGTCTTGCCGTCAGCGGTCTTCGAGGAGGTGCGGTCGAGCGGGTCGAAGGTGTACGTCGTCGACTTCATCACGCCGCCGGCGTCCATCTTCTGGGACTCCACGACGTGGTCGAAGCCGTCGTACACGCTCCGCTCCACGACCCTGCCGTTCGCGGTGACGGATTCCTGCCGCCCGAAGGGGTCGTAGGTGTACTTCGAGGTCTGTCCGCCCGCAGAGGCGGTCAGCAGCCGGTTGCGGTCGTACTCGAAGGTGGTGACGACGTCCTTGACCGTCTGGCTGACGACGTTGGCGTTGTCGTCGTAGACATAGCTCTCGGTACCGGCTCCCGTACCGGTCTTGACCGACTTCGACAGCCGGTCGACCGGGTCGTAACTGAAGTCGGTGGTCGAGGAGAGGTACGCCGCGTGGTCGTCGGCGTTCATCTTCTTCGCCACGTCCTGCGCCTTGTTGCCGTTGGCGTCGTAGGCGTAGGTGTGCGAGGCGACGAGGGTGCCGGAGCCCTTCTTCTCCGTGGTCGACTTCAGCGCACCGTCCAGGAAGTACGTGTAGTCGATGGTGTTGTCGTTCGCCTTGGTCTCGCGCAGCCGCAGACCGCGGTCGGTGTAGGTGTACGAGGTCACCTTCGGCGCGGGATCGGTCGCGGACTTGCCGACCGACACCGTCTTGACCAGCTCGCGCAGGTCGTAGGTGTACTTGGAGTACTGGTCGGGGTGGGTGATCGTGTCCACCTGACCGTTGGCGTCGTACGTGTACGACGTCGACTTCTTCTCCTGGCCGGCCAGCGACTCGGTCACCTTCTGGAGCTCGTTGAGGCCCGTGAACGTGAGCGTGTACGCGTCGACCTTCGCGCCCGACGAGGTGTCGTCGACCGACGTCAGGTTGCCGTTGACGTCGTAGGCGTAGGAGAAGGTCTTCTTCTCCGTGTCGGCCGGGTCGCCGGACACGTCCCTGACCAGCTTGACGCCGTCCGCGACGACGACCCCGGCGCTGTTCTGATCCAGCTTCAGCGCCGTGCTCTCACCCTGCTTGAGGGCGTACGAACCCACCTGGACCCAGGTGCCGGTGCCGGCGTTCTGGTCCTTGGTGACCGCCGGTTCCGTGGTCGTGCCGTGGGTGAGCGTGTACCTGGCGGTCGTGGCCGCCCCGGTCACCCGCGGGTACTTCACGTACGCGGTGTACGTGCCGTCCTTGGGGATGTTCAGCGTCCAGGTGAACGCGTCCGTGCCGGTGCCCGCCGCGTGGGTGCGGTGGTCGTACCCCTGCTGCCCGGTGATGTTCCCGGTCGTCCAGGTGCCGGTGGAGGACGTGCTCTGGGTGTCGGAGTTGTCCACCAGGACCACCGACTTGCCCACCGGAACGCCGTCGTCGGACTTCGACCGCAGCTTGCCGTCCGGGTAGAACGACCAGCTCATGCTGCGCTCCGAGGAGCCGCCGGCCGAGGTCAGGGTGCGGTTGGTCTGCTGCCCCAGGGCGTTGTAGTCGTAGCTGGTGACGATGTCCCAGGGGTCGGTGGACTTCTTCGTCCAGCCGTTGTCGAAGTACTCGACCGTGGTGTCGTTGCGGACCGTCTCCTTGTCGGACGGCGGCATCGACGTCCTGACGACGCGGCCCACCGCGTCGTAGTCGGTGCGGGTGTAGACGTCCGCCTTGTTGTAGCGCGGGTCCGCCGGGTCGTAGGGCTGGTACTGCTTGACCGGACGGTTCAGCGCGTCGTACTCGGTACGCGTGGCGAAGTCGTCGGCGGCGGCCGTGTCCGTACCGCGCGGCGTCGTCACCTTCGTGGTGTTGCCGACCTGGTCGTACTCGTACCGCGTCGTCCGGTAGACGACCGGCGAGGCACCCGTGTGCGGCGCCTTGACCTCGGTCTGCCTGCCGCGCTCGTCGTAGGTGACGAGCGTGGTGTTGTTCTCCGCGTCCGTCGTGGAGAGGACCAGGGAGTCCTTGTCATACGTCGTCCTGCTGGTCTTCCCGATGGCGTCCGTGGTGACCGTGGCCCGGTGGTTCAGGTCGTACTCGGTCTTGGTCGCGAAGTCGTCCGGGTCCGGGGTGGCGTTCTTCTTCGGGTCGACCACCTTGACGACGTTGCCGACGTTGTCGTACGTGTACGTCAGCCTGGCCTGGTTCGCGTTCACGACGGCGACGAGCCGGTCGAGCGGGTCGTACGTGTGGGTCGTCGTGTAGGAACCCGCCACCGCGCCGGAGAGGTTGCCCTTCGGCTCGGTCTTGGCCGTCAGGTTGCCGACCTTGTCGTACGTGTACGTGGTCTTCCGGGCCACGGTGTTGTTGTTCGCCGGGGCGGTGGCCTCCTTGACCTGGTCCGCCGCGTCGTACACGGCGGTGGAGGCGGCACCGTTCGGAGCCTTCGACGTCGTGACGTTGTCGTTGGCGTCGTACACCGGGGCGGGCGTGGTGATCAGGACGCCGGCGTTCTGGTCCTTGGGCACCGTCTTGACCAGCGGACGACCGAAGACGTCATAGGTCTGCGTGGTCTTCTTGCCCAGCGCGTCGGTGAGTTCGGTGACCTGCCCACGCTCGTCGTAGGTGGACGTGGTGGACTTCCCCAGCGCGTCCGTGATGACGGCCGGGAAACCGGTCGGGCCGAAGGAGCTGTTCGTGGTCGCGTTGCCGTTGGCGTCGATCGCCTTGGTCATCTGACCGTACGCGTCGTACTCGTACGAGGTGGTGTAGTCACCGGCCGTCGCGGTGGCGACGCCCTTGGGGTCGGTGACCGTCTTCAGGTTGCCGAAGGAGTCGTAGCCGAACTGCCACTTGCGGCCCTCGGGAGAGGTCTTGGTGAACAGGTCCGCCGCGTAGCCGTCGGCGCGCGTCTGGTACGCGTACTGCTGCGCGTTGGCCGGGTAGACGCCGGGGGCGCAGTCGCTCTGCGCCGGGACGCCGTTCTTGTTGTTCTCGGCGTCGCGCTGCCAGAGCGGATAGCCCGTCTTCCGGTCGTAGCAGTAGGCCGTCTTGGCGCCGTTCGCCTCCTCCATGTACGTGACGTTGTTGTCCGCGTCCCAGCTCATCTTGGTGGTCTCGGACTTGGCGTTCGTCGTCTGGACGGGGCGGCCGAAGTCGTCCGTCACGTAGTCGGTGCTGTGGCTCTCCGCGTCGGTGACCTTGGCGGCGGTGAACTTCGGGTTGGCCGTGTCCTGCGCGTACGTGAAGGTGGTGACGCCCTGGAGACGGTCGGTGATCGTCTTGGTCCACCAGTGGTACTTCGGGTCGTCACCGGTCTGCGGCGCGTAGTACGCCAGCTGCGTGGCGTTGCCGCGGGGGTCGGTGGCCTTGACGAGCTTGACGTTCTTGTTGCCCTGGGTGGCGTCGTATTCGAAGGCGAAGACCTTCGGCTGGGTGGAGCCCGCGCCGTCCGTCAGCTTCGTCAGCAGACCCTTGTCGGAGTACTCGAAGGTGATCTTGCGGCCGGAGATGTCGGTCATCGACTTGACGTGGTCGATGATCTTCGGGTTGCTGCTGTCGGCCTTCGTGTAGTAGGCGACCGTCAGCGACTGCCGGCCGGCCGGGTCGGTGACGTACTTCAGGAACTTGGTCGGCTTGTTGTTCGACTTGCGCTCTTCGTAGGTGAAGGTCTGCGTGTTGCCGTTCTTGTCGACCATCGACGTCATGAAGCCGTCGCAGCCGAACAGGAACCGGGTCCCGTCCGGACGCGTCAGCGTCCAGGCGTCCGGGACCGGGTCCTTCAGCGGCGTGCAGTCCAGACCGGCCTTGGCCGTCAGCCTGAAGTGGACACCCGCCGGCGCCTTCCAGGAGCTCGTGGCCGCGTCCCAGCGGAAGACGTGCGTGGTGCCGTCACCGTCCGGGAGGCGGATCTCGGTCGGGTTCGGCTTGGGGTGGAACTCCAGGGGAGCCCCCAGCCGGATCGGACCGGAGACCTGGGCGGACCAACCGGGGCCGAGGACCGTGTCGGAGGTGTCCAGGCTGTTGTACGCGAAGCGGACGAAGGTCGTGATGCCACGGCCCGGGTTGGAGAACGCGTTGTACTGCCACACGCTGTTGCCCGCCGCCGTGTTGTTCATGACGGTCGAGCCGGCGCCGGTGTTCTTGCCGGTGTAGGAGTAGAACTTCTCCAGGCCGAGGGTGTTGGAGGTCGGGTCCTCCACCGCCACGTTCTGGGCCAGGCCCGGGATGCCGGAGGTGCCGGAGACCCACGTGCCGGTCGTCTTGTTGTAGACGTCCCAGGTCAGGACGTAGTCGGTGCGCTTGTTGCCGTTGTCCGAGTTGATCGGCGTCTTGACCTGCGCCTGCAGACTGACCGAACCGCCCGGGGCGACGTTGGACGGCAGCACGGTCTGGACCTGGTTACCGCCGTTGGTGACGTCGGTGCCGTCGGGCAGCGTCCACTTGTAGCTCAGGACGTGATCGGCCGTGTTCCAGGTCGAGGCGGTGGTGTTGGTGAGGGTGAAGTCGACCGTGTAGTCGCTGTTCGGCGTCATCCGGGCCGGGGTCTGCGGCGCGTAGTACGTCGACTCCGTGGTGGAGTCGACGTACGTGACCACCATCCGGGGCGCGAGCCGCGGCTCGGTGCCCTCGGACGACAGGAACAGGGTGCGCTCCTGCGAGGCGGCCTCGTCGGCCATCTTGAGGGCCACGCCCTTCTGGGAGGCCGGGGTGGTCACCCAGGACTGCGCCAGCGAGGTGACGTTCCAGTCGTGGCGCGCCGGGTCGTTCGTCATCGCCCCGGTGTCGGCCGTCACGGCGCCGAAGTCGCCGCCCGCCGTCGTCCAGTTCGTGCTCGCGTCGGCCTTCACCCAGGTGGCGGCGGCCTCGTCGAAGTCACGCGTCAGCGGGCGGAGTTCGTAGACCGCGCCGGTGGTGTCCTGGGCGGTCTGGGTGGACCACAGGCGCACGTTCGCGTCCAGGACCCGGGCCGTGGCGGGGATGCCGAGGGCCGGGAACTTCAGCAGCGCGCGGGTGTCGCCGTAGGTGGCGGAGTTGTTGCCGACCGACAGCCAGTTCTTCGGACCGCTGTCGTCGAGGGTGTCGTGCGCCGTCGTGGACTGCAGCGAGGACAGGGTGGTGTCCTGCGAGGCGGCGACCACCTTCGTCGTCCGGCCCGCCTTCGGCAGCCGGACCAGCTGGGTGGGCGCGGCGACGACCTGCCCGTCCTTCGTCTTGACCGCGACCATGTAGTAGTAGGCGCGGCCGAAGGGGTCGGCGTCGTCGGCCTTCGTCGGTGTCGCCGAGGTGTCGGTGAACGACGTCGTGCCGGGCGCGACCGGGGCCACCAGGGTGGCGGCGGACGGGGTGAAGGTCTGGCTGACCGAGCGGTGGACCTGGTACTCGACCAGGTCGTCGCCGGTGCCGATCGGGTCCTTGTCCTGGTAGGCGGACCAGTTCAGCTCGGCGCCGGTGTCGTGGATGGTGGTCGGGGCGGCGAGGTCGACGCCCTGACGGCCGAAGGTGAGGACGAGGCGGGGGTAGTTGGCGGTCTCGCCGCCGTACCCGAACTCGCTGCCCTCGTAGCGCGGACCGCCCTTGGGGCCGTTCGCGGACTCGTCACCGGCCTTGATCACGAAGCCGTTGTTGACGTTCGTGCCGTCGATCCAGGACTGCACCGTCTTGGTCACGGGGAAGGAGTGCCAGGTGTTCAGCTCACCGGGCTGCTTGGTGACCACACCGCCCTTGGTGAACCGCACCGCGTCCGCGATCACCGACGTGGTCGTCGACGCCGGCCCGTCCCCCAGGACGATCTTGCCGAGGGTGCCGGCCTTGAACGGATGGCTGCCGAGGGTCTTCCACACCCCGGCGGTGCCGGCCTGCTGGTTGACGGTGTAGGCCTTCGTGCCGCCGTCGTAGGTGACGGTGTACGGCACGTTCGTCGCCCGGTCCGACGCGGGTATGTAGTGCGTCTCGACCTGGTACGTGCCGTCCTCGGGAAGACTCGGCTGCCAGGTGTAGGTGTCCCCCGCGACCGTGTCCTTGTTGTACAGGTAGTCCTGGTTGACCGCGTACTGCGTGTACGCCGTGTTCCCCGAGGCCGGCCAGGCCCCCACGGCGGCCGTACGCCCGGTGTCGCCGTCGTCGACGACGACCGCCGTGCCGGACAGCTCACCGGTGATCGCGTTCGCGTTGTTCCAGGTCGCCCCGGACTCCGTCCACGCCTGGGTCGCCCGGTGCGCCTCCAGCTGGACCTCGGTGTCACCCGTGGTGTGCGTCTGGTCGAAGTACAGCTTCAGATCGGCGGAATCGAGCTTCGTGCCCGCCGGGATGCTGCCGACCGGGAAGCGGATCAGCGCACGCGACGAACCCGTGGAGGTGTTGCCGACCGACAGACGCCAGTTGTCGTCGTAGTTCGTCGCCGGACCGTCCGAGGAGATCATCACGTCCTGCGCCGTCGTCGGCGTCGGCGCGATCGAGATCGTCGGGTCGATGGTGACCGGATATTGCCGCTCGGGGGCGGTCAGCCACTTCGCGTCCGGCGTGACCGTCAGCTCCCAGCCCTTACCGGCCTTCGACAGCTTCTGCTGCACGGCCGAGCTGTAGCCGGAACCGTACGGAGCCTTCGCGTCCTTCTTGGCGTCCGTCATGAACGCCGCCGGGATCACGAGGACCGCATCCGCGCCCTCACCATAGAAGGAGACGGAGCCGTCCTTGTTCGCCTTCGGGGTCAGACCGCCCGCGTCCAGGGTGAAGGTGAAGGACACCGGCCCGGACGGCTTCGCGTCCAGGACGATGTTCTCCTTCACCCGCCCCGGACCGACCTGGTACGACAGATCCGCACCGGACGCCGCGTCCTGGTACGTGACCGTGTCGCCCTTGGCCACCGGCGCGAGCTTCCCCGCACCCTTCAGACCGAGAGTCACCGCGTGGCCGCCGGCCTGGAAGCGCAGCAGACGCTCCGCGTCCGAGCCGAACCAGCTCTGTGCGGCGTTCGTCGTGTTGGAGAAGGCGAAACCCTGGGCATCGGACGGGGCGACCGTCGGGTCGATGTCCTTCCACGACCTGCCCGCCCGGTACCCGGTGGGCACCGCCGACACCTCGGCCTGCACCCGGCCGTCGGACAGCTGCCAGTAGCGGGCGTTCGCCGTCCGCTTCCCGGTCAGTTCGGCGACCCGCTTCGGCTTCGGGGCCGCCTTGCCCTTCGGCAGCTTCTCCCGGCTCGGCAGCACCGGAGTCCCACCGGTCGACGGCGCCTCCGGCCCGTCCGACTCGTCGTCGTCCGAGAACCAGCCCGAGAAAGCGTCGGCAATACTCTCGCCGTCGCCGGTTGAAACCGGTGCCGCATAAGCGGCTTGTGGAAGCACGGTGCCGACAATTGCCGACACCACGAGGCAGGCTATTGCCCGCCCGTGTTTCACTTTCACGCCATCCCCTTCATCGACGCCCGTCCCGCACGGGGCGGAACAGGCGCACCGTCCCACCGACGCGGACGCTCCGTCGCCGGTCGCGATGGTTCCGACCTCGACCGGAGCGCCTCAAGGCATGGCGAACCAGACCGCCTTCCGCACAGGGGAAAGCGGCCTCGCCAGAGGTGCGCCGATCATGACGGGGGGATTCTTCAACATGGAGTTGATGCCACGTCAACCGCTCACGCATTCAGGGCATTTCGCCGCGCGGGCAGAGGGAAAGACTGCCTGAAAGGGTCATCTCAGGGCCCGGCGCACAGCCGAGGACAAACGCGGCACCGAAGGCCGTGGCATCAGGCGCAGAGCCGGATTTCGGCCGGGGAGGCTCGGGTGGCGAGATTGCCGGTTTTCGATGCCGAAACCTGCCAGAATCCCCGAATGGAGATCCGTCGGGTCACTCAGGTCGAAGCCGTCAACGCCGCCGGGCACCTGTTCGACGCCGCCCCAGAGCAGAAGGCGACTGAAAGGTTCCTGGCGGATGAGCGCCACCACCTCCTGATCGCCTACGTGGACGATGTCCCGGCGGGGATGGTCACCGGCGTCGAGATGACGCACCCGGACAAGGGGACCGAGATGTTCCTGTACGAGCTGGGTGTGGACGCGCCGTTCGGCGGGCGGGGCATCGGCCGGGCTCTGGTGTCGGCGCTTGCGGACCTGTCGCGCGAGCGGGGCTGCTACGGCGTGTGGACGGTCACGGACGAGGACAACGCAGCGGCACGAGCGACGTACAGCCGAGCCGACGGCATCCCGGAGGCGGGACAGGTGGTGTTCACCTGGACGTTCGACGAGTCGTAGACCAGAGCGACGGAACCGCTTGCTGCGCGGGGCAGTCGGCGACCCGATGGCCGGTCGGCCGCTTGCCTGACGCCGACGCCGTCAAGCTGTCCTGACGGCAGAACACGTACGGGTCCGTGAGATCGACGACGACGGGGAAGGCCGCTGCTGCGGATCGTTCGCAGGGGTGCCGGGTCGGTGGTGACCTGGCGGCGGGCCCGAATGGTGCTGCTGTCCGCCCAGCGGATGCCGGTGGCGAGGGTCGAGCACCTCTACGCCATCGCCGAAGGCGAGATCATACCCGAGAGTGGCGAGCCCGAAGTCGTCTTCCACCTGGACGAGTTCGGCACCCTCCAGCCCCGCCCCGGCCGGCAGTGGGCGGAACGCGGCGGTAGGCACAAGGACCCGGCCGGCGAGCCCCGGCCACGGCGGCGCGCGACCTGCACCCGCCCGCACGGGGTCCGGCACCTGTCAGCCGCCTACGACCTGGGCAAGGACCAGCTCTATCGAGGCCCGGTTCACCGCCCTGCGCTATTTCACCCTCGACGGCACCGACCACGCCGGCCACCAGGAACAGGGCAGCATGATCCGCCGCTCCATCGCCTGGCGGAACGAGCACGCCGCCGACGAACGCCTGCGCGAGGTCGTCGCCAGGGCGAACGTCGCCTGATACGGCACTAGCGGCGGACGCGGGGCATGCCCAGGCCGATCCAGGAGATGATCTCGCGCTGGATCTCGTTGTTTCCGCCGCCGAAGGTGAAGATGACGGCGGAGCGGTAGCCGCGTTCGAGCTCGCCGTGGAGGACGGCGCCCGCCGAGCCCTCCTTGAGGGCACCGGGGGCGCCGACGACCTCCATGAGGGCGGCGTAGGCGTCGCGGCGGGCCTCCGAGCCGTAGACCTTGACGGCGGAGGCGTCCTGGGGGGTGAGGGTGCCGTGCTGGACGGCGTTCACCATCTGCCAGTTGAGGAGCTTCATCGCGTCGAGGCGGGCGTGGGTGCGGGCCAGGGTGCGGCGGACCCAGGGCAGGTCGATGACGCGGCGGCCGTCGGAGAGCGGGGTGTCGGCGGCCCAGCGCCGGACGTCGTGGAGGGCGCGGATCGCCATGGTTCCGTGGGCGGCGAGGGTGACGCGCTCGTGGTTGAGCTGGTTGGTGATGAGCCGCCAGCCCTTGTTCTCCTCGCCGACGCGGCGGGAGACCGGGACGCGGACGTCGTCGTAGTAGCTCGCGGTGGTGTCGTGCGAGGCGAGGGTGTTGATGATCGTGCAGGAGTATCCGGGGTCGCTCGTCGGCACGAGGAGCATGGTGATGCCCTTGTGCGGCGGGGCGTCGGGGTCCGTGCGGACGGCGAGCCAGACCCAGTCGGCGGTGTCGCCGTTCGTCGTCCAGATCTTCTGGCCGTTGACGACGTACGTGTCGTCCTCCCGCACCGCGCGGGTCTTCAGGGCGGCCAGGTCGGTGCCCGCGTCGGGCTCGCTGTAGCCGATGGCGAAGTCGATCTCGCCGGAGAGGATGCGGGGCAGGAAGTACGCCTTCTGCTCGTCCGTGCCGTAGCGCATGATCGTCGGGCCGACGGTGTTCAGCGCCATCAGCGGCAGCGGTACGCCGGCCTGCGCGGCCTCGTCGAAGAAGATGAACTGCTCCATGGGGGTCAGGCCGCGCCCGCCGTACTCGGTGGGCCAGCCCACCCCGAGCCAGCCGTCGGAGCCGAGGCGCCGCACGGTCTCGCGGTAGAAGCGCTTCTGGGCCGCCGGGTCCGCGTAGCGGGTGTGGACGTCGTCCGGGACCAGCTCGGCGAAGTACGCCCGCAGCTCGGCGCGCAGGCTGTTCTGTGCGGGCGTGTACTCGAGGTGCATGGCGTCCTCCCGTGGCGGCGTCCTGCGGCGTCCGCTGCGTCCCCGTGCGGTGCGACGCGCGACGGCGGACACGGTAGAACGTGTTCCACAAATGCGGAAGCCTCGGGACTCCTCCGGGACGCCCGAGACCCCGGTTCGGTGCGACCGATCCGGGGTCTGCGGGAGGGGGAAGGACGAGAACCGGCCCGTAGGCCGGACGGGTCCTACGGCAGAAGCTCCTCCATGGAGGCGCGCCCCTTCTCCGCCATGCGGCGTTCCGCCCAGGCGAGGGTCTTCGGATTCACGTCACGGCCGGAGGCGAGGACCAGATCCTCGGCCGTGAACTCGCCGCCCTCCGGGCCGGCGTGCAGCTGCTTGTCGGGCGTCGGACGCTCCCCCAGGAACGTCTTGTCGGGCTCAGCGTTCATGCCGCCTCCTACGTGTTCGTCCGGCACTCGCCATTCTCGTGTCCGGTCCCCGTCCTCGCATCCGGGGCCGCTCTCGGGACCGTCCGTGCCACCCGGGCGGTCACGCCGTGTCGACGGGATGTCGACGGCGTGTCGACGGGCCCGACGACCGTGGGGGTCCGCCCCCGCCCCACCCGAGGAGCCGACGATGTCCCAGCCCCAGCCCCTGCACCACCTGCGGGTGACCGCCGTCCGTCCGGTGACCCCGCGCATGCGCCGCGTGACCCTCGGCGCCCCGAGCCTCGACGGCTTCGCCCTCGCGGGCCCCGACCAGCAGGTGAAGCTGTTCTTCCCCCGGCCGGGCCAGGCCGAGCCGGTGCTGCCGGCACCCGAGCCCGACGGCGACGTCATGCGCTGGTACGGGGCCTACGCGGCGCTTCCGGAGGAAGAACGCCCGTGGATGCGGAGCTACACCCTCCGGGCGCACGACCCGGCGGCCGGAACCGTCGACGTCGACTTCTTCCTCCACGAGGAGGGCGAGGACGCGGGCCCCGCGACACGCTGGGCGCGGTCCGCGCGGCCCGGGGACACGCTGGGCATGTTCGGGCCGTCGGCGGCGTTCGCGGTCCCCGTCGATCCGGGCGCGGGCGACTGGACGCTCCTGTACGCCGACGCCTGCGCGCTCCCCGCGCTCGCCACGGTCGTCGCCGCGCTGCCGCCGGGGCACCGGGCCCTCGCATACGTCCAGGTGCCCGACGCGGCCGAGGAGCAGCCGCTGCCCACGGCGGGCGACCTGACCGTGCGCCACCTGCGCGACGGCGACTCGCCGGTCGAGGCCGTGCGGGCGGACGACCTGCCGACCGGTCGGCCGTACGCCTGGCTGGCGGGCGAGGCCTCGGCGGTGCGCGGGCTGCGGCGGCACCTCGTCGAGGAGCGGGGTGTCGACCGGCGCTCGGTCCACTTCACCGGGTACTGGCGCCGCCGCCTCACCCAGGACGACGCGCCGACCCCGGAGGACCTGGCCGAGGCCCGCGAACGCCTGTCGCAGGCCTAGTGTCCTGAGTCGGAGATTCTTGGGTGGTTCTCTCAGCCTCCGGCCTTCGGGCCGACGGTTCCAAGTCGAGCCCCCACCCGGTGAGAAGCGGGCGCGGCCGCCGGTCGATCGAAGCAGAGATCTACCTAAAGACTTCCGACTCAGGACACTAGGGCGTGTCCGGCGGATCGGGGCCGGAGAAGGCCGCGGCGCCTGGTGCATGGGGCCTCCCCAGGCCCGCCAGGGTCGAGGGGACGCATCGCAAGGCGGAGGAGGGAGTCCTGGCGGAGCTGTGCTTCTGGGGCTTCACCGGTGACTGACCCGGGCCCCACCGCCCGGGTCGCGTCACCGCGTGCCGGGTCCCTGGCCGGGGTCCTCCCCCTCCCGGACCAGGGCGGCGGCCGTCCTGAGGGAGAGGCCGGCGCCCTCCTCGTAGCCACGGGTGTACGCCTCCGGGGGCAGGGCCGCGCGGAGCACCGCCTCGGCGCGGCCCCGGATCGCGACCTCGGTCTCCGGGGTGAAGGGGCGGAATCCGCCGCCCGTGTCGGAGCCGGCGTGGGCGTCGTACGCGCCGAGGAGCCGGACCCCCGTCTCGGCGTCGCCCGGCGCGCCCCGGCCGCCACGGGCCCAGGCTGCCGTCCCGAACTGGGCGACGACGAGGTGCGGGGCGACCAGGTGGGCGAGGGTCTCGATGTCCACGACGGCCCGGGCGAGGCGTGACAGGGCCCGGTCGTAGGCGCCGTCGAGGCAGTCGAGCCACGCCCACGTCCCGCCGACCAGGCCCCAGAAGAGCGCCGGGGTGACGTCCCCGAACTCCTCCTCCAGGAGGGAGAGCTGCGCGCGGGCGAGGGCGGTGCGCCCGGTGTTGCCGTAGTGCTGGGCGAGCAGCAGCCTGCCGCCGCCGGCGGCCTCGGCTCCCCACTGCCCGGCCTCGTCGGCGGCCTCGACCAGGAGCCGCTCGGCCGCCGCGTCCCCCTCCGGACGGAGCCGGAGGCGTACGGCAGCGAGGCGGGCGGTGAAGACGGGCACCTGGGAACGCGCTCCGACACGGACGGCGGCGTCGGTGGCCCGCTCGAAGTCGGCCGCCGCCTCGGCCAGCCGGCCCTCCCGCTCGTAGGCCTCGCCCCGGGCGGCGAGGGACTCCGCGATCCCCCAGAAGTCCCCGGCGGCCTCGAAGAGGGCGAGTCCCTCGGCGGC
This sequence comes from Streptomyces sp. TLI_105, assembly GCF_900105415.1. Taxonomy (GTDB): domain Bacteria; phylum Actinomycetota; class Actinomycetes; order Streptomycetales; family Streptomycetaceae; genus Streptomyces. The sequence continues at coordinate 7,446,891 of NZ_FNSM01000001.1, read as the reverse complement.
GTCGGCGCCCCGGCCGACGAGCTTGGCCCGCATGAGGAGGGCGAAGCCCAGGTCCCAGCCGCTGCCGTGGGCGCGGCAGGCGTCGACGATCAGGGTCAGGGCCTCGTCGAGGCCGGTGAGCTCTCCGGTCATGAGCCGGGCGAAGTACCACATGGTGCCCGGCTGGCGGCAGGTCTGCGGGAGTCCCGGACGGTACGCGGCGACCAGGGCGGCAAGCCGGGCGCGGGTCTCGGGCCGCTCCAGGGCGGTGGCGCCCTCGCCGCCCTCGGTGGCGAGGGCGTACAGCCGGCCGCCGCGCCGGGCCTCCCACAGCCGCTCGCCGGTCCACGGCGGCGGCACGTCCACGCACCGGCCTTCCAGCGGCTCGGCAGGGCGGACGGGCTCCTGGAAGGGGTCGGGGCCGAGGCGGCCGGCCTCTGCGGCCCAGGTGCGGGCGTCGACCTGGTGGTTGCGGAGCTGCCAGAACCAACTGAGCGCGTGGACCAGGCAGAGCAGCTCCTGCTCGTCGCCGAGCGCGACGGCCGTCCGGAGGGCGCCGCGCAGGTTGTCGTGCTCCCGCTCGAAGCGGGCGATGGCGTCGACCTGGCCGGGTCCGCGCATCTCCGGTTCGGTCCGGCGGGCGAGCTCCCGGTAGTACGTGAGGTGCCGCCGCTCCGCCGCCGCCCGCTCCCCGGCCTCGTCCAGCCGCTCTCCCGCGTACTCGGCCACGGTCTCCAGGAGCCGGAAACGCATCCCACCGCCGTCGGGCGCGGCCACCACCAGCGACTTGTCGACCAGAGCACCGAGCGCGTCCAGGACACCGGCGGCGGGCACGTCGACACCCGGCACGTCGGGCACGCCCCGCACGTCGGCGGCCGGAACGCCCGGCACGTCGGCGTCCCGCCCGTCCCGCCCGCCCCGCCCGTTGGCGCCTCGCGCATGCGGCTCGTCCGGCAGGCCGGTGCTCGGGGTCTGCCGTGCGGGCGCGGGCGCGATCGCGGGCGCGGGCGCCTCGCTCGCGCAGATCGCCTCCGCCGCCGTCAGGTCGCACCCGCCCGTGAAGACCGCCAGCCGCCGCAGCACCGCCCGTTCGGCCTCGTCGAGGAGCTCCCACGACCAGTCCACCACCGCCCGCAGGGTCTGCTGACGCGGCAGCACCGTCCGCGCGCCCGAGGTCAGCAGGCGGAACCGGTCGTCGAGCCGGTCCGCGATCTGCCGCACCGACAGCATCCGCAGCCGCGCCGCCGCCAGTTCGATCGCCAGCGGCAGTCCGTCGAGGCGGCGGCAGATCTCCTCCGCCGCCTCCGGGTCCTCCGCCACCCGGAACCCCGGTCGCGCGGCCGCGCCCCGCTCCCCGAGGAGCCGCAGCGCCATGTCCACGGGCAGCGGGCCCAGCGGCCGTACCTCCTCCCCCGGCACTCCCAGGGGCTCGCGGCTCGTCGCGAGGACGGTCACGCCCGGGCAGCGGGTGAGGAGCGCCTGCGCGAGCTCCGCCGCCTCGGCGACGACGTGCTCGCAGTTGTCGAGGACCAGCAGCATCCGGCGCCCGGCGCAGTGCTCGACGAGGGCCGCGAACCGGTCCTTCGGGTCGGCCGGGGAAACGGCCGGGGTGTGCCAGAGCTGGGTCTCGCGGGCCCCGAGCGCGGTGAGGACGGCGGCGGCGACCGTGGACTCCCCGCGTACGGAGGCGAGTTCGGCGAGGTGGACGGGGCCCTCGTACGTCCCGGCCGCCTCCAGGGCGAGCCGCGTCTTGCCCACGCCGCCCGGCCCGGTGAGGGTGACGAGCCGCCGCCCGTCCCAGGCCGCGGCGAGCGAGTCCAGTTCGTCGGCCCGGCCGATGAACGAGGTCAGGCGGGCGGGAAGGGCGCCGGCCGGCGCGGACGGAGCGGGAGGCGAGGGCGGCACGGGCCCGTCCTCCGTGAGGAGTTCGGCGTGCAGGGAGCGCAGTTCCGGTCCGGGGTCCGTGCCGAGCCGGTCCGCGAGGGCCGTGCGGACCTCCTCGTACGCGGCGAGGGCCTCGGCGGGCCGTCCGGCCGCGCGCAGGGCGCGGATCCGCAGGGCCTGGAGGGGTTCGTCGAGCGGCTGTCCTGCGGCGAGCGCGGCGAGGGGCGCGAGCACGGCGTCGGCCCGTCCGAGGGCCAGGTCGGCGGCGAGCCGGTCGCGCCGCGCCTGCGCGTGCCGCTGATCGACCCGTACGACCAGGGGGTCGGTGTCCCGGCCGGGCAGATCCGCGAGGGCGGGCCCGCGCCAGAGGCCCAGGGCCTCGTCGAGGAGCGCGGCCGCCCGTTCGGCACGGCCGGCGGCGAGCGCGACGGCGCCTTCGGCGGCGAGCCGTTCGAAGCGGTGCAGGTCGACGGCGTCCGGGTCGGCGGCCAGCCGGTAGCCACCGGGGGCGGAGACGACGGCCTCGCGGCCGAGGGCCCGGCGCAGGCGGCCGACGAGGGCCTGGAGCGCCGCCGTACGGTCCTGGTCGTCGGCCGGGTCGCCGTCGGCCCACACCTGGTCGATCAGCGCGCCGGGGCCCACCGCGTGCCCGCCGGCCGCGGCGAGTGCGGTGAGGAGGGCCCGGAGCCTGGCACCGCTCAGGACCGCCTCCGTCCCGTCGTCGGTACGGAAGGCCTGGCACGGACCGAGAACACGGTAGGGCGGCGGCTGCACCGGCCCATTCTGCCCCGGCGCGGGCGGGGGAGATCTCCTCGCCCTCTCCACCGGACCGGCCCCTCCTGCCCATCCGTCCCGATCACTCCCGGACCGGGACGGTCCAGGAGTGATCGGGACGGATCATGACGGATCGGTCCACTCGGCCCGGTCAGGCTCCATCCGGTCCGACTCGGTCCGGCCCGACTCGGTCCGGCCCGCTTCGGTCCGGCCCGCTTCGGTCCGGCCCGCTTCGTCGCGGCGAACTCGCGCCACGCCGTGTCGCCGCCATGGCGTCCGCGGGGTGCGGGTTCGACAATGGGGAGGATGACCGATGACGACCGGCGTACGCGCAGTGGCGAGATCGGGCCCGCCGAGTGGCTCGCCATGAACCGGACCGGCAGCTTCGACTGGGATCTCGACACGGGCACCATCGATGTCGACGAGTCCGGGCTGCTGATCTTCGGCGTGGCCCCGGACACCTTCGACGGACGACCGGTGTCGATCGTGACGCGCCTGGCGCCCGACGAGCAGGTCAAGCTGGAGGACGTCGTACGACAGGCCGTACGTGGTGGCGCGGTCTCGTACACGGCGCACTTCCCCATCCCGCAGGCCGACGGCTCACCCCACTGGACGCACGTGCAGGCGCGGATCCTGCGTTCGCCGGACGGCCGGGCCCGGCGGATCGTCGGCATCGTGCGGGACACGACCGCCGAGGTCGCGCACTTCGCCTTCGTGCAGGATCTGGAGAAGCGGCGCGAGGTCCAGACGAACATCGTCGAGCGGACGACGAGCGCCCTGTCGCGCGCGGTGACCGTGGACGACGTGACCGCCGCCCTGACCGGCCCGGGCGGCCTCGCCCGGCTCGGCGCGGACGGCCTCGCCCTCGGTCTCGTCGAGAACGGCTCGCTCAACATCATCGCGCTCAGCGGGGAGTCCCTCGACGTCCTCAACGACTTCCGCAGCCGTCGCCTCGACCGGAAACTGCCGCTGGCCGAGACGGTGCTGAGCGGGCGGCCCCGGTTCGTCTCCTCGTTCCCTTCGCTGGGGCGGGACTTCCCCGAGCTCGCCCCCTACCTCCCGCACCTGGAGTTCCGGGCCGCCTGCTACCTCCCGCTGGTGGCGCAGGCGCGCTCGCTCGGCGGCATGGCCCTGTTCTACCGGGGCCGCACCTCCTTCAACGCCGACGAGCGCAACCTCGCGCTCGGCCTCGCGGCGATCGTCGCCCAGTCGCTCCAGCGGGCGCTCCTCTTCGACGAGGAGCGGGAGTTGGCCACCGGACTCCAGGAGACGATGCTGCCGCGTCGGATCCCGCAGTTCCCCGGCGGCGAGATCGCCGTCCGCTACCACGCGGCGTGGAGCGGACGGCAGGTCGGCGGCGACTGGTACGACGTGATCCCGCTGCCGCGCGGCCGGGTCGGGATCGTCGTCGGCGACGTCCAGGGGCACGACACCCACGCCGCCGCCATCATGGGGCAGCTGCGGATCGCCCTGCGCGCGTACGCCGGCGAGGGGCACGCCCCGTCGACCGTCCTCGCCCGGGCCTCCCGGTTCCTCGCCGAGCTGGACACCAACCGCTTCGCGACCTGCACGTACGCGCAGGTGGACCTGGCGAGCGGCGCCCTGCGCGCCGTACGGGCCGGGCATCTCGGTCCGTTGATCCGGCACACCGACGGCCGGGTCGGGCAGCCGAAGCTGCGGGGCGGGCTCCCGCTGGGTCTCGCGACCGTGTTCGGCGACGAGGAGTTCCCGGAGACACGGCTCGACCTCGTGCCCGGTGAGACGCTGGTGCTCTGCACGGACGGGCTCGTCGAGCAGCCCGGCTCGGACATCGAGTCCGGTCTCGCCGCGCTCTCGGGCGCGATCGCCAGCGGTCCGCCGCAGGCGGAGGCGCTCGCCGACCACCTCTCCGAGCGCCTCTGGGAGCGGTGGGGCTCGGGCGACGACGTGGCGCTCCTCGTGCTGCGGCGCAGCCCGGACCCGGGCACGCCCCGGGCACCGCGCATCCACCAGTACATCCACCAGGCCGACCCGCAGGGCCTCTCGGACGCGCGGGCGGCCGTCGGACAGGCGCTCCGCGACTGGGGCATGCCGGAACTCGCCGACGACGCCGAACTGTTGACGGGCGAACTGCTCGTGAACGTGCTGCTGCACACCGAGGGCGGAGCGGTGCTGACGCTGGAGGTGCTGCCCGAGCCGGTGCGGCGGGTACGGCTCTCGGTGCAGGACCGGTCGAGCGCCTGGCCCCGGCGGCGCACCCCCGGCGAGGCCGCCACCTCGGGTCGGGGGCTGCTCCTGCTCGACGCGCTGGCCTCCCGGTGGGGGGTGGAGCCGCGCGGCGAGGGCAAGGCGGTGTGGTGCGAGATCGGGCCCGTGCCGGTGGCGGTCGAATCCGCCCCCGGCGGTGGGTGAGGAGGCCGCCGTGGATCCCGTCGCCGCGCTGAACCACATCGCGTTCCTGCTGGAACGCGCCCAGGCGCCGGGTTACCGGGCGCGTGCCTTCCGGACCGCCGCCACGGCCGTCGCCGCCCTGCCGGAGGGCGAGGCGGCCCGGCGGGCGGCCGCCGGCACCCTGGAATCGCTGAAGGGCGTCGGGCCGAAGACGGCGGCGGTGGTGCGCGAGGCCCTGGAGGGGCGGGTGCCGGAGTATCTGGCGCGTCTGGAGGAGGAGTTGGAGGCCTCACTGGGCCCCACGGAGGGGGGCGGCCACGCGGGTGAGGCGCTACGGACGGCCCTGCGCGGTGACTGCCATCTGCACTCGGACTGGTCCGACGGCGGCGCCACCATCGAGGCCATGGGGCGGACGGCGGCGGCGATCGGGCACGAATGGGCGGTCCTCACCGACCACTCGCCGCGCCTCACGGTGGCGCGGGGCCTGTCGCCCGAGCGCCTGCGGCGGCAACTGGAGGTCGTGGCGCGGCTCAACGAGGAGTGGGCGCCCTTCCGGCTGCTCACCGGGATCGAGTGCGACATCCTGGACGACGGCTCGCTCGACCAGGAACCGGAGCTGCTCGACCGTCTCGACCTGGTCGTCGGCTCGGTCCACTCGAAGCTCCGGATGGACGCCCGGTCGATGACCCGCCGCCTCGAACGGGCCGTGCGCGACCCGCTGATGGACGTGCTCGGTCACTGCACGGGACGCCTGGTGGCGGGCGGACGGCTGCGGCCCGAGTCCGAGTTCGACGCGGAGCGCGTCTTCGCCGCCTGCGCCGAGTCGGGGACGGCGGTGGAGGTCAACAGCCGTCCGGAGCGCCTCGATCCGCCGCGTCGGCTGCTGCGGACGGCGGTCGCGGCGGGCACGTGCTTCGCCGTCGACACGGACGCCCACGCGCCCGGTCAGCTGGAGTGGCAGATCCTGGGCTGCGCACGGGCCGAGGAGTGCGGGGTCCCACCGGAGCGGGTGATCAACACCTGGCCGGTGGAGCGGCTGTTGGAGTGGGCACGGGGCTGAGGGACCGACGGTGTCCGTCCACGCTCTCAGGCGCGCTGCCAGACCGTGGTCGCGTTGCAGAACTCGCGGATGCCGTGGCCGGAGAGTTCCCGGCCGTACCCCGAGCGCTTGATCCCGCCGAAGGGGAGCGCCGGGTGCGAGGCCGTCATGCCGTTGACGAAGACGCCGCCCGCCTCCAGGTCGCGGACGAAGAACGCGATGTCCTCCTGGGAGCGCGTCCAGACGTTGGAGCTGAGGCCGAACGGGGAGTCGTTGGCGACGGCCACGGCCTCCTCGACGTCGCGGACCGGGTAGACGGTGGCGACCGGCCCGAAGGCCTCCTCGTGGTGGATGCGCATCTCCGGCGTGATGCCGGTGAGGACGGTGGGCCGGTAGTACCAGCCGTTCCGGAGCGCCGGCTCCTCCGGGCGGTGTCCACCGCAGAGGACGGTGGCGCCCCGCTCGACGGCGTCGTCGACGAGCGCCTCCAGGTCGGCCCGGCCCTGCTCGGTGGCGAGGGGGCCGACGTCGGTGGACTCGTCGAGGGGGTCGCCGACGGTGAGGGCGTTCATGGCGGCGGTGAAGCGCTCCGAGAAGTCGTCGTACACGTCGTGGTGGACGATGAACCGTTTGGCGGCGATGCAGGACTGTCCGTTGTTCTGTACGCGCGCGGTGACGGCGGTCTTCACGGCTCCGACGACGTCGGCGGAGGGCATGACGATGTACGGGTCGCTGCCGCCGAGCTCCAGGACGGTCTTCTTCACCTCGCCGCCCGCGATGGCGGCGACGGACCGGCCGGCCGGTTCGCTGCCGGTGAGGGTGGCGGCCACCACCCGGGGGTCCCGGAGGACGCCCTCGACCTCGCGGGAGCCGATGAGGAGGGTCTGGAAGCAGCCGTCGGGATATCCGGCGCGGCGGAAGAGGTCGCCCAGGTAGAGCGCGGTCCTCGGCACGTTGGAGGCGTGTTTGAGGAGGCCGGTGTTGCCCGCCATGAGCGCGGGCGCGGCGAAGCGGATCACCTGCCAGAGCGGGAAGTTCCAGGGCATGACGGCGAGGATCGGGCCGAGGGGCCGGTAGTGGACCCGGGCCACGTCGGCGCCCGAGTCCTGGACGTCGCTCTCGGCCGGGTGCTCGTCGGCGAGCAGCTCCTCCGCGTGCTTGGCGTACCAGCGCATGGCCTTCGCGCACTTGGCGGCCTCCGCGCGGGCGGCGGCGATCGGCTTGCCCATCTCGGTGGTCATGGTGCGGGCGATGTCCTCGGTGTCCTCGTCGAGGAGGGTCGCGGCGGCGCGCATGAGCCGGGAGCGTTCGGCGAAGGAGGTCGTACGGTACTGGCGGTACGCCTCGTGCGCGGCGGCGATGCGTCGCTCGACCTCCTCGGGCCCGTGGGCCTCGTAGGTGCGCAGCGTCTCACCCGTCGCCGGGTTCACGGTGGCGATGCCCATGACGTGCCTCCTCCTGCCATCGGCCCCCGTCCGTAACCTTCCCCTCCCCGACCGTCGGCGCAACAGGGGCGGGGCGGTGGGGTGACCCGCCGCCCCGATCAGCCGGAGCGGGACCGGGCCCAAGGATGCGCAATCCGAACTATTCGGGAGTATGGGCACAGAAGCATCCGCACGGAGCTCACGAACGAGAGGCATTCGTCATGGCTGTTTCCAGCACTCCGATCGGGCTCACCCGGGGCGCGCACGTCGGGATCTCGGTCTCGGACCTGGACGTGGCGATCGATTTCTACCAGGCCCTGACGGGACGGCCGCCCGTCGCGCAGGGGACCATGAACAGTGTGGCCTTCGGCAAGTCGCAGGGACTGCCCGACGCGAATCTGCGGTACGCCACGATCAACATCGACGGCCTCGGCATCGACCTCATCGAGTTCCAGGACCCGGTGGGCTGGCGGACGAACGGGGCGGCGAACCGCCCCGGATCCATGCACCTGTGCTTCGAGGTCGACGACTTCGACGCCGTGTACAAGCGCATGAAGGAGGCGGGCTACGACTTCCTGGGCGACGACTACACCTTCCTGGCGGGCGAGGTCACCCCGGACGCGGCCCTCGGCACCAAGGTGGCCTATTTCAACGACCCCGACGGCACCAACCTGGAGATCATCGAGCCCAAGGGCGGGTTCGCCCACTAGGGGCCGCGAAAACCTGTTGGCGGAGCGTGGCGGCCGCTGCTACTTTCCGGGAGGCCGTGCGAGAGAACGAGGAGGTGGTACCCGTGAACACAGTATCGACATGGGTGCTCCCCTCTGGGTCCACGGTCGGGCGATAGGTCGCCCGGGAGCGCCGTTCCAGAGCACTCCCGAAAGGCACGACCATGCGATTCACTTCCGAGCAGCGCCTCGACGACGGCGTCCTCGAACGCGAATTCACCCTCGGCGAGATCCCCGGCATCCTGTGGACTCCCGCATCCGCATCCGCATCCGCACCGGCGCCGCTGATCCTGCTCGGCCACCCCCCGCTCGGACTGCGCAAGATGTACCCCCGACTGGTGGACCGGGCCCGGCGCGCCGCGGCGGACGGCTTCGCCGCGGCCACCATCGAGCTCCCCGGCAGCGGCGACCGGCCCCGTTGGGCCGCCGCCGAGCAGGCCCGCGCCGACATGCGCCGGGCCGTGGAAGCCGGCGAGCCGGTCGGCGACGAGATCGTCGACGCCCTCGTGCTCCCGCTCGTCGACAGAGCGGTACCGGAATGGCAGGCCGCCCTGGACGCCCTCCTGACGCTGCCCGGGATCGGCGGCCCGGTCGGGTACTCGGGGGGCGTGATCTCCATCGGCGTCCGCCTCACGGTGGTCGAGCCGCGCATCGCGGCCGCCGGACTCTTCGCCGGGAGCTTCGTGCCTCGCGCGATCTTCGAGGAGGCCCGCCAGGTCACCATTCCGCTGCACGTCCTGCTGCAGTGGGACGACGAAGGGAACGACCGGCAGGCGTCCCTGGACCTGTTCGACGCCTTCGGCTCCGAGGAGAAGACCCTCCACGCCAACATGGGCGGGCACACCGGCGTCCCGCAGTTCGCGGGGGACGCCGCGGCCCAGTTCTTCGCCCGGCACCTGAGGTGAGGCCGGGCCGGCGGCCCGGGCACGCGTGGTGCGCGCCCGGGCCGCCGGCGGAGATGCCGGTGTTCGATGACGACGCCGTCGGGGTCGGTCAGGCGCCGTACGGGAGGGGGGCGGCGGGGCTGACGAGGCCGGCGGTGCGCAGGTCGGCCCAGAAGGCGGCCGGGACGGTCTCGTTCAGGGCGGCGGTGTCCTCGGCGATCCGGCTGGGACGGGTGGCGCCGGGGATGACGGCGGCGGAGGCGGGGTGGGCGAGGGAGAACTGCAGGGCGGCGGCCTTGATGCCGACGCCGTGCTTCTCGGTGAGGGCCTTGATGCGGGTGACCCGTTCGACGATGTCGGCGGGGGCCTGCTGGTACTCGAAGTGGGTGCCGCCGGCGAGGATGCCGGAGCTGTAGGGGCCGCCGACGACCATGTCGACGTCCTGCTCCTGGGCCATGGGCAGCAGTCGGGTCAGGGCGTGGTGGTGGTCGAGGAGGGTGTAGCGGCCGGCGAGGAGGAAGCCGTCGGGCTTCGGCTCGTCCAGGGCGAGGGTGAGCTCGACGGGTTCGGTCTTGTTGACGCCCAGGCCCCAGGCCTTGATGACGCCCTCGTCGCGCAGCCGGGACAGGACGCGGAAGGCGCCGGTGCGGGCCTCCTCGAACTTGCCGAGCCAGGCGTCGCCGTGGAAGTCCTGCGCGATGTCGTGGACCCAGACGATGTCGAGGCGGTCGGTGCCGAGACGCTTGAGGCTGCCCTCGATGGAGCGTTCGGTGGCGTCGGCGGTCCACTCGTGGAGGATCTTGTTCGGGTTGCCGTGCTCGAACAGGCCGCCCTTCTCGCCGAAGTCCGGGACGTCGGTCTCGTGCTCGTCGAGGACGATCCGGCCGACCTTGGTCGACAGCACGTACTCGTCGCGGGGCTTGCCGGCGAGGACCTCGCCGAGGCGCTCCTCGGCCAGGCCGGCGCCGTAGAAGGGGGCGGTGTCGTAGAAGCGGATGCCGTGGTCCCAGGCGGCCTCGACGGTGGCGCGGGCCTCCGCGTCGGGGATCGCGCGGAACATGTTGCCGAGCGGGGCGGTGCCGAAGCCGAGACGGCCGGGAAGGATGTCCTTGAGCGACATGGTGCAGTGCCTTCGCGAGATGTGGGGGGTGGGCGGGCGGGCCGGAGGGGCGGGTCCCGTCGATGAGCGCCGCATCTATATGCAAGCGCGCCTTACAGGTGAAGACAATACTTGCACGCGCTGGCTAACGCAAAGGGGCCGCCGCAGCGCGATCGGCCGTCAGCCAGGTCAGGGCTCCCCTGAGGTGGGCCCGGAAGACGGGGTCGCCATAGGCTTCCGGCGCGTGCCCCAGGGCGGTGAAGAAGACGCGACCCCGGCCGATCTCCCGGCACCAGACCAGCGGGTGGTCGGCGCCGTGGGTGCCGCCCCGGTAGGCGGTCTCGTCGGCCCGGGCCAGGACCCGTACGGGCCGCCCGGAAGTCCGGGGGTCGGAGGTGAAGTTGTACCACTCGTCCGTCCAGTCCCAGCGCTCCGGAAGCGGGGCGGTCGCCGGGTGTTCCCGGTCGTCGACGAGCACCGCGCCCGGCTGGATCTCCGGGTGCCCGTCGAAGCGGGTGCCGAGCAGTTCGCCGTAGAAGGGCCAGTCCGGTTCGGCGTTGGCGGCCGCGTGGACGGCGAGGAGGGAACCGCCGCCCCGGAGGTACGCCTCGAAGGCGGCACGCCCCTCGGGCGTCAGGACGTTCCCCGTCGTGGAGAGGAGGACGACGACGGCACACCTCGCCAGGCGCTCGGGAGTGAAGGCCGCCGGGTCCTCGGTGACCTCGGCCGCCCGGCCGAGCTCCGCCGCCAGCTCGACGAGAGCGGCGGCGCCGGCGGGGATCGAGTCATGGCGGTACCCCGCCGTGCGGGTGTGGACGAGGACGTCGGCGGTGGTCACGCGAAGGACTCCAGGGCGGGTGCGCGGGGAAGGGAGACGGGTCCGACAACGAGGGAGAAAGCGCTTTCTCCCTCCCCTCGACCGTAGCCACCGAAAACCGCGGGCCGCAACCCCTCCCGCTCCTGCACACTGCCCCGATGACACCCCTTCACGACCATGCCCGGCGGGCCCTCGCGCATGTCACCGACCGCTCCACCGGCGATCCGCTCGACCCCGACCTTCGGGTCACCCTCAACTTCCATCCGCACTTCCTGCACCGGCTCGCGGACGAGGGGGTCTACCGCTCCCAGTTCGTCACCGGCACCAGCAACGGCGGCCTCACCGCCCGCCCCGGCGGGGACCGCTGGCGCTGGGAGAGCCGCATCTTCGGCGGGGCGTACGACGCGGCCCCGGCGGAGACGCGCCCGGTCTACGGCGCGCTCGACTTCCGCCGCCGCCCCTTCGGCGCCGCGCCCCGCTTCGGCTCCGCCCATCTGCGGCTCACGGCGGCCGCCGTGGAGCGCGCGAGCTTCTGCTACCCCGACAGCTTCCTGGAGCCCGGCGACTTCGGCGTCGCGTCCCGGATGCGGCTGATCGCCCTCGCCGAGGCCGACGAGAAGGATCCGCTCGACGACTACATAGAGGCGCAGGTCCACGGCCCGGTCGTGATCGGGCGGGACGTGGAGGCGCTGGTTCTGGACCCGAGCCACCGGGGTACGGAGGTGGAGGAGGCGGCACGGCGGCTGCCGTGTCGGGTGGAGTGGCACGGGGGTTTCCGCGTCTCCGTCGACGAGCTGCGGCGGTACCCCGACTTCCGGGGGCCCGAGTACGTGGAGCTGGCGGCCCGGATCGCCGTCGACGGCCGGCTCGACCCGCGGATCGTGCAGGAGGCGGCGGGATCGGGGCGGTACGACCCGCAGGACGTGAAGAAGGTCTGGCACTGCCTGGCCCGCTTCGGAGCCCCGACGAGCCGAGCGAGGCCCCGGCCCGGGGCCGCGCGCCGAAATCCCGACCGCACGCCGACACGGTGGCCGGTGCGGCCGCGGAGCTGAGCCGTACGCCACACCGGCTCCTGATGCATTGGCGTATCGGATACATCTCTGTATCTTTTGGCGCGCCGTGCACCACCCACGCGTTCCGCTCACCGAGGAGCCGCCATGAGCACCGTGCCGCCCGCGATCGCCGCCGCCGTCGGACCCCTGCCCGAGGGGGCCGTCGTCCCGCTGCCGCCCACCTTCGGGTCCGTCGAGGAGGAGCGCACGTACCGCAAGGAACAGCTCGCCGCCGGGTTCCGGATCTTCGGGAGGTTCGGCTTCTCCGAGGGCGTCGCCGGGCACATCACCGTCCGCGACCCCGGCGACCCGAACGCCTTCTGGGTCAACCCGTTCGGCATGAGCTTCACCCAGATCAAGGCCTCGGACCTGATCCTGGTCGACCACGAGGGGAACGTCCTCGAAGGGCGCAGGCCCGTGAACCGGGCCGCGTTCGTCATCCACTCCCGGGTCCACGCCGCCCGCCCCGACGCGGTCGCCGCCGCGCACTCGCACTCCCTGCACGGCAAGGCCTTCTCCAGCCTCGGCATCCCGCTCGACCCGATCACCCAGGACGCCTGCGCGTTCTTCGAGGACCACGGGATCTACGACGACTACCGGGGCGTCGTGAACGAGACCGAGGAGGGCGAGCGGGTCGCCAAGGCCCTCGGCGACCACAAGGCGGTCATCCTCAAGAACCACGGGCTGCTCACCGTCGGCCACTCCGTCGCCGAGGCCGTGTGGTGGTTCGTCACCATGGAGCGCTCCTGCCAGGCGCAGCTCCTCGCGATGGCGGCGGGCACCCCGCAGCTCATCGACCGCGAGACGGCCCTCCTCACCCGGGGGCAGATCGGCGGACACCTGGCCGGGTGGTTCCAGGCGCGCCCCCTGTGGGATCAGATCACCGCGTCCGACCCCGACCTCTTCGACTGACTCCCGGGCCGGTCGGAGGGAGCGGGAATCTCCCGCGTCGTCGCCTCCAGGAGCGGGACGAGGAACTGCCGTTCCAGCGTCCCGGGCGGCAGCTCGGCCGGCTCCACGTAGCTCTGCGCGAGACCGCCCTCGCGCAGGGCGATGAGGAGGCGGGCGAACCGGTCGGCGGTCACGGTCAGTTCGCGTCCGGCGCGGCGCAGCACGAGGGTGAGGCCGCGGGCGATCTCGGCCCGCAGCCGCTCGTCGTGGCGCGCGAGCACCCAGGCGGCCTGCGGGTCGCGGATGGCGTGCAGGGTGAACTCGGTGGTGACGAGGTACCACTCCCGCTCGTCCGGTTCGACGCGGGCGGCGAGCTCCGCGAGCCGGGGCAGGGTGTACTCCTCGGGCGCCAGCGCGTCGATGGACTCGGCGAGGCGCCGTACGGTCCGCTCGCTGTGCTCGTCGAAGAGGGCGAGGAAGAGCTCTTCCTTGCTCGCGAAGTTCGAGTAGTACGCGCCCCGCGTGTAACCGGCGCGCTCGCAGATCTGCTCGATCGTCGTCGCGTGGAAGCCGTGCTCGGCGAAGGTCTCCAGTGCTGCCTTCAGGAGCGCCGCGCGGGTGCGGGGCCGCCGCCTGGTGACACCTTTCGGCACGGGTGCGTCCTCCTCGGTCGGGCCGCTCGCGCGGCGGACGCCCACCTTACCGGCGACTCCTTCCCGGGCGGCGATCAGCGGCGGCGGATAAAATTCACGCATGGCAGAGCGGCCCGTCGTGCCCTCGGCACCCGATCTGATCCTCGAGATCGACGGGGACTCGACGCTCATGAACCCGAGTCGCGTCTATCGCATCGGGCGCGACCCCACCAGCGACATCGTGCTGGCGGACGCCCGGGCGTCCTGGCACCACGCGGTGCTCAGCGCCGTGGGCGGCCACTGGACCCTGGCGGACGAGGACAGTACGAACGGCACGTTCGCGGACGGCCTGCGGGTCGCCCGGGCGCGGGAGGTCGGTCCCGGGACGGTCGTACGGTTCGGGCATCCGGACGACGGACCGCGCGCGGTGCTCTCGACCGGCGCCCCGGCCCGGCCGGCGGGGCCCCGTGGCGTACCGGAGTCCCCTCCCCCGCCGGAGGACGTACGAGAGGGCCCGCCGGAGGCCGTACGAGAGGCCGTACCGGAGGACGTGGGGCAAGCCGCGCCGGAGGACGTACGGGACGCGTCACCGCCCCCGCCGTCGTCCCCGCCCGAGGTCGTACCGGAGCACCGGCCCGAGGCCCCGCCCTCACCGGTCCCCGACCCCGTGCTCCGGCCCGAGAGCCTCCGGCCGCCCTCCGTCTCGCATCCCGCCATGACCGGCACCTTCCGGCAGCCGACGTCCGTGCGGCCGCTGCCGGCCCACAGCATCCGGATCGGGCGCGCCCCCGACAACGACGTGGTCGTCTCCGACCTGGTGGTGTCCCGGCGGCACGCCGAGCTCCGCGCCCATCCCGACGGCACCTACTGGATCCACGACCTCGGCAGCCACAACGGCACCTTCCTCAACGGCGCCCCCGTCGTGGACGCCCGCGTGACGGCGGAGGACATCGTCGGCATCGGCCGGTGCGCGTTCTGCCTGATCGGCGGGCAGCTCGTCGAGTTCACCGACACCGGCGAGGTCTCGCTCGACGTCCGGTCGCTCGCGGTGACCGTCGACCACGGGCGTCGCACGCTCCTCGACGAGGTGTCGTTCCCGGTGGGCGAGAAGTGCCTGCTCGCGGTCGTCGGCCCGTCCGGGGCCGGGAAGTCGACGCTCCTGGGCGCGCTCACCGGTCAGCGCCCGGCCGACCGGGGCAAGGTGCTCTACGACGGCCGTGACCTCTACCGGGACTACGCCGAGCTGCGCCAGCGCATCGGGCTCGTCCCGCAGGACGACATCCTGCACCTCCAGCTCACCGTCCGCCGGGCCCTCGGGTACGCCGCCGAACTGCGCTTCCCCGAGGACACCGTGGCGGCCGAACGGCAGGCCCGGGTCGACGAGGTGATCCGGGAGCTCGGGCTCGTGGAGCGCGCCGACCAGCCGATCCACAGCCTCTCCGGCGGCCAGCGCAAGCGGGTGAGCGTCGCCCTCGAACTGCTCACCAAGCCCTCCCTGCTCTTCCTGGACGAGCCGACCTCCGGGCTCGACCCGGGCATGGACCGCTCCGTGATGCACATGCTGCGCGGGCTCGCGGACGACGGGCGCACGGTCGTCGTGGTCACGCACAGCGTGCTCAGCCTCGACGTGTGCGACCGGCTGCTCGTGCTCGCGCCGGGCGGCCGGGTCGCGTACTACGGGCCGCCCGCCGACACGCTCGGCTTCTTCGGTTTCGAGCAGTGGCCGGAGGCCTTCGAGGCCTTCGAGAACGACCGGGACCGCGACTGGGCCGGGCAGTACCGGACCTCCCGCTTCCACCGCCGGTACATCGCGGACGCGACGGCCGGCCCCGACGGCCCCGTGCCAGGAGCCTCCGCTTCCGCGGGCGGGGCCGCGGCCGGGGAGCCGGCTCCTCCGCCGAAGGCGCAGAGCTGGGGCTCCCAGCTGCGGACGCTCGTACGCCGGTACGCGGCGGCGCTCTCCGCCGACCGGACCTTCCTCGCCATCATGATCGCGCTGCCGTTCGTGATGGGCGCGATGGCCCGGGCGCTGTCCGCGGGCAGCCTCAACCCCGAGTCGACGATGAACGTGCTGCTCATCCTCTGCGTGGGCGGTGTCCTCACGGGCGCGGCGAACGCCGTGCGCGAGCTGGTCAAGGAGCGCTCGATCTACCGGCGCGAGAGAGCCGTCGGCCTCTCCCGGTCCGCCTATCTCGCCTCGAAGGTGGTGGTCCTCGGACTGATCACGGTCGTGCAGGCGGTGGTCCTGACGCTGGTGGCGCTGATCGGCGTACCGCTGAACGTGCCCGGCGGCAAGGGCGTCCTGATGCCGCCCCTGGTGGAGATCACCCTCGCCGTCGCGCTGCTCGCCTTCACGGCGATGATGCTCGGCCTGCTGGTCTCGGCGCTGGTCCGCAAGGAGGAGGTGACGATGCCGCTGCTCGTCCTCCTCGCGATCGTCCAGGTGGTGTTCTGCGGGGCGCTCCTGAAGGTGCGCGGCACGCTCGTCCTGGAGCAGCTGGCCTGGCTCGTGCCCTCGCGGTGGGCGTTCGCGGCGATGGGCGCGACGATCGACATCGGGAAGATCGCGCCGAGCGAGAAGACCGCCGATCCGCTGATGCGGCACACGGCGGAGGCCTGGCTGTTCGACATGGGCGTCCTGGTGGTGCTCTGTCTCGTCCTCGGCCTGCTCGTGGCGCGGCTGCTGCGCCGCCACGAGCCGGTCGTGATGCGGAGGTAGGCCCGTGAGCTTTCCCGCGGTGGAGGTGAGGCCGTGAGCGTCCCCGTGTCCGAGTACGACGTGCCGGACTTCCGGCCCACCCATGTGGTGCCGCGCTCCGGGCTCTCCACCTGGGAGGCGCCCGACCCGACGCTGCCCACCGTGCCCCTCGACGCCTTCCTGCCGGTGCGGCTCGTGGAGCGGGCCGGCGACTGGGGGCGGGTGCTGTGCTCCAACGGCTGGACCGCATGGGTCGACGCCCGCCTCCTCGTGAGCGTGCCCGACGACCCTCCGGCGGCGGGCGGGCCCCTCGCCAGGACCGCCGACCCCCGACCGCTCATCGCGCGCGCCGAGGACGCGCTGGGCCGCTACCGGCGGGCGGCGGAGGAGCTGGGCGCGGGCCGCCTCGACGGCGAGGCGTTCCGACTGCGGACCCGCGGCCTGCGGGTGGGCATGGTCGTCGACGGTGAGTCGGTGTGGCTGTACGACGCGGAGCACGAGCGCTGGGTGTACTGCGACGGCGTCGGGCTCAGCACGTACGCGGCTTCGGCGGCGCCGTCGGCCGCCCCGTCCGGGGAGCCCGACGGCGAACGGGTGGGCACCGCGCCCCTGGGGCACGAGCCGACCCAGGTGGTGCTGCGCGGCGACCCCGCCGTCGCCGCCGGGCCGCCACCGACCCAGGTCGTGGAGCGGCCCCCGGGACCGGACGGTGAGGGCTGATGGCCGGCGGGGCGCACGGGGACCCGGAGATCCCGGCGGGCCGGCCCTCGGGTCTCGTCGGCAAGGAGATCGCGGGCTACCGGGTGGAGGGCGAGATCGGGCGCGGCGGCATGGCGGTCGTGTACCGGGCGCGGGACCTGCGCCTCGGCCGGACGGTGGCGCTGAAGCTGCTCGCCCCGGAGCTGGCCCGCAACGACACCTTCCGCAAGCGCTTCGCGCACGAGTCGCGGGTCGCCGCCTCGATCGACCACCCGCACATCGTGCCGGTCTTCGAGGCGGGCGAGACGGAGGGCGTGCTGTACATCGCCATGCGGTACGTGGCGGGGCAGGACCTGGTGGCCCTGCTCGACCGCGAGGGGCCGCTGCCGCCGGTGAAGGCGGGCCGGATCGCGGTGCAGGTGGCCTCGGCCCTGGACGCGGCGCACGCGCACGACCTGGTGCACCGGGACGTGAAGCCCGGCAACATCCTGGTCGCCGAGGGCACCGACGGCGACCATCCGGAGCACGTCTACCTGACCGACTTCGGACTGACGAAGAAGTCGCTGTCCCTCACGGGCTTCACGACGGTGGGCGAGTTCGTCGGGACGCTGGACTACGTGGCGCCCGAGCAGATCTCCGGCAAACCGGTGGACGGCCGGTGCGACGTCTACAGCCTGGCGTGCGTGGTCTTCGAGACCCTCGTGGGGGCGCCGCCGTTCCGCCGCGACACCGACTGGGCGGTGCTGTGGGCGCAGCAGTACGATCCGCCGCCCCCGCTCTCCGAGGTGCGGGCGGGGCTGCCTGCGGCGGCGGACGCGGTCTTCGCCAAGGCACTGGCGAAGACCCCCGAGGAGCGGTACGGAACGTGCCTGGAGTTCGTCGCCGAACTGCGCGCCGTCCTGACCGACGCGCCCGCCGCCGACGGCCCGGTGGCGCCCCGAGGCCCCCGTGCCCTCGGCGCACCACCCGCCCCGCCCGCATGGGCGCGCCCGGTCTTCCGCGAACTGGACCCGGGCGGGGCGCGCGGGTGAGGCCGGGTGGCTCCACGACCGGCTGCGGGAGCCCGTGGAGCCGGCCGGCGGGCGGGGGCCCGGCGTGGTGCGGGGCCTCGTCCTCGGCGGTGCCCCACGCACGGTGAGGTGCCCCGGTCACGTGTTCTGGTCGACCTCGCCCTTGCGGTGGACGCGGGAGGCGAGGAGGCCGCCGAGGAAGCCGAAGGCCAGGCCCCAGAGGAGTCCGAAGCCTGCCGTCTTCCAGACGTCCGGGCGGAGCACGACCTCGCCGCCGAGCGAGGCGAGGTCGCCGATGCCGAGGACCGAGAGCCCGAAGTGGGCCTCGACCAGGGTGACCGGTGCGGCGACCAGCATGGTGAGCGCGAAGGCGATGCCCAGGTGCAGGGAGTGCTGCCAGAGCGTGGTCCGGGCCGGGGAGCGGACGGCCGCCACGAAGGCCACGGCCAGCACCAGGACGGCGGCGACGGGCAGCAGCCACCACGCGCGCGCGTCCTGGGCGGCGAGGGAGGACAGGTCGACGGTCGAGAGGTCGGGGCTGTCGCCGTCGCCCCGCAGGACGGCGTCGAGGATCTGCGGCATGGGCAGGCCGAAGGGACCTTCCGCCTTGCCCTGCCAGGAGCCGCCGATGCCCACTCCGAGCGCGAGCCAGGTGACGTTGGGCAGGCCCAGGAGGAGGACGGCGAAGGTCTCCGCGGTGTGGCCCTTGGTCGCCGCGACGACGATCCCGATGACCAGGCCCACGACGACGTACGCGAGGAGCAGCAGGAGCATCGCGAAGGCCGCGGGCCGGACGGGTTCCTGGTAGCGGACGAGCCGGGGCGGCAGCGGGGTCCTGCGGGAGACGAGGAGGGCGACGGCGAGCACGCCGAGGATCCACAGGAGCCCGTAGAAGAGCGTGGGTCCGACGTCGGTGCGGAAGCCGACGGTCGGGTTCACGGCGTCCAGGAGGTCGCCGAAGAGGTCCATGAGGGGGTCCTGGGCGTTGCCGCCGCCGAGGGTGAGGGGGAAGTCGTGGCGGGCGAGGGCCGAGATCCCCGCGAGGGCGGCCAGCCAGAGCACGACGACGCTCGCGGCGCGGAGCAGGAGTTCACGGGCGCTGGTCACCGCGTGGTGGCGCAGGGGGCGCAGGAAGCAGAAACCGGTGACCAATGCGCCCACCAGGGTGACGGTGAGCGGCATGGCGGTCAGTTCGGCCTGGGTGCCGGCGAGGGCGCCCGCGTCGCCGGAGAGTTCGACCTTGCCGCCGGAGGCCATGACGACGACCGCGGCGAGGACGGCGGTGAAGCCGCCGGGGAGATCGGCGGCGCCGGCGGCCCACAGGCCGAGCCCGGCGACCACGCCCATCGCGACGAACCCGGCGACCACGGCGGCCAGGGCCTGGAGGACGACGCGGGCGTAAAGCCCGGCCGGGGGCGCGGACGACCGCGCGGAGGTGGGGAGCCGACTGCTCGTCACCCTGCCCACGCTAGTACCGGGGCCGGGGGTCCGCTTGCGGGCGGAAGGGCTTCCGCTTGCGGACGGGTACCGTTCCGCGCACACAATGGGCGCGGAACGGAAGAAAGGGAAAAAAGTGACTTCCCACCCGCCGTCCGGCCCTCCGTCGGTTCCCCCCGCAGGTCCCCCCTCGGGCCCCCTCTCGGGTCCGAGCACACGCCCGGGAAGCGCCGGTCCCCCACCGCCGCCCGGACCGCCCCACGACGGTTCGGGGGGTGGCGGCGGCCCGTCGGGCGGCGGGGGCGGTGGTGGTGGTTCGTCGGGCGGCGGGGGCGGCGACGGAGGCCCGTCGGGCGGCGGTTCGTCCCGTGCCGGAGGCTCGGGACGCGGCGGTCCCTGGTGGCGCTCCGTCCCGAAGGTCGCCTCGGTCACCGCCGCGCTCGTGGCGGCCGCGGCGCTCGCGGTCGTCCTCACCAACCGCCCCGGCGACAAGGGCGACACGGCGGGATCCGGCGGCGGCGAGGTCTTCCTGCAGAACGCCGCCGCCACCGGCCCTGACCCGTTCACCAAGTCGACGGCCCGCACCAGCAGCAGTTCCGCCCCGCCGGCCTCGCTGCCGCCCCGTACCGCCTCGGCCGTGCCCCAGATGTCGGGGGCGACGCCCGGCCTCTACGGCGGGACGCGGTCGGTCTCCAGTTGCGACGTCGAGCAGCAGGTCCGCTACCTCTCCGCCGAACCCGCGAAGAGCGCCGCCTTCGCCTCGGTCATCGGCATCCCGGCGAACGGCGTCCCGGCGTATCTCCGCTCCCTGACCCCGCTTCAGCTCCGGGTCGACACCCGGGTGACCAACCACGGCTTCCGGAACGGCGCCGCCACCACCTACCAGTCGGTGCTCCAGGCCGGCACGGCGGTCATGGTCGACAGCCACGGCGTGCCCCGGGTCCGCTGCGCCTGCGGCAATCCGCTGACCGGTCCCGTGGCGCAGAAGGCGCCGCGCACGACCGGCACTCCCTGGCAGGGGTACAGCCCCCAGCAGGTCGTCGTGGTGGCGCCCTCGGTGACGGTCGTGAACGTCTTCGTGGTGTACGACCCCCAGGACGACGGCTGGTTCGCGCGGAAGCACGGCGACACCGGCGAGCACGACAAGCCGACGCCGCCGCCTCCCCCGATCTCCCCGTCGGCGTCCCCCTCGACCTCCCTGTCCAGTTCGTCGCCGTCGGTCTCCCCGTTGTCGCCGGTGCCCTGCGTGACGGTGACGGGCGCGGAGACCCCGACGCCGAGCAACGGGATCACGCCGTCGCCGTGCCCCTCGACGCTCTCTCCCCCGACGTCGACGTCCCCTTCCTCCTCCTCACCGCCGCCGCCGTCCGACTCCTCCTCCAGTCCGAGCGACTCGACGCCGTCGACGGAGTCGTCGAGCCCGGAGTCGGCACCGGCCTCCGACAGCTCGGCGGACCTCACGAGCCAGTCCCCGTCGGGCGGCGCACCGAGCACGACGTAGACCGCGCCCCGCACCCCCCGTTGTGGGCGATCGTTCCGCTGGGGGTCAGGCAGGGGTGCGGGGTGCGGTGCCCCGTTCCACCGGGGCGGGGCGCAGGCGGCGGAGCCAGGGGCCGAGCCGCAGGGGGCGGGCCGCCCGCTCCTCCGCGCGCCGCTGCCACATCCGCTCGTCTCGGTCGGTGAAGTGTCCGGACATCGGTCGTCTCCTTCCATGCCACTGGAAGGGAGTCTGTAACCTTATTGGCCCGGGTAGCAGAGCCAATGAGGAGTGATTGGCATGGCAGTGGCACGTGTGGTCCACACTGCGGACCGAACCCTGACGGGCCGCCAGCTCGCGTCGCTCCTCACCCCTCCCCCGGAGGGCCGGTTCGGGTACCGGGAGCTCGCGCGGGCCGTGCGGGAGGCGCTGCTGGACGGCCGGGTGGCGCTGCGCCTGCGGCTGCCGGCCGAGCGTGAGCTCGCCGCGGTGCTCATGGTGAGCCGGACCACCGTGACGGGGGCGTACGACCTGCTGCGGGAGAGCGGTTACGCGCACAGCCGGCGCGGCGCCGGTACGTGGACCGCGCTGCCGGACGGGCAGGCGCCCACCGTTCTCGGGGCCTTCCAGGACGACGCCGGCGCCACCATCGACCTCGCCCTCGCCGCGCCGCCCGCCCCGGAGGCCGAGCTGTCCGCCGCGCTGGCGGAGGCCGCCGCCGAGCTGCCCCGCTACGCCGGATCGCAGGGCTACCACCCGTACGGACTGCCCGCGCTGCGGGCCGCGATCGCCGAGCGCTACACGGCCCGGGGTCTGCCGACCCTCCCGGACCAGATCCTCGTCACCACGGGCGCCCAGCAGGCCGTCTCGCTGGTGCTCGCGCTGCTCGGCCGGGCCGGTGACCGGGTGCTCGCCGAGAACCCCTCGTACGCCAACGCCCTCGACGCGATGCGGGGGCGCATGCTCCGCGTCACGCCGGTCCCGGTGACCGAGGCCGGGTGGGACACCGGGCTCGTCGACGCGGCGCTCCGGCAGACCGCGCCACGTCTGGCCTATCTGATCCCGGACTTCCACAACCCGACCGGCCGGCTCATGCCGGTGGAGCAGCGCCGGGAGCTCGCGCGGTCCGCGCGTGCCACCGGGACCTGGCTGGTGGTCGACGAGACGCTGACGGACATGGCCCTGGACGTGCCCGCGCCGCCGCCGTTCGCCGCGGTGGCCGGTGGGGGCGACGGCGAGCAGATCGTGTCCGTCGGCTCGCTGAGCAAGAGCTGCTGGGGCGGGCTGCGGGTCGGCTGGGTGCGGGCCGCGTCCCGTGTCGTGACCGAGCTGGCCCGGGTACGGATCACTGCCGACCTGGCCGGTTCCGTGCTGGACCAGCTGGTGGCCGTCGCCCTGATGGACCGCCTCGACGTGATCCTGCCGCGGCGCCTCGACGAGCTGCGGCTGCGCCGGGCCGCGCTGGCCGACGCCCTCGCCCGCCATGTGCCGGAGTGGCGGTGGGCGGTGCCGCCGGGCGGGATGTGCCTCTGGATCGACCTGGGCCGGCCGGTCGCGTCCCCCCTCGCGTCCCGGGCCCTGCGGCACGGGGTGCGGGTGGAGGGCGGGGCCCGGTTCGGGGTGGACCCGGGCACGCACGAGCACCGGCTGCGGATCCCGTTCACGCTGCCCGTGGAGGCGTACGAACCGGCGGCGGAGCGGCTCGCGGCGGCCCTGGAAGGGGCCCCGGGGCGCTTCGCCGATCCGGCGCTGCCGGACTGGGTGGCCTGAGGGCGCCCCGCGCGGGCCCATATTCGGGTGCCCTCGGCCGGGGGTCCGTGTACGGTCCATCGAGTGGAACCACTGACCGACAAACAGATCCGCTCGTCCTTCGTGAACTGCACCAAGGGCGAGGCGGCGCGACTCAAGCTGCCCCTCGACTTCGCCGAACTGCCCTGGGAGGACCTGGACTTCCTCGGCTGGGTCGACCCGGGCGCGCCCCTGCGGGCGCACCTGGTCGTGCCGCGCGAGGACGGGCCGCTCGGCGTGACCCTGCGGGTCCCCGCCACCGGCCGGACCAGCGCCGTGAAGTCGAGCATGTGCCAGGTCTGTCTGACCGCGCACGCGTCCTCGGGCGTCACGCTCCTGGTGGCACCGCTGGCCGGCAGCCGCGGCCGCGAGGGGAACACGGTCGGCATCTACGTCTGCGCCGACCTCGCCTGCTCCCTCTACGTCCGGGGCCGGCGGCAGCCGAAGCTGCGCCACCGGCGCCACGAGGAGTCCCTCGACCTCGACGAGCAGGTCGCCCGGCTGACGGGCAACCTGGACGCGTTCCTGGACCGGGTGACGGCGGGCTGAGGAACCGGGACGGTGTCCCGGTGGCTCAGCGGAAGGCCTGCTCGCCGGTCAGCGCCTTGCCGATGACCAGCGAGTGGACCTCGCTCGTGCCCTCGTAGGTGAGCACCGACTCCAGGTTGTTGGCGTGGCGCAGCACCGGGTATTCGAGGGTGATGCCGTTGGCGCCCAGGATCGTGCGGCACTCGCGGGCGATCGCGATCGCCTCGCGGACGTTGTTCAGCTTGCCCACGCTGACCTGCTCGGGGGTGAGCGCGCCCGCGTCCTTGAGGCGGCCGAGGTGGAGGGCGAGGAGCATGCCCTTGCCGAGCTCGACCGACATGTCGGCGAGCTTCTGCTGCGTCAGCTGGTAGGAGGCGAGGGAGCGGGCGAAGACCACCCGGTCCTTGGCGTAGGAGATCGCCGTCTCCAGGCAGTCGCGGGCGGCGCCGAGCGCGCCGAAGACGATGCCGAAACGGGCCTCGTTGAGGCAGCCGAGCGGGCCGGAGAGGCCGCGTGCCTCCGGCAGCATCGCGTCGGCGGGCAGCCGCACGTCCTCGAAGACGAGTTCGCTGGTGACGCTCGCGCGCAGCGAGAGCTTCATCTTGATCTCGGAGGCGCTGAAGCCGGGGGTGCCGGCCGGGACGAGGAAGCCGCGGACGCCGTCCTCGGTGCGCGCCCAGACGACGGCGACGTCGGCCACCGAACCGTTGGTGATCCACATCTTGGTGCCGTTCAGCACCCAGTCGGAGCCGTCCCGCTTGGCGTTGGTCCGCATGGCGCCCGGGTCGGATCCGGCGTCCGGCTCGGTGAGTCCGAAGCAGCCGATGTACTCGCCGGCCGCCATCTTCGGCAGCCAGCGCTGCTTCTGCTCCTCGGAGCCGTACTTCCAGATCGCGTACATGGCGAGGGAGCCCTGCACGGAGACGAGGGAGCGCAGGCCGGAGTCGACGGCCTCCAGCTCCAGACAGGCGAGGCCGTACGCGACGGAGTTGGTGCCCGCGCAGCCGTAGCCCTCCAGGTGCATGCCGAGCACACCGATGCCGCCGAGGGTGCGGGCCAGTTCGCGGGCGGGGATCTCGCCCTTCTCGAACCAGTCGGCGACGTGCGGCCGCAGCTCGCGGTCGGCCACGGCGCGGACGGTGTTCCGGATCTCCCGCTCCTCGTCGGTCAGGAGTCCGTCGACGGCGAGCAGGTCGAAGGGGTGGACGGGGGTGGACGGCGACTTCACGGACGGCCTCCTGGCGACTGTGGCAACTCGGCGAGCCGAAGCGTAGCCCCCGATCGGATATTGGATCCAGTATTGAAAATCCCACATCCGAGCCGTACGGTCCGATTGGATCCAATCTTCAATCGCCTGGATCCGATCTCCAGTTGTTGGATCCACGATCCAGTCGCGTGGATCCAACCTCCGGTTGCCTGGATCCAACCTCCAGTCTCCGATTTCTCCAGCGGGAGCGAGGGAAGCTGCATGCGCGCAGACCAGCCGGACGCACCAGGGGCGCCACCGACGGGCGGAGCCCTGTCCGGGATCGTCGTCGCCGATTTCGGCCGGGTGCTCGCCGGGCCGTACATGACGATGCTCCTCGCCGACCTGGGCGCGGACGTGATCAAGATCGAGCGGCCGGGCTCGGGGGACGACACGCGCGCGTGGGGCCCGCCGTTCGCCGCGGGAGAGGCCACGTACTTCCTCGGCGTCAACCGGAACAAGCGTTCCGTGTCGCTCGACCTCACGGACCCCGAGGACCTGGCCGCGGCGCGCGCGATCGTGGACCGCGCGGACGTCCTCGTCGAGAACTTCCGCCCCGGCACGATGGAGAAGCTCGGCCTCGGGTACGAGGACCTGCGCGCGGGCAACCCGGGCCTCGTCTACTGCTCGGTGACCGGCTTCGGCACCGCCGAGGGCGCCCGGCTGCCGGGCTACGACCTGCTCGTCCAGGCCATGGGCGGTCTCATGAGCGTGACGGGAGAACCGGGCGGGCAGGGCACGAAGACGGGGGTCGCCCTGGTCGACGTCATCACCGGCCTCCACGCCGGCCTCGGCGTGCTCGCCGCCCTGCACCACCGGGAGCGCACCGGCGAGGGCCAGCGGGTCGAGGTCTCCCTGCTCGGCTCCCTCCTCTCGGCGCTCACCAACCAGGCCGCCGCCCACCTCGGGGCCGGGGTCGTGCCGCGCGCGATGGGCAACAGGCACCCGAGCATCGCCCCGTACGAGGTGTTCGAGGCGCGGGACCGGCCGCTGGTCCTCGCCGTGGGCAACGACCGGCAGTTCGGGGCGCTGTGCGAGCGGCTCGGCCTGCCGGAGCTCGCCGGGGACCCCCGCTTCGCGACGAACACGGCCCGGGTCGCCCACCGGGAGGAGCTGGTCGAGGCCCTGACCGGCCCGCTCGGCACCCGTACCGCCGACGCCTGGTTCGAGGAGCTCACCGGGGCCGGCGTGCCCTGCGGGCCGATCAACGACCTGGCGGCCGCCTTCGACCTCGCCGACCGGCTCGGGCTCGCGCCGCGCGTCCCCGAGTCCGCGGCCGGCCCCGGTCAGGTCGCCCACCCGATCCGACTCGACGCCACTCCGCCCTCCTACCGCACCGCTCCCCCGCGCCTGGGCGAGCACACGGACGACGTGCTGTCGGAGCTGGGGCGAGTTGTCCACAGGGCGGCGGCGGCGGACGGCGGGGCGTAGGAAGATGGTCGCCGCCGGTGGCGGGGTCCACCGGCGGCGACGTGAGGGAACGGAGGGTCACAGGCGATGAGCAGCGCGGTGCAGAAGCGGCGGCCGCAGACCGCCCAGCAGTTCGTCCTGGAGGAGCTGCGGCGCGCCATCACCACCGGGGAGCTCAGGCCCGGCGGCCCGATCCGCCAGGAGGCCCTGGCGGCGCGGTTCGAGGTGAGCCGGGTGCCGCTCCGGGAAGCCCTGAAGGCCCTGGAGGCGGAGGGCCTGGTGGTCCATCACGTCCACCGGGGCTACTTCGTCGCGGAGCTCTCCCTGGACGACCTGGAGGAGATCTACCGCATCCGCGAGCTCCTGGAGACCGAGGCGGTCCGCATGGCCGTCCGGTGGATGCCTGAGGGCACGGTCGCCACGCTCGAACGGATCCAGCGGAAGGTGGAACGGGCCGCCGAGGAAGGGGACGTGGCCGCGATGGCGGCGGCGAACCGGCTCTTCCACTTCACCCTGATCGAGGCGTCCGGGATGCCGCGCCTCGTCCGCCTCATCACGACCCTGTGGGACGCCACCGACGCGTACCGCTCGCTGTACTACACCGAGTCGCCGCACCGGAAGCAGGCCATACGGGAGCACCGGGCCGTGATCTCCGCGCTCCGCCACGGCGACGAGGAGGGCGCCGTCCGCTGGCTCGACGAGCACCGGGCCCACGCGGTGGCCGCGCTGCGCAAGGTCCTTGACGTGAGAGCCCCGGAAGAGGACTGACCTCAGGACCGCAGAGCCTCAGGACCGCAGAGCCTCAGGGCCTCAGGGCCTCAGGGCCTCAGGACCGCAGAGCCTGAGGCCCCCAGGGCTCACCCGGAGGTGCCGGGCCCGGCACCCGCGCGCCGGACCGCGCCGGCGGCGACGAGGAGCGCGGCCACGACGGCCAGGGCCCAGGGGGCGCTGTCGGCCGCGTACAGCGGGTCCGTGAACATACTGGCGGCCACGAGCCCCAGGAACGCGCCCGACGCGAGGAACCCGGTGCCGCCCGGCATGGCGTCCGCGGTCCGCCAGTTCCTGCGCGGGATCCACAGCCGCAGCAGCTCCACGGTCACGGCCAGGGACACCAGGCGGGTCGCGACGGCGCACCACAGGGGTGTCGCGTCCGTCTCGCCCGCACCGGACACCGCGGTCATGCCGAAGAAGACGACCGGCACCAGCCAGCCGAGGCTCGCCCGGATGCCGGGCGTCGACGGGAACGCGGAGGCCTTCGCCCCCTCGCGGTCCTCGCCGCCCTCTCGTACCTTCGCGTCTCCCTCCCCGTCCGCATGCGCCTCCGCATCCGCTCCCGTCTTCGGCCCCGACCCCGGCTCCGGGTCCGGGGCGCGAGGGGCCGGGATCGCCGGCGGCACGTCCGGGACCGGGCGGAGGGCCCGGGAGCGCGCCCGGCGGTCGCGGAACCCGAGATCGCCGTACAGGTCGACGTGGGCGGCCAGTTCGGCCCGGAGCGCGATCAGCCGCTCCGCCATCTCGTCGAACTCGGCCCTGCGCCGCGCGGCCTCCTCCCCCGCCTCGCGCTGGGCACCGGTCAGCACCGCCAGGCGCTCCGCGTGGAGCTGTCCGGCTTCGGCGCGGGCGGCCCCGGCGGCCTTGGGGACCTCGGCGAGTTCCGCCTGGAGGCGCACCCGCTCGTTCTCGATGATCTCCTCGATGCGGTGCCGCTCGTCCGGGGGCAGTTCCTTCGGCGCACGGGCCTCCGCCCTGGCGACGGCGCTCCGCCGCCACTCCGTCAACGGCCTGCCACGGTGCTCGCCGATGCCGTTGATGTGGACCTTGCGGCCCTGGGTGCGGTGGATGTAGAGCACCTCGCCGCCGCGGCCGTTGGGGGCCTTGCCCCAGCTGACCCGCTTGAAGTCCGCGGCCGTCCTGATTCCCTGTGCGGCGAGGTCGCGGACGAGTCCGCTGCCGATGCCGTTCACCTCGCTCGCCGTCAGGCGCGTGCCGTGCAGCGACCGTTCGATCGATTCGCGGCGCAGGACGGCGAGCGCCCGGCGCTCCTGGCCGACGCGCTTGTCGTCCAGGCCGTTCAGACGGCCGGTGAGGGACCGCTCGCTCCTGGCCTGCTTCTCGTGGACGCGCTGCAGGGCCTTGCCGTGTCGCGCCTGGGCGCGGGCCCGTTCCCCGGCTTCGCGGTTCAGGCGCCGCCGGTCCGCGAGCTCGAACGGGCGGCGTTCCGCCAGGAGGCGGCGATGGGCGCCGACCGACTCGACGAGCCGTCGTCGCTCGGCGCGTATCTCCGCCGGATCGGTGGCCTGGAGGGGAGTGGTGCTGTCGATCACAGGTGACTCTTCAGGTGACTCGTGAGAAGCAGGAGGTCCCATTATCGCCAAGCGTTTCTCGCCAACGCGCCGCCCCCGGGGCGCGTACGGGCCGGCGTCCCACCGCCCTCCCGACCGCTCCCGCCCGCGGTGGAACCGATCGCGTCACCCCATGTGACGTCCCGTTCGGCGAGACAGTGACGTCCGTATCGCGGACGCGACTTGTATGTCGGCGGTCGCCGGGGCAAGGATGCGCGCATGACTCCCGCCCTCGTCTCCCGCCGCCACGTGGATCTTCTGCGTGTCTCGGGGATGTCGTGTCGGTTCGAGTCCTGTTGTCGCGCGGCCTGTTGCTGAGCCCTCTCCCGGCTCTCCGCACCTCCTCCCACCGTCGGCCGTCACCTCACGGCGCCGACCGCCTCCGCCGCTCCCGACGCTCACGGGCCCGCGTTCCCGGGCCCGAACTCACCGGTCCTCTTTCACACCCCCGCGCCTGACGCGGTGCCGCGCGCACCCGTCGCCGCTCCGTTCTTCCCCGAGGTACGTCCGCATGTCCTCTTCCACCGCCCCCGTCCTGCACTGGTTCCTGCCGACCGGCGGCGACGGCCGCGACCCCGGCGGGGTCACCGCCGTCCAGGGCCGTTCCGCCGGCGCCACCCGCCGCGGCGTCGGCCTCGGCTATCTGGCGCAGGTGGCCCGCGCCGCCGAACAGGCGGGATTCGCAAAGCTGTTGACCCCCGTGGGGCTCGGCTGTGTGGATCCTTGGGTCCTGACGTCGGCCGTCGCCGCGGTGACGGAGCGGATCGGCTTCCTCGTCGCGTTCCGCGCGGGCCTCGCCCAGCCCACGCTGATCGCGCAGCAGGCGGACACCTTCCGGCGCCTCTTCGGCGACCGCGTCGCGCTGAACGTGGTCACCGGCGGCGACCCGGTCGAGCAGAAGGCGTACGGCGACCACCTCCCGAAGGACGAGCGGTACGTCAGGACGGGCGAGCTCATGGGCGTGGTCCGCGAGCTGCTCGACGGCGCGACCGTCACGCTGGACGGACGTCATGTGCGGGTGCGGGAGGCCCGCTTGACGGCGCCCTCCGTCGAGACCCCCGTGCCCCTGTACTTCGGCGGCGCCTCCCCCGAGGCCGAGGAGGTCGCGGCGCGCCACGCCGAGGTGCAGCTGCTGTGGGGCGAGCCCCCGGCCGCCGTCGCGGAACGCGTCGCCCGGGTACGGGCCAAGGCCGCGCGGGCGGGCCGCGCCCTGCGCTTCGGCCTCCGCCTCCACGTCATCAGCCGGGACACCTCGGCCGAGGCCTGGCAGGAGGCCGACCGCATCCTCGCCGGCTTCGACCCGGCGGCGGTCCGCGCCTCGCAGGAACGGTTCGCCCGTATGGACTCCACCGGGCAGGCCCGGATGACCGCGCTGCACGGCGGTTCCGCCGAGAACCTGACCGTCGCGCCCAACCTGTGGGCGGGCATCGGACTCGTGCGCGAAGGCGCGGGGACGGCACTCGTCGGCTCGCACGACGAGGTCGCGCGGCGGCTCTTCGAGTACGGGCAGGCCGGCATCGACGAGTTCGTCCTCTCCGGCTACCCGCACCTCGAAGAGGCCTACCGCGTCGGCGAGGAGGTGGCGCCCCGGCTGCGCGTGCTGACCGAGGCGGCGGCCGGGAAGGCGGCGGCATGACCGCCGCCCTCGAGACCACGGACGGCCGGTCCCCGCGCGGCACCGAGAGCGGCGTCGGACCGGAGGCCGAGGCGGCCGCCCGTGCGGTCCCCGCCTCCGTACGCCCGGTCCGCCGCGCCTGGGCCGGGGTCGCGGCGCTGCGCTGGGCCGCGCTGCGGCTCCTCGCGCTCGCCGTGCTCCTCGCCGCCTGGCAGGCCGTGGTCGCCGCGGGCGTCTGGCCACGGGTCCTCGTCCCGTCCCCCGGTGACGTGTGGGAGGCCTTCGTGCGGGCGTCGACCGTCCACGACGGGGTACGCGGCATCAGCGGCCACCTGCTCGTCGAGCATCTCGCGGTCTCCCTGCGCCGGATCGCCGTCGGCACGGGCTACGCGGCGCTCGTCGGCGTCCCGCTGGGACTGCTGATCGGCGTGGTGAAGCCGCTCGCCGTGGTCCTGGAGCCCGCCGTCACGTTCCTGCGCACGCTGCCCCCGCTGGCGTACCTCTCGCTCCTGGTCATCTGGTTCGGCATCGACGAGTCCCCGAAGATCTGGCTGCTGCTGATCGCCGCCCTCCCACCCGTCGCTGCGGCCGCGGCGGCCGCCGTACGGGGCGTCCCCGCCGACCTCGTCGAGGCGGGACGGGCCCTGGGCGCGGGGCCGGTGGCGCTGCTGTTCTCCATCCGGCTGCCCGCCGCGCTGCCGGAGATCCTCACCGGGGTACGGATCGCCGTCGGCATCGCGTACACCTCGGTCGTCGCCGCCGAGACCATCAACGGCGTCCCCGGGATCGGCGGCATGATCCGGGACGCCCAGCGCTACAACCAGACCGACGTCGTCATCGCCGGCATCATCGCGATCGGCCTCTCCGGGATCGTCCTCGACGCGCTGTTCAAGGGTATTGAGCGAGCCGCCGTCCCTTGGCGCGGCCGCGCCTGACCGCCCCCGGCGCACCCCCCTTTCCCTCCCTCCCGTCCTCTCCCGTCCTCCGAAGGAACCGTCATGCCCTCGTCCCGTCGCGGCGCCGTCCTCGCGGCCTCCGCCACCGCCCTTCTGCTCGCCCTGTCCACCACCGCCTGCGGAACGGGCGGCGACGAGGGCGAGGCCGGCAAGGTCCGGGTGCGCATCGCCTACCAGGCGATCCCCAACGCCGATCTGGTCGTGAAGAACCAGAAGCTGCTGGAGAAGGCCCTGCCGGACGCCGAGGTGTCCTGGGTGAAGTTCGACTCGGGCGGCGACGTCAACACCGCCGTGATCGCCGGGGCCGTGGATCTCGGGCTCCTGGGGTCGAGCCCGGTCACCAAGGGACTCTCGGCACCGCTGGACATCCCGTACAAGGTGCTGTGGATCCACGATCTGATCGGCGACAACGAGGCCCTCGTCGCCAAGAAGGACATCGCTTCCGTCGCCGCCCTCAAGGGCCGGAAGATCGCCACCCCCTTCGGCTCGACCTCCCACTACTCCCTGCTCGTGGCCCTGGAGTCGGCCGGGCTGAAGGCCTCGGACGTGACGCTCGTCGACCTCCAGCCGCAGGACGCGCTCGCGGCCTGGCAGCGGGGCGACATCGACGCCGCCTATGTGTGGACCCCGAGCCTGACCGAGCTGGAGAAGGACGGAAAGGTGCTGGTCACCAGCCGTACGATCGCGGAGCGGGGCAAGCCGACCGCCGATCTGGGCGTGGTCACCGACTCGTTCGCCGCCGCGCACCCGGAGGTCGTCGACGCCTGGGTGAAGGCGGAGGACCAGGCCGTGAAGCTGGCCAAGAGCGACCCCTCGAAGGCGGCCGCCTCCATCGGCGCCGAGCTCGGCATCGGCCCGGAGGACGCCCGGAAGCAGCTCGCCGAGCTGGTCCTGCTCTCCGCGAAGGAGCAACAGGGCGCGCAGTACCTCGGCAGGCCGGGGGCCCCGGGCGCGCTCGCGGCGAACCTCCACGACGCCGCCGTCTTCCTCAAGGGGCAGAAGGCGATCGACGCCGTGCCCGGCCAGGCGGACTTCGCGAAGTCCCTCGCGGTGAAGGAGCTCGCCCGTGCCGCCCGCTGAGACCGGGACTCCCGCTGAGACCGCGGCCGAAACCGGGGCCGAGACCGAAACCGAGACCGAGACCGAGGCCCGGACCAAGACCGGGACCGGGACCGGGGTTGAGACCGGGACCGATGGCGCCGACATCGAGCTCGCGGGCGTCGATGTCCGGTACGGCTCCGCCAAGGCGCCCGTCGTCGCGGTCTCCGGGGTGTCCCTGTCCGTGGACCCCGGCGAGTTCGTGGTCCTGGTCGGCCCCTCGGGCTGCGGCAAGACGACGCTGCTGCGTCTGGTGGCCGGGTTCGAGCGGCCCGCGACCGGAACCGTGGAGGTGCGCCGGAAGGTCGGCGTCGTCTTCCAGCAGCCCCGGCTGTTCCCTTGGCGCACGGTGGGCGGGAACCTCGCCTTCGCCCTGGCACGGCACGGCGTGGCCCGCACCGAACGGGCCGCGCGGATCGAGGAGTTGCTGTCCCTGGTCGGCCTCTCCGGCATGGCGGGCCGGCGGACCTGGGAGCTGTCGGGCGGGCAGCGGCAGCGGGTGGCGATCGCCCGGGCGCTGGCGGTGGAGCCCCAGATCCTGCTGATGGACGAGCCGTTCGCCGCCCTGGACGCGCTCACCCGGGAGCGCCTCCAGGAGGAGGTGCGCACCCTGGCGTCGACGAGCGGCACGACCGTCCTGTTCGTCACGCACTCCGCCGAGGAGGCCGTCCTCCTCGGCTCCCGGGTCCTGGTGATGGCGGCCGGCCCCGGTCGCGTGGTCGTCGAGGTGCCGGTGCCCCTCCCCCGCGAGCCGGGCACGGACGTGGCCTCCCTGCGCGGCGACCCGGCCTTCGCCGCCCTGCGGGCGGAGCTGGCGGCGGCGACGCGGAGCTCGGCGGCGGCCTGACGGCGCCGGACCGGAGGCCTGACGGTCCCCGACCCGGCGGCCTGGCGGTCCCGGAGCGGCCGCCTGACGGTCCCCGACCCGGCGGGCCTGGCGGGCCGGGCCGGCCGCCCGACGGTTCGCGGACCGCCGGCCTGACGCTTCCCGGCCGATGCCCGTCGGTGATCGTGGCCCGCGCGGCGTGCGGGGGCTGCGGTTACCCTTGCGCCGGACGCGAGGAGGAACCATGGCGCGGATGCCGTCGGCCGAACGACGCAGACAGCTGGTCGAGGCGGCGATCAGGGCGATGACCAGGGACGGTGTCGCCCGGACCACGACCCGGTCGATCTGCGCCGAGGCGGGGGTGTCGCTGAGCGTCTTCCACTACTGCTTCGACTCCAAGCAGGCGCTCCTGGAAGCGGCGATCGAGACGATCACCGGGAACTACGTGACGCGCGTGATGGCGGCGGTCGAGCCGGGTGCGACGCTCCGCGACACCGTCCGGGGTGCTCTGCAGACGTACTGGGACCACGTCACGGCACACCCCGGCGAACACATGCTCACGTACGACCTCACGCAGTACGCCCTGCGGGAGCCGGGGTTCGAGCATCTGGCGCGCGCCCAGTACGAGCAGTACGTGGCGTCGGCCGCGGCGCTGATCGATCAGGTCAGCGAGGTGCGGGGGCAGGAACCCCGGGTGCCGGTGGAGGTGCTCGCGCGGTACCTGGCGGCGGCGATCGACGGGCTCACCCTGCAGTTCCTGGTCCTCGGCGACGGACGGGTCGCCGCCGATCACCTGGATCTGACGGCCGATCAACTCGTGAGGCTGATCGAGGGTTGATACCCCCTGCGGGACCAGGGAATTCATCAACAGGTCATTTGACCCGGACTCTTGACTCGTACCTCCGGTAACGCGATCCTCGGGGCGCCCGGTACACCCCCACCGTCCGGAGGCATCGCAGAACATGACTCGACCCTTCTCGCGCAGGGCCGGCGGAAGATCCGCCCTCCTGGCGCTGTTCCTCGCCCTCGCCGCGGTGCTGTTCGGCTCCGCTCCGGTCCCCGCCGCCGCCGGCGGCACGTGGTGGGAAGCCACGTCCCGGCCCGCGCCCGACTCGCAGATCAACGTCACGGGTGAGCCGTTCAAGGGAACGGACGCCCAGGGGAAGGTGCGCGGGTTCGTCGACGCGCACAACCACCTGATGTCCAACGAGGGCTTCGGCGGCCGGATGATCTGCGGGGCGACGTTCTCGCAGGCGGGTGTCGCCGACGCCCTCAAGGACTGTCCCGAGCACTACCCGGACGGCTCGGGGGCGCTCTTCGAGCACCTGACGGGCGGTGACAACGGGAAGCACGACCCGGTCGGCTGGCCCACGTTCAAGGACTGGCCCGCCCACGACTCGCTGAGCCACCAGCAGAACTACTACGCCTGGGTCGAGCGCGCCTGGCGCGGCGGGCAGCGGGTCCTCGTCAACGACCTGGTGACCAACGGGCTGATCTGCTCGCTCCTGCCCCGGGACCGCACCTGCGACGAGATGACCGCGATCCGTCTGGAGGCCCGCAGGACGTACGAGCTGCAGGACTACGTCGACGGGATGTACGGCGGCCCCGGCAAGGGCTGGTTCCGGATCGTCACCAGCGCCGATCAGGCCCGTTCGGTGATCGAGCAGGGGAAGCTCGCCGTCGTCCTCGGGGTGGAGACCTCGGAGCCCTTCGGCTGCAAGCAGATCCTCGACGTCGCCCAGTGCGGCCAGGCGGACATCGACAAGGGGCTCGACGAGCTGTACGCGCTCGGCGTGCGCAGCATGTTCCTCTGCCACAAATTCGACAACGCGCTCTGCGGCGTCCGCTTCGACAGCGGAACGACGGGGGTGGCGGTCAACATCGGCCAGTTCCTGTCCACGGGCACCTTCTGGGCCACCGAGAAGTGCGCGGGCCCCCAGCACGACAACCCGATCGGTCTCGCCGCCGCGCCGGCCGCGATGGCCGAGAAGCTGCCGGCCGGTGTGAGCGTCCCCTCGTACGCCTCGGACGCCAAGTGCAACACCCGCGGGCTCACACGGCTCGGGGAGTACGCCCTGAAGGGCATGATCCAGCGCGGCATGATGCTGGAGCTCGACCACATGAGCGTCAAGGCCGCCGGGCGGGCGCTGGACATCCTGGAGGCCGAGGAGTACCCCGGCGTCCTGTCCAGCCACAGCTGGATGGACCTGGACTGGACCGAGCGGCTCTACCGTCTCGGCGGTTTCGCCGCCTCGTACATGCACAGTGCCGAGGGCTTCGTCGGCGAGGCGGCGCAGAAGGCGGAACTGCGGAAGAAGTACGGGGTCGGGTTCGGCTACGGCACGGACATGAACGGGGTCGGCGGCTGGCCGGGCCCGGTCGGGGCGGGCGCGCCGAACGCGGTGAAGTACCCCTTCCGCAGCTTCGACGGCGGCTCGGTCCTGGACCGTCAGGTCACCGGTGAACGCACCTGGGACCTCAACGTCGACGGTGCCGCGCACAACGGTCTCGTGCCGGACTGGATCGAGCAGATCCGGCTCACCCCCGGCGGTCAGGGCGTCGTGGACGAGCTGTCGCGGGGAGCGGAGTCGTACCTGACCACCTGGAAGCGGACCGAGGTCCACGAGCCGGGCGTGAACCTCGCGGCCGGGCAGCCGGTGTCGGCCAGCACCACCCAGTGGTGGAACCCCTTCGTGAACTTCTCGCCGGGGCTCACGGTCGACGGCGACACGGGGACCCGCTGGGCCAGCGAGTGGTCGGACGACCAGTGGCTGCGGGTGGACCTGGGCTCGGTGCGCCGGGTCGGGCGGGTCACGCTCGACTGGGAGCGGGCCTACGCGCGCGCGTACCGGATCGAGCTGTCGGACGACGGTACGACCTGGCGGAACGTGTGGTCCACGGACGCGGGTGACGGCGGCTACGACACGGCGGAGTTCGCCTCGCAGCCGGCCCGTTATGTGCGGGTCCACGGGGTGCAGCGGGCCACGGACTGGGGCTACTCGCTCTACGAGGTGGTCGTCAACAGGTCCTGAGCGTACGGAGGAGGGGGCCTGCCGGATCGGATCCGGCAGGCCCCCTCCCCGTTTGCCCGGGAGCCCTACAGGGCGCGGCAGAGCAGGGCGTCGGGGGTCTTCCCCTTGGCCCAGGCGCCGGTGAAGGCGATCCCGGCCGCGTACTCCCCGGTGGCGCACTGGCCCTTGTAGTCGCCCTCGGCGAACTCGCCGCCGGGGTTTCCGGCGGGGCGGTTGTCGCCGCGGTCGAACCAGACCGTGCGGCCCGTCACCGGCAGGGCGCGGGAGGCGGCGGCGCACAGGACGGCGGAGACGGCCTGGCCGCGCACGCTGTAGCCGGTCATGAACCGGTCGCGGGGGCACTGGAGTTTGGTGTAGCCGCCCGCCCAGTCGCCCTCCTTGACGTACCGTTCGTCGGTCACGACGGTGGGTCCGGCCGCCGGGTCGGCGAGCCGGGCGGCTCCCGCGTCCGTGCACAGGCCGCGTCCGTCGCGGTGGGCGAGGCCGACGAGCCGCTGCCCGTCGGGGCAGACGCCCTTGCGGGCGCCCTGGTCCCAGTCGCCCCGGGCCCGGGTGCGGAGGGACTGCACCGCGTCGGCGTGGTCGAGGTTCAGCATGTCCCAGGTCTCGGCGGCCGGCACGGGTCCGGTGAGTGCGGGGGCGGTGACGAGCCGTCGCCAGTCGGCCGCGCGCCAGTCGTCGCCGTCGAGGATGCCGGAGCGGCGGCCCCCGGTGTCGTAGTCGAGGAGCTTCCAGCGTCCGTGGCCGGTGAAGCCGACGAGCGGCCAGTAGGCGAAGTCGGTGTCGTTCGCGATGAGGTAGTCGACGAAGTTGCCGAACCAGGCGCGGGCCTGGGGGTTCGTCTCGTCGGCGCCGATGCCGAACTCGCTGATCCACACGGGCGCGGTGTAGTGCCGGCCGGTGTCGGCGGCGACGAAGAAGGCCTGGCGGCGCAGGGTCGCGAAGAGTTCGTCGCGGGAGAGTTCCTGGTAGCGCCAGTCGTGGGTCTCGCCGGTGCCGGTCGCGCCGGTGTGGTTCGGGCCCGTGTAGCCGTAGAAGTGGGCCGAGTAGACGAGTTTGTCCGAGGCGACGAGGGTGTGGGAGAGGGTACGGGTGGGCTCCAGGGTCGGCCGCCAGTGGAAGAACCCGTCGGCGGGGATGCCCTGCCAGTTGATGCCCTCGACGATGACGAGGAGGTCGGGGTTCGCCTCGGTGAGGATCCGGTCGCCGAGGCGCTGGGTGGCCGTCCACCAGTCGCGGTCGTCGCCCCAGCCCCAGTTGGCGTCGTCCGTGATGGTGCGGCGCACCTCGTTGTAGAGGTCGGCTCCCACGACCCGCTTGTTGCCCCGGTAGCGCTTGGCCAGGAAGAGCCAGTCGTTCTCCCACTGGGCGGTGCTCTGGCTGGTGTTCCAGCGTTCGTTGCCGTCGAGTCCACAGCAGAAGC
Source organism: Streptomyces sp. TLI_105 (assembly GCF_900105415.1). Lineage (GTDB taxonomy): Bacteria > Actinomycetota > Actinomycetes > Streptomycetales > Streptomycetaceae > Streptomyces. The sequence goes on along the minus strand of NZ_FNSM01000001.1, from coordinate 7,409,733 downwards.
GGGAGGTGTCGGTGTGGTTGTTCAGGACGACGGCGAAGCCCTCGGCGGTGGTGGCGGCGATCACCGCGTCGAAGACCTGGAGCGGGGTCTTGCCCCGCAGCTGCGGGTTGGCGGCGACGGCCGCGTCGGGGACGGGCCGCTGGTCGTGGACCATCTCGTTGGAGAACGGCAGGCGGATGCTGTTGATGCCGAGGGCGTGGAAGTCGGCGAGGATCGTCGCGACCGGCGCGCGGTCGAGGCCGAGGGGCATCTGGTCGGACTTCTCCGCGTCGTGGTGGTTCGCGGGGTCGGCCTGGTCGCCGGATCCGGTCCACGAGCCCTGTGCGCCGTGCCAGTTGGCGGACTTGAGTTTGAAGCGGTCTCCGTTCGCGTCGACGATGTAGCGGCCCTGGGTACGGAGCGGGGGCTGCCAGCCGTCGGCGAGGGCGGCCCCCGCCGGGGCGGGTTCGGTCGCGGAAGCGGGTGCCGCCGCCGGTGCTCCGGCAGCCAGGAGGGCCGCGGCGAGCGCGGCCCCCAGAAGTGTTCTCTTCACGACGTCCTTCGGGGTGTGAGGGGTTCGACCGGCGCTCAGCCGGCGGTGGGGCCGGTCCAGTCGGCGGGGACGCGGGCGAGGCGTACGCGCTGGGGGTGGTCGCCGACGTCCACGCTCGCCACCCGCTGTCCGGTGGCGAAGTCGATCGCGGTGACCCGGTCGGCGCCGCTCTCGGAGATGACGCAGGACCGGCCGTCGCCGCTCACGGTCGCCCAGTAGGGCTTGGAGGCCGGGACGAGCGGACCCTCCTGGAGGGTGGCGCGGTCGACCACGGTGGCGTAGTCGTCCATCGTCCCGGCGACGCAGAGCTTGCCGCCGTCCGGGCTGATCGAGAGCCCGTGGTGGCGCGAGTCGTTGACCCAGGTGGTGCGGTCGGGGTCGGTCGCCGGGTTGCCGGGGAGGTTCTTGAGGCGGGTGATGCGGTCGGAGTCGACGTCGTACTCCAGGAAGCCGTTGAAGAAGGAGACCTGGAAGTAGATCTTCTTCTCGTCCGGCGTGAAGACGAGCGGGCGGACGGCGTCGGAGAGGTCGCCGCGTCCGAAGGCGTCCAGGCGGTCGCGCATGTCGATGACGCGGACGGTCTCGAAGGTGTCGGCGTCGACGACGGTGATCTTCCGGTCGCCCTTGGTCCAGTCGAGCCAGGTGGCGTCGAGCGCGGTGGTGACCTCGCCGATCGACATGTTCCAGAGGAGACCGTCGGAGGTGAAGACGTTCTCGTGGGGCTTGTCGCCGGTCTTGAACGAGCCCAGTTGGCGTCCTGTGGCGATGTCCAGGACGTGCACGGTGTTCGCGGTGGAGGCGGAGACCGCGACGCGGGTGCCGTCGGGCGAGACGGCCATGTGGTCGGCGCGGTGACCGGCCACAGGGAAGCGCCAGTTGATCCGTCCGGTGCGCAGGTCGAGGGAGACGACGTCGGCGAAGCTGGGGCGGGAGACGACCATGGCGGAGCCGTCGGGCGTCGCGTACATGTCGTCGACGAACTGGTCGTGTCCCTCGCCCGGGCCGCTGCGGACGCCGAGGAAGAAGGCGAGCTTGACGGGGTTCAGATAGATCTCGCGGAGGCGCTCCTCCTTGTCGGGGATCACGTTCACGCGGCCGACGCGGTGGAAGTCGCCGTGGGAGGCGATGACGTCGGCGGTGCCGTCCCAGTTGTTGCCGACGAACATCACCTCCTTGAGTCCGGCGGGGGCGGCGGCCGGTTCCGGGACGGATGCGGATCCGGTGGCCGCGGAAGCGGCGACGAGGGTGAGGGAGGCCGCGAGGGCTCCGAGGAAGCGGCGGGTCCCGGACGTGCGGGGAGAGGGCATGGGGGTCCTTCTTCCGTGGCGCGACGACGACTTACCGGAGGTAACCACGGTCGTGTCGGGCTCACAAGCCCCTGTCGCACCCCGTTTCCCGCCACGCTTCCGGCCGCCCCTCGGACCCCCTCGCGCCGGGACGCGCCACAGTGCGGGATCATGGAATCCGGAACGCAGAAGGGACGGAACGGACGATGAGGCACCGCAGTGTCGCGGACCTGATGACGCCCACCGCGGTCGCGGTGCAGCGCGGGACGTCGTTCAAGGAGATCGCGCGGCTCCTCGACGAGTACGGCATCACCGCGGTCCCGGTGGTCGACGAGGAGAACCGGCCGGTGGGTGTCGTCTCCGAGGCGGACCTGCTGCGACGGCACACGGCCAAGGACGGACCGAGCACGGCCGAGGCCATGATGTCGAGCCCGGCCGTGACGGCCCGGCCCTCCTGGACGGCGGTCGAGGCCGCCCGCCTGATGGAACGGCACCGGGTGAAGCGGCTCCCCGTGGTGGACGCGGACGGCCTGCTGATCGGGGTGCTCAGCCGCAGCGATCTGCTCCAGCTGTTCCTGCGGAGGGACCGCTCGATCCAGGAGGAGATCCGCGAGGACGTGATCGTCCGCATCATGCGCCTCTCCCCCTCGGCCGTGCACATCGACGTCGACGAGGGCCGGGTGACGCTCAGCGGCACCCTGGAACGCCCGAGCCTCGGCCCGATCCTGGTCCGCCTGTGCGAGACGGTCGACGGGGTGGTGGAGGTCGTGGACCGCATGACGTACGAGGAGGGCGAGGGCACGCCCTAGGGGGTGTCTTGTCGATCAGGCCGGGCGGACGCTCCGGGCGTCCCCGGGGCCCGTCGGGCGCCCCGCGTCACCTCGGCCAGGCGAACGTCCTGGACCGACGGGCGGTCCCCGACCGACGGCCGTTCCGGGCCGGGGGTTTTCCCGGTGGGTGCTCTCGGGCACGGGCCGGGAGCCCGGCGGGGCCGTTCCGGCCCCTCGGGCTCCCGGTGCGGGCGGTGGCTCCGTCAGGAGACCGCCTCCGGCCAACCGTACCCGGGGCCGGTGTGCTGGGGTACGGTCCCGGCCCCCACCGCCTCCATCTCCCGGTTGGCCTCCCGCATGAGCTTTCCCGCCAGGTCCTTCATCGCCCGGCTCGCGGCGAGTTCGTCGCCGATCGCCGGGACGTCCACGTCCGCCGGGTTGCACCGCGCGGAGCCGTGGCCCGTGAGGGTCGAGGTGCCGGTGCTCAGCCGCGCCTCGGCCTTCGTCGTGCCGCTCTCCTCGGTCAGTTCCAGGCCGACCGTCCACTCCAGCGTGCGGCTCATCGTCCGCCTCCTCGCATCGCCGGGCCGCGCGAGAAGCGAGGCGCGGCCCCTTCCGTTACCTCCAGGATCCATCGGCGGCCACGGGTACGCGCGGGGACACGGTCAGGGCGCGCGGAAGAGGCGGGGGAAGCGGGGCGCCAGCCACGGCTTGCGACCCCAGCCGAGCGCCTTGCCGCGCGCGATCACCGGCCAGGGGTCGACCCGCCCGAGGCCGAGGAGGAGGAAGGCGACCGGCTCCGTGAGGATCGTGCAGTCGGGACGGGCCGGTGGCTCGTGGTCGGCCCGGACCGCGCCGGCCGTGACGGTGACGCCGAAGCCCGGGCCGCCCCGGAGCCGTACGGCGAAGCTCGCGGTCAGGCCCGCGACTGCGGCCGGGTCGGCGACCCGGGGCATCGCCTCGATCATGAACGGCAGGGTGAGCTCGACCCGGCGCGCGTCCAGCATGTGGGGCCGGTTCATGGCCAGGGCGAGGTCGTAGCCGTGGCCGAGCATGTGGGTCAGCAGGTACGAGCCGAGGACGGCCGGGCCCATGGGGCCGAGCGGCGTGGAGAGCCGCTCGCCCGGGTCGCGCTCCTCGACGCTCGCGAGGAACGCGGCGGCCTGCGCCGCGATCATCTCGGCGAGCGGGCCGGGTGACCGCTCGCCGAATCCGGCGAGGGCGCGTTCGTTGGCCTCGGCCAGGCTGCCGGGGGTGCCGTCGCCGTAGGGGCGCTCGTGCCCGGCGGCCAGGTCGGCCATGAGGGCGTTGGCCTGGGCCAGGTGGGCGGCGGCCTCGCCGACCGTCCAGGCGGAGCGGGGAACGGGGAGTCGCGCGACGTCCCCGGCGCCGGTCGGCGCCTCGGTGCGCAGGACCGCGGCGATGTCGTCGGCGGTGTCCCGTATCGCCTCGGCCAGCCCTTCGGGGAGCACCCCGTCCGTCCGTCGCGTCATGGCTCCGCCCCTCCCCGGCTCCGGCGGCTCCCCGTGGAGCACCGGTAGGTCAGGGACCGTACCAGCGAGTAGGCCGTTCGGCACCGGTCGCGTCGGGAAGGTCTCGGCCGTCGGCCGTGGCGGCCACGAGCTCCTGGAAGCGGGGGCAGTCGGCGAGGTCGTCATGGGCGCGGCCGAGCGCGCGTTCGACCAGGTCGAGGCAGGCCCGTGCCTCCGCCACCCGGCGCCGGAGCTCCTCCCGGTGGGCTTCGAGCCGCTGCCGGCGGGCCACCGGGTCGCCGGACCGCAGCAGCTCCCGGATGTCGTCGAGGGCGAGGCCCGCCCGCTTGGCCCGGAGGACGGCGGCGACGCGGGTGACGTGGCCGTCGTCGTAGCGGTGGCGGCCGTGGAGGTCGCGGGCGGGTGCGAGGAGGCCGGTGGACTCCCAGTGCCGCAGCACGTGGGTGGCGAGTCCGAACCGGCCCGCGAGTTCGCCGGCCACGCCCGGATGAGCCCGCGGCCCTTCGCCCGCCGGTTCGACGAGGAGGTCGACAGGAGCCCCGGCCGCCGACCGGTCCGGCAACGGGTGGCCCGGGCCCGGCAGTTGCCGGCGTCCACGGACCTCGCCGTGGACGCCGTCGCGAGCCGGGCGGGCTTCACGGCCGGCACCTCGCCGCGCCGGCACCTCCACGCGGCGATCGGCCTCTCCCCGCTCGCGTACCGGCGCACCTTCCGGGGAGAAGCCGCCCTCCCACAGCCCGGCCGATAGGCTGCGGCGGGTGAGACACGGGGATTCCGATGGCGCGGTGCAGCCGGTGACCGACCTGAACCTGCTGCGGACGTTCCTCGCCGTCCACCGCTCCGGTTCGTTCACCGCCGCCGCGGGGCTGCTCGGTCTGTCGCAGCCGACCGTGACGACCCAGATCCGCGCCCTGGAGCGGCAGACGGGCCGCGAGCTCTTCGAGCGGCTGCCGCGCGGTGTCGCCCCGACCGCCGTCGCCGACGAGCTCGCCGCCCGGGTCGCCGGGCCCCTCGACGCGCTGGCCGCGGTGACCGGGCACGAGGCCGCGCCCCACCAGCGGACCGCTCCCGTCCATCTGGCGGGCCCCGCCGAACTGCTCTGCGCGCGCGTCCTGCCCGCCCTCGCCCCGCTGGCGGCCGAAGGCGTACGGCTGAGGGTGAGCCCGGGCCTGACCGAGCCGCTCCTCGACGAGCTCCGCGCGGGCCGGCACGATCTGGTGATCGCCACCTTCCGGCCGCGCGGGCGGGCGCTGACCGCCGTACCGCTCACCGACGAGGAGTTCGTCCTCGTCGCGGCCCCCGTGTGGGCCGACCGCGTCAAGGAGCGACTGGCCCTGGAGGGGCCGGCGGCGCTGTACCCCGTCCCCCTGGTCGCGTACGCCGAGGATCTGCCCATCGCCCGCCGCTACTGGCGGCATGTGTTCGGGGCGCGGCTGTCCCGCCCCGCCGCCGTGACCGTCCCCGATCTGCGCGGGGTGCTCACCGCCGTCGTCGCCGGAGCGGGCTTCAGCGTCCTGCCGCGCTACCTCTGCCACGCCGAACTGGCCTCCGGCGCACTGGTGTCCCTGCACGACCCGGAGGACCCGCCCATCAACACCGGCTATCTCGTCCAGCGCCCGGGCCGCCCCGACAACCCCGACGTCACCCGGGTCCGGGACCTGCTGGTCGAGGCCGGGCCCACCTGGTGACCCCCGGCGCCCACGGTCCTTCGGAGGACGCGGAGCTCTCCTGCTATAACCGGAACATGATCTACCACGTGGTGACGCCCGCCGAATGGTCCGCCCGGCCGGAGGAGCCGTACGCCCCCGCCTCCCTCGCGGAGGAGGGCTTCGTCCACTGCTCCCCCGACGAGCCGACCACGCTCGCCGTCGTCGACGCCTTCTTCGGCAGCGCCTCCGGGCCGCTCCTGGTGCTCCTCCTCGACGAGAGCCGGCTCACCTCCAGGACGGAGTGGGAGGCCGCCGCGCCGACCCCGCCGCCCGGCGTCCCCGAGGGGACCCTCTTCCCGCACGTGTTCGGGCCGATCGACCGCGCCGCCGTGGACGAGGTCCTGGAGGTCACCCGGGACGCGGACGGCCGGGCGACGGGCCTGGCGAAGACCGGCTGAGCCGGGCGGGCTCCTCGGCCCTCCGCGCGCAGACCGGCCGATCCCCCTCAGCCCTCCTTGTTCAGGTAGGCCAGGACGGCGAGGACACGGCGGTTGTTGGTGCCGTCGTCGACGATGCCGAGCTTCCCGAACAGCGAGGTCGTGTACTTGCCGATCGCGCTCTCGCTCAGGAAGAGGCGCTGGGCGATGACCTGGTTGGACAGCCCCTCGGCCATGAGACCGAGCACGGAGTGCTCGCGTTCGGTGAGCTTCTCCAGACGCCGGTTCGAGGACCCGCCGCCGAGCAGTTTGGCGATGACGGCGGGGTCCATCGCGGTCCCGCCCGCCGCGACGCGCTCCAGCGCGTCGACGAACTGGTCGGCGTCGAACACGCTGTCCTTGAGGAAGTAGCCGATGCCGCCGGAGCCGTCGGCCAGGAGCTCCCGGGCGTAGAGCTGCTCGACGTACTGGGACAGGATCAGGACCGGCAGTCCGGGCAGTTCGGCGCGGGCGGCGATCGCCGCCCGCAGTCCCTCGTCCGTATGGCTCGGCGGCATGCGGACGTCGACGACGGCGACGTCCGGCCGCCAGGTGCGCAGGGCCCGCAGCGTCTCCGGCCCGGTGGCCGCCGTCGCCACCACCTCGTGGCCGTAGGCCTCGATGAGCCGGACCATCCCGTCGCGCAGCAGGTAGAGGTCTTCGGCTACGACGATGCGCACGGCACCTCCAGGGTCGCTCGGGTCGGGCCGCCCGCCGGGCTGGTGATCTCCAGGGTGCCGTCGAAGGCGGCGAGTCGGCGGCGCAGTCCGGCGAGGCCGCCGCCGTCCCGGACGCGGGCCCCGCCCCGGCCGTCGTCCTCGACCTCGATGACGACTCCGGTGCCCGTCCCCTCGGCCCCGGCCGCGCCCGGCCCGCCTTCGGCGAGGGAGATCCGGACGCGGGTCGCGCCGGCGTGCTTGACCGCGTTGCTCAGCAGTTCGGCGACGGCGAAGTAGAGGGCCGACTCGACCGGCGGGTCCGGGCGGTGCCGGAGATCCGCGCTGACGGCGACGGCGAGCGGGTTGTCCAGGGCCAGGGCGCGGACGGCGTCGACGAGCCCTCGGTCGCTCAGGACGGGCGGGTTGATGCCCCTGACCAGCTCCCGGAGTTCGGTCAGGGACGCGGTGGCGCCCGCCCGCGCCTCCCGCATCAGCGCCTTCGCCCGGTCGGGGTCGGTCTCCAGGAGCTTCTCCGCCGTCGCCAGGGAGAGCCCGAGGCCGACCAGACGGGCCTGCGCCCCGTCGTGGAGGTCCCGCTCGATCCGGCGGATCTCGGCGGCCTGGGCGGTCGTCACATCGGCGCGCTGGGCGGTCAGTTCCTCCACGCGCTCCGCCAGCGCCATCGCGGCCGAGGGACGCAGGAACCGCACGGCGACCGGCTCGATCGTCCGCCAGGCGTACGGGGCGAGGGCGACGGCCACCACCAGGCCGAGCAGTCCGAGGAGGCGGCCGAGGGTCCCCGACGGACCGGATCCGAACCCGGACACGAGTCCGAGCACGGTGGCGACGGCGCCGGCCGGCGGAAGCAGCGCGACGAGGCCCGCGGTGAGCGGCAGGATCGCCGTGAAGCGCAGATCCCGCCGGTTCGCCGGGTCGTTCCACCGGAGGCGCCACCGCTGGTCCATGAGGGCGTCGCGGCGGGTGCGTTCGTAGCCGAAGCCGTTCCACCAGTAGCCGGTGGCCATCCGTGTGACCGGCGGGGCCTCCCGGTAGCCGGCGGGGACGACGGTGCCCGTCCAGCGGGCGACGAGGAGACGGACGGCCCGGCAGACCGGTCGGGACAGGGCGAGCGTGCCCGCGCAGACCAGGACGGCCGGCGCCGCCCACGACCACGGGTTGCCGGGCCCCCAGCGGATGCCCAGCGCCACCGCGCCGGCCCACACGGCCGGGATCAGCATGCTGACGACCACCACGGCGCACGCCCGTAAGAACCCCACGCCGACGCGCGAGAGCCCCCCGCCGACGCGCGCCGACCACGTACCCAGCTGTCCCATGCCTCCGCCTTCGTCTTCCGCTCGGCTGCCGTTCGGTGCGTCCACTGTGCACCGGGGAGCGTCCTTCGCCGCCCCGGTCGGCCGGGGAGTGGGTCTGGCCCCACCCCCTCGTACGCCCAGACGGATACCGGCCCCGCCGGACGCGCGGCAGGGTCGGTGAGTATGGAAACCGACCTGAACGACCCGTCCACGGCCGCCCCGCTCGACCGTGCCGCCACCCGCCGAGCCTTCGCCACGGCGAGGACGAGCGTCAAGATCTACGGCGCGCTCGGCGTCCTCTCCCTCCTCACGGTCGTCGCGGTGGCGGGCGCCGGTCATCCGGTGAACACCTTCATGTGGGTACGGGCCGTCCTGCTGCCCGTGGTCGCCGTGCCGGTCCACCGCCTGGCCGTGTCCGCCTCCCGGGGATCCCGGCGCGCCTTCGAGCGCGTGCGGTCCCTCGCCGTCGTCCTGCCGGTCGCGATCATCGGCGTCGACCTGGTGCCGGGCGTCTGCCCGCCGTGGTACGCCGCGCTGCAGACCGTCTGCGTGCTGCCCGTGGTCCGCCTCGCGTTCCTCACCCGAGGCTCCGCCCTGCGCACCGCGTTCCCCCGTTGAGACCTCTCGGCACGCCTCCCCTTCCCCACACGGAGTACCTGGTCCGGCGCCGGGCCGGACGGCCCTCGCCCCAGACGTCACGCCGTCCGGGCCGACCCGTGGCGGCGTGCGGCGGGCCGCGCCGGCGCCGTCGCCGTGTGCGGTTCTCCCCGCTCTCGGTTAGACCTGGATCACAGGGTGTCGGCCGGCCCGCCGGAAGCCACTCGTCCGGCGTCACGTGCCGCCCAGCTCCCGGGAGGAAGCCGATGATCACCCGTCGCAGCGTGCTCGGCGGGGCTCTCGCCGCCGCAGGCCTGCCGCTCCTCGCCCCCGGCACTCCCGCCGGGGGCGAGGCGTACGCGGCGGAGGCCCTGCCGCCTGCCGGCCCGCGCCGTGCGCCCGCCCCCGCGCCGCCCGCCTTCACCACGGCCATGCCGGTCCCGCCCGTGCTGCGTCCCCTCTCCTCGACGGGAGGCGTGGACCTCTACGAGCTGACCATCCGCAAGACCACCGCCGAGATCCTCCCCGGCGTCGCCACCGATGTCCTGACCTACGACGGGCACTTCCCCGGCCCCGTCATCCACGCCCGCTCCGGGCGGCGCGTCCTCGTCCGCCACCACAACGGCCTCCACATGCCCGTCTCCGTCCACCTGCACGGTGGGAACGTCCCGCCCCCCTCCGACGGCAACCCGATGGACGTCTTCGCCCCCGGCACCGCGCGGACGTACGTGTACACCAACCGGCAGCCCCACGCCTCGCTCTGGTTCCACGACCACGCCCACCACATGGAGGCCGAGCACGTCTACCGCGGCCTGTCCGGCGGCTATCTGCTCACGGACGACCTCGAACAGAGCCTGCCGCTGCCCAAGGGCCGGTACGACGTGCCCATCACGATCCGCGACGCCCGCTTCGACGAGCACGGGCAGCTGGCGTACACGATGGGCGACCGGAACCGCACCACCGTCCTCGCCAACGGCCGCCCCACCCCGTACTTCCAGGTCGCTGCCCGCAAGTACCGCTTCCGGCTGCTCAACGGCTCCAACCTGCGGCTCTTCTCGCTGAGCCTGTCCGACGGCACTCCGCTCACCCAGATCGGCTCGGACGGCGGCCTGCTCGAACGCCCCGTCGCCGTGCCCGTCCTCACGCTCTCGCCCGGGGAACGCGCCGACGTGGTCATCGACTTCTCCCGCCACCCCGTGGGCACCCGGCTGGTGCTCGCCAACACCGGACCGGGCCGGCCCGAGCAGGTCGGCAAGGTGCTCCGCTTCGACGTCGTGCGCACCGCCGACGACCCCAGCCGCGTCCCCCGGGTCCTGCGGAGGCTGCCGCCCGCCGCCGCGCTGCCCAAGGCCGCCGTCACCCGCCACATCGAGCTCAGCATGGACGAGGACGGGCGCGCCGACCCCCGGGGGTTCGTCAACGGGCGGATGTTCGACCCCGATCGCGTCGACACCACCGTGGCCTTCGGGTCCTCCGAGATCTGGAACGTCACCAACGCCAACAAGCGCGCCCCGCACAACTTCCATGTGCACCTGGTCCAGTTCCGGGTCCTCGAACGCGGCGGACGGCCCGCGGGTCCGACCGAGGCGGGTCTGAAGGACACGGTGCGGGTCATGCCGGGCGAGACGGTGAAACTGCACATGACGTTCGACGGCTTCCGCGGCGACTACGTGTACCACTGCCACATGCTCGACCACTCGGCCATGGGCATGATGGCCACCTTCCGGATCCGGTGAGGCGACACGCGGGGCGGGCGTCTCAGCCGCCGTCCCGGGGGAACTCCATGGCCCGCATGGCCTCCCCGGCCCGCTTCTCCATCTCCTCCGGAGAGACGTCCTCGACGTGCGTGGAGATGTTCCAGCGGTGTCCGAAGGGGTCCTCGAACTGTCCGGTGCGGTCGCCGTAGAACTCGTTCTTCACCGGTGACAGCTCCGTGGCGCCCCGGGCGAGGGCCTCGGCGAAGACCGCGTCGACGTCCTCGACGTACACGTGCAGGGTGACGGGCGTGCCGCCCACCGTCGTCGGCGAGCGGAAGCCCATGCTCGGGAACTCGTCCGCGAGCATGATGAGCGCGTTGCCGAGCTCCAGCTCGGCATGGCCGATCGTGCCGTCGGGCGCCGGCATCCTCATCCGCTCGGTCGCTCCGAGCACGGAGACGTAGAAGTCGATCGCCGCCGCGGCCCCGTCGACACAGAGGTACGGCGTGACACGCGGATATCCCTCGGGGATGGCCTTGACGGTCACGGAGATCCCGCCTTTCCGGACAGGGCGATCACCGCCGACCGCCGCCTGCGACCACTGATATCCCGAACCCGTCGACCCGCTCCGGCGCCGCGCGGCGGCCCGGCGCCGAATGCTCTGAAGGAGCGACCGCCCCTCCGCACCGCTCCCGCCGGCTCGGCGGCCCGGCGGCCCGGCGGCCCGGCGTAGAGTGGGCACGGGCGCGGCGTGATCATGAGGAGTATCCGTGACCGTGGCCGACCTCGAACACACCACCGTCCCCGCCGACACCGGCGAGGTGACCCTGCTGATAGCCCGCCGGGTGGAGCCCGGTCACGAAGCCGCCTTCGAGCTGTGGGCGAAGGGCATCCTCGACACGGCGGCCACCTTCCCCGGCCACCTCGGATACGGACTCTTCCGCTCCTCCGGCGGCGACGCCCCCTGGTTCCTCGTCCACCGCTTCCGGGACGCGGAGGCCTGCCGGGCCTGGCAGGAATCCCCCGAGCGGGCCGCCTGGTTCGCCGACTGCGAGGGTCACCACCACACCGAGATCGCCCGGCGCGAGCTCACCGGCATGGAGACCTGGTTCGCCAAGCCGGGATCGACCCGGCCCGCGCCGCCCCGGTGGAAGATGGCGATCAGCGCGACCCTGGCGATCTATCCGATCTCCGTGTTCGGCAGCCTCTTCCTCGTCCCCCGCCTCACCGCGCTCCCCCTCCTGCTGAGCAGCGCGGTCGTCGCCTGCGTCTTCAACGTGCTGATGACGTACGTGGCGATGCCCACCGTGAGCAGACTCCTGCGCGGCTGGCTGACCCCGTAGGCCCGCCTCTTACTCCTTGCGGCCGACGCCCGCGTACATCGCGACGTCCGGCGTCGGCGTCTCCGGCCGCCAGGCGGAGCAGGACACCACTCCGGGCTCCAGCAGCTCCAGACCGTCGAAGTAGCGGGCGATCGCCTCGGGGGTGCGCTGGGTGAGCTTCGGGGTGCCGTGCTCGTTCCAGAACGCCACCGCCGCGTCGACGTCCGGCATGTCGGGGTGGGTGACCGTGTGGGACAGGACGAGGTGGCTGCCGGGGCGAGCGCGTCCAAGAGCCGGCGGACGACTCCGTACGACTCCTCGTCGTCCTCGACGAAGATGACGACCCCGAGCAGCATCAGCGCGACCGGCTGCGAGAGGTCGAGGGTCTTCGCCGCGGCGGCCAGGATCGTGTCGACGTCCCGCAGGTCGGCGTCCAGGTAGTCGGTGCGGCCCTCGGGCGTGCCGACCAGCAGGGCGCGGGCGTGCGCGAGCACGAGCGGATCGTTGTCGACGTACACGACCCGTGCGTCGGGGGCGACGCGCTGGGCGACCTCGTGCGTGTTGTCGGCGCTCGGCAGCCCCGTGCCGATGTCCAGGAACTGCCGGATGCCCTCCTGCTCGGCCAGGTGCCGCACCGCCCGCCCCAGGAACAGCCGGTCCGCCTTCGCGTACTCCCCGATGCCGGGGTGCAGCTCGCGGATCCGGTCGCCGGCCTCCCGGTCGACCGGGTAGTTGTCCTTGCCGCCGGTCCAGTAGTTCCATATCCGGGCGGTGTGCGGCCGGGAGGTGTCGATGCGCGATTCGATGTCGGTCACGCCGTCAACGTATCGCAGCGCTCCGGCAACTCCCTTTCCCCGCTGCCCCTTTGACCGCTGTTGTTCACGTCGCCGCTTTCCGGCGGGAGCGGAAGGCCGCGCGGTGGGCGCTCGGCGGATGGCCCGTGTGGCGGGTGAAGAGGGTGGTGAAGGTGCCGGGGTCGCGGTAGCCGACGGAGGCGGCTATGGCGGCGACGGTGCGGTCGGTGGTCTCCAGGAGGTGGCGGGCGCGGCGGACGCGGGAGGACTGGAGGTGGGCGAGGGGGGTGCGGCCGGTCTCGGCGGCGAAGCGGCGCAGCAGGGTCCGGGTGCTGACGCCGAAGGCGGCGGCGAGGGCCGCGAGGTCGTAGCGGGCGGCGAGGTGCTGGTCGAGGTGGCGCATGACCCGCTCGGAGAACCCGTGGCCGGGCTGCGGAAGGAGCCCGGCGTCCACGTACGGGGTCTGCGAGGTGCGCGCGTCGTCGACGAGGGCGAGGCGGGCGGTGGTGCGGGCCACGCGGGGCCCGCCGTGCCGGCGGATCAGGTCCAGCGCGAAGTCGTACATGGCGCTGAAGGCGGCCGTGGTCGTCACTCCCGTGTCGGTGACGACGAGCTCCTCGGGCCGGACGTCGGCGGCCGGGCGGCGACGGGCCAGGGCGTCCGCGTGGAGCCAGGAGGTCGTGGCACGGCGCCCGTCGAGCAGCCCGGCGTCGGCCAGCAGGAACGCGCCGACGCAGAGGGAGACGACGGCGGTGCCGGCGGCGAAGTGCGCGCGGATCGCCGCGATCTCGGGTGCGAGGGCGCCGAGCCACTCGTCGAGGTCCGCGCCGAGGAGCAGCTCGAAGCCCGGTACGACGAGGACGTCGACCTCGCGCAGCGGGCCGACGTCGAGCCGCGCGCCGCCGGAGGCGGTGACCCTGCGGCGCGGCGAGACGATCGACACCCGGTAGCCGGGTCCGCCGGGCCCCGCGACGTGCCCGGCCAACGTCAACAGGTCGGGCACGCCGAAGACTTCGGACGCGAAGCAGCCCGGATAGGCCAGGACACCGACACGCAGCGCGCTCATGGTGGCGAGATTACCGGTGGACTTGGCGATCTCGCCCCTCACCCGGTGCCCGGCCGGCGGGCCACGCTGTGCCCATGAATCCTCCTGCCGACGATCCGATCGACGACTTCGACCACCGCCTCGTCGACGTGGACGGCGTGGTGAAGACGGTCCACACGGCCGGTGCCGGGCCCGCCGTCGTCGTCCTGCCCGAGATGCCCGGCATCAGCCCCGACGTGCTGCGCCTCGCCCGCTGGGTGCGGGACGCCGGCTTCACCGTCCACGTGCCCTCCCTCTTCGGGACCGACGGCGCCTTCCCCACGCTCGAAGGGGGCCGGGAGGTGGTCCGGCGGGCGTGCGTCAGCGCGGAGTTCCGGGCGTTCGCCGGAGGCGGCACGAGCCCGGTCACGGCGTGGCTGCGCGGTCTGGCGCGCCGGGCGCACGCCGAGTGCGGCGGCCCGGGCGTCGGCGCGATCGGCCTCTGCTTCACCGGCAACTTCGCCCTCACCATGGCCCTGGAGCCGGCCGTGATCGCGCCCGTGGTCAACCACCCCTCCCTGCCCCTCGACGACCCCGGCGGGCTCGAACTCGACGAGGCGGACGCGCGCGCGATCCAGGAGCGGGTGGCCCGCGACGGTCTGACCGTCCTCTCCTACCGCTTCGAGGGCGACCGCTGGTGCACGGGCCGCCGCTTCGCCGCGTACCGCGCGCTGCTCGGGGACGCCTTCGACGGCCGTGTCCTTCCGGACGGCGCGGCGAACCCCGCTCCCCCGCCGTTCTTCGCCGAGCAGGTCGGCACGCCGCACAGCGTCGTCACCGCCCATCTCGTCGACGAGGCCGGACACCCCACCGTCCGGGCCCGGGACGAGATCCTGGCCTTCCTGAGCGACCGTCTGCACCCCGAGGCCGTGGCTCGCCGATGAGGGACGGGCCGGCCTTCAGCGCAGATCGAGCAGCATCACGTCGTGGAGGTCCGCTGCCGTGCCTCCCGCCCGCGCCTCGCCGACCTTGCGGTAGCCCCACGCCCGGTAGGCGGCCGTCGCCGCCCGGTTCGCCGGGTGGACGTTCAACAGCACCCGCTCGGCACCGATCCCGTCGAGCAGCGCCGTGTGCAGGCCACGCGCGACGCCCTGGCCGCGCCACGGCCCGCGCACCCCGAGTTCCATGAGCCCGAAGGTCCGGCGCCCGTCCTCGCGCCGCATGTCGTCGGGCACGGGCGCGGTGAGTTCGTCCCACCACACCGCGTCGGGCGGGAGCGGCCTGCCGTACGCCATGCCGACCGGCTCGCCGTCCTCGGCACGGGCCAGGGCGGCGCGGAAGGCGCGCTCGCCCGCCTGTGCGGGGAAGCGGCGGAAGGCGGCGGCGACGCCGTCCTCGGTCTCGTGGTGGGGAGGCCCGGCGAAGGCTTCGGCGTAGATCAGTCTGAACGCGTCCTCGGCCCGCACCGCGGCCGATCCGTCCATGGGCTCGATCGCGATGGCCCCTTGCCGCGTCATGTGGTCCCCCTCGCACGGTCACGCGCGTGCGTCCGCGGCGCACGCGCGGCCGCCGGAACCCCGGGATCGTACCCGGCGGTGCCCGCCCCGCCCCGTTCCGGCGTGCGCGGGAGCACACTGTCAGGAGGGGGCGGAAGGCCTGCCCCGGCCCGGGTCCGGCCGGTTCCGCCCGCTGGTGGAAGAGGGTGCGCGGATGCCCAGAACCCGGTCCTCGTCCCGCTCGCGCTATGCCCCCGACCGGGGGCTCGCGACCCGCATGGCGACGACGATGTTCCTGATCGGCCTGTTGTACGTGGTCTTCGTCGGCGTCCTGCTGGTGCTGCTGCGCGGGTCCTGGCCCGTCATCCTGCTGATCACGGGCGCGCTGTTCGTCGGGCAGTTCTGGTTCAGCGACCGGATCGCCGCGCTGGGGATGGGGGCCCGCGAGGTGACCCGCGAGCAGGCCCCCGAACTGCACGGCACCGTGGACCGGATCTGCGCGCTGGCCGACATGCCGAAGCCGAAGGTGGCGATCGCCGAGAGCGACGTGCCGAACGCGTTCGCCACCGGTCGCGGTGAGAGGACCGCGCTCGTCTGCGTCACGACCGGCCTGCTGCGGCGCCTGGAGCCGGAGGAGCTGGAGGGGGTCCTCGCGCACGAGATGTCGCACGTGGCGCACCGGGACGTCGCGGTCATGACCGTCGCGTCCTTCCTCGGCGTCCTCGCCGGGATGATGACACGGGTCGCGCTCTACAGCGGTCTCGGCCGCAGCCGGGACAGCACCGCGGGCATCGCCCTGATCCTCGTCCCCGTGGTCAGCGCCGCCGTCTACGTCGTCAGCTTCCTGCTGACCCGGGTGCTGTCCCGCTACCGGGAACTGGCCGCCGACCGTGCCGCCGCGCTCCTCACCGGCCGCCCTTCGGCGCTGGCCTCCGCGCTGACCAAGGTGAGCGGCGAGATGGCCCGGATCCCGACGGAGGACCTGCGCAAGGCGGAGCCCTACAACGCCTTCTGGTTCGCGCCCGCCTTCTCCTCCCGGGAGAGCCTGAGCCGGCTGCTCTCCACCCACCCCAGCCTGGAGCAGCGGCTCGAACAGCTCGCGCGGATCTCGGCGCGGCTCGGTGAGGCGTGACGGCGGTGGGATTCCTCGACAGCATCCTCGGGCGCGACCGGCCGGTGCGGCCGGACCTGGACCGTCTCTTCGGGCTGCCGGCCGCCGCGCTCACCCTCCAGGCGGGCACGGGCTTCGTGCCGGCCGGCGCCGGATCGGTGTGCTTCGCGGCGGTGGAGGGCGGCGCGTTCGCGCGTCTGAAGGAGGACGTACGGGACCTCCTCGACATCCAGGTGGCGGCCGCGGCCGATCGGGGCGGGGCGGAGGGCGCCGGAGCGGGCGCGTACCCCGTGACGTACACCTCGGACACGTACGGCTACACCTGGCTCACCGTCCGGCGTCCCGCCGAGGACCTGATCACGCTGGTCAACGACCTGCACGCGATCAACGCGCTCCTGGAGGAGGCCGGCTTCGGACCGAACCTGCTCTGCTCGCTGACCGCCTTCCGTCCTCCGGGGACGGAGGACGGAAGGACGGAGGTCCAGGCCCCGGCGCCCGGCCCGTACCGGACCCGCGACCTCGCGCTCGTGTACCTCTACAAGCGCGGCACCTTCTATCCCTTCGCGCCGCGCGCGGAACGTGCCGAGACCCGCGACAACGCCCTTGAGCTGCAGGTCAGAGGGCTGCTCGCGGGCGACCTCCCGATGGAGCCCGACATGGAGCGGTGGTTCCCGGTCTGGGGGGCGCCGGGGCTCGGCGGGGCCTGACGGGGGCGGGACCGGTCAGTGCTGGAGGTCGATCGTGAAGCGCCTGACGCCCCTGCCGATCGTTTCGGCGTGGACCGAGCCACGAGCCCGGTCGAATCGCCCGGTGCCGCCGGTGATCGCGTTGTCGAACGAGGGGGGAGGGCCCGGGTTGAGGATGCCGAAGACCATCCCCTGCACGGAGAGCTGGCCGCCCGGGAGGGTGTAGGTCACGACGCACTCCTCCGCTCCGCCGTCGATGACCCGGGTGGTGGTGCAGGTGCCGCCGGTCTCACCGACCTTGTGGCCGGCCCGGTCGTAGAGGTCCGAGCGGAAGACGGTCCGATCGCCCTGGGCGGGGGAGGTGGGGGACGTGACGGGGAAGCGCGACTGCTCCCGGAGGTAGCCGGTGAGGACGATGGTCCGGGCTTTGTCCTTGCCGTGGGCGGATCCGATGGCCGGCGCGGCGCCCGCGACGGGGGCGCAGGCGAGAAGGGTGACCAGCGCGGTGGCCGTGCCGAGACAGGCGGCTCTGACGGGGCGCATCATGCGGCTCCTGAGGTCGATGCTCGTGGATGGTGCGGTGCCGCATTCATAACCTCGGGTTCCGCCCCCGCCCGGAGCGTCCCGGCGCGACCCACCGGAAGATCCGACCGGTCGGACCAACCCGGGACGGCCCGCTGCCCGCGGGTTCCGTGCAGGCGGTCAGTCGAGGCGGACGGCGAGCATGCAGGCGTCGTCCTCGTGGCCGGCCTGGTCGGGGTCGGCGAGGATGGCGTCGATCAGGTTTTGGGGTGCCGCGCCCGGCGAGTCGGCGACGAGGGCGGCGAGACGGTCGATGCCCTTGGTGACGTCCTCTCCCCTGCGTTCGACCATGCCGTCGGTGTAGAGGAGCAGGAGGTCGCCCGGGCGCAGGGGGGTCGTGGTGGTCTCGTACGCGTAGCCGGGCAGCGCTCCGAGCAGGGGGCCGCGTTTGCTCGTGTGGAGGGGCTGGGCGTCTCCGTCACGGAGGAGGAGGGGCGCGGGGTGGCCGGCGTCGGCCCAGTGGAAATCGCGGGCGTCGTCGATGTGACCGGCGACGACGGTGGCGGTCTGTTCCGAGGGGTCGCTGCAGACCAGTTCGTTGAGCCAGGTCATGATCTCGCCGGCGGACGCTCCGGTCTGGGCGAGACCGGCCAGGGCGTGGCGCTGCTGGGACATGCGGGCCACCGCCTCCAGGCCGTGGCCTGCGGCGTCGCCGATGGCGACCAGGACCCGGCCGTCCGGCAGGAGGCGGCACTTGTACCAGTCGCCTCCGACGGCCGCGTCCGGTTCGGCCGGTCCGTACGAGGCCGCCACGGTCAGACCGACCGCCGCCAGCGCCTCGGAGTGGGTCGGCAGCAGTGCCTCGCGCAGCGCGTCGGCCACCCGCCGCTCCGCCCGTGTCTGGCGCCGGAGCCGGTCGGACTCGCGTTCCGTCTCGGCAAGCCTGCGGCGGCTGCGGATCTGCGGGGTGAGGTCACGGGCCACGAGGTTCACCGCCCACGGCCGCCCGTCGGTGCCGACGACCGGCCGTCCGAGCAGATCGAGCGTCCGCACCTCCCCGAGGACCAGGAAGCGGATCCGGGTCCAGGCGGGTTCCTCCCCGGCCAGGACGGAGGTGAGGAACTCGGCGAACGCGGTGAGGTCGTCGGGGAGCAGCGCGTCGCAGAGCTGCTCCAGCGGCCAGGGCATCCGGACATCGGCGTGGAAGATCCGGCTCAGCCCCTCCGACCAGGTCACCTTCCCCGACAGCAGGTCCCAGTTGCCCCAGCCGAGGGAGGCGAGGTACTGGGCGTCGATCGTCAGGAGTTCGGTCTGGCTCTGCACGGGCCGCCAGGTCGCGAGGACCTGTTCGCCGCAGAGCGCCGCCGAGTAGAGGAGCGGGGCGCGGTGGAGCCGGCCCAGGCGCTGCTCGGTGTAGTCGACGACCCGGCCTTCCAGCGGCCCGCCGCCGGCGACGACGTCGGTGAGGGCCGCGAGGAGACCGCTCGTGGCCGCTCCGGGCCGGGCTTCCAGGAAGCGCTGTCCGACCTGGCGGTCGGGGGCCTCCAGCCATTCGGCGGAGCGGATGCGGTTGCCGGCGACGATGCGGAAGTCCCGTACCGCCCCGGTCTCGTCGAGGACCGGCTCCAGGAGGACGGCGGAGGCGGGGATCGCGCCGAGGACGGAGCAGGTGCCGCTGGCGCCGCGGTCGTGGGTGCTGCAGAGACAAGCCGTCCCCGTGTCGTTGCGCGTCGGCAGGACGGGGCCGGGGGCGAGCGTCTGGACGGGGGCGGTGACCTCGTCCCCCGGGGTGGGGGCGGCAGGCCGGTCCGCGTTGCGGCGGACGGCGGAGCGCAGGGCGGAGACCTCGCCTCCGATGAGGTCCTTGAGCTCTTCGACGGTGTCCGGCAGCGGAAAACCCATGATCGCCTCCCGGGGGCCGGTGGGCACGCCGCCGGGCCGGCGGTCCCGGCCCTGCCACCACCGACTCGTTCTCCCGGCCATTGCCCGCTCGTCCCGGGAGCATGCACGGAACCGGGCGGCGGCCGGCAGCGCGACGGCGGCCCCCGACGCACCGTGGCGGCGGCCTCTGTGGGTACGGGGGACAGTGTCCCGGCCGCGAGCTGACGCGGGCGGTCACGGGGTGCTCGCGGAGGCGGGAGCCGAGGTGGACCGGCTGTTGCACGGGGGCTGACGGGCAGACCGCCGGTGCGGCCTCGCCGGGAGTCGGCGGCCCGGTGAGTGCCCGGGCCCGCCGACCCCCTTCCTGCTGCGACGAGATCGTCAGCCCTGGGTCAACTCCTTGAGTGCGATGTTGAGTTCGAGGACGTTGACGCGGGGTTCGCCGATGAAGCCGAGGATGCGGTCGTCGGTGTGGTCGGCGACCAGCTTCTCGACCGTCGGCACGGCCAGCCCATTGCGCCCGGCGACCCGGTGGACCTGGATCTCCGCGTACTCCGGGGAGATGTGCGGGTCAAGGCCGGAGCCGGAGGAGGTGACCGCGTCGGCGGGGACGTCGGACGGCTTCACCGTGTGGCCGTTCACCGAGTTGTCCTCGACCACGGCGGCCTTGGCGTCGGTGACCCACTTGATCAGGTCCTCGTTGTCGCCGGAGCGGTTGGTGGCACCGGAGAGGATCAGCTTGTACCGGGTGTTGACGCCGTTGGTGCCGAGGCCGTTGGACGGACGCGGCTGGAACCAGCGGAGATCCTCGTACGACTGTCCGATCAGTTCCGAGCCGACGACCTTGCCGCTCGCGTTTTTGATCTCGGAACCGTTCGCCTTGCCGGGGAAGGCCGCCTGGGCGACGCCGGTGACGGCGAGCGGGTAGAGGACGCCGGTGATCACGGTCAGGACGAGGAGGGCGCGCAGGCCCGCCCAGAGCACACGGCCGGTGTTTGCTGCTGAGTCGTTCATCGTGGGTCAGCCGATTCCGGGGATGAGGGTGATGAGCAGGTCGATGAGCTTGATGCCGATGAACGGCGCGATCAGGCCTCCGAGTCCGTAGAGGCCGAGGTTGCGGCGGAGCATCGAGTCGGCGCTGGACGGCCGGTAGCGCACGCCCTTGAGGGCGAGCGGGACGAGGGCGACGATGATCAGCGCGTTGAAGATGACGGCGGACAGGATCGCGGACTCGGGCGAGGCCAGGCCCATGATGTTGAGCTTGTCGAGCGACGGGTAGGCGACGGCGAACATCGCGGGGATGATCGCGAAGTACTTCGCGACGTCGTTGGCGATCGAGAAGGTCGTCAACGCGCCCCGTGTGATGAGGAGTTGCTTGCCGATCTCGACGATCTCGATGAGTTTGGTCGGATCGGAGTCGAGGTCGACCATGTTGCCGGCCTCCTTCGCGGCCGACGTGCCCGTGTTCATCGCGACACCGACGTCGGCCTGGGCGAGGGCGGGGGCGTCGTTCGTGCCGTCGCCGGTCATCGCGACCAGCTTGCCGCCGGCCTGTTCCCGCTTGATGAGGGCCATCTTGTCCTCGGGAGTGGCCTCGGCGAGGAAGTCGTCGACACCCGCCTCCTCGGCGATGGCCTTGGCGGTCAGCGGGTTGTCGCCCGTGATCATGACCGTCTTGATGCCCATGCGGCGCAGCTCGTCGAACCGCTCGCGCATGCCCTCCTTGACGACGTCCTTGAGGTGGATGACGCCCAGGACGCGCGCGCCCTCGTCGTCCTCCACGGCCACGAGGAGCGGCGTGCCGCCGGCCTGGGAAATGGCGTCGGTGACGTCCTGGGCGTCCTTGGCGACCTCGCCACCGCGCTCCTTCACCCATGCCACGACCGAACCGGTCGCACCCTTGCGGACCTTGCGGCCGTCGACGTCCACGCCCGACATGCGGGTCTGGGCGGTGAACTCGATCCACGCGGCGTGCGCCGGCTCGCCCTGGTGGCGTGCCCGCAGCCCGTACTTCTCCTTGGCCAGGACCACGATCGAGCGGCCCTCGGGCGTCTCGTCGGCGAGCGAGGACAGCTGGGCGGCGTCGGCCAGTTCGGCCGCCGTGACGCCCTCGACCGGGACGAACTCCGACGCCTGCCGGTTGCCGAGGGTGATCGTGCCCGTCTTGTCGAGCAGCAGCGTCGACACGTCGCCCGCCGCCTCGACCGCCCGCCCGGACATCGCGAGGACGTTGCGCTGCACGAGCCGGTCCATGCCGGCGATGCCGATCGCGGAGAGCAGAGCACCGATCGTGGTGGGGATCAGGCAGACGAGGAGCGCCGTGAGGACGATCGTCGAGGTCTGCTTGTCGGCGCCCGCGTAGATCGCGAAGGGCTTCAGGGTGACGACGGCGAGCAGGAAGACGATGGTGAGGGACGCCAGCAGGATGTTGAGGGCGATCTCGTTGGGGGTCTTCTGCCGGGCCGCGCCCTCGACCAGGTTGATCATCCGGTCGATGAACGTCTCGCCGGGCTTCGTCGTGATCTTGAGGACGACCCGGTCGGACAGCACCTTCGTACCGCCCGTGACCGCGCACCGGTCGCCACCTGACTCGCGGATGACAGGGGCGGACTCGCCCGTGATCGCGGACTCGTCGACCGAGGCGACGCCCTCGACGACGTCACCGTCGCCCGGGATGACGTCGCCGGCCTCGCAGACCACGAGGTCGCCGACGCGCAGCTCGGTGCCGGGCACCCGCTCCTCGCCCGTCTTCGTCAGACGGCGGGCGACGGTGTCGGTCTTGGCCTTGCGCAGGGTGTCGGCCTGGGCCTTGCCCCGGCCCTCCGCGACCGCCTCCGCCAGGTTGGCGAAGAGCGTGGTCAGCCACAGCCAGACGGTGATCGCCCAGCCGAACCAGTCCCCCGGGTCCTTGACCGCGAGCACGGTGGTGACCACCGAGCCGACGAGCACCACGAACATGACCGGCGACGTGACCATCACGCGCGGGTCGAGCTTCCGGATCGCCTCCGGGAAGGAGGCGATCAGCTGCTCGGGGTCGAACAGGCCGCCGCCGACCCGCCCGGGAGCGTGGTGCCCCCCGGACAGGTTCCCGTGGGGCGCCGTGGTCGGAGTCGTAGCGGACATGCGGTCCTCGTGGTTCTTCAGGTCGTGAGTCATGCCGCGAGCCCTTCGGCGAGCGGGCCGAGGGCCAGGGCCGGGAAGTAGGTGAGACCGGTGATGATCATGATCGTGCCGACCAGGAGGCCGGCGAACAGTGGCTTCTCGGTCCGCAGGGTGCCCGCCGTCTCCGGTACGGGCGTCTGCTCGGCCAGCGAACCGGCCAGCGCGAGGACGAACACCATCGGCAGGAACCGGCCGAGGAGCATCGCGATGCCGATGGTCGAGTTGAACCACTGGGTGTCGGCGTTCAGGCCCGCGAACGCGGAGCCGTTGTTGTTGGCGCCCGAGGTGTAGGCGTAGAGGATCTCGGAGAAGCCGTGCGCGCCGGAGTTCGTCATCGAGTGGGACGGGGTCTCCAGGACGAACGAGGCCGCCGTGAAGCCCAGTACGAGCGCGGGGGTGACGAGGAGGTAGCAGGCCGCGAACTTGATCTCGCGGATGCCGATCTTCCTGCCCAGGTACTCCGGTGTGCGGCCGACCATCAGACCGGCGATGAACACCGCGATGACCGCCATGATCAGCATGCCGTACAGGCCGGATCCCACACCGCCGGGCGCGATCTCGCCGAGCTGCATGCCCAGCAGGTCGATGCCGCCTCCGAACCCGGTGTTCGACGAGTGGAAGGAGTTGACGGCGCCGGTCGACGTCAGCGTGGTGGCGACCGAGAAGATCGCGGAGGCGCCGATGCCGAAGCGGGCCTCCTTGCCCTCCATCGCGCCGCCGGCGAGCTCGAACGCCGGGCCCCTGCCCGCGAACTCGGTCCCCATCATCAGCGCGGTGAAGCAGAGCCAGATCGCGGCCATCGTGCCGAGGATCGCGTACCCCTGCTTCAGGGATCCGACCATCCGGCCGAAGGTCCGCGTCAGCGCGAGGGGAATGACGAGGATCAGGTAGACCTCGAACAGGTTGGACAGGCCGTTGGGGTTCTCGAAGGGGTGGGCCGAGTTGGCGTTGAAGTACCCGCCGCCGTTCGTGCCCAGCTCCTTGATGACCTCCTGGGAGGCCACCGCCCCGCCGTTCCACTGCTGCGCACCGCCCGCGAACTGCCCGACCTCGTGGATCCCGGAGAAGTTCTGGATCGCGCCGCACGCCACCAGGACGAGAGCGCCGATCACCGAGATCGGAAGGAGGACGCGTACGACTCCGCGCACCAGATCGGCCCAGAAGTTCCCCAGCTCACCGGTACGGGACCGGGCGAAGCCGCGCACCAGAGCGACCGCGACCGCCATGCCGACCGCCGCGGACACGAAGTTCTGCACGGCCAGGCCGCCGGTCTGCACGACATGGCCCATGGCCTGCTCGCCGTAGTACGACTGCCAGTTCGTGTTCGCCACGAAGGACGCGGCCGTGTTGAACGCCTGATCGGGGTCGATCGACACGAAGCCCAGCGAACCCGGCAGCGAGCCCTGGGCCCGCTGCAGCAGATACAGGAACAGCACACTCACCGCGGAGAAGGCCAGCACCCCGCGCAGGTACGCCGGCCAGCGCATCTCGACGCTCGGGTTGGCGCCGATCGCCTTGTAGATCCACTTCTCGGGCTTGTAGTGCTTCTCCGAGGAGTAGACGCGCGCCATGCGGTCACCCAGCGGCCGGTACGACAGACCGAGCGCGACCAGCAGCGCGAGAAGCTGGAGTGCCCCAGCGAAAACGGGACTCATGGCCGTACTCAGAACCTCTCCGGCTTGACGAGGGCGAGGACGAGATAGCCCAGCAGGGCGGCAGCGACCAGCAGGCCGACGATGTTCTCGGCACTCACAGCTTGGCCACCCCCTTGGCGATGAAGGCCACCAGCGCGAAGACCGCGATCGTGGTGACGACGAAGGCCACGTCGGCCATCGTGAGCTCCCGAAAGGAAGAAGAACGGATACTCGGACCAGACGAGGAAACAGCCTTTCGGCCACGAGACCGCTCTCGTTGACGCCCCTCTTACGCTCCCTGACGTGCTCTTGACGCCTCTCCTACGGCTTCACGCCCCCTCGGCGAGGACTCGCCCCGTTTCCCCCCGGAATGCCTCGCGGGCCGGCCGGCCCTCCAGCGAAGTCGCCCGGGAACCACGCCGAGGCTCCCGGGATTCGCCCGGCCGGGGCTCTGGCGCCCCTGCCGTGCAGCCACGGTTCGTCCCGCCTCCGGAGTCCGACGGCGCCCGGGTACGGATCGAGCCGCGCGTCGAGCAGGAGACGGCCCGCTCGGTGTTCACCGTCCCCGGACCGCGCCGACCGGGGCGTCGTCGAGCGCGGCCGCCGCCTGGACCGCCAGGTCGACGGCGACCAGCCTCGCCTCCAAGGGCGGCCGTACGGACCCGGGCGCGGGGGTCATCACGTAACGGCCCCGGGAACGTCCGCGGACGACGGCGGGCAGCTCGATCTCCTCGTACGGCCATCCCTGCCGTTCGAGGTCCCGGATCCAGCCCGGCACCGTCACGCTCCCGTCCGGCTCGAGGCGCGCCGACCCGCCGGTGGTCCCTCCGTACACGAAGCGGCACGCCTCGAGGTCCAGTATGTCGACCAGCTCCTGCCGTACCCGCTGGACGACCTCGTCGGCGGGCGCACCGAGGCTGGTCAGGCGGGTGACGCCGTGCAGCCGCTCCAGGCGGGAGGCGTCCGCGAGCGCGGCGAGTCCGGTGACGGGCGTCAGCTCGTGTCGTGCGCCGGTGCCGAGTTCTTCGCGCCCGGCCGGGCCGTCCGTCCTCCCGGCATGCCCCACACATTGCCTTCGCCATCATTCATTGCAACGCGTCGTTGCATTCAGCTTCACTGTCATTGCATCAATTTGCTGTCATCTACCTGGGAATACGCCTTCAGTTGATTGACGACATCGTGAATGCAACGTAGCTTTCAGTCAGCTTCGAACACGTCATATCGCGAAACGAGGACGGACCATGAGCGACTCCCTCCACACCGTCACGGCACTGCCGACGGAGCGTCGGACCGGCTGCCCCTTCGACCCCCCGGCCGAGCTGCTCGACGCCCGCCGGCACGGACCCATCAGCGCCTACACCCACCCCGGCGGGAAGCCCGGCTGGCTGATCACCGGGTACGACATGGTGCGTTCGGTCCTGGCCGACCCGAGGTTCAGCTCGCGCAAGGACCTCATGAACGTCGTCGACTTCCAGCTCCCTCCGGCGCCGCCCGGCGAGTTCCTCCTCATGGACGAGCCCGAGCACAGCCGCTACCGCAAGCCCCTGGTCGGCAAGTTCACCGTGCGGCGAATGCGGATGCTCACCGAGCGGATCGAGCAGATCACCGCCGACTGCCTGGACGCCATGGAGGAGGCCGGGCCGACGGCGGATCTGGTGACCGCGTTCGCCAAGCCCATCCCCACCATCGTGATCTGCGAGATCCTGGGCGTGCCCTACGAGGACCGGGCCTCCTTCCAGGAGCAGATCGACGCGTTCATGGGCGGGGAGGTCAGCGACGAGGAACTGATCGCGGCCTACACCGCGACCCAGGAGTACCTCGCACAGTTGGTGGCCGCCAAGCGCGCCGCCCCCACCGACGACGTCCTCAGCGAACTCACCGACAGCGACCTGACCGACGAGGAACTTAAGGGCATCAGCCTCATCCTCCTGGCAGCCGGATTCGACACCACCGCGAACATGCTGTCCCTCGGCACCTTCGCGCTGCTGCAGAACCCGGAGCAACTCGCGGCGCTGCGCGCCGACCCCGCACTCACCGACGGGGCCGTGGAGGAACTCCTGCGGTATCTGAGCGTCGCGAAGACGTTCCACAGGACGGCGCTGGAGGACGTCGAGCTGGGCGGCCGGACCATCAAGGCCGGCACGACGGTCCTGCTCTCGTACAACACCGCCAACCGCGACCCCGACCGCTTCACCGACCCCCACACGCTCGACCTGAGCAGGCAGGCCACCGGACACCTGGCGTTCAGTCACGGCATCCACCAGTGCCTGGGCCAGCAACTGGCCCGCGTCGAGATGCGGGTCGCGTTCCGCGCGCTGATCGACCGCTTCCCCACGCTGCGCCTGGCGGTGCCGGCCGAGGAGGTCGCCCTGCGCCCGGAGAGCGCCGACATCTTCGGGGTGAAGAGCCTCCCCGTCACCTGGGACGCGAAGTGAGCACCCCCCGGCTGACCGCCGACCGTGCGCGCTGCATCGGCGCCGGCATGTGCGCCATGACCGCCCCCGACGTCTTCGACCAGGACCCGGACGACGGCCTCGTGCTCCTGCTGCACGCCGAGCCGCCCGCCGCCCACCGCGCGGCCGCACGGATGGCCGTCGGCGTCTGCCCCTCCGGGGCGATCACCCTCCACGAGCCGGAATCCGACGGCTCCTAGGCACCAGAAGCCCGTGCCCCGAACGCCCCGGGCCCCGTACGCCGGAAACGGCGCACGGGGCCCGGTCGGTTCGGACTCCCGCGGCTACCGCGCCGGAGCCCTGCGCTCCGCCGGCCGGCCGGCGGCGAAGCCCAGCGTCGCCGGCCGGAACAGCGGGGCGCCGAAGGGCGTCTCCGCGGAGCGCTTGGAGCCGCCGAGGGACTCGACGACGCGGCTGACGGTCCGGGTCACGCCGGCGAAGACGGTCGCGGCCAGAACCCGGCCCGCGACGACGGGCCCGTAGGAGAGTCTCCGGTGCCGGCCCTTCGGGGCGAACGCGCCCTCCTGGCCGAAGGAGACCATCGGCCGCGGCAGGCCGAGCGCAAGAGCACGGGGGCCGGAGTCGGGCGCCTCGTCCGCCTCGGGCGGGGCGGGCGCCCGGCCCGGGCGGCGGGCGGTGGGACGGAGTCAGGCGACCGTCAGGACGATCTTGCCCGTCGTGCGGCCCAGCTCACCGATCGCGTGGGCCTCCGCGGCCTCGGCGAGCGGCAGCACGGTGTCGACCACCGGCCTCAGCGCGCCGCGCTCCACCAGGGCCGCGATCTCGCGCAGGCCGAGGTGATCGGGTTCGACCAGGACCCACGCCGCCAGTACACCGTCCTGGGCGGCGGGCACGTCGTCCGGGCCCGGCAGCGTGATGAGCCTGCCGCCGTCACGGAGCACCTTCAGGGAGCGCTCGGCCGTCTCTCCTCCGAGACCGTCCAGCACGACGTCGATGTCGGAGACGACGTCCTCGAAGCGGGCCGCACGGTAGTCGACCACCTCGTCGGCGCCCAGCTCTCGCACCAGGTCGTGCTTGGCCGCGCTCGCGGTGCCGACGACGTACGCGCCCCGGGCCTTGGCGATCTGGACGGCCAGGTGCCCGACCCCTCCGGCCGCGGCATGCACCAGTACGCGCTCGCCGGGGCGGACGTCCGCCGCGTCGACGAGAGCCTGCCAGGCGGTCAGGGCGGCGAGCGGCAGCGCCGCCGCCTCCACGTGCGTCAGGGAGGACGGCTTCGGCGCGAGATGGCGCGCCGGTGCCACCACGTACTCGGCGTACCCGCCCGCCTGGCGCGGGAACAGCGGCATCCCGAAGACCTCGTCGCCGGGGCGGAAGATCCCCACGCCGGGGCCGACGGCCTCGACCGTGCCGGACACGTCCCAGCCGAGGACGGGCACGTCGCCCCATCCGATGAGGGCGCCGCTCGCGCGGGTCTTCCAGTCCACCGGATTCACCCCGGCCGCGTGCACCCGCACCAGGACCTCGTTCAGGCCCGGCTCGGGGCGCTCCACCTCGCGCTCGACCAGGTTCTCGGGTCCGCCCCACTGCTCCACGACCACCGCACGCATGTCGTACGCCTCGCTTCCGTCTCTCATCGGGATGCCGCCGGATCCCTTCCGGCGGCGACCGCTCCACGATCGGTCATGCGGCCCCGGCGAGGTATTGGCCTCCTAGCCACTATGTGACAGGATCTGGCCATGAGCGAGATCCCGGAAACGGCCGGAGGGGACGAGCGGACGGAAGAGCGGGTGGGGCCGCACCGCATCGCCGTGCTCGCCCTCCCGGGCGTGCCCCCCTTCGAGCTGGGCATCCCCTCCCGGGTCTTCGGAAGCGTGGAGGACGCCGAGGGCAGGCCCCTCTACGAGGTCACCGTCTGTACGGCCGACGGCGCCCCCGTCCGCAGCGACGCCGGTTTCACCGTGCAGCCCGCGGCCGGCCCGGAGGCGCTCGCCGAAGCCGACACCGTGATCGTCCCGCCCACGCACGCCATGCCCGAGCTGAGCCGCGGAGGCCCGCTGCCGCCCGAGGTCGGCGCCGCCATCGCCGGGATCAGGCCGGGCACCCGACTGGTGTCGATCTGCTCCGGGTCGTACGTGCTCGCCGCCGCCGGTCTCCTCGACGGCCGGCCGGCCACCACCCACTGGAACCTGGCCCCGGAGTTCCGCCGGGCCTTCCCCGAGGTCAAGCTCGACGAGGAGGTGCTGTTCGTCGACGACGGCGACGTGCTCACCTCCGCGGGCGTGGCCGCCGGCGTCGACCTGTGCCTGCACATGATCCGCCGCGACCACGGCGCCGCTGCCGCCAACCGCGCCGCCCGCATGTGCGTCGTACCGCCCTGGCGAGACGGCGGGCAGGCCCAGTTCATCGACCGCCCGGTCCCCGAGCCCACCCTGGCCAGTACCACCGCCACCCGCGCCTGGGCCCTCGAACACCTCGCGGAACCGCTCACGCTGGCCCGGCTCGCCGAACACGCCCGGATGAGTCTGCGCTCCTTCACCCGCCGGTTCCGCGACGAGGTCGGCATGACGCCCGTGCAATGGCTCACGGCGCAGCGGCTCGAACTCGCCAAGCAGCTCCTGGAGACGACCGATCTTCCGATCGACCTGGTGGCGCACCGTGCCGGGCTCGGTTCCGGGAACTCCCTGCGCGTCCACATGAGGACCGCGTTCGGCATCTCCCCCACCGCCTACCGCCGTGCCTTCGGCGGCGACGGCGCCGGTGAGGGTGACGAGGTCGGCGCTGTCGGGGCAGGGGCCTCCCGCCCGTGACGTCGACGATCTCTCCGGTGAGGCGGCCGGAGTCGGGCGACGCCGGGAGGACAGGGGCGGGCGCCGGTCCGTGCGTGGAGGACGATGGCCGTCTTCGTCATCGCACGGTCGAGCAACGGTCGACGAGCGGCTCGCGCCCCCTGAGCGGACTTCTCCCGGTGTCCGGGGCGGGGTTCCCCGCCACGGCCGAAGCGGCCTGAGGCCCTCGCGGCCGTGGCGGGGCGGCCGCTCGGTCCGCGACCGGTCGTCTCGCGTCGTCTCGCGCATCGAGGCGGGCGTAGCACGGGCCGGCGCGGGTACTCGCCCGTGCATGGCCGATCGGAAAGCCCCTCATGGAGACCGTACGGCGGCCGCCGCAGCCGTCCGCTCACCCCGAACGGCCCCGGGGCCGGAGGACGTCGGCCCCGGGGCCGGGTCGAGAAGCACGCCCCCGACTCGCCGACCGAGCTGCCCCGACGCTCCTGGCTCGCGGCACTCCGGCGGTCCTCGTGGGAGTTCGTGGCCGACGGGCCGGAGGACCGGGCCGCAGCCCGAGAGGAGGTGCGGGCGGTACGCGACGCGCCCGCATGCGACGGAGCCGCGGCCCCTGGCGACGGTTCCCCACCCGAGGCACACGGGGAAGGTTCGGAACGATGACCGGTGACGGCGCCTACGAGCGCGACCGCACGTACCTCACGACCCGGATCACGGCCGACGGGCGCGACGGCTATCCCGTGGAACCCGGACGCTACCGGCTGATCATCGCCCGGGCCTGCCCCTGGGCGAACCGCAGCGCGATCGTCCGGCGGCTGATGGGCCTGGAGGACGTGCTCTCGATGGGGATCGCCGGGCCCCTGCACGACGAGCGCAGTTGGTCCTTCCACCTGGACCCGGGCGGCCGGGATCCCGTCCTCGGCATCGAAAGGCTGCAGGAGGCGTTCTTCCGGCGCGAACCGGGCTATCCGAGCGGCATCACCGTGCCCGCGATCGTCGACATCCCCACCGGCGAAGTGGTCACCAACGACTTCGAGCGGATCACGCTCGACCTGGGCAGCCAGTGGGCGGCCCATCAGCGGGAGGGCGCGCCGGACCTCTACCCGGAGAGGTGGCGCGACGAGATCGACGACGTGGCCGACAAGGTGTACCGGGACGTCAACGACGGCGTCTACCAGTGCGGTTTCGCCGGCAGCCAGGAGGCGTACGACAAGGCGTACCGACGCCTGTGGGATCGGCTGGACTGGCTGGAGCAGCGGCTCGGCGGCCGGCGCTATCTGGTCGGCGACACCGTCACCGAGGCCGACGTCCGCCTCTTCCCGACCCTCGCGCGCTTCGACGCCGTCTACCACGGCCACTTCAAGTGCAACCGGCAGAAACTGACCGAACTCCCGGCCCTGTGGGCCTACGCGCGGGACTTGTTCCAGACGCCCGGCTTCGGTGACACGATCGACTTCGCACAGATCAAGGCGCACTACTACGTCGTCCATCACGACATCAATCCGACCGGGATCATCCCCCAGGGCCCGGACACGCGCGACTGGCTCTCGCCGCACGGACGGGAAGAGCTCGGCGGCCGGCCGTTCGGCGACGGCACCCCACCCGCGCCACCGCCCCCGCCCGAGCGCGTGCCGCCGCTCCCCGCGCCGCCCACGCCCCATCGTTCGGACAGCCCCTGACCGAGACGGGGGCGCGTGACCGCGAAGCCGGGTCAGGCGGCGGGGACCGCGCGTTGCAGGGCGGCGATGACGCGGTCGAGGGCGTCGGGGCTGTACGGGTCCGTGAGGTTGGCCCAGAGCTTGAACATGAAGCGCTGCGTGACGGGCCGCCTCAAGCTGTGGGTGGCGACGAACCGCATGACCTGGGGGTGGTTCAGGGCACGCACGACGAGCCGTCCCACCGTGAAATAGCGTCCGTAGGCCTCGCGGATGGCCTCGGGGTAACGCAGCAGGGCTTCTTCGCGGGTGTGGGCGGTGGGACGGGCGAGCGCACGGGCCACGGTCTCCGCGGCCAGACGGCCGGATTCCATCGCGTAGTCGATCCCCTCACCACTGAGGGGATTGATCATTCCGCCGGCGTCGCCGGTCAGGAGCAGACCGCGGGTGTACTGCGGACGCCGGTTGAGCCCGGCGGGAAGCGGGGCGCCGCGCAGCGGGCCGGTGGCATGCTCCTCGTCGAAGTGCCAGGCGGCGGGGAGGCGGGCGGTCCACTGCCGGAAGAGCCGCCGGTGGTCGACGTCGGGCCGGCGCCCGACGTGGAAGGTGCCAAGACCGACGTTGAAGGCGCCGTCGCCGACGGGGAAGATCCATCCGTAGCCGAACGGCATGGAGGCCCGCCCGCGACCGTCCCGGGTCTCGAGGTCGATCCAGGCCTCCAGGTGATCCCGGTTCCGGTGCGGTGAGGTGTAGTAGCGGCGTACGGCCACGCCCATGGGCCGGTCGGCTCGCTGGTGGATACCGAGAGCGACGGCGAATCGGCTCGACGCGCCATCGGCGGCGACCAGCACCGGCGCGCGGAAGGTGCGGCGGACGCCGTCCCGATCCGCGACGACGCCCCCGACCCGGCCGGTGGCCGGGTCGAAGACCGGCGCGGTGACCTTGGTCCCCTCCAGGAGACGCGCCCCGGCGGCCACGGCCTGCCGGGCGAGCAGCTGGTCGAGGTCCTGCCGGGTCCGTACGAGACCGTAGTCGGGGCAGGAGGCGACGACGGGCCACGGCATCTCCACCGTCGTGCCGGAGCCGTGGACCCGCAGACCGCGCGTTCTCACCCAGCCCTCCCCTTCCACGTCGACGCCCATGCCGAGGAGTTCCCTGACGGCACGTGGTGTGAGGCCGTCCCCGCAGACCTTGTCGCGGGGAAAGACGGCCTTCTCGAGCAGCAGGACGTCGTGCCCCGCCCGTGCCAGGTGGTAGGCGGCGCTGCAGCCGGCGGGGCCCGCGCCGATGACGATGACGTCCGCCGGTTCGTCGCGGTGGGGGGACGGGTCCATGAGATCTTCCTCTGCTCAGCTCGTCGGAAGCGGAACGACTCCCCATCCGTACCCACGCGCCGGGGATTTCGCTCGCCCCTCTTCGGGGTGACGCCGCCCGTGGGTGACGTCGGTGCCGACGGGACCGGCGGAAGCCGGACACTCGGTGCTCCCCTCGGGTGAGGCCCGGTGCCGTCGGCCTTGTCGCCGTGGTCCGAACGTCCCCGAGGACGGCACGTACACCGCACAGGGGAAGTACCCGCGGATGACCGGTGCCACGAGGACGGCGAAGCACCCGCGGATGACCGATGTGCACGAGGACGGCGAAGCACCCGCTCACCCACAGCACGACCACGGAACCGTCGGTCCCCAAAGACCAGAACGCCGGCGGACCAGGACGACCGCCAGGCCCAGAACGCGGCCCTCCCCTACGAGCCGCCCGCCTCGCAGGGGCGCGCACAGCCTTCGGTGCTGCGCTTCGTCAGGGCTGGTTCGCCCTGCCCGACGGCCACCTGCTGCGGCGGCCGCGACCGAGGCGTTGGCCGGAGTACGAGGCGACACGCCGACGGCGGGCTCATCGCCTGTCCGGTCGCCTTCCGGGAGGCGCCGGAGCGTCACCACCGACACGACCGTGTCCCGCACTGCCTGTGGATCGATCGGCTGACCCGTCGACCCGGCGTTCGATCCACGACGGCGCGGACGGGGTACCGCTTCCCCCGCGCGGGCCGCGGACCATACTGGTCGGGCCCCGATCGCCCACGGAACGGTTCCATGGCCAAGAACAGCACTTCATCGACCACCGTCCCCGACACCGCCTGGCTCGGGCGCGGGCGTCACCTCGGGCCCGAGCCCGAGCGGGACGTCCGGCGCAACCTGCTGGCCCTCAAGGCGGCCCGGGTGATCGACGACTTCCTGGACCTCGACCCCGTCGAGGCGGCGCGTTCCACCGACCTGTATCCCCGCGACGAGTCCGCCGACCCCGGCCCGTCCGCCCGCCGCCTCTTCGAGGCCCGCTGGCGCGTGGCCGACGACGTCACGGTGCGCGCGCAACTGACCACGTACGAGCCCGAGTCCCGCCGCATGAAGAGCGAGGGCGTCACCTGGGTCCTCGCCGCCGAGGCCGAGCGGGCGTGGGAAGCGAGCTGGCCCTCACCGGCCACCGTGTTCTGGCCCGACAGCGACCAGGTCGCATGGGACCACGAGACGGTGCCGGGCGTGCGCCTGCGGACGACGAACCACCTGCCGAAGGACGACGACGAGTTGCGCCGCCTGCTGCGGGCCTGCACCCGACAGAGCTGGTTCATCCATGTCGTGGTGCACGAGGCGATGACGCCGGACGCCCTGGGACGCCGGCCGATCACCGCGTTCCTGCCGCCGAGCCTGCGGCACCGGGTGGTCGAGCACCGGGCCACGCCGGAGCAGGCGCTGATCGCCGACTTCGTGATGAAGCGTGAGCTGGGTGTGGGGGTACCGCGCGGCGGCGCCGTCATCCTGCCCCCGACCCCGCAGGCCCTCGGTTACGACGCGGAGCACTTCACGGTGCGCAACGTCTTCCTGGACGGCACGGAGCCCACCGAACTCCTCGACAAGATCGAGGAGTTCGCCTCGCTGCCCCAGCCACTGCCGGCCGACGCCGAACAGGTCCTGACACGGCTGCGCCAAGGCTGGCACCTGCTCACCCCCGCCGAGGAACTGGCCCACGCACGGGCCATGGTCACCAGGTACGCCCAGGCACTCGAAGCCATGACAGCATCCTGTGACCTGTACCGGGAGGCCGCCGAGTCGGCGCTCGACGCCCTCGCCGAGGCGACCAGCGGCGACGGCGCACCCCGGACGGCCTCGCAGGCGACGGCCAAGGAGGACCCCTCGCCGTGGAAGACCCTCGCGAAGACACTGGCCCGCTTCCGGGGCCCGAACTCCCCAGCGCCGGATACGGAGGTCCAGCAGCGTCCGCACGGCCAGTGAGATGTACGGGGGGGACGGACCGATCACACTCCGACCTCCCCGGGGAAAGCCGACCGGCCGCGGTCGTCGTCCGACACGAGTGACGCCGAAACAGCGGACAGCGACCGGTATCGGACGCTGCCGCCGAGCACGCTGCCGAAGCCGTCCCCGCCTGGGTCATCTCCGCTCGGCGGCCGGTCGCCCGGCGGCGCGGTCGTCCCCGTACCCGTGGGGGTTGCCCGCTGCGCGAGCAGGGTGTGGCTGTCCGGCAGACGTCGTCGCTGCCGCGGACGGCTCCGTCGTGTCGAAGGCCCGCCCGCGGGGGCCGAGACCCGCCGGCAGGTCCGGCCCGAAAGCCTCTTCCCTGCACGCTGCCCGGTCCGCTCCCGCCACGGATCCGGTGACCCTGGGCAGCGGTGACGACGCGATCACCTCGCAGTGGCGCGGCGATCTGCCCACGCCCGAGCCCGACGGCACCCGCGCCACCTATCAGGACGCGGTACCGGGCGCGGATGTCGTCGTCGAGGCCACGCGTACCGGCTTCGAGCAGTTCATCGAGGTGAAGGCGAAGCCCGCCTACTGCTTCCTTCACGGTGCAAGGGGCGGGCGCTTTCAGGCTGCCCCGTAGACCGTGTCCAGGAGGCCGTTGACGAATCCGTCGAGGTCGTCGAGTCCGGCTGCCGCCTGCGTTGCGGGCCCCTCGGTCACCAGGTGGGGAAGCGCCGCATGCAGTGCCAGCGTGACGATGGCGGCGCGCTGCGGGGTCACGGGCAGGCCCGCGCTGCGCTGGGCCTGCTCGAAGTACGCGAAGTCGGCAGCCGTGAAGGCGTCGAGTGACGCCGCCAGCCACGCAGTCCGCGTCGCCTCGCGCTGCAGCTCCAGGAGGGCGAGCACCCGCATGCGACCGGGCCCTTCGACGTGCTCCAGGAGCGTGCGCATCAGGGCGGCCAGGCCCGCCCGGTCGACGGGTGCGGGTCTGGGGATCGCCGCGTACAGCTCGATGATGCGCTCCGTGCTCGCCCGAAGCAGCGCGTCCCTGGTGGGGAAGTAGTTCTTGGTGGTGCCCAGCGGCACGTCCGCTGCGGCGTCGACGGCCCGGTGCGTCAGACCCCGACAGCCGGATTCCGCCAGTACCTCGATGGCCGCATCGCCCAGGCGATCCCGTCTTTCCTGATTCACGTATCCAAAAGTACCTCATCCGTGGTACCACAGATGGGGTACCACGGATGAGGTACTTTTGGTCGAGGGGCGAACGGGGAGTGGTTCTGGTGGCTGTGGGCTATCTGGCGACCGTGGTGCCGGCCGCGCTGATCGCGGTGTTCTGCCTGGTTCCCCTCCGCGGACCGAAGCCGCTCTTCTCCCTCGGTCACCGCCTCGCCCTGGTCTTCAACGAGATGCCGTTCCTCGTCGTCTACGCGCTGGCGGCCTCGACGGTGCTGGCCTTCGCGGAGGGTGACATCGCCACGGGCGCCGACTGGGCGGCCGTCGGTCTGGCGGTCGCCTCGGCCGCCGGCCTCGCGGTGGTCGCCCGGCGCGGGATGCGGACGGCGTCCGTGATCAGGGGCGCGCTGGACGAGGCGCTCGGCGCCGGTACGGGTACGCGCCGCCGACCGCCACTGGCGCGCATTCTGCTCAGGCCGTTCTTCCGTCGCCGCGGTGACGTCAGGAGGGTGGGCGACCTCGGCTACGGGGACGCGGGCCGCCGCAACCTCCTCGACGTCTACCATCACCGCTCGCGCCCTCAGGGCGGCCCCGTACTGATCCACTTCCACGGCGGCCACTACCACCAGGGACGGAAGAACACCCAGTCGCTGCCGCTGCTCTACCGGCTCGCGAGCCGGGGCTGGGTCTGCATCAGCGCCAACTACCGTCTACGGCCCGCCTTCTCGCATCCCGACCACCTGATCGACGCGAAGAAGGTCATCGCCTGGGCCCGTGAACACGCCAAGGAGTACGGCGCGGACCCCGCAGCGGCCGTGTTCGTCTCAGGAAGCTCCGCGGGCGGGCACATGGCAGCGCTCGCCGCCCTCACCCCGAACGAACCGTCCTATCAGCCCGGCTTCGAGGAGGCGGACACCTCGGTGACCGCCGCCATCACGCTCAACGGCTATCTCGGGACGTACTTCGACGGAGATCCGACCACTTCGCCGGTGAACCTGGTGCGGGCAGACGCGCCACCGTTCCTCATCGCGCACGGCGACATGGACGAGCTGGTGAAGACCGAAAACCCCAAGGCCCTCCTCACCGCCCTGCGCTCCGTTTCCACCTCGCCGGTCGTGTACGTCGAACTCCCGGGCGCGCACCACGCCTTCGACCTCTTCCACTCCTTCCGGTTCGAGGCGCTCATCGACGGCATCGAAGAGTTCGCCGCGTGGGTGAAGGCGGGGAAGAGGGCAATCTGAGGGGCGGCGGATCCAGGCCAGGACGTTCCGAGCGGCCGCCCGCATCCACCACCCCGCACCAGAACCAGACGAAGAACCACTACTGGATGAACAGCTTCGACAAGCTCCGCCGCTGCACCGAGCGACGAAGAACGCCCGCCGAGTTCTTCATCGCCCTGGCCGGCACGATCATCACCGTCCGGTGCCTGATCCGACGCGCCTGGCCCCGCTGTCGCTGGGACACCCGCCCACGAAGCCCCCGCATCCGATGCCCCACTGGCGGCCACTCTTGGACGTCCAGTCAACAGTGACAGCGCGAGAAGACAAGTCGGTTACGAGAAGAGGGTGTTGCCTGTCCGGCCGGAGCGGGGAGAGACTGCTTGCGAGCCGAGAGCAGGTGCGTCCGTGACAGCAGCCGAACCGGAGCACGTCGCCTGGTTGACCGAGAGGCAGCTGGCCCGAGCCTGGCCGACCATCCGGGCGACCTGCCTGAACGCCACCGCGAAGGCCAACGGAGTCCGCAACAACCTCCATGTATCGCACACCACTTGGGGCGAGAGGACGTGGCGCACGTACCACCCCGCGGACGTCGCCCGGGTGGCCGGGGCGATCGCCGACGGCACCGCGGAGCTCCAGCCGCACTGGCGGAACGACACCCCCGAGGCCAAGCTGCTCGATCAGCGCCTCCGCAGGAAGAATTTGCCCGGTGCCATCGGGTGCGCCCTGCTCGTCGCCGTCCCGTTGGCGATCATCGTCGTTCTCCTGGTCATCTCCTGGAACGACTCCGGAGGGTCTTCGCCCTCCTACTGGCACTGACCCGCAAAGAGCCCGCTCGGTCGAGATCCGCTTCGCCGCCCTCCGCGAACAGCTCCGAGTGCGCCTGGGCGAGCAGCAGACGGCCCTCGCCGTTGGCCTTGATGCCCAGGCGCTCCCGCCTCCGCCGGCTCGCGCCTGACCTCGGCGGGACGCCCGCCACCAGCGAACCGGGCGGGATCTGCATGCCCTGCGGCACCACCGCGCCGGCCACTTTCGGCGAACCGGCGCCCACCCGCGCGCCGTTGAGCCCAGGGCGCCCATCCCGACCAGTACGGCGTCCTCGATCGTGCAGCCGTGCAGCACCGCCGCCCCGGGCCGGCTACCTTGCCACTCTCACGATCGGCCGGTTCGACCTCTGCGGATCCCGGGCAGGCCGCTCGGCGCGCTGCTGCACACCTGGCTGTTCACCGCCGCCAAGCCAGAGCCCGACGCCCCGGCTCTCCGGTCCGCCGGCCTCCGCCTGACGGAGCCGCGATCCTGGCGGCAGATCCAGGTCACCAACGATGTGCACACACGGTAGGACCCGCCGCCGACGGCGGCCGACCGCACTCCCGCGCATGCTGCCTGCCCAGCTGTCTCACCTACTGGCGGGCGCACTGAAACACCACCCGAACCGTAAGGCCGCCTCCCTTCCGGTTGGCTGACACCGTCGCCTCGGCCCCGTGCGCCCTGGCGATGGCGTCGACGATCGACAGGCCGAGGCCCGCCCCCTCCCCGGGTGCGTGGGTGCGTTCGTTCAGGCGGCGGAAGGGCTCGAAGAGCAGAGGTACCGTGTCAGGGGACACGACCGGCCCGGTGTTGGACACCTGGATCCCGACGTCGGGGCCGGTGCGCACGTCGACCCGCCCCTGCGGGACGTTGTGCCGCACCGCGTTCGCGATCAGATTGTGCAGAAGCCGCTCCAGGAGCACAGGATCTCCTTCGACGGCCAGCGGCAGGGCTCGAACGGTGACGCGCACGCCCCGCTCCGCCGCCTCGTCGGCCAGCGCGGCCGCCGCCCGCTGAGCGAGCTCGTCCACCGCGACCCGACGACGTTCCTTGAGACCCTGTTCGGAGGCGGCGAGGAGCAGCAGGCCCTCGATGATCCGCTCGCTGCTGTCGGCCACCTCGATCAGCTTCGACCGCATCCGTGTCACCCGCTCCGGGGACGGATCCCCCGCGAGCCCGATCTCCGCGGCCGCCCGCTGCACGGCCAGTGGGGTACGCAGCTCGTGCGCCGCGTTCGCCGCGAACCGCTGCTGGGCGGAGACGAGCCGCTCCATCCGGTCGAGCATGCCGTCGAAGGTGTCCGCGAGCCGCTTGAGCTCGCCCGGCGGCCCTTCGAGCGCGATCCTCTCGTGCAGGTTCTCGCCGGACAGACGGCGGGCGGTGTCGGTGATCACGGCGATCGGCCGGAGAACCCGGCCGGCTGTCCACCAGGCAAGCGCGACCGACAGGACCGCGTAACAGACGAAGACGACCACCGAGATGGTGAGGAGTCGGTTCAGGGCGGCGGATCCCGCCGCGTCGCTCAGTGTCCGCGTGATCGCCAGGGCCTCGCGCGGGACGACGCCGGTGCCCGCGCTCGGTGCGGGGCTCGCGGGCGCGGCGCTCGGCATCCCGGTGGGGAAGACGGTCGGCCAGGATGAGGGCAGTCGTTCCAGCCGCTGCGCCGGCACCGCGGTGGTGACGGCCGTAGTGATCGACGCGTACATGCCTTCCTGCACGAGCACGTACACCACACCCGTGAGCAGGGCTCCGGCGAGCACGAGCAGCCCGGTGTAGAGGGCCGTCAGCCGAGCCCGCTCGCTGCGGACCGGCAGGACGTGGCCGGAGCGGGCGGCGAGGGCGGAGGTCCGGGACGCCCCTGTGTTCGGACGCGGCGGCGCGAGGAGCCTGCGTCGGCCCTTCACGGCGCGATCCGGTAGCCGGCGCCGGGGAGCGTCTCCACCGCCGGCGGTTCGCCGAGCTTGGCCCGCAGTTTGCTGAGGGTCACGCGTACGGCGTTCGTGCGGTAGCTGGTGTGCTCCTCCCAGACCTGCTCGATCAGGTCCTCGCCGCTGACCACCGCCCCCTCGGCCCGCAGCAGCGCCTCCAGGACGCCGAACTCCTTGGGTGACAGGTGCAGGTGCCGGCCGTCGCGACTGGCCTGGCGGCGAGCGGTGTCCAGGACGATCCCGCCCCGTTCGAGGACGGGCGGCAGTGCGGGTCTGGCACGCCGGCCGAGGGCCAGGACCCGGGCGAGGAGCTCGTCGTAGGCGAAGGGTTTGGTCAGATAGTCGTCGGCGCCGAGCCCCAGGCCCTCGACCCGGTCCCGTACCGTCCCGGCCGCCGTCAGCATCAGGACCCTGGTCATCAGCCGCTGCTCGACCACCCGGCGGCAGACGTCGTCGCCGTGCATCCTGGGCAGATCCCGGTCCAGGACGAGGACGTCGTACTCCCCGAACTGCAGTTTCCGCAGCGCTTCGAGGCCGTCGGCCGCCACGTCCACGGCCAGCGCGTCCCGGCGCAGCCCTTCCGCGATCATCTCCGCGAGGAACGCCTCGTCCTCCACCACCAGTACGCGCATACCCCTTGTGTATCCGAAGGGGACCTTTCGCCGGTGTAAACGAAACTGCTGAGAGAAACGAAACATCCCTTCGCGGCACCCTCGCCGCCATGACGATTCGACGGATCATCCGGGCGGCCGCCGCCCCTTCCCTGGCCGCGGCCCTCGCCCTCTTCACCACTGCCTGCTCGGGCTCCGCCTCGGACGGGAAGGCCGACGGGAGCGTGAGCGAGGACGGCAAGAAGGCCGACCAGGCCTTCGAGCACCGCAAGTGCCTGCGCGAACACGGTCTCGACGTGCCCGAGCCCAAGCCGGGCGAGAAGGGCACCGGGCTCACCATCGGCGGCGACAGCATGTCGAAGGAGAAGATGGAGAAGGCGTTCAAGGCCTGTGCGAGCAAGGCCGGCGGCGCCGGATTCGGCAAGGAACCGACACAGGCCGACAAGGACAAGGCGCTCGCGTACGCGAAGTGCATGCGCGAGAACGGCTTCGACATGCCCGATCCGAAGTTCGACGGCGGAGCGCAGCAGGCTCTGCCGATACCGCAGGGCGCGCAGAAGCAGAAGTTCGAGAAGGCTGCCGAGGCGTGCGAAGGCGTGGCCCGATGAGTGGCGGCCCGTCGGACCCGCACACGGACCAGCGGCGGCCGCTGGGGCGGCGCCGGCTCGGGCTCGCCCTCCTCGCGGTCGTCGCCGTCGCGGGCGGGGGCGTCGCCTTCACCGCCCTGGCGACCCCGGAGAAGACCCCCGTCGGTCACCCCGGCGCCAAGGGGCTGCCGCCCGCCACGACCCCCGTCACCCGGGGCGATCTCACGGACAGTTCCCAGCAGGACGGCACGCTCGGTCACCTGGGGGAACGGAAGATCAACGCGGGCGGGACCGGTGGCACCCTCACCTGGCTCGCTCCGTCCGGTTCCGTCATCGAACGGGACGAGCGGCTCTACGAGGTCGACGGCGAGGCCGTC
This sequence comes from Streptomyces sp. TLI_105, assembly GCF_900105415.1. Taxonomy (GTDB): domain Bacteria; phylum Actinomycetota; class Actinomycetes; order Streptomycetales; family Streptomycetaceae; genus Streptomyces. Next base: position 7,368,832 of record NZ_FNSM01000001.1, on the reverse strand, counting down.
CGGCTGATGTACGGGGGCGAGCCCATGTACCGGACCCTCAAGACCGGTGACAAGGGCACGGATGTACGGCAGCTGGAGGAGAACCTCGCCGCACTCGGGTACACCGGCTTCGCCGTCGACGAGGAGTACACGGCGAAGACCGCCGCGGCGGTCAAGCGCTGGCAGAAGTCCCATGACCTGAAGCAGACCGGCACCGTCGGACCGGACCGGATCGCCTTCGCGGGCAGCGCGGTACGGGTCAAGGAGGCAGGCTCCGGCTCGGGTACGGGATCGAGCGGCGGGGACCGGATCGCCGCCGGCGACCGGGTCACGCCGGGCTCCCCGGTCCTCACGGTGACCGGATCCGAACGGGTCGTGACCTTCCAGGTGCCGGCCTCGGAGGCCGGATCGGCGAAGACCGGGACGCGTGTGCGGGTCACGCTCCCGGACGGCACGCGGCTGCCGGGGAAGGTGAGGGCGGTCGGCAGGACCGCGACGCCGGGGGACGACCCGCAGGACAGGACCCCGAAGATCGACATCACGGTCTCCTTCGACCGGCCCGACGAGGTCAAGGGCATCGACCAGTCGCCGGTCACCGTCGAACTCGCCGGCGAGACCCGCCAGGACGTCCTCTCCGTACCCGTCAACGCCCTGCTCGCCCTCCCCGACGGCGGATTCGGCGTCCAGGTCGTCGAGAACGGCGCGGCCCGGGACATCAGGGTGGAACTCGGCATGTTCGCACAGGGCAGGGTCGAGATCAGCGGCGCCGGGCTGCGCGAAGGCATGAAGGTCGGGGTGCCGTCCCGATGACCAGCACCCTGGAACCCGTCGAGGGACCCGGCCTGCCCCCGGGCCCGGTCCACGGTCCCGTCCCCGCCCGGGTGCCGGTCGTGGAGCTCAGCGGCGTCGTCAAGGAGTACGCGGGGGGCGTCCGCGCGCTCGACGGCGTCGACCTCACCATCGGCGAGGGCGAACTCGTCGGCATCGTCGGCCCCTCGGGCTCCGGCAAGTCGACCCTGCTCCACATCGTCGGCACCCTCGACCGGCCGACCGCCGGTACGGTCGCGATCGCCGGTCACGACGTCGCCGCCCTCACCGACCGACGGCTCTCCGCGCTGCGCGCCCGGCACATCGGCTTCGTCTTCCAGGCCTTCCACCTGTCGCCGGGCGTCACCGCCGTGGACAACGTCGCCGAGGGACTGCTCTACTCCGGTCTGCCCCGGGCCCGTCGTCGCAAGCTGGCCCTCGAGGCACTGGCCAGGGTCGGTCTCGCCGACCGGACCGGACACCGGCCGCACGAGTTGTCCGGTGGTCAGAAGCAGCGCGTCGCCATCGCCCGCGCGGTCGTCGGCCGGCCCGACCTGCTGCTCGCCGACGAGCCGACCGGCGCTTTGGACACGGCGTCCGGCGAGACGGTCATGGAACTGCTGCACGCCCTCCACCAAGAGGGGGCGACCATCGCGGTCATCACCCACGACACCGAGATCGCCCGGCGCCTGCCGCGACAGGTCCGGATCCGCGACGGCAAGGTCGTCGCGGACTCGGTCCGGGGAAAGGTCGTGGTCTGATGCCCGGCACGCGGAAGCGGACGACCCCCCGGGCTGCCGACCGGGAAGCCGTCGCGCTCAAAGCCCGTCGGCTCGGCCCGCGCGACGTCCTGCACGTCGGCTCGGCCGGGCTGCGCACCCGGCCCGTGCGGGTGGTGCTGTCGGCGCTCGGGATCGCCATCGGCATCGCGACGATGATCGCGGTGGTGGGCGTCTCGGCCTCCAGCCAGGCGCAACTGCTCCAGCGGCTCGACGCGCTGGGCACGAACATGCTGGTCGCGAAACCCGGCCAGGGGATGTTCAGCGGACAGGAGGTGAAGCTGCCCGAGGACGCCGTCGGCATGGTCGGCCGCATCGAGGGGGTGGAGGAGGCCGGCGCGACCGGGGACCTGCAGCACACGGTGCGTCGATCGCAGATGATCCCGGAGGAAGAGACCGGCGGCCTCGCGGTGAAGGCGGCGACGGAGGGACTGCTCGACGTGCTGCGCGGCACGACGGCATCCGGCATCTGGCTGAACGCCGCCAACGGCCGCTACCCCTCCGTGGTGCTCGGGAACGTCGCGGCCGAACGGCTCGGCGTCGACCGGCCGGGCCGGCAGATCTGGATCCACAACCGGTACTTCACCGTCGTCGGCATCCTCGCCCCCCTGCCGCTCGCCCCCGAGATCGAGCGTTCGGCACTGGTCGGCTGGGACGCCGCCCAACGACTGCTCGGCTTCGACGGACATCCCACGACGGTGTACGAACGGTCCACGGACGCGTCCGTCCGCCAGGTCCAGCAGCTCCTCGCGCCGACGATCGACCCGCAGAACCCTCAGAACGTGTCGGTGAGCGACCCTTCCGAGGCACTCAAGGCGAAGGCGGCAACGGAAGGGGCGTTCTCCACCCTGCTCCTCGGGCTCGGCGGGATCGCCCTGCTCGTGGGCGGCGTCGGCGTCGCCAACACCATGATCATCTCCGTCCTGGAACGACGTCGTGAGATCGGACTGCGCCGCTCGCTCGGCGCGACGCGGGGCCAGATCCGGATCCAGTTCGTCACGGAATCCCTGATGCTGTCGGGCCTCGGCGGCATCGCCGGCGTCGCCCTGGGCGCGGCGGCCACCGCCGTGTACGCGTCCACGGCCGGACTGCCCTGGGTGGTGCCGCCCTGGGCGGCCGGTGCCGGCTTCGTCGCCACCCTCGCGATCGGCACGGTGGCGGGCCTCTACCCGGCGGTCCGCGCCGCCCGCCAGCCACCGACTTCGGCGCTCGCGACGGCGTAGCGGACGGTCCCGCGGCCGCCCGGTGGCTCGGCACCGGGCGGCCGCGGGACCGCCGTCCCCCATGCTGTTCCTCGGTTCCGCGAAGCGCGGCCACCGGCCTGTCACGGCCGGCCGCGCGACCGCATGGCGCCAGGTGATGACGGTGAAGTCGTAGCCCCCAGCGCGTATGCGAGCACGCCGTGCCGGATGCGCGCTGCGGCGACCTCGTGCTCGAAGGCCGCCGCCTGCGGCCGTCGGCCGCGACCGACTCGACGTCCGTCCGCCCGTGGGACGAGAAGATCTCCTTCTCCGCCCAGGGGACAGGTCGGCGGGTGGTGTAGCCGCCGTTGCCCGTCCCCGTACCGATGTCCAGGACGGTCGTGCCGGGTCCGGGCGCGGCGGCGGCGATGATCCGGGAGGTCGACGCAAGCCGCGACCGGCATGCTCGCCGGCGAGGCGGGCCGTCCGAACCGACGGCCGCCGCGCCCGAGCGGTCGGGCACATCGATGCCGGCGACCTCGCCCGCCCCTGGACCACCATGGCGCTTCCCTGCCGGTCGACGGACCGGTCCCCGCCCGTGGCGTGCTCACTCCGTGGGGGATGCGGCTCCATGCTGGACGGTGTTGGTCACCTCCGCCGTCGACGGTGGCGGATGGGCGCGGCGCCGTCGCCGCAGCCATACGTAGAGCATCAGACACGGCAACAGCAGTCCGGCGACGGTGAGGGCGAGGAACGTCGTGAAGCCGCTGATGTGGCCGACGAGCCAGCCGAAGTTCTGCCCGAAGAAGCCGACCACGAAGGACAGCGGGAGAAACACGCTCGCGAGGATGGTGAGGCGCTCCATCGTGGCGCTCTGCCGCAGATTGATCTTGTTCTGTTCGACGGAGATCACCGCGATGTTCGCTTCCAGGACGGTGGTCAGGAGGTCGCGTTGGGCCGCGACTTCCTCGTTGACCAGCAGAAGGTGGTCGTGCACGTCGCGGATGTACGGATGGAGCGCGGGCGGCGACTTGCCGGGCTGCAGGCGCCGACCGAGCACGGCGAGCAGCGGGTGCACGGCGCGGTAGAAGTCGGTCGCCTCGCGGCGCAGGAAGTAGATCCTCTCGGTCGGGGCGACCGCCCCGGAGAACACGGTGGCCTCGATCTGCTCGATGTCCCGTTCCAGCTCCTCGACGACCGGCGCGTAGCTGTCGACCACCTGGTCGAAGATCGCCCACAGCGTGGAGGCGCTGCCGGCCTTCAGCAGTTCGGGCCGGCTCTCGAGTCGGCTCCGGGCTTCGTGCAGCTCGCTCGCGATGCCCTGGCGCACGGTGATCACGAAGTGTTCGGCGAGGAAGACGCTGATCTCGCCGGTGTCGATCTCCTCACGCTCGTCGTCATAGCGTGCCGTGCGCAGGATGATCAGTTCCGTGCCGTCCTCGTACTGCTCGGCCTTCGGCCGCAGGTGGAAGTTCCGGGCGTCCTCGACGGCGAGCTCGTGCAGTCCGAAGACCTCACGGACCCGGGTCAATTCCTCAGGACCGGGTTCGAAGACGCCCAGCCAGACGAACCCGCCCTGCCTGCAGTGCGCGGCCGCCTGCTCCAGTGGCATCGCGCCCTCGTGCTGCCGGCGCCCGTCCCGGTAGTGCGCACAGTCGACGATCATGGCCGCCTCCTCCTCACGGCCGACCGACGTGCGCCGCCTCTCGCCCACCGGCGGCGTCGCGCGCCGTACCGGCCTCACAGCATTAGATGCTCCTCCGACTCATCGGGAATGTCCTGACGGTCGGGCCCGACCGTCCCGCACGCTCGAGTGCAGCAGGGGCCACAGAGCCAAGGTGAATGGACAAGCACCAGGTCAAACGGCTGCCCGGCTCCCTGTTCGCGCAGGATCGGCGCTGACGCCACTCATCTTGAGCGGTACGAGAGGTCGCGATCCACCTGCTCCGACGACGCACCAGTGCCCGCCCGCAAGGGATCTTGGCTGTGGTGGCGGTCTTCATGCGCCGGGTCTCGTCGCGGCCGTGGGCGGTGGCGCGGGTCTTGTCCAACAGCGGCATGTCCCGCCAGGGCAGGTTCTTCAGCATCCGGTGCAGGGTTGGCTGGTTGCCCTTGATCACCGCGATGTAGTGCGCCTGCTCGTCCTCCACCAGGAAGCGGGCGTGCTCGACCTGGCTGTGCAGCGCGTCGAAGGTGACCACCCAGCCGGCCAGGTCCAGCGGTTGGAGCAGGGGCCGAAAGACGGTGATTTCGTTGGTCTTCGCGTCGACTTCACGCTGGGCAGGGACCAGGCCGCGGCCGCTCATCGCGGCCAGCAGGTGGACCTGGGTGCCGTCGGCGCGCCAGGCGCCCCGCACGGTCTTGCCGTCCACGGCAAGCGCGGGAGCGGCCGCCTCCGCCTGGCCGTGCTCGGCACGGCGGGCGCGGTCCGCGAGCCAGGCGCCGATCGCCGTGTCCAGTGCGTCGCCGTCGATGCGCTGCAGGATGCGCCGCACGGTGGCCTCGGCCGGGGCGGCGGGTCCGGTGTCCGGTTCCCGGCAGGTGCCGCCGAGGCGGGTCAGCAGTTCGGGCGGGGCGTCGGCGGCCCACTCCGCGATGGCCACCAGGGACGTGGCCCCGGCCAGGACCGCGCAGGCAGCCAGGGCCAGGACGAAGACCAGCGGGTGGCGCCGACCCCGGGCACGGCGTGGATCGGGAACGGTCGCCAGACGGACCAGGAGCCCTGGGTGGTCGGCGGGCGACGCCGGGGCGACACAGGCGAGTTGGCCCAAGCCGACGGAGATGAGCGAGGAAGAGCCGGCAGGCACGGTCTTCCATCGTGGGGATCAGGGATTCGACACTTCATGATCACCCGCGGCCCTGCCTGCCTTTACTCAGAGGCGAACTGGCAGGATCGGGGCCATGAGCGACCCACCTTTCGACGCTGTCCTGTGCGACTTCGACGGCGTCCTGCGTCTGTGGGATCCGGACGGGATGACCGCGCTCGATCGTGAGCTGGGGGTGCCCGGGGGGACACTGGCGTCCGCGGCGTTCCGTCCAGGCCTTCTGAATGAGGCTGTCACCGGACAGATCAGCGACGACCAGCTGCGCAGCACCCTCACACCACTGCTGGCGTGACCGGCCGACCCGCCGCCACTCCGGCCCACCGGCCGCACCAACATAGCCCCTGGCCTCCGCCACCGCGCCCGCGACGCCACCGCCCTGGGCATCACGTGATCAAACCGGGCACTCCGCGAGAATGACGCCGCCCTGGGGGTGCGGGCCCTTCCCACGTCCTGCGTCCGACCCGGGCTTCGGTCAGTCAGATCTGCTGCTGGAGCAGGTAGAAGCCGATGCCGACGGTGTCGGCGCCGGGCCTTCTTCGTCGGTGCTGGTCGGTGAAGCCGAGCACCTGCGCGCTCGCTCGCCAGACCCGTGCGTCCGGGCTCTGCCCGACGGCAGCGTGGTGCGCGGCGAGCAGGTGTGCGGCCGGGGGTCTCCGGCGCCGGCGGCGAACCTCCACCAGTACAGAGCGCTCTCCCTGCGGTCGAGGCTGTAGAGGAGGCAGGCGAAGGTGCGGGCGCCGGCTTCGTCGTAGTCGGCGGCGAAGTCGGCGAGGGTGTCGATGTCGTCGGAGCGCAGCACGTTCTCGCACAGGACCTGGATGTAGGCGAGGACGGCGAATTGGGAGGCGGCAGGGTCGGAGGTGACGATAGGGGTGGGGCGGCGGCGCACTCAGCGGTGGACGGGCCGGGTCGGGCCGCCCGGGTGCGTGGTGCTGGTGCTGGGGCCTGGTGCCGGCGACGGGAGCTGGGGCGCCGGACGGGCCGGTGTGTCGGTGACGGCGTAGGAGACGCGGGCGGGGCGGCGGGACTCCTCTGCGATGCGGGTGGCGAGCCGGTCCATGAAGTCGTCGGTGTCATGCCGGTCCGCCTGTTCTCGCAGGTAGTGCACCTGCTTGGTGAGGAGGTCTTCCAGCATCAGCTGTCCCCTTTCTCGGTTTCCAGCAGCTCGGCGAGGAACGCCTTGAGCTTCTTGTGGCCCCGGGAGGCCGCGGTCTTGGACCGTGTCCTATGTGGTGGGGCGGGCGCGTCGTTTGTAGCAGCAGATGGCTGCGGCAAGGCCGAGAAAGGCCAGGTAGTTGGCGGGGTTGCGTTCGTAGCGGTGGCTCAGGCGTCGGTATCCGGTGAACCAGGAGATGGTCCGTTCGATCCAGGCGGAGCAGAGGGTGGCCGGCTGCTCGGCGGCGTGGCTGTGCGCATCACGCAGCTCCCACCAGAGCCGGTCCGGCTCTGTGTCCTGTGGGCGGAATCCCGCCCAGCCGGATGCCGCCGTGGCTCCTGAGCGGCAGGCCGTAGGCGAGCGGCAGGCCGTAGGAGGCGACGTGCGCGGCGGCGGTCTCGATGGCCTGGAGCATCCGGGCCTGGCTCGCCGTGTCTCGCCGATCAGGCCGGAGCAGGGAAGCGGCACGGGACTTCGTATGCCTTGAGGGGGCGATGCTCTCGTGACGGCGGGCGGTCACAGGACCAGGACCACGTCCCGGCACACGTACGTGGTCGTCGGCGAGTAGACCTCCACCGTCCACCGCCCGGGCTCGGACTGCAGCTCGGCACGGAAGGCGCCGTCACCGCACGGTGCCATCTCCACGTCCTCCCCGTGCGTGCCGTCCTCGGCCACGCGGCGCACCCGCAGCTGCATGGCCGCGTCGGCGTCCGTCGCCCACACCTCGAACGGCTCGCCTGCCACGGCGACGTCGGGCAGTTCCACGCCGACGGGGTGGTCGGAGCTGAGCAGCCGGGCGAGCGGCATGTCGTGGCAGATGCGCCTGAGTTGCTCGACGGCCCCCTCGGCGTTGACGAGGTCTGCGTGCCTGCTGTCCAGCCACAGCGCACGGCCCAGGGAGCCCCACTCGGGCGGGATCTGTGCGAAGGCCGCCACCGTGCCGTCCCCACGGGGCGTGATGGACCGGTCGTCGGGGTCGGCGGATCCCGAGAAGTCGGAGTGGAACGTCAACCTGCCCGTCGCGGAGAAGGACACCGCCTGATCGGTGCGGTGCTTGTCGCCGCCGAAGGCGTGCAGGGCGTAGCGGTCCCGTCCGTACTGTTCGTCGTTGACTCGGACAGCCGTCTTGATCTCTTTGAAGAAGGCGAACGAATCCTCGATCGTCCGGAGGTCGATGCCCTCGACCGACGCTCGATGGGTGAGTTCGGTCCTGCCCTCCTTGGGGTCGAGCACCATCCGGTACGTCGGGATCAGCTGCCCCAGCGAGGGGTACGTCGAACAGACCTCGCGGACCCACTCGTTGAGCGGTCCGGGTACCCAACGCGCCCGGCCGGTCAGGAACCGCAGCGCCTTCACGCTCCCCGAGTAGGGCGTGCCCAGCGTCGTGACCGACCGGGTGTTCCTCCATCCGCCGAGAACCTCGGTGTAGTACCGCACGACAAGGCCGCCCATCGAGCGGCACACGAAGACCACCTTCGCGTCGCACGCGCCCGGATGGAGTCCCGGGTCGGCCGTCGTCCGCCAGCGCTCCAGCCGCTCGTCGACGAACCGCTCCAGCTTCGCGGCCGTGTTGCGGTTGCTGAGGCGCCAGTCGTACGGGAAGACGGCGAACTGCTCCTCCGTGAGCCCGAGGCTCTGCCGGAGCCCGGCAAAGCCGGTGTCAGAGACCAGGCCGGGCAGCAGGCGGGCGCTGGGGATCACGCGCCCCACGTCCAGGGCGTGGGGCGGTTCCGGGTCGGCGTTCCCGATGCCCTCCTGGAGCCTGAGCACCTCCTTCGTCCTCCTCGGCCCGAGGAAGCCGCCGAGTGTCTGGAGGGACAGGTCCCAGACGTCGAGTCCGTCCCGGGTCAGGGCCGTGCCCATGATGCCGGGGACCAGGATGACGAAGTCGTCCCTCACGAGACGCTCTCCTCTCTTCTCGGGGCGGAAGCCGGCCCGCGCTGTCTGCCGACCCGGGGCGCTGGCGCGTCTTCCTCGACGCGCCAGGGCAGGGCCACCTGGTCGCAGCGGATGCTCTTCTGCGCGATGCCCTGGATCATCAGCGTGATGTGGTGGCCGTCGTAGACGGAGTCGACGTTCGCCACTGGGTAACCGCGGGACTCCATCGGTTCCAGCGCCTGCTCCCGCCGTACGTCCCAGAGCAGGAGGCGGCCGGAGCCCCGGCTCCAGCCGATGAGCAGGGGAAGCTCCGGCGGTCCGGCGAAGGTGAGCCCGTCGAGCGGTTCGCCGGGCTGCTCGGGCAGCGAGGTCGACACCCCATCGCCGCTGTCGCACCGGACGATCTCCACTGTGTACTTCGTCGCGTAGGCCACCAGGGGAACCGGCCGGACGACCCGTCTGAGCACTCCCGTCGCGACGGCCCTCGCCCCGGCGCAGTGCACCGGTTCCGGCAGCGCGTCCGGCCGGTCGAGGTTCCACACCCGGGCCGCGTCGCCACCCCATAGGGAGAGCCAGGACGGCCCGCCGGGCACTCCCACTCGCTCCAGCTTCTGCACGGTGCCCGAGGCCCTCAGGACGAAGGTGTGGCCTTCCCGCCACGGGCCGCGTCTGAGGCCCTCGCGCTCCCACGTGATGACCTCCTGCCCGGACGGCCACATCAGGCGCGTCCGGCCCTCCTCCGTGACGGAGACGTCGAGGGAGGACGCCGCCACGTCGTACGCGCCCGGCAGGTCGAACTCCTCCGTGTCCAGGAGTTCGAGACCGGGCCCGAGGCTCCACAGCAGCACGTGCCGGTACCCGGCCGCTACGACCTTCCAGCCGTCACCGGCCTTCGTGACGGCGAGCGCGCTCACCTGGTGCGGGTGCGGGAGCCGCGGCCCGCCGACGATCCGGCCGGCCGCAGTGTGCAGGCTCGTCAGTACGTCGGAGCCCTGCGAGCGGGCGAGGAGCATGGTGCCGTCGGAGCTCTGCGCCATCCGCAACTGCGGCTTTTCGGCCAGGCGGCCCCTGACGGGTTCCCGGGCGGTCCCCCCGGCTCCGAAGGGGGTGTGCGGCTCCCAGATCTGGAGCCGGGTGTCGTCCGCGACCGCGAGGCGTCCGCTCCCCGAGGGGTCGAAGGCCAGGGACTTGTGCCCGTGGTCGCACGGCAGGGGCACGTGCTCCCTGCCCGACTCGTCCCACACCTGCGCCTGGGTGTTCTCCTGTACGGCGGTCAGCACGCCGTACGGGCCGTGCCCGAGGGCCACGACCTGGCCCGCGGTACGGGCGCGGAACCGCAGTTCCGCCTCACCATGGAAGAGGTCCTCCATGTGCCAGACACGGAGGGTGTGGCCGTCAAGGGCCGCGACCACGGCCCCGGCACCCTCCCCGGTGGCCATCACCGCCAGCGAGCCGATCACTTCGGCGCCGTCGGTCAGGGAACGCATGTGTTCGAGTCCGGGCCTTCCCAGCCTGAGTCCCCGCACCTCCCGCACGGTCACTCCCCCGGGCCCGCCCGTGAGCACGCCGACGCGCCCGTCGCGGACGACCGCCGCCACGCAGTTCACCTGCCCGGGGGCGTGGAGCGGCTGTCTGATCCGGCCCCGGACGTAGGCCGAGGAGCTGTCCCACCGCCATACCCACAGGCCGATGCCGTCAGCCACGGCGAGGAAGACGTCCCGGCCGTTGCACACCGAGTCGACGGCGTTGGTCTTCCCTCCCCAGTGCAGCTCCTCGACCGGGTGCTTGCCACCGCCCTGCCAGATCCGCACGCACTGGCTGTCGTGGGTCGCGATCACCCGGCTCTCGCCCTGTCCCGACACCGTGAGGCCCCGCTGTTGGGGAGGTGATGACCAGGTGGCCGGGCCCGTGTTCCTGGTCAGCGTCCGGTGCCCGTCCGCGGTCCACGAGACGATCTCGCCGGCGCCAGCCACGTGGACGGTCCCGTCGCCCTCCTCCCAGTGCACCGCCAACGCACCGCCCGAGGGGGCCGGCCGGCTCCGCCGCAGCGGGAGCCGTTCGGCGCTGCTCCACACGTCTTCCCAGAACACGGACGGCGGTCGCGGTACGTCCTGCAGGAATTCGGCGGAGAACATCGCCAGGGCGGTGGCTCGCAGCACCGCCCACCGTCCTGCCGGAGACGGGTTCCCGCGGAAGTCGTCGGCCACGCGCAGATACAGCGTGCTCTGGGGGGTCGTCGCCGACCGGGCGGCGACCAGCGGTTCCAGGACGTCGGGCGCGGTGGCCACCAGGAAGTGGTGGTCGGCCACCAGTTCGTCGAGGACGTCGTCACCGGCCAGGGCCGCGTGCGCCGCCAGGTAGTGGATGACGTAGGGCTCCGCCCCCTGCCAGTCCGTGGGTGACCCGGGGGTCAGGGCGCGGACCACGGCCCTGTGTCGACGTCTCACCTCCGCCTCCCCGTGCAGCAGGTGCGCGCCGAAGCTGGGGTGGTGGAGGCGGTAGACCGGCGTGCCGAACTCGTCGTCCTCCGCGATCGTCACGCCGGTGGTCCTGCGGACCACGTCCAGCAGATCCCCGTGGTCGTACTCCCTGCCGCCCGGGGTCCGCACCGCGTTGGTCACGGCGAGCCACACTTCCGGTTGGGGGAGCCCGACGCCCTGCGCGAGCGCGAGGCCCCGCATGAAGTCCCTGACCCGTCCGGGGTCCTGCGGATCGATCCGGTCGAGCTCCTCCGCGAGCAGGAGATCGAGGACGGCCGTGCCGGGGCGGAGTTCCCGGTCGAGCCGGTGCTCCGCGACTGCTTCGGGCAGGAGGACGAGGCGGCGCGCCCACAGGGTGGCCACGAGGAAGAGGCCGTTGCTGCGGGCCGCGATGTACCGGGCAACAGCACCACGGGTCTGCACCGCGTCCGGCAGCAGGTTATAGGGGGAGTTCGCCTCCCCCAGGAGGCGTTCGACGTGGCGGGTGATGTCCTGCTCGACCCCGGCTGACCGGTCCAGCTCCAGCGGCTGTACGCAGTGGAGGACATCCAGCAGAGACTCGGCAGACGGATCGCCTGGGAGGTTGCGGCGGGAGTTCGGGCGGGTAGCGACCACGACCCGCACGCGCGGCCGGGCCGCGAGCGGATTGAGCAGGCTTCTCGCGATGTCGAAGGAGTGACCGGCCGCCGCCTCGTCCAGTCCGTCGAACAGCAGGGTGAGGATGCCCTTGCGTGCGGCGAGCCGCTCGATCTCCTCCACACACGCGGATGGTGACGGCCGTTCGGCTCCGGTGTTCCCGAGCCCCAGCGAGCGCAGGCGCTCCGTCAGTTCGTGGCAGAGGGCGGAGAGGGTCTTTCCCCGGCAGTGGACCGCCGCGTTCACCGAGCGCAGTTCGGGCAGGTTCCGCGGCCGGCGGTCCTCGGCCAGGGTGGCCACGAAGTTCTCGTCCGTCAGGTGCGCCACGTAGGACAGCAGGGTGGACTTGCCCGCTCCCGACGCCCCCGTGATCGTGTACATCCCGGTCTCCCGGGTGCGCAGCCAGTCGACCACCTCGGTGACGGCGTGCTGCCGTTCCGCGAAGTCCCGCAGGTGCCACCTGTCGCCCGAGTCGGAGAACACCGGCAGTTCGTCGTGCGGGAACTCCCGTCCGATCCAGGACTCGTCGTCCTCCGACCGCAGGGCGGCGCCGGGTCGGGAACAGTAGGGGTTGGCCAGGAACGCGGGGTCCAGGGTGTGCACTTCGCGCCAGTCAAGGGCCTGCTCCTCCATCCGGTCCGCCACGCCCAGCATGAGGTGCTGGAAGAAGACCGCGGGCCGCTCCCGGGAGAAGATCCGCTCGCTCTCGCGGACGAGGAAGGCGGGGTTCGAGAGCACCTGCTCCAGACAGTCCACGAAGTGGCCTTCCACGGCCTTCTGCCGGGACTCGGCGGTGGCGACGACGGCGAACCCGGTGCGGGGGCCCGGGGCCCGCCCCCGGACGTCCTCCACCCTGTCCCGCACCGCCCGTATCGCTTCCCCCGCGAAGCACGCGTCCAGGACGAGCAAGGTGTCCGTGGCGTCCTCGGCGAGCCAGGCGACCAGTTCCTCAGCGGTCACGGCCCGGCGGGGGTCGAACCGTCCCTCCTCGTAACTGTCCTCGCAGGCCAGGTAGAAGGTGTCCCCCACGACCTCGCCGTGACCCGTCCAGTAGAGGACCTTCCGTCTTGCCGCCTGCTGGCGGAGCCGCGCCACGAACGCGTGGATCCGTTCGCGCCCCGCAGAGGGGGGCGGCGCTCCGTCCGTACTCGTCAGGACCTGCGCGGGCAGGTTGAATCCGAGGCGCCGCATCTGTTCGACGAAGCGTGCGGCCGTTCCCCTCAGAAGAGGGCGGTCCCTGACTCCCCGCTCGTCTCCGCGATACCGGTCGACGACCACCGTGGCGACCAGTCCGTCGCGCCCCTGTAAGTGCTCCAACAGGAATTCCCCCCAGAGTTGATCCACGCCCCCTGCCCGAAGGCGGCTCGGTTTGTGGCAACCTGACATCGCATCCGAGGATCGAGTGTGCCGGGTCACACTACTGGACGTCAGGTGAGGGGACCTCATGAATCAGCGCGACGCGTTCATCATCGGGGAGACGGAGACGGACTGCCACATCTTCGAGGGGGACGGCACGCGTCCGATCCGGGAGGAGAACGTCACCATCATTTACGAGCCCGGCCTCCGCCGGGTGGACCTACCGGTGAAGGTCCAGCAGTGGCGCCATGAGATCGAGGCGGAACAGAAGCGCAAGCAGGCGGTCGGAGAGCGCTTCGCGTGGAACAACCCCCGCTTCGCCGTGGAGAGCGTCGTCTCCTCCCGTACCGACGAGACCGAAGAGCCCCAGGTGCGGATCAGCCTGTGCGACGCGGACTACTACGACTTCCTTGCCACCTCCATCAACCTGGACAGGCCCCTGGACGAGGGGGACTCCTCCGCCACGCTGCGTTCGCAGTACCTGACGAACTCCGACCCGGTGGAGGCCCCCTCCTTCCTCTCCTGCAGCTTCGGCGTCAACGTCGCCGTCGAGACCGGCCTCGACGGGAAGATGGTCTTCGCCCGAAGGAGCATCCAGGTCGAGGGCCAGAACAAGCAGCGCTGGAACTCGTCGGTCAACGAAGGGCTCGCCGCCATCCACGACGTCCCGGCGGATGGCAGGCCCATCAGTCTCAAGGCCGTGGCGCGGCGCGCGCTCCGCGAGGAACTGGCCGTCCAGGACGAGGACGCCGTCGAGCTGGAACTGCTCGCCTTCGCCCTCGACCTGCGTAACCACCAGTGGGCGGCTTTCTACCGCGCGGTGCTCACCGACCTCAGCTCCGCGGACCTCGTCGCCCGCCGCAGCCGGGGCATCGAAGACAAGTGGGAGCACGACCGGTTCAGCTTCGTCCCGGCCGATCCCGACAGTGTGCTCGATTTCCTCCTGGACGAGGATCCCGAGAAGACCTGGACACCGTGCGCCCCCGCGCTCTTCTACCTCTCCCTGGTCCGGGCCTCCGTCATCGCCCGCGGGGGCTCCCCGTCGGGCCGGCTGGACGTCGAGGCCGCCGAACGCCGTGCGCTGCGGCGGCTCAAGGAGGCCGGCTGACCCCGGCCCGCCGCGTCGGCGGCACCGGGTACGGTCAGAAGACGTTCCGTTCCCGGTGCTGCTGACGCAGCTTCAGGAGCTTGGCCCGCACTTGGTCGGCCGGCAGTCCCCCGTCGGCCTGGATCATCAGATCGACCAGGGCGTCGCGGGACTCCATGAACCCGCGCCACTTCTGCTGGGGCTTCAGCCAGGTGTCCACCGCGGTCATCACGGCGACGATCAGAGCCAGCGCCGGGACCCAGGTGATCAGCCAGTTCCCGTGGCCACCGCTCAGGTTCTGGTCGGCGGCCACGACGGCGCTGGCCAGGATCAACAGGATCCGGCTCAGGTAGTACGCGAGACCGTAGTTGAAGGTGGCGACGCGCCAGCGCCGGATCTCACGGTTCATCTCCCTGACGAGGGCCTCGGGCAACCGTGTCACCGGCTGCTCTTCCTGCACCACGCCGTCGATCACATCGTCCGTCCCGTTCTCCGACACGCCTCCCCTTCCGGCAGCGACACTCCCTGACTTCCACCCATCCTTTCAGGCGAAGCCCCTCCGGCTGATCGATTTCCTTCGTCTCGGGGGCCCGGTCAGGCCACAATGAGATCGCTATGCGAATTCTGTCCCCCGATTTCGCCGCCTCTCGGGCGGTGAAGAGGGCCTGACGGGCGAGGTCGACGCCGGACGTCTCCGGTGCAGAAGAACGTTCGGCCCTGAGGGGCGTATGCGTCGGGGTCAACGCCGACGCATACGATCCGGCCTGCGGCTGAGATGAGCGTGGAGGGCGAGACGGCTGGACGGTCGAGCAGCACGCGCGGTGGGACGCGCAGTGGCGGCACTGGCGGGGTCTCGTCCTCGCCAAGCACGGACACGACGTGGCCTGACCTCGGACATGACGAAGCCGCCCCTTCTGCCTTCGGGCCGAGGGGGCGGCGTCGTGGGTAGTGTCCCCGCGGCGGCCCTCGGGGCAAGCGCCGTTGCAGTACTAGCGGGTGTCGTGCGGGGTGCGCCAGGCGAACCAGGTGGGGAAGGCGGCCACCAGGTCGGGGTCGCCGTGCAGGTGGAGGTGGCCGGCGCGGCGGGCGGCGGCGAGGGTGGTGGTGCCGGCGACGAGGCGGTGGGTCTCGGCGAGGTCGGCGCCGACCCAGACGTCGACCTCGTAGCCGGGGTGCACCCGGCACGCGCTGACGTCGTCCCCGGAGCCCCGGCCCGACAGGACCAGCCAGGCCCGTTCGTCCGGCTCTTCCGGAAGCCGGAACGCGAACTCGACGACCACGCGCCGCGCCGGCAGCGCCTCGGGCCGGACATACTGCCGCAGGCGCCACAGCAGCCACCCGTCACCGGGCAGTACTCGATTCCTCGCCGTGCCTCAAGCCCACGCCTGGAGCGTGGGCAGAGAGGAACGTCCGAACCACGACAGCTAACAGGAACGCTACATGCCTACACCCTCCGTGACCACAGGAAGCGACGCCGCAGGCGGCCTCTTCGGCCTGCTCTTGGGCGGTGCCGTGGGTGGCGTACAGTGGGGCCTTCCGACGCGGGGTGGAGCAGCTCGGTAGCTCGCTGGGCTCATAACCCAGAGGTCGCAGGTTCAAATCCTGTCCCCGCTACTGAAGTGACATGAGGCCCGGATCCGGTGGATCCGGGCCTCATGCGTGCACCTGCACCCCAAGCCGTGCGTCCGGTTCTCGTCCCCCGGGCCGGCGAGGCCTCCCGGCGAGCCCAGATCGCGCACCGATGAGTTTCCCGCGCCGCGTCGGTCCATACACCGGACACCCACGGACGGAAGGCTGCGCCATGCGGAAACTGATCTACGGCATGAACCTGTCCCTGGACGGCTACATCGCCGCGCCCGGCGACGACATCGGCTGGAGCGTGCCGAGCGACGAGCTGTTCCAGTTCTGGTCCGACCGGTTGCAGGCGACCGACCTGACGCTGTACGGGCGCAAGCTGTGGCAGACGATGAGCTCCTACTGGCCGACCGGTGACCAGCAGCCGGGCGCCACCCCTGCGGAGATCGAGTTCGCGCGCCGCTGGCGGGACATGTCGAAGGTGGTGTTCTCCTCGACGATCGACGAGGTCGACTGGAACACCCTCCTGGTCACCGGCGACGCGGTCGCCGAGATCAGACGGCTCAAGGCCGAGGACGGCGGCCCGATGGACATCGGCGGCGCGACGCTCGCCGGGGCGGCCATGCGGGCCGGGCTGATCGACGAGTACGTGCTGGCCACCGCGCCGGTCCTGGTGGGCGGCGGCACGCCGTTCTTCACCGCGCTGGACAACTGGGTGAACCTCAAGCTGGTGGAGACGCGGACGCTTCCCTGCGGCGTGGTCCTGACCAGGTACGAGACGAGGCGCTGAGCGCCCGTCACGCTTGCTGCTCTTCCGCAGGGCGCACCCGGTCTGCCGGCCCCATACCGCAAGAACACTCATCCGACCTTCAGCTGCGCAGAGGCGCTGGTCGTACGCCCTGCGCGCCCAGCACAAGCTGCGCAGGCTCGTCGACGTGATCGAGGTGACGCCGACTCCCGCATCGCCGGGCACCGCAGAGGCGGCAGACATCCCCCGCACCCGCCACCACGCCACCGACGCATCACGCCGGTGAACGGTCCGCCCGGTGTCACGGCCGAGAGGGTGCGCTTCCACGGTGTGCTCGTGTGCGATCGGCGTAAGGAGCTCTGCGGGGCTGCTGGGGCAGGGCCACCGGCTCCATGGGCACTCATCGCGGTGTGCTTGGTGCCGCCGAGCGGTGGCCGGTGGAGCCGATCCCTGCCGGCGGGGCTCAGATCTGTCGGTCGTCGCTGTGGCGGCCGAGGGCGCGGCCGAAGCGTTCGGAGACGGCCGGCATCAGGCTCTCGCCACCGGCGGGGCGGTCCAGGCCGAAGACGTATCCGGGAAAGTCCAGGTCCTTCTGCACCGCCCAGATCCCGTCGTGGTCCTCCGGCGGAAGGATGCGCACCGGGTCGCCGACGGCGACCCAGCCGATCGGCACCGTCGAGCCGGCGGGCAGCACGGTGCGCAGGTGCACGACGCCGTTGATCCGCACCTCGGAGCGGGTCCCGATCCGTGCCCCGTTGAAGACGCGGCTGCCGGTGGCCAGGAAGACCTCGTCCTCGACCCGGCAGCCGGTCAGGTAGGAGGTGGGGCCCACCAGGACCTGCCGTCCCAGGACCAGCGGGTCCCGTCGGGTGCCGCGCAGGACCGCGTTCTCCATCACGATGCCGCCCTCGCCCAGCTCCACCGGTCCGCCCTCGGCGGTGAGCACCGCACCGAACAGCACCCGGCACCCGGCCCCCACGCGCACGTCCCCGCACAGCGTGGCGGTCGGAGCGACATAGGCGGTGGGGTGGACGGAGGGCGAACGGCCCTCATGAGTCATAAGCATGGCCACGATCATGCCGTCCTTCCGTGTACCTGTTGATGTTCCCGACGTCCGGTCATGAGGTCGGGGACCCGGTCAACACGGCGACGTGCTGGGCGAATTCGGCACGTTGCCGATCGGTCAGTGCGGCGTAGAGCGGCGCCTGCAGTTCATCGGTGAGTTGTTCGGCACGCTGCCATCGGGGGATCAGGGCCGTGGCGACGGGGTGGGGCTCCTGCCAGCCGTAGTGGGTCGCCTGCTCGACGCCGAGGTTGACGACCATCGCCTCTCGGGCGCTCAGCCCACTCAGGCGCACCGCCGCCAGGTGGCAGGCGCCACGGTGTTCCCGCAGCACGTGGATGCGCTGCATCGCCGCGCCGACCGGGTCGTCACCGGGTGCGGGCTGCGCGCGCCAGCCGGCGAACAGCGGCAGCGCGTCGGCGTCGGCGGCGTCGATCAGCCGCTGTGCCAGACGGTTGAAGTGCTCCACGTCGGCGTCCGCGGGGATGTGGGCGCGCCCCCACGCCCGGACGGCCTGTGCGTAGCAGGCGGCGGCTTCCTCCGGCGGCATCACGGACCGGCCGGCCTGCCAGCCGGCGGTGACCAGACCGGGGCCGAGGAAGCCCTGGACCGCTTGGACCACCGGGGCCGGTGCCTCACCGAGCACCCCGAACCGACCGCGGCAGTAGAAGCCGCGCCCCGGGGGGGAACCCGGCCCGCAGGCCGATGGCGGCGGTCGCCTGGTCGGACATGAACTCGTCGCCGAAGTCGTGGATGGGCCGCGCAACCGCGGCGATGCAGTGGAAGATCTCCATGCCCCGAAGGTCGCCCACCATGATTCGATAGGTCAAGCGATGATTCCCGATGCAACCCTTTAGGTAATCTATCGATTCATGTTGGACATCCGCCGTCTGCACATGCTCAGGACCGTCGCCGCCCGCGGCTCCATCGCCGCGGCCGCCCAGTCACTGGCGCTGTCCGCGGGCGCCGTGTCCCAGCAGCTGTCCGCACTGCGACGCGACATGGGAGTCGATCTGCTGCGCCCCGACGGGCGCACCGTGGCACTGACGGAGGCGGGACACGTCCTCCTCGAACACGCCGACCGGATCCTCGCCGCCGTGCAGGAGGCCGAGAGCGCCGTCGCGGCGGTCAAGGGCACGGTCGGCGCCACCGCCACGCTCGCCGCGCTGCCCTCGACCGTCGCCCCGATCGTGACCCCCGCACTGACCGCGCTGCGTTCACGCCACCCGCAGCTCACCGTGACCTGTCTCCTCACCGACCAGGCACAACTGCGGGAACTCACCCTCGGCACCGTCGACATCGTGCTGGGACAGCGGTACCACCACCTGCCCGATGCGACACCCCGAGGCATCGCGGTCTCTCCGCTGCTCGACGATCCGCTGCTCGTCGTCACCGCGGCCGACCGGGCCGACGAACGACCCGTCGCATTGCGGGAACTGGCCACGCACAGCCTCGCCGCGCCGCCGCCGACCACGGACTGCGGACAGGCCATCCTGCACGCCTGCCGGCAGGCCGGGTTCACCCCCACGACCCGCTACGTCACCGCCGACATCGCCGCCCAGCTCGCCCTCGCACGGGCCGGTCTCGCCACCGCCCTCGTCCCCCGGACGGCCATCGACCCGGCCACGCCCGGAATCCGCACGGCCCCCATCGAGGACCATCCGATCCTGCGCCTGCTGTTCGCCGCGACGCGGCACACCGAGACCGCGAACCCGACGACCACGGCCGTCATCGCGGCACTGCGCACGGCGGCGCGCCAGGGGTCCCCGGAGGTTCAGGAGAGGCCGTCGAGCGGCCGGAGGAAGCGGCGCTCGTACCGCTTGATGCAGCGGGTCTCACGCGCCAGTTGGAACGCCTCCTGGCACTCGGGGTCGGACATGCTGTCCGTGCGGTACCGCTCGTACGCGGCCAGGCTGGGAAACGAGAAGAGGGCGTAGGCGATGTCGCTGTCGCCCTCGCTCGGCAGGAAGTAGCCGTGGTGCGTCCCGCCGAAACGGTTGACGAGCCGGACCCAGCGCCGGCCGTACTCCTCGAAGTCCTCGAGCTTGTCGGCGTCGATCTCGTACTTCAGATGAATGGTGACCATGCCCGCATGATGCCGTGTGACGGTTCGGACTTCGTCAGCGGAACCAAAGGGTCACCCGGCGAGGAAGGCGGAGCGGGGCAAGACGCCGCCGGCACGTCATGCCGGCCGCGCAGATCTTCCTCACCTCCCCGCGGAGGGGCTGGTCCCGCGAGGTGCGGGGACGGGGAACAACGGCCGACTCGACGGTCACCGTTCCTCCGGAGGTCGAGCGGGCCGAGCATGTGCCTGCGGGCAGGACGGCTCCGGCGGGAGGGCAGGTTCGGGCTATGCCGACGGCCAACTGACGGACACGTCCGTACGCGCGACCCGCGACCGAGACCTCCGGGGATACAAGAACCGTCACCACTGTGCTGGACCTGTTGTCCCTGTGCGACTGCCGCAGCTTGATTACAGCGGGGTCTGGGTCTTCTGCTTGAGGCGTTCGTAGGGTGTCTGGCCGCCGAGGGCGCCGTGGGGGCGGTGGTAGTTGTAGTAGTCCTCCCACTTTCTCAGCTTGT
Organism: Streptomyces sp. TLI_105; assembly: GCF_900105415.1. Taxonomy (GTDB): domain Bacteria; phylum Actinomycetota; class Actinomycetes; order Streptomycetales; family Streptomycetaceae; genus Streptomyces. The sequence continues at coordinate 7,348,699 of NZ_FNSM01000001.1, read as the reverse complement.
CGTTGAAGACGCCGGTGTCGTCGATGAGGATGCCGTCGAGCATGCGGTAGAACTCCTCCGCGTCGATGCGGTGGGAGCGTTCGACGAACTGGACTGCGGTCTTCTGGTCGCATCGCGGGTAGATCCGCAGCACGCGCAGCCGGGTGCAGTCGTCGATGGCGGTGAACTGGTAGTACTTCGCCCGGCGGCGCCGCTTGGGCAGGGTGCCGGTGACCGGCGCCGCGGCCGCGGTCTGCTCCGGCAGGCCGATCGGTTCGATGAACTTCACGTCGATCTGGACGCGGTTGCCGGGCAGCTGCTTCTCGTAGCGGGTATAGCGCTTGTCGTGCCGTTGGTAGCGTTGGGAGGCCGGCAGGCGGTTCATGCCGAGCTTCTTGAGGATGCGGTAGACGGCTGAGCAGGCGATGTCGATGTCGTGGTACCGCTTCAGGTACATCTTGATCTTCATCGGGCCGAAGTGGTAGTGCTGCCGCAGGTAGACGATCTTGTTGATGACGTCGGCCTCGGTGGCGTGCGGGCAGTGGTGAGGCTTGCTGGAGCGGTCCCGCAGGCCCTCGAGGCCCTCGTCCTGATACCGGCGCAGCCATTTGTAGAAGCACGTGCGGCTGATGCCGTAGTAGCGGCAGGTCAGCGCGACGTTTCCGGTGACTTCCTCGGCGTGGCGCAGGACCGCCAGGCGATGCTGGGCCTGACGGTCCCGCTGCTGTTCCAGCGAAGGGGGCATGGCAGATCTCCGTCTGTTCGGAGACCCATGTGTAACCAACGTCCGGCAGTTTTATAACTCAGTCAGGGCCTGCTTGCCGCCGGCTGAGTCGTGGACCGAGGCAGCGGCGACCTCGTGGGTAGCAGGGCCGGTGCGGTCGCGCCTTGGAGCAATGCTCGGAACCTGTGGATCGGCTGGGGAGGACGTACCTTCCCTGTGATTGATCGATAGGTCACTGAGCAAGGCCGACGTGGGCGCGTCGGCCGGGAAGGCACGTCCGTGCTCACCGTAGTCAACGCCGACGGCTCCACCACTGGCGGGGCATCGCTGCTGGATGAGATTGTCCTGGAGGGCGCGCGCAGGATGCTGGCTGCCGCCTTGGAGGCCGAGGTCAACGCCTACATAGCCGAGTTATCCGACCAGCGGGCCCAGGACGGCCGCCGTCTGGTGGTGCGCAACGGTTACCACCAGCCGAGGAAGGTCACCACCGCCGCGGGGGCGGTCGAGGTCAAGGTTCCGCGGGTCAACGACAAGCGGGTCGACGAGGCGACTGGGGAACGTAAGCGGTTCTCCTCGGCGATCCTGCCGCCGTGGTGCCGCAGGTCACCGAAGATCGCGGAGGTGCTGCCGCTGCTCTACCTGCACGGCCTGTCCTCCGGTGACTTCGTGCCCGCGCTGGAGCAGTTCCTCGGCTCGACGGCCGGCCTCTCGCCGGCCGCGGTGACCCGGCTGACCGCGCAGTGGCGGAACGACCATGCCGCGTTCCAGGAACGCGACCTGTCCGGCACCGACTACGTGTACGTGTGGGTGGACGGCATCCACCTGCGGATCCGTCTGGAGGAGGCGAAGGTCGCGGTCCTGGTCGTGATCGGGGTGCGCGCGGACGGCACCAAGGAACTGGTCGCCATGACCGAGGGCTACCGCGAATCGTCCGAGGCCTGGGCCGGGCTGCTGCGCGACTGCGCCCGCCGTGGAATGCGCGCTCCGGTCCTGGCCGTCGGGACGGCGCGCTCGGTTTCTGGAAGGCGCTGCGCGAGGTCTTCCCCGCCACTCGCGAGCAGAGGTGCTGGGTTCACAAAACGGCCAATGTCCTCGACGCCCTGCCCAAGTCCGCGCAGTCGGCGGCGAAGAAGGCGCTGCAGGAGATCTACAATGCCGAGGACCGGGAGCACGCGGCCCGGGCGGTTGAGGTGTTCGCCAGGCAGTACGGCGCGAAGTTCCCCAGGGCCGTCAAGAAGATCACCAATGATGAGGACGAGTTGCTGGCGTTCTACGACTTCCCGGCCGGGCACTGGATCCATCTGCGCACGACCAACCCGATCGAGTCGACGTTCGCCACCGTCCGGCTGCGGACCAAGGTCACCAAAGGAGCGGGCAGCAGGTCCGCCGGTCTGGCCATGGTGTTCAAGCTGGTCGAGTCCGCCCAGAACCGCTGGCGGGCGGTGAACGCGCCCCACCTGGTCGCCCAGGTCCGGGCCGGCGCCCGCTTCGAACGCGGCCACCTGGCCGAACCCGCCCCGGCGGCAGCATGACCCGGCCGAACAACGGGATGCTGCACCACGTCGAGATCTGGGTGCCCGACCTGGAGCGGGCCGCCGCCTCGTTCGGCTGGCTGCTGGAGGCCCTGGGCTACACCCTGTTCCAGAGCTGGGGCAACGGCCGCAGCTGGCGGCTCGGAGCGACCTACCTGGTCGTCGAGCAGTCCTCCGCCCTCACCGCCGGCGAGCACGACAGGTGTCGGCCCGGGCTGAACCATCTGGCGTTCCACGTCGAGGATCCCGGCACCGTGGATGTGCTGGTCGCCGAGGCACCGCGACACGGCTGGAGCTTGATGTTCCCTGACCGCCACCCGCACGCCGGCGGCGAACAGACCTATGCCGCCTACCTGGAGAACGTCGACGGCTTCGAGGTCGAACTCGTCGCCATCAACCCATCCGAGCCAGACTGACGACGATCACCCCATCCACAGGTCTTGACGATAGCTCTCGCCTTGGGTCCACGGGACTCCGACGGGGACTCCTGCGACGGTGCCCACAGCGGCGGGACCGCGCTCGACCAGCCGGGTCATCGCTGCGTCCGCCCAGGCGTCGGCCGGCTCGACGGCCTCTTCGATCCGGATCGAATCACCCTCCGAGGTCGCCGGAAGGCCGCCGGGGATGTCCAGCCCTTCGTAGTTGTCGGGCATGTGGAGGGTGGGCGGGCGCTCCCGGGGCGCGGCGGCGCTGCCTTGATCCAGGTTTCGCCGCCGCTCTCCGTCAGCCGGTCTTTTTGGCGATGCCGTCAACCGGCGCGTCGTCGTCGGGCAGGAACACGTCGACCACCACGTCGCCGGGCCCCGTCCACACCCTGCTCACGAAGCAGGCGTAGACGCTCTGGCGTCTCGCCATGCTGCCTGCCCACCTCGCTGAGTGCAGCCCGATTTCCTTGACCAACCCGATGGAGGCAAACCACGTGCGGCCGGCCCGCAGGAGCGCCTGAGCCGGGGTGCCCCTGCAGGCCGGCCGCCGTGTCACCCCATCGTCCACTGCTGGTTGGTGCCGCCGCTGCAGGACCACAGCTGGACAGGCGTGCCGTCGGTGGTTCCCAGGCCGGCCACGTCCAGGCAGAGCCCCGACTGCACCCCGGTGACGGTTCCGTTGGGGTTGACCTGCCACTGCTGGTTGGGCTGGCCGTTGCAGGACCAGACGATCACCTTGGTGCCGTTGGTGGTCCCCTTGGCGCTGGCGTCCAGGCATAGCGTGGCGCCACCGACGGTCACGGTCAGCTGGTTCGACGCCGTACGTGTCCAGGTCTGGTTCGCACCGCCGCCGCAGGCGTAGATCTGCTGCTGTGTGCCCGGCGTCGTGTTCGCGTCGGTCAGGCATTTGCCTGCGGCCACCGCACGCAGCGCGCCTGTCGTGCCGCCGGAGGAGGCGGTGTCCAGTCCCATGAAGTGGATGGCATCGGCGGCCATCCTCGTGCCCTGGACCGGAAGTTGGTGTCCGGTCCCAGCGAGGCTGTACGCCTCGACCTGGGTGGCGCCGGCGCTGTTGTCGTACCGGGTCCGGGTCCAGTTGGTCGCGGGGGTGTCGGTGGCCGACGGCGTCTGGCTCACGCCGAGGACGTTGGTCCACTGCTTGATCTCTTCGCCGAGGTTGTTGTGGTTCAGGATGGGGTCGGCGGTCCCGTGCCACAGCTGCACACGCGGCCGCGGGCCGGTGTAGCCGGGGTATCCGGTGTTCCGCACCAGGCCGCCCCACTGCTGCGGGGTCATGGACACCTGGCCCTGGGCGCAGGCCGAGTTCCAGCCCCGGACCGAGCCGGTGGCGAAGCAGTGGTAGGGCACTCCCATGAACGCCGCGCCCGCCTTGAAGACGTCGGGGTAGTCGGCGAGCATCACGTTCGTCATCATGCCGCCCGAGGACTGCCCGGTCACGTACACGGCGTTGGGATTGCCGCCGTAGTGCTGCTCCGCGTAGGTGATCATCGACATGAGCCCGACCGGGTCGCTGCCGCCGTTGCGGGTCAGCGCCTGGTCCGAGGAGACGTCCCAGCAGCTTCCGCTCGGGTTCGTCGAGGGGTAGATGACGAGGAACCCGTACTTGTCGGCCTGGGAGGCGAAGTCGGTGCTCGAGTACATGTAGGGGCCCGACCCCTGGCAGCCGTGCAGGGCGAGCAGGATCGGCGGGTTGGACTTGACGTTGTTCGGCACGTACAGGTGCATCAGCAGACCGGTCGGGTTGGTGCCGAAGTTCGCGATCTGGACCAGCGAGGCGGCAGCGGCCCGTGGGGCCGTCTGCAGGCTCAGGCCGAACGCGAGGCCGAGCACGGTGATGATGCCGAGCAGCCGGAACGCGAGCGAGCGGGATGGGGACATGGGACCTCTCCGTCGGGATTGCAGAGCGTGAGGAGGTTCCGGCGCCACCACGGAAGTAACGCCACCGATCCTCGTGCCGGCCCACCGCTTCCGTCAACAACCGCGTCGCGAGCTGACGTTGGCCGGTCGGGCCCACTCCGCCCACCTGTGGGTTCGCGTACGGCCGGACCAGGAAGTCCCGCCGTACGCGGTGAAAGCCGCACACGGGTCGGCCGCCGAGAACGGAGGACACGCCCCGGGCCGCCGCCTCGGGGCGGCTCGTGCACGGAGTATTGACAACACGCAGCGCCTGATACAGATTTCACCGGGGCAATCTTGGAGAAGCTTGTTCCACAATGAGTGTTAGCGCTAACACTCATACGAGGGGCCCGGCGCCCACCCATTCCCCTCGGCTCTCTCCCGCCCCGCATGCTCCGCCCGGCAGGAACGGCCCGGCGGCGTATGCGCTCACACGACCGCCAGGACGAGGCACCGCCCTCCGACCGGCGTGCAGGCGTCCCCCACCCAAGGAGAGCGATCCGTCATGCCATGACTCAACGGGAAACTCCGCCTCCGCAAGGCCCGGACAACGGCCGCATGCACGGCCGTCGGCGCAGTCGCAGTCGCAGTCGCCACCACAAGCCCCGCGGCTCACGCCGCCGGGGCAAGCGCGCTCGGCGCGGGAGCGCCCGGCAGCAGCCGCCACTTCGGGACCGCGGTACCCGCGGGCAAGCTCGGCGCGAGTGAATGCAGAACGCGGCGCGGTCGACGGCGTGGCGGCCTTCGACGACGTTGCCGGCGTGGTCGACGAGGACGAGGCCGGAGACCCGGATCCGACTGAAGCTCCTTCCGAAGGGGTTGCCCCAGGACCAATCCGGATTGCCGGGGTCCCGCGCCGTGATGTGGCCGACGCCCCCCTCGGAGAAGCCGAGCTGCCCGAACAGCCGGAACACCACGTCCAGTTCCTGCTGATCCGCGAGCGGTCGGGCCTGATCCGCGGGGCTTTCTACTCCAACTTCCGCACCATGGAAGACCTGTTCTTCGCCCTGTTCGACCTGCACGCACAAGGCGTGATCGACCGTCTGACGCGGGCGGTCGACGAGCTCGACACGATCGACGACTCCTTACAGGCGGTCCTCGCACGCATGGCGCCCTCGACGAGACCGAGCGACGCTGGTACCTGCTGTCCACCGAGTTCACCCTGCACGCCATCCGGCACCCCGACACGGCCCGCGCCCCGGCCGACCACGACCGCCGCCTGCGCAAGGAGATCGCCCGCCTCCTCGACCGCCTCGGCCGCAGACCCGTGGTCGACCCGGACCCCCTGGCCCGCCTCACCGCGGCCGTCCCCTTAGGCTCCCTGGCCCAGAGCCTCGTCGAACCCGACCACCTGGCCCCCGAACAACTGGCTGTCACCTTCCCGCCGGCGCTGCCTGACATGGCCTTGGAGCCGGTGACCGCGGAAAGCCGATGGGGACATGCGGCGACCGCCGCGCGGTCGCCCGGCGGTCTGAAGGCGCTGCGGCCCGCGCTGCCGGTGACCCTGCCCCGGAGAACACTCCCCGGCAGCCGGCAGCCCTGGCAGCCCCGGCGTCAGTCGTCGGCTTGCGGGATCGCCCGCAGACACCGGTCGTTTCCACCAGTGGCGAGTACGGCTCGCACCGATCCTCCGGCCAGTCCCCCACTGGGAATCTCGCCGCTCGCGCATCCACAGCAATCAGCCTGCCGAGCCTGCTGTCCTGTTCCGATGTCGACCGTACGGACCACCAAGAGCACCTCGATGTTCGGCATGATCGACACACGAACGGCAGCAATCGGGCGCCCTGGCCTGCGAGCCACTCCAGCACATCCGCGGCAACCGTCGACTTGCCCGAGCCCGCCCGCCCCTCGCACAGCACGATCTGCGGACCGTCCTCCGCCACCAGCCGGCCGTGCAGCTGATCAAGGTGGGGGCGCGTGACCAGCCCGAGAGCGGGCGCCCTACCGCGCACACGCCGCAGGAACCTGTCCTTGGTGCCCGCCAGAGCACTGAGCGTATTGCCGTCTCCGGCCAGCACTTGGGACTGGACCCCGTCAAGAGAGAGCAAGTGGTTGCGGATCTCCGGCCCGGCGAGCCACTGATGGAGGTGGTCATCCAGGTATCCGCTCAGCTGCCTGACGATCACCTCAGGACCCCCTACGAACAGGTGCTCGTAAATGAGGTGGACCAGACGCCGCAGGTTCTCCGGCGGGTAGTGCTCCACGTACACCGACTGGAGGTATCGCCAGGCGGTCTCCCGGCCTACGGGTCTGCCGTCGTCAGTCCAGATGCCGAGGAGGGCCGTGAAGGCGCTCCCTTGGGGTTCGGGGAGAATCCCTTCGAGCTCGGCGAGGGTGGCAGCGCCCTCGCACGATCGCCCGCCATCCAGTCGGTCGCCCCCGAGCACCGCACAAAGCCGACCGGCGCGGAATCGGCCGCTTCCGACCGCCGACGCACCGGTGCGCGGCCGCACCCCTGCACCGATAATTGCGTCATCATGCACAGATGCAAAGAGCACCCACCACAAGCCCTTCCTGATGACCGGTCAGGAAAGTCGGCAACAGGCCGGCATCACTACCGCACGGAACCGCTCCCGGACGCCGTGAACCGCCGAGATCAATAACACCTCTCACCCGTTCTGACCTGCGAAAAGCCTGCTCAGCCACACGCCTGCCAGCCTCACCAGGAGGTATCCATGAGGATGCTGATCAACGTTCCGGAGACCGTCGTCGCCGACGCGCTGCGGGGGATGGCCGCCGCGCATCCCGAGCTGACCGTGGACGTGGAGCGGCGCGTGGTGGTGCGGCGGGACGCGCCCGTGGCGGGGCAGGTGGCGCTGGTGTCCGGCGGCGGGTCCGGGCACGAGCCGCTGCACGGAGGGTTCGTGGGCCCCGGCATGCTGGCGGCCGCGTGTCCGGGCGAGGTGTTCACCTCGCCCGTGCCCGACCAGATGGTGCGGGCCGCCGCCGCGGTCGACAGCGGCGCCGGGGTGCTGTTCGTCGTCAAGAACTACACCGGTGACGTGCTGAACTTCGAGATGGCCGCGGAGCTCGCCGAGGACGAGGGCATCCAGGTCGCCAAGGTCCTCGTCGACGACGACGTGGCGGTGACGGACAGCCTCTACACGGCGGGGCGGCGCGGCACCGGCGGCACGCTGTTCGTGGAGAAGATCGCGGGCGCGGCCGCCGAGGAGGGCGCCCCGCTGGAGCGGGTGGAGTCGATCGCCCGCCGGGTGAACGAGCGGTGCCGGTCCTTCGGGGTGGCCCTGAGCGCCTGTACGACCCCCGCCAAGGGCAGCCCGACCTTCGACCTCCCGGAGGGGGAGCTGGAGTTGGGGATCGGCATCCACGGCGAGCCCGGCCGGGAGCGGCGGGCCATGATGACCTCGCGGGAGATCGCGGACTTCGCCGTCGACGCCGTCGTGGAGGACCTGAGCCCGTCCGGGCCGGTCGTCGCCCTGGTGAACGGGATGGGCGCGACGCCGCTCCTGGAGCTGTACGGCTTCAATGCCGAGGTGCAGCGGGTGCTCGCCGAGCGGAAGGTGCCGGTGGCCCGGACACTGGTCGGGAACTACGTGACCTCGCTCGACATGGCGGGCTGCTCGGTGACCCTGTGCGAGGTCGACGAGGAGCTGCTGCGCCTGTGGGACGCTCCGGTGCAGACGCCCGCGCTGCGCTGGGGCCGGTGAGCCGGGGATGGGACGAGGGAGCGAAGACGTGACGGAGAGCTTCGGCGCCGGTTTCCTGGTGCGCTGGCTGGCCGAGGTGGCCGAGGACGTGGACCGGGAGGCGGACCGGCTCACCGAGCTGGATTCGGCCATCGGCGACGCCGATCACGGAGCCAATCTCAAGCGGGGCTTCGCCGCCGTGACGGACATGCTCGCGAAGGAGCCGCCGGCGAGTCCCGGCGCTGTGCTCACCGCCGCCGGACGGCAGCTCATCTCCACCGTCGGCGGTGCTTCGGGACCGCTGTACGGGACGCTGCTGCGGCGCGCCGGGAAGGCCCTGGGCGAGGACGGGGAGGTCAGCCGGGAGCGGCTGGCGGAGGCTCTCGGCGCCGGTGTGGCAGCCGTGTCGCAGCTGGGCGGCGCCCAGGTGGGCGACAAGACGATGCTGGACGCGCTCGTGCCGGGTGTGGAAGGACTGCGGAGCTCGTACGAGGCGGCCCGCGCCGCCGCCGAGGAGGGTGCCCTCGCGACCGTGCCCCTCCAGGCGCGCAAGGGCAGGGCCAGTTATCTCGGCGAGCGGTCGGTCGGGCACCAGGACCCGGGGGCGACGTCGTCGGCGCTCCTCTTCGCGGCCCTCGCCGACACCGCGCGCGCGGAGGGCGCGCGATGAGCCCGGCGGGTGCGACCCCGGAGGGCCCGGCGGCCGTCGGCATCGTGCTCGTCTCGCACAGCGCGGCGGTCGCGACGGCGGTGGCCGAGCTGGCCCGGGGCCTCGCCGGTGGTGGCGACCTGGCGCCGGTCCTGCCCGCGGGCGGGACGCCGGACGGTGGTCTCGGGACGAGTTCCGAGCTGATCTGCGAGGCCGCGAAGGCCGTCGACCGAGGGGCCGGGGTCGCGCTCCTCGTCGACCTGGGCAGCGCGGTCCTCACCGTGAAGGCGCTGCTCGCCGAGGGCGACGAACTGCCCGAGGGCTCCCGCCTGGTGGACGCGCCGTTCGTCGAGGGCGCGGTGGCCGCGCTGGTGACGGCGAGCGCCGGCGGGGATCTCGACGCGGTGGCGGCGGCGGCCTCGGAGGCGTACGCCTACCGCAAGGAGTGACCACGGGGACCGAGTGCGTGCAGTGACCGGAGGGACGCGCCACGTGGTGGCCGTGTTGTGATCCAGCAGGTCAACCCACTAATGTCGCAGGGCCTTGGTGTACGGGAAACCGGTGCGGTACCGGTGCGGCCCTCGCCACTGTGATCGGGAGGTCCGGCTCCACCCCCGGGGGGAACACCTCGGGGAAGCCACTGGACCGTCGCGGGAGACCGTGACGGTGTGGGAAGGCGGAGTCGGGCCGTATGACCGTCAGCCAGGAGACCGGCCAGGGTGCGTTGTCCATCCACGAGGTGCTGGAGAGGGTCTCCCGATCATGCATATAGCCGAGGGGTATCTGCCCCCTGCGCACGCCGCCGCCTGGGGCGTCGCGGCCGCTCCGTTCGTCGTCCACGGGGTGCGCGCGCTGACCCGCGAGGTGCGGTCGAACCCCGAATCCACCCTGCTGCTCGGCGCCTCCGGTGCCTTCACCTTCGTCCTGTCGGCGCTCAAGTTGCCTTCGGTCACCGGTAGTTGTTCGCACCCGACCGGTACGGGGCTCGGCGCGATCCTGTTCCGGCCGCCGATCATGGCGGTCCTCGGGACGATCACCCTGCTCTTCCAGGCCCTGCTGCTCGCGCACGGCGGGCTGACCACGCTCGGCGCGAACGCCTTCTCCATGGCGATCGCCGGTCCCTGGGCGGGGTACGGGACGTACCGGCTGCTTCGGCGGTTCGGCGCGCCCCTGATGGTGGCCGTCTTCTTCGGCGCGTTCGTCGCCGACCTGTCCACGTACTGCGTCACCAGCGTGCAGCTGGCCCTGGCGTTCCCCGACCCCGGCAGCGGTGTGCCCGGCGCGCTGGCCAAGTTCGGCGGGATCTTCGCCGTGACCCAGATTCCGCTGGCGGTGAGCGAGGGTCTGCTCACGGTGCTCGTGATGCGGCTGCTCACCCAGTCCAGCAAGGGGGAGCTGACGCGCCTCGGCGTCCTCGACCGGCCGCGGGCGGAGCGGCCCGAGGAGGTGGCCGCGCGATGAGCCGGAACGCGAAGGTCAACACGCTGCTGCTGCTCCTCGTCGCCGCGCTCGCGGTCCTGCCGCTCGCGCTGGGCCTCGGCGACCACAAGGAGCAGCCGTTCAGCGGGTCCGACGGCGAGGCGGAGACCGCGATCACGGAGCTCCAGCCGGACTACAAGCCGTGGTTCAGCCCGCTGTACGAGCCGCCGTCCGGCGAGATCGAGTCGGCGCTCTTCGCCCTCCAGGCGGCGATCGGCGCCGGTGTCCTGGCGTACTACTTCGGCCTGCGGCGCGGCCGCCGCCAGGGCGCGGCCCGCGCCGAGGCCGCCGAGGCGGCGGGGACGAAGGGTGCGGCGGAGGGGGGCGAGCCCGTCGGGGGCGGTGATTCCGACACGGCGCGGGGTGGGCCCGGCTCCGGTGCCGCGAGCGGCGGGGCGGCCTCCGGCGTCCCGAGCTCCGGTGCCGCGAGCGGCCACTCGGGACCCCGCGCCGCCGGCGCCCGTCCCGCTGACCTCAGTGCCCCGAGCCGCGGGTCCGGGTCCGACCCCGGTGGGGTGGAGGCCCCCGGGGCCGGTGACGGTTCCGTGCCGTCCGACGGTACGGGCGCGTAGCGCCGATGCTGCCGATCGACGCGGCGGCGCACAGCAGTCGCTGGCGCCGCCGCCATCCCGTGGAGAAGGCCGCCCTCGGCTTCGGCCTGACGCTGTGCGCCGTCTCCCTGCCGCCGTGGCCGGGCGCCGTGCTCGTGGCGGCGGCCACGCTCGCGATGCTGCTCGGTCCGGCCGGCGTGCCGGGCCGTCAGCTGTGGCGGGCGTTCCGCATCCCGCTCGGTTTCTGTGTCACGGGGGCCGTTCCGCTGCTCTTCGAGGTGGGCGGTGCGCGCGGGCTCGTGGCCCTCGCGCCCGGCGGTCCCGCGCACGCGGGCGAGCTGCTGCTGCGGACCGCCTCGGCTTCGCTGGGGGTGCTGCTCTTCGCCTTCACGACGCCGGTGTCCGACGTGCTGCCCCGGCTCGTCCGGGCGGGCGTCCCGGCGCCCGTGGTGGACGTGGCACTCGTGATGTACCGGATCATCTTCCTGCTGCTCGACTCGCTGGCGAAGATCCGGCAGGCCCAGGCGGCCCGGCTCGGGCACACCACCCGGGCCGCGACCTGGCGGTCGCTCGCGGGGCTCGGCGCGACGACGTTCGTCCGGGCCTTCGACCGGGCGCAGCGCCTGCAGTCGGGGCTCGCCGGGCGCGGTTACGACGGGACGCTGCGGGTCCTGGTGCCGGCCTGCGCGGTCTCCCGGCGGTTCCTCGCGGCGACGGGCGTGCTCCTCGCGGGGCTCGTCGCCCTCACCCTCGTACTGGAAAGGTTCCTTCCGTGACGTCTCCGACGCCGACGAATCCCGTCGTGGAGCTGGTGAAGGCGGGTTTCGCCTACGAGGACGGGCCCGCGGTCCTGTCGGGCGTGGACTTCTCGGTGGCGGAGGGGCGCTCGATCGCGCTCCTCGGCCGCAACGGCAGCGGCAAGACGACGCTGCTGCGGCTCCTCAGCGGGGGGCTGCGGTGCGGGAGCGGGTCGCTGCTCCTGGACGGGGCCGAGGTGGCGTACGACCGGAAGGGGCTGACCCGGCTGCGGACCACCGTGCAGCTGGTCGTGCAGGATCCGGACGACCAGCTGTTCGCGGCCTCGGTCGGTCAGGACGTGTCGTTCGGTCCGACGAACCTGGGGCTGCCGGAGGAGGAGGTGCGGCTCCGGGTGCGGGAGGCCCTGGAGGCGCTGGACATCGTGGCCCTGGAGGACCGGCCGACGCATCTGCTGTCGTACGGGCAGCGGAAGCGGGCCGCGATCGCGGGCGCCGTGGCGATGCGGCCCCGGGTGCTGATCATGGACGAGCCGACGGCCGGGCTCGACCCGCACGGGCAGGAGCGGCTGCTCGACGCCCTCGCGCGGCTGCGGGAGGCGGGGACGACGGTGCTGATGGCGACGCACGACGTGGATCTGGCGCTGCGCTGGGCCGACGAGGCCGCGGTGCTCTCCCCCGCCGGTCTGCGCACCGGCCCGGTCGCCGAGCTCCTCGCGGACAACGACCTGCTGGCCGCGGCCCGGCTGCGCCGGCCCTGGGGCACGTCGGTGGCCCGTCTCCTGCGGGCCCGCGGTCTGCTGGGCGCGGAGGGGGTGGAGCCCCGGACGCCGGAGGACCTGGACGCGTGGATCGCGGCCGAGGTGGCCGGGCCCCGTCGCTCCTGAGGTGCCCGCTCGGGGCCTTTGCTGCCGAGTAGCAGACATCACTCCCCCATTCTTCTGCAACTAGTTGCAGAAGACGTGCGGGGTCGCCTAGAACTGAGGTCGACGACCCCTGCGCGAGGAGACGCCCCCATGACCCCGTACCCGCACCTGCTGAGCCCGCTCGACCTCGGGTTCACCACCCTGCCCAACCGGGTGATCATGGGGTCGATGCACGTCGGCCTGGAGGAGACCGAGCACGGCTTCGAGCGCATGGCCGCCTTCTACGCCGAGCGCGCCCGGGGCGGCGTGGGGCTCATCGTCACCGGCGGCATCGCCCCCAACGAGGCCGGCCGGCCCTGGGACGGCGGCGCCAAGCTGACCACGGGCGAGGAGGTCGCCGAGCACCGGCTGATCACCGACGCCGTGCACGCCGAGGGCGGCAGGATCGCCATGCAGATCCTGCACTTCGGCCGGTACGCCTACCACCCCGACCTCGTCGGCCCCAGCCCGATCAAGGCGCCCATCAGCCCCTTCGTGCCGAACGAGCTGGCCGACGCCGAGGTCGAGCAGACCGTCGAGGACTACGCGCGCTGCGCCGAGCTGGCCAAGGAGGCCGGGTACGACGGCGTCGAGGTGATGGGCTCCGAGGGCTACCTCATCAACGAGTTCATCGCCGCCGCCACCAACCACCGCACCGACCGCTGGGGCGGCTCGTACGAGAACCGGGTCCGCTTCCCGCTGGAGATCGTCCGCCGGATCCGCGAGCGCGTCGGCGAGGACTTCATCCTCGTCTACCGCCTCTCCATGCTGGACCTCGTCCCCGGCGGCTCCACCCTCGACGAGGTGGTCTCCCTCGCCAAGGAGATCGAGGCCGCGGGCGCCACCATCATCAACACCGGCATCGGCTGGCACGAGGCGCGCATCCCCACCATCGCCACCTCCGTGCCGCGCGGCGCCTACACCTGGGTGACGAAGAAGCTGATGGGCGCGGTCTCCGTGCCGCTCGTCACCTCCAACCGCATCAACACCCCCGAGGTCGCCGAGGAGATCCTCGCCGACGGCCGCGCCGACCTGGTCTCGCTGGCCCGCCCGTTCCTCGCCGATCCCGCCTTCGTCGCCAAGGCGAAGGCCGACCGCGCCGACACCATCAACACCTGCATCGGCTGCAACCAGGCCTGCCTGGACCACACCTTCAACCTGAAGATCACGTCCTGCCTGGTCAATCCGCGCGCCTGCCACGAGACCGAGCTGGTCCTCTCCCCCACCCGCCTCGCCAAGCGCGTCGCGGTCGTCGGCGCGGGCCCGGCCGGCCTCTCCTGCGCGGTGTCGGCGGCCGAGCGCGGCCACTCCGTCACCCTCTTCGACGGCGCCGCCGAGATCGGCGGCCAGCTGAACATCGCCAAGCGGGTGCCGGGCAAGGAGGAGTTCGACGAGACGCTGCGCTACTTCCGCGTCCAGCTCGCCGAGCGCGGCATCGACGTCCGTCTGAACACGTACGTCTCCGCCGCCGACCTGGAGGGCTACGACGAGGTCGTCGTCGCGACCGGCGTCACCCCCCGCACGCCCGGCATCGCGGGCGAGGACCACCCGAGCGTCCTCAGCTACCTCGACGTGCTGCGGGACGGCGCCCCGGTCGGGGACCGGGTCGCGATCATCGGCGCGGGCGGCATCGGCTTCGACGTCGCCGAGTTCCTCACGGACGGCGGCGAGGGCGCGAGCCAGGATCCCGAGACGTACTTCCGCCAGTGGGGCGTCGACACCTCGTACGAGAACCGCGGCGGCCTGCGCGCGCCCGAGCGGAACGCGCCGCCGCGCCAGGTGCACCTGCTCCAGCGCAAGACCACCAAGGTCGGCGCGGGCCTCGGCAAGACGACCGGCTGGATCCACCGCACCGAGCTCAAGCACCGGGGCGTCACCATGGTGGCGGGCGTGTCGTACGAGCGGATCGACGACGCCGGCCTGCACGTCACGATCGACGGCGAGCCGCAGCTGCTCCCCGTCGACACGATCGTGCTCTGCGCCGGACAGGAGCCGCGCCGCGGCCTGTACGAGGAGCTGGTCGCCGCGGGCCGCTCGGCGCACCTCATCGGCGGCGCGGACGTCGCCGCCGAGCTGGACGCGAAGCGGGCCATCGACCAGGGCACCCGGCTCGCCGCCACCCTGTGACGGCCGCACCGTGATCACCGTGGCCGTCCGAACCTAGGATGCGAGCATGTCCCTCCCGCACGCGATCCTGACCGCGCTGCTCGAAAAGCCGTCCTCCGGCCTCGAACTGACGCGCCGCTTCGACAAGTCGATCGGCTACTTCTGGTCGGCCACGCACCAGCAGATCTACCGCGAGCTCGGGAAGCTGGAGCAGGCGGGGCACATCCGTGCCCTGCCCGCTCCGGTGCCCGCGCGGGGACAGAAGAAGGAGTACGAGGTGCTGCCCGCCGGCCGGGCGGAGCTGAGCGACTGGGTCGCGAGGTCCGAGGACCCGAAGCCGCTCCGGTCCGCCCTGCTGCTGCGGATGCGGGCCGCGGCGATGGTGGGGACGGCGGGGCTGCAGGCCGAGTTGTCGCGCCATCTGGCGCTGCACCAGGAGCAGTTGGACGAGTACCTCGCGATCGAGGCGCGGGACTTCCCGGCGGAGCGCCGCCGCACCGAACCGGACCGGCTGCGGCATCTCGTCCTGCGGGGCGGGGTCGACCTGGAGCGGTTCTGGGTGGAGTGGCTGACGAGCGCGCTGGCGGAGCTGGGGCGGGAGGAGTAGCCCGCGCCGCACGGGGCGGCGCCCTCCGGGCGGGCGGCGCCCCCGCCGCCACCCCCCGTATGGGCTGTGCCCGCCGGGGCGGCGCCCCTCCCGCCCCGCCGTGTGGGCAATCGTCCCGCTGGGGCGAGGGGGTCCCCCCTGCTCGAGCGAAGCCGAGAGCTTGGGGGAGGGTGGACACACGGGACGGCCCCCTCAGTGGCGCCTCCGCTACCACATAGAGCACCCGAGGCTCGGGGCACGCGACGGCGCCCGTACCGACGTGGATACTGGTCAGTTGTAGTTCCACGACACGAAAGGGCGGGTATGGCCGACGACTTGGAGCGCCGCGCGACACGTCACGCGGTGGTCATCGGGGGAAGTCTCGCTGGACTGCTTGCCGCTCGGGTACTCGCCGAGCACGCCGAGAAGGTGACGGTCGTCGAGCGCGACCGCTACCCGGAGGGGCCCGACGCCCGGCCGGGCGTCCCGCAGGGCCGGCACCTGCACGTGCTCATCGCGGGCGGACAGGAGGCGTACGACGAACTGCTCCCGGGGTTCATGGAGGAGCTGCGCGAGCTCGGCGCGCCCAGGGTGGGCGTGCCCGAGGACATGGTGCAGTGGCAGAACGGCAGATGGATGCACCGGCTGCCCGCCACCGCCCACTTCTACTCGGGCCCGCGCCCGCAGCTCGAATGGCTGGTGCGACAGCGGGTGTTCGCCGATCCTCGGATCGAACTGGTCGAGGGCCACGAGACGGTGGGCCTGACCGGCGACTCCTCGCGCGTCCGGGGCGTCCGGCTGCGCGAGCGCGGCGCGGGGGCCGAGAAGGAGACCCGTGTCCTGGAGGCCGATCTGGTCGTCGACGCCTCCGGCAGGTCGACGAAGGCGGCGGACTGGCTGGCGGCGATCGGCGCCGAGGCGCCGCACGAGGAGACCATCGACACCGGTCTCGCCTACGGCACCCGGGTCTACCGCGCTCCGGACGGGGTGCTGGACAGCGACGCCATGGGCTACTTCATCGTGCCCAACCCCGAGCAGGAGTACGGGGCCGTCGTACTGCCCGTCGGCGACGGGACGCACCTCGTGACCCTCTCGGGGCTCCGGGGCAATGAACCGCCCACGGAGGAGGGCGCGTTCGAGGAGTTCGCGAAGCGGATGCCGCACCCGCTGATCAGCGACTGGCTGGCCCGGGCGGAGCCGGTGTCCCCGGTGTACGGCTTCCGCAAGACCGCCAACATCCGGCGCCGGTACGACCGTCCGGGCCGCCGTCCGGCCGGTTTCCTCGCCACCGGCGACGCGCTCTGCGCCTTCAACCCGGTCTACGGACAGGGCATGGCGGTGGCGGCGATCTCCGCCGTCGCCCTGCGCCGGGCGCTCGCCGACCCGAAGCGCACCCCGACCACCCGGCAGGTGCAGCGCGCCCTCCTCGACGCCTCCCGGCAGGCGTGGGACATCTCGACGGGCGCCGACAAGAAGATGCCCGGCGCTGTCGGCGGCGCGGACGCCCCCGGCGCGCTGGACAAGGCGGTCGGCTGGTACATGAGCCGGCTGCAGGAGCGGGCGGCGGGCGACCCGGTCGTCGGTGCGGCCTTCCGCAGGGCGATCACCCTCACCGCCCCGATGACGGTCCTGTTCGCCCCCGCCGTGGCACGGGCGGTGCTCTTCGGCCCGGTCCACGCGACCCCGGCCGAACCGCCGCTGCGCCGTACGGACGGCTAGGGGGCGGCCGGCAATCCCCCGCGACGCCGCGGGGGATCGTCAGACACCCCCTGGAGGGCGAGGGGCGGCGGTGGACCTGCCACCGCCGCCCCTCGCCTCAGCTCACGTGCCGATCTCGAACGTGGGCGGCTTGAGGCCCGCGAGACAGCCGGTGTCCGGTGCGGTCGGGCGGTCGAAGAAGGAGACGGTCATCGTCTGCGCGCACTTCGAGTCGGCGAAGACCACGTGGGCGACGTAGGGCACCGTGACGACGGTGGACCGGCTCAGCGTGCGTCCGACGTACGCGCCGTTGCTCGGCGCGGTCTGGGAGTCGAAGCCGCCGGACAGGACGAGGGTCGGGATGTCGCTGTACGTCCGGTCCCTGATCGAGGGGTCCGCCGGGGGGACGTCCCAGGCTCGGCAGTCCTGGTGGAGCCAGGCGAGCTGCGGGGCGTTGGCGAGGATCGAGCGGGGGAACGACGGGAAGGCGCGCCGGCCTCCCCGGATCACGTCGGCCTCGCTCTCGTACGGGGTCCACTGGCTGCAGAAGATGCCGAAGGCGAGGCCGTGGGACACCCGGCCCATGGCCGCCGGGCTGTACTTGCCCCCGGCAAGCTGCTCGGCGATCCGCCGCGGGTTGCCGTGGGCGAGTTCGTCGATGGAGCGGGGCACTCCCTCCGCCAGGTGGGAGGCGAAGGTCAGCCAGGTCACCAGGGTCCCGCCGTCGATCACGACCTTCACCGGCGCCGCCTGACCGGGCACCGTGACGGTGGTGGAGGCGGGTCGGGCTTCGAGGTCGACGACGAGGCGCTCGAAGGTGGCCTTCAGGTGCGGATGGCGGGAGTTGCAGGCGGGCTGTTCCGCGCAGGCCTTGAAGATGCCGTCGAAGCCCTCTCGTGCGGCCTTCCAGGTCACGGCCCCGCCGGCCAGGGACGGCGGCAGGACGCCGTCGATGCCGACCGACCGGATGCCTTCCGGGTGCAGGCGCATGTACTGCAGCGCCAGCTCGGTGCCGTAGGAGATGCCGAACACGTTCCACTGCCGGATGCCGAGCGCCTTGCGCAGGTCCGCGTAGTCGGCGGCGCTCTCCGTGTCGTCGTAGGCGCTGAGGTCGGCCCCTCGACGCACCAGCCGGTCGTGGCATTCCCGTGTCGCCCGGACGTGGAGGCGGCCGGTCGAGGGGGCGTCGGAGACGAGGCCGAGGGCGCGTGCGTTGAACTGGTCGATGTTCAGGCAGGTGAGCTCCGGATCGGCCGAGTAGGTGCCCCGCTGGGACATGAAGATCAGGTCCCGGTCGCGGTCGAGGCCGCCGGCGAGCGCCATCGGGATCTCCGAGACCGCGTCGTCGCCGGGTCCGCCGGCGAGCCACACGATCGGGTCACCCGCATGCTTCTTCGCGGCCGCCGGGATGATCGCCACGGAGAGGGTGATCCTGCGCCCCCGGCCCTTGCCGTGCCGGTCACGCCGCTCGGGGACGGTGAGCGTTCCGCAGTGGGCGTCCTTCAGGGCGGGAATCGGGTCGGCGGTCCTCGGGCAGGGCCCCGGCTCGAAGCGGGCGTGACCCGCGGTCCGGGCGAGCGTGCCGAGCGGCGCGGCCGGGCCGGACTCGGCGTGGGCGGGTGCCGCGACGAGGCCGGCGGCGAGGACACCGGCGGTGGCCCCGGCCAGCGCGGCCGGGAGGCGTCGCGCGGTGCGCCGGTGGTGGGGTGGTGGAAGGGACATCGTTCGGTCTCCGTGTCAGGGGGTGAGGGTGAACGGTGGGGGCCGGAGTCCTGCCACGCAGCCGGTGTCGGGCGCGGTCGGACGGGCGAGGAAGGAGGCGAGGACGCTCGCCGCGCAGGGCGACTGGGGAACCACCCAGTGGCCGATGCCGGGGATCCATACGGAGGTCGAGCGGGGCAGGGTGCGGGCCGCGACCCGGGCCCGGCTCGCGCCGGTCTTCGCGTCGAAGGTGCCGGAGAGGAGGAGCGTCGGCACCTTGCTGAAGGTGGCCACCCGCTGGATCGCGGTGCGGTCCGGGACGTCCCAGGCCCGGCACACGTCGTGCTCGAAGGGCAGCTGCGGGGCCTGGGCCAGGACCGTGTCCGGCCAGCCGGGGAAGTTCCGGCGCCCCGCCTTCAGCAGGTCGCGCTTCCCGTAGCCGGGCACCCATTCGGCGCAGGCCACCGACTGCGTCAGGCCGTGGGCGAAGGCGCCGACGACGGTCGCCACGTCGAAGGCCCGGGCCCGCGCGAAGCGCTCCGGGTTTCCGTGGGCGAGTTCGTCGAGTGCGGCGGGGACGTCGACGGCCTTGACGGTGTTGGCGACCAGGATGTTGACCAGCGCGCCCCCGTCGAGGTCGACCTTCACGGGGTTCCCGCCCCCCGGGGGCTGTGCCAGCAGCGTGAGGGGGTGCGCCTCCAGTCGCCGGACCTGCTCGTCCAGCGTCCGCCGCAGGTGCGGGTAGCGGCTCTTGCACCGGGGCTGGGCCTCGCACGCCGCGAAGATCTCGTCGATCCCCTCGGCGGCGCTGTCCCAGGTCCACGGCAGGTTCACGACCTTGGGGGGTGCGATGGAGTCGATCGCCACCGAGCGGATCCCCTGGGGGTGCAGACGCAGGTAGGTGAGGGCGAGATCGGTGCCGTACGAATACCCGTAGACGTTCCACCGGTCGATGCGCAGCGCCCTGCGCAGGTCGGCGAAGTCCGCGGCGTTCTCGGTGGTGTTGTAGGCGCTCAGGTCGGCCCCGGCGGCCGTCAGCCGCTGCCGGCACTCCTTGGCCGCGCGCACCAGGAGCCGCCCGGTCGAGGGGGCGCCGTAACGCAGTCCCACGGCCTTCACGTTGAAGCGGTCGATCTCCGGGCAGGCGAGGTTCGGCTGCGAGTGGAGCCCGCCGCGCTGGGCCATGACGATCAGGTCGTTGTTCCGGTTCACCCCGGAGCCGATGAGGAAGGGGATGCTGTCGAAGGCGTCGCCGCCGGGTCCCCCTTCCATGAACACCACCGGTTCGTCGGCCGGGTGGGCCGAGGCGGCCGGGATGATCGCGACGGCCAGCCGGATGGTCCGGCCGCCGCGGTGGGAGCGGTTCTCGGGCACCTCCAGGAATCCGCACCGTCCGGGGACGGGCTCGGGCGTCTGCGGGCAGGGGCCGGGCACGAACCGCGCCGGGCCTCCCGGGTGGGGCCCGCGGGCGGGCGGTGGCACCGCGTCGCCCGGTGTCGAGGCGGTCCCCGCCGCCGGAGTACTCGCGGCGGTCGGACCGGCCGCGCCCAGAAGGGTGAGTCCGGCCGCGAGGAGCGCGAGTCCGGTGTGCGCGCCCCGGGAGCGTCGTCGACCGTACGGGCGCCGGGCGCGCGCTCGTACGGTGCCTTGTTCCGTCATGTGATCGGGTCTCTCCGTGGACCACGGTCGTCCCGGCCGGGACGACACCGCGTGGCTCGGCCCGCCACGGCGTGGTCCGGGCGGGCCCTGTGGTCGTCAGCCTGCGGTCGGGGTGGGCGGCCCCACCACTCGTGGACTCCACTCGGAGCAGTTCAGGCGCCCGGGGACGCCGTCACCATGCCCGCGGCGATGGCCGCGCCGAGGGCCGCGTAGTCGTCGGCGTTCTGTCCGGCGTAGGCGAGCGCGAAGTCGGCCACGGCGCGGTCGAAGACGTCCGAGCCGCCGAGGTAGGCGGCGATGGCGATGCGGTCGCCCGAGCGGGCGTGGGCGCGGGCCAGGGCCCGGCCGCAGAGCCGCGCGTAGTCCCGCAGGGCGGCCGGGGACATGGTCTCCACCTCGGCGGAGCCCTTCATGTCGCGCAGCTGCCGCCAGTAGAAGTGGCGTTGCTCGGGTCCGGTCATCCAGCCGAGGAAGATGTCGCTCGCCGCCTGGGTCAGCCGCTGGCCGCAGACGACGCGGCGGCCCTGGTGGGGGTAGGCGGTCGGCGCCAGGTACGGCTCCAGGACGGAGCGGCCGGCCTCCTTGACCTGGAGGATGAGCGGGTCGGTGTCGTCGCGTCCTTCGAGGAGGAGGACGAAGCAGCGGGTGCCGACGCTGCCGACTCCGACGACCTTGCGGGCCGCGTCGAGGAAGCGGTAGCGGTCGAGGAGGACGCGGCGCTCCTCGGCGAGGGAGCTGCGGTAGTCGCTGAAGATCTTGCCGAGGGTGACCCGGTCGATGTCCGTGGCGCGTTCGAGCAGCGGCGGGTCGTTCACGAGGTGCCGGTTCCCGGTCTCGTCGGTCTCGGTGAGCTTGGCGAGGGCCTGGAGGCTGGTGCGGCGGCGGGCCCGTTCGAGCCGGCGGACGACGCGGGGCCGCTGGCCGCCGTGGACGAGGGGCAGCAGGTCGTCGGCGGTGATCCGCTCGTACCAGACGGCGAGTTCTCCGAGTCCGGCGAGGCGGCGCATGGCCGTGCGGTACGACTCGACGGCGACGAGCGCGGCGCGGTGGGCCTTGGGCTTGGCGCTGCCGTTCTGGAGGGCGGCGACGGTGACGCTGGCGGCGAGCCTCTTCACGTCCCACTCGAAGGGGCCGGGGAGGGTCTCGTCGAAGTCGTTCACGTCGAAGAGGAGCGTCCGTTCGGGTGAGGCGTACACCCCGAAGTTGAGCAGGTGGGCGTCGCCGCACAGCTGGACGGTGAGCCCGGTGTGGCGGTCGGCGCCGAGGTCGGCGGCCATGACGGCGGCGGCGCCGCGCAGGAAGGCGAAGGGGGAGACCGCCATCCTGCCGTAGCGGAGGGGGACGAGGTCGGGGAGCCGGTCCAGGGACTGGCGCTCCAGGACGTCGATCGGGTCGGGGCGCTGTGAGCTGGGTATCCAGCGTCCGTGGGAGGCGCGGGGGACACGTTTGCGGGCCGCCTTGCCCCGAGCGGCGCGCTCCGACGGTGTCGTCATCCGGCCTCACCCGCCTTCTTCCGCCGCCACGTGACCGGCCTGTCACCTGGAATCTCATTACAAGGCGCCTCGCTCGTTTCGGCCACTCTGCCGGACCGGTCTGGCTAAATGGTTTAGACCAATGATAGGAATTGATCACCCAGACGCCCCATGCCGTCACGCTGAGCAAAGAGAGGGTTGATCATGGCCGAGCCCGATTCCGAGGCGGTGGCGGACACGCCGCTCTATCTCCGGGTCGCCGCCGCCCTGCGCGAGGACCTCGCCCAGCGGCGCATCTCCCCCGGCAGCCGGCTCCCGTCGGAACGAACGCTGTCCCAGCGCTACCACGTCAACCGGCAGACCGTCCGCAGCGCGCTTCAACTCCTCAGGGACGAAAGGCTCGTGGTCACCGACCGGCGCGGCACCTTCGCCGCCGTCGACGGGACCGGACCCGAGCCGGCCGCCCCCTCCCTCGCGGCCCGCCGGCCGACGTTCCCCGGCGGACCACGGGCGGCCGGGGCGCTCGTCCGGGCCTCGCTCACCTGGGAGCCGCCGCCCACCCCCCTGGCGTCACGGCTCCTGCTCACCCCCGGAGAACCGACCCTCGTCCACCGGCACACGGTCCTCGGACCGCACGGGACGGCGCTCCAGCGGGCGGTGTCGTGGTTCTCCCGGCCGGCCCTCGCCGAGATCCCCCAGCTCTCCCGGTACCGCCGGGGCAGGGACTGCCGCCGACAGCCCGACCTGCGGCTCCTCTACCACTGGATGCACCAGGCGGGACTGCGGATCACCCACCGCGAGTCGGTCGGCGTCCCGCCCGGCGCGGCCACGACGACGGCCGACGGCGCGGCCCGGCTGCTCGTCCATCGGGTCGTCAGCGACCAGCACGGACACGCCCTGGAGATCACGGACATCGACTTCTCGGCCCGGTCGGCCGCCTGGACCTACGAGTTCAGCGCCTGACCCCGCCCTGCCCGGTCCGCGGTACGCGGACGGGGGCGTGTCCGATCCGATCGGACACGCCCCCGGGGCCGGGCTCCGTCGTCAGACGATCCCCTCGGCGATCTCGGCCTCTTCGCGGGCGGTTCCGTACGCGGTCGGCGTGCCGTACGAGCGACGGGCGACGTACCACCAGACGCTGGCGAGGACCAGGACGACGACGAGCGCGATCGCGGCGTAGTTCATGGTGTCGACGTTCACCGGGGACTTCTGCGGCAGGCAGAAGAGGACGGTCACGAACGCCACCCAGACGACGGCGATCCAGCCGATGGGCCTGCTCCAGCGGCCGAGGCTCCACGGCCCGGGGACGAAGCGGTTTCCGGCGCGCAGCCGCAGGTAGACGGGGATGGCGTACGCGGGGGTGATGCCGATGACGTTGATCGCGGTGACGGCACCGTAGGCCGTGGCCGAGTACAGCGAGGGGACGGCGAGCAGCGCGGCCACGACGACCGCGAGCCAGACGGCGGGGACGGGCGTCTGGGTGCTGCCGCTGACCTTGCGCCAGAGCGCCGAGCCGGGAAGGGCGTTGTCGCGGCTGAAGGCGAAGACCATGCGGCTGGCGGCGGCCACCTCGGCGTTGCCGCAGAAGAGCTGGGCGACGATCACGACGAGCAGCAGGGCGGCGGCGCCGCGGGAGCCGAGCGCGTCCAGGAAGATCTGGGCGGGCGGGACGCCGGTGGCGCTGTTCTGCGTGGCCGCGTAGTCCTGGATCGCGAAGGTGAGTCCGGCGAGGAGCGCGAAGCCGGCGAGCCAGGAGACCCAGATGGACCGGACGATGCCCTTGGCGGCGGTGACTGAGGCGTTGGAGGTCTCCTCGGACAGGTGGGCCGAGGCGTCGTAGCCGGAGAAGGTGTACTGGGCGAGGAGCAGGCCGATCGCGGCGACGTAGAACGGGTTGGCCCAGCCGGTGTCGTTGACGAACTCGGTGAAGACGAACTCGACGGACTGGTGCCGGTCGGGGACGAAGGCCAGCGCGCCGACGATGACCGCGACGCCGATCAGGTGCCACCAGACGCTGACCGAGTTGAGGACGCTGACGAGACGGACGCCGAAGAGGTTGAGTCCGGCGTGGAGCAGCAGGATGGCGAGGAAGACGAGGAAGGTGGAGCCCGGCGTGGGCACGAAGCCCCACTGGAGGTTGAGGAAGGCTCCGGTGAAGAGGGCGGCGCCGTAGTCGATGCCGGCGATGGCGCCGAGCAGACCGAGCAGGTTCAGCCAGCCGGTGTACCAGCCCCAGCGGCGCCCGCCGAGTCGGTCGGCCATGTAGTAGAGGGCGCCGGAGGTGGGGTAGGCGCTGGTGACCTCGGCGAGGGCGAGGCCCACGCACAGGACGAAGAGGCCGACGCCGGCCCAGCCCCACAGCATGACGGAGGGTCCGCCGGTGCCCAGGCCGAAGCCGTAGAGGGTCATGCAGCCGGAGAGGACGGAGATGACGGAGAAGCTGATCGCGAAGTTGCCGAAGCCGTCCATGCGGCGGGCGAGGACGGGCTGGTAGCCGAGCTCTCTGAGTCTCGCCTCCTCGTCCTGGGCCGGCGGTGGCTTGCGTATCGCGTCGGTGGGGGCGGTGCGGGACATGGGACCTCCGGGGGACGGGGGGGAGCGGGGGTGGGGGAAGCAGGGGGCGCGGTGGCGCGTCAGCCGCTGAGACAGCGGGCGCGGGCGCGCAGGAAGACCTCCTCGGCGAGGGCCCGGTCGTCCGGGTGAGCGGTGCGGTAGGCCCACGGGAGGGTCGTGTAGTACGGGCCGAGGGCCTCGAAGACCCGGGCCGCGTCGGCGAAGCGGAGGGCGCCGAAGAGGGCGTGCGCCAGGTGGTTGAGGTCGAGCAGCGAGGCCTCGTCGGTGGCGCAGAAGAGGAACCAGGTGTCGAGGGCGCGCTGGGCGTCGCGGACGGCGTCCTCGGCGACCCAGTGGAGGTCGAGGGCGCGCTCGTGGCCGCGCTCGCGCCGGTAGCGCTCGACGCGGACGTAGAGCGGGAGGGCGTGCAGGGCGGAGCCGACGGGCGCAGAACTGGCGGCCCAGTGCGAGTAGTTGACGGCCTCGGAGAGGGGTCCGGACTGTCGGGCGTAGACGAACTGCAGCATGCGGTGGTGGGCCTCGCGGTTGTGCGGGTCCCGCTTCTCCACCTCGGCGAGCAGGCCCCAGGGGCCGGGCGGCAGCATGGGCGCCGGTGGGGTGAGCCGGTGCTCGGCCATGCGCTGGCGGCCGTCGAGGACGGCGAGGGCGATCAGGCCGATCCAGGGCACGGGGTCGGCGGGCGACCGGTCGGAGGCTTCGCGGCAGGCGGTCAGGGCCTCCTGCCAGAGCTCCCGGGTCCGGGTGTGGCCGGCCCGGTGGGCGCGGACGGCGCGCTCGACGGCGACCCGGCTGTGCATCACGGTGGCGGCGAGGCTCTCGGGCTGCTCGGCGCGCCAGATGGGGACGACGTCGCTGCCCGCGGCGACGGCTGCGAGGACCTGGGTGCGCCGGGTCCAGGCCTCCCAGTCGGAGGTCTCGTCGAGGAGACGGGCCATGGACACCCAGCGGCCGGTGCGTAAGTCCTGGACGGCGTTGCGCAGGGCGTGGTCATGGCCGGCGGGGTGGTAGACGGGTCGGAATCCGTGTCCGGCCATCAGGGGGTGGGGCGTGGTGTGGATGACATGGGTCCTCGGTGGATGGAGGGGGTGGTCAGTCCCCCGGCGGGCGTCCCGGCCGTTGATCGGCGATCACTATAGAGGGCTCTGGACGCGACCGGTCCACTTTCTTTTGCGACAGTAACTATTAGGCCAACGACTGAATTTGACTTACTGTCAGGTAAGGCCGGTGACCTGACGTCTTCGGCCGCCGCACCTTGACGCAGGCCTCCGGCGGCGGCACCCTGACCCTTTTCGGTGACCGGATGATCACCGAGCGGTTCGAACGAGGGAGCAGCGGGATGACGGGCGGAGCGGTACTCGCCGTCGACCAGGGGACGTCGGGCACGAAGGCCCTCGTCCTCTGCCCCGAGCGCGGTGTCGTCGGCACCGGGACGGCGCCCGTCCGCCCCCGACACCTCCCCGGCGGCCTGGTCGAGGTCGACCCGCGTGAGCTGTACGACTCCGTGGTCGCCGCCGGGCGGGCGGCGCTCGCCGAGGCGGACGTGCCGGTCGTCGCCGTGGGCCTCGCCAACCAGGGCGAGACCGTGCTCGCCTGGGATCCCGCCACCGGGGAACCGCTCACCGACGCCCTCGTCTGGCAGGACCGCAGGGCCGCCGCGGTCTGCGCCGGTCTCGACGCCCACGCCGAGGAGCTGCGCCGCCTCACCGGACTTCCGGTCGACCCCTACTTCGCCGCGCCCAAGATGGCCTGGATCCGCCGCCACGCCACCGGCGCCGGAGTGGTCACCACCAGCGACGCCTGGCTCGTCCACCGGCTCACGGGCGCGTTCGTCACGGACGCCGCGACCGCCGGCCGGACCGGTCTCCTCGACCTCGACACGGTCGCCTGGTCGAAGACCGCCCTCGACCTGTACGGACTCGGCGGCGAGGCGCTCCCCCGGGTCGTGGACTGCGACACCCCGGTCGGCACCACGACCGCCTTCGGCCCCGCGCTGCCGCTCACCGGCCTGCTGGTGGACCAGCAGGCGGCGCTGCTCGCGCAGAGCGCGGACGACCCCGCCGCCGCCAAGTGCACCTACGGCACCGGCGCCTTCCTCCTCGCGCAGACCGGCCCCGAACCCCGACGCGCTGC
This sequence comes from Streptomyces sp. TLI_105, assembly GCF_900105415.1. Lineage (GTDB taxonomy): Bacteria > Actinomycetota > Actinomycetes > Streptomycetales > Streptomycetaceae > Streptomyces. The sequence continues at coordinate 7,322,210 of NZ_FNSM01000001.1, read as the reverse complement.
CTCCGGCCTGGTGAGCTGCGTGGCCTGGCGGCTCGGCGGGCGCGTCACCCACTGCCTCGACGGACAGGTGTACACGGTCGCCTCGGCCGTGCGCTGGCTCACCGACCTGGGCGTGATCTCCGGCGCCGGGGAGCTCGACGCGGTCGGCGGCGGGGTGCCGGACAGCGGGGGCGTCACCTTCGTCCCGGCGTTCGCGGGGCTCGCCGCGCCCTGGTGGCGGGGGGACGTGCGCGGCTCGCTCACCGGCCTCGGCCTGGACACCGGGCCGGGCCATCTGGTGCGGGCCCTGTGCGAGGGCATCGCCGCCCAGGTCGTGGAGCTCGCCGCGGCCGCCGCCTCGGACCGGGGCGCGCCGCTGACCTCGCTGCGCGCCGACGGCGGTCTGACCCGGTCGGCGCTGCTCATGCAGACCCAGGCCGATCTGCTGCAGCTCCCCGTCGAGGCCTCCTCACTGCCCGACGCCACGGCGCTCGGGGTCGGAGCGGTCGCCCGGCTCGGGCACCAGCCGGGGCTCACGCTCCGCGAGGCCGTGCCGGAGTGGAAGCCCTCGGCCGTGTACGAGCCCCGGATCTCGGCCGACGAGGCGGCGGCGCGCCTCGCGCGCTTCCGCGCGGAGGTGTCGGCACTGGTGGAGCGGTCGGCGGGCACGGCCGGCGCGGGTGGCGGCGCCGGCGGGGCGGCCGGCGCGGGTGAGGGCACCGGCGCGGGTGGCGGAGCGGGTGGCGGAGCCGGCGGCGGGGCCGTATGGGCGTGACGCGGACCGGGCCGCTGCCCACCGGCGAGGCCGCGGAGTACGACGTCGTGGTCGTCGGCGCGGGTGTCGTCGGTTCCGCGATCGCCCGGGCCCTGGCCCGCCATCCGCTGCGGATCGCGCTCGTGGAGGCCGCGAACGACGTCGGCGACGGCACCTCGAAGGCCAACACCGCCATTCTGCACACCGGTTTCGACGCGGTGCCCGGCACTCTGGAAGCCCGGCTGGTGCGCGAGGGACACCGTCTGCTCGGCGCGTACGCGCGGGAGGCGGGCATCCCGGTGGAGCCGCTGGGGGCGCTGCTCGTCGCCTGGGACGAGCAGCAGCGGGCGGCGCTCCCCCGGCTCGCGGAGAAGGCGGAGCGCAACGGCCACCGCACCACGCGGCTGCTCGCCGCCGAGGAACTCGCGGCGCGCGAGCCCCACTTGGGCCGCGGCGCCCTGGGCGCCCTCGAGGTGCCGGGCGAGTCCGTGATCTGCCCGTGGACGACCACCCTCGCGTACGCCACGCAGGCCGTCCGCTCCGGGGTGGACCTGCATCTGAACTGCCGGGTGGAGAAGGTGCGTCCGGGCGATCCGTACCACCGGCTCGTCACCCGGCGCGGGGTGCTGCGGACCCGTCTCCTCGTGAACGCCTGCGGTCTCCACGCCGACGCGTTCGACGCGCTGGTCGGCCGGGAGGACTTCACCGTCACCCCGCGCCGGGGCCAGCTGCTCGTCTTCGACAAGTTCGCCCGCGACCTGGTCCGGCACATCCTGCTGCCGGTGCCCGGGCCGCTCGGCAAGGGCGTGCTCATCTCGCCGACGGTGTACGGGAACGTCATGCTCGGGCCCACCGCCGAGGACCTGGACGACAAGACCGCCACGGGCACGACGGCGGAGGGCCTCGCCGGGCTGCGCGAGCAGGGCGGCCGGATCCTCCCCGCGCTCCTCGACGAGGAGGTCACCGCCGTCTACGCGGGGCTGCGGGCCGCCACCGGGCAGGAGGACTACCGGATCGCCGCCCACCCCGGGCTGCGGTACGTGACGGTGGGCGGGATCCGTTCCACCGGGCTCACCGCCTCCCTGGCCATCGCCGAGCACGTGCTCGGCCTCCTCGCGGACTGCGGTCTCGATCCGGGGCCGGCCCGCCCGCTCGCCCCGGTCCGGATGCCGAACCTCGGCGAGGCCTTCCCCCGCCCGTACCGGGACGCCGGACTCATCGCCAGCGAACCGGAGTTCGGGACGATCGTCTGCCACTGCGAGCGGGTCACCCGGGGCGAGATCCGGGCGGCGCTCACCTCGACGATCCCGCCCGGCGGCCTCGACGGGCTGCGGCGCAGGACCCGCGCCAGGGGCGGCCGCTGCCAGGGCCACCACTGCGGCGCGGAGGTGCGGGCGCTGTTCGAGGAGCGGGCTCGGGAAGAGGGCGGCGCGGTGAGCCGTGCGGTGCGGTACGGGGAGGGAGCGCGGTGAGCCGTGCGGGGTACGGAGAGGCAGCGCGGTGAGCCGAGCGGTGCGGTACGGGGAGGGGGCGTCGTGACCCGTGCGGTCGACGTCCTCGTCGTGGGCGCGGGACCCGCCGGGCTCGCCGCGGCCGCGCGGCTCGCGGCGGCGGGCGCGGGCCGCGTCGAGGTCCTGGAGCGGGAGGCCACGGCCGGCGGGGTGCCGCGCCACTGCTTCCGGCCGGGGTTCGGCGCGGACGCCCGGGGGCGCGCCCTGGACGGCCCGGCGTACGCGCGGCGCGCGGCGCGGGAGGCGCTGCGGGCGGGGGCGACGGTCCGTACCGGCGTCTCGGCCACCGGCTGGGCCGGTCCCCTCACCCTGGACGTCACCGCCCCGACCGGACTCGAACGGATCCGGGCGGGCGCGGTGGTCCTCGCCACCGGGGCCCGCGAACGGCCCCGCAGCGCCCGGCTCGTCCCGGGGACACGGCCCGCGGGGGTGCTGACCACGGGCGAACTCCAGCGGACGGTCCTGCGCTTCGGGCCGCGACGGGAGCGCATCGGGCACAGGGCGGTGGTCGTCGGCGGCGATCCGGTGGCCCGGGGCGCGGTGCGCACGCTGCGCGCGGCCGGGGTGGAGGTGGCGGCCGTCGTCACCGAACTCCCCTCCCCCGTCGTCGCGTTCGCCGGATCTCCGGTCCTCGTCGGCGCGGTCGTGACGGAGCTCCTCGGACGCGGCCGGCTGACGGGGGTCGCGGTGCGGGGCGAGCACGGGCGGACGATCGTGCTGCGGTGCGACACGGTGGTCTTCACCGGCGACTGGATCCCGGACCACGAGCTCGCCCGCGCCCGCGGGCTGCCGCTCGCGCCCGGCGCCCGGGGCCCCGTGACGGACCGGGGCTTCCGCACCGCGGAGCCCGGTGTCTTCGCCGTCGGCAACCTCCTGCGCGGGGTGGAGCCGGCGCTCGTGGCCGCCGCCGAGGGGCGCGCGGTGGCCGGGGCGGTGCTCGAACGGCTCGGCGGCCGCCCCTGGCCCGCCGCCGGGGTGCCCGTGACGGCGGTGGGTCCGCTGCGATGGGTGACGCCCGGTCTGCTGGGCCCGGAGGCCGCCTCCCTGCTCGTGCGGCCGGAGCGGCGGCTCGCGCGCCCGGTCCTGACCGTCGCCCAGGACGGTGTCCCGCTGCGGCGGGAGCGGCTGGACGGGACGCTCGTCCCGTGGCGTTCGGTGCGGCTCGGGGCCCGGTGGACGAGCGGCGTGGACCTCGCGGGCGGCCCGGTGACGGTCGACGCGGAGGAGTAGGGACGGAACCGCGCGGGGGCTGCGGCGGCCGGATCCTTCGGCCACACTGGGGCGCATGCCGGACAAGCGCAGCGCGGGCCTCCTGGTCTTCCGCCGTACGACGGACGGGGGCGTCGAGGTCCTCATCGGTCACATGGGCGGGCCCTTCTGGGCGGCCCGCGAGGAGTCGGCCTGGTCGATCCCCAAGGGGGAGTACGAGCCCGACGAGGCTCCCGAGGCCGCGGCCCGCCGTGAGTTCCTGGAGGAGCTGGGCCTCCCGGCCCCCGACGGCGAGTGGTTCGCCCTCGGCGAGGCCCGCCAGCGGAACGGGAAGCTCGTCACCGTGTGGGCCGTCGAGGGCGATCTCGACCCGGCCGAGGTGGTGCCGGGGACCTTCGTCATGGAGTGGCCGCCCCGGTCGGGCGTCCGGGAGGCGTTCCCGGAGATCGACCGGGTGGGCTGGTTCGCTCCGGAGGCCGCCGCTCCGCTGCTCGTCTCCGGGCAGCGGGTATTCCTGGAGCGGCTGACGGCGCACCTCGGCGGACGGGCCTGAGCCCGATTGTCAGACCCGTACGAGAGGGTGGTGAGCGCCGAACTGTCGAGAGGGAGCCCGACATGACCACGATCACCGCCAGTGAGCGCGCGGCCGCCCAGGCGTACCTGCGGCTGCTCGAATCCACGCAGGCCGTGCTGACCGATCCGCAGCTCGCCCCGTACGCGGGAGTGATGCTCACCCACCCGATGGCCGAGGCCGACGAGGCGCTCCGCGCCGCGGGCCTCGCCGGGAACGAGGACCGGTTGCTGCGCCTCGTCTCCTCCCTGCGGGCCTCCCCCACGAACGCCTGGGGGCGGACCGGCTGAGGGCGGGGCCCCGTCGCGGCCGGGGGCGGTTCCGGACGCGGGGGCGGGGCGGCGCGCCCGTCGCGGCCGTGTGGTTCCGTCCGCCCGGCCGCGACGGGTGCCGGCGCCGGAGGCGGCGCGCGGTCAGGCGCCCGGGCGGACGGGGAGGGCCCGGACGCTGTTGCCGACGAAGCCGGCGTGGCGGGTCAGCTCGGCCTCCGGGACCGCGAGGTCCAGGTCGGGGAAGCGGGTGAAGAGCGCCTCCAGGGCGATCGCGGCCTCCATCCGGGCGAGCGGGGCGCCCAGGCAGTAGTGGGGGCCGTGGCCGAGCGAGAGGTGCTTCACCGTCCCGGCGCGGGTGATGTCGAAGCGGTCGGCGTCCGGGCCGTGCGCCTTCGTGTCGCGGCCCGCCGCCGAGTATCCGGCGAGGACGGGGGTGCCCCGCGGGATGAGGGTGCCGTCCACGGTGAGGTCACGGGTGGGGTAGCGGAACGGGAAGTAGCTGACCGGGCTGTCCCAGCGGAGGGTCTCCTCCACCACGTCGGCCCAGGCGGCGCGGCCTTCCAGGACGAGGGCGAGCTGCTCGCGGTGGGCGCAGAGCGCGCGGACCGCGTTGGTGACGAGGTTCAGGGTGGTCTCGTGGCCCGCGATGATCATCAGGAGCAGCGTGCCGATGAGCTCGGGCTGGCTGAGCCGGTCGCCGTCCCCGTCCCGGGCGGCGATGAGGGCGCTGGTGAGGTCGTCGCCGGGCGCGGCGGCCTTGTCGGCGGCGATGGAGCCCAGGAGCTCGACGAGCTCGCGGTTGGCGGCGACGGCCCGCGCGGGCTCGGTGTCGGTGGCGACGACCAGGCTGGAGAGGTGGTGCAGCCGGTCCTGGTGGGCCGGGTCGACGCCGAGGAGTTCGCAGATGACGCCGAGGGGCAGGGGCAGCGCGTAGTGGCGGCGCAGATCGGCGACGCCGTCGCCGGCGCGGGCGGCTTCCGCGAGTCCGTCGAGGAGCCCGGCGGTGACGGTCTCGACGCGGGGGCGGAGCTCCTCGACCCGGCGGGCGGTGAAGGCGCTGCTGACGAGGGTGCGCAGGCGGCGGTGGTCGGCGCCGTCGGCGGTGGTCATGCCGGGCACGGTGGCGAAGGTCCGCAGCGGCCAGCCGTCGGGTATGCGGCCCTCGGTGAGGGCGGTGAAGTGCTGGGGGCCCTTGGCGACGTCGGGGTGGGAGAGGAAGTCGCGCAGCGCGTCGTGGCCGAGCACCGCCATGCCCTCGATCTCGCCGGGCAGCACCACGGGAGCCACGGCGCCCTCGGTGAGCAGCCGGGCGTTCGCCGCGTGCGGGCAGCCGCCCGCCGGGTCCATGCGGTACGGCGGGCGGGCGGAGGGCGGGGTGGTGTGCGGTGTGTTCAAGGGAGGGGCTCCTGACTGCGGGGGCGGGCCGTCTCGGCGCGTGAGCGGTCAGATCCTACGGTCAACCCCGCGGCGTTCGTATGGAGTTGTCCGGGGCACCCTCCCCGTCGGCCGCGGCACCGGGGCGGCCCCGGTCCCGCCGCTCGCCTCCGTCGATCCGCCCGCCCCGCTCGCCTCGGTCACCCCTGGCCTCTCGGTCACCCCTGGTCTCTCGGTCTCCTCGAGCGGCCAGGCCACCCGAAGCACCTTGGTCATCCCCAGCGGCCAGGTCACCCCGAGCATCCTCGTCACCCCGAGCGCCTCGGTCGGCTCGGCGGAGGAGTTCGGCCAGGCCTCGGCGGGTGGCGGCCACGACGACCCGGTCCCCCGGGCCGAGGAGGCGCTCGGGCGCGAGGCGCCAGCCCTCGCCGGAGGGGCCGTGGCCGCCGCTGTCGAGCGCGATGACCCGCCAGGAGCCGGGGTGAAAGGCCTGGGCGACCGTCCGGCCGTCCAGGAGCGGGTGGTCCACGACGTCCACGGCGGCGAAGAGGAGGACACGGCGTTCGACGGGCACGGCCCCGAGGACCTGGCGGCCCATCATGGCGCCCGCGAAGGCGGGCGCGGCGAGGTGGGAGACGCTGCGGCTGCGGGTGAGGGCCCCGGGGTGGGCGGTGCGCAGGGTGCGGAAGACGGCGGTGGCGAAGTCGTCGTCGTAGAGCCGCAGCACGACCCGCAGGTCGGGGATGACGGCGCGGGCCGACAGCGCGGCCTCCAGGTTGGTGATGTCGACGCTGGTCAGGGCGAGGAGGGCGTGCGCGCGGTGGATGCGGGCCGCCTCCAGGACGCCTTCCTCGGTGACGTCGCCGATGACGGTGGGGACGCGCAGCCTGCGGGCGACGGCGATGCCCCGGGCCTCGGGGTCGGATTCGACGCACACCACCGGGATGTTCAGTCCCCGGAGCCGGGCGAGGACGCGGGTGCCGACCTTGCCGAGCCCGAGGAGGACGACGTGGCCGGAGAGTCCGCGCGGCGGGCGGCGCAGGGTGGTCGCGGTGCGGAAGGTGCCGAGGCCTTCGAGGAGGGCGGCGACGATCACCGGGAGCAGCAGGAGGCCGACGAACCCGGCGAGGATCTGCAGGACCTGACGACCGGTCGGTTCGCCGACCGCCGGGTCGCCGATGGCGAAGACGTCGAGCAGCGTCAGATAGGCGGCGTGCAGGGGGTGGTCGCCGGTGGTGAAGGTGGAGGCGAGGGCGAGCGCGAGGACGGCGGCGACGGCGCCGGCGAGGGACCAGCGCAGGCGGCGGGAGAAGAGCGAGGCGACGGGCAGCGCGGAGGCGGCGAGGCGGGCCGCCGGGAGGGCCGGGCCCGCCGGGGTGACCGCTTCGAGGGTGACGGCAGCCCGTCCGGTGGCTGCGGCGACCGTCCGGTCGTCGGGGAGGAGCCGGGGGCCGACGTCGCCGCTGCGCTCGGAGCCCTCGCAGCCGGCCGGGTCGCTGGCGGTGGCCGAGAGCAGGGCGAGCGTGCAGAGCCCGGGGTCGGGCGCCTGGCCGGCGACGGGCGGCCGGTCGACGGCGTGCAGCAGCAGTCCTCCGGCCTGGACCACCTTGCTGGTCCCCGCGACGGCGGCCGCGGCGAGGCCGGGAGCGGCGGTGTCGACGTCGGAGAGGACCGTGGTGGCGGCGTCGAGCTTCTCGGGGTCGAGGCCGGGTTCGGCGACGGCGGCGGCCTGGTCGAGGAGGGTTTCCAGATGCTGGCCCAGCTTGCGGTTGTAGAGCCGGATCACCAGACGCAGCCGGGGGTTGAGGCGGCGGGCGGTGAGCGCGGCCCGGATGTTGGTCTCGTCGTCCTCGTGGACGAGGGCGAGGGCGGCGGCGCGCTCCGCCCCGGCGTCCGTCAGGGCCCGGTCGTCCGCCTCCGACGCCTCGACGACCCGCAGGGCCCCGGTGGGGTCGGTGCCGTCCGCGGGGGTCGCGGCCGTCGCGCCGGCCGCGGTGGTGCGGGTGACGGCGGCGGTCACCCGCCCGAAGAGGGCGAGCGCCCGGCCGGTGCGGCCGGCGGGGGTGCGGGGCGCGTCGGGCAGCGCCGGCACCAGGAGGGTGACCTGCTCTCCGTACACCTCGTGGAGTTCGCGCGCGAGGCGGTGGGCGAGGGCGTCGTCGCCGCACACGATCATGTGCCCGGCGGGGGCGGTGCGGGCCTGCCGCTCGGCCCGGAGGGCGGGCGCGCCGAACGGACCGGCGGGCGTTCCGACCGGCCGGGCGGGGCCGGGGACGGGCCTGCCCGCCGGTCCGGCGGGGGCCGCTCCGGCGACGGGGCCCGGAACGGCGCTGCTGTGATGCGGGTGTGAGGACACGTCACAAGGATGCCCTGCGCCACCGACAGCGGGTCCCGGCCGGGGCGGGCCGTGGAGCACCACCCGGGCGGGTGCACGACGCGCCGCCGTACGCCACACCCGCTACGCCGGTCGGCGCACTCCGATCTGCGCGGTCCGCACCCCCTTCCTACGGTGGCTGAATGATCGTCACGTCAGCTGTCCGTCATGCCGCCGCCGGTTCCGCGGCGCTGCTGTTCGTGCTGCCCGTTCCGGCGGCCGCCGCCTCTTCCGCCACCCTCGTCCCCTCCGTCACGTCTTCCGTCGGGGAGCCCACGCCGCCCGCGCGCCAGTACGTCGACCGGGCGCGCCTCGACCGGCGGGGCACGCAGGTGCAGCGGCTGCCGGGAGCCCCTTCCGTGCCGTCGGTCTCCGCGCTGTCGTGGGTCGTGGCGGACGTCTCCTCGGGCGAGGTGCTCGCCGCGCGGAACGCGCACCGGAAACTGCCGCCGGCCAGCACCCTCAAGACGCTGTTCGCGCTCACCGCGCTCCCCCACCACGCGCCGTCCGAGCGGCACACCGTGGCCGATTCCGAGCTGACCGGGATCGGGGCCGGCAGCAGCCTGGTCGGGGTGAAGGAGGGGTACACGTACAAGGTCTCGGACCTGTGGAACGGCGTCTTCCTCAGCTCGGGGAACGACGCCGTGCACGTCCTGGCGGCGATGAACGGCGGCTGGGAGTCGACGACCCGGCAGATGCAGGAGAAGGCCCGCTCCCTGGGCGCCCAGGACACCCACGTGGTCTCCCCCGACGGGTACGACGCCCCGGGCCAGGTGTCCTCCGCGTACGACCTGGCGGTGTTCGGCCGGGCCGGGCTCCAGGACCCGGACTTCGCCCGGTACTGCTCGACGGCGTACGCGGACTTCCCGGCGGGCTCCTGGTCGTACGGCATCGCCAACACCAACCGGCTCCTGACGGGCGCCGACGGGGTGGACCGCTACCCCGGGCTCCTCGGGATCAAGAACGGCTACACGAGCAACGCGGGCAACACCCTGGTCTCGGCGGCCCGGCGCGGTGACCGGACGCTCGTCGTCTCGGTGATGAACCCTCAGCAGGGCGGCGGGTTCGCCGTGTACGAGGAGGCCCGGGCGCTGCTCGACTGGGGCTTCGAGGCCGCGGGCCGGGTGCGGCCGGTGGGCTCGCTCGCGCCGGTGCGGGCGAAGGCGGCGGCCGACCCGGGCACGCGGGCCGTGTCGGTGGCCCGGAAGGGACGCGGCGCGGAGGCGGCGCCGCCCCGGCCCGGGGCCGAGACGGCGGCCGCGCCCGCGCGGAGGTCCCGGGAGGCGGAGCCCTCGGGCCCGTCGGCCGGCCTTCCGCTGACCCTGGTGGGCTCGGCCTGCGCCGCCGCGCTCGCCCTGTGGGGGTGGCGGCGCAGGACGGCCCGCCGGGCCTGACGCCCCGCCTCATGGACCGCCGGTCGTGCGGCGCCACTGGAGACACCGGACCCGGGTCGTGCCGGCGACGGTTCGGTGGGCGCCGCACGGTCCGGCTTCTAGCCTGCGGGAACACCGCCCGGGGCCGGCCCGGGCGGCCTTCCCGAGGAGTGACGCGATGACGGACCGGACGCCGACGGAGCAGAGGCTGCCGGACGGAGCCCTGCCGGACGGAGCGGCGAGGGACCGGACGCCGACGGACAGGGCGCCGAAGGACCGGGCACCGGCGGACAGGGCCGCGGAGGGACGGTCGCCGTCCGCGCGGATCGCCGAGCGGTTCCGTGAGGTGAACGGCGACCATCCGATGACCGCCGCCGACGACGCGTACGTCACCGCCCAGTTCGTCCCGCTGGACGCGCTGTGCGCCGCGCTCGGGCGGGATCCCGACGAGGTCCGGTCGCTGATGCTCGCGGGGCTGCTGCCGCTGCCCGGCTATCTGCGGTCGGACGGCGCCGAGATGGTGCCGCGCGACCTGTTCGCGCTCGCCGACGCGGCGGGCGGCGCCGACCGCCTGCACGCCTGGTTCACCGGGCACTGGGAGGACCCGGATCGGGGCGACGAGGAGTGGGAGGCGTACCTGAGCGGCCGGTACGTCTGCCTGCACGCGGTCACTCCGGCGAACATCCACCGGAAGGACGAGCTGACGGCGGAGATCGCCGCGCGCCTCGCGGCGGCCGGGGACGACCCCTCGCCGGAGTGGCGCGCCGCCCTCCACGCGCGCGTGGACGAGCTGGACGCCCTGGAGCCGGCGTTCACGGCGTACGACCGGCTGCGGTTCGGCGGGCCGGTCTCGCGGGACACCTGCGTGGAGGCGCCCAGGGCGCTCTTCCCCCTCGCGTCTCGCTGAGCGGCGACCCCGGGGGGCCTGAGCCCCGGGGTCGCCGCTCGTCCGCGCCCGTCAGGCGCCGACGTACTCCGCGAGGTGCTCGCCGGTGAGGGTGGAGCGGGCCGCGACGAGGTCGGCGGGCGTGCCCTCGAAGACGACCTTCCCGCCGTCGTGGCCCGCGCCGGGGCCCAGGTCGACGATCCAGTCGGCGTGCGCCATGACGGCCTGGTGGTGCTCGACGACGATGACCGACTTGCCGGAGTCCACGAGCCGGTCGAGCAGGCCGAGGAGCTGCTCGACGTCGGCGAGGTGGAGGCCGGTGGTCGGCTCGTCGAGGACGTAGACGCCGCCCTTGTCGCCCATGTGCGTGGCCAGCTTGAGGCGCTGCCGCTCGCCGCCGGAGAGCGTGGTGAGCGGCTGGCCGAGGCTCAGGTAGCCGAGCCCGACGTCGGCGAGCCGGGCCAGGATCCGCTGTGCGGCCGGGATGTGCGCCTCGCCGGAGCCGAAGAACTCCTCGGCCTCGGTCACGGACATCGCGAGCACCTCGCTGATGTCCCGGCCGCCGAGGAGGTGTTCGAGCACCGCGGGCTGGAACCGCTTGCCCTCGCAGTCCTCGCAGGTGGAAGAGACGCCGGCCATCATGCCGAGGTCGGTGTAGACGACGCCCGCGCCGTTGCAGGTGGGGCAGGCGCCCTCGGAGTTGGCGCTGAACAGCGCCGGCTTCACGCCGTTGGCCTTGGCGAAGGCCTTGCGGATCGGGTCGAGGAGTCCGGTGTACGTGGCGGGGTTGCTGCGCCGGGAGCCGCGGATCGCGCCCTGGTCGACGGAGATCACCTCCTCGCCGGCGGGGATCGAGCCGTGCACGAGCGAGCTCTTGCCGGAGCCGGCGACGCCGGTCACGACGGTGAGCACGCCGAGCGGGATGTCGACGTCGACGTCGCGCAGGTTGTGCGTCGACGCGCCCCGGATCTTCAGGGCCCCGGTGGGCCTGCGGACCGATTCCTTGACGGCGGCCCGGTCGTCGAGGTGGCGTCCGGTGACGGTGCCGGAGGCCCGCAGCCCGTCCACGGTGCCCTCGAAGCAGACGGTGCCGCCGGCCGTGCCGGCGCCGGGGCCGAGGTCGACGACGTGGTCGGCGATCGCGATGGCCTCCGGCTTGTGCTCCACGACGAGCACCGTGTTGCCCTTGTCGCGCAGCTGGAGCAGCAGGTCGTTCATCCGCCGGATGTCGTGCGGGTGCAGGCCGATGGTGGGCTCGTCGAAGACGTACGTGACGTCGGTGAGCGAGGAGCCGAGGTGGCGGATCATCTTGACGCGCTGCGCCTCGCCGCCCGACAGCGTGCCCGACGGCCGGTCGAGGGAGAGATAGCCGAGGCCGATCTCCACGAACGAGTCCAGGGTCAGCTGGAGCGCGGTGAGCAGCGGCGCCACCGAGGGCTCGTCGAGGCCGCGGACCCAGGCGGCGAGGTCGCTGATCTGCATCGCGCAGGCGTCGGCGATGCTGATCCGCCCGATCTTCGACGCCCTGGCGCCCGCGCTGAGGCGGGTGCCGTCGCAGTCGGGGCAGGTGGTGAAGGTGACGGCCCGCTCGACGAACGCCCGGATGTGGGGCTGCATGCCCTCTTTGTCCTTGGCCAGGAAGGACTTCTGGATGCGCGGGATCAGACCCTCGTAGGTCATGTTGATCCCGGCGATCTTCATCCGGACCGGCGCGTGGTGGAGGAAGGCCTGGAGTTCCTTCTTGGTGTACTTCCGGATCGGCTTGTCCGGGTCGACGAGGCCGGACTCGCTGTAGAGGCGGTGGTTCCAGCCGCCCGGGGTGTAGCCGGGGACGGTGAGCGCGCCCTCGGCGAGCGACTTGGAGTCGTCGTAGAGCCGGGTGAGGTCGATGTCGGAGACCGTGCCCCGGCCCTCGCAGCCCGGACACATGCCGCCGGTGCGCTCGAAGGTCGCCCGCTCGGTCTTCTTGTTACCGCGCTCGACGGTGATCGCGCCGCTGGCCCGGACCGAGGGGACGTTGAAGGCGTAGGCGCTGGGCGGGCCGATGTGCGGCTCGCCGAGGCGGCTGAAGAGGATCCTCAGCATCGCGTTGGCGTCGGTGGCGGTGCCGACGGTGGAGCGGGGGTCTGCGCCGAGGCGCTGCTGGTCGACGATGATCGCGGTCGTCAGGCCGTCGAGGACGTCGACCTCGGGCCGGGCGAGCGTCGGCATGAAGCCCTGGACGAAGGCGCTGTACGTCTCGTTGATCAGCCGCTGCGACTCGGCGGCGATCGTGTCGAACACGAGGGAGCTCTTGCCCGAGCCGGAGACGCCGGTGAAGACCGTGAGCCGGCGCTTCGGGATCTCGATGCTCACGTCCTTGAGGTTGTTCTCCCGCGCGCCGTGGACGCGGATCAGGTCGTGCCGGTCGGCGGCGTGGGGGGCGGACGCCCGCTCGTCCGCCCCCGGGGCTGTGTTCATCGTGTTCATGGCAGTCACGCTAGTGGCGGCACGGGGGCCGTGCTTCTCGATTCCTGATCTCCGCGGTCGTCACGTAGCGTTCCGCGGCGAGGACGGCCTCGCGGGCGGTGCGCACTCCCATCAGGACGCACAGGGTGTACGCCGTGTCCTCGAAGCGCCGGCGGGCCGACAGGTCGCACGGCCTGTCCTGCACGGTCCGCTCCTGGGCGCGGAAGTGCCGGAGCAGCCGGTCGACGGTGTTCCTGTCGGGCAGCAGCATGGCCGTTCTCCTGTCTCCTGAGTCGCTCCATATTCCCGGTCGACGGCCGCGTCCGCGACCCATACGAACACGGTGAGTGACGGTGATGGCCAGGGGCGGCTGTCGGAATGCGCTTCCGCCGCCCATGGCGGAGGGTCGGAGACATGAATCCGAGCACGATTTCGCGCGTCGTCGTCACGGGCGCCACCGGCAACGTCGGCACGAGCCTCATCCGGGTCCTGGCCCGTGAGCCGGGCATCGGCTCCGTCCTCGGTCTCGCCCGCCGCCGGCCCGGCTTCGACCTGCCCGGGGTGGAGTGGGCCGAGCTGGACCTCTCCCGGGACGGGGACGAGCCCCGGCTCGCGCAGTACGTGGCGGACGCGGACGCGGTGGTGCACCTGGCCTGGCGGTTCGGGCCGACCCATGACCCGGTGGAGACCTGGCGGACCAATGTCCTGGGCTCGGTCCGCGTCTTCGACGCGGTGGCGGCGGCGCGGGTGCCGGTCCTGGTGCACGCCTCCTCGGTGGGCGCGTACTCCCCCGGCCCCGACGGCGGCTCCCCGGTGTCCGAGGCGTGGCCGACGCACGGTTGGCCGGGCGCCGCGTACACCCGGGAGAAGGCCTATCTGGAGCGGGTCCTCGACACGTTCGAGCGGGACCATCCGCTGACCCGGGTGGTCCGGATGCGCCCGGCGTTCCTCTTCAAGGAGGAGTCGGCGAGCGAGCAGCGGCGGATCTTCGCGGGGCGGTTCTTCCCCGGACAGCTGATGCGGCCCGAACTGCTGCCGCTGCTGCCGGAGTTCGAGGGGCTCCGCTTCCAGGTCCTGCACACCGAGGACGCGGCGGACGCCTACCGCAGGGCGCTGTTGCGGGACGTCCGGGGCCCGTTCAACCTCGCCGCGGAGCCGGTGATCGACGGGGCGACGCTGGGCGAGCTGCTGCACGCCCGGCCGGTGAAGGTGCCCGCCGGCGCGGTACGGGGTGCCCTCTCGGCGGCCTGGCGGTTGCGGCTGGTCCCCGCCTCCCCGGGCCTCTTCGACGCGCTGCGGCACCTGCCGCTGCTCGCCACCGAGCGGGCCCGGCGGGAGCTGGGCTGGGAGCCGGCGGCGAGCTCGCTGGAGGCCCTGGAGGCGTTCCTGCGCGGGGTCCGCGGGGGCACGGGCGACGACACGGCCCCGCTGGCGGGGCGCCGCGTCGGCTGACGGCGCCCGCCGGAGCCGGGGCGGTGCCCCAGGGGGTGTCTGACCATCCCCCCGCGGGGAAGCGGGGGGCGGCCGCCGGGGCGGGCGCGTCGGTGCCCGTCAGCGCCCGGCGGACCAGTCGACGAGGCGTATGGCCGCGCCGGCGGCCTCACGGCCGCGGCAGTGGGCGCGGTGGCGGCGCAGGAGGGCGTCGATGTCGAGGTGGCGGGCGAACTCGGGGCGGGCGGCGAGGCGCTGGGCGTAGGCCCACAGCGCGGGGTGTGCGGCGACGCGGTCCATGGCGGCGGCGTCGAGGTGCCAGCGGTGCACGGTGTCGAGCTGGACGAGGGTGACCCAGACGTGCACGTCGGCGGCGGTCAGGGCGTCGCCGAGGACGTACGGCCGGTGGGTGAGGCGGCGTTCCAGGGAGCCGAGCGCGGCGAAGAGGACGGTGAGCGGGTCGTGGTGGGCGGATTCGTCGTCCAGCCCGAGTTCGCCGGCGTGCTGGGCGGCCCGGTTGACGCTCCGCTCGCACAGGTCGGCGATCGCGTCGACGGCGTCGCGGTGCGCTTCGGGCAGCAGGTCGGGGCCGTCGCCGCGGAAGCGCAGGGCGAGGTCCCGGAGGATGTCGGGGACGTGGGTGCTGACGATCCGTCCGGTCCAGCCGTCGCTGAGGACGGGGGCGGCGGCCGGGCCGGTGTAGAGGTGGGCGCTCGCCTCGTACAGCGGGCGGAGCGCGGCGTACCCGCCGTCGGGCGTGTCGGGGGTGCCGGGGAGCACGGTGAGCGGGAGCGTGGCGTCGAGTCCGAGCAGGCCGTGGGTGAGGGCGATGCCCAGACACCGGGGGTCGGACGGGTCGACGTGGAGGCGGTAGCGGTGCGGGACGGCGTAGTGGCCGCTGTTCGCGTCGCGGCCGATCCGGCCCCGGAAGACGGGCACGGCGGCGGAGGCGGGCAGGAGCCGGGACGGGACGACGACGGACATGGTTCTCCCTCGGGGGTGCTCGGTGCCTGCTCGGGCGGCGTGCGACGGCGCGACGCGGCCGCGCGGGGCCCGGGGCGGCAGAGGTACGGGAAGAGGAGACGGGCGGACCGCGGCGGGCGTCTCAGCGGACGGGGTGGACGCCTGCGCGGGGACGGTGCCCCGCCGCGCTGCAGACCCGCAGCAGATCGATGTGCCGGCGGGACGTCAGGGGGAGCGGGCGCGGGAGGGACGAGGCGGGCGAGGTGTCCCTCCGGCCGGTGCGTCCCATGATTTCCTACCTGTTCGCTCGGTTTCCCGTCCATGAGTGTCCGGCGGGCCCCGGGCGCCGTCAAGGGTGCGGTACGGGCCGTCTCACGTGCCGGTACGAGTCGCCGCGCGGGCGCACGGCTCCGGCCGCGCACGTGCGGGATAATGCGCGCATGCGCATTTCAGCCAGGGCCGACTACGCGGTGCGGGCCGCCCTCCAGCTCGCCGCAGCCCAGGACGCGGGGCCGCTGAAGGCGGAGACCATCGCGGTGGACCAGGACATCTCGCACAAGTTCCTGGAGGGCATCCTCGGCGACATGCGCAAGGGCGGTCTGGTGCAGAGCCAGCGCGGCGGCAACGGCGGGTACTGGCTGGCCCGCCCGGCCGAGACGATCTCGGTCGCGGACGTCATCCGCTGCGTGGACGGCCCGCTGGTCTCCGTACGGGGAGAACGGCCGCCGGACCTGTCGTACACGGGGCCGGCCGAGTCGCTGCTGACGCTGTGGATCGCGCTGCGGGCCAGCGTCCGGGGCGTGTTGGGGGTGTCCCTCGCGGAGCTCGCGGCGGCGAAGCTGCCGGCCGGGATCGTGGCGCTCGCGGACGACCCGGAGGCCTGGACCAACCCCTGACCGGCCGGGATAGGCCTCGCGCCACCTGCGCCGACCTGACGACGTCTCACTCCTCGACACGACCTTGTCCAGCCCGTGGACGCCCCTTGGGGCCGCACGGTCGCCTCTGTCAGTATCCCTAGTATTCCAGTGGGGATACTAGGGATCGGGTGAGGTGACGTGAGTACGCCGAGGAGATCGCCGAGGAGACCAGCGATACGGACCGCCTCCGCACCGCCCGGACGGCCCGTCGACCGGCCGGGCGACGACGAGATCTGGCCCCGCGTCACCCGCGAGCTCGCCGACGACCTCGCCGTCGACGCCCTCGCCCGGGACCGGGCCGGCAAGGCCCCCTTCGACGAGGTCGCGCGCCTCCAGGAGGCGGGGCTGCCCGGCCTCCTCACCGCGCCCGGACCGACCCGGCGGGGCGCGGACTGGCGGGCCGCCTGCGCGGTCGTGCGGGAGATCTCCGCCGCCGACAGCTCGGTGGGCGAACTCCTCGCCCACCACTACGCGCTGTCCTGGAGCAGCCGCTTCTTCGGCCCCGCGCACGACACCGACGACACGCGCTCCCCCGCGCTCGCCCTCGACGTGTGCACGGCCGAGGAGCGCTGGCTGCTCGCCGGCGGCATCGAACCGCCGCACGTCGAGTCCGCCCCCGGCCTCACGCTCACGCCCGCCGACGGCCCCGGCGGCGGCTGGATCCTCGACGGACGCCGCGCCTTCGCCTCCGGCGTCACGGTCGCCGACCGGCTCGTCGTCGGCGCACGGCCCGGCGGCACCGGCGACCTCCTCGTCGTCCTCGTGGACCCGGCCCAGGCGGGGGTGTTCACGGAGGCCGCCACGGACCGGGTCGGCCAGCGCCTGGCCGGGGCCGGCACCGTCACGTTCGACCACGTCCCGGTGGAGGTCCGGCACGTCCTCGGAACCCTCCCGCACGACGAGCACGCCGTCGCGCCCTTCACCACCCTCGCACCGCTCGCCCTGCGGCTGCTCCTCGTCCAGGTCGGGCTCGGCATCGCCGAGGGGGCGCTCGCGGAGGCCCGGGACATCAGCCGCGCCGGACAGGCGGGCCCCGCCCCCGCCGACCGGACGGGAGGCCCCACGGGCGCGGACGGCGCCGTCGGCGCCGGGGACGACCCGTACCTCCTGCTCGCCTACGGGGAGCTGGCGACGGCCGCGCACGCCGCCGCCGCGGTGGTGGAGCGGGCGACGGACGCCCTCGCCGGGGGGCTGCTCGCCGAGTGGTCGCTCGGCCTGGAGGAACGCGCCGACATCGCCGTCCTCGTGGCGGCGGCCGAGACGGTCACCGGCCGGGCGGCCGTCCACATCACCACGCGCATCCTCGAACTCGTCGACGGCACGGCGGGAGCCGACGCCCACGGCGGCGGGCCGGGCTTCGACCGCTTCTGGCGCAACGCCCGCGCGCTCACCGCCCCCACCCAGGCGGCCCACCGGCTGCGCGACATCGGGGACCACTACCTCCACGGCACCCACGCCCGGCTCACCCTGCTGGCCTGAGCGCCAGGACGGGCGAAGGGGCCGGACGGACCGGCATGTCGGGACGTCCGGCCCTCTCGTCGAGCCGCCGATGGGCCCAAGCTGGAGGGAGGAGGGCCGGCCGGCCGGCGGGCCCGTCATCGCACCGACGGAGGCAGCCTGATGAGTCGTGAGATCGTCGCAGGAGTGGACGGCTCCCCCGAGAGCCTCACCGCGGCCGACTGGGCCGCCCGGGAGGCCCTGCACCGGGGCCTCCCGCTACGGCTCGCGCACGCGTGGCGCTGGGAACCGCTCGACCTGCCCCTCGTCCAGGACCCCGACGCCCAACAGCGCACCGCCTACACCGTCCTGCACGAGGCCGAGGCCACGATCGCCGCCCGCCACCCGGGGCTCGCGCTCACGTCCGAACTGCTCCCCGACGCCCCGGTCCCCGCGCTGCTCGGCACCGAGGACCGGGCCGAGATGCTCGTCATCGGCTCGCGCGGCCACGGCGCCGTCGCCGGCTTCCTGCTCGGCTCGTACGGGCAGCAGATCATCGCCGCCTCCGCCCGCCCGGTCGTCGCCGTCCGGTCCCGCGACGGCGAACAGGCCGAACCGCCCTCGGGACACGTGCTCGTCGGTCAGCTCGGCAGCCCGGAGGACAGCGCGGCCGTGCTCGGCTTCGCCTTCGAGACCGCCGCCGCGCGCGGTGCGGCCGTGCGGGCCGTGCGCGCGTGGAGCCTGCCGCCGCTGTACGCCTACAGCCCGGCCTCGATGCGGCTCGCGGACGAGGCCGGCGGGCTCGTCCCGTACGAGGAGAAGGCGCTGCGCGAGGCGCTCGCCCCCTGGCGCGAGCGGTACCCCGACGTGCCGGTCTCCGAGCACGTCGAGCTGGGCAGCGCGGGGCAGGTGCTGCTCTCCGTCTCGGGCGGCGCCCAGCTGCTCGTGGTCGGCCGACGGGCCCGGCGCGGGGCCGTCGGGCCGCGGATCGGCTCCGTCGCGCACGCGGCGCTCCACCTGGCGCCCTGCCCGGTGGCGGTCATCCCGCAGGGCTGACAGGCTCGGACACGGGTTGACGCGCCGTGTTGACGAGGGGTGTCGGGGCCGCGGGGGCCGGAAAGTCTTACCGCCGTCGCCCCGGTGGCCCTCCCGGCACCGGCCGTCCGGCGACCTCGGCGAGAGAACGGAGCTCCATGCGGCACCACGACCGTCCCGGCCACTCCGAAGCCCTCCAGGCCCCGGCCCACCCCGACGGCTCCGAAGGCCCCCAGGCCCCGGCCCCCTCCGAAGACCCTCAGGCCCCGGCCCGCACCGACGGCTCCGAAGGGCCCCGGCGCCCAGGGCACCCCGACGGCTCCGCCGGTTCTCGGCCACCCGCTCCGGTGGGACGCGCCGGGGGCCGGCACCGCAGAGCCGGCGGGGCGCGGCGGCGCGGCCCGCGCCGTCCGTCGTTCCGTACCGCCGTCGCCCTCGCCGGTTCCACGGCGGTGGTCCTCACGGTGGCGGCCGGGATGTACGTGGCCGCCCCGGCCACCGGGACGCCGGCCGCCGCGGCTCCGCGCGAGGCGGCGGCCCCGGCCCGGGCCGCCACCGGGAAGGCCGCGCGGTTCGTGCAGGACGTCGTCGCCCTCGTCAACGCCGAGCGGGAGAAGGCCGGTTGCGGTCCGCTGCGCACGGAGGGGCATCTGCGGAGCGCGGCCCAGGGGCACGCCGACGACATGGCCGCCCGCGACTACTACGAGCACCACAGCCCGGAGGGCCGGGACGCGGGCGACCGGATGAGCGGCGCCGGGTACGAGTGGTCGGTCTGGGGGGAGAACATCCACCGCGGGCCGAAGACCCCGGCCCGGGCCATGGAGGACTGGATGGACAGTCCCGGGCACCGGGCGAACATCCTCAACTGTTCTTTCAAGGACATCGGCGTCGGGGTGACCCTCGCGGCCAACGGCCCCTGGTGGGTGCAGGACTTCGGCGCCAGACGCTGAGGTCCCGTCCCTCGTCCCCGTCCGCCGTCCCCCTCCCCGTCCGCCGTCCCCGTCCGCCGTTCAGGAGGCGGGGGCGGCCAGTTGCTGCACCCAGATCCTGCCGCGGGGACCGGGCACCGACGCCACCCCGGTGTCCCGGTACCGGCAGTCGAGCATGTTCTTCTCGTGCATGGCCCCGTCCCGCCAGTCCTCGACGACGGTCTCCGGATCGGCCGCGCCGCGGGCCAGGTTCTCCGCCCAGGCGCTCCAGTCGTATCCGGCGGCGGTGATCCGGGCGTCCGCGAAGTCGCCCTCGGGGCTGCTGTGCCCGTAGTAGCCGCGCGCGACCATGTCGCGGGCGTAGCCGCGGGCCGACTCGACCAGCCGGGGGTCGGTCCGCAGCGGGGCGCAACCGGCCGAGGCCCGGAGCCGGTTGACGAGCGCGGTGACCCGCTCCCCCGGATCGGCGGCCTGCGTCGGGCGCGGGGTGCGGCGGGGTGCGGGGGCGGTGGTCGTGGGTACGGGGGCGGCGACGGTGACCGGCGGGCTCGGGGCGGCCGTGACCGGGGCGGTCGTGGCCGCGGGCGCGGCGACGGGCCGGTCGGGCCGGACGTGTGCCTCCGGCCGCGGCGGTACGAGGAGGGCGACCGCCCCGAGGACGGCGACGGCCGCGAACCCGGCGGCGGAGGCGCGCCGCAGCGGGGTCCACCGTCCGCCGGTGCCGGTGGCGTCGGGCAGGTCGGTCGCGTGGGCGGCGTACTCCGTCGCCGGTCCGTCCGTGAGCGTGGCCGCGACCGTCAGGGGCGGGACGAGGCCGATGCCGACGAGCAGGCCCTCGACGGGGGCGAGGCCGCTGCGGCCCGCCACGCGGGAGGTGCAGGCGGCACAGGTGCGCAGGTGGCGTGCTATCCGCTTGCGCCAGAGCGGTGAGGGGCGGCCGTCCCAGGCCGTGACGGTCTCCGTGAGCTCCGGGCACGGCGGCAGGGCGTCCAGGGCGCGGACCACGGCGCGGCCGGTGTCCAGGCGTTCCTTCATCCGCTGGACGCGGACGGCGGCGTGCTGCGGGGTGACGCCGAGGCCTTCGGCGAGCTCAGCGCGGGTGAGTTCGCCTGCGGCTTCCAGCCACCACAGGGCGAGGAGTTCGGCGTCGTCCTCGTCGAGCCAGCGGGTCGCGCGGGCCACGTCGCGGCGCTGCCCGGAGAGACCGAGGCGCAGGATGGTGAGCTCGGTGAAGTCGCCGGCCGGGTCGGCGAGGTCCGTGGCCCGGTCGAGGCCGGGCACGGGCGCCCGCCGGCGCTCGTGCCAGCGGCGCCGTATCCCGTTCATGGCGATGGCGACGAGCCAGGACCGGAAGCGGGACGGGTCCCGGAGGCCGGTCAGGCCGTCGAGGGCGCGGACCATCGTCTCCTGGACGATGTCGTCCGTGTCGGCATGGCCGTCGAGGGCCCGGCCGACGATGTCGTGGACGAGCGGCAGATGGGCGCGGACCAGGGCGTCCCTGGCGTCCGCGTCACCCGCCCTGGCCGCCTCCACGAGGGCGGTGGTGCGTCGCTCGTCGCTGTGCATGGGTGTACTCCCTCATCCCTGGTCCGAGTCCCCCGCCATGGGAGATCCGTGGGTACGGGAGGGATAACACTTCTGCGGGACGGCGGCTATCTCGGGGGTACGGGCAGGCTCGGGACCGTGGCCCCGTTCCCCTCCCGGACGGCTGCCACGACGGCGTCGTGGAGCTCGCGGCTCTCCTCCTCCGATCCGCACGGAACGGGACTGCCCGACATGGTGAACCAGTCGGATGCGCCGCTGTACTGCACGGCCACGCGTGCCTCGCGGTCGGCGAACGTCGTGTGCACGGTCAGATCGCCCGTGACGACGCCCACCTCCTCGGTCAGCACCCCACCTCGCCCGGTGTAGACACCGGCGGTCGTCCAAGATGCCCAGCTCATGCCCTCCAGGGTCACACCGGGGGGTGAGATGCGCCACCGACGGGACCGCCCCGGCCGGAGGAGTTCCGGCCGGGGCGGTGCGGGTCACGCGCCGGATCAGGCGAGGGACGCGACGGCCTCGTTGAAGGTGGCGGACGGGCGCATCACGGCCGCGGCCTTGGCCGGGTCGGGCTGGTAGTAGCCGCCGATCTCGGCCGGGGAGCCCTGGACGGCGACGAGCTCGTCGACGATCTTCTGCTCGTTCGAGGAGAGGGTCTCGGCGAGCGGGGCGAAGGCCTTGGCCAGCTCCGCGTCCTCGGTCTGGGCGGCCAGCTCCTGGGCCCAGTAGAGGGCCAGGTAGAAGTGGCTGCCGCGGTTGTCGATACCACCGAGGCGACGGGTCGGCGACTTGTCCTCGTTGAGGAAGGTGCCGGTGGCGCGGTCGAGGGTGTCGGCGAGGACCTGGGCGCGGGTGTTGCCCGTGGTGGTCGCGAGGTGCTCGAAGGAGGCGGCCAGGGCGAAGAACTCGCCGAGGCTGTCCCAGCGGAGGTAGTTCTCCTTGACGAGCTGCTGGACGTGCTTCGGGGCGGAGCCGCCGGCGCCGGTCTCGAAGAGGCCGCCGCCCGCCATCAGCGGGACGACCGACAGCATCTTGGCGCTGGTGCCCAGCTCCAGGATCGGGAAGAGGTCGGTCAGGTAGTCGCGCAGGACGTTGCCGGTGACCGAGATGGTGTCCTCGCCGCGGCGGATGCGCTCCAGGGAGAACTTCGTGGCCTCGACCGGGGACAGGATCTTGATGTCCAGGCCCTCGGTGTCGTGCTCCGGCAGGTACTGCTTCACCTTGGCGATGAGCTGTGCGTCGTGGGCGCGGTTCTCGTCCAGCCAGAAGACGGCCGGGGCGCCGGTGGCGCGGGCGCGGGTGACGGCCAGCTTGACCCAGTCCTGGATGGGCAGGTCCTTGGTCTGGCAGGCGCGGAAGATGTCGCCCTCGGCGACCTCCTGCTCCAGGAGGACGTTGCCCTCGGAGTCGACGAGGCGGACGGTGCCGGCCTGCGCGATCTCGAAGGTCTTGTCGTGGGAGCCGTACTCCTCGGCCTTCTGCGCCATGAGGCCGACGTTCGGGACGGAGCCCATGGTCGACGGGTCGAAGGCGCCGTGGGCGCGGCAGTCCTCGATGACGGCCTGGTAGACGCCGGAGTAGCTGTGGTCCGGGAGGACCGCGAGGGTGTCGGCCTCCTGGCCGTCCGGGCCCCACATGTGGCCGGAGGTGCGGATCATGGCCGGCATCGAGGCGTCGACGATGACGTCGGACGGCACGTGCAGGTTGGTGATGCCCTTGTCGGAGTCGACCATCGCCAGGGCGGGGCCCTCGGCGAGCTCGGCCTCGAAGGAGGCCTTGATCTCGGCGCCGAGGCCGTGCGGGATGGCGTCCAGGCCGCCCAGGACGGTGCCGAGGCCGTCGTTCGGGGACAGGCCCGCGGCGACGAGCACCTCGCCGTACTTGGCGAAGGTGTTCGGGAAGAAGGCGCGCACGACGTGGCCGAAGACGATCGGGTCGGAGACCTTCATCATCGTGGCCTTGAGGTGCACGGAGAAGAGCACGCCCTCGGCCTTGGCGCGGGCGACCTGCTCGCTGAGGAAGGTGCGCAGGGCGGCGGCGCGCATGACGGCGGCGTCGACGACCTCGCCGGCGATGACCTTCAGCGGCTCGCGGAGCTCGCTGACGGTGCCGTCGGCGGCGGTGAACTCGAAGCGGAGGGTGTCGTCCTTCGCGATGACGACGGACTTCTCCGTGGAGGCGAAGTCGTTCTCGCTCATCGTGGCGACGTTCGTCTTGGACTCGGGGGTCCAGGCGCCCATGCGGTGCGGGTGGGTCTTGGCGTAGTTCTTGACCGAGCCGGGCGCGCGGCGGTCGGAGTTGCCCTCGCGCAGGACCGGGTTGACGGCCGAGCCCTTGATCTTGTCGTAACGCGCGCGGACGTCCTTGTCCTGGTCCGTCTGCGGGTCGTCCGGGTAGTCCGGGAGGGCGTAGCCCTGCGCCTGGAGCTCGGCGATCGCGGCCTTGAGCTGCGGGATGGACGCCGAGACGTTCGGCAGCTTGATGATGTTGGCGCCGGGCGTCTTGGCCAGGTCGCCGAGCTCGGAGAGGGCGTCCGGGATGCGCTGGCCCTCCTCCAGGAACTCGGGGAAGACGGCGATGATGCGGCCCGCGAGGGAGATGTCACGCGTCTCGACCGTGACGCCGGCCTGCGAGGCATACGCCTGGATCACGGGCAGGAACGAGTACGTCGCCAGGGCAGGCGCCTCGTCAGTGTGGGTGTAGATGATGGTCGAGTCAGTCACCAGGTGCTCCGCTCCACGTCTGCGTATGCGAGATTGCTCGACATCAAGATATCTCGTGATCGCCGTCCTCGGTAAAGGGCCCCACGAGCTCTCCGTCGCGCGGGGCGCCGGCGGCCTCGACGAAGGGGCCGCCGAGCCGGTACGGGGCGGGGCCGCCGTCCACGTCGACGCGGCGGAGCAGGAGGAGCGGGAGCAGGCCGGCGGCGGCGACCACGCCCGCGGCGAGGGCCTGGCCGCAGCGGTGCGCGAGCCGGAGCTCCGCCGGGTCGTACGGGGCGGTGGCGGGCAGCGTGAGGGTGTCGCCGAGCAGCCACAGCCCGGCGCCCAGGCCGGCCACGGCGAGGAGGGCGAGCGGAACGGTGGCGAGGAGGCCGGGCAGGGCGGTCCCGCGTCGCGGGGTGGGGCGGACCTTGCCCTTGCGGGCGATGACGGCGAGGAGGCCGGAGGTCACGGCGAGGACGACGAGGGCGGCGGCGATGACGTCGCCGGGCCGGTGCCGCCCCGACGCGATGGTGTACGTGCCGACGGCGGCGGCCCAGAGCGTGGCGCCGCCGACGGCGAGGGCGCGCTGCCGGTGGGGGACGACGAGGACCAGACCGAGGGCGACGCCGAGGGCGAGCGTGGTCTGGGCGCTGGGGAATCCGCTGGGGACGAGGGCGCCGGCGGCGTCGACGACCCGGGGCCGGGGCGCGTACCGCTGGAGGAGCCCGGTGATGGCGAGGGCGGTGACGACCGCACCGGCGGCGGCGCCGGTGAGGGCGTACCGCTTGCGTATGAGGCCGACGGCGAGGAGGAAGACACAGCCGAGGACGAGGGAGAGGGTGGTGAGCCCGGCGAGGGAGGGGTGCTCGCGGAGCACCGTGACGGCCGCGGAGTCGGCGCGCCGGCCGGTCACGGCGGCGTCTCCCCAGCGGCGGCCGGTCGCGGTGAGCACGAGTCCCGCGTAGACGACCGTGAGGACGAGGACGGCCCCGAGGCAGGCACGCCGGGCCCGGGTGCGGGCCCGTGCGCTGAACGAGCCGGCGGCCTCGCCGGCCACGGCGGCGTACCACCAGGTGTCACCGGTCTCCAGCGGCCTCGGGGAGCCGCCGGCGCGGAGCCTGTCGTAGGAAGCCATGCCCCGATTCGAACCCACGCACGCCCGTGGCGCCCGCTGGACGCACCCGAACGACACGCCGGGGCACGAGGACCGGGCCGGGCTCGCGGATGCCAGGAGACCGCACACGGCGGCGTCCGCCGCCGGGGCCGGGCACGGATGGTGTCAGCGGTCCCCGCGCGGGACCTGCGCCAGGACCAGGAGGACGAGCCCGCCGAGCGGGCCGAGGAGGGTCGCCACGCCCAGGCCGTAACGCAGGACGGGGTCGTCCGCGAACTGTCCGCGTGCCTGGAGCGCGAACGCCGCGGCCGTCGCCGGCTGCCCCCAGCCGTACGGCGCCGGCCGGGAGACGCGGCGCCGCTGCCAGAACGGCATCCAGCCGGTGCGGAGCGCGGCCGCTCCGGAGAGCGCGAGCAGGAGCGCCGACGCGCCCGGAATGACGACGTACCGGTCCATGTCCGCCCCCTGGTCCCCGGGCCGGTGCCGGAGCTCGGCGCATCATGCCACGGCGAGACGACCGCGGTCGCGGTCGTGGCGGCGGGTGCCGTAGAGGGTGAACGCCGTGTTCACCAGGGCGACGTGACTGAGCGCCTGGGGGGTGTTGCCGAGCTGACGGCACGCCACGGGGTCCCATTCCTCGGCGAGGAGGCCGACGTCGTTGCGGACGTCGAGGAGCCGCTCGAAGACGGCCCGGGCCTCGTCGGCGCGGCCCGTCATGGCGAGCGCGTCGGCGTACCAGAACGTGCAGGCGACGAAGGTCCCCTCGGTGCCGCCGAGGTCGTCGAGGTGGTGCGTGCCGCCGTCCCGGACGTCGCCGTACCGGCGCAGGAACCCGTGGTCGTCGAGCCGTTCCATCGCCCGGACGGTGCCGAGGACGCGGGGGTCGCCGGCGGGCAGGAAGCCGAGCCGGGGGATCAGCAGGGCGGTGGCGTCGACCTGCCGGCTGCCGTAGTACTGGGTGAAGGAGCTCTGTTCCTCGCTCCATCCCCGGGCGCAGATCTCCGCGTGCAGTTCGGCGCGGAGCGCCTGCCAGTGCGCGAGGGAGCCGCGCAGTCCGGCGACGCGGGCAAGGCGGACGGCCCGGTCGGCGGCGACCCAGGCCATGACCTTGGAGTGGACGAAGTGGCGGCGCGGGCCCCGGACTTCCCAGATGCCCTCGTCGGGCTCCCGCCAGCGCTTGCCGAGGTACTCCAGGAGCGAGGCGACCAGGGCCCAGGCCGCGGGCTCGAGGACGACGCCCGCGCGGACGGCCGAGTAGACGGTGCTGAGCACCTCGCCGTAGATGTCGAGCTGGAACTGGCCGACGGCCGCGTTGCCGAATCTGACGGGCTGTGAGTTCTCGTAGCCGGGCAGCCAGTCGGCGTTCGTCTCGGGAAGCCGTCGCTGGCCCTCGACCCCGTACAGCGGCTGGAGGTCGTCGGGATCGCCCGCGACGGCGCGCAGCAGCCACTCGGTCCAGGCCAGCGCCTCCCTGCGGTAGCCGCTGCGGAGCAGACAGGAGAGGGTGAAGGTGGAGTCCCGCAACCAGCAGAAGCGGTAGTCCCAGTTGCGGCTGCCGCCGATGGACTCCGGGAGGGAGGAGGTGGCGGCGGCGACGATGCCGCCGGTGGGGGCGTAGGTGAGGGCCTTGAGGGTGAGCAGGGAGCGGAGCACGGCCTCGCGCGCGGGGCCTTCGTAACGGAGTGCGGCCGCCCAGTCGTTCCAGAAGTCGAGGGTGCGGGTGAGCGCGGCGGCCGCGACGTCGGCGGGCGGGGCGGGTGGCGGCGGGGCGTGCGAGGGGCTCCAGCCGAGGACGAAGGCGACCCGCCGGCCGGCCGTGACGGTGAACTCGCAGCTCGTGCGCTCCCGGGTGACGTCGAGTTCGACGCCGGGCCCGCAGGAGAGGTGGGCGGCGTCGGGCCCGGCGATGGAGACGACGGTGTGCCGGTCCGTGGAGCGGGTCCAGGGGACGATGCTGCCGTGGTGGAACCGGACCCTCAACTCGCCGCGCACGGCCACCCGTCCCTCGATCCCCTCGACGACGCGGATGACCCTCGGGCCGCCGTCGGCCGGGAGGCCCAGCGAGCGGGGCGGCATGAAGTCGGTGACCCGGACCGTGCCGGAGGGGGTCTCCCAGAAGGTGTCGAGGACCAGCGTGTCGCCCCGGTAACTCCTGCGCGTGCAGCGGCTGTTGCCGACGGGAGCGATGATCCAGCCGCCGTGGTCCGGATCGCCGAGGAGGCCGGCGAGGCAGGCGGGCGAGTCGAAGCGGGGCGCGCACCACCAGTCGACGGACCCGTCGGTTCCGATGAGCGCGGCGGTCTCCAGGTCACCGACGAGGGCATAGTCTTCAATTCGCCCTGCCATGACCGGATTGTATTCCTCTCGGAGAACGCGCGCAGAAATGACCTGGTGACAGAACGGGACGCTCCCTCTCCTCCTTCCCCATCCCTTCGCGGACGACCGCATATTCTTCCGTTTTCCTTGACGGCGTCACCCCGGGCGCAGGATTCTGGAAAAGCGGTCCGGTCACCGAAAGGCCGAACCGACGAGTCAGGGCGTACCGATGAGTAGCGGTTCCCCATGAGCGGTGATTCGCACCCCCTGCGCCGGTCCACCGACCGGGCGCCCCGTTCCGACACCCGGACGGTGAGCCTCGTCCTCACGGTCCGCCCCGGTGACGGGCGCCCGGGAGCGGCGCTCGACCGGCTCCTCGACCAGGTGCCGTCGAGCGTGCGGGAGGTCGTCCTGGTCGGCGGGCCCGCCGGGGAGAGCGCCGCGCGCGAGGGGCTCAGCGTGCTCCGGCTCGGCGACTGGGACTTCAGCCGGGGCGACATCCCGCACGCGGCCCTGCTCGCGGCGACCGGGGACCTGGTCGTCCTGATGAACGCCGACGGCACCATGTCGCCGCACGAGATCCCGCATTACCTGCACTACCTGGAAAGCGGTTACGACTTCGTGAAGGGCTCGCGTTTCATCGCGGGCGGCGACTACGCCGACTATCCGCTGTCGCGGCGTCTCGGACATCGTGCGCTGCTGCGGATCGCCCACCGGCTCTACGGCCAGCACCTCACGGATCTCTGGTACGGATTCTGTGCGTTCCGGCGCCCTTTCGTCGATCTCCTCGACCTGCGCGAGGACGGCGTGGAGCTCGGGGCCGAACTCGTCACGCACGCGCTGCACTACGGGCTGCGCGTCGCCGAGGTGCCGAGCCTGGAACTGCCGCGCCGTCACGAGCGCCGTCACGGTCCGTCGCACCCCCGCACGATCCGCGACGGCGTCCGCATCCTCGGCGCCCTCCTCGCCGAGCGGCCGCACAACGCCCTGTCGCGCCTGGCGCACGGGCCTTTCCGCGGCTCTCGCGGCTCCCCCGACGGCCCGGGTTGACGAACCATATCAAACAGTGCTATCGCTGAAGAAAGCAACATTTCAGGACAGACCAGGCCTTGAGCGCACATCCTCGGCAGGGTCGGTTGACGGAAGAGGCTCGCCGTGACCTCCAGTCCCCTCAGCCGAACGCCGGTGGCACCCGTTCCGCACCCGTTGCGACGTGTGACCGACTGGCCCCTCGCCGACGCCCGGCGTCGCCCGCTCTGCCGCTCCCCGCGCACCGCCACCGCCCACCCGGCCCGCCGGGCCTCCGACCGGATCGGCCCTGTCGTCCCTCCGCCCCGGAGCCGGACGTGCCGGCCGCGGGGCGCCGGGCGCCGGCGGCGCGCCCGTACGACCCACACGCGTGCCGCGCGCCACGGCAGCGGCTCAGGCCCATCGGCCTGCCCGCCCGGGCCGGCCGCGACGCCCCGCTCCCGCACTTCCGCGGCCCCTCCCCCGCACGAGCGCAGGTTCGCTCGCGCCCTGGTCCCCCCGCGTGACCGCAGACCCGCCCGCGCCCCGATCCCCCCGCACGAGCGCAGGCCCGCCCGCGCCCCGATCCCCCCGCACCGCCTGCCCGGCCCCTGCGGGGCCCGGCGCGCGGCCCGCGAGGCGGCCCCGCGGGTTCCCCGGCTTCTTCCCCGGCTTCCTTCGTCGGCGGCCGGGAAGCGGTGGAGGCGGACGTCATGACCGCCTCCCGAGCGCCTCTGCTCGTCGCGGTGTCGGGACCCGACACCGCCGGCACCTCCTCGCTGGTGCGCCGGCTCGCGGCACTGCTGCGCGAGCGCGGGGTCACCGTCGTCGTCCTCTCCTGCCACGGCTGCCTCCTGTGCCGCCGGCTCCCGGTTCCGTCCCACGTGAGGGAGACGGAACCGGGCCGGGGCGCGTGGGCGCGGCGCGCCACGGATCCCGAGCGCCGGGGACCCCGGCCGCGCCGTGTCCACGCCTTCCTCGACGCGGCCGAGCTCGCGGCGCGGCTCGCCGCGGCCCGGCTGCGGGCACGGACGCGGGCGCGCGGCGGGCAGGCCGTGCTCCTGACGGACCACGGGCCGCTGGACGAACTGGTGAGGTTCGGCTTCCCCGCCGGCTCCGCCGGCGGGGCCGGCTTCCGCCGGATCGCCGACGGCTACGGTCTCACCCTCCTCGTGGAGACCGGCCCCGAGACCTTGTGGGGCTTCGGCCCGAAGAGCGCCGCGGACTCGTCGGCCGCCTGGTGGGACCGCTGCCTCGGCTGGTCGCGGCGGCTGCCGGGGATCGTGTGGCTCGACGGCGACAGGGCTCCGGCCCTGGTGGTCGAAGCGGCCCTGGAGCGGATCCTCGACGTGATGCGGGAACGGGAACGGGCGGCCGCCGTGCCGGAGGGCGGCACGGCCGGAGAGCGACGGCACGTGGTGGTGTCGGTCTACGACGGCGCGGACGCCCCCGCCTCCCGGAGCGGCGGAGCGCTGGTGGCCGGCAAGGTGGCCCGGCGGCTCGCCGAGGACTTCCGGGTGACCGTCGTGACGGCGGGCCGGCGCGGCGGCACCGAGGACCGGGACGGCATCCGTTACGTCCGGCTCCCGGTGGGCCGGGCGGGCCCTCGCACCGGGCGGCTGCTGTTCCTCGCGCTGCTGCCGTTCGCGGCCCGCCGGATCCGCCACGACCTGTGGCTGGAGAGCTTCACTCCCCCGTTCTCGACGAGCTTCCTGCCCCTGACGACCGGCGCCCCCGTGATCGGCATCGACCAGGGCCGCCACACGGAGACCCCGTGGCGGCGGTGTCGCGTCCCGTTCCTGCTGGTCGAGCGGCTCGGCCTGCGCTGCTACCGGCACATCGTGGCGCTGAACACCGCGGACGGATCGACGATCCACCGGCTCAGTCCCAGGGCCGACGTACAGGTCATCCCCAACGGGGTCGACCAGCGCCTCCTCGACGAGACCCTGCTCGGATCCGGGCAGTTCATCCTCTTCCTGGGCCGGATCGACACCTGGGTCAAGGGCCTCGACCTGCTGCTCGACGCCTACGACCGGGCCCGGCCCCCGCTCGACCTGCTGCTCGCGGGCAGTGGCGTCCCCGCCGAGGAACGCCGCCTCGCCGCGCTCGTCGCCGCGCACGCCCCCGGCCCGGAGCCCCGGATCCACTGGGTGGGGTACGCGGGGGAGGAACGCAAGCGCCAACTGCTGCGCGACAGCGCCTTCCTGGTGATGCCGTCACGGCACGAGACCTTCGGCCTGGTGGCCCTTGAGGGCATGTCGTACGGCAAGCCCGTGCTCCACTTCGACCTGCCCGCGCTGCGCTGGATGCGGGGCAGCGGCGACGTGGCCGTGCCGCCGTTCGACGTGGCGGCGTTCGGCGCGCGGATGACCGAGCTGGCCACGGACGCCGCGCTGCGCCGCCGCCTCGGCCACCGCGCCGGGATCACGGCACAGCATTACGCGTGGGACGAGGTGACGGGCCGCTATCTGGCGCTGGCCCACCGGCTCCTGGACTCCCCCACCGCCGCGCGGCGGCCGAGGAAGAGGGGGGCGTCATGGCAGACGACCCGCTGACCGCCTTCGTCCGGACCGTCCTCGGCTCCGACGTCCCGATGATCGTGCTCTCGCCGCACCTGGACGACGCCGTGCTGTCCTGCGGCGCGCTGCTCGGCTGGGCGGGGCGGCGGGCACCGGTCACGGTCGCCACGCTCTTCACGGAGGCCGCGCCCCCGCCGTACACCCTCTCCGCCCGCCGGTACCTGAGGCAGATCCGGGCCGGTGACGCGGAGGAGCTGTTCGCCGACCGGCGCGAGGAGGACCGGCGGGTCCTGGAGCTGCTCGGCGTGGACTGGCGCCACGTCGGCCTGGTCGACGGGTTGTTCCGGCGACTGCCGCGGGCCCGTCCGGGCGTGGGGCGGCTGGCCCCGCTGCTGCCCGAACTGGCGCACGTGTACCCGACGTACCGGCTGCACCTGTCCCGGGGCCGGGTCTCCGAGCACGACGCCGAGACCCTGCGCGTGGCCGGGGAGACCATCGAGGCGCTGCTGCCCGCCCGCTCCGGCGGCCTGGTGCTCGCGCCGCTCGGCGTGGGCGGGCACGCCGACCACGTCCTGGCCCGCACCGCCGCCGAGCGCAGCGGCCGCCGGGTCGTGTACTACAGCGACTTCCCGTACGACCAGACGGCCGCCGCCGACGCGGAGTTCACCGGGCGACACCGTCTGGTGGCCCGCGCCTGGGATCGGGACCTCGACCGGAAGGCGGAGCTGGTCCGGGGCTACCGGACGCAGGCCGACGCGCTGTTCCCCGGGGGCCGCATCCCTCGCGCCCCCGAGGTGTACCTGCTGCCGGCGACCGGGGACACGACCGTCTCCCGGGATCCCGCCCGGCTGCGCGGCACGAGGGCCCGGTCCGCCGGCGGTGTGCCGTGACCGGGCCGCTCGCCCCGATCTCCGTGCCGGCCGCCGCGGTGGTGCCCGATGCGCCGCGGTGAGCGGCCCCGGGTCCTGCTCCTGACCGGCGGTCCGCTGAACGGGGCGGAGGGCGGCGCCCTGCGGCTGGCCGCCGACGTCCTCGGGTCGCTGCCGAACGTGGACTTCGTGTGGTTCGCCCAGGGGCCGAAAGGGCATCGGCCCGCTCCGGAGCACGGACGACCGGTCCGCGTCCTCTCCCGGGACGACGTGCCGCACGCCCCCGAGCGGATGCAGTCCGCGCTCGCCGGGACCCTGTTCGCCCGCCGGGTCGACCTCGTGCACGCCTTCCTGACCATCGGCCGTGCCTTCCCGGCCCTCTCCCGGCTGCGCCCGCTGCTGCTCGGCGGGCGGCCGGTCGTGCACACCGTGCCCGGCGTGACGGACAACCGCTTCCTCGGCCCCTCCCGGCCCCTGGGGACGACGGTCGCCCTCTCCGAGTCGATGGCCCGTCTGCTGCGGGCCGCCGACTTCGGCGACGTCCGTGTCGTCCCGCCGATGATCGCCCTCGACGAATGGCCGTACCTCCCGCGGCCGGAGGGATTCCCCGTGGTCCTGTTCACCGGGCATCACGAGCCGCACGGCGGGGCGGAGACGGCCATCGAGGCGGCGGCGGAGGCCCACCGGGAGGGATCCAGGTTCCGGCTGGTGCTCGCGATGCGGGGGCGCCCGGGGCAGGACAGCGAGGCCCTCGACGAGGCGCTGCGGGAACGGGCCGGGGCGGCCGGACTGCCCGACGTCGAGGTGCGGGGGTACGTCGACGACATGCACGCCCTGCTCGCCTCCGTCCAGGTGCTGCTGTACCCGCCGGTCGTGCTCGGCGGCAGTCCGGACATCCCGTTCACCGTGCTCCAGGCGCTGGCCACGGGCCGGCCCTCGATCCTCAGCGACCTCCCCCAGTTCGCCGACTTCGGCCACGCCGTGCTGCGGGCCCCGGCGGGCGACGGACGCCGCACCGGCCAGCAGCTGGCGTGGCTGCTCGACCAGCCGCGCTCCTGGGACATGCTCGCGGAGCGGGGGCGTGCCCTCGTCGAGGACCACTTCGGCCCGGAGCGCTTCGCCGCCCGGTACGCGGCGCTCTACCGGGAGCTGCTGTCCTGACGGCGGTGGCGGGCGGAGACCGGCCGTGCGGGCGGAGACCGGCCGGCCGCCGGGTGGCGGGCCGGGCGTCAGGCGGCGGGCCGTTCGGCGGTGAGCAGCAGGACGCCGGTGTCCCCGTACTCGGGCAGGGTGCGGTCCTTCGCGAGCCCGACGATCCGCAGCCCGGTGGTACGGGGGGCGAACACGGCCCGCAGGGCGGTCTCGTCGACCGGGCAGGCGGGCCAGACCGGACCGGCCCCGATGCGGTAGCTCGGCATGCGTTCCATGAAGGCGGCGAGGAGCGTGCCGCCGGGGCGGACGGCGCGGACGAAGGCGTCGCAGAGGGCGGTGAACTCGCCGAAGTCCTCGGTGACGCTCTCGGCGACGAAGTTCATCGAGGCGAGGTCGTAGGTGCCGGGGACCAGGTCGTCGACGGTGCCCCGGACGACCCGTACCCGGCGGAGCGCCTCCGCGCAGTCCTCCGGGAGGGCGGGGTCGAGGGAGCGGCACAGGTCGTAGAAGGGCCGCCAGCTGTCGTCGACGCCGTGGGCGAGCTGTCCGCGCAGGTAGCGGACGCTCGCGCCGCTCGGTTCGAGGGCGTCGACGCCGCGGCTGGCGGCGCCCGCGAGCATCAGGGGGTAGAGGTTGGGGCCGGCGCCGAGTTCCAGGGTGCGGGACAGGCCGCCGGGGGCGAAGCGCCGGTAGACGGCGGCGTGGTGGCGGATGACGCCGATGTCGCAGGGGTGGAGCCGACGGTAGTTCTCGGCGAGGTAGTCGGCGACGGGCCAGTCGTTCCAGTCGGCGTCCCGGTTGCGGCGTGCCCGGTCCTCCTCCGGGGGACCCTGCGGGGCCCGGTCCATCACTCCTCCGCCGGCCTGCCGGCCGCGACGGGGCGGGTGGCCGCGGCGAGCTGCAGGGTGAACCGTGCGGCGAGCTCCGTGAGGGTGGCGCACAGCTGGTCGATCTCCTCGTCGGTGTTGGCGGCGGTGATCTGGATGCGGAAGCCGACCCGGTCGCGCGGGACGAGCGGGTAGGACGCGAGCGTCACGTAGATGCCCCGCTCCCAGAGGAACGTGGCGACGGCGTCGAGGTCCTCGGCGTTGCCGAGGGGGATCTCGATGATCGGCAGGCCGTCGGTGTTGGGGGTGTCGATGCCCAGGCCCCGCACATGGGCGAGGACGCGGGCCGTCCTGCGGTACAGGCGGGCCCTGATCTCGTCTCCGCGCTCGTCGTTGAGGTCGAGTCCGGCGAGGGCGGTGGCGAGCGAGGCGGTCGGCGAGGGCCCCGAGTACAGGTACGGGGCCGCCGCCACCTTGAGGTGGTCCTTGAGCCACTTCGGTACGGCGAGGAAGGCGAGCAGCGAGGAGAAGGCCTTGGAGAAGCCGCCGACCAGGACCAGGTCGTCGTAGGTCTCGCCGAGGTGGCGGACGATGCTGTTGCCGCGCGAGCCGTACGGACTGCTCTCGCCGGCGCGCCGCTCCCCGATGACGCCGAAGCCGTGGGCGTCGTCGATGTACAGCAGGGCACCGTTCTCCCGGCAGATCCGGGTGAGGACGGGCAGGTCGGGGAAGTTGCCGGTCATGCTGTTGACGCCGTCCATGCAGACGAGCCGGCCGGCGTCGGCGGGCGCGCCGCGCAGCAGGCTCGCCAGCTCCTCCGGCCGGTCGGCGCGGAAGCGGTGGAGCTCGGCGCCCTGCCCCCGCGCGCCGGCGCAGCCGTCGTACACGGTGCGGTGGGCCTGCGCCTCCACGAAGACCTGCCCGGTGCCGGCGAGGAGCGGGATGACGGACTGGTGGATGAGGGTGATGGTGGGCAGCAGCAGGGTGTCGGGGGCGCCGAGGAGGTCGGTGAGCCGCTCCTCGATGCGGGGGTAGATCCGGGGGCTGCCGATGAGCCGGGACCAGCTGGGGTGGGTGCCCCACCGTCGGACCTCCGGTTCGATGGCCTCGATGATGGCGGGTTCGAGGTCGAAGCCGAGGTAGTTGCAGGAGGCGAAGTCGACGAGCCAGTCGTCGCCGACCCGGATGCGGCGGCCGTCGATCTCGTCGATGACGGCGTCGCACATGAGGCTGGTCCGCTGGAGGTGTTCCAGGTCCCGCCAGCGGGACTCGCGCGGGGGCCGGGAGGTGCTGCGGACGGCCGGGGCGGCACCCGCGAGCCGGACGCTCTGACGGTCGGCGGGCCGGGCGGCCGCGGGCGGGGCGCGGTGCAGGTAGGACTCGGTCTGGTGGGCGGTCATGGGGCGGGCGAAGAGGTAGCCCTGCCCGTAGCGGCAGCCCATCCCGGCGAGCAGCGCCCGCTGTTCCTCGTGCTCGATGCCCTCGGCGACGACCTGGAGGCCGAGGACGTCGGCGATGCGCACGATGCCCTCCACGAGCGCCACCTGCTGCGGGTCGGTGGTGAGGTCGTCGATGAACGACTTGTCGACCTTGAGGACGTCGATGGGGAACTCGCGGAGGTAGCTGAGCGAGGAGTACCCGGTGCCGAAGTCGTCGATGGCGATGCCGACCCCCAGTTCCTTGAGGGCGGACATGGTGGTCCGGATCTGGGCGTCCTTGCGCATGAGGACGCTCTCGGTGAGCTCCAGGACGAGCGAGCCGGGCGCGAGCCCGGAGGAGTGGAGGGCGCGCCGTACCTCTTCGAGGAACCCGGGGTCGCGGAACTGCCGGGCGGAGACGTTCACATTGGCCCGCAGGGGGGTGCCGCCGGGGCGGGCGCGCTGCCAGCGGGCGATGTCGAGCGCCGCGTGTTCCAGGACCCAGGCGCCCAGCGGCATGATGTGGCCGCTCTCCTCGGCCAGGGTGATGAACTGGTCGGGCGGCACCATGCCGCGGCGGGCGTGCGGCCAGCGGACGAGTGCCTCGAGACCTGCCGGGGCGCCGCCGTCCACCTCGACGATCGGCTGGTAGCGCAGGGCGAAGGCGTGGTCGGCGATGGCCCGGTCCATGCCCTCCTGGAGTTCGTGGCGGGCGACGAGCCGGGAGTGGAGCTCGGGGCGGAAGAGCCGCCACCGCTTCTTGCCGGCGGCCTTGGCCGCGTACAGGGCGAGGTCGGCGTGGCCGAGGAGCTCCTCGGCGTGGGCGCTGTCGAGCACGGTCGCGATGCCGACGCTGGTGGACACGGAGACGGCGCCGTCGGTGAGGGGGAAAGGCTGGCTGAGGGTGTGCACGATCTCGGCCGCGAGGGCCTCGGCGTCGCGGGGCTCGCGCGCCCCCTCGATGAGGACGGCGAACTCGTCGCCGCCGAGCCGGGCCGCGGTGTCGGTGAGCCGCAGGACCGAGGTGAGGCGGCGGGCGACGGCGACGAGCAGCTCGTCGCCGACGGAGTGCCCCATGGTGTCGTTGACGACCTTGAAGTCGTCGATGTCGACGAAGAGCATGCAGGTCAGGGTGGACTCGCGGCGGCCGCGGAGCAGCGCCCGCTCGATGCGTTCGAGGAGCAGGACCCGGTTGGGGAGGCCGGTGAGCGAGTCGTGGAACGCCCGGTGGGTCAGTTCCCGCTCCAGTTTCCGCTGCTCGGTGACGTCGCGGAGGGTGAGGACGAGGCCGTGGACGGTGCGCTCGTCGCGCAGGTTGCTGCACCGGACCTCGGTCTCCAGTTCCCCGGAGCCGCCGTGCAGCAGTTTCCAGTCGTCCCGGGCGTCGGCGGCGCCGCGGGCGCGCGCGTCGGCGACGAGGCGCAGGGCGCTCGCCGTGTCGGCGGGGGCGAGGAGTTCGGTGAGCGGCGTGCCGGGGAGCAGGGAGCGGCCGAACATGGACTCGGCCGAGGGGCTGGC
This sequence comes from Streptomyces sp. TLI_105, assembly GCF_900105415.1. Taxonomy (GTDB): domain Bacteria; phylum Actinomycetota; class Actinomycetes; order Streptomycetales; family Streptomycetaceae; genus Streptomyces. The sequence goes on along the minus strand of NZ_FNSM01000001.1, from coordinate 7,285,759 downwards.
GTACCGGACGGTGTCGTCGTCGTCCAGGATCAGGATGACGTCCGAGGTGTTGTGCACGAGGGTGCGGAAGTAGGCCTCGCTGGTGCGGCGGTTGACCTCCTCGCTGAGACCGAAGCGTTCGAGGGCCAGGGCCGCCTGGGAGGCGAGGGACTGGGCGGGGCCCGAGATCTCCGCGAGCTTCTTCTCGGATGCCGCGAAGAGCAGCACGCCGAGCAGCGGCTCGCCTCCGGAGGGGGCCTGGAGCGCCAGGGGGCAGAGCAGGACGTGGGTCTCGGTCGTGATCTCGGCGGCGACGGACGGGTCGAGCCGGGGCAGCGGGAGCAGCCGGGCGCCTTCGGCGACCAGCTCGGACCAGGGGGTGCCACGGGGCCGGATCAGCTCGTCGGTGCGGCAGCTCCAGGGGTGTTCCGCGGTGGCCACGGCGGTGAGGCCGCCGCGGCGGTCCCGGGCGAGGAGGAGGACCTGGTGGGAGGTGCCGGCGCCGAAGAGGGTCGCGGAGGCCGCCTCGACCGCTCCGGCGACCTCGCGGGGGCTGAGGGCGGCTACGAGGGAGGCGGCGGCGACCCTGAGACTGCGTTCGCGGGCCTCGGCCTTGCCGTGGTCGCTCATCATGCCCCAGAGCCGGGCGAGGACCAGCAGGAACATCAGGGCCGAGAAGATCGCGATGACGGCGATGTCCTTGTTCTGCGCGTGGCGCAGCGACTGGAGCAGCAGCAGGCCGGGGGCGACGAGGGAGGCCCCGGCGAGCAGCGCGAGCCGCCGCTCGGCGACGCGCGGGGCCGGTTCGGGGGCGTGCTCGGTGAGGCCGGTCATGGAGGGGTGGAGGGCGGCGAGGCCCCAGGCCGTGAAGAAGACGACCCAGCCGAGGTCCCAGGGGGTGCCGACCTCCCAGGTGCCGTCGAGCTGTTTGATGCCGTAGACGACGTCGGAGGCGAGGATGCCGCAGGTGCCGAGGGTGAGGAGCTGCACGGACCGGGAGCGCAGCCCGCCGGGGACGAGGAGCCGGGCGAGCATCGCGAGCATCAGCACGTCGCCGAGGGGATACGCGATGGAGATGGCCTTCTCGGCCCAGGTCATCCCCTCGCTCCTGGCGAGCGGGGTGATGAGGTTGACCCAGCAGAGCAGCGCGAGCCCCGAGGTGAGGATCAGCGCGTCGAGGACGACGCCGAGGTCGCGGCCGACGGCCCGGTGGCGGATGAATCCGAAGAGGCCGATCGCGAACAGCGGGTAGGTGACCAGGTAGAGGGCGTCCGCGACGGACGGGAAGGGTCTGGTCTGGCCGAAGAAGGCCTCCAGGGCGTTGTAGGCGGTGTCGCCGCTCACGAAGGCGAGGTTGGCGGCGGCGAGCACCAGCCAGGGCCAGCGCCGGGAAGGTCGGTTCCGGTGGACACCGACGAGGATGGCGGCGACGCCGCTGAGCCCGATGAGTGCCCACAGGGTGGTGTGCCGGGCGGGGAACTCCAGGTACGCGATGGTCAGCAGGGTCACGACCAGGAGGTACACCACGGTCCAGGTGCGCAGCGCGCCGGGCGCCTCGGGCGGCCGGTTCGGTCTGCGCAGCGACATCGTCCACCGCCCCCTTGCCAGGTGGGTCGGACGCCGTCGGAGCGCCCTGTTCGCGGATACGGGCCCCGTACGGTGTCCATTCTCCGGGGCGCCCGGGACGGCTGCATCTCGGCACCGACGGAGTCGGCGGGATGGGTGGGCGTCAGGAGGAGGCGCGGACGACGAGTTCGGTCGGCAGCATCCGGCGGGGCTGTTCGTCCGCGTCGCCGGGCGAGGCGATCTCCTCCAGGAGCAGGCGCGCCATGGTGCGGCCCATCTCCTCGATGGGCTGCCGCACGCTCGTCAGCGGCGGGTCCATGAGCCGGGCGACCGGCGAGTCGTCGACCCCGACGAGGGCCACGTCCTCCGGGACCCGGCGGCCCGCCTCGCGCAGGACGCTCCGCGCGCCGGCCGCCATCACGTCGGAGGCGGCGAAGACGGCGTCCAGGTCGGGGCGGCGGTCCAGGAGCTCCCGCATGGCGCGCCGGCCGCCCTCCTCGGTGAAGTCGCCGTTGGCGACGAGCGTCTCGTCGGGCGTGAGTCCGGCCTCCGTGAGGCCCTCGCGGTAGCCGTCGAGGCGGCAGCGGGCCACGTACATGTCGAGGGGGCCGGTGACGGTGGCGATCGCGCGCCGGCCACGGGCGGCGAGGTGGGCGACGGCGGTCCGGCCGGCGCCGGTGTTGTCGGAGTCGACGAAGGCGACGCGCTCGGCCTCGGTGCGGCGGCCGTTGAGCACGGCGGGCAGGCCGAGGGCGCGGACCTGGTCGGGCAGCGGGTCGTCGCCGTGCACGGAGACGAGGAGGACGCCGTCGACGCGCTGCGCGGCGAGGTACTGCTCGAAGCGCTGCCGCTCCTGTTCGCTGCGGATGAGGGTCAGTAGCAACTGCTTGTCCGCGGCGGCGAGTTCGGCACTGACCCCGCGGATGATGTCGAGGAAGTACGGCTCGGCGAAGAGCCGCGCCTCGGTCTCGGGGATCACCAGGGCGACGGCGTCGGTGCGACTGCCGGCGAGGGCGCGGGCGGCCCGGTTGGGGACGTAGCCGAGTTCGGCGACGGCCCGTTCGACGGCGGCCTTGGCCTGTTCGCTCACCTTCGGGGAGCCGTTGATGACCCGGGAGACCGTGCCGCGCCCGACTCCGGCCCGGGCCGCGACCTCCTCGAGGGTGGGCCTGCCGGTCTGTCGCCCGCTCACCGCCATGTGCCGCTTCTCCCCTCGGGGCGCCGCCCCCGCCTGCGTCTCACGCGACGTTCCACGCGAACCTATCAGGCGGGGCGGGGCGCGCCGGGGGTCGTCGGCCGAGCGCTTCAGACGCCGGTCGGGGCGAGCTCGGCCATGGCGCCCCAGCCCTGCTGCGGAACCTCCACGTTGATGATCTCGGGGGTGGCGGCGATGGCGTCGGCCATGGCGGAGAGTCCGGCCGTGAAGTGGTCGGAGGCGACGTGGGCGGCGCCCGCCTCCGCGTCGGCGAAGGCCTCCAGGAGGACGAAGACGTTCGGGTCGTCGACGCTGCGGGACCAGTCGAAGAAGAGGTTGCCGGGCTCCGCGCGGGTGGCGCGCGTGAACTCGTCGACGAGGTCGAGCCAGCGGTCGGCGTGGTCGGGGCGGACGGTGAACCGTACGGCGATGAAGATCATGGGTCCATCCTGCGGCGGCCGGCTGCTGCGGGCGAGCGGGACGGCTCAGGATTCCGGCAGGGTCGGAAAGCCGGGCACGGCACGGGTCAGGGCGGCCCGGATGCCGCCCTGGCGGCGCCCGAACTCGACGGTGGGCAGGGAGACGGACAGGGCGTGCACGATGCCGTCGCCGCGGTCGGGCAGGGCGACGGCGAGACAGGTGTACGCGAGGTCGGCCTCCCCCACGGACACGGCGAAGCCCTGGCCGCGCACCCGGTCCACCTCGGCCTCGAAGCGCTCCGCGCCGGTGATCGTCCGCTCGGTGAAGCGGGCCATGCCGTGCTCCGCCAGATAGCGGCGGCGCAGCGGGCGCGGCAGCGCGGCGAGCAGCGCCTTGCCGTGGGCGGTCGCGTGGGCGCGGGGCTCGGGGCCCGGGGTGAAGGGGTGGCCGGTGTCCGTGACGGGGGCGGTGGTGTCGACGACCGTGATCAGGCCGTCGCGGTAGGCGGTGTGGTACGCCTCGGCGCCCGTGGCCCGCCGCAGCCGGCCCAGGAGTTCGCCGGTCCCGGCGCCGAACCCGTGGTGCCGCTGGTGGGAGCGGTGCAGGGCCGGGACGCGGGGGCCGGGCGCGTATCCCTCGACGGTGCGGACGAGGTAGCCGCGGTCGAGCAGGGGCCCGGTCAGGTGGTAGACGGTCGAGAGGGCGCAACCGAGCTCCCGGGCCAGCGCCTTCGCCCCGACGGGCCGGTCCGCGTCGGCGACGGCGTCGAGCACGGCGAGGGCCCGCTCGACGGACTGGGGGCCGGGGCGGGCGGGGCCGGGGCCGGGGGTGACGGGCATCTCTCCAGCTTAGGCGCGGGGCGGCGGGCGGGGCCGCGCCTCTGTTGCGGGCCGCGCTTCCGTCGACCCGTTGTGGGCTGCGCCCGCCGGGGCGGCGCCCACCCCCATGCCCGTTGCGGGCTGCGCCCGCCGGGGCGGCGCTCCCCGCCCGTGTGGGCAATCGTCCCGCTGGGGCGGGACGGGTGGGCACACGGGACGGCGCCTTCAGCGGCGCGCTCCGCCTTCTGGGCCTGGACCCGCACCGACAGCGGCGGCGCGCAACGGGGTGCGGGTTCAGGCGCGGGAGCCTCTGGCGCCGGCAAGGGCGCCGTCCGTTGTGTCCACCCGTTCCGCCCCGGCGGAACGACTGCCCACAACGGGGGTGGGCGCCGCCCCGCAGGCGCGGCCCACGCGGGCGGTGCCCGCGAGCAGGTTTTCCGGGTTCGGCGGCGCCCGCCCACACCCGTTCGGCCGTACTTTCCGTGGTCGATTCGCCCCACTCCGTATCACCGCAGGTCAAACCGTTCTTATGTGCATAAGACACTCTTTCGGCGTACCGTCGTGTGGTTGCCCCATTCCTCGACGCCCCGGGAGAGCGTGTGCCCCGCTCCAGGACCGACCTTGCCCCGACGCCCCGCGAGGGGCGCCGCCCGCGTCTCCGGACGGCGGCGATCGCGACGGGTGTGGTGGCCGTCGCCGCGGGGGGCCTGTACGTGGCGGGACTGGTCGCCACCGGGGACGACATATCCGCCGGCACCCGGGTCGACGGCGTGGACATCGGCGGCATGAGCCGCGCCGAGGCCCAGGCCAGGCTGACGGCCGCGGCCCCGGCCTCCTGGAAGGCGCCGATACCCGTGCGGGTCGGCGACCGCGCCGCCGCCGTGGACCCGGCCTCCGCCGGTCTGACCGTGGACGTGGCGAAGACCGCAGACCTGGCGGCCGACCCGTCCCGCGACCCCTTCACCGTGATCCGGCGGCTGTTCTCCTCCGGCGAGCGCGAGATCCGGCCGGTGCTCGCGTACGACGAGGCCAAGACCCGGGCCACCGTGGCCGATCTGGCCCAGCGGAACGACCGGGCGGTCCGCGAGGGATCCGTCGCCTTCCGTGACGGCAGGGCCGTCGCGACCCAGCCCGTCACGGGCAGCAAGCTGGACACGGATCGCGCCGCCGAGTCCCTGCGCGCGGCGTACCCGGCCGCCACCGGCGCCGCCGCGGTGACGCTCCCCGTCTCGGTGACCGAGCCCAAGCTGCCCGCCGCCGAGGTGTCCCGCTTCCTCGACACGTACGCGAAGCCCGCCGTCTCCGGCCCCGTGACGCTCACGGCGGGCGCCGAGCGGGTGCGGATCTCCCCCGCCACGCTCGCCGACCACCTCACCGTGAGGAACGACGACGGCCGCCTCACCGCCTTCCTCGACGAGCAGGCCCTGCTGCGCGACCCGGACGTGGCACGTCCCCTCGCCGCGCTGACCAGCGCGCCGGAAGAGGGGTCGCTCGGGGTGCGCGACGGCAGGGTGGTCGTGGAGTCGGAGGGCCGGCCGGGTCACGAGGTGACCGCGAAGGCCCTGGGCGACGCCGTGCGCCCGCTGCTCACCAGGACGGGCGAGGCGGCCCGTACGGCTCCGGTGGCCACCAGGGTCACCGAGCCCGAGCTGACCACCGCCTCGCTGGCCCGGCTGGGCATCACCGAGCAGATGTCGACGTTCACGGTGAACTTCCCCACCGCGCCGTACCGGACGACGAACATCGGCCGGGCGGCCGAGCTCATCAACGGCTCGCTGGTGCAGCCGGGCGAGGTGTGGAGCTTCAACAAGACGGTCGGCGAGCGGACCCCGGACAACGGCTTCGTCGACGGCACGATGATCCTCGACGGCTCGTACCGCTCCGCGCCCGGCGGCGGTGTGTCGGCCATGGCCACCACCGTCTACAACGCCATGTTCTTCGCGGGGGTGCAGCCCGTCGAGCACGGCGCCCACTCCTTCTACATCGAGCGCTACCCGGCCGGCCGGGAGGCGACCGTCGCCTGGGGCTCGCTCGACCTGAAGTTCCGCAACGACACGGGCAAGCCGATCTACATCAAGGCGAGCGCGACGGACTCCTCGGTCACCGTGAGCTTCCTCGGCACGAAGAAGTACGACTCCGTCGAGGCGGTCGCCGGGCCGCGCACCAACCTCACGCAGCCCACGAAGCGCGAGGGCAGCGGCAAGGCCTGTGTGCCGCAGCCGCCCCTGGAGGGCTTCGACATCTCGGTGGACCGCGTCTTCAAGAACGACGGCGTCGAGGTCAAGCGGGAGACCTACAAGACCCACTACACCCCGCGCGACGAGGTGACCTGCGTGCCGACTGCCCAGGAGGGCGACGGCCACTGACGGAAGGGTGTCTTCCGGTATGCCCGGGGCATGACTTCGGAGCGCGGTCCGTCGGTCTCCCGACGGCCCTCCCCGAACCTCCCCGGACCGTCGGAGGCACGCCTTGGCACAGCGCAGCGACCCCTTCGAGCGGCTCCTCGACGAGGCGGCGCGGGCGGGCACGTACCCGGGCGCCGCATGGGCCGTGGGCGACGCCCGTACGACCCTCTCCTCCGGGGCGGTCGGGCTGCTCGACCCGGCCCACCCCGGCGCACCGACGCGCCCGGACACCCTCTTCGACGTCGCGAGCCTCACCAAGATCCTCGCGGTCTGGGCGGTCGTCGGCACGCTCGTCGACGCCGGGAAGCTCGACCTGTCCGCCCCGCTCGGCTCGTACTGGCCCGAGGCCGCGGGCCGGCCGCTCGCCGGGGCGACGGCGCACCACCTCCTCACCCACACCGCGGGCCTGCCGCTCCGCGCCAACCTCCGGCACCTGTACGGCTCCGATCCGCAGGACGTCCGCGACGGCGTCCTCGCCGAGCCCCTGCGGCACCGGCCCGGCGAGGCCGTCGCGTACACCGACCGGGCGGCGCTGGTCCTCGGCTACCTCGCCGAGCACCTCACCCGACAGCCGCTCCCCCGGCTCGCCGAGGACCGGATCTGGACGCCCCTCGCGATGACGGAGACCCGGTACGGGCCGCTGCCCGCCGAGGTCAGGGAGCGGTGCGCGCCCACCGAGTACGACGCGGAGAGGGGCGCCCCGCTCCGGGGCACCGTCCACGACTTCTCGGCCCGGCTCCTCGGCGGCGCCTGCGGGATCGCGGGGGTCTTCACCACCACCGCCGACATCGGCCGGTTCCTGCGCCACCTGCTCGTCCCGGTGCCCGGCACCTTCTCCGCCGAGTGGACGGCCGCCTCGCTGCGCGTCCGCACCGGCCGGCTCCTCCCGCCGCGCGGGCTGTTCTGGCACCCGGCGCCGGGCACGGAACCTGCGGAGGACGTCTGGGCGCACTTCGGCTTCACCGGCACGGCCCTGTGGGTGTCGCCCGCGCGCGGCCGCTGGGCCGTCCTGCTCACCAACCGGCTCCGCCTCACCCGGGACCCAGGCCCGCTGGCCCGGGTCAGGGACGACTTCCGGACCCTCGCCTTCGGCTGACCACCGGGCGAAATCGCCTGACTGCCGAACGAAATCGCCCGGCCGCCGGACGAAATCGAGATGCCGCCCCGGCCCCCGCTCTGCGACCCTGCACCCTGATCGAACGATCTTGGACGGCTCGACACGACGTACGGGGTGCGGACTGATGGGTTTCACGCTGGAAGGGCCACTTCTGGAGGGCGAGTTCGTCCGCCTGGAGCCGCTGGGGCACCACCACGCCGACGGCCTCGCGGAGGCGGCGGAGGAGAACAGGGACTCGTACGGGTTCACCTGGGTGCCGCGCCGGGAGGCGACCGCGGCCTACATCGACGCGCAGCTCGGCCGCGCCGCCGACGGCAGGGTGGCCCCGTACGTCCAGGTCGACCCGGCGACCGGCCGGGTGGTCGGCGCCACCGCCTTCCTGGATCCGCGCCCGTGGCCCTCCGGGGAGGGCCTGTGCGCGATCGAGATCGGCTTCACCTGGCTCGCGGCCTCCGCCCAGGGCACCGGGGTGAACACCGAGGCCAAGTACCTGCTCTTCCGGCACGCCTTCGAGAGCTGGGAGGTGGCCCGGGTCGACCTCAGGACCGACGCCCGCAACGCCCGCTCGCGGGCCGCGATCGCGAGCGTCGGCGCGAGCTTCGAGGGCGTCCTGCGCAACTGGGCCGCCTCCTGGGCCCCGGGTGAGGAGGGCCGCCTCCGGGACTCCGCCGTCTTCTCGATCGTCGCCGAGGAGTGGCCCGAGCGCCGCGCGGCGCTCGAGGAGCGCCTCGCCGCCGTCCGGGAGCGCCGCTCGTCGGCTCAGTGACGGACGTCGTCGATCACGAGCCGGTCGGACGCCGGCGCCTGGGAGGCGAGGGCCCTCAGGCCCTCCAGGCACTCGTCGATCCGCTTGGCGAGGTGGTACCGGCGGGCCAGTTCCAGGCACCACTCCCAGGTCTCGCGGGCCGCGTCCCACTCCCCGACGTGGTGGTGGGCCCGGGCCGTGAAGACGAGGCAGTCGGCCGTGCCCCCGTGGTCGTCCATCCGGAGCCGGATGGCGAGCGCCTCCGCCAGGACCTCGAAGGCCTCGTCGCGGTCCCCGAGGAGGCGCAGCACGTCGCCGTAGTTGGTGAGGGCGGTGGCGAGGAACACCCCGTGCCCGGTCCCTCTGATCAGCTCGATGACCCGCCGGTAGTCCGCGGCCGCCAGGTCCGACTCGCCGCGCATCTTGTGAACGTCCGCGATCCGGCTGAGGATGAGCGCCTCGCCGCGGGGGTTGCGGATCGCGCCGTAGAGATCGCGGGAGCGCTCGGCGTGGACGAGGGCGCGCTCGGAGTCCTCCAGCTGCAGGTACACCGCCGCCATGTTGCCGCGGATCGACGCCTGGGCCGTGAGGTCCGCGCGCTCGGTGAAGAGGTCCAGGGCGATCCTGAGGTGCGCCAGGCAGGCCTCGTTCCGGAAGGCCATGCCGTGGGCGACGGCCGTGCGCCGGTGCAGCCAGGCCTGCCCCAGCCGGTCGTCGTGCCTGCGGGCGATGTCCATGGCCTGCTCCAGGCAGGCGTCCCACTCCCCCGTCCACCAGTGCGTGCTCGCGTGGCCGAAGAGGCCCACGGCGATCCGCCAGGCGATGTCGGAGCGGCCGAGCTCCCCGGCGCGGGTGAGGGCGTCCCGGACGGCCGGCAGCTCCCTCGCGGTCCACCGGATCGCCTCGTCGTCGTCCGCGAACTCGGGCAGCGCCAGGTTCTTCACGGCCTCCCCGCCGAGCGGGGGTGGGGACTGCGTCTCGCGGGTGGCGACCAGCGTCGCCGCCGCGAGGGCGGCGGCGTACCAGGAGAGCAGCCGGGTCAGGGCCGTGGTGCGCTCCTGCTCGGTGTCCTCCTCGTCCCGCTGCGCCGCGTACTCGCCGAGCAGGTCGTGCAGCAGGTACCGGTCGGGCTCGGGGTTGAGGACGAGGTGGGCGTCGGCGAGGACGTCGAGGACGACGGCGGCCCGGGCCTCCGTGACGTCGAGGAGCGCCGCGGCGGACTGCGGGGTGACCGCGTGGGCCGGCCACACCCGCCCCAGGAGCCTGAAGGCGCGGGCGGCCTCGCGCTCCAGGGGCTGCTCGCTGTCCCGCATGGCCACGTAGCTCATGGCGAAGGTGCGGCGGACGTCGAACTCCCCCATGGCGAGGGTCTCCAGCCGGCCCTGGTGGGGGGTGAGTCGTTTCGCCAGGAGCGCGAGGGGCCAGGAGGGCCGGGAGGCCAGCCGGCCGCCGACGATGTGCAGGGCGAGCGGCAGGCCTCCGCAGGCGGCCATGATGGCGGCCAGGGCCGCGGGCTCGCTCCGTACCCGCTCGGCGCCGGCGAGCTTGGCGAGGAGCGCGTACTGGTCGGGCTCGGGCAGCGGGGACAGCGGGACCCTGGCGGAGCGCGGCAGGTCGGCGAGCAGCTGGCGGCTGGTGATCAGGGCGGCGCTGTGCCCGCCGGCCGGCAGCAGGGGTGCGACGTGGGCGGCGTTGCGCGCGTTGTCGAGGACCAGGAGCACGCGGCGCTCGGCGAGCGCCGACCGGAAGAGGAGGGCGCGGTCATCGGTGTCCTCGGGCAGGGCGTCCTGGCGGACGCCCAGGTCGGACAGGAACCGGGCGAGCAGTTCATGGGCCGTGCGCGCGCCGCCGGCGCCGTAGCCGCGCAGGTCGGCGTAGAGGGCGCCGTCCGGAAAGGCCTCGCGCACCCGGTGCGCCACGTGCATCGCGAGAGCGGTCTTGCCGACCCCGCCCATGCCGGAGATCACGACGGCCCGAGCCCGAGCGTCCCCGCTCCGAACCCCACCGTCCGCACTCGCACCCGCGTGACCGGCTCCGCCGGGGTCCGCGCCCGTGCGGCCGACCGCGCGGAGGCCGCCGCTGCCGCCCGTACCACCGGCTCCGCCAGGGCCGGCACCCGTGCCCGTACGGCCGGCGCCGCCCGGGTCCGCGCCCGTGCCCTCGGCCGCGCCGGGCCCGGCGCCCCGGTCCAGGGAGGCGACCGCTCCAGGGGGTTCCGGCTCGGGCTCGTCGTCCTCGGGTCGTACCCCCAGCAGCGCCAGTACGGTCGCCGCCTCGTTCTCCCGGCCCGTGAAGGCCTCGCTCTCGCAGGGCAGCTGGAAGGGCGGGCGGGCCGAGGCGGGACGGGGGGCGGGGTCGGGCGCGGGTTCGCCCGCGAGCATCTCCGCGTAGGCCTCCTGGACGGCGGCGCCGGGTTCCGTGCCGAGCTCGTCGACCAGGTTCCGGCGCAGCCGGTGGAAGACGGAGAAGGCCTCGGCCTGGCGTCCGGAGCGGTGAAGGGCGAGCATGAGGCGCCGGTGGAAGCCCTCGCGCAGCGGGTGCTCCCCCGCAAGGGTGGCGAGCGGGGCGACGGCCTCGTGGTGGCGGCCGAGGCACAGCTCGGCGCCGAAGCTCCATTCGAGGGCCTGGAGGCGTGCCTCCACGAGCTGGTGGACGCGGAGCGCGGGCCCCTCGGTGTCGGAGAAGGGGGCGAGGTCCGCGAGGGGGGTGCCGCGCCATAAGGACATGGCGAGGGCGGCCTCCCGGCGGACCGCCTCCCAGTCCTCCCGCTGGTGCGCCTGCCGCACGGCCCGGACCCGGGCCTCGAAGGCGTCGGCGTCGAGTTCGTCCTCGTGGACGATCAGCTGGTAGCCGGGGGCGACGGTGCGCAGCCGCTCGTCGGTCCCGCCGTCGGCGGCGGCGAGGACGCGGCGGAGCCTGGTGAGGTGGTTGGCGAGGGCCGCGTCGGCGCTGGCGGGGATCGAGTCGCCCCAGAGGGCTTCCTTGAGGGCGTCCCGGGAGACCGGGCGGTTGGCCTGGAGCAGCAGTGCGGCGAGGAGGACGCGGACCTTGGGGCCGGGCACCGGCCGCAGCTCCGTCCCGTCGTGGACGACGAGTGATCCGAGCAGCCCGAACTTCACCACCATGCCCCCGCATCCTGGTAGGTGGGTCCGCCCGACCGCGGCGGCTCCCGACGTGACCCATCGTACGGTTCGGCACCCCTTGATTGATCAAACCGACCGGGGGTTACCATATGAGCGCCGCCTAGCTCGAAAGATAATCTTGTGACTGTCAATGACGACTCGTTCACCAGCTGGAAGAACCGCGAGGAGATCGCGGAGTCGATGATCCCGATCATCGGGAAGCTGCACCGGGAGCAGGACGTCACCGTCCTGGTCCACAGCCGCTCCCTGGTGAACAAGTCGGTGGTCAGCATCCTCAAGACCCACCGCTTCGCCCGGCAGATCGACGGCGAGGAGCTCTCGGTCACCGAGACGCTGCCGTTCCTCGAGACGCTCACGACGCTCGACCTGGGCCCGTGCCAGATCGACATCGGCGTGCTGGCCGCCGACTACAAGACCGACGACCGCGGTCTCTCGGTGGCGGAGTTCACCGCCGAGGCCGTCGCGGGCGCCATCGGCGAGAACAAGATCGAGCGCCGTGACGGACGCGACGTCGTCCTCTACGGCTTCGGCCGCATCGGCCGCCTCGTCGCCCGTCTCCTCATCGAGAAGGCCGGCTCCGGCAACGGTCTGCGCCTGCGCGCGATCGTCGTCCGCGGCGGCGGCGACCAGGACCTCGTGAAGCGCGCCTCGCTGCTGCGCCGCGACTCCATCCACGGCCAGTTCCAGGGCACGATCACGGTCGACGAGGCGAACAGCACCATCGTCGCCAACGGCAACACGATCAAGGTGATCTACGCCAACGACCCCTCCGAGGTCGACTACACGGCGTACGGCATCGACAACGCCATCCTCATCGACAACACCGGCAAGTGGCGGGACCGCGAGGGCCTCTCCAAGCACCTGCGCCCCGGCATCGACAAGGTCGTCCTGACCGCGCCCGGCAAGGGCGACGTGCCGAACATCGTGCACGGCGTCAACCACGACACGGTGAAGCCGGACGAGCAGATCCTGTCCTGCGCCTCCTGCACCACCAACGCGATCGTCCCGCCGCTGAAGGCCATGGACGACGAGTACGGCGTGCTGCGCGGCCACGTGGAGACGGTCCACTCGTTCACGAACGACCAGAACCTGCTGGACAACTACCACAAGGCCGACCGCCGCGGCCGCTCCGCGCCGCTCAACATGGTCATCACGGAGACGGGTGCCGCCTCCGCCGTGGCCAAGGCGCTGCCCGACCTGAAGGCGCCGATCACCGGCAGCTCGATCCGCGTCCCTGTCCCGGACGTCTCGATCGCCATCCTGAGCCTGCGCCTGGGCCGCGAGACCACCCGCGAGGAGGTCCTCGAGTACCTCCGCGACGTCTCGCTGCACTCGCCGCTGAAGCGCCAGATCGACTTCACCACGGCCCCCGACGCCGTCTCGATGGACTTCGTCGGCTCGCGCCACGCGTCCATCGTCGACGCCGGCGCGACCAAGGTCGACGGCGACAACGCGATCCTGTACCTGTGGTACGACAACGAGTTCGGCTACTCGTGCCAGGTCATCCGGGTCGTCCAGCACGTCTCCGGCGTGGAGTACCCGACCTTCCCGTCCCCGGCGGTCTGATCTCCGGCACGCCCGACGGCACGGCGGCGCGCCGCACCCCCCATCTCCGGGGGTGCGGCGCGCCGCCTTTTCGCCCCCACCGGGGCCGGCGAACCGATCACGGTCCGCCGACGTCCCTCCGGCCATGGAGACGCTCACCCACGGGATACGTCAGCTGCTGCGCTTCGCGCTCCTGGAGGCGCGCTGCTGCGCCTTCGCCGTCGCGCTCGTCGGCGGCATCGCCGTCTCGGCCCTGCTGCCCGACCTGCCGGTCGCCCGCTACGACCTGCTGCTCCTGTACGGCGTCGGGCTCACCGTCCTCGCGTGGAAGGTCGGCTGGGACACCGGCCGGGACGTCGCCGTGATCGCCGGGTGCCATGCCATCGGCCTCCTCTTCGAGCTCGTCAAGGTGCGGATGGGCTCGTGGAGCTATCCGGAGGACGCCCTGACGAAGTTCGGCGGCGTGCCGCTGTACGGCGGGTTCCTGTACGCGGCGCTCGGCAGCTACGTCTGCCGCGCCTGGCACCTGTTCGACCTGCGGCTCACGGGCTACCGGCCCCGGATCACGGCGGTCCTCGCCGGGGCCGTGTACGTGAACTTCTTCAGCCACCACTGGCTGCCCGACGCCCGCTGGGCCCTGGCCGCGCTGCTGCTCGCCGCGACGGCGGGGACCTGGGTCCGGTTCCGGATCGGCGAGAGCGACCACCGGATGCCCCTGGCCCTGTCCTTCGTCCTGATCGGCTTCTTCCTCTGGGTCGCCGAGAACGCGGCCACGTACGTCGGCGCCTGGAGCTACCCGGACCAGCTGAACGGCTGGCAGCCGGTCTCCCTCACGAAGTTCGGAGCCTGGGCGCTGCTCATCACGGTCACGTTCACCCTCACGGCCCGGAGCGGCCGCGGACTCGGGGCCGATGCGCCCGCCCGTACCGGCGTCCGGACCGGCTCAACAAAATGATCAGGAAAACCGGACATTTTTCGTGCACGGCCGTCGAGGCCGTGCTAGAGTCGAGACCAGTTGCAGTTGTGGTTCCCAATGCTTACAAGTGCCTTCGACGATTCGACATCGTCAGGCACTTGATGTGTTTTCGGTGCAGTTTTCCGGACGGGGCAATCATCACGGCGACGCCGGGATCCGCACAGTGCGGCTCCCAGGGCTACGCCCCGAAGGAGATATGACATGGCTACTGGCACCGTGAAGTGGTTCAACTCGGAAAAGGGCTTCGGCTTCATCGAGCAGGAGGGTGGCGGCCCGGACGTGTTCGCCCACTACTCCAACATCGCCACCTCCGGCTTCCGTGAGCTCCAGGAAGGCCAGAAGGTGACCTTCGACGTCACGCAGGGCCAGAAGGGCCCGCAGGCGGAGAACATCCTCCCCGCCTGACGTTGACACGTCCGACGCGGCCGGGGTCCCCACCCGTGTGGTGGGGGCCCCGGCCCGTCGCGTTTACCGGACTTCTCCACGGACCAGGTGCCGCATGAACACCACGCCCCACAAGGACGCCTCCGCGGCGGCCGTGACCTTCGCCGCCTTCGACCTGCCGGCCGACCTGCTCGCGGAGCTCACCCGCCGCGGCGTCGAGACGCCCTTCCCGATCCAGGCCGCCACGCTCCCGGACGCCCTCGCGGGCCGCGACGTCCTCGGACGCGGGCAGACCGGCTCCGGCAAGACGCTCGCGTTCGGCCTGCCGCTCCTCGCCCGCATCGCCGGGCGCCGGGCCGAGGCCCGCAAGCCGCTCGCCCTGGTCCTGGTCCCCACCCGCGAGCTGGCCCAGCAGGTCACCGACGCCCTCGCCCCGTACGCCGAGGCCCTGAAGCTCCGCCTGGCGACCGTGGTCGGCGGCATGTCGATCGGGCGTCAGGCCGGCGCGCTGCGCGACGGGGCCGAGGTCCTGATCGCCACCCCCGGCCGGCTCATGGACCTCGTCGAGCGCAAGGACTGCCGTCTCGACCGGGTGTTCGTCACCGTCCTCGACGAGGCCGACCGGATGGCCGACATGGGCTTTCTGCCGCAGGTCACGGAGCTGCTCGACCAGGTGCCGCAGGGCGGCCAGCGGATGCTGTTCTCGGCGACGCTCGACCGTGACGTCGACGAGCTGGTCGAGCGCTACCTCCAGGACCCGGCCGGCCACTCGGTCGATCCCTCGGCCGCCGCCGTCTCCACCATGGAGCACCACGTGCTGCACGTGCACGGCGCCGACAAGTTCGCCACGGCCACGGAGATCGCCGCCCGTGAGGGGCGCGTGATCATGTTCCTGCACACCAAGGCCGCCGTCGACCGCTTCACCAAGCACCTCCTCGGCAGCGGCGTGCGGGCGGCGGCGCTCCACGGCGGCAAGTCGCAGCCGCTGCGGACCCGCACCCTGGACCGCTTCAGGACCGGCGAGGTCCCCGTCCTGGTCGCCACGGACGTGGCGGCGCGCGGCATCCACGTCGACGAGCTCGACCTGGTCGTCAACGTCGACCCGCCCGCCGACTCCAAGGACTACCTGCACCGCGGCGGGCGCACCGCCCGCGCGGGCGAGTCGGGCCTCGTCGTCACGCTGGTCACGCCCGAGGAACGCCGCGACGTGGCCCGCCTCATGACGGAAGCCGGCATCCGGCCCCGCGAGACCCGGGTCCGCTCCGGCGAGGCCGAGCTGACCCGCATCACCGGTGCCCGCAAGCCCTCGGGCGTGCCGGTCGAGGGCAGCGCGCCGAGCCAGGAGGGCGACCGGCGCGGCGGGGCTGCCTTCCGGGGCATCGGCACCGTCCCGGGCCGCCCGGGCCGGGCGAAGAACGAGTCCCGCCGGGCCGCCGAGGCGCGCAAGACGGCGGAGGCCCGCCGGGCGGCGAAGATCCGGCGGGGCGGCTGACCGGACGGCTCGACGCGTCCCGAAGACAGGACCCGGACACGGCTCCCCCCTCGTCGGCCCGACGGGCGGTCAGACTCCCCTCGTCGGCCCGACGGCCGGAGCCTGAACTCCGGCCGCTCTGAAGGACGTCGTCAGACGCTCCAGATCTCCTTCATCGTCTCCACTTCGCCCTTGGCGTTCAGTGTGACCTCGTAGACGTTGCCGTAGCAGCCGTAGGGTGCCTCCACCTTGGGGTAGTCCTCGGTGGGAGCCCCGATCTCCTGGGCCAGGCAGCGGTCGACGTGCAGCGCCAGCTGCTCGTGGTCGACCTGCTTCGACTGGCCGGGTCCGAGGGCCAGATACGCCTTGACGCTCTCCGGAAGGACGTAGTGCTTGGTCGGATCCCCCTTGTCCGCGCCGTAGATCCAGTCGTTCGGCGTGCAGTGCGGCTTGGCCTCCGCGGCCTCGAAGCCGCCGGCGTCGCGCATCAGCTGGACCTTCATCTTCATGTGCCCGGCGGGCAGGGTCGGCGGCGTGCCGCAGTCGCCGCCCTTTCCGTCACCGTCGACGTCATCGACCGGGGCGTCGTTTCCGGCCTCGCCAGGGTCCGACGTCCGGGACGCCGTGGCCGACGGCGGGGCGCCGGCGCCGGAACCTCCGGTCAGACCTTCGGTGTCGGGGTCCTCCGGGCCGCAGGCGGCGACGCCGCTCAGTGCGGCGAGAAGCGCGATCGCGCTGAGGGCACGGCGAGTTGAGGTCATTCTTCCATTCCCCCGAATGAGAGAGCTCGATGTCGTGATCATGATTGATCGACGGGGCTTTCTACACCACGGAGTTATCGAAGGGCCAATCGGCGCGACCAGGGGCGAGGCCCGTCAGCCCTGCGCCGGAGCCCTCGTCGTGACCAGCAGGCCCGCGAGGAGGCTCGCGAGGACCAGGAGACCGGCCGTCGACCAGAGGACGACGGAGTAGCCGCCCAGGATGGCCGTGTTCGCCTGCGTGATGAGCGGGGTCAGGGATTCCGGCAGGCCCTCAGGGTTGATCAGGACGCCTCCACGCCGCACCCCCTCCGGAAGGCCCGACACCCCTTCGAGGCGGCCCGCGGCCACCGCGGCGACGACGCCGCCGAACAGCGGGGCGGCGAGCCAGCCGCCGAGGCTCTGGGCCGCGAGGACCGCCCCCGCCGTGCCGCCGGAGCCCCGCGGGCCGCTCGCACCCGTCGCGACGGCGAGCAGCGGCCCCAGCGCCAGGCCGAGACCGAGGCCGACGAGGAGGAGGGCGGGCAGCACCAGGGCGACGTACGGGCTGTCGATCTCCAGGCGGGTCAGCAGCGCCGCGCCGACGGCCGCGAGGACCAGGCCCGGCACGATCAGCAGGCGGGGGGCGAGCCGGTCCTGGAGCCGGCCGGAGACCTGGGTGGCGACGAGGACGGCACCGGCCATGGGCAGCACCATGAGACCCAGCCGGGACGGGGAGTGGCCCAGCCCGACCTGCAGGTACAGGGCCACGATCAGGAACACGAGGGGCGATCCCACGCCGACGAGCGCGAGGACGAGGAGGGAGCCGGCACGGTCGCGGTCCCTGAAGACCCGCGCGGGGACGAGCGGGCTGCCCGTCCGCGTCTGCCACCACACGAACGTCACCAGGAGGGCCACGCCGACCAGCAGGAGGAACACGGTCAGGGGTGCGGTCCAGCCGCGGTCACCGGAGGCGAAGCCCTGGACCTCCTGGGCCCTGTGGAAGCCGAAGGCGAGGGCGGCGAGCGCGCCGGTGCCGAGCAGCAGGCCCGGGACGTCGAGGCGGGCGGGGGTACGGCTCGCCCGGTCCTCCTCCAACCGGACGGCCGGGACGAGGGCCACCAGGACGAGCGGGACCACGCCGTACAGGCACCATCGCCAGCTCAGGTTGTCGGCCAGCCAGCCGCCCGTGAACGCGCCGATGGCCAGACCGCCCCCGGCGAACAGGGCGTACAGCCCGAAGGCCGTGCCGCGTTCCCTCGGGTCGGTGAAGCCACCGGCCACCAGGGCGAGCGCGGCCGTGGAGAGCAGCGCGGCGAAGACGCCCTGGAGGGCGTGCGCCGCGATGAGCACGCCGGCGGCGGGGGCCAGTCCGCCGAGCACGGAGGCGGCGGCGAAGCCGGCAAGGCCGATGATCGCCGTCCGCTTGCGGCCCAGGAGGTCGTTGAGGTGCCCGCCGAGCAGGAGCAGTGTGCCGAAGCCGAGTCCTTGGGCGAGGGGCAGCAGATTGAGGTCGCCGAGGGAGATGCGCAAGTCGGACTGGATGGCCGGCAGCAGTGCGTTGGTGCTCGTCGAACCGACGAGCACCATGAACTGCGCCAGCGCGGCGACGGCCAGGCCCGCCCATCGCCGGGGGGACGGAGCCGGCTGGTCGGCCGGGGCGGTGGCCGCTCCCCACGCGCCGGGCGCGGCCCCCGCGGCCGGCCCGAACCCCGGCGGCACGGGGCCCTGGCCCCCCTGCACCGTCGGGCTGTAGGCGGGGTGCGGAGGGTACGGCTGGGGCGGGGCGGAGTTCGGGGCGGAGTACTGCGCCGGGATCCGCGGGTCCGGCGGCGTCACCCGCGTCTCCGGGGCGAAGTCCAGCAACTGCGCGGCACGGCGTCCGAGTTGGGCCAGTACGGCACCGGGCAGCCACTCCTCGTCCCGGTCCGTCGCCGTGCGCGCCGCCACGTCGGCGGGTGTCGGCCGCCGAGCCGGATCCTTGTGCAGGCACGCCCGTACGAGATCGAGCAGCGAGTCCGGTACGCCCGTCAGGTCCGGCTCGTCCTCCGCGATCCGGAACAGGTGGGCGCTGAGGCCGGTGTCGGTGGCGCCGAAGAGGAGCCGGCCGGTGGCGGCGTACACCAGGACGGCCCCCAGGCAGAACACGTCGCTGGCCGGGGTGAGTTCGAGCCCGCGCACCTGCTCGGGCGACATGAAGCCCGGCGAGCCGATCAGCATGCCCGTACGGGTGTGCAGGCTGTCTCCGCCGAGACCGTCCATCGCCCGCGCGATGCCGAAGTCGATCACGCGCGGCCCGTCCACGGTCACCAGTACGTTGGACGGCTTCAGGTCACGGTGGATGAGTCCCGCCCCGTGCACGGACCGCAGCGCCACGGCGAGCCGGTTGGCGAGGATGCGGACCGAGTGCTCGGGCAGCGGGCCGAAGTCCTTCGCCACCACGGCGGTCAGGTCGGGGCCGGGGATGTACTGGGTCGCCACCCACGGCACCGGGGCGTCGGTGTCGGCGTCGAGCACGGCCGCGGTCCATTCGCCCCCGACCCGCCGGGCGGCCTCCACCTCGCGCGCGAAGCGCCGCCGGAACTCGGGGTGCTGGGCGTGCTCGGCCTGCACCACCTTCACGGCGACCGTCCGCCCCGCTTCGGACCGGCCGAGGTACACCAGTCCCATCCCGCCCGCGCCCAGCCGGGCGATGATGCGGTAGGGGCCGATGTGCGTCGGGTCTTCCGTGATCAACTGGTCCACGTCAACAACATAGTTGAGGTACGCACGGCCCCGTGCGGGATCACCCGAACCGCGGGCGTCCGAGCCGTTCACGGTGCCGCCGGGGCGAAGGACAGCATGCGGGCCTGGTGCTGGCCGTCGTCGCCGCTCACGCCCGACGGCGTGATCACGATGCGGCCCTTCACGTAGGCGAGGTGTCCGGCGAGCATGGCGTACTCCGTGGACACGGCCGAGGCCGGGTGGTTCAGGATCCGCTTCTCGGTGTCCACGCCGCCCGGTCCGAGCCGGATGATCCCGCCCGGCCGGCTGGGCGTGGCGGCCTCGTAGACGAGCGCGGACGAGCCCGCCTCCGCGTGCAGGGGGTGGAGCGTGGTGAGGGAGGACTTGATGCCCCAGACGAGCTTCCCGGTGCCGAGGTCGTAGGCGCCGACCTGGTCCGTACCGCCGAGATAGACGGTGTTCGGGCCGACGAGCGTGCCGTCGCACTCCTGGATGTCCTCGCCCGAATCGCCGGTGTCGGCGCAGTAGGTGAAGCCCTTCGCCCGGGGGTCGATGGTGGTGCGGAGCTTCCCGTCCGGGCGCAGGGCGACGACTCGCCAGTTGTCGGTGCGCTCCGTGGCGTGGAAGGTGGTGAGGACGACGGGGTCGACGGAGAGCACTCTGCCGATCTCCCATCCCGGCCGGGTCCGGAAGCGCCAGAGGACCTTGCCGGTGCGCGGGTCGAGAGCGCGCAGCCGGCTGTAGTTCCCCGTCCGGTCGACGCTGATCGCGCAGTCGGCCTTCACCAGGAGCCGGGCGCCGCCCGCCACGTCGTCGGGGTAGCACTTGCCGGGGTCTTCCACGGGGATGTCGTAGAGCTTCGTCCCGTCGCCTACGCGGTACGCGGCGGCCTTCATGCTCTGGCCGACGGCGACGACGCCGCCGCTCACGGCGCTGTTCACGATGATCGTGTCGTCCCTCGTGCCGGTCTCGGCGAGCTGTTTGTGCCAGCCGGCCCTGCCGGTCCTGAGGTCGATCATCTGGAGCTGGTTGCAGCGGTAGCCGGCCCAGGCCTCGCGGTTCTGGTAGACGATCACCACCTTGCCGTCCGGCGTGGGATTGGCGGGTGTCTCGCAGACGGGCGCGGGCAGGTGCACGGTCCAGAGCTCGGCGCCGTCCGAGAGGCGGTGGGCGGTGACCTTCTTGTAGAGGGCCTGGACGACGGTGTCGCCGACGGTCCACAGGTCGCGGACCTCGATGGAGCGCCGGGGCAGGTCCGTCCGGTCGTCGACGACCCACGCCGTCGCGTCCCCCGGCCCGCGGCCCGCGTTGATCTCGTCCGAGGTCGGGACGTGCTGCGGTTCGGGCGTGCGGACGGCGGGGGTACGGGACGGGTTCGGCGTCCCGGAGGGGCGCGGGGTCGGCTCCGCGACCGGGGCGGCCGGACCGCTCCACCAGCCGCCGCCGGCCGCGTACACGCCCCCGCCCGCCAGCAGGAGCAGCACGACGAGGACCGTGGCGAGGACCGGCCCCCTGCCGAAGCGTCCGCGCCGGGGCGGCGGCCCGGGCGGGGCGTACCCCTCCGGGGCGTACGGGTTGCCCGGCACCGGCTGCTGCGGCGGGCGCGGTGCGTACCAGGGCTGCGACGGGCGCTGCATCGGTCTTCCTGCTTCTTTCGTCCTTGTTCGGCGGTGGGTCTACACCGCTACGCGTTCGCCGGACGGGTCGACGACGACGATCTGGAGGTGCGCCGGTGCGTACCTGCGCGCCTTGGCCACCATCTTCCGCAGGTCGAACTTGGCGCGGAGGACCGCGACATGGATCGGCGCGGGCATCTCCGGGTCGTGGGCGAGGACGGTCCCGCCCGCCGGGAGGGAGGCGCCGCGGCGCAGCCGCGCGCCGATCAGGGCGTGCGTGCCGCCCTCCGGGGTGGCCACGACCAGCTGGGTGACGTCGCTCCAGGGCAGCGGGACGGTGCCGAACCGGGCGCCGGCCGCGTCGAACTGGAACGCCGTACGCCGGTTCTCGTACCAGGAGATGATGAAGGGGAGCGCCGCCACGATGACGACACCGCCCTTCATGTCGAGTGCCCATCCGAGCAGGACGGCGAGCCCGACGACGCCCACGATCGCCCCCCACAGACCCGCCTGGTCCCGCGCGGAGAACGGATGGGTCACCCGGTAGCGCTCCCATCGCGCCGCGCGGCGGGTGGGCCGCGCGCCGGGCCTGCTGCCGGCCTGTGACATGACGGTGTCTCCCTGCTGTCGACGACGCGGGCCGGCTGCCGCCCCCACGGCGGCAGCCGACCCGTCGGGGCCACCCTGGCGCGGCGCGGTGGAAGGCCGATGAAATGCTGCTGAAGCGAAGGTCTTGGGAAGCGGTGCGGGCACCGCGCGTGCGGGGGACGTGGGGGCGAGGACGTGAGTGTGGAGCCGGCGGGCCGGGGCACGGGCCCGGCCGAGGCGAGCGGACCCCTGCGGATCGATCTGCTCGGCCCCGTCCGGGCCCTGCGCGGCGACGTCCCGGTCGCCCTCGGTCCGGTCCGCCGGCAGGCGGTGCTCGCCGCCCTGGTCCTGCGCGCCCCGGGCTTCGTGACGTACCGGCAGCTCCTCGACGACGTGTGGGGCGCCGAACCGCCGGGCACGGGCCACCGCGTCCTGCCCAGCTACGTGTACGCGCTCCGCAGGGCACTGGACGCGCCGGACTCCGGGCCGGACCGGTCGGTGATCGGCGGCGGGCGCGGCGGCTACCGCTTCGAGCCCGGCGGGGCCCGCACCGACCTCGCCGAGCTCGCCGAGCAAGCGGCCCGCGGCCGGCGGGCGAAGGCCTCGGGTGACCTCGTCGCCGCCCTCGACGCGGGCGGCCGGGCGCTGGCGCTGCTCCGTGGCGAGCCCCTGCCCGGTCTGCCGGGGCCGCTCGCGGACACCGAGCGGCAGCGGCTCGCACGGCTGCGCCGCGCCCTGCACCAGGAGCACGCGGAGTGCCTCGTCCTGCTCGGGCGCCACGCGGAGGCCCTGGACGGCCTCATGGCGGCGCCGCTGGCCCTCCCGTACGACGAGCCCCTCGCCGCCCTCCGGATGCGCGCGCTGTACGGCAGCGGCCGCCAGGCCGAGGCGCTGGCCGTCTACGGGGAGACCCGCGCCCGCCTCCTCGACGAGCTGGGCGTGGAACCCGGCGAGGACCTGCGACGCGTCCACCAGGCCGTCCTGCGCCGCGACGACGCCCTGCTCCTCGGCCGGGTGCCGGGGCCCCGGGGGTCGGCCGCACCCGGGGTGGGGGACGCGCCGCCGGAGCACGGCGGGCGTGGCGGGAACGGGGCCCCCGAACAACCGGCCCGCACCGGCGGGGACGGACACACCGAACAACCGGCCCGCACCGGTAAGGACGGGAACGGCGAAGGACCGGCCCGTCCCGGCGCGGGCGGGGACACCGCAGGGCCGGCCCTCCCCGGCGAGGACGGGAACGGCGACGAATCCGTTCGGTCCGGTGTCGGGCTCCCCCGCCCCCGGCGCAACGAACTCCCCGGAGACATCGCCTGCCTGGTGGGGCGCGAGGCGGAGCTCGCGGTTCTCACCGCCGCCGCGCACCCGGGAGCGGTGTCCGTGATGACCCTGGACGGGACGGCGGGCGTCGGCAAGACCGCTCTGGTCGTGCGGGCCGCGTGGGCGCTGTCCGACGAGCACCCCGACGGGTGCCTGTTCGTGGATCTGGAGGCGTACGGCGCCGCAGACGAGAGCGCCGGCCCGCACCGGGCCCTGCGCCGGCTGCTCCGCACGGTACGGGGCGCGGGCGAGGAACTCCCCTCGGATGCGGGCGACATGGATGCGGGGGACGGCCTGGCGGACCTGGTCACGGCCTGGCGCGCGGCCACCAGCGGGCTGCGGCTGCTGCTCGTCGTGGACGGCGCCCGGAGCGCCGAGCAGGTCCGTCCGCTGCTGCCCGCGGGGCCGGGAAGCCGCGTCCTCGTGGCGGGTCGGCAGCGCCTGCCCGGCCTGGACGCCGATGTGCGGCTCACCGTGGAGCCGCTGGGCACCGGTGACGCGGTCGGTCTGCTGCGCACGCTCCTCGGGGAGTCGCGGGCGGACCGGGAGCCCGAGGCCGCCCTGGAACTCGCCCGGCGCTGCGCCGGTCTGCCGCTGGCCCTGCGGATCGCGAGCGCCCGGCTGCAGAACCGCCCGTCGTGGACCCTGGCGTTCCTGGCCGGGCGGATGTCGGACGACGTGCGCGGTCTCGGCGAGCTGCGGGCGGAGGACCGCAGCGTGGAGGCCGCCTTCCGGCTCTCGTACGACCGGCTGGAACCCGAATTGCGGCGGGGTTTCCGGGCGTTGGGGGCGGTACCGACCGTCCGTTTCGACGGTCTCGGCCTGGCCGCCGTGCTGGGCCGTCCCCGTGCGCACGCCGAGGGGATCCTGGAGGACCTGGTCGACGCGAGCCTGCTCCAGGAGCCGCATCCGGGCCGCTACCGGCTGCACGATCTCGTCCGGGCCCATGCGCGGCAGCTCGCCGCCGCGGCGCCGGAGGAGGCGGCCGCGGACCGCGCGGCCGTCCTGCGGCTCTACACCGCGGCCGGCCGGATGGCGGGCGACTGGGGTCCCGAGACCTTCCCGACCGCCCCCGGCGCGGCCGGTTCTCCCTTCGGCGGCCAGCGGGAGGCCTCGGAGTGGCTGGACGCGGCCGGCGGAGAACTGCTCGACGTGGTGGCCTCAGCCGCCGCCTCGGGCGCGTACGACCACGCCTGTCTGCTCGCGGAGGCCCTGGTCGACCACCAGCTCCGGCAGGGCCACCACCCTGAGGCACGTGCCGCGCTGGAACTCGCGCTGCCGTGCGCGGACCTGGCCGACGACCGGGGGCTCCGCTCCGCGCTGCGCACCTGCATGGGGGTCGTCGACATCCACCGGGGGCGGTTCCGGCAGGCGCACACGTGGTTCACGGAGGCCCTGCGGCACGCCCGTGGGCAGGGCGATCCGCGGAACGAGGCCCGGGCGATCGCCGGGACGGGCGTCGCGCTGTGGCCGCTGGGCCGGGTCGAGGAGGCCGTCGGCCTCCTGCGCCGGGCCCTGGAGCTGGCCGCCGGCCTCGGCGACGACTGGCTGACGGGGGTCTCGACCTGCAACCTCGGCGCGATCCACGCCCTGCGGGGACGGCACGAGGAGGCCCTCGACCACTACGGCGCGGCCCTCGCCCTCGCCGAGAAGAACGGCCGGCCCCGGACGATCGCCCAGTCCCTGTGCTTCGTCGCCGACGCCCACCTCGCGCTCGGCCGTCCCGCGGAGAGCGCCGCCCTGCTGCGGCGGGCGGTCGACCTCGCGGAGGGGGCGGGGGACGTGACGCTGCGCGCGGCGGCACTGTCGCGGCTCGCCGCCGCCGAGCACGGGCGGGGCCGGCTGCGCGCGGCCGTCGACACCCACCACGAGGCCCTGTCCACGCTCACCGAACACACCAGCACCTGGCTGGAGATGGAGATCCGCATCCGCCTCGGCGACACCTACGCGGCAGCGGGCCGCCGCGCGGAGGCACACCGGGAGTTCCGCACCGCCCTCTCCCTCCCCGGCGCCGGGGACCACCCCCAGCAGTACGCCCGGGCACGCGACGGGCTGGCCGGCACGGGTGACGGACCGGGCGACGGCCCCGGCCGGTAGGCACGGGCCTCCCGCGCGGAAAAGGCCGTGCCCCCGACGCCAGGAGGTCGTACGATGATCGCGATGACGACTCACTCCCTTCACAGATCGGGGGTCCCGTCCGCAAAAGGTGAGTGCTGATGGCCACTCCCTCCGCGTACGAGGACTCTCCCCTCTCCCGCTGGCTGCGCGTGCGCGAGTTCGCCGTGCCGCCTTCCATGATCGAGACCGCGACAGCCCGCCGTCGGGCCGGGGACTGGGCGGGGGCCTGCGCCGCCGCGCACGTCGACGTCGATCTCGACCTGCGCGCTCTCGCCCGCGGTCACGGCGCGGAACTCGCGGCCCGCGTGCGGGCCGATCTGCGCCGGCTGGCCCCGGACCTGCTGCGCTGGCACATGCCGAGGACCGCTCCGGACGGGCTGCTGCGCCCGGGCCTCACCGTCGCCCTCGCCCGGTACGGCACCGGGGGACACGACGGTACGGGCGCCGTGCACCTGGTGGTCCGGACCGTGCCCGCCTGGGCCGACTCCGGGCAGCGGATCAGCCTCACGCTCTGGGGCCGGTCGGCGTCCGGCGCCGGCCCCGCGTCCCACCACCCGCACCCCCACCCGCACCCACGGTTCCGGCTCGACCTGCACCGCCATCTCTGGGACGCGAGTCGGGCCGGTGAACTGCGCAGCCGCTGCGGGGCCGACGGCCCGGCCCGCGAACTCCCTTCGCCGGACCAGGATCCGGCTCACGGCGGGCTCCGCCACGCCGTGGACCGGTGGCCTGAGGAGGCGGCGATCCTGCTGCGCGCCGAGGGGCGACCCGCGGGCCCGGTGGCCGTACGCCTGGGCAAGGGGCACCGGTTCCTCCTGGACGCCGACCCGTCCGGGACGCGCGGATCCTCCCGGCCCGCGCTGCGGCCCGCCCCCGCCCGACGCGACTTCGCCACGGTGCCCGTCCTGCCGGACGCGGCCACCTGGCTGCCGCCCGATCTGGAACTGCTGCGCGCCGGCCTCGTCGAGGCCGGGCAGCTGCATCCGCTGGTCGCCGCCGCGCTCGTACCCGGCCACGTGCCGCCCGGTCCACCCCGGCCGTCCGATGCGGCGGGCGCGCCGCGCCTCGTGGAGTGCCGGGGCGCCCGGCATCGGATCGGCCTGGTCGACGGCGTACTGACCCCGCTCGACCACGATCCGGCCGAACTCAGGCGCGAGGAGCTCCTCGTGGCGCTGACCGGCAGCGCGCTGCCCTGCGTGCGGGCCGTGGACGAGGCTCACCGGCGCCCGGACTGCCTGACCGGTGTCCGGGAACGGCTCGTCCACGGTGACGTCGCCGGAGCGCTGGCCGTCGTCGAGGGCCTGCTCGGTCCCGCCGCACTGCTGCGCGACGGCGCTCTCCGGGACGCGCTCGAGACGGCGGCGCGGCGGCGCGTCACGTACGGGCTCTACCGGGCCGGGCTCATCGGCCCCGCACCCGGCCGCGAGCCCGTGCCCCTCCCCGTACCCCCGCGCCGGACGCGTCCGGACAGCCGCCGCACGCGCACGCGTGGCGCGCACCCGCGCCACGCGACGTCCGCTTTCCCTTCTGCGTCCCGCTGACGGACTCCACGCCCCGCTGACGGAAACCCGGCTCCTCTCTCCTCCCTGACCCGTTCCCTCTCTTCTCCCCCAGGTGATCTCCCATGCCCGCACCCCTGCCCTCCGCCCCGGCCTCCTCCGACGAACTCGACGTCTCCGCCGCCCTGTTGTCCCTCCTGCGCGACACCGACACCGAGCCCCGACCCGATCCGCAGCTGGAGGCGCTGACCCTTGCGGTCGCCGCCGATCTGCCGGTGCTCCTGTGGGGTGAGCCGGGCATCGGCAAGACCGCGGCCCTGACCCAGCTCGCCGCCTCGCTCGACCTGCCGCTGACCACGGTCATCGCGAGCGTGCACGAACCCACCGACTTCTCCGGCCTGCCCGTCCTCGGGGACGACCCCGCGGAACAGGGTGTGCCGATGGCACCGCCGGAGTGGGCCGTGCGTCTGGTCCGCGCCGGCCGGGGCCTGCTGTTCCTGGACGAGCTGTCCACCGCTCCCCCGGCCGTCCAAGCGGCCCTGCTCCGGCTCGTCCTGGAGCGCCGGATCGGGACGCTGGTCCTCCCGCCCGACGTGCGGATCGTCGCCGCCGCCAATCCGCGGTCCTCGGCCGCCGACGGCTGGGAGCTGAGTCCGCCGCTCGCCAACCGCTTCGTCCATCTGCGGTGGGCGCACGACGCCGAGGTCGTGGTCCGCGGCCTCGGGGGCGTCTGGCCGCGTGCCACGCTCCCCCGTCTCGACCCCGCGAGACTGACGGAGGCCGTGGAGGTCGCCCGGCGGGCGGTCTGCGGTCTGCTGACGGCGCGCCCGGCGCTCGTCCACCGGCTGCCCGGCGGCGAGGCGCTGCGGGGCGGCCCCTGGCCCTCGCCCCGGAGCTGGGAGATGGCGCTGCGGCTCATCGCCTTCGCGACCGCCGCGGGTGTCTCGCGGGACGTGCTCTCGCAGCTGGTGAGAGGGGCCGTCGGGGACGGGCCGGGGCTCGAACTCCTGGCCTGGATCGACCGGATGGACCTCCCGGATCCCGAACTTCTCCTCGCCGACCCCGAGGGGGCCGAGCTGCCCGAGCGCGGAGACCGCCGCCAAGCGGCCCTCGAAGGGGTCGTCGAGGCGGTCGGCCGGCGCCCGGAGAAGGCCCGCTGGGACGCGGCGTGGGCACTGCTGGCGCGGGCCCTGGAGTCGGGAGCCCCGGACCTGGTGGTCGCACCGGCGACGACGCTTGCGGGGCTGCGCCGCGAGGACTGGGACGTTCCGGCGGCCATCGAGCGGCTCGCCGGCGTCGTGTCCCTGGCCCGGCGCGCGGACCGGGCGGGCGACCGGGTGGCGGCAGCTGCGGCCGGCGCGGGGACGGGGCGATGAGGCCGGGCACGGACATGACGGGCAGGGAGGCGAAGTCGGCCGGCGGGGCGGGCGCGCTGGATCTGGAGAAGTTGTACGCGGCCCGGCTGCGCGCCGTACGGGTCCGGCCGTATCTGGCGACCGCGCTGTTCGCCCTGCGCACCGTGGAGTCGGGGGAGGTGCCGACGATGGCGGTGGACCGTCACTGGCGCTGCTACGTCTCGCCCGCGTTCGTCGACCGTACCCCGGTGGAGGAGCTCGCCGGGGTGTGGGTGCACGAGGTGACGCATCTGCTCCGCGACCACCACGGGCGCAGCGACCGGGTGGCGCGGGAGCGCGGTCTCACGGGTCCGGGCGAGCGGCTGCGGATGAACATCGCCGCGGACTGCGAGATCAACGACGATGTGTTCGGCGACGGGTTGCCCATGCCCGAGGGGGCCGTGCATCCGGGGCTCCTCGGGCTTCCCGAGGGGGAGCTCATGGAGGACTACCTGCGGCAGTTCCAGCTCGGTCCGCGGACCAGGGACGCGGGCTGGCTGGACTGCGGCAGCGGCGCCGACGGTCTCGAACGGGCCTGGGACCTCGGAGCGGACGGTGCCGAGGGGCTGAGCACCCAGGAACAGGACGCCGTACGGTTCCGGGTGGCCCGGGCCATCACCGGCCGGCCGG
Organism: Streptomyces sp. TLI_105; assembly: GCF_900105415.1. GTDB lineage: Bacteria > Actinomycetota > Actinomycetes > Streptomycetales > Streptomycetaceae > Streptomyces. The sequence goes on along the minus strand of NZ_FNSM01000001.1, from coordinate 7,257,372 downwards.
GCAACACACCGGCGGGGTGGCGGCGGTGGGCCGAGGAGGCTTTCCATCCGCCGCAGGCGTGGCGGGAGTTGCTCGGAGCGGCCGTCAGGTCGGCGGCCCAAGGTTCCGGTGCCGGGGGCGACTACTCGTACGGGCGGCCGTCGCGCCGCTCGGTCTCCGTGCCCCGAGCGGTGCTGCCGAGTCTGCGGCGCAGCCCTCCTCGGGTCTCCGTCGTCATCGACACCTCGGGTTCCGTCAGCGACGCCGAGCTGGGCAGCGCGCTCCTGGAGGTCGCGGCGATCGCCAGGGCGGTGGGCGGCCGGCGTGACCTGGTCACCGTGCTGCCGTGCGACGCGGCGGCGCGGATCGTCCATCCGCTGTGCCGAGCGGAGGGCATCCCGCTGATGGGCGGCGGCGGTACGGATCTCCGTACCGGTTTCGCCGCGGCTCTGCGGGCGCGCCCGCGCCCGGACGTGCTCGTGGTCCTGACCGACGGTCAGACGCCGTGGCCGGCCGCGCGGCCGGCCTGCCGGACGGTGGTGGGCCTGTTCCCTCGCGCGCGACCGTCCCGTTCCTGGAGCGAGGACGACCCCGATCACGTGCCGACCGGACCGCCGGACTGGGCCCGGGTGGTCGACATCGGGGAGGCGGCCGGGCGTACGTGAGCCGGATCACAGGGAACCCCCGCCCGGTTCGGGTCCTCCTTCAGGTGTCGGCGTCACGGGGCGCCGGATCCGGGCTCGTTCACCATTCCGATACGGAGGGGACCCCATGGCGGTCATCGACATCCAGCGGCCTCGTGCGGCGGCCGGCGGGCGTGCCGTCGCCGTGCTGCTCGCCGTCCTCGCGCTGGCGCACGTCTACTGGGCGACCGGCCTGACCTGGCCGGCCGCCGACGAGCGGGGCCTCTCGCTCGCCGTCCTCGGCAGCGTCGTGTCCTTCGGGCCGGCGGTGGTGCTGCCGCTGGCCGTCCTCGAGGGGGGCGCCGCGGTGGCCGTGGCCGCGCACGCGCGCGGGGTGCGCGGCCGCCGGGTCCCGCGCCTCGTCACGTACGCCGTGGCCTGCGGGATGCTGCTGCGCGGGGCGGCCGGTCTGGTGTGGATCGTCGTCGGCCGGGACGGCTCCGGGGCGGCCTTCCCCTGGCTGAACGCGCTGCTGTACACGCCGCTGAGCCTGGTCTTCGGCTGGACGGCCCTGCGTGCCGCCCGCTGAGGCCGCGGGTCCCGTCGACCGGGGCGTCGCGCTCGTCCGGGCCGCCCGGCGCGGCGACACCCTGGCCCTGCACGACCTGCTCGACCACCTCACTCCGTACATCGCCCGGATCTGCCGGCCCATCGCCCTGGACGACGGACCGGACGCCACCCAGGAGGCCCTGGTCGCCGTCTTCACCTCGCTGCGGTCGCTGCGGGAGCCGGAGGCGCTGTACGGGTGGGTGCGGGCGATCTCCGTACGGGAGGCGGTGCGGGTCGCCCGGCGGGCGGCGCGGGCGCGGCCCGCGGAGCTCCCGGACGTGCCTGAGCGGGGCGATCCGCAGCTGGCCGCCGACATCGACGACGTCCTGGCCCGGCTGTCGCCCGCGCACCGGGCGGTGCTCGTGCTGCGGGACGTCGAGGGGATGGAAGAGGAGGCCGCGGCGGCGCTCCTCGGGGTGCCGGCCGGCACGGCGAAGTCCCGGTTGCACCGGGCACGGCAGAGCTTCCGAAGGGCGTGGTCCGCGTGAACGGCGATGAGGCGATGATCGACGACGTGCGGCGGCTGCGGGCCATGGGCGCCGGCGTCCGGGGCGCGCGGATCGTGGAGCGGGTGATCCCGGCGCCGTTCGACGTGGTGTGGGGCGTCATGGGTGATCTGGAGGGCGGCTTCGGGGAGTTCCAGCCCGACATGCGGTCGGTGCGGGTGCTGCGCAGGGACGGTGACCGGGTGGAGGCCCTCGCCCGCAGCCGTCACGGCCTGCGGGCCCGTTTCCACGGCGTGCTGCGGCCGGGCTGGTGCTGGCTGCAGAGCCGGTTCCTGGTCATCGGGATGGCGGCGGTGGACGAGGGCGGCCGGACCCGGGTGGCGCTCACCGGCGGCGTCCGCGTCCCGGGGCGCGCCGCGCTGGTCCCGTTCGGGGCGCGCCGGGAGCTGGAGCGTGCCATGGCGCGCCTCGCCGAACGGGTCGTCCGTCAGGACGGCTAGGGGGTGTCCTGGATCCGGCGGAACGGCCGGTCCGCCTCCAGGGTGAACGCCGCGTCGAGCAGGGTCCGTTCGCTGCCGGGGCGGCCGGAGAACATGACGCCGACGGGCAGTCCGTCGTCCGTCGTCCGGGTGCTGGGCAGCGAGATCGACGGGGTGCCGACGACGTTGTCGACCGGGGTGAACGCGACGTACGCGAGGATCCGTTCGACGAGCGCCTGGTACGGGACGGTCGGTGCGAGATGGCCGATCGGCGGCGCGGGGTGGGCGAGGACGGGGGTGAGGAGGAGGTCGAGTCCGCGGAACGCCGCCGCGTACGCCACCTTCGTGCGCTTCAGCCTCCGCAGCACGCCCGGGGTGCTCCGCCAGTTCTCCAGGTAGGTGGCGCGCAGGCCGCGGCTGAGGCCGTCCATGCGGTGCCGGTCGAAGTCCGCGCCGAGGCTCCGGCCGGTGGCGCCGAGGAGGAACGACAGCATTCCCCAGTAGGTGAGGAAGTCCTCGGTGAAGCGCGGGTCGATGGTCATCTCGACGGGTTCCACGCTGTGGCCGAGCCGTTCGAGCCTCGTCGCCGTCTCCGTGACGGCCTCCCGGGTGACGGTGTCGGAGGTGACGCCGTTCGGCGAGTCGAGGAGGAATCCGATGCGAAGGCGCCGTCCGGAGGGCCCTTCGAGCAGGCCCACGGGCGGCAGCTTCGGGTTGCGCCAGTACGTCTCGGCGGCGGCGAGGAACGCGGCGCTGTCCCGTACGGAGCGGCTCACGATGCCGTCGGCGACGAGGTCCAGGGGCAGTCGGTGGCTCTGGGCGTTGGGCACGACCCTGCCCCGGGTGGGCTTGAGGCCGACGAGCCCGCAGGCGGCGGCGGGGATCCGGATGGAGCCGCCGCCGTCGTTGGCGTGGGCGATCGGCACCGCTCCGGCGGCGACGAGCGCCGCGCTGCCGCCGGAGGAGCCGCCCGCGGAGTGGCCGGTGTTCCACGGGTTGCGGACGGGTTCGGCGGCCTCGTACTCCGTGGTGGGGCTGAAGCCGAACTCGGGCAGCCGGGTCTTGCCGAGGACCGTGACGCCGGTGCTCAGGAACTGCCGGGCGAAGGGCGCGTGCCGTCGCGCCGGGTTCGGGGTGAAGGCCGCGCTGCCGTGGCCGGTGGGCAGCCCCTGGTGGTCGGTGTTGTCCTTGACGAAGGTCGGGACGCCCGCGAAGGCGCCGCCGGTCGCGGCACCGGGCACGGGGGCATCGACGTGCGTCTGGACGGCGTGGAGCCGTTCCTCGACGGCCCGTACCCGCTCGGCCGCGTCCCGGGCGGCCTCGGCGGCGCCGACCTCGCCGCGCCGGATCGCCTCGGCGAGTCCGACGGCGTCGTGTTCTCCCAGGGCGTCGTCCCGGAAGGCGTGCACCCTGGTCCGTTCGTCGAAAGTCTTCACCGCTGCCTCAGCCCCCGGCCGTGTGGATGGTCGCCCACCATCATTGCCTACCAGCGGGTAACAGGCGAGGGGTCGAGGCCGCTCGTGTGCGACCGGGATCTGCCCCGAAAGGCGGGTCCTAGGGGGTCCTAGCGGCCCTGGAGGGTCTTGACGTTGTCGCCGAAGGTCCAGCCCTTCGAGCCGTCCCAGTTGGCCGACCAGGTCATCAGGCCCTTGAGCGAGCCGCCGTAGTGGTTCCAGGCCTGGGCCACCGCCGACGGCGCCAGGTGTCCCCCGCCGGCGCCCGGCTGGGCCGGGAGACCGGGGACCTGCTTGTCGTACGGGACCTTGACGGTGGTGCCCTGGACGACGAGTCCGCGGTTCAGGCAGTCGGTCTGGGCGATGAACCCGGCGACCGTGCCGGCGGAGTAGGAGTCGCCGGAGCATCCGTACATGCTGCCGTTGTAGTACTGCATGTTCAGCCACCACAGGCGCCCGTTGTCCGCGTACTTCTTGACGATCGGCAGGTACGCGCCCCAGATCGACCCGTAGGCCACGCTGCCGCCGGTGACGTACGCGGTCTCCGGCGCCATCGTCAGCCCGAAGCCCGCGGGCATGCGGGCCAGGACCCCGTCGATGATGCGCACCAGGTTGGCCTGCGAGGTGGACAGGGTGCCGATGCTGCCGCTGCCGACGAGACCGGTCTCGATGTCGATGTCGATCCCGTCGAAGTTGTACGTCTTCAGGAGGGGCACGACGGTCTCGACGAAGCGGTCGGCGACGGCGCGGGAGCTCAGGTCGATCCCGGCGGCGGCGCCCCCGATCGACATCAGGATCGTCGCCCCGGCCGCCTTGGCCCGGCACATCTCCGCGGGGGTGGCGACGCGGACGGTGCTGTCCATCCCGTCCTCCCACAGCACGGTCCCGTCCGAGCGGATCACGGGGAACGCGGCGTTGACGACGTTGTAGCCGTGGGCGGCGAAACGCGGGTCGTCGATGGACGTCCAGCCGAACGGCGGGTGGACGCCGTTGGCGGAGCCGTCCCAGTTCTCCCAGTACCCCTGGAGCACCTTCCCGGCGGGCTTCGGCTTGAGGGCGCAGGTGTCCGCGGCGGCGGACGACGGGGAGGAGGCGGGTTTCGCGTCCTCGGCGGCGGACGACGGGGGCGGGGCGGGCCTCGCGTCCTCGGCGGCGGCGGGGCCCGCGAGGACGGCGGCGGCGAGCAGGGTGGCGAGCCCCGCTCCGAGGACACGGGTGATCCGGGGGCCTGGCATGCGTGCTCCTGGGGACGTGGGGGGTGGTCCTGGACGTGGCGCGCGCTCCAGGAGACCGTAAGTTGGTCCAGACCTTTCGTCAACCACCCGCACACACAAGGGAGTTACGGCTCCGATGGTGAGCGCCAGGCCGTCACCGCCGCCGTTTCCGCGCGTGCGCCACGCGGGGCAGCTCCTCGTCGATCAGGCGGCCCGTGAGCGCGCCGCCGAACACGACGACGCCCACCGCGACGAGCCAGGTCTGGATGACGAGGAACGCGCCGAACGGGCCGTACGTGACGGCGCTGGACGCGATCAGCGGGGAGAAGACGAGCCGCGAGAAGACCCTCAGGCCGAGCAGGCCGAGCGTGGTGCACACCGCCCCGGGCAGCAGGGCGACCCACGGGACGCGTCCGTCGAGCAGCAGCCGCTGCGACCACCAGAAGAACAGCGCGCCGATCAGCAGCGTGACGGCGTCGCTCACCGGGGTCTCCCGCCAGAACGGGAAGACCGCGAAGAGGTAGAGGACCCCGATGAGCACGGCGAGCCACAGCACGTGCCGCCATCGGGCCCTCCAGTGGGCCGGAGGGAGGTCCCAGACCTTCTCGTACCCGCTCTGCACCGCCGTGCCGAACGTGATGCCGAAGACGGTGAGCAGGGCCAGGCCGAACGCCGTCGTGGTCCGCCGCACCTGGCCCGGCAGCGCGAACAGCCGCTCGATCTCGGCCCTGGCGGCGTCCGAGACCCCGATGCCGTCACTGAGCCACTGCGCGAACCCCTTCCCGCTGCCCGCACCCGCCGCCGACACGACGATCAGGAGCGGCACCAGCGTGAGGAAGGAGAGTGCCGCGAACCCCAGCGAGCGCTGCCACAGGTCGAGGTCCCTGGCCGGCGCCCATCGGTGCCCGGCCCGGAAGCGGCGGATCGCCCTCCGCGTCCGCCCGGCCCGGGGCCATCGCCCGGCGGGACGGGAGACCGTCCTTCCACGGCAGGACCGCCCCGCGCCGGCGACCAGCGGGGCGGTCCGGCGCCGGCGTCAGCCCTCGACGCCGGTGGCCTCGTGCGAGGCGCCGACGGGCTTGGACTCGGGGGAACCGCGCTGGCGGAGGTAGACGGAGAGGATGGCCATCGACGCCACGGCCAGGAGTTCCGACTGCCAGTTCTGCAGGGACCGGTTCCAGAAGTCGGCGGAGGCGAGGTAGGAGGGCCAGGAGACGGGGGCCTGGAGCTGCCGCAGCCGCAGTTCGTTGAAGGCGGCCGCGCCGGAGACCGACTGGGCCAGCCAGGACAGCAGGAAGAAGACGGCCATGACGAGCCCGAGCGACCGCGAGTAGACGGCCTGCCGCCAGTCCTTCGTGGCCGCCCAGCGGGGCGAGTCCGGCCGCGCGTGGTCACCCATGCGCTGGTCCCGTTCGCTCTCCGTACCCGCCTTGTGCAGTTCCTTGGACTCCGGCGAGCCGCGCTGGAGCAGATAGACCGTGCCGAAGATGTAGAGGAAGAACTGCAGGAACTCCGACTGCCAGTTCTCGGTGACGTCGACGGCGAAGTCCGAGGACATCAGGTAGTCGCCGAAACCGATCTGCTGGAGCCCCTGGACGGCGAGCTGTTCGTTGAACTCCGCGCGCCCGGAGACCGCCTGGGCGCCCAGGACGATCAGGAAGGCCGCCCCGAAACAGAGGGTGAGGCTGTTCGACCGCCAGAACCCGCGTTCCCGGGACCGGTCGGCCGTCACCGCTGCATCATCCCGATCGCGGTGAAGTAGGCGAGGCCGCCCACGATGGTCACCACGCACGCCACGAACAGGGTCTTCACATCATGCCCCCTTCAGTACACAGCTGTACGGCGTGTCGCCCGGTTCGGGCGCGCATCCGGCGGCGGTGACCCGCCACCCCTCGTCGAACTGCGAGAGGAACAGCGTGTCGCCGTTGAGGCGGAGCAGCGCCTGCCTGCCGTGGACGTCCACGCTCCGCACTCCCCCGCCACGCGGCAGGTCCTGCGAGGCCAGGGCCTGCGCGCAGGGCTTCTTCTCCCCCTCTTCGAGCTGATCGCGGCTCTCGGGAGCGAGCAGCTCGCAGGCCACCCGGAAGTTCCCGGACCCGAGGGACTCCTCGAAGAACCGGCCCGTCCGGGTCGCCCCGTCCTGGCGTGCCTGCGACGCGCCGCAGCCGGACAGGGCGACCACGGCCGCCACCGCTCCGAGGAGCAGCGGCACGCGCCGGAGCTGGGGGGCCCGCCGGAGCGGAGGCACCCGTCGGAGCGGGGGGACGCGCGGGGGCGGAGGAACTCGCAGGAACAGGGAGGCTCTCACCCTTCCAGCCTTGCGCCGCGGGCGGCCTCGGCAAGTGCCGGAGGCCGAACGGGTGAACGCCCCGTCCGGGCCGCCGCGGACGACGACGTGCGTGCGCCGGTGGACCACGGGAGGATGGAGACGGAGAGGGGTGCCGCCATGAGCGAGTTCGACATCTGGAACTACCGCCCGAGCACGGGGTACCGGCAGGGCGTCGACCTCGTCGGCTACAAGGTCGAGGCCACGGACGGCGCCATCGGGAAGATCGACAAGCACTCCGAGGACGTCGGCTCGTCCTACCTGGTCGTCGACGTCGGGATCTGGATCTTCGGCAGACGGGTGCTGCTCCCGGCCGGGACGATCGAGCTGATCGACACCGCCGAGAAGAAGGTGTACGTGGACCGCACGAAGGAGCAGATCGAGGCGGCCCCCGACTTCGACGAGGCGAAGCACGGCGGCGAACCCGACTATCTGGAGCAGTTCACCCGGTACTACGGCCAGCCGCACATGTGAGGACGGCCGGCCGGAGCCGCGCGGGGCCCGACCGGGTGCCGCCGCACCCGGCCGTGAGGGACCGGACGTGCGTGCGTCACCGTCCGCCGGACGAGTCCTCCCCCTGCTCCCCCGGCCCGTCGCGGCCAGGGCCCACCACGCCCTTCGTCCGGCGGTCGCGCCAGGCCGGGGCGAGGGCCGTGAGCATCAGGACGGCGGTGAGCGCGAACGCCCACGGGTAGCCGGTCCGGCCCGCGAGGAACCCGAAGCCGACGGCCCCGACGCCCATGCCCGCGTCGAAGGCGAAGTTCCACAGGGCGCTGACCGTTCCGTAACCCGAGGCGGGGGCACGCGCGTACATCAGCGTCAGGGTGCTGTTCTGGGTGACGCCGAAGCCGACCCCGAACAGGGCCACGCCGATGACGACGGCGACCGGACTGTGGGTGAGGGAGGTGAGCAGCGTTCCCACGGCCGCGACGACGAGGCCGGGGACGAGGAGCGCGGCCGGCCCGTGTCGGTCGCCGTGCCGGCCGGCGACCCAGCGGGCCCCGGTCGCCGCCGCGGTCTGGGCGAACAGGGCCGTGGCGACGACGCCCCCGGAGGCCGACGGCACGGCGAGGGGGAGGAAGGTGACGAGGATCCCGGCGGCGAGCGCGGTGACGGAGAAGACGAGGACAGGTCGTGACAGCGCGGGCGTACGGAACCCCGCCGTCACCCCGATCGGCCGCTCCGGGCCCCGGTCCGGATCGCGGTCCGGATCGCGGTCCGGATCGCGGTCCGGCAGGCCCGGAACCGAGGCGACGGCGGCCAGCGCGGCCACGGCCCCGGCGGCGAACACCGGCCCGTACCCCACGTGCGCCACCAGCCACACCCCGAGCGGGAGCGCCACCAGCGAGGGGACCCCGGTCACGATGCCGACGAGCGCCAGCCCCTCCCCACGGCGCTCGGCCGGGATGAGCGAGGCCGTCAGGGCGCCGCCCGCGACGACCGCGAACGCGAAGCCCAGCCCGCGCAGGAGGCAGACCGCCGTGATCCAGACCGCGCCGCCGGAAGCGGTGAGCGCGAACGCGGGCGCGCCGAGGAGGAGGAGTCCCGCCACCAGGACGAGGCGGTAGCCGAAGCGGGCGACGAGCCGGGGAGTGGCCAGCTCGCCCCCGACCGTGGCCAGCATCAGCGCGCCCGTGGTGAGACCGGCGGCGTTTCCGCGGCCCCCTCCGGTCGCCTCGGCGTAGAGGGGGACGACCGACAGGAGCAGATAGAAGCTCGTCGAGGCGCCGATGATCGAGACGAAGCGCAGCAGCAGGGGCCGCGTCACCAGGGGCGGCCGCGAACCGGCGCCTTCCGCTTGGGAGTTGAGCATCTTGGTCACCCAGGTGACGCTAGGGGGCCGGGCGGGTCCTCAGTAAGATCCGATTCCATGCCTCTGGAGTGGTCCGGTCTCTCGCCCGAGCTGCTGTTGGTCGTCGACCGGGACAGCGGCGAGCCGCTGCGGACCCAGCTGGAACTCCGGCTGCGGGACGCCGTCCGGACCGGGCGGCTGCGGGTGGGCGAACGACTGCCGTCCTCCCGTGAACTCGCCCGGATGCTCGGGGTCTCACGCGGTCTCGTGCAGGAGTGCTACGCCCAACTCCAGGCCGAGGGGTACCTCGTGACCCGCGTCGGCTCCGCCACCCGGGTCGCCACCGGCGCGGCGCCGCCGGCGGCGGCCGCATCGGCGCCGTCGGCCCCCTCTCGCCTCCTGGCCGACTTCACCTGGGGCGTCCCGGACCTGAGCGGATTCCCCCTCGCGGACTGGCTGTGGGCCACCCGCGAGGCGGCACGCGCCATGCCGAAGTCGGCGCTGGGGTACGGGGATCCGCGCGGCAGCGCGGAGCTCCGCGAGGTCCTCGCCGGATATCTGCGGCGGGTGCGCGCCGCCGCGGCGGATCCGGAACGGATCGTGGTCTGCACCGGCTACGCGCAGGGCCTCGGCCTGGCCCTGCGCGCCCTGGCCGGGGCGGGTGTCCGCACGGTGGCGTACGAGGACCCCGGTTCACCGGCCACGGTCTCCTCGGCCGCGTCCTGGGCGGGCATGTCGGCGGTCCCCGTACCGGTCGACGAGCTCGGCATCGACGTGCGGGCCCTCGCCGCGACCGACGCCCGCGCCGTCGTCGTGACCCCCGCGCACCAGTGGCCCACCGGTGTCGCCCTGGCACCCGAGCGCCGGCTCGCGCTGATCGAGTGGGCCAGGAGCCGGGACGCGGTGATCGTCGAGGACGACTACGACGCCGAATTCCGTTACGACCGCGGGCCGGTGGGCGCCCTGCAGGGGCTGGCCGCGGACCGTGTGATCTCCCTGGGCACCGTGAGCAAGTCCCTCGCGCCGGCGCTGCGCATCGGATGGATGCTGTGTCCGGCCGCGCTCACCGGGGCGATCGTCGAGCAGAAGCAGCTGAGCGACCGCGGGTCGCCCACGCTCGATCAGCTCGCCCTCGCGACGCTGATCGAGTCCGGTCGCTTCGACCGGCACCTGCGGCGGATGCGGGCGACCTACGCGGCACGGCGCTCGGCCCTGGTGGCCGCCCTCGCCGAGCACGCCCCCGAGGTCGGGGTGACCGGCCTCGCGGCGGGCTTCCACGCGGTCGCCCGGCTCGCCGGGCCGACCGACGAGCAGGCCCTCGTCGCCGCCGCCCGTGCCCGGTCCGTCGGCCTCTACGGCATGAGCGCCTGCCGCGCCTCGCACGCGCCGGGTCCGGTGCGGCTGGTCCTGGGCTTCGGCAACGTGGGCGAGCGTGCCATCACCGCAGGTCTCGCGGCTGTCGGCGACCTCCTCGGCGGCCGGTAGCGCGCGCCTCGGACCGGTTCGAAAAAAAACTTCGGCGGGAGGCGAATCCTCTCGGGACCTCCCCGTCTCTTATGTGTGCACCGGCCGAACGGGCCGGAGGAACACGGAGGGAACAGTAACCATGTGGACTGCCATCATCGTGGTCGGTGTCGTGCTCGTGGGTGCGTGCAGCTGGCACCTGATGCGACGCTTCAACAAGAGCCGCACCTGACCAGCGCCTGTGCACGGGGCGCCTTCCGGTATGAGTAGCACATGAACCAACGCTTCTCCTGGCCTGACGAGCGGCTGATCAAGGCCGCTCAGGACGGCGACGTCACGTCGCTCACCACCGTCGTCATGGAATCGCAGCCGCATGTGCGCAAGTTCGCCATATCCCTGTGCGCCTCGCCGCAGGACGCGGAGGACGCGGCACAAGAGGCGCTGATCATCCTCTACCGGAAGATCGGCACCTTGCGGGCCACCGGCGCGCTTGCCTCGTGGATGTTCCGGATCGTCCGCAACGAATGCCTCCGGCAGGTGAGGCTGCTCATCGCCATGCGCGACGAGCCCTCGGCCGAGCCGGAGGCATGCGCGGAGCCGTCCGCCGAGGAGGCCGTGCTGTACAGGCTGGAGGTGGAGCGGATCGCGGCCGCGGTCAGCGCCCTTCCCCGTGAGCAGCGGCAGGTCCTGATCATGCGGGATGTGCAGGGCCTGCCGGGCAGGACCGTCGCCCACACGCTCGGCCTGAGCACCGCCGCGATGAAGTCACGGCTGCACAGAGCACGCGCGGCACTGCGTCACGCGCTGGAAGCGACCGACCAGGCACCAGATCAAGCCATCGACCGACCAGTCGAAGGAGACTCACGCCCATGAACACCGTGAACATCGTGAAGCCCCCCGAGGGCACGAAGTCCCCGGTCATCGCACCGTCCGCGGTCACCGCACCGTCCGCGGCGCCGAACTTCGCCAGCAAGTCCGTCCCGCGCCACCTGGCGCGCGGCGTCATCGGCTTCGGGCTCATCATCGGCTCGATCGCGATGGTGCCCGTCGCCGGCCCGGCCACCCTGCTGGCGGCCCCGCTGGCCCTCATCGCCTTCCGCGGCTGCCCCACCTGCTGGATGGTCGGCCTGGCGCAGACCATCTCGCGGGGCCGTCTGGAGCGCCAGTGCGTGGACGGCGTCTGCACGCTCACCAAGGCCGACCCGGCGGCGAAGGCCAAGTAGGGTCCGCGGCTTCCGGCCTCCTGCCCCGGTCCGGCGTCCACCCTCCTGCCGGAGGTGGTGTCACCGGGTCGGGAGGCTTCAGCCATGCGTCAAAATGGCGTGAAACGACCCCCCGAAAAGCCCCCTCAAAGCGCTCCTTTGATTACCCATCACATTCGTTTTGCATACAACTCCCCTGCCCTGGCCATTGGTTTACGGAGCGCCGCCTCGGTGCTAGGGTCCAAAACGAGATTGAGACTGGCAGGGCCGCCGAGTCGGCAACGCCGTTGATCGTGCTTCACGGGGGGAGCAGAACACCATGATCCGCCATGCCCAGATTGAGGCGGCAGCACCACAAACCGAGACGGGAAACCTGACGTCCGATCAGATGGACGACCGGACCGTCGCCGTCGTCGGGCTTTCCTGCCGTTTTCCCGGCGGGGCGAACCCCGCAGAATTCTGGAATCTGCTCAGGAATGGCCGTGATGCCATAGCGGAGCCGCCCGCGGATCGCGCGCACCTCGGCGTCCTGGACGACGGCTCGTCGCGCCCCGGTGGTTTTCTGCCCGGCGTCGACGCCTTCGATGCCGAGTTCTTCGGCATATCCCCGCGCGAAGCCGCCGCGATGGACCCGCAGCAGCGACTGATGCTCGAGCTCGCCTGGGAGGCGCTGGAGGACGCCCGCATCGTCCCGGCCGCGCTCGCCTCCACCGCCACCGGCGTCTTCGTCGGCGCGATCGCCGACGACTACACGACCCTCACCCACGCGGCCGGCCCCGAAGCCACCTCCGCGCACACGGTGACCGGCTTACACCGGGGCATCATCGCCAACCGGGTCTCCTACGTCCTCGGGCTCCAGGGACCGAGCATGGTGGTCGACAGCGCACAGTCGTCGTCGCTGGTCGCGGTGCACCTGGCCTGCGAGAGCCTGCGCCGCGGCGAGTCCGTGACGGCGCTGGCCGGCGGCGTCAACCTCAACCTCGCACCGGAGAGCACCCAGGCCCTGGCGGCCTTCGGCAGCCTCTCGCCCGACGGGCGATGTCACAGCCTCGACGCCCGGGCGAACGGCTACGTCCGGGGTGAGGGCGGCGGCGTGGTGGTTCTGAAGCTCCTCAGCCGGGCCATCGCCGACGGGGACCGCATCCACTGCCTGCTGCACGGCGGGGCCGTCGGCAGCGACGGCGCGAGCGACACCCTTCCCACTCCCGACGGAAAAGCCCAGGAGCGCGTCATACGTGACGCCTGGGAAAACTCCGGTATACCGCTGGGAAAAGCGCAGTACGTCGAAATACACGGCTCGGGCACCCGGGTCGGCGATCCCGTGGAAGCGTCTGCTCTGGGCGCCGTATTCGCCTCGTCCCGCACTCCGGATAACCCGCTTCTCCTCGGATCCGTCAAGACGAACATCGGCCATCTCGAAGGCGCCGCGGGCATAGCGGGACTCGTCAAGACGATTCTCTGCCTCGAAGAGCGGGAACTTGTTCCCACTCTCAACTATCACACTCCCAATCCGCAGATCCCCTTCGAGGAGTTACGGATCGCCGCCGCCACCGAAACCGGTCCGTGGCCGAATCCCGACGGGCCGCTCTTCGCAGGCGTGACATCGGTCGGAATGGGTGGTACGAACTGCCACCTGGTCCTCGGAGAATGGCGGGGAGACACCTCCCCGACCGTCGAGAACAAGCCGGAGGAGACCCCGGAGGAGACAAAGGCGTCGGACGCGTCCGATGCCGTCGCATGGGTGATTTCCGGCCGCGGCGACAAGGCACTGCGCGCCCAGGCCGCCCGACTCCGCGAGCACCTCGCCGAACGTCCGGATCTCGACGTCGCCGAGGTCGCCCGGGCCCTAGCCCACGATCGCACCGCCTTCACCCACCGCGCCGTGCTGACCGGCTCCGACCGCGACGAGCTGCTGACCGCCCTGGAGGCGGTCGCCGACTCCCGGGGCACCCAGGCCACGGTCGAGGGCAGCAGCCACCGGACCGTCCGCGAGGCGGTCTTCGTCTTCCCCGGGCAGGGCTCGCAGTGGGCCGGCATGGCCGCGGAACTCCTCGACAGCTCCCCCGTGTTCGCCCGCGTCGTCGAGGACTGCGAGCGTGCGCTGCGCCCGTACCGCGACTGGTCGCTGACCGATGTGCTGCGCGGACGCCCCGGCGCGCCCGCCCTCGACCGCGACGACGTCGTGCAGCCCGCGCTGTGGGCCGTGATGGTCGGACTCGCCGCGCTGTGGCGGGCGGCGGGTGTCGAACCCGCCGCGGTCGTCGGCCACTCGCAGGGCGAGATCGCCGCCGCCACCGTCAGCGGCGCCCTCACCCTGGACGACGCCGCCCGGCTGATCGCCGTACGCAGCACCGCCCTCGGCGCGCTCGCCGGGCGCGGCGGCGGCATGCTCACCGTGGCGCTGCCCGCCGACCGGATCCGCGACGACCTGGCCGGATTCCCTCGTCTCAGCGTGGCCGCCGTCAACTCGCCCGGCATGACCGTGGTGGCCGGTGACGGGGACGACCTGGACGCCCTGGCCGCGCGGTACGGCGAGGACGTGCGCACCCGGCGCGTCCCGGTCGCCTACGCCTCGCACAGTCCGCACGTCGACGCCGTGCGCGACACGCTGCCGGCCGAGCTGGCCGGGATCGCGCCGCGCGCCGGGAGCGTGCCGCTGCACTCCACCGTGACCGGCACCGCCCTCGACGGCTCCGAGCTGGACGTCGACTACTGGTACCGCAACCTGCGCGAGCCGGTGCGGTTCGAGCCCGTCGTGCGGGCGCTCCTGGACGCCGGGCACGAGCTGTTCATCGAGATGAGCCCGCATCCCGTCCTGGCGCTCGCCGTCCAGCAGACCGCGGAGGCCGCCGACCTGCCGGTCGCCGCGCTCGGCACCCTGCGCCGCGGGGAGGGCGGACGGCGGCGACTGCTGCTCGCGTTCGGCGAGGCGTTCTGCCACGGCGCGGAGGTGGACTGGTCCGCCGTCCTGCCCGCCGGCACCACGCGCGCCGAGCTGCCGACGTACGCCTTCCAGCGCCGCCGTCACTGGATCTCCGGGCGGCCCCACGCCGCCCGGACCCTGACGCCGGCGCTGCGGCCCGAGGTGCTCCCGGAGGACACCGCGGACGCCCCCGAGGCCGAGCCGAACCGCTCGCTGACCGGCCCGGCCGCCCTGGAGCTGGTGCGGGCGCACACCGCCGCCGTGCTCGGCTACGACTCCGTCGCCGAGGTCGAGCCCCGGCGGACCTTCAAGGAGCTGGGCATCGACTCGGCGATGGTCGTCGAGCTGCGCAACCGGCTCGTCACCGCCACCGGGCGCAAGCTTCCCACCACCGTCGTGTACGACCACCCCAGCCCCGCCGCGCTCGCCGTCCTGCTCGCCGACGCGCCGCAAGAGGCCGTGACGGCGCCCGAGGCCCGTACCGACGAGGACGACCCCGTCGTGATCGTCGGCATCGGCTGCCGCTTCCCGGGCGGGGTGGACTCGCCCGAGGCGCTGTGGCGGGTCGTCGCCGAGCGGCGCGACGTCATCTCGGGCTTCCCGGCCGACCGGGGCTGGGACCTCGACGGCCTCTACCACCCCGACCCCGCGCACGTGGGCACCACCTACGTCCGCAACGGCGGATTCCTCGAAGGCGCCGCGGAGTTCGACGCCGAACTGTTCGGGATCTCGCCGCGCGAGGCGCTGGCGATGGACCCGCAGCAGCGTGCCTACCTGGAGGTGTGCTGGGAGGCCCTGGAGCGGGCCGGCATCGCCCCCGACTCCCTGCGCGGCACCCAGACGGGCGTGTTCGCCGGTGTCATGGCCCAGGAGTACGGTCCGCGGCTCGGCGAGGCGGGTGCGGGTGCCGCCGGTTTCGGTCTGACGGGGACGACGTCGAGCGTGGCGTCGGGCCGCGTCGCCTACACGCTCGGTCTGCAGGGTCCGGCCCTGACGGTGGACACGGCGTGCTCGTCCTCGCTGGTCGCCCTGCACCTCGCCGTCCGCGCCATCCGGTCGGGCGAGTGCTCGCTCGCCCTCGCCGGCGGTGTGACGGTCATGTCGACGCCCGGCATCTTCGTCGAGTTCTCGCGTCAGCGGGGTCTCGCGGCGGACGGCCGCTGCAAGTCGTTCTCGGCGGACGCGGACGGCACCGCCTGGGCCGAGGGCGTCGGCGTCCTCGTCGTCGAGCGGCTCTCGGACGCCCGCCGGCTGGGCCACAACGTCCTTGCGGTGGTGGCCGGTTCGGCCGTCAACCAGGACGGCGCCTCCAACGGCCTCACCGCACCCAGCGGCCCCGCCCAGGAGCGCGTCATCCGCGCCGCCCTACAGGACGCCGGCGTCACCTTCTCCGGCGTCGACGCGGTCGAGGCGCACGGCACGGGCACGGTCCTCGGCGACCCCATCGAGGCGCAGGCCCTCCTCGCCACGTACGGCAGCGAGCGCGACGGTCAGCCGCTGATGCTCGGGTCCCTGAAGTCCAACCTGGGACACGCCCAGGCCGCCGCCGGTGTCGGCGGGATCATCAAGATGGTCATGGCCCTGCGCCACGGCGAACTGCCCGCCTCCCTCAACGTCGGCACGCCCAGCAAGCTCGTCGACTGGGCCGCCGGCGGCGTCGAGGTCCTCACCGAACCGCGCCCCTGGCCCGCCGAAGAGGGCAGGATCCGGCGCGCCGGCGTCTCCTCCTTCGGCATCAGCGGCACCAACGCCCACGTCATCCTGGCGGAAGCCCCCGCCGAGCCCCTCACGCCCCAGGCCGACTCCGGGGACGACGGCGACAACCCGCTGTGGGTGCTGTCCGGGCGTACCGAACCGGCGCTGCGCGCCCAGGCCACCGCGCTCGTCGACGCCCTCGACGACCTCGACGGGGTGTCCGACCGCGACCTCGGCCGCGCCCTGGCCACGACCCGCACCGCCCTCGACCACCGCGCGGCCGTCACCGCCGAGGACCACGAGGAGGCCGTCGCGGCACTGGCCGCCCTCGGCCGCGGCGAACCGCACTCCGCGCTGGCCGTCGGCACGGCACGCACCGACGACGGTCTCGCCTACCTCTTCACCGGGCAGGGCAGCCAGCGCGTCGGCATGGGACGCGAGCTGTACGAGTCCGAGCCGGTCTTCGCCACCGCCCTCGACACGGTGTGCGCCGAACTCGACGCCTGCCGCGCCGCCGTGCCGGGCACGCCGCCGATCCGCGACGTGATGTTCCACGACGCCGAGGCGCTCGACCGCACCGAGAACACCCAGTGCGCCCTCTTCGCCCTGCAGGTCGCGCTGTTCCGGCTCCTGGAGCACCGGGGCCTGACCCCCGACGCCGTGCTCGGCCACTCCATCGGCGAGTTCGCCGCCGCCCACGTCGCCGGGATCCTCACCCTGCCCGACGCCTGTGCCCTGGTCACGGCGCGCGGCCGGCTCATGCAGGCCCTGCCGTCCGGTGGCGCCATGACGGCCGTCCAGGCCTCGCAGGACGAGGTCGCCACGCTCCTCGAAGGCCGCGAGCACGAGGTGAGCATCGCCGCAGTCAACGGCCCCCTGGCCGTCGTCGTCTCCGGCGACGTCGAGGCCGTCGAAGAGGTCGCCGCCACGTTCGCCGCCGCCGGCCGCAAGACGCGCCGGCTCGTCGTCAGCCACGCCTTCCACTCCCACCGCATGGACGGGATGCTCGACGCGTTCGCCGCCGTCACCTCGACGGTGCGGTACGCGGAGCCGCGCGTACCGATGGTGTCCACGGTCACCGGCGGGCCCGTCGAGGTCACCGCCGACTACTGGGTGCGGCAGGTGCGCCGGGAAGTACGGATGTCCGACGGCCTCGCCGCGCTCCACGGGCTCGGGATGCGGACCTTCCTCGAACTCGGCCCCGACGGCGTGCTGTCGGCCCTGGGACAGGACTGCCTGGACGACTCGGCCCTTGCGTTCGTGCCGCTGCTGCGCCGCGGCCGGTCCGAGCGCCGCACCCTGGCGTCCGCGCTCGGCGCCCTGCACGTCCGCGGCAGGAGCCCGGACTGGCAGGCCGTGTTCGGCCCGGGGCGGACGCCCGCCCTGCCCACGTACGCCTTCCAGCGGGAGCGCTACTGGCTGACCGCCCACGGCACCGAAGGACCGGCCGGGCACCCGCTGCTCGGCCCCGCCGTCGAGCTCGCCGAATCCGGGCAGACCGTCCTGACCGCCCGGCTCGGCCGCCGTACCCACCCCTGGCTCGCCGACCACGCCGTCCTCGGCTCGGTCCTGCTGCCCGGCACCGCCTTCCTCGAACTCGTCGCCCGCGCGGGCGCGGAGACCGGGGCGCCCCGGGTCGCCGAGCTCACCCTCGTCGCCCCCCTGGTGATCCCCGACGAGGGCCGCACCGAGGTGCAGGTCGTCGTGGCCGCGCCCGGCGAGGACGGGCAGCGGACGGTGACCGTGCACGCCCGCACCGAGACGCCGGACGGCGCCGTCGAGCCGTGGGCCCTGCACGCCACCGGCGCGCTCGCCCCGCACGACGGAGCCTCCGCGCCCGCCGCGGCCCGGCCCGCCGGCGAGGGCGAACCGCTGCCCGTCGACGGCTGCTACGACGAACTGGCCGCCTCCGGATACGCCTACGGCCCGGTCTTCCGGGGCCTGCGCGCCGCGTGGCGGCACGGCGCCGACCTGGTCGCCGAGGTCGCCCTGCCGGCCTCCGTCACCGACGCCGCCTCCTACGGGCTGCACCCGGCGCTGCTCGACGCCGCCCTGCACCCGATCGTGACGACCGCGCTCGACGACGGCGGCCGCCGTCTGCTGCCCTTCTCCTGGCGCGGCGTGACCGTCCACCAGCCCGGCGTCCGTGCCGGCCGCGTACTGATCCACGGCACCGGACCGGACGCCGTGTCCCTGACCCTGCTCGACGAGTCCCACGCGGTCGTCGCCGAGGTCGAGGAGCTCGTCCTGCGCCCGGTGAGCGAGGACGTGGCCGTCCCGCGCTCGCTCCACCGCCTGGACTGGAAGCCGGCCACCACGGAGGGCGAGGCGTCCCCGTCGGTCACCGCGGAGCGGGAGGCGTCCCCGTCGGCCGCCGCGCTCGGCCCCGTCGACCTGGGCGTCGGCCCCCGGTACGCCGACCTCGCCGCCCTGGGCGAGGCCCTCGACGCGGGGCTTCCGGCCCCCGAGGTGGTCCTCGCACCGCTCGCGGAGCTCGAAGAGCACGCGGACGGCACCGGGCCCGCCGTGCACCGCGCGCTCGCCCTGCTCCAGGCGTGGCTGGCCGACGACCGGCTCGCCGACTCCCGCCTGGTGCTCGTCACCCGGGCGGCCGTGGCCACGGCGCCGGACGCCGACGCGGACCCCGACCTCGCGGCCGTATGGGGTCTGGCCCGCTCGGCGCAGACCGAGAACCCCGGACGGGTCGGACTCCTGGACGTGGAGACGGCGGAGGACTGCCGCACGGCACTGCCGCTGCTCGGCGCCGAGCCCCAACTCGCCGTACGGGACGGGGCCCTGCTCGTGCCCCGGATCGGTCCGGCGACGGCCGGCGGCGCCCTGGTCCCCCCGGCCGGCACGGCCGCCTGGCGGATGGTGGTGCGCGAGCGCGGGACCCTGGACCACCTGGCCCTCGAACCCTTCCCGGAGGCCCTGGCCCCGCTGGGCGACGGCGAGGTCCGCATCTCCGTGCGCGCCGCCGGCGTCAACTTCCGCGACGTCCTGGGCACGCTGGGCCTCTACCCCGGCGATCCCGGTCCGCTCGGTCTCGAAGGAGCCGGTGTGGTCACCGAGGTCGGGCCCGGCGTCACCGGTCTCGCCGTCGGCGACCGGGTCATGGGCCTGCTCTCCGGGGCGTTCGGTCCGACGGCCGTCGCCGACCACCGGCTGGTCGCCGTCATGCCCGCCGCCTGGACGTACGCCCAGGCGGCGTCCGCGCCCATCGTGTTCCTCACCGCCTACCACGCCCTGGTCGACCTCGCCGGTCTGACCTCGGGCGAGCGCGTCCTGATCCACGCCGCCGCGGGCGGCGTCGGCATGGCCGCCGTCCAGCTGGCCCGGCACCTGGGTGCCGAGGTCTACGGCACGGCGGGCCCCGGCAAGTGGGACGCCCTGCGCGACCTGGGCCTGGAAGGGGCGCACCTGGCGTCGTCCCGCACCCTGGACTTCGAGACCGCGTTCGGCGCGGCCACCGAGGGCCTCGGCGTGGACGTCGTACTGAACTCCCTCGCCGGCGAGTTCGTGGACGCGTCCCTGCGGCTGCTGCCGCGCGGCGGCCGCTTCGTGGAGATGGGCAAGACCGATCTGCGCGACCCGGCACTGATCGCGGCCGGGCACCCCGGGGTGGACTACCGCTTCTTCGACCTGCTCCAGGAGCCGGCCGAGCGGATCGGCGAGATGCTCACGGCTGTCATGGGCCTGCTGTCGTCGGGGGCCCTGACGCCGCTGCCGGTGAGCACCTGGGACGTCCGCCGGGCACCGGAGGCCTTCCGGTACGTCAGCCAGGCACGCCACGTCGGCAAGGTCGTCCTCACCCTGCCCGCCGCCCTCGACCCGGAGGGTACGGTCCTGGTCACCGGTGCCACCGGTGCCCTCGGCGGACTGGTCGCGCGGCACCTGGTCACCGAGCACGGCGCCCGCCGTCTGCTCCTGGTCAGCCGTCGCGGCGCCGACGCACCCGGTGCGGAGGAACTGGCCGCCGAGATCGGCGCGTCGGGTGCGGAGGTCGTCCTCGCGGCCTGTGACACCGCCGACCGCGACGCGCTCGCGAAGCTGCTGACCGGCGTGCGGCTCACCGCCGTCGTCCATGCCGCAGGAGTGCTCGACGACGGCGTGATCACGGCGCTCACCCCCGAGCGCCTCGACACCGTGCTCGCCGCCAAGGCCACCGCGGCCCGGCACCTGCACGAGCTGACCGCCGACCAGGACCTCGCGGCCTTCGTCCTCTTCTCCTCCGTCATGGGCGTCATCGGCGGCGCCGGCCAGGGCAACTACGCCGCGGCCAACGCCTACCTGGACGCCCTGGCCCAGCACCGCGCGGCGCGGGGGCTCCCGGCGCTGTCCCTGGCCTGGGGCATGTGGGCGGACACCGCGGGAAGGCCGGGCGCCGCCGGAATGGCCGGCACCCTGTCCGAGGCCGACCGGGTACGGATCGCCCGGACCGGCCTCGCGCCCATCGACCGGGCCGAGGGCCTGGCCCTGCTCGACGCGGCACTGCGCGTGGACTCCCCCGCGCTCGTTCCCGCACCGATCGACCGGTCCGCGCTCGGCGCCCTCGGCGACCGACTGCCCGCCGTGCTGCGGGACCTGGCCCCGGCCGCCCCGCGACCGGCACAGGCCTCGCCGGCCGCGGCCGCGCCCCGGGCGACCGGGACCCTGCGCGACCGGCTCGCCGCGCTGAGCCCGGCCGAGCGGGAGGAGCTGCTCCTCGACCTCGTCCGGGTGCAGACCGCCGCCGTGCTCGGCCGGTCCTCCGCCGCCGGCATCCCCGCCGACCGGCCCTTCAAGGACATGGGCTGCGACTCGCTCACCCTCGTGGAGCTCCGCAACAGGCTGCAGACCGCCGCCGGTCTGCGGCTGCCCGCCACCCTCCTCTTCAACTGCCCGACCCCGCTGGCGGTCGTGGCCCACCTCCGCACCGAACTCGTCCCGGCCGAAGCGGAATCCGCCGTGGACTCCGCCGGCTCGACGTCCACCCCCGGCCTGGCCGAACTCGACCGGCTGGAGGCGGCGCTCGTCGAGCTGCCGGACGACACCCAGGACGACGTCCGGGCCGAGATCGCCCAGCGGCTCCAGGCGCTGGCGGCCCGGATCCCCGCCCAGCGGACCCAGCCCGACGAGGACGACCTGTCCGCCCGGGTCCAGTCGGCCTCGGTCGACGAACTCCTCGCGTTCATCGACTCCGAACTCTGATCCCGCGTCCGCGACGCCGGACCCTCACCCTGCTCATCCTGTTCGACGCGCGCGGCGTGCTCCGGCACGCCGCCCCGGGCAGCGCTGCCCGCACCGCGCGCACGCACGGCTCCACGACGCCTACGGGGGCATCATCACCATGACAACACCGGACAACGACAAACTCGTCGAATACCTCAAGCGCCTCACCGTCGACCTCCACCAGTCCCGTCAGCGGGTCCGTGAACTGGAGGCGGGCACCAACGACCCGATCGTGATCGTCGGCATGGGCTGCCGCTTCCCGGGCGGGGTGGACTCGCCCGAGGCGCTGTGGCGGGTCGTCGCCGAGCGGCGCGACGTCATCTCGGGCCTGCCGACCGACCGGGGCTGGGACCTCGACGGCCTCTACCACCCCGACCCGGCCCACTCCGGCACCTCCTACGTGCGCGACGGCGGCTTCCTGGACGGAGCCGCCGAGTTCGACCCCGCCTTCTTCGGGATCTCGCCGCGCGAGGCGCTGGCGATGGACCCGCAGCAGCGGCTCCTTCTCGAAGTGTCCTGGGAGGCCCTGGAGCGGGCCGGCATCACGCCCGGATCGCTGCACGGCACCCAGACGGGCGTGTTCGCCGGCGCCATCGCCCAGGAGTACGGCCCCCGTCTCGGCGAGGCGGGCGCGGGCGGCACCGGGTTCGGCCTGACCGGGACGACGTCGAGCGTGGCGTCGGGCCGTGTCGCCTACACGCTGGGTCTGCAGGGTCCGGCCCTGACGGTGGACACGGCGTGCTCGTCCTCGCTGGTCGCCCTGCACCTGGCGGTCAACGCCCTGCGCTCCGGCGAGTGCTCGCTCGCCCTCGCCGGCGGTGTGACGGTCATGTCGACGCCCGGCATCTTCGTGGAGTTCTCCCAGCAGCGGGGGCTCGCACCGGACGGCCGGTGCAAGTCCTTCTCGGCGGACGCGGACGGCACCGCCTGGGCCGAGGGCGTCGGCGTCCTCGTCGTCGAACGGCTCTCGGACGCCCGCCGGCTGGGCCACAACGTCCTTGCGGTGGTGGCCGGTTCGGCCGTCAACCAGGACGGCGCCTCCAACGGCCTCACCGCACCCAGCGGCCCCGCCCAGGAACGCGTCATCCGCGCCGCCCTACAGGACGCCGGCGTCACCTTCTCCGGCGTCGACGCGGTCGAGGCGCACGGCACGGGCACGGTCCTCGGCGACCCCATCGAGGCGCAGGCCCTCCTCGCCACGTACGGCAAGGAGCGCGAGGACCGGCCTCTGATGCTCGGGTCCCTGAAGTCCAACCTCGGACACGCCCAGGCCGCCGCCGGTGTCGGCGGGATCATCAAGATGGTCATGGCCCTGCGCCACGGCGAACTGCCCGCCTCCCTCAACGTCGGCACGCCCAGCAAGCTCGTCGACTGGGACAACGGCGGCGTCGAGATCCTCACCGAACCGCGCCCCTGGCCCGCCGAAGAGGGCAGGATCCGGCGCGCCGGCGTCTCCTCCTTCGGCATCAGCGGCACCAACGCCCACGTCGTCCTCGCCGAGGCCCCGGCCGACGCACCGGTCGAGGACACGACGTCCGACGACGGCCTCCGGCTGGACGGCACGGCGCTGCCGTGGCTGGTGTCGGCCCGTACGCCGGACGCACTGGCCGAGGCCGCCGGACAGCTGGCCACATACGTACGGGCACGGCCGGAGCTCGGCCCCGCCGACGTGGCGCTCTCCCTGGCCACCGGGCGCTCCGCCTTCGAGTCACGGGCCGTGCTGCCCGGCGGCGACGGGCGGGACGGGCTGCTCGCGGGCCTGGACGCCCTGGCCTCCCGTGAGGTAGACGGCGAGAACGGCGTGTCCTCCTCCCGCGCCGTGTTCGTCTTCCCCGGTCAGGGTTCGCAGTGGGTGGGCATGGCCACGGCCCTGCTCGACTCCTCACCCGAGTTCGCCCGCGTCATCGCCGCCTGCGAGACCGCCCTGACCCCCTTCGTCGACTGGTCGCTCACGGCAGTCCTGCGCGGCGACGAGAACGCCCCCGGCCTCGACCGCGTCGACGTGGTCCAGCCCGCCTCCTGGGCCATGATGGTCGGCCTCGCCGCCCTGTGGCGCGCCGCCGGCGTCAACCCGGTCGCCGTGGTCGGACACTCCCAGGGCGAGATCGCCGCAGCCGTCGTCGCCGGCGGTCTGTCCCTGGAGGACGGCGCCCGCGTCGTCGCCCTGCGCTCCAAGGCCCTGCGCGTACTCTCCGGCGGCGGAGGCATGGCCTCCCTGAGCGTTCCGGAGGCGCAGGCGGAGGAACTCCTCGTCCCGTGGAGCGGGCGCATCTCCGTCGCGGCGGTCAACGGCCCCTCGTCCACCGTCGTGGCCGGACAGCCCGAAGCCCTGGACGAGCTCCTCGCCCAGTGCGAGGCGTCCGGAGTATGGGCTCGCCGCATCCCCGTGGACTACGCCTCCCACTCCGCCCACGTCGACGAGATCCGCGACACCCTCGCCACCGAGCTCAAGGACGTCACCCCGCAGTCGGGCCGGATCGCCTTCCACTCCACCGTCACCGGGGCCGTACTCGACACCGCCGAGCTCGACGGGGCCTACTGGTTCCGCAACCTCCGCAGCAAGGTCAGGCTCGCCGACGTCGTCGAACAACTCGCCGCCCCCGACGTCGTCTTCGTCGAGGTCAGCGCCCACCCCGTCCTCGTCTCCGGCATCACCGAGACCCTCGGCGACACCGGAGCCGTCGTCGGCACCCTCCACCGCAACACCGGCACCCTCGACCGCTTCGTCGAATCCGCCGCCGAAGCCTGGTCCCACGGCATCACCATCGACTGGCCAGCCGTCCTTCGGCCCTACCGCGCGCACGCCGTCGAACTCCCCTCCTACCCCTTCCAGCGCCAGCGTTACTGGCTGGAGCCCGAGCCGGCTTCGACCGACGCCCGTGGGCTCGGTCTGGCCTCGGCCGGGCACCCTCTGCTCGGCGCCGTGGTGGAGCTGGTCGAGGAGGACCGGCTGGTGTACACGGGGCGGCTCGCCCTCGACACGCAGCCGTGGCTCGCCGATCACGCCGTGCACGGCACCGTGCTGCTGCCCGGCACCGCCTTCCTGGAGCTCACGATGGCCGTGGGCGCGCGAGTGGGCCGGCGACGGCTCGCCGAACTCACCCTCCAGGCGCCGCTGGTGCTTCCGCCCGGCGAAGCCGTACAGCTGCGGGTGACCGTCGAGCCGCCGGCCGCGAACGGGCAGCGGGAGCTGGCCGTGCACTCCCGGCCGCAGGACGCCGACGCGGGCGCCCCGTGGACGCGGCACGCGGCGGCCGTGCTCGACCTCGACGACGCCACCGCGGACTTCGACCTCGCCGAGTGGCCGCCGCCCGGCGCCCAGGAGATCGACGTCGAGAGCCGCTACGACACCCTCACGGAGGCGGGCTACGACTACGGCCCCGCCTTCCAGGGCCTGCGGGCCGCCTGGCGCTCCGGCCGTGACGTCTTCGCCGAGGTCGGCCTGCCCGCCGAGCTGGACGCCACGACCTTCGGGGTGCACCCGGCGGTCCTGGACGCGGCCCTGCACGCGGTCGGTCTGCTCCGCGAGGACGGCGGCACCGTCCTGCCCTTCTCCTGGTCCGGCGTCACCCGCTACACGGACGGCGCGGACGCCCTGCGGGTGTGGCTCACCCCGCGGGGCGAGGACGGGGTGGCCCTGCGCGTCACCGACGGCGGGGGGAAGCCCGTGCTGTCGGCGGAGTCCGTCACGATGCGGCCGTTCACGGCGGACCTGTCCGCCGGCCGGGGCGTCGACTCGCTGTTCCGCGTCGAGTGGCAGCCGGTCGCCGCCACGACGGCCGAGGTCGACGTGTGGCTGGTCGCGGACCTGGCCGACGTCCCGGACGTCGTGCCGCAGGTGGTCGCCGTACGATGTCCGGCCACCGCCCGATGTCCCGGTTCGCCGCAGGACTCCGACAGCACGGGAACCGGCCTCGCCGAGGCCGCCCATCAGGCGGCGCGCTGGGCGCTCGGCCTGGTCCAGGAGTGGCTGGCCGAGGCCCGCTTCGCCGGCTCCCGCCTACTGGTACTGACCGACGGCGCCGCCGGCCCCGTGGTCGACGACCCCGCCCAGGCCACCGTGTGGGGCCTGATCAGGACCGCCCAGTCCGAGCACCCCGACCGTTTCGCCCTGCTGGACTCGGACGGGTCGCACGAGGCCGGCACCGTGCCCGGCGCCGTGCTCACCGAGCCCCAGCTCGCCCTGCGGGCGGGCGCGCTCCTCGTCCCCCGGCTGGTCCGGCACACCTCCGCCGCCGACCCGGCCGGTGTCACCCCGCTCGACCCGGACGGCACCGTGCTCGTCACCGGCGGCACCGGTGTGCTCGGCGCGTCGGTCGCGCGTCACCTCGTCACCGAGCACGGCGCCCGCCGTCTGCTCCTGGTCAGCCGCCGCGGCGCGGACGCCCCCGGCGCCCGGGAACTCTCCGCCGAGCTGACCGCCTTGGGCGCCGAGGTCACCCTCGCGGCCTGTGACACCGCCGACCGCGACGCGCTCGCGAAGCTGCTGACCGGCGTGCGGCTCACCGCCGTCGTCCACACCGCGGGTCTTCTCGACGACGGCGTCGTCGAGTCGCTCACCGAGGACCGGCTCGCGGCCGTCCTGCGGCCCAAGGTCGACGCCGCGGCCCACCTCGACGAACTGACCGCCGACCACGACCTCGCGGCCTTCGTCCTGTTCTCCTCGGTCGCCGGCGTGCTCGGCAACCCGGGCCAGGCCAACTACGCGGCGGGCAACGTCTTCCTCGACGCGCTCGCCGCCCGCCGCCGCGCCGCCGGCCGTCCCGCCACCTCGCTCGCCTGGGGCTTGTGGGCCGAACGCACCGGCCTCACCGGCCACTTGGACGACGACACCCTCTCGACGCGGGGCATCGCCCCGCTCTCCACCGAGCAGGGCCTCGAACTCCTCGACCGGGCGCTCGCCGACGACAGCCCGCTGCTCGTACCGGCCCGCCTCGACCCGGCCGCGCTGCGCTCCGACGCGCTCGCCGGGACGCTGTCCCCGGTGCTGCGCTCCCTGGTGCGGGTCCCGCAGCGGCGGGCCGGCGAGTCCGGTCTGCGCCGCAAGCTCGGCCGGCTGTCCGAGGAGGAGGGCCGCCGTCTGCTGCTCGACCTCGTCCGCACCCAGCTCGCCTCGGTCATCGGCAGCGAGTCGGCGGACGGGATCGACCCGGACCAGCCGTTCAAGAGCTTCGGCATCGACTCGCTGCTCGCGGTCCAGCTGCGCAACCGCCTCAACTCCGCGACCGGCCTGCGTCTTCCGGCGACCCTGGTCTTCGACCACCCCACGCCGACCGCCGTCGTCGACTTCACGCTCGCGCTCGCGCGGGAGCGTGCCGAGAGCGCCCCCGCACGGCCCGTCGTCCCCGTCGTCCCGCGTACGGACGACGACCCGATCGTCATCGTCGGCATGGGCTGCCGCTTCCCGGGCGGGGTGGACTCGCCCGAGGCGCTGTGGCGGGTCGTCGCCGAACAGCGCGACGTCATCTCGGAGTTCCCGTCCGACCGGGGCTGGGACCTCGACAACCTCTTCCACCCCGACCCGGACCACGCCGGCACGTCGTACGTCCGGCACGGCGGGTTCCTCCACGAGGCCGCCGAGTTCGACCCCGCCTTCTTCGGGATCTCGCCGCGCGAGGCGCTGGCGATGGACCCGCAGCAGCGACTCCTTCTCGAAGTGTCCTGGGAGGCCCTGGAACGGTCCGGCATCACGCCCGGATCGCTGCACGGCAGCGACACCGGGGTGTTCGCCGGTGTGATGTACCACGACTACGGCGGTGGCGGCCGGCTTCCGGAGGAGGCCGAGGGCCACTTCCTGACCGGCACCGCCGGCAGCGTCGCCACCGGCCGGGTGGCCTACACCCTGGGCCTGCAGGGTCCGGCCCTGACGGTGGACACGGCGTGCTCGTCGTCGCTGGTCGCCCTGCATCTGGCGGTCCGTGCCCTGCGGTCGGGCGAGTGCTCGCTGGCGCTCGCCGGCGGCGCCGCGGTGATGTCCACCCCGAACACCTTCATCGAGTTCTCGCGTCAGCGGGGTCTCGCGGCGGACGGCCGCTGCAAGTCGTTCTCCGCGGACGCGGACGGCACCGCCTGGGCCGAGGGCGTCGGCGTCCTCGTCATCGAACGGCTCTCGGACGCCCGCCGGCTCGGACACAACGTCCTTGCGGTGGTGGCCGGTTCGGCCGTGAACCAGGACGGCGCCTCCAACGGCCTCACCGCACCCAGCGGCCCCGCCCAGGAGCGCGTCATCCGCGCCGCCGTGCAGGACGCCGGCGTCACCTTCTCCGGCGTCGACGCCGTCGAGGCGCACGGCACGGGCACGGTCCTCGGCGACCCCATCGAGGCACAGGCCCTCCTCGCCACGTACGGCAAGGAGCGCGAGGACCGGCCTCTGATGCTGGGCTCCCTGAAGTCCAACCTGGGACACGCGCAGGCCGCCGCCGGTGTCGGCGGGATCATCAAGATGGTCATGGCCCTGCGCCACGGCGAACTGCCCGCCTCCCTCAACGTCGGCACGCCCAGCAAGCTCGTCGACTGGGCCGCCGGCGGCGTCGAGGTCCTCACCGAACCGCGCCCCTGGCCCGCCGAAGAGGGCAGGATCCGGCGCGCCGGCGTCTCCTCCTTCGGCATCAGCGGCACCAACGCCCACGTCATCCTCGCCGAGGCCCCGGCCGAGCAGTCCACGGACGACGCGACTCCGGACGACGTGACCGGACTGGAGGGCGCGGGCCTGCCGTGGCTGGTGTCGGCCCGTACGCCGGACGCACTGGCCGAGGCCGCCGGACAGCTGGCCGCATACGTGCGGGCACGGCCGGAGCTCGGCCCCGCCGACGTGGCGCTCTCCCTGGCCACCGGGCGCTCCGCCTTCGAGTCACGGGCCGTGCTGCCCGGCGGCGACGGGCGGGACGGGCTGCTCGCGGGCCTGGACGCCCTGGCCTCCGGCGAGCTCACTGCCGTGACCGCGGCCGTCTCCGGTGCGAAGCCGGGCCGGACGTCCGGCGCTCCTGTCGTCTTCGTGTTCCCCGGTCAGGGTTCGCAGTGGGTGGGCATGGCCACGGCCCTGCTCGACTCCTCACCCGAGTTCGCCCGCGTCATCGCCGCCTGCGAGACCGCCCTGACCCCCTTCGTCGACTGGTCCCTGACCGCGGTGCTGCGCGGTGAGGACGGCGCTCCGGGTCTGGACCGGGTGGACGTTGTCCAGCCCGCCTCCTGGGCGATGATGGTCGGCCTGGCCGCCCTGTGGCGCGCCGCCGGTGTGAACCCGACGGCGGTCGTGGGGCACTCCCAGGGCGAGATCGCCGCAGCCGTCGTCGCCGGCGGTCTGTCCCTGGAGGACGGCGCCCGCGTCGTCGCCCTGCGCTCCAAGGCCCTGCGCGTACTCTCCGGCGGCGGAGGCATGGCCTCCCTGAGCGTTCCGGAGGCGCAGGCGGAGGAACTCCTCGTCCCGTGGAGCGGGCGCATCTCCGTCGCGGCGGTCAACGGCCCCTCGTCCACCGTCGTGGCCGGACAGCCCGAAGCCCTGGACGAGCTCCTCGCCCAGTGCGAGGCGTCCGGAGTATGGGCTCGCCGCATCCCCGTGGACTACGCCTCCCACTCCGCCCACGTCGACGAGATCCGCGACACCCTCGCCACCGAGCTCAAGGACGTCACCCCGCAGTCGGGCCGGATCGCCTTCCACTCCACGGTGACCGGTGCCGTCCTGGACACGGCCGAGCTGGACTCGGCGTACTGGTTCCGCAACCTCCGCAGCAAGGTCAGGCTCGCCGACGTCGTCGAACAACTCGCCGCCCCCGACGTCGTCTTCGTCGAGGTCAGCGCCCACCCCGTCCTCGTCTCCGGCATCACCGAGACCCTCGGCGACACCGGAGCCGTCGTCGGCACCCTCCACCGCAACACCGGCACCCTCGACCGCTTCGTCGAATCCGCCGCCGAAGCCTGGTCCCACGGCGCCACCATCGACTGGCCCATCCTGCTCGCCCCCTACGACGCCCAGATCGTCGAACTGCCCTCCTACCCCTTCCAGCGCCAGCACTACTGGCTGCGGAACGAGCCCGTCGCCGCTCCGCGCAGCGAGGCGCGAGCCTCGGAGCAGCCTGCCGAGCAGGGTGACCTGCTGGGCGTACGACTGCCGTCGTCGCCGCTCGCCCAGGCGCAGTTCGCCCCCCGGCTCGACGCCGTGGCGCACCCCTGCCTCGGTGACTTCGTGGTCGGCGGACGTCCGGTGGTCAGCGCCGGTGTGCTCGTGGAGTCGTTGATCGAGGCGGTCACCGAACTCGCCGGGCCGGGCCCGGTGTCCGTGGAGGACCTGGAGCTCCCCGTCGATCTGGTGCTGGAACCGGTCGGCATCGACCCGTCGACGGCCGGTGACGAGCGCGCCGCCCAACTCATCGTGGACGCGGACCGGTTCCGCTACTACGCGCAGGACGCGGCCGGCGGCTGGCAGCTGCACGCGCAGGGCCGGGCCACGTCCGGTGCGCCGGTCGCTCCCACGGTGGCGTTCGCGTCGGTGGGTTCGGGCCGCGAGCTGACGGGCGACGAGCTGTACCGGCTGCTGTGGCAGCGCGCCCTGTATCTGGGCTCCGCCGCCCGCTGGGTGGAGCGGATCCGGCTCGGCCGGGGCGAGGCCACGGCCGAGATCCGGGCCGCCCTGCCCGGCGAGGCGGAGTGCTACCTGATCCACCCCGGCCTGGTCGACGCCATGTTCCAGACGGCGCTGGCCTGCTTCCCGATGGACGGCCCGGCGCTCGTGCCGGCCGGTCTCGACCGCTTCGTGCACTACGACCGCGGCGACGCCCAGGACGGGCTTCGATGTCATGCCGAACTGTTCGAGGACGGCACCCGGGCGCGTATCCGGCTCGTCACCGCGCAGGGCCGGCCGGTCGCCGAGGCCTGCGGCGTGCGCTTCGTCCCGGCCCTGAGCCGGCCGGCGGCGGAGCCCGCGGCCGACCGGGCGCCGGCGGTCGAGCGCGTCGCCCCGGTCGTGTCCGAACCGCGGCGACGGACCACGGTCCCGACGCCCGCGGCTCCGGCTCCGGCCCCGGCCCCGGCCCCGGCTCTGGTCGAAGCGCCTGAGGTGGCACCCGAAGCGGTGCGTGCCCTCGTGACGCGGACCGTCGCCCAGGCGCTCGGCACCGTGGCGGCCCGGCTCGACGCCGGGCAGTCGCTGCAGGCGCTCGGCCTGGACTCGCTGATCGCGATGAAGATCCGGACGTCGCTGAACAAGGAGCTTGACGTCCTGCTGCCGATGACGGCGTTCCTGAACGGCCGCAGCACCGAGGACATCGCCGGGGACGTGCTCGACTCCCTCGGCGCCGGTACGGAGGCGGAGACGCCGGGAACCGACGGCGAAATCGTCGCCGTTTCCGGCGACGACGCGGAACGCTACGAGCCGTTCGGTCTGACCGATCTCCAGCAGGCGTACCTCGTCGGCCGGGGCGACGCCTTCGAGCTCGGCAACACCTCCACCTACTTCCAGATCGAGATCGACCTGGAGCAGGTGGACCTGGAACGGCTCGGCGCGTCCTTCCGGGCGATGATCGAGCGTCACGACATGCTGCGGGCCGTCTTCACCGCCGAGGGCGAGCAGCGCGTCCAGCGCGAGGTGCCGGCCTATGTGATCCGTGAGACGGACGTCTCCCACCTGGCCGGGGACGAGCGCGAGGCCGCGCTGACCGCCGTCCACGAGGAGATGCGGCACCAGGTCTTCGACACCGCCCGCTGGCCGCTGTTCGACGTGCGGGTGACCCGGATCGACGACCGGGTGATCCGGCTCCACGCCGGCTTCGACGCCCTGATCATCGACGGTTTCAGCACGTCGATCCTGTTCAAGGAGTGGGCCGCGCACTACCGCGGCGAGGAGCTGCCCGAGCTGGAGCTGCGCTACCGGGACTACGTCCGGCAGGCCCGTGAGCTGGAGGGCGGTCCCGAGTACGACCGGGCGCTCGCCTACTGGCGGGACCGGCTGGACACCCTGCCGCCCGCGCCCCAGCTGCCGCTCGCGGTGGCTCCGTCGAGCCTGGACAGGCCGGTGTTCAACCACCGTGGCGCGACGCTTCCGAAGGAGGAGTGGGACCGCTTCAAGGAGCACGCGGCGGCGGCCGGGGTCAGCCCCTCGGCGGCGCTGTGCACCGCGTACGCGCAGGTGATCGCGG
This sequence comes from Streptomyces sp. TLI_105, assembly GCF_900105415.1. Lineage (GTDB taxonomy): Bacteria > Actinomycetota > Actinomycetes > Streptomycetales > Streptomycetaceae > Streptomyces. Next base: position 7,225,825 of record NZ_FNSM01000001.1, on the reverse strand, counting down.
AGTGGAGCGCCACGCCCGACTTCTGCCTGAACCTGCTGTACTTCAACCGGCTGCCGCTGCACCCGCAGGTCGGCGACGTCATCGGCAACTTCTCCACCACGCTGATGCTGGAGATCCGCGACTCGGCCGACGACACGTTCGCCACCCGTGCGAACGACGTGCAGGCCCGGCTGTGGAGCGACATGGAGCACAGCCAGGTCAGCGGTGTGCAGGTGCTCAGGGAGCTGAACCGGGCGCGGGGCGCGTCGGTGCGGGCCGCCGCGCCGGTGGTCTTCACGAGCCTGGTGAACTTCGCGGGCCGGCAGGACACCGAGCAGCGCGGGGTCGTGCAGTACCTCGCCGGGATCGGTGAGAACGGCCGTCAGGTGAGCAGCTCGGTGCGCACGCCGCAGGTGTGGCTGGACCACCAGGCGGTCGAGGAGGCCGGCGAGCTCGTCCTGAACTGGGACGTGATCGAGGAGCTGTTCCCGGCGGGCTGCGTGGACGCCATGTTCGCCGCGTACCAGCGGTTGCTGCACGAGCTGTGCCGCGACCCGGAGGCGTGGCGGCGGCCCAGGCCGGCGCTCGTGCCGACGGCCGATCTGGACGTACGGGCCGAGGCCAACGACACCGACGGGCCCGTGCCCGACGGGCTGCTGCACGACGCGGTGCTCGCCCGGGCCGCGGCCACGCCCGACGCGCCCGCCGTCATCTCGCGGGCGCTGACCCTGACGTACGGGGACCTCGACCGCAGGTCCAACCAGGTGGGGCACGCGCTGCGCGTCCAGGGCGCCGGTCCCGGCGACCTGGTGGCGATCGTGATGGACAAGGGCTGGGAGCAGGTCGTCGCGGCGCTCGGCATCCTGCGGGCCGGGGCGGCGTACGTCCCGATCGACGCCCGGGTGCCCGTCGAGCGGCTGCACGTGCTGCTCGAGAGCGCGGGGATCAGCCGGGTCGTCACCCAGCCGTGGGTGGAGGACACGGCGGACTGGCCGCAGGGTGTGGCCAGGACCGTGGTGCGGGCCGACGACGAGGGGGCGGAGGCCCCGCTCGGGGAGTCGGGCGCCAAGCCCGGCGACCTCGCGTACGTGATCTTCACCTCGGGCTCCACCGGGCTGCCCAAGGGCGTGATGATCGAGCACGGCGCGGCCCTGAACACGGTGGTCGACGTCAACGAGCGCTACGGCGTCACCGCGGCGGACCGGGCCCTCGGACTGTCCGCGATGCACTTCGACCTGTCGGTCTACGACGTCTTCGGACTGCTCTCGGTGGGCGGTGCCCTGGTCCTGCCGGAGCCGGCGGCGCACCGCGAGCCCGCCCGCTGGGCGGAGCTCGTCCGCGAGCACGGGGTGACCATCTGGAACAGCGTGCCCGCGCTGATGGAGATGTTCACCGAGCACGCCCTGTCGAACGGGCTCACCGGGCTGCCGGTGCGCCTGGTCATGATGAGCGGCGACTGGATACCCGTGTCGCTGCCCGGCCGGATCCGGCTGCTGCTGCCGGACGCGGAGCTGTGGAGCCTCGGCGGTGCCACGGAGGCGTCGATCTGGTCGATCCTGCACCCGATCGGCGACGTCCCGGACGACTGCGTGAGCATCCCGTACGGCAAGGCGATGCGTAACCAGCGCTTCCACGTGCTCGACGGCGCGATGCGGCCCTGCCCCGTGTGGGTGCCGGGCGACCTCTACATCGCCGGGGTCGGTCTGGCCCGCGGCTACCTGAACGACGAGGCGAAGACCCGCGCCGCGTTCCTGCACCACCCGGTCACCGGCGAGCGTCTCTACCGCACCGGCGACATGGGACGCTTCCTGCCGGACGGCACCATCGAGTTCCTCGGCCGGCTGGACTCCCAGGTGAAGATCCAGGGCTACCGGATCGAGCTGGGCGAGGTGGAGGCCGCTCTCACCCAGTGCGAGGGCGTGCGCAGCGCGGCCGTCGTCGCGGCGGGCGAACAGCACGGCCCCAAGCGGCTGATCGCGTACGTCGTCCTCGACGAGGGGCGCGACGACACCGAGCAGCAGATCACCGAGGCGCTGCGGCAGGTGGTCCCCTCGCACCTGGTGCCGCAGCGCGTCCTCGTCCTGGACGAGCTGCCGCTCAGCGACAACGGCAAGGTCAACCGGGCGGCGCTGCCCGCTCCCGAAGAGGTCGCCGCGGAAGGCGCCGGCTTCGTCGCGCCCCGCGACGAGGTGGAGCGCCGGCTCGCGGAGATCTGGGCGGAGTTCTTCGGGGTGTCCGAGATCGGGGTGACCGCGAGCTTCTTCGACCTCGGCGGCGACTCGCTCCTCGCGGTACGCCTCATGGCCAGGATCGCCCGCGGTCTGGGCCGCAGTCTGCCGCTGTCCACCCTCTTCGCCCGGCCGACCATCGAGCTGCTCGCCCAGGCGGTCCGGGAGGCCGACAGCGGCGAGGAGGGCCGCAAGGCGCTGGTACCGGTGCGTACGAGCGGTTCGCGGACTCCCCTGGTGTTCGTGCACCCGGTGGGCGGTGACGTGCTCTGCTACGCGGAGCTCGCCGAACTCCTCGGCGACGACCAGCCGTTCTACGCGCTGCAGCTGCCGGACACCGAGCTGACCAGCGTCGGGGCCATGGCCGCGCACTACGTCGCGGCGGTCCGCGAGGCGCTGCCGGACGGTCCGTACCGGCTCGGCGGCTGGTCGATGGGCGGGGTGATCGCCCTGGAGATGGCGGCCCAGCTCACCGCCGCGGGCGCCGAGGTGGAGCTGCTCGCCGTGATCGACCTGATGGTGGAGCCCGGGCCGGCCGAGGGGGCGCCCGTCTCCGACGAGACGCTGCTGTCCTGGTTCGCCCGGGACCTGGCGGGGCTCGCCGGTGTGGACTGGGAGCTGTCGCCCGAGTCCTTCGACGGCCGCCCGCCGGTGCGGGTGCTGCACACGGAGGCGCGGGCGGCGGGGACGCTGTCCGAGGACATCGACCTCGACACGCTGAGCGGCATCGTCGACCGGTTCCGGAACAACTACCGGGCCCTGCTGTGCCACACGCCCCGCGCGTTCGCCGGGCGAGTGGTGTCGCTGCGGGCGGCGGACGGCGGTGCGACGGTCGGGACCGCGTCCCGCTGGATGCGGTACTTCCCCGGTGACGCCACCCTCGTCGACGTACCCGGCGACCACTACACGGTGATGCGGGGCGAGCGGCTGCGCGTCCTGGCCGGCGAGCTGCGCCGCGCCCTCGACGCGCACTGACCCGAACCGGCCGGGCCGCCGAGCGGGCGGCCCGGCCGGTCCCCCGGACCGGTCCTGCGGGTCCGGCGGGGGCCAGGTACAAGGAGTGAGGACAATCGGAATGCGAATTGATCAAGCCGGCCGGAACAGCGCCGGAGCGAGCCGATGAACGCGTTGCCGGCCACCGTGCCGGTCGCCGTCGTCGGAGGGGGCCAGTCCGGACTCGCCGCCGCGTACCACCTGCGGCAGGCCGGCGTGGGGTGTGTGGTCCTCGACGCGGGCAGCGAGGTCGGCGAGACCTGGGAGCGGCGCTGGGACTCCCTGAAGCTGTTCACCTCCGCGCAGTTCTCCGGGCTGCCGGGCCTGCCCTTCCCCGGGGCCGGCGCGCACTACCCCGGCAAGGACGAGGTCGTGGCGTACCTGCGGGGCTACGCCGAGCGGTTCGACATCCCGGTGCTGACCGACCACAGGGTGCTGTCGCTGCGCAGGGACGGTGACGGCTATCTGCTGACCACCGCGCACGGCGACTGCCGCGCCGAGCAGGTCGTGATCGCGACCGGCCCGTTCGGCACCCCCCGGCTTCCGGAGTTCGCGGCCGGACTGAGCGCGGACGTGCCCACCCTGCACACCAGCGAGTACCGCGCACCCGACCAGGTGCCGCCGGGCACGGTGGTGGTCGTCGGCGACGGCAACTCCGGCCGGCAGATAGCCGCGGAGCTGTCCGCGTCCCACAGCGTGGTGCTCGGTTGCAGCGACAAGGTGTCGCCGCCTCTGCCGCAGACCGTGGTCGGGCGGGACATGTTCTGGTGGATGAGCGTCATCGGCGTGATGAGCCTCCCGGTGAACATGCAGGCGCCGGACCCGATCGTCGGCGACCGGGTGCCCGAGCTGGTCGCGGCGGGCGAGATGCGGACCGTGGGCCGGATCACCGCGGCCGAGGGCGCCGAGCTGGTCACCGCCGACGGCGAGCGCGTCAAGCCGTCCACCGTGATCTGGGCGACCGGCTACCGCACCGACTGGAGCTGGCTCGACCCGGCGATGCTCGACGAGGACGGGCAGCCCCTGCACACGGAGGGCACGGGGGTGCTGCCCGGCAGCCACTACCTGGGGCTCTACCGGATGCGCACCCGCGGCTCGGCGCTGATCGGCTTCGTCGGTCGGGACGCCGAGCGCGCCGCGGCGGCGGTCACCGCCGCCGCCCAGAGCACCACGACCGCCTCCCCCACGGCAGAAGGTGAGCCGTCATGACCACCGCCACCACCCCCTCCACCGAACTCGACGTGCTGGGCGCGCTGTGGGCGTTCGACTTCATCGGGTTCGCGCAGAAATCCACCGCCCTCGACCCCACCGGCCCGGGGTACGGGCAGGCGGTCGGCGCCGCCTTCGGGCTCGTCGTCCGCCGCCGCTTCCCGCAGGGCGCGACGCCGCGGGAGATCAGCGGGTACGTCGCGGAGTTCCTCGGCTCGCTGGAGGCCGGGGCGGAGGACTTCGACCCGGCGGCCCTGGAGCGCCTGTTCGCCGAGGGACTGGACGGGGCCACGGCGGCCGGCGGTGAGCGGCTCGGTCCGGAGCCGAGGATGCAGGCCCACCTCGTCCTGTCGCTCCGGCTGGTACGGGAGCTGGGCCTGGGCCCCGACGAGCAGCGTGAGCTGCTGACCGAGGCCGCGCGCGCGACGTCGGCCTGAGGCGTACGGGAGGAGGCGGCGCCCCGGTGAGCCGGGGCGCCGCCTTTTCCGTCACTCTGCGGGCGACACCTGAGCGCCGGGCTCGCCGGACCCGCCGGGCCCGCCCGGGGCCCAGACGTCGAGGGCCCCTTCCCCGTACAGGGCCCGCACCGCCCGCTTGTCATACTTGCCGACGCTGGTCTTGGGCACCGCGTCGACGAAGGACCAGCGCTCCGGTATCCACCAGCGCGCCACCCGTCCGGACAGGAACTCCCGGAGCTCGTCCCCGCCGACCCCGGCGCCCGGCACCAGCGACACGCAGGCGAGGGGGCGCTCCTCCCAGCGCGGGTCGGGCACGCCGACCACGACGGCCTCGAGCACGGCGGGGTGCTCGATGATCGCGTTCTCCAGCTCGATGGTGGAGATCCACTCGCCGCCGCTCTTGATGCCGTCCTTGAGCCGGTCGCTGACGACCACCCAGCCGCCCGGTTCGATCACTCCCAGGTCGCCGGTGCGCAGCCAGCCGTCGTGGAACTTCTCGGCGGAGTCCTCGGTGTTGAAGTACGAGCCGGTGACCCACGGTCCGCGCAGTTCCAGTTCGCCCACCGAGCGGCCGTCCCAGGGCTGTTCGCTGCCGTCCTCCGCGATCAGCCGGGCGTCGACGAAGGGCATGAGGCGGCCGCTCTTGGCCAGCCAGTCGACCTCGTCCTCGTCCGGGGTGCCGTGCGGGGGGACGGCGAAGGTGGCGAGGGGGCTGGTCTCGGTCAGCCCCCAGCCCTGCTTCAGCCGGACCCCGTAGCGGTCCTTGAGCCGCTGGAGCAGGGCGCGCGGCGGGGTGGCGCCGCCGCAGCCCGCGAGTCGTACGCCGCTCAGGTCCAGCGGGTGCTGCTCGCCGTGGTGGACCAGGCTGTTCCAGATGGTGCAGATCGCGGCGACGGCGGTGGGCCGTTCCTCGTTGATGATCCGGGCGAGGTCCGGGGTGTGCAGTCGGCGGCCGTTCATGATGAGGTCGGAGCCGGCGAGCCAGGCGGCGTACGGCCAGCCCCAGGCGTTGGCGTGGAACATGGGCACGATCGGCAGGACGCGGTCGCCGTCGTGCATCGCGAATCCGGCGCCGGCCGAGACGCCGAGCGTGTGGAGGGTGATCGAGCGGTGGCTGTAGGCCACGCCCTTGGGGTTGCCGGTGGTGCCGGTCGTGTAGCAGAGCGCGGCCGCTTCCCGTTCGTCCAGGTCGGGCCAGTCGAAGCCGGGCCGCTCGGCCGCGAGCAGTTCGTCCCAGCGGTGTACGGCGATGTGGGCGGGCAGCTCCACCTCCGGCGCGTCGCCGATGACGACCAGGTGGCGCACGCCGCCCAGCCGGTCCCGCACGGGCGGGAGCATCTCCAGGAGGGTCGCGTCGACGAGGAGGACGGCGTCCTCGGCGTGCTCGATGATGTAGCCCAACTGGTCCTGGTGGAGGCGGAGGTTGAGCGTGTGCAGCACCGCCCCCATGCTCGGTACGGCGAGGTACGCCACCAGGTGCTCGGGGGTGTTCCAGGCCAGCGTGGCGACCCGTTCGCCGAGTTGCACGCCCAGTCGGGAGAGTGCGGCGGCGAGCTGTTCGGCCTGGCGGGCGATGTCGGCGAAGGTCTGTGAGGACCGTGCGGTCGGCCCGTCGGCACATCGCACCACCCGGCTGTCCCCGTAGACGCGTTGCCCGTGCGCGAGGATGTCGCGGACCAGCAGCTCGCGGTCCTGCATCGTGCTCTTCATGGTGCGGCCCCTTGCGAGTACGGTCGGAGTCCGGGATCAGCCGAGGTACTGGATGTCTCCCAGCAGGGAGCTGCTGACGTGGTCGTGGTCCAGCAGGTTGACGCGGGCGGTCATCTTGCCGCTGCCGGCCACGAACGCGTAGTTGCCGGAGCCACCGGTGATCTTGAAGGTGCCGGACGGGTAGACCATGGTGTCCGACGTCAGCGGGGCGGTGAGCGCGTAGCTGATGTCGAGCCGGTCGCCGTCGGGCTCCGTCATCGTCGCCGTCCCCTTGATGTCGTACTTGCCGGGGATGGTCGCGGTGCACACCACTTCTTTCTGCGCCCAGGTGGCGGTGGTGACCGGCTTGCCGGTGGAGGTCCCCGTCCCGGTCACGTTGTAGCCGTTGCAGCCCACGGTGTCGGGATGCGTGGTCGCGACCACCGCGAAGTTGCTGGTGATCTCGACGGTGGGAAGGTAGGCCTCGGCGGCGACGGCCGAGGGGCCGGTCCCGGCGGCGTACGTGACGCCTGCCGTACCGCCGGCGATCAGTACCGATCCGGCCACCACGCCCGCTATGCGCGCGGACCAGTGACGGGCAGCTCTTGCCATGTTCTCCCCCGAACTTGTCGATCTGTCCCAACTACGCCCAGATGAAGGGCTGTTGGGGGCCAGCTTCTCCGATCGAGGAGTCTTCCGTCGAGACGTTCGACACGCGCGTCGCCGACGGGAAAGCGGAACCGACCTCGCTCACGGCGAGACCGGCTCCGGGGGCGGAGGACGTCGACGGGACGTCATCCGCCCCTGATCGGCCCGAGGGCCCGTCTCTTTGGTCGGTGCGGTGTCTCTGCACAAGCAGGATGCGGCTGGCTTGTGGGCAGCGATGTCAGTACACAAGCCATTCCCTGCTGGGCAGGGGGCCTTCCCAACTGTCCACGCTCGTGTCAGCCCACTCGGGTGCCACCATCACGGGGCGGGTGCGGTTGAAATCGCCGTTCTGTTGGCAACGCATGACCAGGCCGAGGCCCGGAAGTCCGGCCTCTCCGTTCAGGCCGAAACGCAGCCTGCCCTCGTGGGTGTCTGCGCCTGCTTCCAGCCACGGCGTCAGCTCCGACGGCAGCCGTCCCACCAGCCGGACCTCTCCGAAGGAGATCTGAGGTCCGCGGCAGGCATCGATGGCGACCGCGGCCGGCGTCCAGTCTTCGGAGCGGTAGTAGGTGTCGACGCCCCGGCTGGAGAAGGGAACCCACTGTTCACGCGAGTCCCGACCGCTGATCGGCTCCTGGAGTACGGCAGCGACTTCCTCAACGGTCTGTCCGAACCTCAAGGGCCCTACAGCTTCGAGCGGAGTCCAGGTCCACTGCTCCCGGTCTTCATCCGGGACCACCCTGCGCTCCAGCCACATGAACGACTCCTCCTGACAACCCGGATGCATGCGCCATGGATTCTCTCAGGTCCGGTCTCGCTCGTTCTTGGTGTTCGCGCCCAGATGAGGATGGCGGCGAGGTGAAGAGCGGCGTTGTAGACGATGGCGAGTTTGTCGGTGCGCATGGCCAGGCCGCGCCACCGCTTGAGCCGGTTGATGCATCGTTCGACCGTGTTGCGCTGCTTGTACGTCTCGGCGTCGAAAGCGGGCGGTCGGCCGCCGGCCCGGCCGCGGCGGAGGCGGTGGCCGGCCTGGTCGGCAGGGCCCGCAGGACTCGGCGCTTGCCGTCGCCGTCGTACGGCAGGAGCAGGCCCGCCGGGCCCTCGTCGAGCGGGTCTTCCCCGGTGTCGAGCAGGGTCAGGAGGACGAGGCGACGACGTCGCTCGAGGACGTCCGTGGGCCGAGCCGAACCGCGGCGCCCCACCGACCGGTTTGCGACGGAAGTTCAACGCCCCGTAGACGGGCCGCTCATGAGCGGCCGCTTCGTCGTACGCTCCGCCGAAGATCCGGCTCTCCCAGCGCCACCGGTCACCGCCTGGATGCGCGGTCGGTCCGCCCTTGCTGGTTCTCGTGACGAACTGCGAGCGGTAGACGCCGTCCTCGGCCATGGCGTCCAGGATCAGCCTGCCGTGCAGCGGACGGTCCGGGTGGAAGTTGAGAGTCACTCATGGCGCCGGGTCCATCGGAGGGCCCGACGCCCGTTCCGTGACGCGCCGACGTGTCCGTTCCTGCGATGTCCGAGGGGGCTGCGGAGCTCGTCGGCACAGTGTGGCCCCACTGGATCAACCGATGCGCTTGGTTTGTCTGCCGACAGCCCGTTCCGGCGACACGGAGCGTGGGTCGCCCATCGAGACGATTTCTCACAGCCGGTGACCGGCGGCTGCGCCGCTGGGATCGTCGGTCAGGGCGATCGCCGTGGTGATGCGCTTGCCCACAGGCTCACGGTGGACGGCGAAGCTCTGGCCGAGCGCCATCACTATCTCCAGCCCGTGCTGCCCGACCCGGGTCGGGTCGGGCGCAAGGACGGCCGGCAGGGTGGGATTGCTGTCCCACACCGTCACCTCGACCGCGCCGCCGACGATCTCCAGGGTCAGCAGGCACGGGCCGGGCGCGTACTTGCGCGCATTGGTGACCAGCTCACTGACCACCAGCTCCACCACGCTCATCGCGCGCTCGGACACCGGCAGGCCGTGCACGCCCTGTGCATCGGCGAGGAAGGTACGGGCCAGTTCGCGGGCGACGGCAATGTCCTCGCTGCCCTCGAAGAGGCCGGACACCGACACGATGTCCGCCATCAGCGGCCGACCGTCCGCAACGCCTGCTGTCTGCCCCATCCCCGTTCTCCTTCACCACGCGACTCTGTGTGCGCGGCTCCGTATACCCCCCGATCGGATCCTCACACCGAGCGGGCATCGGAGTTCCGCACGTGGGGCGGTGCCGGTCGGGCCGCGTCGTCGAGGGCGGTGTCGAGCGCGCGCCGTGTGCCGGTGAGGATGGCGAAGACGTAGCCCGCGGTCGTCCACTCCCTACCGACTGCCTTGCACATCGCCTTCTGACGCATCCGGTGCCGGCAGAGGGGAGCCAGGCACATGACGGGGAGCGGGCTCGCGCGGGCCGTGCCATGTTCGACGCCATCGACGTCGACGGGGCCAGGAGATCACCTCCCGGGTGGGTTCCGTCCGTACGATCCGCGAGCACTCCCTCTCCAGCGACCCGACCTCCCCGAGTCCGTGGTCTTCGGCCAGGCCCGAGCGCGCCTCGCCCGCGCCCGGCACCATGACCAGGTGCCGGGGCGCTCTGCCGACTGGCACGCACGCGTTGAAGTCCCACGTGCGACGCCCTGGGGACTCCTGACGGAAGGGCTCTTCGAGCTCGGCCGCCCGGTGACGGCGCCGTCACGGTCTCCGCGTGGGCTCCGTTGCGGGGGTCGCCGCCGTTCCTCCTGCCGGGGTGGGCTTTCCCCTGCTGAGGTGATCGGTGATCTCGCCCTCCAGGACGGACTCCGGCAACCGCCTCGCCAGTTGCCGGAGCAATCCGCCTTCCCCGGTCGGCTGCAGGCCCTCGGCCCGGCCCCGTGGGGCTGGTTCGTCCAGCAGCCGGTCGTCCACCACCCCCGTCGGCCCGGGTCGTCAGTGAAGGACCGGCTGCTGGCCGGTGCGCTCGGACTCGTCCTGTACGAGCAGGGACAACAGAGAGGCCAGGGGGAGGCCGGCTTCGGCCGGGTGGCGCAGCACCTTGCCCGGCTCTATGCGGTACGTGTTCGTGCGGCCTTCTCGCGTGTGGGAGAGGTAGCCGTCCTGTTCGAGGTCCACGATGATCCGCGAGACGGCACGCTCGGTGAGCCGGCAGTGGGCGGCGATGTCACGGATGCGAACGTTCGGGTTGTCCGCGATGGCGGCCAGTACACGCGCGTGGTTCGTGATGAACGTCCATCCGGTGTGAGATTCAGGGGATCCAACCATGGCCCGGATTTTACGGGACCCCGTTTGCCAGAACAAAAATGCATGACATAGTTTTCCTGCATTAGATGTCGCACCTTCCCTCCTGGGGAGGGACCACCAGAGGGAGTCCGAGAGTGTCCTGGGATGAGACCACCACGCCCGCGCTCCTGACCGCGCCCCGCAGGAAGCTGGTACCGGAGCAGGTCACCGGAGATGCGTCGCAGCAGAACGTGGTGATCCAGTACGAGTGCTGCGGGGCGCAGGTCGTCGAGGCCTGCGGCGATTACGACATGCACTCCATCGGCCCCTTGGCCGACGCGCTGGAGGCCGCGACCGAGACGCATCCGAAGGTGATCCTGGACGCCTCCAGGGTCACCTTCGCGGACTCGACCTTCCTGAATCTGATGATCCTCACCCACCAGACGGGAAAGCTGCGCGTGGCGGCGCCGTCGGAGCGGGTCCGGCGGCTCTGCGCGATCACCGGCGTGGACGACGTTCTGCAGATCCGGGAAACGGTCGACGACGCTGTCGCCTCGTGAGCACGCGCGCCGTCTCCAGCACGCCTGGACAGGGCGGCGAGCCTCCCGTGCCCAGCCTTGTGTCCGTTCCGTCGTCGACTGTCCGGGGCGGGCTTGGAGTGAGGTGGAGGATCGGGGGCAGGCGGTTGCCGAGCGCATGGGACCGCTCTGGCTGCCCATGCGCCTGCCGTCTCCCCCTTCCGGCAGGCGCATGGGCAGCTGAACGGCCCGCACCAGGCAGGGGTGCGGGCCGTTCAGCATGAGAGAGCCAGGCCGGGGACACCTGCTGGGAGGCCCCATCTGAAACGTAAGGCCTCTCCAGCCGAGCTTCTCGTACGTCTGATCCGGAAGTCCCGGCAAGCGCGGCCGCAGTCAGCACCTGGTCGAGCAGATGTCGATCGCGGCGGCCTGGGACGGCGGCAGCTTCTAGGATCTGCGGCATGGCGACACGACTCGTGCAGATCAACATGAAGGCCCAGGACGACTCCGCGCTCGGCCGGTTCTGGGCCGAGGCACTCGGTTGGGGTGTCGACAGCGAGGGACCCGGTGTGACCAACCTCGAACCCGTGGGCTTCGCCTACCCCGACCCCGTGGCCGTCTGCATCGACGTCGTCGCCCACCCGGAGCCCAAAACGGTGAAGAACCGGGTGCACCTTGATCTGGCCACCACCTCGACCGCCCACCAGACGGAGTTGGTCGCGCGCTTGAAGGATCTCGGCGCGACGCTCGCCGACGTGGGGCAGGGCGACGTCCCCTGGACGGTCATGGCCGACCCGGAGGGCAACGAGTTCTGCGTCCTGGAGCCCCGTCCGGTCTACCAGGACACCGGGCCGATCGCCGCGGTGGTGGTCGACTGCACCGACCCACGGGAGATGGCCCGGTTCTGGGGCGAGGCGATGGACTGGACGCTGCACGAGGTCACCGACGACCACGCGACCATGCGCTCCGCCGAAGGCGTCGGCCCCTACCTGGAGTTTCTCCGCACCCCCGACACCAAGAGCGTGTGGAACCGCGTCCACCTCGACGTCCGCCCCTACCCCGGTGACGACCTGGCCGCCGAGGCATCCCGACTGCGTGCCCTGGGCGCCACCGACCCTGATATCGATCAGTCCGCAATCTCCTGGACGGTTCTGGCCGACCCGGAGGGCAACGAATTCTGCCTCCTCACCCCTCGCTGACATCGAGCAACGGATCCGAGCGGTTCCGGGGCGGCGGCGAAGACCGCGTGGCGTCAGCCCATGCCGCCGGAGACCGGGATGGCGTCCCCGGTCAGCCGGCGCGCGTCCTTGGGGCCAGAAGGCCATGAGCTGGCCGTAGTCGTCGGCGGTGCCCGTACGGCTCCGGCGCCTACGGCGGCGCTACGCGTTGGCCTCACTGGAGGCGTCAGTCGGTGAAGGCCCGCTCGGTGTAGGCCTCGCAGGCCGGGACGAGCGGTGATGCCCCGGGGCGCCGGCCGGCAGTGTCCCCGCGGCCGCGCGCGGCGCTGTGGCTGGCATGGGGTTGGTGGAGAAGGCGGGGCCGGCATCGAGGAGCAGGCCGACCAGGTGGCGGAGGCGGCGTGCGAGCTCGCGGACGCCACGGCCGGGTACGGCTGGAGGGCGGCGGCCGCCGACGACGCCCTGGTCGCGATCGACACCCTGGCCGCCGCACTCGTCCGGATCGACCCGGAGGTCGGCGAGGCGCTGGCCGCGGTGACCGCTGCGACGGCGACGGCCACGGCCCGTCCGTGCCCAGGCCTGCCCGTCGACACCGGGGGGGACGGAGCCGTCCACGACCACGAGGACGCAGGGGGCACCTGGGCCGCGCACGGGACGCCGGCCTCGAAGGCGTGCTCTGGGGTCGGGTCCAGGGCATCCACCGACCGGCCGCGAAGTGCGGACGGTCTGTTCCTCGAGGACGGCCAGGACCAGGGACAGCAGACAGCAGCTCCAGCACGGTGTGACGGTTCTTGGCTCACTGGTGTCGATTCAGCAGAACCGCTTCGGGTCCTCATCGTGGGGTGAGGGACCTTTGCCTCCTGCACGGCAGGGGAGGCGCCCCGTCGGCCCGGCGACGAGAACCGGACGGACGGCTTGGGGCGCAGGTGCACGCATGAGGCCCGGATCCACAGGATCCGGGCCTCATGTCACTTCAGTAGCGGGGACAGGATTTGAACCTGCGACCTCTGGGTTATGAGCCCAGCGAGCTACCGAGCTGCTCCACCCCGCGTCGGAAGACCCCACTGTACGCCACCCACGGCACCCCCCGAGACCACGGCAACGAAGCCGTCCGCGTCGCCGCGATCCTGCGGGCCCGCGCCCAGCGGGCCGGGTCGGCCGGCATCAGCGGCTCGACCCGGTCCCGCACCGCATCGGTGATCGCCAATCGGACGGACACAACTGATCGACCGACGAGCAGATCAAGGAGACGCGCTCTAGGTCAGATCTGCCACCGGAAGCCCATGGATCCGGACAGGGTGGCGGTGACGTGGGCCTTGTCCAGCAGGTTGACCGTGGCGTTCATCTTGCCGCTGCCGACCGCTTCGTCGAAGGCGCCGTCGCCACCGGTGATCGTGAACGTGCCGGACGGGTACACCATGGTGTCCGACGTCAGCGGCGCGTTGAGGTGGTAGGTGAAGTAGAGGTGGGAGCCGTCGGTCTGGGTGATCGTCACCTTGCCGTTGATGTCCCACTGCCCGGCGACGGTCGCGGTGCAGGCGTCCTCCGTCTGCGACCAGGTGCCGGTGCCGGCGATCCGGTTGCCGGTGACGGTCCCCGACCCGACCACCTTGTAGCCGTTACAGCCCACGGTGTCCGGGTGCGTGCTCGTGACCACGCCGTACTTCCCGAGGGCGTCGAACGGGCTCGGCCCGGGAGGAGGGGTCGTGGCGGCGTTCGAGACGCCGGTCGTGCCACCGACGATCAGCGCCGCTCCGGCCATCGCGCCCGCTATGCGCGCCGACCAACGCCGAGTGAGTGTTGCCATGTCATCCCCCGCACTTGTCGTTACTTGACTAACTCAGGCCACTTGAAAGCCTGTTGCCGATCAGTTTCCATGATCGAAGGCCGTTCCGTCGAGCCGTTCAGGCCAACCGTTTTCACCGGTCGGCACCCGGACCCTCACCGATGCTTCACAGCCGTCGGACGCGCAGCACGCCGGTCTGCATCGGAAGGGTGAACTCGCCGTCGGCGGTCTCCGGCCTGCCCGCGAGGAACGCGCGGATCCGGCCGAGGAGGGCCTCCCGCTCGGGCTCCGGCATGACCAGGACACCGGCGCGCGTCGCGAGCGTCGCCGCGAGGGACTCGGCGGTACGCCGCTGCCCGTGCGGGAACGCGACCTGCTCCGGCGAGCCGAACCGCGCGGCCTCGCCGGTCCTCGGGAGGTGCGTGTCCGCCGTCTCGGCGCGCCAGGCGGCGGGCGTGTCACGCGGGCCGACGGCCGCGGTCCCGCTGACCCGCGCGAGCTCCGCGACCCAGTCGACCGCGTCGTCCATGACGTTCCACAGACCGGCCAGGACGCCGTGGGGCGTGAGGACCCTGGCGATCTCGGGCCCCGCCACGGCCATGTCGAACCAGTGCATGGCGTTGCCGGCCACCACGGCGTCGACGGACCCGTCCGGCAGCGGGATCGCCTCCGCGCTGCCCGGCAGGGCCCGGACGTCCGGCAGGGCACGGCGCAGCTCGGCCAGCATCGCCGGGTCGGGCTCGACCGCGACGACCTCGACGCCCATCGCGACCAGGGCGGCGGTGAGCTTTCCGGTTCCGGCGCCGAGGTCGAGCACACGCGGACCGGGCGCGGGCTCGAGCGCCCAGCGCACCGCGGCCTGCGCGTAGTCCGGACGGTGCTCGGCGTAGGCGACGGCCGCCGCACCGAACGAAGAGGCGTGAAGTAGACGCTCGTCCTGATCCATGGCGGCGACGTTAACCACGCCACCGGGGATTCGACCACCCCCTTCGCCCCACGACTTCGACGCAGGTCATCTGGGCCCCCTCCAGGGCGAGTTGACCGGTGCCCGACTTGTTGTCAGAGTGGACAACAAGATGTCGTCCACTCTGCCGACAGGGAAGGGCCATGCCTGCTGCACGACGTCGGCGCACTCCGGACGAGGCACGCGCCGAGATCCTGGACGCCGCCACCGAGCTCATCGCGCGGCACGGGCCCGACGGCGTCGGGCTGCGCCGGGTCGCCGAGGCGGTCGGGGTGACCCACGGGCTCGTCACCCACTACTTCGGGACCTACCGGGCACTGGTGCGGGCCGTCCTCGAGCGCGAGAACGAGCGCAAGCGGGAGCTCGTACGGGAGCGCCTGCGGGCCGACGGCAGCGTGCCGTACGCGGACGGCATGACCCAGGTGCTCTTCGACATCCTCGCCGACGAGCGGTACGTCCGGCTGTGGACCTGGTCCCAGCTCCACGGCTGGGACGACGGAACCGCCCCGGACTCCCCCACGAACCTCTCCCGCCTCGTCGACGTGATCGAGGAGGGCGTCCGCTCGGTGCTCCCCCCGCCCGAAGGCCCCGACCGGGCACGGATCGAGAGGGTCGTCCTGCTCGGCATGTCCGGCGCGTACGGCTACGCCCTCGGTCGGCGCTACTGGCTCGCCGACCTCGGGCACGACCCCGACCGGCCCGAGCACGACGCCGCCTACCGCACCGCCCTGACCTCTGTCCTCGCCACCTATCTCGGAGGGTCGACCCCATGACCCGGCACGACCTGGACATCCTCGCCTCGGACCGCGAGCGCTCCGACGCCGAGGAGCGGCTGCGGGCCGCCGTCGAGAACGGCAGGCTGCCGCTGGCGGACCTGACGGGCCGCCTCGACGAGGTGCACGCCGCACGCACCCGGGGCGACCTGGAGGAAGCCTGCCGCGGCCTGCCGCACCCCGGCCCCCGGGACGCCCTCGTGGTGGACCGGCCGGCGGACTCGCGCGGCCTCGTCGTCGGCGTCTTCGGCGGCTTCGAGCGGAAGGGCCCCTGGGTCGTGCCGCCCCGCATGACGGTCTGGTCGATGTGGGGCGGCGGCAAGCTCGACCTCACCGAGGCGCGCTTCAGCGAACAGGACACCGAGATCCGCGCCGTCGCCCTGTGGGGCGGCACCAGGATCACCGTCCCGGAGGACATCGAGGTCGAGGTGCGGGGCCTCGGGCTCTTCGGCGTCTTCGACAGGCGCGCCGCCCGGCGCATCGGCAAGCCCGGCACGCCCCGCGTCGTGATCAAGGGCCTGGCCCTCTTCGGCGCCGTCGTCACCCGCACCAAGAAGTAGCACCGGCGGAGCAGCCGCCGCTCCCGCCGGAATCCGGGTGCGGACCACCGGGCCCGTCGTGTGTGATCGGCGCATGACGATCGTGGTGGACACCCCGGGGATCGACGGGCTGGGCAAGGTCGTGGACGTGCTGCGCGCGTGGCAGGACGAGGGGGCGCCGACGCAGCTGCATCCGGGCGACCTCGGCTGGTTCTGGCGGTCGGGTCCGGAAGCGACCGCCGAGGCGGTCAGGACATGGAGCCGGGACGGGCGGATCCTCGCCGTCGGACTGCTGGACGGCCCCGGGCTGCTGCGGCTGACGATCGCGCCGGACGCCCGGCGGGACGAGGAGCCGGCGCGGCGGCTGGTCGAGGACGTGACCACGCCGGAGCACGGCGTGCTGCCCGCGGGCAGGGCGAACGTCGAGGCGCCGGCGGACGCGCTCGTCCAGGACCTGCTGGCCGAGGCCGGCTGGGGCGTCGACGAGCCGTGGACACCGCTGCGCCGCGACCTCGCGCTGCCGGTGCCGGACCCCGGCCTGCGGATCGAGACGGTCGGACCGGAGCGGGCGCAGGCGTTCACCGCCGTGCACCGGGCGGCGTTCGACGGATCGGGGTTCACGGCCGGACGCTGGCACGCGATGGCTGCCGGGCTGCCGTACGCCGACGCCCGGTGTCTGCTCGCGTACGACGGTCGGGGCGACGCGGTGGCGGCGGTGACGGTGTGGTCGGCCGGCCCGGGCAGGCCCGGCCTGCTCGAACCGATGGGCGTCCACCGCGACCACCGCCGCCGGGGCCACGGCAGGGCGATCACCCTCGCCGCCGCGGCCGCCCTCCGGGAACTGGGCTCGTCGAGCGCGCTCGTCTGCACTCCGAGCTCCCGTACCGGCGCCGTCGCGACCTACGAGTCGGCCGGCTTCCGACCGCGCCCCGAGGTCCGGGACCGGTACCGGGAGGCCTGAGCGGCCACCGGGCGCCGGGGATCACGGCGGGATCGCCTCGATCGTCTCCCTCAGGCGGTGCAGCGCGCCCCGGAGTTCGTCCGGGGGCGGGGTGGCCAGCGCCAGCCGGAACGCCCGGGGCGGTGGGGGCCGGTGGCGAAGGCGTCCGCGGTGGACACGAGGATCCCCTCCTCCGCGAGCGCGGCCGCCACGTGGTCGGGCCGCTGGTGCGGCTCCAGGCCGAGCCAGACCGTGTACGAGGTCGGGTGGGCCGTGACGTCCATGCCGGCCGGTGCCGCGCGGGCGATGCCCTGCCGGGCGGCGGCGTCCGCGCGACGGCTTCCCTCCAGGCGCGTCACCGTGCCGTCGGAGAGCCGGCGGGTGGCGAGCGCGGTGACGATCCCCGGGGATCCCCAGGCCGCCGCGCGAAGGCTCCGGGTGACCCGCTCGGCGTGACGGCCGGGCAGGACGGCGAAGCCGAACCGCAGGCCGGTCGCCACGTTCTTCGACAGGCCGGCGACATGACAGGTGCGTTCGGGCGCGAGCGCCTGGAGCGGCGGGGGCGGCGCCGGGTCGAGGAACGCGTAGGTGCCGTCCTCGATGATCAGACGGTCCCGCGACCTGGCGACGGCGACTAGACGGTCGCGATCTTCGGCAGGAGACTTCGGGGTGATCGAGCTCAAGGACTCCGAGGGATGGGTCGTCACCGGGCATCACGACGACGTCCTTACCCATGTCGGCCCCGATGAGCCTCAGGATCAGTCGCAGATCGCTGTCGGGCTGTTCGGACGTTCCAAGCGCCACCGGGACGGCACCGAGCTCAACGTCGTCCACGTGGAGGACAAACGAGGCTCAGCGGAGCCGGCGTGAGTACCGCGCTTCATCGCTGGTGGTCGTCGGAGGCGATCGAAGAAGTCACCAGCCTGCTCGCGCCCGGCGACAGCCGACGCCGAGTCCAGTCGTGGACGACCGAGCCGCTCTCAGGCGTTCCAGCAGCAGTTCTGCCGTATTGCGCGCGGCAACGGCATGGTGCGCGGGGCGAGCGTTGCGATCACGGACTCGCTGGGCATGGACCCTCTATAGGGTGCTCGCATGAGTGAGGAATGGGACTCGACCGACGGGATCCTGCGGTTTCCTTCAGGCGCGCTCGTGCGTGGCCGGGGTTTGCGTCACCCCTTGCCCTCAGGGCCGACGCCGTCCTTCGCGGTGTACCTGCTGGGCAAGCAGCCTCCACCGACCGAGTGGGAGGCTCGATGGTTGCGGTGGCCTGACTTCCGCCTTCCCAAGGACCGTCGGCAAGCTCGGGATGTGTTGCGGGAAGCGTTGACACGGGCGGGGAACGAACGCGTCGAGGTCGCGTGCGGAGGCGGGCGAGGACGGACAGGAACAGCCTTGGCCTGCATGGCCGTCCTTGATGGGGTTCCGCCGGACCAAGCCGTCGCGTTCGTCCGTCGGCACTACCACCCCCGTGCTGTGGAGACCCCCTGGCAGCGACGATTCGTGCTGCGCTTCGAGGACGCGTAGCGGCGCGTTTCGCATCGAGGGCCGCGTGCCTGACCGGCTCGCAGAGGGCACACATCAAGCCCGGCCGGCTAAGCGCCGGCCGAGCTCACCTGGGGTGCGGGGCGGTGTCGGTCACCCGGGCACCCGGGCACCCGGGCACCCGGCGGCACCGTCAGCAGGAAGTCCGGCACCGCCCGCCGACCGGTACTCAGCAGCCCGTGGAGGGCGTCCCACAGCCGCTGGTTCGCCGCCTCCCGCACCGCGGCCACCCGCCGGGCCGACGTCGCCACCCCGGGCAGCAGCACCCACCGCTCACGCGGCCACCCCGCCGCCGCGTCGAACAGCGCCTTCGGCCCTCCCCGGTCGGCCGGACCCGCGTCCACCCATGCCCGCAGCTCCGCCTCCGCGAACTCCCTGTGCTCCAGGACCCGCCGCAGCTCACGGACGTGATCGAGCAGGGTGTTCTCCCGCTCCCCTGTTCCTCGGCCGTCGGCCCGCCCTCAGCGCACCCCCTCCCACAGCAGCCGTTCCCGCGCGCGCGGGTCGTCGACCGGGGCGGGCGCGGGTGTGGTGGTGAAGGTCATCGTCGTGCGGGTCTCCCTGTCGTACGCCTTCCAGCCGGGGCTGCCCGTCTTCGCGAAGGCGACCCACGCCCCGTGCACGGCGTCCGCGAGTTCCCGGGGCGGATGGGCGCCGAGCAGCGGGGCGTACGACGGGTCGTGGAGGCGGTCGAAGACGAAGGGCAGTTCCAGCGCGTGGCAGGCGCCGAGAGTGCCGTCGAACCGCGGGGAGCGCCAGGCGAACTCGTAGAGGTACGAGCCCGGGACGGCCTCGGCCAGGCGGATGGCCGGGATCCGGTAGAACCAGTCGGTGGCCACGGCGTCGAGGAGTTCGCCCGGCGTGGCGTCCGGGCGGGCGGCCCGGTAGACGGGGAGGGCCTCGGCCGGGTCGAGGCCGTAGGCCGCGGTCATGGCGCGGAGCGAGGATTCGGGGAAGACGTGGAGCCGCTCCGTCGGGACCAGGAACAGGCGGTACTCCTCGCGGTTGCTGCCGATCATCAGGTCGACGCCGCAGTCCGGGCCGGGGAGGGCGAGGTCCGGCCGGACCGGCTCGAAGGGCATGATGTTCAGCACCGCCTCGCCCCACCGCGCCGGGTCCGGGTCGGCGGTCACCTCCGCCCTCAACTCGGCTTGGGCTGGCAGGAGTTCCGGAAGGGGGACGGCCTCGAAGGCCTCCGCGGTCGGCTCGATCCCCAGCTTCTCCGCGAGGCGGGCCGCGATCAGCCGGGCCGACGACGGGCGCAGGAAGTGGTGGCAGGCTCCGCTCTGCAGGATCGCCCGGTGGAAGAGCCCGCGGGCCGCCTCGGTGGTCAGCAGTGCGCCGATGCTCATCGCGCCCGCCGACTCGCCGAAGACGGTCACCCGGTCCGGGTCGCCGCCGAAGGAGGCGATGTCGTCCCGGACCCAGCGGAGCGCGGCGATCTGGTCGAGCAGGCCCCGGTCGTCGGGGCGGCCCGGGAGGTGGAGGAAGCCGTCCGCCCCCAGGCGGTAGTTGAGCGTGACGCAGACGACGCCGTCCCGGGCGAAGGCGCCCCCGTCGTAGCCGGACGCCGAGCCCGAGCCGTTGGTGAACGCGCCTCCGTGCAGCCACACCATCACGGGAAGGCCGGCGCCCGGTTCCGGGGCCGGGGTCCAGACGTTGAGGTTCAGGCAGTCGTCCCCCGGGACGGCGTTCTCCGGGATGAGGGCGTCGAAGGGCGGGGCGTAGGGGGCGTGCGGCGCCGTCGGCCCGTGGGCCGTGGCGTCGCGCACCCCCGTCCACGGTTCCGGCGGGGCGGGCGCCCGGAACCGTCGCGCGCCGAAGGGCGGAGCGGCGTACGGGACGCCGAGGAAGGAGGTCACTCCGTCGGCGGAGGTCCGGCCGCGGACCTCCCCCTGTCGGGTGCGGCACACGGTCATGCCGCGAGGACTTCCAGGAGCGCCTTGCCGAACTCCTCGGGGTGTTCGAGGTGGACGGCGTGCCCGGCGTCGGCCACCGCGACCTCCCGCACCGCGCCGCCGGCCGCCGCGTAGCGGTCCAGGACGTGGCGCGTCTGCGCCAGCATCGGCTGCGCGGGGGTGCCGTCCCAGCCGGGCACCGCGCCGATCGCGCCCAGGTGCGCCAGGTCGAACATCGAGGTGTCCGAGACGATGATGTCGTCCTCGCCCCGTATCCACAGCACCGGCGGCTTGGGCTCGATCAGGTGCAGGTCGTCGACGCGGAAGCGGGTCGGGGCCATGCAGTTGAGGACGCCGCGTGTCCCGGGCGCGATCCCGGGCCAGGCGTCGGACGTCGTGCTGTCGCCCGGGTAGTGGTCGTCGCCGAGGCGCGTGGCCAGCATGGACTCGACGTACGCGTCCTCGTCCTGGGTGCGGAACGGCGGCTTGACGTAGCAGGTCGTCAGGACGGAGCGCGGCGAGAGCGGGGAGTCCGCGCCGCGGTCGCCCTCGGCGAGCAGCCGGACGAAGTCCGGGTTGGCCGTGCCGCCGCCCGAGCCCGCCCCGTCCGCGGAGTTGAGGGTTCCGTCCACGCCGTGGGTGCCGCCGAAGCCGTACGGGGAGACGGGGCTGACCAGGGTCAGGGAGCGCACCGCGGCCGGGTGGTCCCGGAGGTACTGCATGACCACGCCGCCGCCCATGGACCAGCCGACCAGGTGGGCCCGGTCGATGCCGAGGGCCGTGAGCAGCTCGGCGAGGTCGTCGGCGTAGTCCCGCAGGCCGCGCGTGGCGTCGACGGGCAGCGGGTCGGTGCCGCCGAAGCCGCGCAGGTCGACGGCGAGGGGGCGGTAGGGGGCCGGCAGCGCGGTCAGGGTGGAGTGCCAGAAGGCGGAGGAGGAGACGTTGCCGTGGACGAAGACGACGGCCTCGCCCTCGGTCCTGGCCTCGGTGATCTGCTGGGTGAGTCGGCCGGTGGTGACACGGCGGGTGCGGAGCGTGGTCATGTCCTTCTGGTCCTTCGGTCCTCGGGCGCTTCAGGAGAGCCAGGTGGCGACCTGGGCGGCGACGGCGCTGTGCCAGCCCAGTTCGAGGTGGTTGGCGCCGGCGACGGTGGCCTTGCCGCCGACGGTGGGGATGCCGGTGGTGTCGAGCGCGCTGGAGACGAAGACGACGCCGTCGCTGGGGCCGCGGTTCTCGTTGAAGATGCCGAGGACGTCGGCGGATCCGCCGGCCAGGAGGTAGGTGGTGACGGAGGCGGGCACTCCGGCGCCGTGCAGCGGGCCGATGAGCGATCCGGCGTCGATGGCGGCCTGGATGCCGCTGCCCGCGGTGTAGAAGCCCTGGCCGCCGTAGTACGTCGTGTACCAGTCCTGGGCGGCGCCGTCGACTCCGTACACGCCGTCCCAGCGGGCCAGCATCTGGCGCTGCCCGGGGTAGTTGTCCTGGCCGCCGACGGGGGTCATCGAGAACTCGGGGTGCGCGGTGTACAGGCCGTAGCAGGTCATGTGGGAGTGCGGGGAGGGCGCGTTGATCTTTCCGCCGCACTCCGGCCAGATGGAGAAGTCGTGGGCCCAGCCGTGGGCGTACGGGTAGTCGTAGCCGCCGTTCGGGCCGCCGAGGGTGATCAGTCGGCGGACGTCGCCGGCGTACGCCCGTCCCCAGCTCGGCTTCAGGGACGACACGTACGCCCGGCTCGACATCTGGCCCTTGCTCCAGCCGACCAGGTCGACCTTGTCGACTCCCAGCTTCGCCTTGATGACGGCGATCGCGTCGCCGACGATCTGCGCCTGCATGAGGTTGTCGCCCTGCTTGTGCGCGAAACCGACGGCGAAGACGCGGTGGCCGCGCTCGGCGAGGTACTGCATGAGCCCGGTGGACGGGCAGGAGGCGGCGCCGCAGCCGTAGCCGCCCGACTCGCCGGGGTTGGCCCAGGCGCGGTCGGCGGTGTCGTTCGCCCCGTGCACGAGGAGGACGGGGGTGGTGCGGCTGCCGGTGTTCCAGCCGGGGGCCGAGTAGAGCAGGAACCGGCCGGAGGACGGCCGGGAGACGCCGCCGAAGTACGTGACGCGCTTGCCGTCCTGGTCACCGCGGCCGTCCGCCGGGTAGCCCTCGGTGCGGAACCCGCTGGTCGTGTCGAGATAGCGTTCGACCCGCTCCCAGCCGTTGGTGACGGTCCCGGCTCCGTAGCTCGCTTCCAGCGTGAGGTACGGGGGCGGCGCGGCGGCGACGGCGGGCGGTCCCAGCAGGGCCGTCGCGACGACCCCCACCACCGCGATGACACGGGCCGCGCGCAGTCGCCACCGCCGCCGCCCTGGACTCCGTCTGTCGGCCATGTCCCGGCCTCCCCCGCTCGTGCGCCCTCGGCGCGCCCTCCCGGTGCCCGTCCCGGCATCGGGAGCTGCACACGTTAGGCGTGCGGGGAGTCAGCGGGGCATGGAGCCGGACCACACAAAGTGAGAGGTCAGCGTGGTGTGTGACTACACGGCCTCGGGTGGGAGCCGACTGTCGCCGGAAGGGGGCTGGTTGTCGGCGGGCTCGGTCCGCTCGTCGGCGGGCTCGGGCCGGTGGTTGTCGGTCGGCTCGGGCCGGTGGTTTTCGGCGGGCTCGGTCCCGTCGTCGGCGGTCTCAGGCCGGTGGCTGTCGGCGGCCTCGGGCCGCTCGTCGGCCGGCTCGGGCCGGTGGTTGTCGGCCGGCTCGGTCCGCTCGCCCCCGGGTGTCGAGTCACCGTCGCCCGTCGGCTCCGCCGCCCGGGCCGTGCGTGCGGCGGACGCGGCCAGTATGACGTCGAGCAGCGCGTCGAGGCCGTCCGTCAGCTCCTGGTAGCCGCCCTTCTCGGCCAGGGCGGGCGCGGTCTCGCGCAGCCGGGGGAGCTCGCGGGCCGGCATCAGGTGCAGCCCCAGGCGGAACGCCGGATCGGGCTCGTCGGGGTTCTCGACCATGGCACGCAGGTCGCTGAAGATGTAGCCGAGCACCCACCCGGTGATCGCCCGGTAGGCGGTGACGACGCCCTGCTCGTCGAGCCCGGCGCGGTCCAGGAGGGCCAGCACCCGCTCGTGGGCCTGCAGCACCGCGAGGGGGCGGCGGGCCAGCGGGACGGCCAGCAGACGCGTGGCCAGCAGCGGTACGACGTGCGGGTGGGCGAGGGAGATCCGGTAGAGGGCGCAGGCGCCGCGGAGGAGCTCGGCCCGCCATTCGGGCAGCTCGGCCGCCTGGCCGAGGGGGGCGGGTTCCTCGCGGGCGAGGTCCTCGGCCAGCTCGGTGTAGAGCTGCTCGACCAGCCCGTCCAGGAGCGCGTCCTTGCTGGGGGCGTAGCGGTACAGCGCCATCGCCTCGACGTCGAGCTCGGCGGCGACCCGCCGCATGCTCAGGGCCGACAGGCCCTCGTGGTCGACCACGTCGAGGGCGGCGGCGAGGACGCGTTCACGGCTCAGCCGACGTCGGCCGCGGCGGCGCTCGGTGGGATGGCCGATGTCCACCTTCCTGCGCTCCGGCTGGGTGCTGCTGACCATGGCATGCCTCCGGACTCGACGTCGCGCTGCGACTCCTCCCGACTATATCCGAACGATCCCAAACAGATACGTTTACTGCGTAAGTGGACATATATTGACATCCAGGATAACGCCGAGCAATATGTATGTTTAAAGCGTAGACGTACGACGACAGCACAGCTGCCCAGTCCCCCGCTGGAGGCCGCTGACATGGACGGCAACCGCATCCCCCGCACCGAGTGCGCCGAGCTGAACGATCCGCGCCCGCTCGTCCGGCCCCGTCTGACCCTCGTCATCCCGACGCGCGACGAGCGCGAATCCGTCCCGCTGCTGCTGCGCGCCCTGGAACCGGCCTTCGGTGAATTGCCCGTCGAGATCCTGTTCGTCGACGACAGCGACGACGACACGCCGGCGACGGCCGCGCGGCACTCCCCGGACTGCCGGCTGCCGGTCCGCATGATCCACCGAGAAGGCGGTGCCCGCGAGGGCGGCCTGGCGGGGGCCGTGCTCGCGGGCGCACGCCATGCCCGGGGCGAATGGGCCCTGGTCATGGACGCCGACCTCCAGCACCCGCCGGAGGCGGCCGCCGCGCTCGCCCGTACCGCCCTGGGCCACGACGTCGACATCGTGGTCGGCACCCGCTACGCGGGATCCGGGTCAACCGGTGACGGGCTCGACGGCCCCGTGCGCCGGCTCGTCTCCCGTGGCAGCACGCTCCTCACCAAGGCGGCCTTCCCCCACCGGCTGGCCGGCGTCAGCGACCCCATGAGCGGGCTCTTCGCCTTCCGTACCGCCGCGATCGACGTGGACCGGCTCAGCCCCCTCGGCTTCAAGGTGCTGCTCGAACTGCTCGTCCGACACCCCGGCGCACGCGTCGCCGAGGTCTCCTACCGCTTCGCACCCCGCGCGGCCGGCACCTCCAAGGCCTCGCTGCGCGAGGGCCTGCGGTTCCTGCGCCACCTGGCCCGGCTGCGCCGGCCCGGCCCCGCCGCGCACCACGCCGACAAGGACCGCCACACCGTGACCGGCCGCCGTGACCTCGGAACGACCGCGCGGTTCCTGGCCTTCGGGCTCGTCGGGCTCAGCGGCATCGCCGTCAACACCGCCGCCCTGTGGTTCTTCCACTCCGTCGCGGGGCTCCAGCACCTCCTCGGCGCCACGCTCGCCACCCAGGTGTCGTCCCTGTGGAACTTCGCCCTCCTGGAGACGCTCGTCTACCGCGGCGGCCGGGGCGGCGACAAGCGCGCGGTCCTCGTCCGCGGCATCGCCTTCCTCGCCCTGAACAACCTGCTGCTGCTCGGCCGGCTGCCCCTCCTCGAATGGCTCGTCGACTCCGGGATCGGACTGCTCACCGCCAACGTCCTCAGCCTCGTCGCGCTCTTCGTGGCCCGGTTCCTCTTCAGCGACCTCCTCATCTACCGAGGCCGCCGTGACGACGGAGCCCGCCGCGACCCCGTGCGCGTGCTCGTGGCCCCCGGCTACGTCCCTCCCGGCTCCCCGGCCCCCTCCCCCGCCGCAACCTCCTCCGCCCCCTCCCCCGCCGCGACCTCCTCCGGCCCCGCGGCCGCCCCGGCCCACCACCCCAAGCGGCCCAGGTACCTGACCTACCGTTACGACATCGCCGGCACCGTCACCATCGGCTCCCAGATCCGCCTGCCCGAGCTGGAGTTCTTCCGCGCCCAGTGGGTGCCGCCGGACTCCTGCGACATCACCGTCCGCGTCGGCGACGTGGGCCGCCGGTTCCCCCGCCACCGCGCGGTCATGACCGAGATCCCCGGCCGCGGCGGACCGCAGCCCACCACCGTGCAGTACGAGGAGCAGCTCGGCCGGCTCGGCGCCAACTTCCGGGTCGACATCGGCGACCCCATCGACGTCCTCGTCAGCCCGCTGCTCGCCCACTCCCCGCACGTCGTCTACACCAACGTCGTGGAGGCACTGCTGCGCTTCGTGCTCGTCGCCCGCGGCCGGATGCTGTTGCACTCCGCGACCGTCGAGCTGGGCGGCACCGGCGTGATGCTCTCCGCGCTCACCGACACCGGGAAGACGTCCACCGTCCTGCGGCTGCTGAGCGAGCACGACGGACGGTTCCTGTCCGACGACATGACCGTCGTCGACGCCACCGGCAACGCCCTCTGCTTCCCCAAGCCGCTCACCATCAGCGCGCACACCCTGCACGCCGTGCGCTCCGACGACCTGACCCCCCACGAATGGCGCCGGCTGCAGCGGCAGAGCCGCCTGCACTCCAAGGAGGGCCGCTCCTTCGCCTTCACCCTGGCCCGCCACAACCTGCCCATCATGGGCGTCAACGCGATCACGCAGATCCTCGTGCCCCCGCCGAAGTACGCCGTCGACCGGCTCGTGTCCTGCCGGCTGAGCAGCGCCGTCAAGGTGACCGAACTGTTCGTCATCGAGCGCGGCACGCCCCGCCTGAGCGACCTCGGCCACGACGAGACCGTCGAGCGACTGCTCGTCAACACCGAGGACGCCTACGGCTTCCCGCCCTTCAGGTACTTCGCCCCCGCCATCGCCGTCGACGGACTCGACCACGCCCGGCTGCGCAGCCGCGAACGGGACGTCCTGTCCGGCTTCCTCTCCGGCGTGCGCACCCGTGTCCTGGCCTCCGACCGCTTCGGCTGGGCCGACGAGATACCGCGGCTCCTCGACGCGGACCGGCCGGCGATCAACGGCCGCCCGGCGTCCCTGGTCGACGGGCACCCGTGGCCGCACTGGATGCCGGAGGCGTCGGAGGGCGAACCGCCCCTGCCCGTACGCTCCGGCGTCCGGCCCCCGCGCCCCGTCCTCCGGACCGACTCCGGCGCCTCCCGCGAGAGCGACCCCGGCGGGAGGACGCCATGATCCGTCCCGCGTACTCCACCGCGGACGCGACGGCCGCCCCCGGCACCGACACCCGCTCGCGGGCCACCGGCGCCCCTCCGGGGACGCCCGGCGCCCCGGCCCGCCGGGACCTCCGCGGCGCCCGGCGGCGGCGCGCCGTCCACTGGACGCTGCGGAGCGCCCTGCCGCTCACGGCCATCCTCGCCCTGGCCGGCTTCCTGCGGTTCTGGCAGCTCACCGCGACCGGCTTCAACAGCGACGAGGCCGTCTACACCGGCACCGCCGCCTCCCTCGGCGGCGACCCGGGCATGCAGGCGCTGTTCCCCGTCTTCCGCGCCCACCCCGTGCTGTTCACCGGCCTCCTGTCGCTCTTCCTGCGCGGCGGCACCGACGACTTCACCGCCCGCGCGGTCGCCGCCGCCATCGGCGTGGCGACCGTCGCCGTCACGTACCTGCTGGCCCGCAGGCTCTACGGCCGCGCCGCGGGGCTCGCCGCCGCGCTGCTGCTCGCCGTCATGCCGTACCACGTGGTGGTGACCCGCCAGGTGCTGCTCGACGGGCTGATGACGCTGTGCGCCACGGTGGCGCTGTACTGCGTCGTACGGTACGTGCAGGGCGGCCTCGACGGTCTGCCCTGGCTGATCGGGGCCGCGGGGGCGCTGGGAGCGGCCACGCTCTCCAAGGAGACGGCGCTGGTCCTCGTCTGCGGCCTGTACGTCTTCTTCGTGCTCAGCCGTTCGGTGCGGATGCGGCTGCGACACGCCGTCCTCGCCACCGGTGTCCTCTGCCTCGTCGTGGCCGCCTTCCCGCTCGCGACGTCGCTGGCGGGCCACCGCTCCACCGGGCAGAACTACCTGCAGTGGCAGCTGTTGCGGCGCGCCAACCACTCGATGGGGTTCTACGCCGTCACGGTGCCGCAGGCCGTCGGCTGGGCCACCCTCGTGGCCGCCGCGGCCGGACTGGTCCTGCTGCGCCGCCGCACGGACTGGCGCGAGGGCCTGCTGCTGTGCTGGATCGCCGCGCCCGTGCTGTACTTCACCCTGTGGCCCGTCAAGGGCTTCCCCTATCTGCTGCCGATCGCACCGGCGCTCGCCGTGCTGGCCGGCCGCGCGCTGAGCGCCCTCGCCGAGCTCCGGCTGCGGCCCGGACGGCTCCGGTCCGGCCGGCTGCGGCGCGGCCGGCTGCGGCTGCGGCCCGGGGTGCTGTCCGCCGTCGGCGCCGTCCTCGTCGCGCTCGCCGTGGCGGCGTCCCTCGCCCTGTCCTCCGCGAGCCGCATCACCGCCGCTCCGAACGGCTCGTTCCTCGCCGGTTCCGGCGGTCTGCCGGGCGGCCGCGAGGCGGGCCGGTGGGTGCACGACCACGTGCCCGTCGGGGCGCAGCTGCTCGCCGCCGGCCCCTCGACCGCGAACGTCCTCCAGTTCTACGGGGGCAAGTCCGTCTCGGCGCTGTCGGTGAGCGTCAACCGGCTCCACCGCAACCCGTCGTACACGCCGGTGCCCAACCCCGACCGTTCACTGCGCGACGGCGAGTTCCAGTACCTCGTCTGGGACTCCTACACCGCCCACCGCGCCCCGTTCTACGGCGCGAAGATCCGGCAGCTGGTCGAGAAGTACCACGGCACCGCCGTCTACGCCTCCGCCCTGCGGGTCCCCACGTCCTCCGCCGACCCGACGCCCACTCCGGTCATCGTCATCTACCAGGTGCGTGTGTCATGAAGTCGCCGACCGTCCGTCTGCTGGCAGCGCTGGCCGGCGCGGCCCTGCTGCTCGGCCCCACCACGGCCGCGGCCGCCACCGACCCCGACCCGGGCTCC
This sequence comes from Streptomyces sp. TLI_105, assembly GCF_900105415.1. Taxonomy (GTDB): domain Bacteria; phylum Actinomycetota; class Actinomycetes; order Streptomycetales; family Streptomycetaceae; genus Streptomyces. The sequence goes on along the minus strand of NZ_FNSM01000001.1, from coordinate 7,197,110 downwards.
GGCACCGCCGCCGAGCACCGCGCGGCCACCCCCGTCCAGCACTTCATCTACCTGATGCAGGGTCCCCGCACCTTCGACAACTACTTCGGCACGTACCCCGGAGCCGACGGGATCCCCGCCGGCACCTGCCAGCCGCGCACCGCCAACGGCCCCGCCGCCGACTGCGTGCGGCCGTACGCCCTGCACGACAAGGCCCCCGCCCCGCTCTCCCCCAGCCGGAGCATCATCGCCGCGCAGGTGAACGGCGGGCGCATGGACGGCTTCGTGTCCGCGTACACCCGCCAGGGCCGGGACGGCACGCCCGTCATGGGCCACTACGACGCCCGGGACCTGCCCTTCTCCTGGGCCGCCGCCGACCGCTACGTGCTCTTCGACAGGTTCTTCTCCGCCGTCCCGTACGGCACCGCCACCGAACGCTCCTACTGGGTCTCGGGAGCCGCCCCGACGGCAGCGGGCGACCGCCCCACCATCTTCGACCGGCTCCAGCAGGCGGGGGTCAGCTGGAAGTTCTACGTCCAGGACTACCGGCCCGACGAGAACGTCCGGTCGCCCGGCGCCACCCAGCAGGTGCGCGTCCCGCTCCTTGGACACGCCCGCTTCCTCGACGACCCCGCCCTCGCCTCCCACATCGTGGACCTGGACCAGTACTACCGCGACCTCGACAACGGCACCCTGCCGTCGGTGGCGTACATCTCGAGTTCGGGCTCGTCCGAGACCTCCGCGCGGTCCGTCCCGGCCGGCCAGAAGCTCATCCGCTCGCTGGCCACCCAGCTCGCCCTCAGCCGCTACTGGGACAGCTCGGCGCTGCTGTGGAGCTACGACGGCTCCGGCGGCTGGTACGACCACGTGGCCCCGCCGGCCGCCCCCGACGGTCCGCGCGGCCTGCGCGTACCGGCCGTCCTGATCAGCGCCTACGCGCCGGCCGGGCGCGTCGACCACCAGGTGCTCGACTCGTCGTCGGCGCTGCGCTTCATCGAGGACAACTGGAACCTGGAACCGCTCGGCGGGCGGGACGCCTCCGCCACCGGCCTCGCCGCCGCCTTCGACTTCTCCGCCGCTCCGCGGCCCCCCGAAGTGCTCGCCGTCCCCGCCGCCCGGCCCGCCGTGCGGCCGGTGAACTCGGCCCTCGTGTACGGGCTCTACGGCGGGGCGCTCGGTGCGGCCGCGCTGCTCGTCGCCGCCACCGCCCTGCTCGCCGCCCGCAGGCGCTCCGCCGTCCCGCCGACCCCGGCACGGTCGTCGGAACCGGCAGGACCCTCGGGACCGGAAGCAGCAGGGCCGTCGGAACCGGCAGGACCGTCGGAGCCGGCAGGCACCTCGGGATCAGCAGGATCCCCGGGATCGGCAAGGCCGTCCCGCGCGCCGGAAGGGAGCCCGCCGTGAACCGCCGTGCCGCCCGCCGATGCGCCGTCTCCCTCCTCGCCCTGCTCGCGGCCCTGCTCCTCGCCGTGGCCGGCCCGGCGGTCCAGGGCCACGCCTCCGCCGGGAGCGCCCGCCCGGGCGCCGCCGCGTCGCCCGTCACCGTCACCTTCCGCACGGTCCCGGCGGTACCCGGCGTCCGGCTGGTCTTCGCCGGCACGGCGCTCGTCACGGGCGCGGACGGCACCGCCTCGTACACCGGCGCCCGCACCTCGGCCCCCCAGTCGCTGCGGCTGCTCGACACCTCCGTCGACACCCCGGACGCCCGCTACCGCTTCACCCGCTGGGCCGGTCAGCGCGACCCCGACCAGACGTTCCGGCCCCGTGTCGACGGGCTGCCGCTGCGCGCCGACTACACCGTCACGGCCGGGTTCACCGTGCAGTACCCGGTGACCGTCTCCTTCACCGACCAGCACGGCACGCCCCTGGACCGGTCCCTGGTCTCCACCGTGAAGGTCAGGGGCTCCGACACCCGCGTCACCGACCTGTCCGTGACCGGCACCACGTGGCTGGACGGCGTCCAGCCCGTCTTCCGCGACAGCCGCCTGACGCCCGTCCCGGTCGACTACACCCTGCGCAGTCTCGTCTACGACGGCGCCGAGGTCGCCGACGCCGGACGGCAGGGCTTCCGGCCCGGCACCGACCGGCACCTGACGTTCACCGGCAACTTCCACGACCTGACCGTCACCGCCCACGACGGGCTGTTCGGCTCCGCGACCGGTGACGAGGCCACGGTGACGGGTCCCGGCGGCAAGGTCCGGACCGTGGCGCTCGGGCCGGACCACACCGCCGTCCTGACCCATCTGCCGCGCGGCCGGTACACCGTCGAGGTCAAGGCCCCCGGTGGCAGCACGAGCCCGCGCCAGATCCAGCTGTCCCAGGCGGTCACGGCCGACGTGACGGTTTTCAGCAGGGCCGACGTGCTCGTCCTCGGCGGTGCCGCACTGCTGCTGGTCGGGCTGCCGGTCGCGGTCCGGCTGGGGCTCCGGCGCCGGGCCCGCCGCACCGCCGCGGGCCCGCCGCCCGACACCGGAGCCCGGAACGGGTCCACCGAGCCGCGTGAGCCCGGCACACCGGAAGAGGGCGCGCCGGCGCACCGGCCCGAGCAACCGGGGGAGGCAGGGGAGGCGTCCACGTCCTCATGGCCCGGAGCGGCCCGATGAGACTCTTCTGGGCACTCCTCGCCGCGCTCGCCCTGTGTCTGCCGGGCAGCGGTACGGGGCCGGCCGACGCCCGGCCGACCGGTTCGGCCGCCGACGACGTGTCCCGTCCGCCGCTGCTCGCCTACTACTACCAGTGGTTCAGCCCCGGTTCCTGGCAGCGGGCCAAGACCGACCTGCCGCTCGCCGGGGCCTACTCCAGCGACGACGCGCAGGTGATCGACCGCCAGATCACCGAGGCGAAGGCCGCCGGCATCGACGGGTTCATCGTCGGGTGGAAGCACGGCACCGTGAACGACCGGCGGCTGAGCAAGCTCGTCGCCGCCGCCGAGGCCAGGGACTTCAAGCTCGCCATGATCTACCAGAGCCTGGACTTCTACCGCCGCCCGCTGCCCGTCGCGCAGGTCGCCGCCGACTTCGACCACTTCCGCGACCACTTCGCCGGCAGCCCCGCCATGCTGCGCGTCGACGGCCTTCCGCTGACCGTGTGGAGCGGCACCTGGCGCTACTCGCACGACGACGTCGCCCGCGTCACCTCCGCCGTCCGCGGCGAACTGCGGGTCCTGGCCAGCGAGAAGAACGTCGACGGCTACCGGAGGATCGCCGACGTCACCGACGGGGACGCCTACTACTGGTCCTCCGCCGACCCCGAGACCACCCCCGGCTACGCCGACAAGCTCGTGGACATGGCGCGGGCGGTGCACGCCGACCACAAGATCTGGCTGGCTCCCTGCGCGCCCGGCTTCGACGCCCGGCTCGTCGGGGGCGCCAAGCCCGTCCCCCGCCGGAACGGCGCGACCCTGGCCGCCGAGTACGCGGCCGCGCTCCGCTCCTCGCCGGACGCCATCGGGCTGATCAGCTGGAACGAGTTCTCCGAGAACACCCACGTCGAGCCCTCCCGCGACCACGGCGACCACTACCTGCAGGTGCTGCGCGACCTGCGCGGCGCCCCCGCGACCGTCCCGTCCGAGAACAGCACCGCCCTGTCCCGGAGCGGCCAGCGCCGGTCCGTCCCCGAGTCGGGCGCCTTCCCCGGCGTCTGGGCGTTCGTCGGCCTGGTCGCCCCCATGCTGCTGATCACCCCGCTCGCGGTGCGCCGCCTGCGCGCGGGCCGGGCCGGTACGGGGCCGGAGCGGGCGGTCGGCAGGTCACCGGGATCGAGCTCCCGGCGGCGTTCCCGGCCAGATCGCGCGCCCTGACCTCGTAGGTGGAGGAAGCCGGGCACACGGCCGTCTTGCCAGGGCGGGGGCGGCGCGGAGTCACCGGCCGTGGCGCCCGACGGGTCGTCGGCGTACGTGTCCTCCGGCTTCGGCAACGAGGAAGTGCCGGTCCTCGACACGGAGACCGACCGGGTCACGGGCTCGACGACGGTCGGCACCGGACCGATGAGCGTGGTCGTCGAGGCCGGGCCGAGCCGATGGCCTGTGCGCCGGTGCCTCCCGGCACGTCCACGGGAAGACGGACCGGGAGGAGGCCGACGCGCCCTGACGGCGCAGGAGTTCCGTGCGGCGATCGATGCGGCGTGACAGCCGGTTCCGGAAGCCGGACGAAAATCCCTTGCCTAATGGTCAAGAAGTGTTGACCATTAGGGCCATGCCTACCGACGATCTCCCCGAGGCGTTCCACGTCACCACTGACGAGCAGCTACGCGCCGTCTCCAATCTCACGCGCCACCGGATCATGGCCGTGCTCCGCTTCGAGCCCGCGACGATCACGCAGATCGCCGAGCGAGTGGGCCTTGCGAAGGGAAGCTCCAGCTACCACGTACGACTGCTCGAACGGGCCGGCCTGGTGAAGGTGGTACGAACGCGGAAGGTCCGGGGGGTCACCGAGCGGTACTACGCGATGGCCGCGCGGGCGATCGTGCTGCCGGATCCGGGCGAGGGAGGGCCGGATGTGCTGATGCGGCACGCGGTGGCGGACCTGGAGGCAGCGCCCGCGGAAGGCGAGCGGCACGTGGGGATGGCGCATCTGCGACTCACCGAGGAGCAGTTCACGGAGCTGGGGGCGCGGCTGCGGGCACTGGCGGACGAGTACCGGGAGCTGTCCGATCCGTCGCTGCCGGACGCGTCCTTCGTCTTCGCACTGTTCCACCCGGCACCGCGCCGACAGGCCGAAGGGGACGCCAAGTGACCTCAGACATACGGAAGTTGCCGATCGGGTTCGGACGGCTGTGGACCGCGCAGACGGTGTCCTCGCTCGGTGACGGGGTGACACATGCCGCGCTGCCGCTGCTCGCGTTGACGTTGACGCGGGATCCGATGGCGCTCGCCGTCGTCACGGCCGCCGGAACGCTGCCGTGGCTGCTCTTCGGGGTGCTCGGCGGTGCGCTGGTGGATCGCTGGGACCGTCGACGCACGATGTGGGTCACGGACGCGGCGCGTGCGGTGCTGCTCGCCCTACCGGCGGCAGCGGCCGCGCTCGACGTGCTGAGCATTCCCCTGCTCGCGGCCGTCGCCTTCCTGCTCGGCCTCGGCGGGCTCTTCTTCGACACGGCCGCCACGGCCTATCTGCCGGATCTGCTCGGCCGCGACCCCGTGCTCCTGGAGCGCGCCAACTCCCGCCTGCGCGGCGCCCAGACCGCGGCGTCCGGCTTCGCGGGGCCGCCTGCGGGCAGTGCCCTGCTCGCGTTCGGGCGGGCGGTTCCGCTGCTCGCCGACGCGGTGTCGTTCGCGCTCTCCGCACTGCTCGTACGGTCGCTGCCCGCCGCACCCCGACCCGTACCACAGGCCCGTGAGTCGCTGCTGCGGCAGGCGCGGACGGGCGCCTCGTACGTGTTCCGGGATCGGTTGCTGCTCGGGCTCGCGCTGCGTCCGGCGGTCGGGAACATCGCCTTCCTGGCCGTGGAGACCGTACTCGCCCTCTTCGCGCACGATCGTCTCGGCATCGGCGACTTCGGCTTCGGCCTGCTCCTCACGGCGGAGGCCACCGGCGGTCTGCTCGGCGCGGGCATCGCCTCCTTCCTCGGCCGACGACTCGGCACCGGCACCGCACTGACCTGCACGGCCGCGGTCGAGGGACTCGCCGTCCTGGGCCTCGCCGTCTCCCCGAACCCGTACGTCGCCGGCCTCGCGCTCGCCGTCTGCGGAGCAGGCATGGGCGCGACGATGGTGCTCGGCCCCTCCCTCCGACAGGCGATCGTCCCCGCCCACCTGATGGGCCGGGTCGCCTCCACCTCCCGCATGCTCGCCATGTGCGCCGCCCCGTTCGGCGCCTTCCTCGGCGGCTGGCTGGCCACCGCCTACGACGTACGCACCCCGCTCTGCACCGCCGCCGGCCTCCTCCTCGCCATGACCGCCGTCACGGCGACCATGACCAGCAACCGCCGGGTCGAGGCGGCGCTGCGTGCCGCCGCCCCGGCCGATGATCCAGACCACCCGGAATCCCGGGATCCCGTCCAGGAGGGTGCCGTTTAGGCTCCGCGAGATCGTCGAGTCAGTGCCAAGCCCGGCTCGGCGTTCCTCGCCTCGGCGCCGGACGTCGGGCGCCTGACCTCCACGGGAGGCAACGAGCGGCCCAGCGGGCCGGGCCCGCCGCCGTCGATCCTCGTCTCCCCCGGTCAGGGACGGGCCCGCGAGCACCGCCTCCCACCGCGGACCGTCCAGTGGCCTCGCACGCGGCTCCGCCCACCTGATGTCGCCTTCGCCGGGACCAGGGCCGACCTCGCCGTGCCGGACGGCGCCGAGCTCGCCCTCGCGATCGTGAAAGGCCAGGGACCGGCTGGCGACAGAGGGGCGACGCCCCGAGCGGCCGGACATGACGGGCGCGCTCCTTCTGCTGATCGCCGTCGTGGCCGTCATCGCCTACGTCGGGACGTACCACAGCTGGTGGCTGCCGCTGCTCGTGCTGGTGGCCGGCGGGCTGGTCTTCGGGATCGGTTACGGCGTGCGTGCCGGCGGACGGCTCAAGGAGGGCGCCCTGTGGGCCAGTCGGCACCTCGTGGCGCTGGTCGGCCTGGCCATGCTGCCGGGTGCCGCGACGATCACCACGCCGTGGGTGCCACTGGAGCGGATCGACCTGCACGGCGGGACGCGGCTGCGGGGATTCGTCATGGAGGCCGAGCCCGGCTTCCTCAAGGTGCTGACCGAGCACGACCGGAAGTTCCTCATCCTCACGGACCGGGAAGTCACGTCGAGGGAGGAGATCACAGCCCACTGAGGCGCCGTCCCGCCCCGCGCCGACGGACAGCCCCGGGGGCGGTGCGCAGGGCCGTGGGACGCGAACCCGCAAGGAAAGTCAACTTTGATCAGTCACCGTGCGGGTGACTAGGTTCGACAGCCGGCCCACCCCAACAGGAGGAACCATGGCACGTCCTGATCGCCCGATAGCCCTCGTCACCGGAGGCAGCCGAGGTATCGGCGCCGCCACCTCGCTGCGGCTCGCTTCCGCGGGGTTCCACGTGGCGGTGAACTACTTCTCGAACCGATCCGCGGCCGACGAGGTCGTCGCGAGGATCGAGGCGGACGGCGGCAGCGCCTTCGCCCTCCGGGGAGACGTGCGCGACGAAGAACAGGCCGCCCGGATGATCGAGCGGGCGGCACCCGACGGCCGCCTCGACGTCCTGGTGTGCAACGCGGCCGCGGCCGCCTTCACGCCCACACCGGTGAGCGCGTTGCCCTGGTCCGACTTCCGTACGAAGGTCACGGACGAACTGGCCGGCGCCTACACCCTGGCGCAGCGCGCGCTGGCCCTGATGGAGAAGCGGAAGCGGGGAAGCATCGTCTTCGTCTCCAGCACCGTGGCCGACGGGCCGCCCGCCCCGGGGATGACCGCCCACGGAACGGCCAAGGCCGCCCTGAACGCCTTCGCGCGGTTCCTGGCGTGCGAGGCCGGCCCCATGGGCGTCCGGGTCAACGTGGTCGCCCCGGGCTTCGTACGCACCGAAGCCAGCGCCCACATGCCGAAGGCGGTCCAGCAGCAGCTGGCGGACCGGGCGCCGCTCGGGCGCGTCGCCGACGCGGATGACGTCGCGGGGGCCATCGCGATGCTGGTGGGCGACGACGCCCGGTTCGTGACCGGGGCAGTGGTGCCGGTCGACGGCGGGACGACCGTGTCCCGCATGTAGATCCGGGCCGGTGGTGGCCGTGGCTCGCCCGTCGGGTCGTTCTCCGGTCGACGGGGTGGCGGTGTCCGCGTCGGTCCTGCGCCGGGCGTGACCGAGGACGCCGGAGGCGACACCGAAACGCTCCCGCACCTGCCTGGAAGCGGTGCACATGCCCGCGCGTCAGTACACGGTGACCGTCATGCGGTTCTGCTGGGCGACGAGCGCACCGTGAACCAGCACTGCCGCCGGGCCTAGGAGGGCGGCGTCGCCTCCTACGTCCCGACGGAGCCCTCCGGGCACCACCGTCGCCCTGAGGGCCCCCTCGGCGCATCCGGGGGAGGGCCCCCCTCGACGATCACCCACACCCGCCCTCGGCACGCGGTCCGCCGTAGCGCGCCCGGTAGAAGGCCACCTGCTCGGCGCTCGTCGACGAGTACACGGCCGTACACGTCACCGATGCCCTCGCCGCCACCCCGACGCCCGTGCCTCCCCTGGGCCGCCCGGCACGCCAGCACCGGCACCCGGGAGTCGGGTTGCCAGTGCAGGGTGTACGCCGGACCGTTGGGATCCGGGACGTCCTCCATGCGCACGCCGCGCCGGGCCAGCAGCCGTTCCGGCTTGTCGTAGCGGAGGCGGCGGGCGAAGCGGCCGTACCGCTCACGGATCAGGGGGTTGACGGCGCCGCTGCCGAGGGACGACAGCCGATGCACCTGCAGGGTGAAGTGGTGCCCCATCCAAGGCTGGTCAGGCGACTCCCGCTGCCAGAAGAACTCGGCCATGCCGTAGTCGCGCCACATGCCGTGGCCGTCGAGGGAGTTCTCGGCGAAGTCGGTCCCGAGGACGGCTGTGACCTGGTCGGGACCGTCCGTCGGCCTGGCTCCGAGCACCGTTCCGGACGTGATCACATCCAGGTAGAAGGCGAGGGAGTACGGAGTCAACGGGGCTTTCCTCGAAGGGCTTTCCTCACCGGACGGGAGGCGGCTGGCGCCCGCCGGCCGCCCCAGCACAGGTCAGGACTCGTCGCCCAGGCCGCGGTCGGGGGCGCTCATGTCTCCCGTGACGGGCGTGCCCTCGGCGCGACCGTAGCGCAGGTGCACGGTGCCCTTGGGGCTGGCCTCCGGCGGCTCCAGGAGCGTGACGTTGGTGGGCACCGCGCCGTCCTCGAACACCTTCTTGCCGACGCCGAGCACGACGGGGTGCAGCCAGAGGTCCAGGCGGTCGAAGAGCTTCTCGTGCAGGAGGGTCTGCACCAGGTTCAGGCTGCCGACGACCGTCACCTGCTCGTGCCGCTCGCGGATCTCGCGCACCGCGCCGGGCAGGTCCGGGCCGAGCTGCTCGGAGCCGGCCCAGGACAGGTCGGGCTTGCCACGGGAGGCCACGTACTTCGGGATGCGGTTGAAGAGCCTGCCGAAGTAGTCGTCCTGCTGCGGCCAGTACGAGGCGAAGATGTCGTACGTGCGCCGGCCGAGCAGGAGGGCGTCCGTGCCCTCGTACGCCGCCTGGATCTGGGCGCCCGTGGCCCCGTCGATCAGGGGCGCCTGCCAGCCGCCGAAGGGGAACCCCTCGGGGTCCTCGTCGGGACCGCCGGGCGCCTGCCCGACGAGGTCGAGGGTCGAGAACATGGCGATGTGGATGAGGCCCATGGCTTGCTCCTGATGCGTCGAACGGTCTCGTCAAGAGGTAGACCCGGGGACGACCGCGGAATCATCGCCGCGAAGCCGGTTCACCCGTTCGGACGAACCCGGCCCCGGACCCGGACCCCGACGCGGGCCCGAGCACCACGCCGCCTCGGCGCCGCGGCCACCGCATGAGCCCCACGGGCTGGGCACCCGGCGGGGCTCGTGCGCGCGGCTTCAGGATCCGCGGGGAGGGCTTGTGAGCGAACAGTGATCGAGAACGACGAACACCGGAGGCGAGCATCGACCGTTTCTCGCCGGTCGGAACCGTGCTGACGACAAGCTGGCCGCCCACCCGGCCAGGACCAGGACGGGTCGGTCACGCGTGTGCCCGAACGCGAACGTCGGTGACGGCCGCCTGGCAGGAGTACTTCTTGTCGCCGACGAACCTCGGGGTCACGTCCTCGTTCTGGACGCGGAACCAGTGATTCGCCGTCTTCCAGTCCGCTACGGACGGGCCGCCGTCCGGGGCCGGTCGGACTCAGGCGCCCGTGTCGAGGCCGGTGGCCTCGCACGCCTCCAGGGCGGCGCGTGCTCCGGGACTCGCCCACTCAGCCTGCTTCATATGTCCTATTTCTCACCACTTTCGGAAGTGAGGGGAATCACTCTCCGTAAGGCATTGCGCATGGATCTCGGAGGTCAGGGCAGGCGGCCGGATCGCCGGGCAACCGGCAGGGGGATTCAAAGAGCGGAAGGCCAGACGCGACGTGACTGCAGTACAACAGACCATCCATGTGGGCGGAGAGTGGCGCGCAGCCCTGTCCGGCGCCACGCGCGAGATCATCGATCCCGCCGACGCGACCGCCTTCGCGGTCGTGGCGGAGGGCGGTGTCCAGGACACGGACGACGCCGTGGCCGCGGCACGAGCCGCGTTCGACGACGGTTCCTGGCCTCGTACGCCGGTCGCCGAGCGGGCCGCCCTCCTGAAGCGTGTCGCCGCCCTGCTGGAGCGCGACCGCGAGCGGATCGGCGCCATGGAGAGCCAGGACGCCGGCAAGACGCTGGAAGAGGGCCGCGTCGACGTCGACTGCGTCCGCGACGCCTTCCTCTACTTCGCCGACCTCGTGGCGAACGAGGACGGCGGGCGGGTCGTCGACGCCGGTTCGGACGAGATCCGCAGTGTCGTCGTGCACGAGCCGGTCGGGGTCTGCGCCCTGATCACGCCGTGGAACTACCCGCTGCTCCAGGCCAGCTGGAAGATCGCGCCCGCCCTCGCCGCAGGCAACACGTTCGTGATCAAGCCCAGCGAGATCACCCCACTGAGCACCGTCGCCCTGATCGAACTGCTCCTGGAGGCCGGACTGCCCCTCGGGGCGGCCAACATCGTCACGGGTCCCGGCGACACCGTCGGCGCGCGGCTCGCCGAGCACCCCGACGTCGACCTCGTCTCCTTCACGGGCGGTCTCGTCAGCGGCACGAAGGTCGCCAAGGCCGCTGCCGACAGCGTGAAGAAGGTCGCCCTCGAACTGGGCGGCAAGAACCCCAACATCGTGTTCGCCGACGCCTGTGCGACGCCCGAGGGGTTCGACACGGCCGTGGACCAGGCACTCAACGCGGCCTTCATCCACAGCGGCCAGGTCTGCTCCGCCGGCTCCCGTCTCATCGTCGAGGAGTCGCTGCGCGAGCGCTTCGTCGCCGAACTCGCCCGTCGGGCCGAACACATCCGGCTGGGGCGCGGCACGGACCAGGGGGTGGAGTGCGGCCCGCTGGTCTCCGCGGCCCAGTTGACGAGGACCGAGGAGTACGTGGCCTCCGCCCTCTGCGAGGGCGCGGTCCTGCGGGCGGGCGGCGAGAAGCCGGCCGGTCCCGGCTACTTCTTCCGGCCCACGGTCCTGGACCGGTGCCACCGCGGCATGCGGGTCGTCCGCGAAGAGGTCTTCGGTCCCGTGCTCACCGTGGAGACCTTCCGTACGGAAGAGGAGGCCGTCGCCCTGGCCAACGACACCGAGTACGGCCTCGCCGGAGCGGTGTGGACCTCCGACGAGGACCGCGCCCGACGGGTGGCGGCCCGGCTGCGCCACGGCACCGTCTGGATCAACGACTTCCACCCCTACCTGCCCCAGGCGGAATGGGGCGGCTTCGGAAAGTCCGGCATCGGCCGCGAACTGGGCCCCAGCGGTCTCGCCGAATACCGCGAGGCCAAGCACATCTACCAGAACCTCGCCCCGCGCCCCGTGCGCTGGTTCGCGGGCGAGACGCAGAAGGACCAGGCATGAACGACCAGCACGTGTACGACTACGTCGTCGTCGGCGGCGGCACCGCGGGATCGGTGATCGCCTCCCGGCTGACCGAGAACCCGGACGTCACCGTCGCCGTCATCGAGGGCGGCCCCAGTGACGTCGGCCGCGACGACGTCCTCACCCTGCGCCGCTGGATGGGGCTGCTCGGCGGCGAGCTGGACTACGACTACCCCACCACCGAGCAGCCCCGGGGCAACTCGTACATCCGCCACAGCCGTGCCCGGGTGCTGGGCGGCTGTTCCTCGCACAACACCCTCATCGCGTTCAAGCCCCTTCCCTCCGACTGGGACGAGTGGGCCGAGGCCGGTGCCGAGGGGTGGGACGCGGCGGCCATGGACCCCTACTTCGCCCGGCTGCGCAACAACATCGTCCCCGTGGACGAGGCCGACCGGAACGCGATCGCCCGGGACTTCGTCGACGCCGCGCAGACCGCGCTCGGTGTGCCGCGCGTCGAGGGCTTCAACAAGCAGCCCTTCCACGAAGGCGTCGGCTTCTTCGACCTCGCCTACCACCCGGAGAACAACAAGCGGTCGTCCGCCTCCGTCGCGTATCTGCACCCGTTCCTGGACCGGCCCAACCTGCACATCGCCCTGGAGACCTGGGCGTTCCGGCTGGAGCTCGAAGGCACCCGCGCCACCGGCGTTCACATCCGCACGAAGGAGGGCGCGGAGCACGTCGTACGCGCCCGGCGCGAGATCCTGGTGTGCGCGGGTGCCGTGGACACCCCGCGCCTGCTGCTGCACTCCGGCATCGGGCCGCGCGCCGACCTGGAGAAGCTCGGCATACCCGTCGTGCACGACCTGCCGGGCGTCGGGGAGAACCTGCTCGACCACCCCGAGTCGGTCATCGTGTGGGAGACCCACGGCGCGATCCCGGAGAACTCCGCCATGGACTCCGACGCCGGGCTGTTCGTCCGCCGGGACCCGGAGGCCGAGGGGCCGGACCTGATGTTCCACTTCTACCAGATCCCCTTCACCGACAATCCCGAGCGGCTGGGCTACGAACGGCCTGCGCACGGCGTGTCGATGACCCCGAACATCCCCAAGCCGCGCAGCCGCGGCCGGCTCTACCTGACGAGCGCCGACCCCGAGGTCAAGCCCGCTCTCGACTTCCGGTACTTCACCGACGAGGACGACTACGACGGCCGGACCCTCGTCGACGGGATCCGTATCGCCCGGCGGATCGCGGCGAGCGAACCGCTGGCCGGATGGCTGAAGCGCGAGGTGTGCCCGGGGCCCGAGATCACCTCGGACGAGGAACTCAGCGCCTATGCACGGCAGGTCGCGCACACCGTCTACCACCCTGCCGGCACCTGCCGTATGGGCGCCGTCGACGACGAACTCGCCGTCGTCGCACCCGACCTGAGGATCCGGGGCCTCGACGGCATCCGGATCGCCGACGCGTCCGTCTTCCCGACCATGACCGCCGTCAACCCCATGATCGGCGTGCTCATGGTCGGCGAGAAATGCGCCGACCTGCTGGGAGGCACCACCCGATGAACACCCCCCACACTCCGCCGCTCACCACGACGCCGTCGCAGAGCCCCGCGGACCCCGTCTTCTCCGTACGCGGCCTGTGGAAGGTCTTCGGCACGAAGGCCGAGCGCGTGCCCGCCGACCAGGAACTCGCCTCCCTCGGCGCCGCCGAACTGCGCGAGCGCACCGGCTGCACCGCCGCCGTCCGCGACGTCTCCTTCGACGTCCGCAAGGGTGAGGTCTTCGTCGTCATGGGCCTGTCGGGCTCAGGCAAGTCGACGCTCGTACGCTGCCTGACCCGGCTCATCGAGCCGACCTCGGGAACGATCTCCATCGACGGCGAGGACGTGCTGTCCATGGACTCCGGCCGGCTCCGCGAGCTGCGTCGGCACCGGGCGGCGATGGTCTTCCAGCACTTCGGGCTGCTGCCGCACCGGACGGTGCTCGACAACGTCGCGTACGGGCTCGAGATCCAGGGCGTGGGGCGCGCTGAACGGCGCGAGCGGGCGGCGGAGTTCGTCGCCAAGGTCGGCCTGGGCGGCATGGAGCAACGCAGGCCGGGCCAGTTGTCCGGCGGCCAGCAACAGCGGGTCGGACTGGCCCGCGCGCTCGCCGTGGACCCCGAAGTCCTCCTGTTCGACGAGCCGTTCAGCGCACTGGACCCCCTCATCCGCCGTGAGATGCAGGAGGAGGTCGTCCGTCTGCACCGGGAGGAGGGACGCACGATGGTCTTCATCACGCACGACCTGAGCGAGGCACTGAAGCTCGGCGACCGCATCGCGCTGATGCGCGACGGCCGGATCGTACAGCTCGGCACACCGGAGGAGATCGTGGGCGCCCCCGCCGACGACTACGTCAGGGACTTCGTCCGGGACGTGCCGCGCGAGCAGGTGCTGACCGTCCGCTCGGCGATGCGCCCCGCGCTCGCCGACGAGCGAGAGACCGGCCCCGCGCTCGCCCCCGGCGCCACCGTCCACGAGGCCATCGAAGCCGTTGCCCGTACGGGTGAGAACGCGCGGGTCGTCGAGGACGGGCGGTGCCTCGGCGTGGTCGACCACGCGGGACTCCTCGGTGTCGTCGCCGGGGCCCCGGCCGCGGCGGGGAAGGCGGTGGCCTGATGTACTCCCATACGACCTGGCCGCCGCCGTGCGGCACGACCGGTGCCGACGCCGTAGGAGAGCGGACGCGCGGCGCGGGGCGGTGGGGCCGATGACCGTCACCGTCACACCTGCTCCTCCCGGCCGCACGACCGCCGGCAAGGCCGGAACCGGTAACGCCGGAGCCGTTGACACCAGGACCGCCGCGCTGCGCGCGCTCGTGCGGCACCGCGGCCGGCTGATCGGCGCCGGCACGGCCGTCGCGCTCGTCCTGGGTGCGGTGCTCCTGGGCGGCGGCGGCTGGCCGGCCCGGCTCGCCGTCGACGTGTCCGGGCCGCTCGACCGCACCAGCGACTGGATCATCGACAACCGCGACGGCCATCCGCTGTTCCTCTACTTCCTCGGCCACGTCAGCAACACCGTGGTCGTCTCGGTCCGCGCGGTGTACCTGCTGCTGCTCGCCGTCGGGTGGGCCGGCGTCACCGCCGCCGCCGGCCTGGTGGCCTGGCGCGTCGCGGGCGTACGGCTCGCGCTGACCTCCGTCGCCGCCTTCGCCGTGTGCGGACTGCTCGGCATGTGGGTGCCCACCATGCAGACGCTCGCCCTCATGGTGGTCGCCGTTGCCGCGTCCGTGCTGCTCGGTGGTCTCCTCGGGCTCGCCGCCGGGCTGTCGGACCGTATGCACCGGATCCTGCGCCCGGTGCTCGACACCATGCAGGCGCTGCCGGCCTTCGCGTATCTGCTGCCCGTCGTCCTGGTCTTCGGCATCGGCGTGCCCGCGGCCGTACTCGCGACCGTCGTCTACGCCGCCCCGCCCATGGCCCGGCTCACCGCGCTCGGGCTCCGCGGCGCGGACGCCGGCGTCATGGAGGCCGCCGCGTCCCTCGGTGCCACCGGGAGGCAGCGGCTGCTGACCGCCCGGCTGCCGCTGGCCCGCAAGGAACTCCTGCTCGGCGTCAACCAGTCGATCATGATGGCCCTGGGAATGGCCGTGATCGCGTCCGTCATCGGTGCGGGCGGCCTCGGCGACCGCGTCTACCAGGCGCTGGCCTCCGTCGACGTCGGTGCCGCGCTTGCCGCCGGTGTGCCGATCGTGCTGCTCGCCATCGTCCTGGACCGGGTCACCGCCGCGGCGGGAGAGCGGATCGGTGCGGCTCCGGTCCGCCGTGCCGGACTCGGCTGGGCCGTCGCCCTCGTGGTGACCGCCGCCGTCGCCCTCGGGGGCCGCCTGTCCGACCGGCTCTCCTGGCCCGACGCGTGGACGATGGACGTCGCCGAGCCCGTCAACGGGGCCGTCGACTGGATGACCGACCACCTCTACTCCGGCGTGCCCGTCGTCGGTGGTACCGCCGACTGGGCGGGGCGGTTCACCACCTGGGTCCTCAACCCCCTGCGCGACGGACTGCAGTGGCTGCCCTGGTGGGCGGTGCTGCTGACCGTCGGCGCGCTCGCCCTGCTCATCGGCACCTGGCGCACCGCGGCCACCGCCGTCCTCGCGATGGGCGTGATCGGCGTGCTCGGCGTCTGGGACCCGGCGCTCGACACGCTGTCCCAGGTCCTGGCGGCCGTGGCCGTGACGCTGCTGCTCGGAGTCGCCCTCGGGGTCGCCGCGGCCCGCAGCACCCGGCTGGGCCGCGCGCTCCGTCCGGTGCTCGACGTCTTCCAGACGCTGCCGCAGTTCGTGTACCTGATCCCCGTGGTCGCCCTGTTCGGCGTGGGCCGCGCCCCGGCGGTCGCGGCCGCCGTGGTCTACGCGCTGCCCGCGGTGGTACGGATCACGGCCCAGGGGGTGCGCGCGGTGGACCCGGCCGCCCTGGAGTCCTCGCGCTCGCTGGGCGCGACCGGACGGCAGCAACTGCTCCAGGTCCAGCTGCCGCTGGCCCGGCCCGCGCTGCTGCTCGCCGTCAACCAGGGCGTGGTGCTGGTCCTCGCGGTCGTCGTCATCGGCGGCCTCGTGGGCGGCGGCGCACTGGGTTACGACGCGGTCTTCGGCCTCGCCCAGGGCGACCTCGCGACCGGTCTGGTCGCCGGTGCCGCGATCGTCTGCCTCGGGCTGATGCTCGACCGCGTCACCCAGCCCACGGAACGCCGCGACCTCGCCGGAAAGGGGGCCTGACATGGCTCGCACACGCTTCGCCGCACTCGCGGCCGCCGTCGGCCTGACGGCCCTCACCGGCTGCGGCGCCGCCGACATGACGCAGCAGGCCTCCCCGTACGCCGACGCCAAGGGCTCCCGCACGGTGACCCTCTCCGTGCAGTCGTGGGTGGGAGCGCAGGCCAACGTAGCCGTCGCCCAGTACCTGCTGGAGCACGAGCTCGGCTACCGGGTGGACACCGTCCAGATCGACGAGGTGCCCGCCTGGGACGCGCTCAGCCAGGGCCGGGTGGACGCCATCCTGGAGGACTGGGGCCACCCGGAGCAGGAGAAGCGGTACATCGACGACAAGGGGACGATCGAGCGGGGCGGCGATCTCGGTGTGACCGGCCACATCGGCTGGTTCGTGCCGACGTACTTCGCCGAGCAGCACCCGGACGTCACCGACTGGAAGAACCTGAACAAGTACGCGGAGGAGTTCCGCACCGCGGAGAGCGGAGGCAAGGGCCAGCTGCTGGACGGCTCCCCGTCGTACGTGACGAACGACAAGGCGCTCGTGAACAACCTGGACCTCGACTACCACGTCGTGTTCGCGGGCTCGGAGGCGGCGCAGATCACGCAGATCAGGCAGTTCGCCAAGGAGAAGAAGCCGTTCCTGACCTACTGGTACCAGCCCCAGTGGCTGTTCGAGAAGGTGCCGATGACGGAGGTGAAGCTGCCCGCCTACGAGGAGGGCTGCGACTCCGACCCGGAGAAGGTGGCCTGCGCGTATCCGCACACGCCGCTCCAGAAGTTCCTCAACGCCCGCTTCGCGGAGGGCGGAGGCGACGCCGCCGCCTTCCTGAAGAAGTTCCGGTGGACGACCGCGATGCAGAACGACGTCTCCCTGATGATCGCGGAGCAGAAACTGTCGCCACAGGAAGCGGCGGGCCGCTGGGTGAAGGAGAACGAGGCCACCTGGCGGACGTGGCTCCCCTCCTGACGCGGATGCGGCAGCCTGGCGAGCCGTACCCCAGGTGGGCGGAGCTCAGTGCTTCAGCAGGTCGTCCAGTTCGGCCGCGAGGAGTCGGGTGGGGTCGAATCGTGTGCCGGCGGCCGACCTGCCGGAAGGGTGGCCGCCCAGCGCACCCATGCCGGGAAAGCCAAGGCCGGCCCGTCCTGTGGACGGGCCGGCCTCATGGATCAGCTGGATCCACGGCTCGACCGTCGGATTGCTCCCGGGGAAGTCCGGCGGGAGCCCGTCGGGATCCACCGTGCCGTTCACCGGTCCGGTCAGGTATGCCGTGAGAGTGAGCGTTTTCCCACCTCACGCTGATGCGTGGTGAAGGACGAGCACGGCCTTCACCAGGTCGGTGATGCGGTGGGGGCCGCAGCGGGGCTTCCGCAGGAGGCGCCGGCCTTTCAGGGTGGCCGTGGCCCGCTCGCCCAGGCAGCGGATCTTGGCGTGGATGGTGTGGTGGCGGCGCTGCCCTCCCCTGAGGCGGCGACCGCGAAACGGTACTCGGACGGGCCCGCCGGCGCCTTGGCACGCCTTGTCGGCCCAGCACGTGAGCCCTGCTTCGGTGAGGGCTTCGATGATTCCGTAGTGGAATGACGCCGACCGCTGCTGTGACGACCGTGCCCGGTCCGTCCCATGTGTGCGGGTTCCGCTCTCCGTAGTCGGCACCAAGTCAGCACGGGAGAGGTGAACACGGGTGCTGACATGGGGTTTTAGTCAGCACGAAACCAGCACGGGAGTCAGCACGGTGACCTCATATCATCCCCCATCAGTGCCACACGGACAGGCGCTGATGCGGCCGCTCCGCAGGACTCCGCGGGGCCACGAAGGAGGGCCATGGCGGCTGGGCGCATGTGAGGGCGTCGAACTATGGTGTCCCACCACATACGCCCCTGACCTGCGTCTTCCTACGGTGTGGCGACACCGAAACGTCCCCGTACCTGCCTGGAAGTGGTGCACATGGCCGCCGCAACTCCCTCCCCCACACCACCCGGTTCCCTCAAGCGCATCGTCGCCGCCAGCCTCATCGGCACGACCATCGAGTGGTACGACTTCTTCCTCTACGGGTCGGCCGCCGCGCTGGTGTTCAACAAGCTGTTCTTCCCCGAGTCCGATCCGCTGGTCGGGACGCTGCTGTCGTTCCTGACCTACGCGGTCGGGTTCGCCGCGCGGCCGCTCGGCGCGCTCGTCTTCGGGCACTACGGGGACCGGCTCGGGCGGAAGAAGCTGCTGGTGCTGAGCCTGCTCATGATGGGCGGGGCGACGTTCGCGATCGGCCTGCTGCCGACGTACGCGACCGTCGGGTCCGCCGCTCCGGTGCTGCTCACGGCGCTGCGGCTCGTGCAGGGCTTCGCGCTCGGCGGTGAGTGGGGCGGGGCCGTCCTGCTCGTGTCCGAGCACGGCGACGCGAAGCGGCGCGGGTTCTGGGCCTCCTGGCCGCAGACCGGGGCGCCGGCCGGCCAGCTGCTCGCGACCGGTGTGCTGTCCGCGCTGACCGCGCTGCTCTCGGACGCCGCCTTCGCCTCCTGGGGCTGGCGCGTTCCCTTCCTGCTCTCCGGCGTCCTGGTGGTCGTCGGCCTGTGGATCCGGCTCTCGGTCGACGAGTCGCCGGTCTTCAAGGCGGCGCTCGCCGCCGCCGAGGAGCGCAAGGCGGTCGCCGGGCAGGTCGAGAAGATGCCGCTGGTCGCGGTCCTCAAGCACCACTGGCGGGACGTGCTGATCGCGATGGGCGCCCGCATGGCGGAGAACATCTCGTACTACGTCATCACCGCGTTCATCCTCGTGTACGCGACCACGCAGGTCGGCCTGAGCAAGCAGACCGCGCTGAACGCCGTCCTCGTCGCCTCCGCCGTCCACTTCGCCGTCATCCCCGCCTGGGGCGCGCTCTCCGACCGGATCGGCCGCCGCCCGGTCTACCTGATCGGCGCGGTCGGCGTCGGCGCCTGGATGTTCCCCTTCTTCCTGCTGATCGACCACGGCGGCTTCGGCTCCCTGCTGCTCGCCGTCACGGTCGGTCTGGTCCTGCACGGTGCGATGTACGCGCCGCAGGCGGCCTTCTTCTCCGAGATGTTCGCGACCCGGATGCGCTACTCCGGCGCCTCCATCGGCGCCCAGTTCTCCTCCGTGGCCGCCGGCGCCCCCGCGCCGCTCATCGCGACCGCGCTCCTCGCCGACTACGGCAGCTCGACCCCGATCGCCCTGTACGTGATCGCCGCCGCGCTGCTCACCGTCGTCGCGATCGCCGCCGCCCGCGAGACCCGCGACCGGGACCTCGGCGAGATCGACGACCGCAGCCCCGAGGACGCCCGGGTCCGCGCCGACGCCTGATCCCAGGAGGACCCGGAAGGCCCTGTGCCCCGCTCGACAGGAGCGGGACACAGGGCCTCCGTGCGTCACCTGCCCGTGACCGCGTCCGACAGGGCGTGCAGGCGCAGGGCGAGCTGGATCTCCAGGGCGCGGGCCGGGGACTGCCAGTCGGGGCCGAGCAGCCGGCCGACGCGCTCCAGGCGCTGGGCCACCGTGTTGACGTGGACGTGGAGTTCGTCCTTGGTGCGGGCCGGGCTCATGCCGCTGGCGAAGTAGGCGTCCAGGGTGCGGACCAGCTCGGTGCCGCGCCGCCGGTCGTACGCGACGACCTGACCGATCGTCCGGCCCACGAAGCCGTCGATGTCCCGGCCGTCGGCGAGGAGCAGGCCGAGGAAGCCGAGGTCCTCGGCGGCCGCGCCCTGTCCCGAGCGGTGCAACAGGACGAGCGCGTCCAGGCAGCGGCGGGCCTCCTGGTACGCGACGGCGACCTGGTCCGGGCGGTCGAGGAGCGTCCGTACGGGCGCGGAGGCACCGACGGTGACCGGCTCGCGCAGGGTGCCGCCGAGGCTCCGGGCGGTCTGGCGGGCGAGGTCGGCGGCGCTCTCCCCCGGGCCGAGCGGCAGCAGCAGGACCGTCCCGCCGTCGCGGGCCGAGGCGAGCCCGTGCCGGGTGGCGGCCAGGTGCGAGGCGGCCGACCACAGGCGCTGGCGGTCGGCGCTCTCGCGGCCTCCGGCGTCGGTTTCGGAGGCGTCCCCGGCGGCCCGGTCGATGCGGGCGGCGAGCACGACGTGCGGTGCCTCGCTGTCCGTACGGAGCCGGGCGGCGCGCTCGCGGAGCAGCCGGCGGTCCCGGTCGGGGGCGTCGAGGAGGTCGTCGAGGAGCTCGCCGCGCACCCGCTGCTCGGCCTCGCCGGCCGAGCGGCGGGCGAGCAGCAGCAGGGAGGTGACGAGGGCGGCGCGCTCCAGGGTGCGCTGGTCGACGGGGTCGAGGTCGGGCTGGCCGTGGAGCACGAGGGCGCCCAGGGTCTCGCCGCCGGCCGACACGGCGGCCACCCAGTCGTCGCCCTCGCGGACCGCGTGGCCCCCGGCGCGGCGGGCGGAGCCGGCGCCCGCCTCGGTGAACTCGACGGTGCCACCGAGGACCTCGGAGACGGCGTCGGCGACGTCGTGGACGCCGCCGCCGTGCAGGACCAGTTCGGAGAGCCGGTCGTGGACCTCGGAGGCCCTCTCGATGACGCCGCTGTGCTCGCGGATGATGTCGTTGGCCCGCTCCAGCTCGGCGAGGGCCGAGCGGGTCTCGGCGAGCAGGTTGGCGGTGTCGATGGCGACGGCGGCGTGCGCGGCGAAGGAGCCGAGCAGCGCGACCTGTTCGCGCTCGAAGACCCTGGCCCTGCGGTCGGCGGCGAACAGCACGCCGATGACCTGGCTGCCGAGGCTGAGCGGCACGCCGAGGATGGCGACGAGGCCCTCGTCCCGTACGGCCGTGTCGATGGTCCGGGTGTGCTGGAAGCGCGCGTCGTCGAAGTAGTCGTCGGTGACGTACGGGCGGGCGGTCTGGGCGACCAGGCCGCCCAGGCCCTCGCCCATGCCCAGCCTCAGCTGCTGGAAGCGGGCGGAGACCGAGCCCTCGGTGACCCGCATGTACGTGTCGCCGGCGGTCGGGTCGTTGAGGCTGAGGTAGGCGACCTCGGTACCGAGGAGCGAGCGGGCGCGCTGCACGATGGCGCGCAGCACCGCGTCCAGGTCGCGGAGTCCCGCGAGGTCGTGGGCGGTGGCGAAGAGCGCGGAGAGCTCCGCCTCGCGGCGCCGTCGCCCCTCCAGCTCGGCCCGGACCCGCAGCGCGAGCTGCTTGGCCTCTTCGAGCTCGGCCAGCGCCTCGGGGCCCGCGCCGCTCGCACGGGCGAGCAGCACGGGCCGGTCGTAGGCCTCCGTCCCTGCTCCCCGGGCGAGGAGTTCCAGGTAGGAGACGTGTTCGTGGGACATGGACACAGGGATACCTGCCGTACGTGTGGTCGCACCACCCCTGTGGACGAGCTTCACAGGGGACCGCCTCAGTGGGCGGTCCAGCCGCCGTCGAGGGTGAGGGAGGTGCCGGTGATGAAGGAGGCCTGCGGGGTGCAGAGGTAGAGGACGGCCTCGGCGACCTCCTCCGGTTCGATGAGCCGCTTGAGGGCCGAGTCCTTGAGGAGGACCTCGGCGAGGACGCGCTCCGGCGGGATGCCGTGGGCGGCGGCCTGGTCGGCGATCTGCCGTTCGACGAGCGGGGTGCGGACGTAGCCGGGGTTGACGCAGTTGGAGGTGACCCCGTGCGGGGCGCCTTCGAGGGCGGCGGTCTTGGAGAGGCCCTCCAGACCGTGTTTGGCGGCCACGTAGGCGGACTTGAAGGCGGACGCGCGCAGTCCGTGGACGGAGGAGAGGTTCACGATCCTCCCCCACCCCTGGCCGTACATGTGGGGCAGCGCGCCCCGGATGAGCCGGAAGGGCGCCTCCAGCATCACGGTGAGCACGGTGTGGAAGACGTCCGGCGGGAACTCCTCGATGGGGCGGACCAGCTGGATCCCGGCGTTGTTGACGAGGATGTCGGTGCCGGCGGCCACCGCCTCCGCGGCGTCCAGGTCGGTCAGGTCGAGGAGCCGCGGTTCGAGGTCGCCGGGGAGCGCGCCGGCCTCCTCGGCCAGGGTCCGAAGGCCCTCGGCGGCCCGGTCGACGGCTCTGACCCGGGCCCCGGCGGCGGCGAGCCGCAGCGCGCAGGCACGCCCGATGCCGCCGGCCGCGCCGGTGACGAGCGCGGTGCGGCCGGTGAGGTCGAGGGCGAGGCCCGCGGAGCGGGGCAGGGGCGAGGCGACGTCGGCACCGGGCTCGGTGCCGGAGACGGTGATGGGGGCGCTCATGCTCCGCACCCTATGAACGGACCCCTCCCCCACCGATGTGTGCCGGTGCCATAGTTCAGCTGGTTTCTGTGGTGCGGAACCATGTGGGTTCATCGGCGAGCGCCTTCTCGATCCGCAGGTACGAGAAGCGCTTCATCTCCGGCAGCTCGTCCATCCCGAACCAGCCGACCTCGGTCGACTCCTCGTCGTTGACCCTCGCCTCGCCCCCGATCGCCCGGCAGCGGAACGAGACGTCCATGTACTGGCAGATGTCGCCGTTCGGGTAGACGACGGGCTTGCGCAGGGTCTCCACGAGCACGATCCGCTCGGGCACACAGCGCACCGCGGTCTCCTCGAACACCTCGCGCACCGCGCAGTCGGCGGGCTGCTCCCCCGGGTCGACGATGCCGCCGATGACCGCCCACAGGCCGTTGTCGGCCCGCTTGCCGAGCAGGACGCGGCCCCGGTCGTCGAGGACGACGGCGCTGACGCCCGGCAGGAAGAGCAGTTGGTGGCCGGCCGTCTCGCGCAGTTCGCGGATGAAGTCAGGAGTGCCCATGCCCCGACCCTAGATCATCTACTGGTCGGGGCCGGGCCCGAGTTCAGGCCGCCGGGGTCCGGCGGGCGCGCACCGCGCGGGCGGCGGCCCAGCCGAGCCCTGCCGCCGCGAGCGCCGCGAGCAGGGCCTCGGGCAGGGTGCCCAGACGGGTCGCGGGGGTCTGCGAGGAGCGCAGCGGCACCTTCTCGACGAGGACGTCCGGGGTGAACATCTTCGTCCGGGAGACGATCTCGCCGTCGGGGCGGATGATCGCGCTGACGCCGCTGGTCACGGGCACGACGACCGACCGGCTGTGCTCGACCGCGCGCACCCGGCTCATCGCGAGCTGCTGGTAGGTCATCTCGGTGCGGCCGAAGGTGGCGTTGTTGCTGGGGACGGAGATCAGCTGGGCGCCGTGGGTGACGGTGTCGCGCACGGCCCAGTCGAAGGCCGCCTCGTAGCAGGTCGCCAGGCCCACCTTCGTACCGGCGAGGTCGAAGACGCCGACCTTCGTACCGGCGCCGAAGTCCCGGCTCACCCGGTCGACGTTGCTGTTGAAGATCCGTACGAAGGAGCGCATCGGGATGTACTCGCCGAAGGGCTGGACGTGCCGCTTGTCGTACGTGGCGACGGGGCCTCGCTCGGGGTCCCACTGGATGAGCGTGTTGCGGAGCTTGCCGGTCTCGGGGGTGACGACGGCGCCGATCACGGTGGGCACGCCGATCTCCTTGACGGCGCCGTCGATGACGTCGGCCGCGTCGGCGTTCGCGTACGGGTCGATGTCGGAGGAGTTCTCCGGCCACAGCACGAAGTCGGGCTGCGGCTCGCGGCCCTCCTCGACGGCCTTGGCGAGCTCGCGGGTGCGGGCCACGTGGTTGTCGAGGACGGCCCGGCGCTGGGCGTTGAAGTCGAGGCCCAGGCGGGGCACGTTGCCCTGGACGGCCGCGACGGTGGCGGTGCCGTCCTCGGCGGAGTCGTCGACGAGCGGCAGCGCGGCGAGGGCGCCGGTGACCGGGACGAGGACCGCGAGCGCCGCGGCGGCGAGCGGGCCGCGCGGGACGGTGCCGGTGGCCCGGTACGCGTGGAACCGCCGGCACGCCTCGTACAGGCCGAAGCCGCACAGGGCGACCGCGAAGCCGAGCGCCGGGGTGCCGCCGACGGCGGCGAGCGGCAGGAAGACGCCGTCCGCCTGTCCGAAGGCCACCTTGCCCCAGGGGAAGCCGCCGAAGGGCACGCGCGCGCGTGCCCCCTCCGCGAGGATCCACACCCCGGCCGCGAAGAAGGGCCACCAGGGGAGCCGGGAGACGGCCGCGATGCCGAGGCCGGCGGCGGCGACGAAGAGCGCCTCGACGGCGGCGAGCGCCAGCCACGGACCGGCGCCGACCTCCTCGCCGGTCCACACGAGGAGCGGAAGCAGGAAGCCGAGCCCCGCGAGGTAGCCGAGGCCGAACCCGGCGCGCGGACGGCGGCCCCGCAGGGTCCAGCCGAGCAGCGCGAAGGCGGGCAGCGCGAGCCACCACAGGGGGCGCGGGGGGAAGCTCAGGTAGAGCAGGAACCCGGACAGCAGAGCCGCCCCCGGCCGCACGAACCGCCGCAGCCGGGCGCCCGGCGTGGGGGCGGTGTCGGGTCCGGACGCGTCGACGGGGGTGATGGTGGCGCTCACCCAGCGGAGTCTACGGGGCGTTCCTGTCCCTCAGGAGGGCGGTAGGGCTCGTCCCGGAGCCCGTGTGACCGGCGCGGACCCGCTCCCCACAGGCACGAGCGGGCTCACACACCGGTCGCGGCGGGCGGGGTCGGCGGGGCGGGGTGGCGGAGACGGGCGCGGATGACACGGACGGCGGACTCCGCGTCGTCGACGGTCACCGTGAAGCTCAGGCCGTCGCCGAGGCGCAGGACCAGGCCCTCGCCCCGCCGGACGATCACGGCCGTGCCCTTCTCGGGCCGCCAGCGGTAGCCCCAGCCGCCCCACTGGCGCGGGGTGACGCTCGGCGCGAAGTCGGCGCCGACGACGTGGGCGAGCGGGATGCGGCGGCGCGGCACGCCGATGTGGCCGCAGCGGACCTCCATGGCGCGGTCGTCGACCTTCACGGCGACGTGGACGAAGGCGAGGGTGCCGAAGAGGACGAGCAGTCCGGCCGCGACGCAGCCGATCACGGCCATGAGGAGGGCGGCGATGCCGGAGGTCCACGCGGACTCGACGGCGATGGTGATGCCCAGGGCCATGCAGGCGGCGCCGGCGACGGCGGCGACCCACTGGAAACGGTTGGTGGCGCGACCGGTCCAGACGACGGGACTCAGCTCGTCGGCGCGCGGGCTCCGGTCCCGGGAATGCTCCCTCATAAGGGGAGAGTACCCAGGATCGCCAGGGATAGCGCGCCGGAGCGCGGTCACGCGGTGACGCTCGGTGAAAGGGGGGCCTCGTCCGGGGAGCGCCCGACGGAGGCGGTGGCGAGCCGGGGGCTCGACGTGAGGCGGCGCACGCCGGGGGCTCGCGCGAGGCGGGGCGCGTGCGGAGGGCGCTCAGCCCACGGCGCGAGGGGTCCCGCCCCTCAGTGTGCGGCGGCCGTGGCCGCCAGGGTGCGGCCTTCCGCGTACTCGAGGGCCGTGGCGGGGAGCCGGCCGGGGCGCCCGCTGAGCAGGACGGAGAGGGTGCCGGTGGGGTCCGCGTCGGGCGCGGGCTCGGCGCCGATCCGGCGCAGGGCCTGTGCGACGACGGCGTCGGCGGAGCCGTGGAAGACGATCGGCGGCAGTCCGGCCCGGCGGCGGACCTCCAGGGCGGCGAGGATCCGCTCCTCGACCAGTTCGTAGTGGGTGCAGCCGAGGACGACGGCGCGGACGTCGGCCGGGGTGAGCTCGGCCGCCGCGGCGACGGCGGCCTCCACCGCGTCCCGGTCGGCGTGCTCGACGGCGTCGGCGAGCCCCGGGCAGGGCACCTCGGTGACCTCGGCGCCGTCGGCGAAGTCGCGGATGAGTCCGCGCTGGTAGGCGCTGCCGGTCGTGGCGGGGGTGGCCCAGATGGCGACCTTGCCGCCGGCCGCGGCGGCGGGCTTGATGGCGGGCACGGTGCCGATGACGGGGATGCCCGGTTCGAGGGCGGCGCGCAGGGCGGGCAGGGCGTGCACGGTGGCGGTGTTGCAGGCCACGATGAGCGCCTGCGGGCGGTGCTCGGCGGCGGCGAGGGCGACGGCGAGGGCACGCCCCGTCAGGTCCTCGGGGGTGCGGGGGCCCCACGGCATGCCGTCGGGGTCGTTGGAGAGGAGGATGTCCGCGTCCGGCCGGAGCCGACGCACCGCGGCCGCCGCCGGGAGGAGGCCGATTCCGGAGTCCATGAGCGCGATCTTCACCCGGTCACCCTAGCCGATGAGCCGTTCGTCCCCCGCGATCTGGGGCAGACTGCCGCGAATGAGCACCCTTGCCTGGTTCTCGATCGTCTCCCTGGCCGTCTGGCTCTGGCTGCTTCTCGGTCAGGGCTTCTTCTGGCGCACCGATCAGCGACTGCCGCGGGGGCGACGGCCGCCTTCGGAGCGGTGGCCGAGGGTGGCCGTCGTGGTGCCGGCGCGGGACGAGGCGGAGGTGCTGCCGATGAGCCTGCCGTCCCTCCTCGCGCAGGACTATCCGGGGGCCGCGGAGGTCTTCCTCGTCGACGACGGGAGTACGGACGGGACGGGGAGGCTCGCCGTGGAGCTGGCCGGCCGGGACGGCGGGCTGCCGCTGACCGTCGTGTCGCCGGGAGAGCCGGAGCCGGGCTGGACGGGGAAGCTGTGGGCGCTGCGGCACGGGATGGCACTGGCACGCGCGCGTGGGCCGGAGTTCCTGCTGCTGACGGACGCGGACATCGCGCACGAGCCGGACAGTCTGCGGCGGCTGGTGGCGGCGGCCGTGGACAACGACCTGGACCTGGTGTCGCAGATGGCCCGGCTGCGGGTGGCGAGCGCGTGGGAGCGTCTGGTCGTCCCGGCCTTCGTCTACTTCTTCGCCCAGCTGTATCCCTTCCGCTGGATCAACCGGGCGCGGCCCCTGGCGACGGCCGCCGCGGGCGGCTGTGTGCTGCTGCGGACGGAGACGGCGGTGGCGGCGGGCGTGCCGGAGGCGATCCGGCAGGCGGTGATCGACGACGTGTCGCTGGCGCGGGCGGTGCGGCGGGCCGGGGGGCGGATCTGGCTGGGTCTTGCGGAGCGGGTCGACAGCGTCCGCCCGTATCCGGGGCTCGGCGAGCTGTGGCGGATGGTCGCGCGGAGCGCGTACGCGCAGCTGCGGCACAACCCGCTGCTGCTCGTGGGGACGGTGGCGGGCCTCGTGCTCGTCTATCTGGTGCCGCCGGTGGCCCTGGTGGCGGGCGTCGTGAGCGGGGACGCGGTGGCGGCGTGGGCCGGCGGTGTCGCGTGGGCGGTGATGGCGGGGACGTACGTGCCGATGCTCCGCTACTACCGTCAGCCCCTGGGGCTCGCTCCACTGCTGCCGTTCACCGCGTTCCTGTACCTCCTGATGACGGTGGACTCGGCGGTGCGGCACCACCGGGGCCGGGGCGCGGCGTGGAAGGGCCGGACGTACGCGCGCCCGGAGGCGGCGCCGGACCGGTGAACGCCCCGAGTTCCGTGGCGTCTTCACGGAAATGGCTTTTCCGACACGGGGAGTAGCGCCGTCAATTCGGCGTGTACACACCACCCGCGGCGATGCGGGATTGGCGCTTAATCATGCCCATGATCACTTCTCCCACGTCTTCCCGGCACCTTTTCTTTATGTGCTCTTCATGCCGGGGGCGCGGGCCGGGTACGGGACGCACCGACCCGCCGGTAACCCCCTCCGAACTCGGCGTTTACACGATCTTGGCCCGGATCGCCGCCCGTTTTTGTCACGTTCGCTCGGATTGGGGATCCATCTCTTCCCGAAGCCCGTCAAACAACCCTCTAATCAGGCTCCCCAACCAGCACATCGTGGGCTTAACTTATGTGCCATGACCTCCCCCCGCTCCACCTATGGAGGCGGTTACCACACCGCGCCGTCCTTCCCGGACACCCCGATCTACGACTCCCTGGTCGCGGAGCGGGGCACGCCTCAGATCGCCCCGATCCGAGTGCCCGCCGCCTACGACACCGGCAGCAGCTTCTCCGGAAGTGGTTCCCACCTGCCGGCGCTCCCCTCGGCACTGCCCGCCCTCCCGGCGGCGCCCAGCCCGCAGCCCGCCCCGACCTACGGCGGCGGATACGGCTACCCGCAGCCCTCGCCGCAGATGGCCCCCGTCCCGCTGCAGCACGCTCCGGCCCCGTACATCCCGCAGCAGGCCGCGGCCCCGCGCGGCTACCCGGGCGGTCAGTACCCGCAGCAGCCCCGCCCGGCCGCCGCCGGGTACGAGGCGATGCGTCCGGCGGCCCCCCGGCCCGCGCCGGTCCCGTCCCCCGCGCCGTACGACGACCCGTACAACCGTCCCTACCAGGGCGGGGGTTACTGACCGGCTCCGCGCAAGGCCCGACGTGGAGGTCGGGGCGGCTGGCAGGATGAGGGCATGCCGACTCCTGTTCTCCGCTCCGTCCACATCCACCCGGTGAAAGCCATGCGCGCGCTGGCCCGCACGGAGGCCGAGGTACAGCCCTGGGGGCTGGCCGTGGACCGCCGCTGGACCGTCGTCGACTCCGCGAACAAGGTCGTGACCCAACGCCGTCACCCCCGGATGGCGTTGGCCACGGCGGAGCCGCTGCCGGGCGGCGGGATCTCCCTGTCCGCTCCCGGCCGGCCGACGCTGGCGGTCGAGGTGCCGCGCCCCTCGACCACTGTCACGGTGGAGATCTTCGACAAGTTCGTGGAGGCGGTCCCGGCCGACCCCGCCGCGGCCGCCTGGCTCTCGGCGTACCTGGAGAGCGACGTACGGCTCGTGCACATGGACGCGCCCGAGCACCGGCGTCCGGTCGACCCGGACTACGCGCTGCCCGGCGAGACCGTGAGCTTCGCGGACGGCTATCCGCTGCTCGTCACCACCACCGCCTCGCTCGACGCCCTCAACTCCCTGATAGCCCAGGGAGACCACGCCGACGAGGGCCCCCTGCCGATGAACCGGTTCCGGCCGAACCTGGTGATCGAGGGCACCGCCCCCTGGGCGGAGGACGGCTGGAAGCGGCTCGCCGTCGGAGAGGTCACCTTCCGGGTCGCCAGGCCCTGCGGGCGCTGCGTCGTCACCACGACGAACCAGTTCACGGCCGAGCGGGGCAAGGAGCCGCTGAGGACGCTCGCCCGGCACCGCACGAGCGACGGCCGGGTCATCTTCGGCCAGAACCTCGTCCCCGAGCACACCGGCACCGTCCGGGTCGGCGACGCCGTGAAGATCCTGGACTGAGGACCCGGGGCCGCGCGTCCCGCCTCACCGGTCCGACATCCGACAGGCGGGGAACCCGCCCCGGGGGCACACTCGTTGGAGGAAGGGTGAACGACGAGGCGGTGTACAACCAGGGGGTCCAGACGTGCGTGCAGCCACCGGACTCTGGCGCTGGCGGCACAATCCCCTGCGCCGGACCACTGATCTCGTCGAGGCGTGGATCGCCCTCGTGGCGATCGTCCTGCTCTGTACCGCGGTGCCGCTGACCGGCTGGGCGACCGGCACCTCCGCGTACGGCTCGCTGTCGCGCGCGGCCCGTGCGCAGCAGGCGCAGCGGCTGCCGACGACGGCCCGGGTGGTGCGGCTCGCCCACACCCCCGCGAGCGGCCCCAGGTCCGTCGAGGCCGCGGGGGAAGAGCGGCTGCGGCGCTCGGTGGTGGCCCGCTGGACCGCGCCGGACGGCTCGCCCCGCACCGGGACGGTGGCGACGGCCCGGCAGCACTCCGCGCCCGGCACCGCCTTCCGGCTCTGGACGGACCGGGACGGGCGCCCGGTGGCGCCGCCGATGCAGAGGGGGACGGCGCGCGCGCACGCGGTCGTCGCCGGCCTGACGGCCGCCCTTCTCGTCGGTTCGCTGGTGGAGCTCGTCCGCCGTCTCGCCGTCCGCAGACTGGTGGTGCGGCGGTACGCGCGCCTCGACCGCGCGTGGGCGGCGGCGGCGGGCCCCGACTGGGGCCGTACGGGCACGGGAAGCTGACGCCTGCGGGTGGCCGTCGCCGGCCGGTCCCGCCCGCTCCGGCCGGCCACGGCCGTCCCCCGGCGCCGCGTTCGAGTTCGACCGCTCCGCGACCGAGCCCGACCGCTCCGGACCGGCCCGGACCGGCGGTGACGCCTGCCCGGCGACGCTCGGCCTCCCGTGCGTACGCGGGTCGGCGACCCGTCAACCCGGCGGCGCCGCGCGCGCTACGGTGGGGCATCGGATCAGCGGCGAGGCATGAGGCGGGGGCAGGACACACCCATGGCAGAGGGCACGGTCCAGGTGACGCACACCGGCACATCGCGGTGGCGGCGCCGCACGGGTGAGTACCCCTCCCTCGCCGCCGCGCTCGAGGCCGCGGGCGACGGGGACGTCCTCACCGTCGCGCCCGGCACCTACCGGGAGAACCTCGTGGTCCGGCGGGCCGTCACCCTGCGCGGCCCCGAGGGCGGGGTCGGCTCGGTGCGGATCGCGCCGCCGGACGGGGTGCCGCTGACCCTGCGCGCCTCCGTCACCCTGCAGGACCTGCACATCGAGGGGCAGGACGTGGCCGCCCCCGCGCTGCTCGTCGAGGACGGCACCCCCGAGCTGCTCGACCTGCGGATCATGACCCGCTCGGCCGCCGGGATCGAGGTGCGGGGCGCCGCCCGGCCGACGGTCCGCCGCTGCACGGTCGACAATCCGGCCGGGATCGGCATCGCCGTGCTCGACGGCGCCGGCGGGGTGTTCGAGGAGTGCGAGGTGGTCTCCGCCGGGCAGGCCGGGGTCTCGGTGCGCGGCGGGGCGCATCCGCGGCTGGAACGCTGCC
Source organism: Streptomyces sp. TLI_105 (assembly GCF_900105415.1). GTDB lineage: Bacteria > Actinomycetota > Actinomycetes > Streptomycetales > Streptomycetaceae > Streptomyces. The sequence goes on along the minus strand of NZ_FNSM01000001.1, from coordinate 7,166,321 downwards.
GGGTGCACCACGCCTCCGGCGCGGGGATCGCCGTGACCGGCGAGGGCAGCGGCCTGGAGGGCGTCGGCTGCGAGGTGTACGAGATCAAGGGCTCCGGTCTGCAGATCGCGGCCCGCGCCACCGCCCACCTCACCGACTCCTCGGTGCACCGCACCTCGGCGGACGGCATCACGCTGGACACGGACGCGGTCCTCACGCTCTCGGACTGCGACATCCACGACGTTCCGGAGAACGCGGTCGACCTGCGCTCTCGATCGGTCCTGACGCTGACCCGGTCGACCGTCCGCCGCTTCGGGCGCAACGGCCTGTCGGTGTGGGACCCGGGGACGCGGGTGGACGCCAACCAGTGCGAGATCCACGACAGCACGGGCGACTACCCGGCGGTGTGGGTGAGCGACGGGGCGACCGCCGTCCTCGACGCCTGCCGGGTGCACGACGTGCCGGACGCGCTGTTCGTCCTCGACCGGGGCTCGCGCGTGGACGTCGTCGACAGCGATCTGACGCAGGTGCGGAACACGGCGGTGTCGGTGAGCGACGGCGCCACGGCCCAGCTCGACGACTGCCGGATCCGGGAGGCGTCCACGGGCGCCTGGTTCCGGGACCACGGCAGCGGCGGCACCCTCGGCGGCTGCACGATCGACTCCGTGCAGACCGGGGTCATCGTCACCAAGGGCGCCGACCCCACGATCGACCGGTGTGTGGTCACCTCGCCCGCCGAGGCCGGTTTCTACGTCTCGGCGGAGGGCCGCGGCTCCTTCCACGGCTGCCGGGTGACGGGCAGCGGCGGATACGGCTTCCACGTCACGGACGGCTGCCGGACGACCCTGCGCAAGTGCCGCACGGAGCGCTGCGCGCGCGGCGGTTACGAGTTCCCCGAGGAGGGCGCGAGCGCGGAGGACTGCACCAGCGACGAGAGCGCCGTCCGCTCCTCCGTACCCGACGGCGGCACGGTCCTGACGGCCACGCAACCGGCCGGGCTGCTCGGCACGGTGCCCGTGCCGCGCACCCCGGTGACCGTGCCGGCCGCGCCGGAGCCCGCCCCGGAGGCCCGCTCCTCGCAGGACGTGCTCGGCGAGCTGGACGCCCTGGTGGGTCTGGAGAGCGTCAAGCTGGAGGTGCGGACCCTCACCAACATGATCGAGGTGGGGCGCAGGCGTCAGGAGGCGGGACTCAAGGCGGCCTCGGTCCGCCGCCACCTGGTCTTCACCGGCAACCCGGGCACGGGCAAGACGACGGTGGCCCGGCTGTACGGCGAGATCCTCGCCTCGCTCGGGGTCCTGGAGCGCGGGCACCTGGTGGAGGTCTCCCGGGTGGACCTGGTCGGCGAGCACATCGGCTCGACGGCGATCCGCACGCAGGAGGCCTTCGACCGGGCGCGCGGCGGTGTCCTCTTCGTCGACGAGGCGTACGCGCTGTCGCCGGAGGACTCGGGGCGCGACTTCGGCCGTGAGGCGATCGACACGCTGGTGAAGCTGATGGAGGACCACCGGGACGCGGTGGTGGTCATCGTCGCCGGGTACACGGCGGAGATGGAGCGCTTCCTCACCGTCAACCCGGGTGTGGCCTCGCGCTTCTCACGGACCATCACCTTCGGCGACTACGAGCCCGAGGAGCTGCTGCGGATCGTCGGCCAGCAGGCCGACGAGCACGAGTACCGGCTGGCGCCGGGCACCGACGAGGCGCTGCTCGCGTACTTCGAGAAGCTCCCCAAGGGCCCGGCGTTCGGCAACGGCCGTACGGCGCGGGGGACCTTCGAGTCGATGGTGGAGCGGCACGCGGGCCGGGTCGCCGCGCTCGCCGAGGCGAGCACGGACGACCTGACCCTGCTCTATCCGGAGGACATCCCCGAAATCCCCTGATCCAGGGGGGAGTCGGAGCGCTGGCGGGGAAAGGCCGACGGGAGCCGGTCGAGGAGTCCGGAGCGGCAGCGGGCGAACGCCGGGTCGGCCTGGTAGTCGGAGTGGCCGAGGATCGGTTCGGGCAGCGGGTGCCGGCGGGTGCGGCCGTACGCGACGGGGTCGAGCAGCACCGCTCCGTCCACGGCCGGGCGGCCGTCCTCGGCGGGGACCCTGACGGGGCCGCCGATGGGGTCGGTGGCGCGGTACAGATTGCTCCAGCAGTGCACCGTGCGGTTCAGGGCGCGCAGCGCCTCGGGGCCGAAGTAGGCGGGGAACCAGCGGCCGTAGAGCCGCTCCAGGGGCGAGCCGTAGGTGAGCAGGGCGACCCGGCTGCGGGTGGCGGGCTGCAGCTGCCAGACGGCGGCCGCGGCGAGGACGCTGCCCTGGGAGTGCCCGGAGATGACGAGCCGGCCGCCGGTGCTCCGGGTCCAGGTGCTCATCCGCCAGGTGAGGTCGGGGACCGCCCGCTCGGCGTAACAGGGCGGGGCGAAGGGGTGGGCGGCGCGGGGCCAGAAGGTGCCGACGTCCCAGAGGATGCCGATGGTGCGACGGGCGGAGGCGTCCTTGTAGGCGCGGCGGCCCCAGGTGACGAAGAGCAGGAAGCCGAAGCCGATCATCCAGGAGCCGAGGGCCTGGGTGACGGAGGCGAGGGAGGCGATCGCGGGGTGGGCGCCGTCGAAGGCCCGGCCCGGCACGTTGCCGCTGGCCCAGGCGCCGGCGACGGAGGCGGCCCCGAGGAGCAGGGTCGCGCCGGAGACGACGCCGACGAGGACGGGCGCGGAGTCGGTGAGCGAGGCGCGGGCCCGGCCGGTCGCGATCTGTCCCGTGCGCACCGGGTCGCGTTCGCCGGCGGCGTCGTAGTCGGCCTCGACGGCGGAGCGCAGGCGCCGGGCGCCGAGGACGGTCCGTGCGGCGAGGAGGGCGGCGGGCGCGAGAAGCAGCAGGAGCAGGACGGGGATGACCGAGGCCTGCCAGCTGAGGAGGACCGGCGGGCCGATCCTGGGACCGCCGGGGTCGCCCATGCCGGGGGTGGCCGGCCCGTCGAGCCAGTCGGCGACCCGCTGCGCCACTCCCCCGGACATGACCCCGGCGAGCGCGCAGGCGAGCATGGCGACCGCCGGCCCGCCGAGTCCGCGCAGCGCGGTACGGGGGTCCCGGTGGGGGCGCTGGAGGAGCAGGGCGACGACGCCGAGGGCGACGACGAGACCGCCCTGGGCGAGGGTGAGGGCGCCGAAGACGGCGTCGCCGGGGAGGGTGCCGGAGGAGATCCAGCCGGGGCGGGCCCAGCCGGCGTGCAGGGCGGTGAGCGCGAGGACGACGAGGGAGGCGGCGGGGAGCCAGGAGACGAGGGCGCGTTCGACGCGCAGGTCGAGCCGGCTCTCGCTGCGGCCGCGCCGGCAGACGACCCAGACCACGACGACCGCCAGGACGGCGACGGCCGCCTGGAGGATCCAGCCGAGGACCGTGCGCGGGCCGGATGAGCCGGCGTCGTGGCGGACGGTGGCCGTGACGAGGGCGGCGGCGACGGTGAGGAACCCGGCGGCGGTGTGGGCGGCCCGGAGGCGGGCGACGAGCCGGCGGCCGTACCAGAAGCCGGGGCGGCCGAGCGCGGGGCGGAGCTCGACGGGGCCGGCGGGCTCGGCGGCGTCCGCCGCCTCCGTGTCGGCCCCGGGCTCCGTGACGGGGGCGTCGTATCCGGTGGGCGGGCGCTGCGCCTCGTACGCGCTCCAGGTCCGGTTGGAGAGGTACCAGAGCAGGCCGACGAGCGCGGTCGGCACGAGCGCGGCGAGGGCCAGGCGGCGGCCGGGCAGGGACCACCAGCCGCCGCGCCCCGCGGAGAGGAAACCGAGCCAGGAGTACGCGTCGGTGCAGGCGGTGGTGGCCGCGCACTGCCAGGCCGTCAGGTCGAGCGCCACCTCGCAGGCGGCGGCCGTGAGCAGGACGGTGAGGGTGAGGGCGACGAGCCGGACGATGACCCCGTAGAGCCGCACGAGCGCCGGCCTGTCCTGGGCGGGCGGCCGCATCCAGTGCGCCAGATTGGCCACCATGAAGGGCAGGAGCAGCAGCCACAGGGCGCGGGCGCCGTCACCGGAGGTCAGGTTGGACCAGCAGTACGCCTCCGGGACGGGACGCGCCGCGTACCGCTCGGGGTGTTCCTCGGCGTCGAGGTCCTCGGCGCGCCGGTACACGGCGGCGGTCCGGTCGCCGGTGACCCGTACGGTCCTGGGGTCGTCGAGCATCGACTCGGGGGTGGCTCCGCCGACTCCGTGGACGAGGAGTTCGAGCGCCGCGCCCCCGCTCTCCGGGGCGGGTGTGGCAGGGGACACTGAGGGGACTTCCTCTCAGAGTGGGAAGATGCGACGTCTGCAACAGGATCGCGGAAGGCCGTGCGACCGCGCACGGTCTCTCACCGAATCCGACACTCATCCCCTTGTCTCCTGCGGAAGGACCGGCCCCGGCGGTGACTGACAACCAGAACCTCCTCGCGGAGCAGCGGCGTGCCCTGATCCTCGACGAGGTACGGCGGCGTGGCGGTGTGCGGGTCAACGAACTGACCCGTCGTCTGAACGTCTCGGACATGACGATCCGCCGCGACCTGGACGCGCTGGCCCGGCAGGGCATGGTCGCGAAGGTGCACGGCGGGGCCGTTCCGGTGGTCGAGGCGAGCACCCACGAGCCGGGCTTCGAGGCCAAGTCGGTGCTCGAACCGAGCGCCAAGGACGAGATCGCCCGCACGGCGGCGGCCCTGGTCTCGCCGGGTACGGCGATCGCCCTGTCCGGCGGGACGACGACCTACGCGCTGGCCCGGCACCTGCTCGACGTGCCGGACCTGACGGTGGTCACCAACTCGGTGCGGGTCGCCGACGTGTTCCACGAGGCGCAGCAGACGGGCGGCGGGGGCGAGACGCGGCGCGGGGCGGCGACCGTCGTCCTGACCGGCGGGGTCCGCACGCCGTCCGACGCGCTGGTGGGGCCGGTGGCGGACCGGGCGGTCCGCTCGCTCCACTTCGACCTGCTCTTCCTCGGCGTACACGGCGTGTCGGTGGAGGCCGGGCTCTCCACGCCGAACCTGGCGGAGGCCGAGACCAACCGGTGCCTGATGCGCTCGGCGCGCCGGGTCGTGGTGGTCGCCGACCACACCAAGTGGGGGACGGTGGGCCTGAGTTCCTTCGCCACCCTCGACGAGGTCGACACCTGGGTGACGGACAGCGGTCTGCCCGCCGGGGTGCGGGCCGAGGTGACGGAGTACGTGCCGGGTCTCCTGGTGCCGGGCGAGGAACAGGAGTGAGCCTCTTCCGGGTCGAGCGGACGGTGCCGTCGGCACCGGCGGAGGTGTGGCGCCGGCTGACGGACTGGCCGGCGCACGGCCACCAGGTGCCGCTGACCCGGACGAGGGTGCTGACGCCGGGGCCGGACGGGGTGGGCACGCGGTTCGTCGCCCGCACGGGCATCGGCCGGCTGTCCTTCGACGACCCGATGGAGGTCGTGCGCTGGGAACCCCCGTCGGCCGGCCGGCCCGGCGTCTGCCGTCTGGAGAAGTCCGGGCGGGTGGTGCGGGGCTGGGCGGTCATCGAGGTGACGGAGACGGCGGACGGCGGCTGCCGGGTGCTGTGGACGGAGGAGCTTTCGGTACGGGGCGTGCCGAGGGCCTTCGATCCGGTGCTGGCGCGGGCTGGGCGGGTCGTGTTCGGACGGGCGGTGGAGGGGTTGCTGCGGGGGGCGTGACCCGGTGGCGGGCGTCGGCTCCGCCGGACGGCGCCCGTCCCCTTCGCTCGCCCCGTCAGGGTCGGTCATACTGACCCGCGGCGTTCCGACGGGGGCGTGCGGCACAGGGGGGAGCGTGGACGGCGTGGACCTGCCGGAGCGCATCGGCGACTACGCCGTGGAGCGTGAGCTGGGTGCGGGTGGCATGGGGACGGTGTACCTGGCACGGTCCCGGGGCGGACGTACCGTGGCCGTCAAGGTGGCCCGACCCGAGTTGGCCGCCGATCCGCACTTCCGCGCCCGGTTCCGCGCGGAGGTCGACGCCGCACGCAGGGTCGGCGGGTTCCATACGGCGCAGGTCGTCGACGCCGACCCCGACGCGCCGGCTCCCTGGCTGGCGACCGCCTACATCGCGGGGCCGACGCTGTCGGGTCTGCTCGCCGAACGGGGCCCGATGGACGAGGCCCGTCTACGGCTGCTCGGTGCGGCGTTGGCGGAGGCGCTGCAGGCCATTCACGACTGCGGCCTGATTCACCGTGACCTCAAGCCGGGCAACATCATCATGGCCGACGACGGCCCGCGGGTGCTCGACTTCGGCATCGCCCGGGCCTTGGAGTCGACCCGGCTCACCTTCACCGGAGCGGCCTTCGGCACTCCCGGATTCCTGGCCCCCGAGCAGGCTCAGGGGCTCGAAGTCGGCGGCGCCGCCGATGTGTTCGCGCTGGGCGCGGTGCTGGTCGCGGCGGCCGGCGGGCATGCGTTCGGGGAGGGCACCCCGATGGTGCTGATGTACCGGGCGGTGCACGAGCCGGCAGATCTGTCCGCCCTGCCCGAGGGCGTGCGTCCGGTGGTCGCCGCCTGCCTGGCCAAGGATCCGACACAGAGGCCGACCCCGAAGGGGCTGTTGGACCTGTTGGCCCCGGACACCGCGCCGGCGCAGGACACGGCCGTCCACCCGCCGACCCCGCCCTCCCCGGTCGTGCCACCCGCGCCGACGCCGGTCGACGGACCGGCTGCCCCGTCGACAGCCGGGGCCGTCGCGCATGCCGCGACCGTGACCGGCGCACCGCGCGCCGAGCCCCCGCTCGCCGTCCCGCAGCAGCCACCCCTGCCCCCTGGGACGAAGACCGCTCCGCCGGGGAGGAAGCGCACCGGACCGCTCGCCGCCGGTGCGGCCGGAGCCCTGATCGTGCTCGGCGGCGCGGCGTACGGCGTCTACGCGTCCATGGGCCCGGGCTCGGACGAGACCTTCCCCCAGGCCACGCACGAGCTCGTCATCCCCGAGTCGATCGTGGGGGGCGCGTACGGATGGAACATCGAGAACCGCCTCCCTCCGGACCCGCAACCGGACAGCGAAGGCCAGAGGGGCTCGACGCACTTCTCCGCCGACTACACCGTCACCAGCACCGGCCTCGACGACGGCGCCGCCTTCCGCACGGTGAAGGTGTACGGCTCGTCCGGTCGGTACAAGGCCCCGGAGGAGCATCGAGACGCCCTGATGAGAGCCGTGACCGTGACGGGCAGGGAGAGCGTCACGGACCCGCCCAGAACGATCCGCGTTCCCGGCTCGGACGTCGACTTCCGCTGTGAGACGGTGGACCAGCAGACCGTGTGCGGCTGGGGCGACGACAACACCACCGTCGCGATCACGTTCACCCCGACCGCCTCGCTCGAAGTGGCCGCGGCGGAGACCCGCAAGATACGTGACGACCTACGAAGGCCGATCGCGAAGCAGTCCTGACGGACACTCGACCCCCGGATCGCACCGCCGTGAGGTGACGGCGCCGCCTGCTCCCCGCGCAGCGCACGGGAAGCGGGCGGGGCGGGTGATCGCGCGAGGGTTCCGGGGGCGGGGCCCGTCACGGGCCCCCTGTGCCGCTGACAGTACGTCAGCTATGGTGCTGCATCCACCCACGCCCACCCCGGGAGGGTCCATGGCACGCCGACTGCGCCCGGTGGAGCTCGACTTCACCACGTCCGCACCCGTCCGCCTGGTCTTCACCGCGACCCTCGCCGCGCCGCCGTCGACCGTCTACCGGTCGGTGGCCGTGGAGGTGGGGAGCCTGCCGTCGTGGTTCACGGCCGTCACCTCCGCCGTCCCGACCGGCGACGGCGCGGGCCGGACCATACGGCTGCGCGGCGGGATCGCCTTCGACGAGACGGTCCTGGCCTCCGAGCCCGACCTGCGCTACGCCTACCGGGTGGACGCGACGAACGCGCCCGGTGTGACGGCCCTGGCGGAGGAGTGGGCCCTCGCCCCCGCCGGCCGGGGCACCCGTCTGCGGTGGACGATGGCCGCCGACGGCGCGGCCCCGTTCCGGCTCGCCCTGCGCCTCGCGGCGCCGGGCGTGGGGTTGTCCTTCCGGGACGCGGCGCGCCGGCTGGACCGGCGGCTCACTCCGGCCAGGCCCCCGTCGCCAGGAACCGCTCGATAGCGGCGGAGTACGGGGCGATGTCCAGGCCCTGGGCGGCGAGCCAGTCGTCGGAGTAGTACTTGTCGAGGTAGCGCTCGCCCGGGTCGCAGATGAGGGTGACGACGCTGCCGGTGCGGTCGTGGGCGACCATCTCGGCGATGATCTTGAAGGCGCTCCACAGGCCGGTGCCGGTGGAGCCGCCCGCCTTGCGGCCGATCGCGGTCTCCAGGGCGCGGACGGCGGCCACGCTCGCCGCGTCGGGGACCTTCATCATGCGGTCGACGGCGCCGGGCACGAAGCTGGGCTCCATGCGGGGGCGGCCGATGCCCTCGATGCGCGAGCCGCAGTCGGCGGTGGCGTTCGGGTCCTGGTGCGTCCAGCCGTCGAAGAAGCAGGAGTTCTCGGGGTCGGCGACACAGATCCGGGTGTCGTGCTGCATGTAGTGCACGTAACGGGCGATGGTGGCCGAGGTGCCGCCGGTGCCGGCGGTGGCGACGATCCAGGCGGGCTCCGGGTACCGCTCCAGGCGCAGCTGCTGGTACATCGACTCGGCGATGTTGTTGTTGCCGCGCCAGTCGGTGGCCCGCTCCGCGTAGGTGAACTGGTCCATGTAGTGGCCGCCGGTGCGCTCGGCGAGGGCTGCGGCCTCCTCGTACATCGTGCGCGAGTCGTCGACGAAGTGGCACTGCCCGCCGTGGAACTCGATGAGCCGGCACTTCTCGGGGCTGGTCGTGCGGGGCATGACGGCGATGAAGGGGACGCCGATGAGCTTCGCGAAGTACGCCTCGGAGACGGCGGTCGAGCCGCTGGAGGCCTCGATGACGGGCTTGCCGGGGCGGACCCAGCCGTTGCAGAGGCCGTAGAGGAAGAGGGAGCGGGCGAGGCGGTGCTTGAGGCTGCCGGTGGGGTGGGTCGACTCGTCCTTGAGGTAGAGGTCGATGCCCCACTTCTCGGGGAGGGGGAAGCGCAGCAGATGGGTGTCGGCGGAGCGGTTAGCGTCGGCCTGGACCTTGCGCACGGCCTCCTTCAGCCAGGACCGGTACGCCGGGTCGCTGCGGTCGACGTCGACCGTGGCCACGGCCGCACTCTCGTGGGTGGTGCTCATCCGTCCCTCTATTCGTGTGTCGCCTCGGGGGTCTCCCCCTGCCGACAATACCGCTCTCACCTGGGCAAACGTTCCCTTTGACGTTCCATAGGCCTCCCTTGTGGACGGCCTTCGGGAGCGCTACTGGTGCACGCGGCGACGGCCCGGCACACTGGGTACGGCAACCGGGTGAAAGGGGCGGATCGGCATGGCGGAACCCGAGTTCAGCGCCAGGGGCGTACGGATCGCGCGCTGGCCGCGTTCGTTGACGCGCGCGGGCGAGGTGCGGATCGAGGACGGTCGCCTCGCGCTCCTGACGAGTTACGGCAGCGAGATCGACAGCGCGCCGGTTTCGGCGGTACGGGCGGGGCGGCCGTGGTTCGCGAAGGCGGACGAGACGGTGGCGACCGTGAACGGCACGCGGTACCGGCTGACGCTGCACTCCGACGGGTACGACGACCACGGCCGCGCGGGTGGCGAGGCGGAGACGTCCGGACGTTTCCTCGCGGCGCTGAAGCGGGCGGCCGGGCGGTCCTGAGGGCCGCGACGCGGCGGAGCAGGCCCTGAGCTGCGGGGGCTCGCGGCGAGTTGCGGGGCGGTCACGGCTGGTCCAGGCTGGAATCCACCTCACTGAGGGTTCAGCGGTGGTGACGCTGCGATCAGGTCGCCGCCCCCTTCTGTACCGCAGGGACAGATCCGAATCTTCGTCTTCTTCCGGACCACTTCGGGGAGTCGCAGCCGTGATCAGCGAGCCGAGCAGGTACTACGCGGTGGAGCTTCAGGCCCTGCCGCCGCGGATCGGACAGATCCGCCGCATCATCTCCGCGCATCTTCGACATTGGCAGCTGGACGCCCTGGTGGACCAGGCCGTCCTCGGTCTGACCGAGCTGCTGACGAACGTGCACCGCCACGCCCAGCCGGACAAGGGATGCAAGGTCGAGATCGAGCTGCTGCTCGACCGGCTCACCGTCTCGGTCCGGGACCACGATCCCCGCCTGCCCGAGGTCCGGCGTTCGGACGCGCTCGACGCGTCCGGGGCGCTCGGCCCGGTGGACGACCTCGACGCGCTCGCCACCTCCGGCCGGGGGCTCGGCATCGTCGGGGCGGTCAGCGAGAGCTGGGGCATCCGTCCGTGCGGCGCCGACGGCAAGGTCGTGTGGTTCACCCTCACGGCGCCGGCCCTCGGCGACCCCGTCGACGAGTGCGCGCGGGCCGTGTACGAGGCCGCGACCGAGGGCCTGCTCGCGGGCGTCGGCTACAGCCGGCTCCCCGGCATGCCCCTCAGCTCCCCGGCCGAACCGCTGCCGGCCCCGTCGGTGGCCCGCCCGGTCCTGGCGGGCCGAGCGGGCTGACGAAGCCGGTCGAGATCCCCCGCCGGGCGCCCCGGCGAAGCCCCCGTCACTCCGTGGCGATGGCCCGGAGGATCTCCAGGCGGGCCGCCCGGCGGGCCGGGCGCCAGGCCGCCACGGCTCCCGCCACCAGCCCGGCCAGGGCCACGGCCGCGAGCCGTACGGTCGGCACGGCGAACGCCAGGGCGCTGTCGCCCGAGCCGGCCGAGGCGCGGACGAGGACCCAGCCGAGGAAGCCCCCGAGTGCGAGCCCGCCGACCGTCCCGAAGGCGGCGACCAGGACGGACTCCCAGCGGACCATGGTCCGCAGCTGGGCCCGGGTCTGCCCGACCGCCCGCAGCAGCCCGAGTTCGCGCGTCCGTTCGTGGACGGAGAGGGTCAGCGTGTTCGCGATGCCGAGCAGCGCGATCAGGACGGCGAGCGCGAGGAGCGCGTAGACGAGGGTGAGCATCATGTCGATGCCGCCCGCCGAGGCCTCCGCGTACTCCTCCCGGGTCTGCACCTCCGGACGGCCGTACCGGTCGGCGACCCCGGTCACGGCGGCCTTGCCGTCCTCGGCGCGGACGCCGTCCGCGAAGGAGACGGCGACCAGCCGGTCGGCGTCCTGGGTGCGGTGCGGGGCCCAGGCCTCCCGGGTGACGAGGTAGTCGCCGGCGAGGTCGGCGCGCTCGTAGACCGCGCGGACCGTGAAGGTGTGCCGGCTGCCGTCGGTGAACGTCAGCTCGGCGGCCTTGCCGGGTGCCAGACCGGAGGCGGCGGCCTCGTCGGCGGCGACGGCGAGCCCGTCCGTACCGAGTCCGGCGAGGGAGCCCCGCACCTCCCCCAGGTCGAGCGTCCGGGCGAGCGCGGCCGGGTCGGTGACCGTGAGCGCGCGGCCCCGGCCGTCCACCTCCGCGACGCCGCGTCCCAGGCCCACGGCGGTGTCGACCTCGGGCAGCGCGGCGACGGCCGGGGCGAGGCGGGGGCTGAGCCCGCTGCCGCCCGCGCCGAACGAGGGCGCGCTGATCGCCACGTCCCCGGCGAAGGAGCGGTCGACCGTGCGGTCCATGGTCGCCTTGAGGGAGGCGCCGAAGACCGTGAAGAGGGTGACGACGGCGACCCCGATCATCAGGGCGGTGGCGGTCGCGGCCGTACGGCCCGGGCTGCGCAGGGCATTGCGGCGGGCGAGGCGGTGGTTGACCCCGCGCAGCGGGCGGCCGAGCACCCGTACGGCGAGCGAGGCGGCGACCGGTCCGAGGACCACGAACGCGGCGACGGCGAGCGCGGCCCCGGTGGCGGCGAGCCACAGCGACGGGGTGCCGAGGACGCCGGTGAGGACCGTGCCGACGGCGGTGGCGAGCAGGGCGCCGCCGGTCAGCGCGCGGCGGCGGGAGGTGCCCGAGCCGTCCAGGTCCGTCTCGCGGAGCGCGGCGAGCGGGGCCGTGCGCCCGGCCCGTACGGCCGGCAGGAGCGCCGAACCGGCGCAGACCGCGAGCCCGACGCCGAGCGGCAGGGCCAGGGAGGTGCCGGTCACGACGAGGGCGCCCTCGGGGAAGGGGAAGCCGATCGCGGGGAACAGCGCCTGGAGTCCGGCGGCCACGCCGATCCCGGCGAGGAGCCCGGCGAGGGAGGCGAGCAGTCCGACGGTGAGCGCCTCGGCGAGGGTGCCGGTGACGATCTGGCGGCGGGCGGCGCCGATCGCGCGCAGGAGGGCGTTCTCGCGGGTCCGCTGGGCGACGAGGACGGCGAAGGTGTTGTGGATCGTGAAGACGGAGACGAGCACGGCGACCCCGCTGAACACCAGCAGGAAGGTGGTGAAGAGGTCGAGGAAGCGGCCGGAGACCATCTCGGTGTTCTCCTCGGCGGCCCGCTGTCCGGTGATCGCCTCGACGCCGTCGGGCAGGGCGGGCGTCAGCGCGGCGACCAGCTCGTCCTGGGAGACGCCGGGCCCGGCGCGCACGGCGATGCTCGTCGCCTCGCCGGGCCGCGCCGTCAGGTACTTCTCGGCGTCGGCGCGGGTGAGGCCGGTCCAGGTGACCTGCCCCATGCCGTCCGCGCCGCCGAAGGTGGCCAGGCCGACGACGGTGACCTTCACCGGGTCGGGGGTGCGCAGGACCGTCGTGTCGCCGACGGTGAGGCCGGCCGTCTTCGCGGCGCCCCGGTTGACGACGGCCTCGCCGGGGGCGCTCGGCTCGCGGCCTTCCACGAGGCGGTACGGGTTGAGGGCGGCGTCCTCGATCCAGTTGCCCGCGAGGGTGGGCGGGCCCTTGCCGCCGACGGGGGTGCCGTCGGCGGCGAGGAGCTGGCCCGCGCCCTCGATCCGGGGCGCGGCGGCGGCGACCCCGGGGACCCGGGCGAGGCGCTCGGCGAGGGCGGCGTCGACGGGGCCGCGGGTGCCCTGGGCCTCGCCGGCGGCGGTCACGGTGGTGGCGCTGCGGACGACGGCGTCGGTGCCCCGGGTGGCTCCGGTGAACAGGGAGTCGAAGCTCGCGCGGAGGGTGTCGCCCATGACGAGGGTGCCGGTGAGGAAGGCGACGCCGAGCAGGACGGCGGCGAAGGTGCCGAGGAAGCGGCGTCGGTGCGCGCGGAGCGAGGCCCGGGCGAGCCGGAGGGTGGCGGGGGCGTTCATGTCGCACCTCCACGGGAGGTCGCGAGGCCGGCGCCCGGCGTCGGGCTTCCCGTCTCGAAGGCCTTCATGCGGTCGAGGACGCGGTCGGCCGTGGGGCCGGTCATGCGGTCGACGAGCCGGCCGTCGGCGAGGAAGATCACCTCGTCGGCGTGGGCCGCGGCGACGGGGTCGTGGGTGACCATGACGACCGTACGGCCGGTGTCGCGGACCGTGCGGCCGAGCAGGCGGAGGACCTCCTCGCCGGAGCGCGAGTCGAGGTTGCCGGTGGGTTCGTCGGCGAAGACGACGTCGGGGTCGCCGGCGAAGGCCCGGGCGACGGCGACGCGTTGCTGCTGTCCGCCGGAGAGTTCGGCCGGCCGGTGGTGGAGGCGGTCGCGCAGGCCGACGGTGTCGACGAGCCGGTCGAACCGCTCCGGGTCGACGGCGTGCCCGGCGAGGTCGAGCGGGAGGGTGATGTTCTCGGCGACGGTGAGCGTCGGGAGCAGGTTGAAGGCCTGGAAGACGAAGCCGATCCGGTCGCGGCGCAGCAGGGTCAGGCGCCGGTCGTCGAGGGTGGACAGGTCGGTGTCGCCGACGAGGGCGGCGCCGGAGGTGAGGGTGTCGAGTCCGGCGGCGCAGTGCATCAGGGTGGACTTGCCGGAGCCGGAGGGGCCCATGACGGCCGTGAAGCGGCCGGTCGGGAAGTCGACGCTCACGCCGTCGAGGGCCCTGACCTCGGTGTCCCCGCGCCCGTACACCTTGACGGCGTCGACGACCCGGGCGGCGGGGAGCGGGGCGGAGGTGGGGGTGCGAGGGGCGCGGGTGGTCATGTCCGGCGCCCCTTGGGGTCCGCGGCGCGGCCGAACTGCTCCTCCAGGACGGTCAGGCGCCGCCAGTACTCGTCCTCGTCGATCTCGCCGGCCGCGAACCGGTGGCCGAGCAGGGCGATGGGCGAGTGCTCGTCCGGCCCGCCGTCACGGCGGAGGTCGCCGCCGAAGGCACGTCCGCGGCGCCATCCGGCGCGGCGGGCGACGGTGACGATCCCGATGACGACGGCGGCCCAGACGAGGGGGAAGAAGAGGACCCACGGGCCGGGGCCCGCGTGGGCGAGTGTGTTCATGAGGGTTCAGCTCCTCGGGGTGCTGGGTGCTGTGCTGATGTCCGTGGTTCGAGACTCGCTCCGGGAGGGGGTCCGGGTCGTCGTACGGGCAGCGGCTTCCGCCGTACGACACCGGGAGTACGTCGTTCGGCGGACGCTGCTTCCCTTCTGTACCTACTGGTATGTACAGTGCCGTCATGAGCATGAGCACCTCGGAGCGGCTGATCGAGGCGACCCGCGAACTGCTGTGGGAGCGCGGCTATGTCGGCACCAGCCCCAAGGCCGTCCAGCAGGCGGCCGGCGCGGGCCAGGGCAGCATGTACCACCACTTCGCCGGCAAGCAGGACCTGGCGCTCGCGGCCATCCGGCGCTCGGCCGAGGAGCTGGGCGCGGCCGCCGAGGCGGTCCTCGGCGGCGGGGGTTCGGCGTACGACCGCATCGAGGCGTACCTGCGGCGCGAGCGCGACGTCCTGCGCGGCTGCCCGGTGGGCCGGCTGACCATGGACCCGGAGGTCATCGCGGACCCGGAGCTGCGCGCGCCGGTCGAGGAGGTGCTCGGCCGGGTGCGCGGCAGGATCGCCGAGGTCGTCCAAGAGGGCGTGGACAGCGGCGAGTTGAGCGGCTCCCTCGATCCGGTCGAGATCGCGGCGACGGTCCTCGCGACCGTGCAGGGCGGGTACGTGCTGGCCCGTGCGACGGGTTCGCGCGCTCCGTTCGACACCGCCGTACGCGGACTGCTCGCCCTGCTCGCCCCGCGCACCGCCTCGGTGTGACCCCCTGCGTCCAGAGAAACGGAGCCTTCCCGTGCACGCGCTGCAGTACGAGATCACCCTGCCCGCCGACTACGACATGGAGATCATCCGCAAGCGGGTGGCGACCAGGGGCCATCTGCTCGACGCCTTTCCCGGGCTCGGCCTGAAGGCGTATCTGATCCGGGAGCGGGAGGCCGGGTCGCCCGTCAACCAGTACGCGCCGTTCTATCTCTGGGACACCCCCGAGGGCATGAACTCCTTCCTCTGGGGCCCCGGTTTCCAGGGCATCGTGAACGACTTCGGCCGGCCGGTGGTGCAGCACTGGGCGGGTCTGTCGTACGAGGAGGGGCCGGCGGCCGCGTCGGCGCCGGGCGCCGCGACGCGGCGGAGGACCCCGCTCGGGGAGGGCGTCCCGCCGGGCGAGGCCGTGACGGAGGCGGTGGCCCGGCACGCGCGCGAGGCACGGCGGGACGGGGTGGTGGCCTCCGCCCTCGCGGTGGACCCGCGCCACTGGGAACTGCTCTCGTTCACCCTGTGGGAGGGCCCGGAAGCGCCCGCCGACGAGGGCGAGCGCTTCCAGGTGCTGCACCTGTCGGCCCCGGGCCGTGCGGCGCTCGTCACGGGGCGGCAGTGGTGAGCCGGGGCCCGGGAGGCCTCAGACCACGGCGACGAGCGTGAGGTAGGCGATGCCGAGGACGTTCCGGTAGCCGTTCAGCCACTGGGAACGCTGCCGGTCGACGCGCTCGCGCGTCTCGGCGGCGAGCGGGTGGTCGGGGTGGGCGGCGAGCCAGACCTCGGTGTCGTACCGGTAGCCGGACTCGAACTCCTCCCACTCCTCCGCGCTCGCCGTCTCGATCCACACGGGCCGGAACCCCGCCTCGACGGCGAGGTCGACGAGGGCGCCGAGGGAGAAGTGGTCGTCGGTGGTCGCGCCGGGCCACATCCCGGCGAGCTCCGCCTCGGTCGGCGTGCGCTCCCAGAAGCCCTCGCCGAGCACGACCCGCCCGCCGGGCCGGACGAGCCGGCGCAGCTCGCGCAGGACGGCGGCCGGGTCGTACGGCAGCTCGGGGTCGCAGAGCGCCTGGCTGGATCCGAGACAGAGGATCGCGTCGACGGGGCCCCGGTCGGTGCCGAGCGCCGACTCCTCGACGAAGGCGACGCGGTCGGCGAGCCCGCGCCGCTCGGCGAGCGCCCGGCCACGGGCCAGGTCCTCGGCGTTGATGTCGATCCCGACCCCCTCGGCGGCGGGAGCCGCCTCCAGGACGCGCAGGAGCAACTCGCCCCAGCCGCAGCCGATGTCGAGCACGTCGGCGGGGCCGGCGGCGGCGAGCCGCTCGATCATCCGGGTGGCGCGGGCCTCGGAGAGGGGACCGTGGAAGGTGAGGCTGCCGAGGCGCGGAGGGAGATCGGACGCGGGAGGGGTATCGGTCTTCGAAGTGATCACGGGGCGGAACAGTACTTCGTCCCGCTTCCCGTGCACACAGGTTTTCGGACGGCGCCCGCGCGCCCAGCCTCTACGGCGCCCCCACCCCGGTCCCACGGTGTCCGCGCACCGGTTCCACGGCGCCCCCACCCCGGTCCCACGGTGTCCGCGCACCGGTCCCACGGCGCCCCCGCCCTGGTTCCACGCTGTCCGCGCGCGGTTCCACGACGCCCCCCGCCCCGGTTCCCCGGCGTCCGCGCCGGTCCGCCGCTAGCCTGGGAGGCGTGTACACCACGCGCGTGTCCCGCCACATCGCCGCCCCGGCATCGGTCGTCTACCGGTCGCTCCTCGATCCGGACGCCGTCGCGCGCTGGCGGGTCCCGTACGGGATGACCTGCGAGGTGCACGACTTCGAGGCGCGCGAAGGGGGCGCCTTCCGGGTGTCGCTGCGGTACGGGTCGCCCGACGGCGCCGGGAAGTCGGGGGCCCGTACGGACACGTACCACGGCACCTTCCTGGAGCTCGTGCCGTACGAGAAGGTGGTCGAGAGCATCGAGTTCGAGTCGCCCGACCCCTCCCTGCACGGGACGATGATCCTCACGACGACGCTGGCGGAGATCGAGGGCGGGACCGAGGTCCGGGTCGTCCACGAGGGGGTGCCGGACGCGGTGCCGCCCGCCGACAACGAGACCGGCACGCGCATGGCGCTCGACCGGCTCGCCGCACTGGCGGAGGGGCGCCCCGATCCCCAGGGGTGAGCCCCCCGGTCAGCCGCGCTCCTTCGCGAGCGCCTCGCGCACGGCGGGGACGATCTCGCCGCCCCAGCGGGCGAGCGCGTCGACGTCCTGGGCGCCGCCGCCCGGCGAGAAGAGGACGAAGCCCGAGGCGTCGTGCTCCAGCACGGCTCCGGTCAGCTCCTCCACCCACTGCTCCGCGGACCCGCCGATCCAGCGGCCTTCCCCGTCGCGGGTGGCGGCCAGCGGCCGCTCGGTGATGCGCCCCGGGAGGTTGTAGACCGTCCGGATCTCGCCCGGGTCGCGTCCCACGGAGGCCGCGGCCTCGTCGATGACCGGCCGCGAGGTCCGGTACCGCTCGCTCAGCCAGTCCGCGGCGTGGCCGGGGATCCAGCCGTCGGCGACCCGGCCCGTCACGGCCAGGGACTTGGGGCCGTTGGAGCCGGTCCAGACGGGCGGGGCGGCGACGGGCGTCGTCTCCAGCTCGCGCACCTGGTAGTGGCGGCCCTGGTGGGTGACCGGCGGGCCCCCGCCGGACAGCTTCTTGATCAGGACGATGGCCTCCTCGAAGGCCTCGACGGCCTCGCCCGGCGAGAGCTTCGGGACGCCCATGTCGGCGATGCGGTCCCACAGCCCGCCGGCGCCCATGCCGAGCACGACGCGGCCGCCGCTGAGCGCCGACAGCGTGGTGACCGTCCGCGCGAGCACCGGGGCCGGCCGGGTGGGCAGGTTGGTGACGTTGGCGAAGCCCGCGATGCGCCGCGTACGGCCGAGGAGGAAGCCGAGGGAGGCGTACGCGTCCAGGCGTGCGCCGAGGTACGGATGGTCCGAGAGCGAGAAGAGGTCCAGCCCGTCGGCGTCGGCCCGCTCGACGCGGCGCAGCAGTTCGGGGCCGTCCTCGAACCCGCTGTGCGCGCCGAAGCCGAAGACCACCTGTCGTCCGGTCACTGTCCGGTCCTTCCCCCATGACATGCCGGGTGTCGCCTTCGGCATGTCGAAACGACACCTTGAAGTTCGTGACACGAACGATATTAGTTCGTGTCACGAACCGCAACTGTGGAACAGGGGTTTCCGTGCCTCAGACCGCCTCGCGTCCCAGGGCGGCGAGCGGATCGTCCAGGACCGGCTGCCAGGCGAGTTCGGCCGCACCGACGAGGCTGTTGTGGTCCAGGGTGCAAGGGAGGATCGGCACGCCGCCGCTGCGGCCCCACAGGCTGCGGTCGGCGACGACCGCGCGCAGCCGCTCGGCATCGGCGTCGAGGAGCTCGCGGTGGAGCCCGCCGAGGATGATCCGGTCCGGGTTGAGGATGTTCACCAGACCGGCGAGCCCGAGTCCGAGCCGGTCGATCAGCTCCCCCACCGCGACCCGGACGCCCGGGTCGTCGGGGCTCGTGCGCAGCAGGTCGCGGGACTGCTGGAGCAGGGACACCTCGGGGCCGGGGGTCCGGCCCGCGGCCGTGAGGAACGCGAGCGGGTCCGTCTCGACGTCGAGGCAGCCGCGGCTGCCGCAGTGACAGGGGCGGCCCTCGGGGTTGACCGTCAGATGGCCGACCTCCAGGGCGAGGCCCGAACTCCCCGTGTGCAGGCGTCCGTCGAGGACGAGCGCGCCGCCGACGCCCCGGTGGCCGGTGGCGACGCAGAGCAGGTCCCGGGCGCCGCGCCCCGCGCCGTGGCGGTGCTCGGCGAGTGCGGCGAGGTTGACGTCGTTGCCGGTGAAGGCGGGGCCTTCGATGCCGGCGGCCCGCACCCGCTCGGCGAAGATCTCCCGGACGGGCGCTCCGGCGGGCCAGGCGAGGTGGAGCGGGTTGAGCGCCGTGCCCTCGGGCTCGGCCACGGCGGAGGGGGCGGCGAGACCGGCGCCGACGCACCGGCGGCCGCTCTCCCGGAGCAGCGCGGCCCCCGCGTCGACGACGGCGCCGAGGACCTGAGCCGGGTCGGCGGAGACGGTGACGCAGCCGGGGGCGGTGGCCACGATGGCGCCGCCGAGGCCGACGAGGGCGGCGCGGAAACCGTCCGCGTGGACCTGGGCGGCGAGGGCGACGGGCCCCTTCTCGTCGACGGCGAGGCGGTGCGAGGGCCGCCCCTGGGAGCCCGCGGCGGCGCCGGGGTTGGAGTCGACGCGGATGAGGCCGAGGGCCTCCAGCTCGGCGGCGACGGCGCCCGCGGTGGCCCGGGTGACGCCGAGTTCGGCGGTGAGGACGGCCCGGGTCGGCGCCCTGCCGGTGTGCACCAGCTCCAGTGCGGGGCCGAGCGCGTTACGCCCCCTGTCCAGCCGTGTCCGGGTCGTCGTCGCCTTGCCGTTCATGGTGGTGAGTCTCCCATGATCGGACCGGGACGCCGTCCTCGCCCGGTTGATTCCCCCGCCCCCCGACCCCTATCCTGAGTTTGTGCCGCTACTAAACAAAGTACGGACGGCCCTGTCGGGGGACTCCGGCGGAGACACCGCCACCCGCTCCCTGACCCGCCTCCGCTCCGCCCTGACCCTCTTCTTCGCCCTCGACGGCTTCCTGTTCGCCGGCTGGGTGGTCCGGATCCCCGCCGTCAAGCAGCAGACCGGCGCCTCGGCCGGCGACCTCGGCCTCGCCCTCCTGGGCGTCTCGGCGGGCGCCGTGATCACGATGACGCTGACCGGCCGGCTCTGCCGCCGCCACGGCTCCCACGCCGTCACCGTCGCCACCGCCGTCCTGCTCTCCCTCTCGGTCGCCCTCCCCGCCCTCACCCGGTCCCCGCTCGCGCTCGGCCTCGTGCTCCTCGTCTTCGGCGCCGCGTACGGCGGGATCAACGTGGCCATGAACAGCGCCGCCGTCGACCTCGTGACCGCACTCCGACGGCCGGTGATGCCGAGCTTCCACGCCGCCTTCAGCCTCGGCGGCATGCTCGGCGCGGGGCTCGGCGGGCTGCTCGCCGGAAGCCTGTCCCCCACCGCCCACCTCCTCGGCCTCACGGTCGTCGGCCTGGCCCTGACGGCCGCCGCCGGTCCCGTACTGCTGCGCCACCCCTCCCCCGTGCCCCCCGAGGCCCTCCCGGTGCCCTCCGCCCCGAAGGGCTCCGGCACACGGGCGGCCGGGTCACGCCGTACGGTCCTCGTCTTCGGGGTGATCGCGCTCTGCACCGCGTACGGCGAAGGTGCCCTGGCCGACTGGGGCGCCCTCCACCTCGCCCAGGACCTGCACGCCCACCCGGGCGTCGCCGCCGCCGGGTACTCCGTCTTCGCACTGACCATGACCGCCGGCCGACTCTCCGGGACCGCGCTGCTCGAACGCCTCGGCCAGACCCGCGCCCTCGTCGCGGGCGGCGCGACCGCCGCCGCCGGCATGCTGCTCGGCGCGCTCGCGCCGAGCGTCTGGGCCGCGCTCCTCGGCTTCGCGATCACCGGCCTCGGCCTCGCCAACATCTTCCCCGTCGCCGTGGCCCGCGCGGGCGCCGTCGCCGGGCCCGACGGGGTCGCGACGGCGTCCACACTCGGCTACGGAGGCATGCTGCTCGGCCCGCCCTCGATCGGCTTCCTCGCCGACCGGTTCTCCCTGCCGCTGGCCCTCACGACGGTCGCGGTGCTCGCCGCCGGCGCGGCGGCCATGGGCTACGGGGCCCGCAACGCGGGAGCGTCCCGGGACGGTTGAGCGGGCACGCCGTGCGCGCCGCCCCCGCACGGCTGCCACAATCCGCAGCATGGACACGCTGAAGATCACGGAGCACATCGAGGCGTTGGCCGCGGCCGGCCGCGGCCTCGCCGACGCGGCCGCCGAGGCCGGGCCCGACGCGGAGGTGCCGACCTGCCCCGGGTGGCGGGTCCGCGACCTCCTCCGGCACACGGCCATGGTGCACCGCTGGGCCACGACCTTCGTGGCCGAGGGACGCACCGCCTTCCACCCGGGCGAGGGCGAGACGGCGCTCGACGGCGAGGAGTTGCTGACGTACTTCCGCGAGGGGCACGCGCGGCTGGTCGCCGCCCTGCGCGCGGCGCCGGAGGACCTGGAGTGCTGGACCTTCCTCCCTGCGCCCTCACCGCTCGCCTTCTGGGCCCGCCGCCAGGCGCACGAGACGACCGTCCACCGCGCGGACGCCGAGTCCGCGCTCGCGAGCGGCCCGGGGCCGGTGGAACCCGCGGTCGCCGCCGACGGCATCGACGAGCTGTTCGGCGCCTTCCACGCCCGCGACCGCAGCCGGGTGCGCACGCCCGGGCCCCGCACCCTGCGGGTACGGACGACGGACACCGACGACGTCTGGACCGTTCGTCTGACGCCGACGGACCCGCCCCGGACGGAGCGGGCCTTCCACGTCACGGGCGGGCCGGCCGACACCGAACTGAGCGGCCCCGCCGACCGGTTGTACCTGACCTTGTGGAACCGGCTGCCGGCCGGAGCCGTCACCCTGGCCGGTGACGAGGAGATCCTCCGGGTGTGGCGGGAGACCTCGGCGATCACCTGGTCGTGACCTCCGCACTCCGGGTCCGCTGCGCACTCCGGCGGCAAGCCCCGCCTGACTCTCCCTCAGGAGTGCGCAGTAATCTGCCCCTCTGAAGATCAACTCCACAGGGGGATGGGCAGGATGAGCAGCAACGAAGAGCCCCGGGGACACTGGCCGAGCGCTCCGGCGTACCCGCCGGCCGGCCCGGCGGGCCGTGCTCCCGACGGACCGCGCCCGGGAGCGCCGGCGCACACCGCCTCGCACCGGGGCGCGTGGATCGGCGCGGCCGCCACCCTGGTGGCGGCCGTGATCGGCGTCGTCGGTACGTACATGGTCGGAACCGGCAACAGCAACCAGGCGGCACCGCCTCCGGCACGGACGACCACGGCCCCCGCAGGCGGCGAGGAGACCCACGGCGACGAGGGCGCGCCATCGGACTCCTCGCGGTCCCCGGAGTCCTCCGCGCCCGCGGACTCCCCCGCCTCACCGACGTCCCCGACGCCGGCTCCCACGCCGGCGGGCACGGTCCAGTGGCAGGGCGCGCTGGCGATCGCGTACGCGGAGTCCAAGGACCTGGACTCCACACCCCCCGAGGAGTCCGAGATCAACTCGGACAACGACTTCTCCGTCTACCCGTTGGGCAGCCACATGCTCCGCCCCGAGAGCGGCGCCAAGGCGGTGGTGTGGGAGACCTCCGGGAAGGTGCCCTCGTACCAGGACTGCGCCGGCGTCGTCGGGACCCTGGCGACCACGACGGACATGAAGCTCAAGACCGGCCTGGTCGTCTGCGCCCTGACGAACGACGGCCGGGTCGCCCGGCTGACCGTCAAGGAGCTGGCGGGACAGGCCTCCGACACGCGCGGAGTCTTCGACGTCGTGGTGTGGAGCCGCTGACCCGACCGTGAGACGCCGGGTCCGTCCGTGCCGGAGGACGGACGGACCCGCGCCCGGCATGTGATCAGCCGAGCCAGCCGGGTCTGACCAGCCCCGACTCGTAGGCGAGGACGACGAGTTGGGCACGGTCCCGGGCACCGAGCTTCACCATGGCGCGGCTCACATGGGTCTTGGCGGTGAGCGGGCTCACGACCAGCCGGCGGGCGATCTCCTCGTTCGACAGGCCGATCCCCACCAGGGCCATCACCTCCCGCTCCCGCTCGGTCAGGGTGCCCAGCGCGGCCGTCGCCGCCGGGGCCTTGGAGCGGGCGGCGAACTCCTCGATGAGCCGGCGGGTGACGCCCGGGGAGAGCAGCGCGTCCCCGTGGACGACGGCCCGCACGGCCCTCAGGAGCTCCTCCGGCTCGGTGTCCTTGACCAGGAAGCCGGAGGCACCGGAACGGATCGCCTCGAAGACGTACTCGTCGAGCTCGAAGGTGGTCAGCATGACGACCCGGACCCCGCCGAGGTCCGGGTCCTCGGTGAGGCGCCGGGTCGCCTCGAGCCCGTCGAGCCTGGGCATCCGGATGTCCATGAGCACGACGTCGGGGCGCAACGCCCGGACCCGGTCCACCGCCTCCTCGCCGTCGGCGGCCTCGCCGGCCACCTCGATGTCGGGCTGGGCGTCGAGCAGCGCGCGGAACCCCGCCCGTACCAGCGACTGGTCGTCGGCGAGCAGGACACGGATCACGGACGGTTCTCCTCGGGTCTCGGTGCCTTCCCCGCTCTCGGGGCCTCCTGCGGGCGGAGGGGGAGGGCGGCGTGGACGCGGAAGCCGCCGTCCGGGCGGGCGCCCGCCTCGATGGTGCCACCGAGGGCGGCGGCCCGCTCCCGCATTCCGGCGAGTCCGTTCCCACTGCCGCCGGCCTCCGTGCCGGTGGCGGGGCCGTCGTCGTCGACAGTCAGCTCCAGGCGCCCGGAGCCCTGCCCGATCCGTACCCGGGCCGTGCGCGAACCGGAGTGCCGCACCACGTTGGTGAGCGCCTCCTGCACGATCCGGAAGGCGGCGAGGTCGGTGCCCGGCGGCAGGGCCGGCGGGGGGCCGCTCGTCGAGACGGTGACGGTGAGGCCCGCGGCGGCGGCCTGCTCGACGAGTTCGGGGAGCCGGTCGAGGCCGGGGGCCGGGGCACGGGGGGCGTCCCCGGGGGTACGGAGGGTGTCGAGGACCTGCCGGACCTCGCCGAGCGCCTCCTTGCTGGCCGCCTTGATGGTGGTCAGCGCGGTCCGCGCCTGCTCCGGGTCGGAGTCCAGGAGGGCGAGGCCGACGCCCGCCTGCACGTTGATCACGGAGATCGAGTGGGCCAGCACGTCGTGGAGCTCGCGGGCGATGCGGAGCCGTTCCTCGTCGGCGCGCCGCCGTTCGGCGGCGGCCCGCTCGGCCCGCAGCTGGGCGTTCTGCTCGCGCCGCACCCGGACCACCTCGGAGGCGGCGAGCACGGCCACCGCGAACGCCGCCGCCGGCAGCTCCTGCCCCCAGGACGCGGGCCCGTCACCGGTCGGGGGCAGCCACCGGTAGAACCAGTGCGAGAGCAGCAGATGGCCCGCCCAGAGCAGGCCGATGGCCCACCAGGCGGCGGTCCGGTGCCCGTGGACCACGGCCGCGAAGCAGGCGACGGCCACCATGACGAAGACCGGGCCGTACGGGTAGCCGGCCGCGAGGTACCCGAGGGTGACGGCCGCGACGGCGAACACCACCGGCACGGGCCTGCGGTGACGGAACAGCAGCGGGACCGCCCCGAGCAGGAGCAGGACCCGCCCGAGGGCGTCGAGCGTCTCCCGGTCCGGCTGGTTCCGTGCGGAGAAGCCGGTTCCCGCCATGACGAACACGGCGATCAGCAGCGTCGACCGCCAGGGCAGGCCCCGGCCGCTCCCCCATCTCGCTTCCCCCGACCCGCTCCGGGGCACGCGGCCACGCCCCTGCCCACGCCGGGGCTCTCCGTCATGCCCGAGGTCATGCCCGAACCGGGGCACGCGGCCACGCCCCTGCCCGCTCCGGGGCTCGCGGTCACGCCCGCGCCGGGGTCCGCCCGACCGCTCCTCGTCCCTACCGGCTTCCATACCGGTCACGCTAACCTCGACCGCCCGGCGCGCACGTCGGCCCGGCGGGGTGGTCGCGTGTACTCCCGCGGGAGTAGGAGCGGGGGCCCGGACGGTCGGGTCAGCCGCGCGGGAGCAGGCCCACGTCCTGGCCCAGGCGGCGGGCGGCCGTCGCGAAGAAGGTGTCGCGGTCCTCGACGACGCGGTGGAACTGGCCGAAGACCTCGAAGGAGACGAGGCCGAAGAGCTGCGACCAGGCGGCGACGAGTGCGACGGCGAGGGCCGGTGGGAGGTCCGGGGCGATGTCGGCGCTGATGCGGACGGCTTCGGGGCGCAGGACGTCGGGCAGCGGCGGGAGGGCGACGCCCTCGCCCGTGTGGGCCCGGCGGGCGATGTCGATGAGGACCAGGCCGACGCGGGAGGCGGGGACGATCGTGTCCTGGGGGGCGGTGTAGCCGGGGACGGGAGAGCCGTAGATGAGGGCGTACTCGTGGGGGTGGGCGACGGCCCAGGCCCGGACCGCCCGGCAGACGGCGGTCCACTGGTCGAGGGGGCGTTCGGCCTCGGCCTCGGCGGCCGCTCGTTCGGCGGCGGCGCCGACGGCGTCGTAGGCGTCGACGATGAGGGCGGTGAGCAGGTCGTCCCGGCTGGGGAAGTAGCGGTAGAGCGCGGAGGACACCATGCCGAGCTCGCGGGCGACGGCCCGCAGGGACAGCTTGGCGGCGCCCTCGGCGGCGAGCTGGGTGCGGGCCTCGTCCTTGATGGCGGCGGTGATCTCGATGCGGGCGCGGGCGCGGGCTCCTCGAACGGTCGTCATGGAGAGCAGTGTGCCATTTTCAGAGCACCAGAACGAAACGAGAGCACCGCTCTTGCTTGTGAGCACCGAACCGTGCACACTGATCTCAAGCGAGAGCAGTGCTCACTGTTTCGTTCCGCAGGATTCCCGAGGAGGCCCTCATGTCCGCTCAGCCCGCCACCCCCGCCGCCGGCTCCTCCCCCGCCTCCCACGTCATGAAGCCCGGCTGGTTCACGGTGAACGTCTTCAACCGCGCGGTCGCCTGGATGACCCGCCGCGGCATCAGCGTCTGGGGCTCCCGCGTCCTGGCCGTCCGCGGCCGCAAGAGCGGCGAATGGCGCCGCACCCCCGTCAACCTCCTGACGGTGGACGGCGCCCGGTACCTCATCGCCCCCCGCGGCCACGTCCAGTGGACGCACAACATGCGGGCCGCCGGCGGCGGGCAGCTGCACCTCGGCAAGCGCGTGGAGGAGTTCACCGCGGTCGAGGTGGCCGACGACGACAAGCCCGCCCTGCTCCGCGCCTACCTCAAGCGCTGGAAGGCCGAGGTCGGCGTCTTCTTCGGCGGCGTCGGCCCCGACTCCTCCGCGGAGGAGCTGCGGGCCATCGCCCCGAAGCACCCCGTCTTCCGCATCACGACGACGGGCCCCGCCGCCCCGGCGGCGTGAGGCGGCCGGGGCGGCGGGGCCCGTGAGGAACGGTCAGACCTCTTCCGGGGCACTCTCCGGCTCGGAGGCCGCGCGCTCGCGCGGGCTGACGCCCCGACCCGCCGGGCCGACGCCCGACGAGGTGTCCATCCGCTTGTCGAGGAGCTCCAGGGCCCGCCGGGCCATGCCGTTCGAGCGGACCATGCCGCCGAGCGTGGCCGAGCCCCGGGTGATGTCGGCGAAGGCGTTCCAGGCCGGCCGCAGTCCCGTTATCGTCGCGTGCAGCAGCCCCGGCCGACGCTCGAAGACGGCGAGCATCCGTCGTCCGACCGCCATCTCGACACCGAGCCCCGCCTTGATGGCGAAGGCGTAGTTCAGGGCCTGGCGCCGCGCGTCGACCGCGTCGTTCGCCTCGGCGACCCGCACCGCCCACTCGCCGGCGAGACGGCCCGAGCGCAGCGCGTACGAGATGCCCTCGCGCGTCCACGGCTCCAGGAGACCGGCCGCGTCGCCGCAGACCAGGACCCGACCGCGGGAGAGCGGCGAGTCGTCGGTACGGCAGCGCGTCAGGTGGCCGGAGGAGATCGTGGGCTCGAAGCCGGCGAGGCCGAGCCGGGCGACGAAGTCCTCCATGTACCGCTTGGTGGCGGCGCCCTCGCCGCGCGCCGAGATGACGCCGACGGTCAGCGTGTCGCCCTTGGGGAACACCCAGCCGTAACTGCCGGGCATCGGCCCCCAGTCGATGAGGACCCGCCCCTTCCAGTCCTCGGCCACGGACGGCGGTACAGGAATCTCCGCCTCCAGGCCCAGGTCGACCTGGCCGAGCTTCACCCCCACATGGGCGCCTATCCGGCTGGCACTGCCGTCGGCGCCGACGACCGCGCGGGCGAGGACGGTCTCGCCGTCGGCGAGGACGACGGCGACCGTCCGCCGGTCCGGCACGGCCGGGCCGTGCTGCTCCACCCGGGTCACCGTGGCGCCGGTCCGCAGTTCGGCACCGGCCTTCTGCGCGTGCTCGACGAGCTGCGCGTCGAACTCCGGACGGTTGATGAGCCCGAAGAGCATCCGGCGCGAGCGGCGGGTGCGGGCGAAGCGTCCGTCCAGGGAGAAGGTGACGGCGTGGACCCGGTCCTGGAGGGGCAGTTCGAAGCCCGGCGGGAGCGAGTCCCGCGAGGGGCCGATGATGCCGCCGCCACAGGTCTTGTACCGGGGCAGCTCGGACTTCTCCAGGAGCAGCACCCGGCGGCCCGCGACCGCCGCCGCGTACGCCGCGGACGCTCCGGCCGGGCCGGCGCCGACGACCACGACGTCCCAGACGTCCGCCGACTCCTCGGCGGGCTCGTCGCCCGCCCGGGCAGGCGCCTCGTCCGACGCCACGTCATCCGGGAGCCGCGCCGCCTCCGCGTCCGGGCTCCCGGCGGCCTCAGGAGCCGCGCCTTCGGGCTCGGTGTGCTCCGGACCGGCGTTCTCTGCGTGCTCGCTGCTCACGTGTGCTTCTGCTCCTGATCCGACCGGTGGTCTGCTCCTGACGCATCCTACGGCGCGGTAGCCAGGGGGCCGCCCGTAGGATCGACGGTGCGTTCGGCGTACCACGACATACGACGGACGTCGTCCTCACGTCGTAACGTCGCACCCATCAGGAGCGTGCCCATGACCTCGAATCCGATCGCCGAGACCGTCCGGTCACTGATGCCCCGGGCCAAGGCCGAGCTCACCGAGCTGGTGGCCTTCGAGTCGGTGGCGGACGAGGCCGTGGCGCCCCGCAGCGAGTGCGAGGCCGCGGCGAACTGGGTCGCGGACGCCCTGCGCGCCGAGGACTTCCAGGACGTGGCGCTGCTCGACACCCCGGACGGCTCGCAGGCGGTGTACGGCATACTGCCCGGCCCGGCCGACGCGCCGACCGTCCTCCTGTACGCCCACTACGACGTGCAGCCGAAGCTGGACGAGTCCGTCTGGCTCTCCCCGCCCTTCGAGCTGACCGAGCGGGACGGCCGCTGGTACGGGCGCGGCACCGCCGACTGCAAGGGCGGCTTCATCATGCACCTGCTCGCGCTGCGCGCCCTCAAGGCGAACGGCGGCGTGCCGGTGACGGTCAAGGTCGTCGTGGAGGGCTCGGAGGAGCAGGGCACCGGCGGTCTGGAGCGGTACGCGGAGCAGCACCCCGAGCTCCTCGTGGCCGACGCCATCGTGATCGGCGACGCGGGCAACTTCCGCGTGGGCCTGCCGACGGTGACCGCGACCCTGCGCGGCATGACGATGATCCGGGTCACGATCGACACCCTGGAGGGCAATCTGCACTCCGGTCAGTTCGGCGGCGCCGCGCCCGACGCGCTGGCCGCGCTGATCCGCGTCCTGGACTCGCTGCGGGGCCCGGACGGCTCCACCGTGATCGACGGCCTCGCGAGCGACCAGGTGTGGGAGGGCCTCCAGTACCCGGAGGAGGACTTCCGTCAGGACGCCAAGGTGCTGACGGGCGTGTCCCTGCCGGGTTCCGGCACGGTCGCCGACCGGATCTGGGCGCGCCCGGCGGTCACGGTCATCGGCATCGACGCCCACCCGGTGGCCGGCGCGACCCCGTCGGTCCCGAAGTCGGCGCGCGCGCAGATCAGCCTGCGGGTGCCGCCGGGCGAGGACGCGGCCGAGGTGACGAAGCTGCTCTTCGCGCACATCGAGAAGCACACGCCGTGGGACGCCCGGGTGTCCCTGGAGCAGGTCGGCCAGGGCCAGCCGTTCCAGGCGGACACCTCCAGCCCGGCGTACGCGTCGATGGCCGAGGCGATGCGGATCGCGTACCCCGGTGAGGAGATGCAGACGGCGGGCATGGGCGGCTCGATCCCGCTGTGCAACACGCTGGCCTCGCTCTACCCGGAGTCGGAGATCCTGCTGATCGGTCTGAGCGAGCCGGAGGCGCAGATCCACGCGCCGAACGAGTCCGTCTCGCCGGAGGAGCTGGAGCGGCTCTCGGTGGCCGAGGCGCACTTCCTCGTCAACTACGCCCGCTCGAAGCAGGGCTGACACCGGATCGGTTCAGCGCTCGGCGAAGCTCGCCGAGAGCGTAGAAGCACACGGCGGACCTGCGCGGATGCGTAGGTTCGCCGTATGACTTCCATCGAACTCACCAGGATCACCCCGCGGTTGCACCTCCTCGACTTCTCCATCGGCCAGGCCTACCTGTGGCAGGACGAGGAGGAACTGACCCTGATCGACGCCGGCTGGGCCGGCACGGCGGACGGCACGGCCGCGGCGATGCGGTCGGCCGGCCTGGACCCGGACCGGTTGCGCCGGATCGTGCTGACCCACTGCCACCGGGACCACGTGGGCTCGGCCCAGGAGCTCGCGGACCGGCACGGGGCCGAGATCCTCGCGCACCGGCTGGACGCGCCGGTGATCCGGGGCGAGGCGCCGGTCCCGGAGCCGGACCTCCTGGACTGGGAGGTCCCGATCTTCGCGCACGGTCTGACCGTGCCGGAGACGCCACCGACCCGGGTCGACCGGGAGGTCGAGGACGGCGAGGAGCTGGGCTTCGGCGACGGTGCCGTTGTGGTCCACGCCCCGGGCCACACCCCCGGCTCGATCGCCGTCCACCTCCCGCGCCACGGCGTGCTGTTCGCCGGGGACACGGTGGCCTCGGTGCCGGACGTCATGTTCGGCGTCTTCCACGTCGACCGCGCCCTCGCCCTGGACTCGATGCGGACCCTGGCGAAGCTCGCGCCTTCGGTGCTGTGCTGCGGACACGGAGCACCGGTGACCACGGACACGGCGGCCCGGCTGACGGCGGCCGCGGCGGCGGCCCAGGCGTGAGCAGGGGTTCTCAGCCCACCGGATCGCCCGCCTCCAGGTTGAGGACCGTGCCGCGTTCGCGGGCGCGCAGGGCCCAGTGGAGGCGGCGGTAGCGGACGGGGGGCAGCAGCTCGGCGGCCTCCTCCTCGGTGACGAACCGCCAGTCGCGGAGTTCGGCGCCGGGGAGGTGGAGGCGCTCGGCGTCGGCGGTGCGGAGCGTGCCGCCGTCGAAGAGGAGGCGCAGGCCTCCGTAGCCGGGGGGCTTGGGACGTTCCCAGTCGACGAGCAGCAGACGGGGCACGGCGTCGAGTTCGAGGCCGAGCTCCTCGGCGACCTCGCGCATGCCGGCCCGGGCCGGGGGCTCGCCGGGCTCGACGACGCCGCCGGGGAACTCCCAGCCGGGCTTGTAGGTGGGATCGACGAGGAGGAACCGGTCCTGCTCGTCGAAGAGCAGGACGCCGGCGGCGAGGGTCTCTCCGGTCGGCTCGGGCGTCTGGACGATGCCGCAGGGCGCGATCCGGTCGGCCCGGACCGCGTCGGCGACGGCCCGGGCGGTCTCGGCCACGGTGAGCTCCGAGTTGTCGACGGCGTACGCGTCGGCGGCGAGCCAGTCGAGGGCGGCGCGGTACGACGGGATGCGCGCGTGGCACCACTCCCGGGCGCGGGCGTCGACCTCGGGGTCGCCGTACTCCGCCCGGTTGTCGATCCGCTGCCGCAGGATCGTTTCCTCCGGGGCGAGCAGCACATGCCGCACGTCGATGCGGCGGGCGGCGAGCCCGCCGAAGATCTCGTCCCGGTACTCCTGGCGCAGCAGGGTCATGGGGACGACCAGGACGCCGCCGACCTCGGCGAGCAGGGCGGCGGCGGTGTCGACGACCAGACGGCGCCAGATCGGCAGGTCCTGGTAGTCCTCGACCTCGGCGAGCCGCTTGGCCGGGAGCAGCCGGCGCAGCCCCCCACCGGTGAGCTCGGGGTCGTACAGGGTGCTGTTCGGGATCAGATCGACCAGTTCGCGCGCGGTGCTGGACTTTCCCGCGCCGAAACCACCGTTGATCCAGACGATCACGTTTCCCCCTCTTCGATAGCCCCCAGTGGCTTGCCCGCAACACCCTGCCACGGAAACCACGAACACACGTCTCGGCATGTGCGTGACACTTCCGGACGGCTCTCGTTGAGAACGGCGAGCACGAGGGGGTGCCGAGATGAGTCGTACGGTTCTCGAACGGTTTCCGGCCGGCGGGCCGCGGGGCAGCTTGCCGGCGGAGGAGTTCGCCGGGGCGCGGCGCGAGGAGGGAGTGCCGGCCCGGGTCGTGATGGACCTGGAGTCCGACGCGTTCCTGGTGGTCGTCGAACAGCGGACGGCGGAGCGGGTACGGGAGTGAGCCGGGTCCGGGGACCCTTCACGGAGCCGGGGCGGCCGATGCGAGGCCCGGGGCCGCCGCTGCCGCCGCGCCGAGGAGGCCCGCGTCCGTGCCCGTGACGGCGGGGACGACCGTCAGGTCCCGGACGAAGGAGAGCGTGGCGTAGGCGCGGAGGCTGCGCCGGAGCGGGGCGAAGAGGACCTCGCCCGCGCCCGCCACCCCGCCGCCGACGACCGCGATGTCGATCTCGACGAGAGCGGCGGTGGCGGCGATGCCCGCCGCGAGCGCCTGGGCCGCGCGCTCGAACGAGGCGACGGCGATCGGGTCCCCGGCGTGCGCGGCGGCGGCCACCGCGGCGGCGGAGACGTCGCCGTCGGCCCCCGGCCGCCAGCCGTTCTCCAGGGCACGGCGGGCGAGGTGCGGACCGCTGGCGAGGCGCTCGACGCAGCCGCGTCCGCCGCACGCGCAGGGCTCGCCGTCGAGGTCCACCGGGATGTGGCCGATGTGACCGGCGTTGCCGGTGGGGCCGGGGTGGACCCGGCCGTCGAGCACGAGGCCGCCTCCGACGCCCGTGGAGACCACGAGGCACAGGGCATGGGAGTGGCCCCGGGCCGCTCCGAGCCAGTGCTCGGCCGCCGTCATGGCGACGCCGTCGCCGACGAGGGTGACCGGCCGGCCGGTCGTGACCCGGCGCACCCTCTCGACGAGCGGATAGTCGCGCCAGCCGGGCACGTTCACCGGGCTGACGGTCCCCCGGGAGGCGTCGACCGGGCCCGCGCTGCCGATGCCGACGGCACCGGCGGACTCCCACAGCGGGGAGGCCGCGAGGTCGGCGAGCACCGCCTCGACCGCCGCCATCACCGTCTCGCCGTCCTCACGCGCGGGCGTGGGCCGCTGGGAGCGGAGGCGGATGCGGCCCGCCCCGTCGACCAGCGCGCCGGCGATCTTGGTGCCCCCGATGTCGAGGGCGGCGACGAGGCCCGTGGCGGGGTCGGTGTCCATGCGCGCGAAGCCTCCGTCGGCGGCGGGAACGGAAAGTGGTTCCCTACAGTCTCCCAGTCATGACAACGTTGTCCAGGGCCTATGCTCGAACCGAGATCGACTCGACACGCTCCGGAGGAACCGCGCACCGTGGCCGACATCGCCCGCCCCGAGCCCCGCTACGGCAATCGGCCCACGATGAAGGACGTCGCCGCCCGGGCGGGCGTGGGCCTCAAGACGGTGTCCCGGGTCGTCAACGGCGAACCGGGCGTCACCCCGGACACCGAGCACCGGGTGCGGGAGGCCATCGAGGCGCTGGGCTTCCGCCGCAACGACAGCGCGCGCGTTCTGCGCAAGGGCAGGACGGCGACCGTCGGGCTGGTCCTGGAGGATCTCGCCGACCCCTTCTACGGGCCGCTCAGCCGGGCGGTCGAGGAGGTGGCGCGGGCGCACGGAGCCCTGCTCATCAACGGCTCCAGCGCCGAGGACCCGGAGCGCGAGCAGGAGCTGGCGCTCGCGCTGTGCGCGCGGCGCGTGGACGGACTGATCGTCATCCCGGCGGGCGGCGACCACCGTTACCTGGAGCCGGAGATCCGGGCGGGCGTCGCCACCGTGTTCGTCGACCGCCCGGCGGGCGGGATCGACGCGGACGTCGTCCTCTCGGACAACTTCGGCGGCGCGCGGGCCGGGGTGGCGCACCTCGTCGCACACGGCCACCGGCGGATCGGCTTCATCGCCGACCGGCCCGGTATCCACACCGCGAAGGAGCGGCTGCGGGGCTACCGGGCGGCGATGGAGGACGCGGGCCTCGACGTGGCCGACGCGTGGGTGTCGCTCGGCCCGACCGACCCGGAGCGGGTGGCGGAGGCGGCCCGGGCGATGCTCTCCGGGCCGGAGCCGGTGACGGCGCTGTTCGCGGGCAACAACCGGGTGACGGTCACCGCCGTGCGGGTCCTCGCCGGCCGTGAACACCCGGTCGCCCTCGTCGGCTTCGACGACATCGAGCTCGCCGACCTGCTGGGCATCACGGTCATCGCCCAGGACGCGGCCGCGCTCGGCCGGACGGCGGCGGAACGGCTCTTCCGGCGCCTGGAGGGGACCGACGAGGCGCCGGCCACGGTGGTCCTGGACACCCGCCTGATCGCCCGCGGCTCGGGCGAGACCCCGCCGATCGAGGCCTGACGCCCGGCCCGGCCTCGTACGACCGCGCCGGACTCCGTGACCGCGGCCCCGCCTCGTACGACCGGCCCGGCCTCGTACAACCGACCCCGCCTCGTACGACCGCGCCGGACTCCGTGACCCCGGCCCGGCCTCGTACGGCCACGCAGGACTCCGTGACCGTGGCCGCCGTCGGACTCCTGACGGAGTGGCCGGCCGGCGGCCCCGTGGTCCGTTCAGCAGATCGGGAGGCCGGGCACGGGCTGGTCGTTGTCGCCGCCCTTGAGGTAGACGACGCTGAAGTACACGTTGGTGTTGCCGCTGTCGTCGTCGGTCCTGGCCCACCAGATGTTGGTCCACTGGCCGTACGTCTCGCGGCGGCCCAGGTCGACCTGGCAGTAGAAGTAGTTCGTGCCGGCGTTCAGGACGCCCATCTCGCCGCCGTCGTGACGGTACGTCTTCTCGGTGCGCCACACCTGGCAGTCGTACTTCCCGCCGCCGCTGGGGGCGCAGCCGCCGGACGCGGGGCTCGGGGACGTACCGCCGCCGCCCGTCGTGCTCGAGCCGCCGCCGGCTGTTCCGCCGGTGCTGCCGCCCGGAACCGGCGCCTTGGTCGTCCTCGACGGAGACGGGGACGAGTGCGAGGAAGAGGACGAGGACGAAGAGGAGGGCGAGGAGGGGGATGCGGACCGGGTCGGGCCCGCGGACGACGGCTTCTCCGCGTCCCCCTCGGAGGGCGTCGCGGACGCGGACGGGCTCTCGGTGGCGGTTGCTCCCGCCCCGGGCGCTCCCGAGTCGAGGACCCGGCCGGGCTCGGCGCCCGGGCTCGTCGGCGACTGCCCGTCGGCCAACTGTCCCTGCTCCGGGCCGCCGTCCCGGCCGACCAGGGCGTACGTGACGCCGCCGCCGACCAGCAGGACGCCCGCCACCGCCGCGGCGACCAGGGCGCCCGAGCGGTTCCGCCCGGCCCGCCCGCGCGTGGCCGAGCGCCTCGTCGGCGCGGCACCGGCACCGTACACCACGGGCCCGTCCGGCGCGCCGGACACCGGCACCGGGCCGCCGGGGCCGGCCTGCCCGGGCACGCCCATGGCCGGCGGCACGACCGGTCCGAAACCCTCGAGGCGGTGCGGTACGGCGTCGTGTTGGGTGGGCGCCCACAGGTGCGAGGCGCCGAGGGCCGGCGTGTCGGGGCCGCCGGGCCAGGCGTCCGGGGCCGAAGGCGACGCGCCGGGACCCGCGGTCGGCGTGCCCTGCGTCGCGGACGACGCGGCCGGTCCGGCTGCCGGGGCGTCGACGGCCGTGGGCCACGGGCCGGCGGCGCCGGGCGCCCCGGCCGGTCCGCCCGGCGCCATGCCCTGCGCGCCCTCCGCGCCCGACGCCGTCGCGTCCCGTCCCTCCGCGACCTCGGTCAGCAGGCGGGCGGCCGTCCGGGCGTCCGGGCGCCGGGTCGGGTCCTTGTCGAGGAGCCGGGCCAGGACCGGGGCGAGGGGGCCGGCGAGGCGGGGCGCCGGAAGGGGTTCCACCACGATGGCGTTCAGGGTCTGCCAGGT
Organism: Streptomyces sp. TLI_105; assembly: GCF_900105415.1. Lineage (GTDB taxonomy): Bacteria > Actinomycetota > Actinomycetes > Streptomycetales > Streptomycetaceae > Streptomyces. Next base: position 7,131,626 of record NZ_FNSM01000001.1, on the reverse strand, counting down.
GGAGGTGCGGCGGAACGGGGAGGTGCCCTCGACGGCCGCGTACAGGGTGGCGCCGAGCGCCCAGACGTCCGAGGCGGGGCCCGGCTGCTGCCCCTGGGCCCGCTCGGGCGCCAGGTAGTCGAGCGAGCCGACGATCTCTCCGCTGCGCGTCAGATGGGTGGCGGAGCCGTCGCCGGGGTCGTCCATCGTGGCGATGCCGAAGTCGGTGAGGACGACCCGGCCCCCTCGGTCGAGGAGCACGTTGCCGGGCTTCACGTCGCGGTGGAGCACGCCCACGTCGTGGGCGGCGGCCAGCGCTTCCAGGACGGCGGCGCCGATCTGCGCGGCCTCCCTGGGGTCGAGGGTGCCGCGTTCGCCGAGGACGCCGTCGAGGGAGGGGCCGTCGATGAGTTCCATGACGATGACCGGGCGGCCCTCGTGCTCGGTCACGTCGTGGACGGCGATGACTCCGGGATGCCGGACCCGGGCCGCCGCTCGCGCCTCGCGCTGCATCCGCAGCCGCAGGTCCTCCAGTTCGGGACCCGACGCGTCGTTGTAGGTGCGCAGTTCCTTGACGGCCACCTCACGGCCGAGGACCTCGTCGACCGCGCGCCAGACGACGCCCATGCCGCCGCGCCCGAGTTGCCGCACCGCTCTGTAGCGGCCCGCGAGCCGCTCGTACTCCCCCGATGACACCGATGCCCCGTTCCCTGTGGCTGCGTTGGACGCGTACAGAGTACGGGGCGGCGGTGGACTCCCCGTGGGTGACCGGTTACTGGGCGGTCGCCGTCAGGTCGCCTCGGCGCGGGGCGGCGAAGCGCTCGAGGTCGGCGCGGGTCATGCCGGTGAGGGCGTCGACCTCGGCGGTGTCGAGGGCGCCGCACTGCAGGCCGCGCAGCAGGTACGAGGAGAGCGCCTTGGCGGTGGCGGGCTCGTCCATGACGTCGCCGCCGGCGTGGTTGGCGTAGGCGGAGAGGCGCTTGGCGGCGGTCTCGTAGCCCTCGCGGTAGAAGGCGAAGACGGCGGCGTAGCGGGTGGGGATGTGGCCGGGGTGCATGTCCCAGCCCTGGTAGTAGGCGCGGGAGAGGGCGCGGCGGGTGAGGCCGTAGTGCAGGCGCCAGGCCTCGTGGACGTGCTCGGTGGAGCCGACGGGGAGGACGTTGGTGGAGCCGTCGGAGACGCGGACGCCGGTGCCGGCGGCGGCGACCTGCATGATCGCCTTGGCGTGGTCGGCGGCCGGGTGGTCGCTGGCCTGGTAGGCGGCGGAGACGCCGAGGCAGGCGCTGTAGTCGAAGGTGCCGTAGTGCAGTCCGGTGGCGCGGCCCTCGGCGGCGTCGATCATGCGGGCGACGGCGGCGGTGCCGTCGCTGGCGAGGATGGACTGGCTGGTCTCGATCTGGATCTCGAAGCCGAGGCGGCCCGCGTCGAGGCCGTGGGCCTTCTCGAAGGCCTCCAGGAGGCGGACGAAGGCGGACACCTGCTCGGGGTAGGTGACCTTGGGGAGGGTGAGGACGAGGCCGTCGGGGAGGCCGCCGTTCTCCAGGAGGCCGGTGAGGAAGACGTCGGTGGTGCGGATGCCCCGGTCGCGTACGGCGGCCTCCATGCACTTCATCCGGATGCCCATGTACGGGGCGGCCGTGCCGTTCGCGTACGCCTCGGAGATCAGCCGGGCGGCGCGGGCCGCGTCCTGATCCTCGTCCTGGCCGGCGTAGCCGTCCTCGAAGTCGACGCGGAGGTCCTCGATGGGCTCGCGCTCCAGCTTGGCGCGCACGCGGCCGTAGACGTCCTCGGCGAGGTCGTCGGAGAGGCCGAGGACGGCGGCGAAGGAGGCGGCGTCGGGGGCGTGCTCGTCGAGGGCGGCGAGGGCCTGGTCGCCCCAGGAGCGGATGGTGCCGGCGTCGAAGACGTTGCCGGGCACATAGACGGTGTGGACGGGCTGGCGGGTGCCGGGGTCTCCCGGGTAACGGCGGTCGAGCTCGGCGTCCACCGCTGCGAGGGAGGCGCTGATGCCCTCGCTGACCGCGCCCGCGAGGCTCGTCGACACCTTCTCCTGCTGACCCATCCTGCATCCTCCTGTTTTCCGCTGCACGGAATCAACAATCCGTATAGCGAAGTTAGTAGGCGGTCGGGACCTGCGTCAATGGTTGTCCGAAACGGCCGGGGGCCGCACGGCGACAGATCGCCGTGCGGCCCCCGGGACCGACAGAACCGCAGGTCATCAGCCCTTGCGGGTCTTGACCTCTTCGGTGAGCTGCGGGACGACGTCGAAGAGGTCGCCCACGACGCCGTAGTCGACGAGGTCGAAGATCGGGGCCTCGGCGTCCTTGTTGATGGCGACGATGGTCTTCGAGGTCTGCATGCCCGCGCGGTGCTGGATCGCGCCGGAGATGCCGGAGGCGATGTACAGCTGCGGGGAGACCGACTTGCCGGTCTGGCCGACCTGGTTGGAGTGCGGGTACCAGCCGGCGTCGACGGCGGCGCGCGAGGCGCCGACGGCGGCACCGAGCGAGTCGGCGAGCGCCTCGATGATCGCGAAGTTCTCGGCGCCGTTGACGCCGCGGCCGCCGGAGACCACGATCGCGGCCTCGGTCAGCTCCGGGCGGCCGGTCGACTCGCGCGGGGTGCGGGAGGTGACCTTGGTGCCGGTGGCCTTGTCCGAGAAGGAGACGGCGAGCGCCTCGACGGCGCCGGCGGCCGGGGCGGCCTCCACGGGGGCCGAGTTCGGCTTGACCGTGATGACCGGAGTGCCCTTGGAGACACGGGACTTGGTGGTGAAGGAGGCGGCGAACGCGGACTGCGTCGCGACCGGGCCCTCGTCACCGGCCTCCAGGTCCACGGCGTCGGTGATGATGCCGGAGCCGATGCGCACGGCGAGGCGGGCGGCGATCTCCTTGCCCTCGGCGGAGGACGGGACGAGCACTGCGGCCGGGGAGACGGCCTCGTACGCGGCCTGCAGGGCCTCGACCTTCGGGACGACGAGGTAGTCGGCGAACTCGGCGGCGTCGGCGGTCAGGACGCGGGTGGCGCCGTGCTCGCCGAGGACGGCGGCGGTGTCGGCGGCGCCGTTGCCCAGCGCGACGGCGACCGGCTCGCCGAGGCGGCGGGCGAGGGTCAGCAGCTCCAGGGTGGGCTTGCGGACGGCTCCGTCGACGTGGTCGACGTAGACGAGAATCTCAGCCATGGGACTTCAATCTCCTGCGGAAGAAACGGGGACGGCCTGAGGGGACGGCGCGGCTCGCGCGAGCCTTAGATGCTGTGTTGACCCGGGGGGGCGACCCCCGGACCCCCAGCAGCTAGATGAACTTCTGGCTCGCGAGGAACTCGGCCAGCTGCTTGCCGCCCTCGCCCTCGTCCTTGACGATCGTGCCGGCGGTGCGGGCCGGACGCTCGGCGGCGGAGTCGACCGCGGTCCACGCGCCCTCCAGGCCGACCTCCTCGGCCTCGATGTCGAGGTCGGACAGGTCCAGGGACTGAACCGGCTTCTTCTTGGCGGCCATGATGCCCTTGAAGGACGGGTAGCGGGCCTCGCCCGACTGGTCCGTCACGGAGACGACGGCCGGGAGCGAGGCCTGGAGCTGCTCGGAGGCGGTGTCGCCGTCGCGGCGGCCGGTGACCTTGCCGTTGGGGCCACCCTCGATCTTGACCTCGGAGAGCAGCGTGACCTGCGGGACGCCCAGGCGCTCGGCCAGGATCGCGGGCAGGACGCCCATGGTGCCGTCGGTGGAGGCCATGCCGGCGATGACGACGTCGTAGCCGATCTTCTCGATCGCCTTGGCGAGCACCAGCGAGGTGCCCATGACGTCGGTGCCGTGCAGGTCGTCGTCCTCGACGTGGACGGCCTTGTCGGCGCCCATCGACAGCGCCTTGCGCAGCGCGTCCTTGGCGTCCTCGGGACCGACGGTGAGGACGGTGACCTCGGCCTCGTCGGCCTCCTCGGAGATCTGGAGCGCCTGCTCGACCGCGTACTCGTCGAGCTCCGACAGCAGGCCGTCGACGTCGTCGCGGTCCACCGTCAGGTCATCGGCGAAGTGCCGGTCGCCGGTGGCGTCGGGCACGTACTTCACACAGACAACGATCCTCAAGCTCACGCCGGCTCTCCTACTGCATCGTCATAACTGGGCTGCCTTGTTGCTCGCAGCATAGGCGCCTGAAGGGCGGGTTTCCGGTCGGGGCGCCGGACGCCCCGACCGAAATATTACTCGCCAGTACACCCAGTCCGTTACCAGTGAGCAAGCGCTCAGGCATGTGACCTTGCCAACGCGCGGAGAGCGGCGCGCACGGGAACCCTCAGTCGCGCAGCGCGTTGAAGCGGCCGTGGTGGTAGAGCAGCGGCCGGCCCGCCCCGTCCGGGTCCCCGGCGACCGCCTGCGCGATGACGATCCGGTGGTCCCCGGCGGGCACGCGGGCCACCACCCGGCAGACCAGCCAGGCGAGGACGCCGTCGAGGACCGGCACGCCCTCGGGGCCGACGCTCCAGCGGGTTCCCTCGCCGAAGCGGTCGGCGCCGCTGCGCGCGAAGGTGGCCGCGAGCTCCTGCTGGTGCTCGCCGAGTATGTGGACGCCGATGAACTCGGCCTCGGAGACCACGGGCCAGCTGGAGGAACCCGTGCCCACCCCGAAGGAGATCAGCGGGGGTTCGGCGGCGACGGAGTTGAGCGAGGTGGCGGTGAAGCCGACGGGCCGCTCGCCGTGCGCGGTGATGACCGCGACGCCTGCCGCGTGCCGGCGGAAGACCGAGCGGAGCAGATCGGGGGATGCCTGTCGGGGTGCGCCGATCGTGGGAACGACACCGAGTTGGAGGTCCGGCGAAACCGTCATGGAGTTGTCCTTCTGCGAGGGCGTCATGAGAGGGGTCCTGGGGTGGTCAGACACCCGGACAGCGCGCGCTCGCGTTGCGGGCCAGGTCCACGTGGGCCCGGCCGTAGAGAAGGAGTTCTATGGGCACTCCGTCAGGGTGACGATCGGTGGACGGTGCAGTCAAGTGCGTACCGGGATGTGGGAGAAGTGTCACGGCGTCAGACGGCCCGGCCGAGAGCGGCGATGACGTCCGCCCTGCGGGGCTGTCCGGCGGCCCTGCGGACGACGCGCCCGGCGGCGTCGAGGACGAGGACGGTGGGGGTGCGGGCGATGCCGAGCTCGCGCACGAGGTCGAGGCGCTCCTCGGCGTCGATCTCCACGTGTCCCACGCCCGGCACCATGGCGGCGACCTCGGCGAGGGTGCGGCGGGTGGCGCGGCAGGGCTGGCAGAAGGCCGTCGAGAACTGGACGAGGGTGGCCCTCTCCCCCAGTGCGGCGCCGAGCGCCTCCGGCCCCAGGACCTCGGTCATCCCACTCCCCTTCGCTCTCCCGTTCCCCAGGTGCAGCGTCGCACGGGGCCGATCGATTCCCGCCACGACCACCGCGAGTGACGAGAATCTCCCCGTACGAAGCCGTCTGGACTGGTCACGGGGCCCCACATGGGGCACGATCTGCCCAAAGCCGAAAACCTACGGCCGCGTAACTTCGCCGGGAGAACCCGCTCCTGGCACGTGAAGAAGAGGTTCCTCTCCGATGGCAGAACTCGTCTATCGACCGGTCATCGGCGCCGCTCTGACCATGTTCAAGGCGCTCGACCTGAAGATCGACACGCAGGGTTCGGAAAACATCCCGCGCACCGGCGGGGCGGTGCTCGTGAGCAACCACATCAGCTATCTGGACTTCATCTTCACCGGCCTCGCGGCCCTCCCCCAGAAGCGCCTGGTGCGCTTCATGGCGAAGGACTCGGTCTTCAAGCACAAGATCTCGGGACCGCTCATGCGCGGCATGAAGCACATCCCGGTGGACCGCGCCCAGGGCGAGCACGCCTACAAGCACGCCCTGGAGTCGCTGCGGGCCGGCGAGATCATCGGCGTCTTCCCCGAGGCGACCATCTCGCAGTCCTTCACGCTGAAGGGCTTCAAGACGGGCGCGGCGCGCCTGGCGCAGGAGGCGGGCGTCCCGCTGATCCCGATGGCGCTGTGGGGCACCCAGCGGCTGTGGACGAAGGGCCGGCCGCGGAACTTCAAGCGGAGCCACATCCCGGTGACCATCCGGGTCGGGGAGCCGGTCGAGGCCCCCGCCGACCAGTACGCGGGCGCGATCACGCGGCGGCTGCGCGAGCGCGTCCAGGAGCTCCTGGAGGCCGCGCAGCGCGCCTACCCGGTCCGCCCCAAGGACGCGGGCGACACCTGGTGGGTGCCCGCGCACCTCGGCGGTACGGCTCCGACGCCGGCCCAGGTCAAGGAAGCCGGCTGACGGAACCGTTTCTCCCCGGCGCCTCCGGAGGTCAGAGCTCCGTGGGCAGCGTCCGGTCGAGGTACGTGCGGTCCGGGGCGGCCTTCAGGGCGCCCAGGACGGCCGGGTGCGGCTCGGCGTACAGCTCCGGGTAGTCCACTTCGCCGAGCTCGGGCCGTACGGGCCAGGCCAGCCGCTCCTCCCCCAGCGAGAAGCGGGCGTCGACGCCCGGCTTGTTCCCCCGCGCGTCCTGGCGGGCCCAGGCGCTCTCGCCGGGCAGCAGGACGGCGACCAGGCCGTGGATCACCGGGTCCGAGCCGTCGTCCTCGGTGAGCCGCTGGTAGCAGAGGGCGGCGGGGATGCCACGGGCCCGCAGGAGCGCGGCGTACGCGAAGGACTTGGCGTAGCAGATGCCGGTGCGCTGCTCCAGGACGTCGGAGGCGCGCCGGGTGACGCGGGGATCGCCGGAGTCCATGGAGTGCGGGATGGTGTCGCGGACGTACACGAAGGCCGCTTCGGCGTATGAGTATGCGTCGGGGTGATCGTCGGCGAGGCGGTCGGACACTGCCCTGACGAGCGGGTGCTCATGGTCGACGGACTCGCTCGCCGCGAGGTACGCGTCGATGTCAGGGTTCTGCTGGATGAGTTCCATGCGGGATGACCCTATGAAGACGGCCGGACGGAGTCAATGACTTTCCGTCCGGCCGTATATTCATGCACTGAAGGCTAGCGAGCCAGCTCTTCCTTCAGCGCCTGGAGGAAGGCGTCCACGTCGTCCTCCGTGGTGTCGAAGGCGCACATCCAGCGGACATCGCCGGCGGCCTCGTCCCAGAAGTAGAAGCGGAAGCGTTCCTGCAGGCGCCGGCTCACCTCGTGCGGGAGGCGGGCGAAGACCGCGTTGGCCTGCACCGGGTAGAGGATCTCCACCCCGTCGAGCTCGCGCACGCCGGCGGCGAGGCGCTGGGCCATCGCGTTGGCGTGGCGGGCGTTGCGCAGCCACAGGTCCTTCGAGAGGAGGGCCTCCAGCTGCACCGACACGAAGCGCATCTTCGAGGCGAGCTGCATGGACATCTTGCGCAGGTGCTTCATGTGGCTGACCGCGTCGGGGTTGAGCACCACGACGGCCTCGCCGAAGAGCATGCCGTTCTTCGTGCCGCCGTACGAGATCACGTCCACGCCCACCGCGTTGGTGAACGCGCGCATGGGCACGTCCAGCGAGGCGGCCGCGTTGGCTATCCGGGCCCCGTCGAGGTGCACCTTCATGCCCTTGGCGTGGGCGTGCTCCACGATCGCGCGGATCTCCTCCACCGTGTAGACGGTGCCGAGCTCCGTGTTCTGGGTGATCGAGACGACCTGGGGCATCGCCCGGTGCTCGTCCTCCCAGCCCCAGGCCTGCCGGTCGATCAGCTCGGGGGTGAGCTTGCCGTCCGGGGTCGGGACGGTGAGCAGCTTGAGGCCGCCCATCCGCTCCGGCGCGCCGCCCTCGTCCACGTTGATGTGGGCGGTCTCGGCGCAGATCACGGCGCCCCAGCGGTCGGTGAGCGCCTGGAGGGCCGTCACGTTCGCCCCGGTCCCGTTGAAGACCGGGAAGGCTTCGGCGGTGGGGCCGAAGTGGCTGTGCATGATCCGCTGGAGGTGCTCGGTGTACTGGTCCTCGCCGTAGGCGACCTGGTGGCCGCCGTTGGCGAGGGCGAGGGCCGCGAGGACCTCGGGGTGGGCGCCGGCGTAGTTGTCGCTGGCGAAGCCCCGGACCGACGGGTCGTGGTGACGACGTGCGTCGGTCCTGGGGCCGAGTGCCGCGGTCACGGCTTGGGGGTCAGCCACAGACGCTGTCCATTCACTTCCTGGGCGGGCTTGTCCCAGAGCCCGGCGATCTCCTCGGCCAGGTCCTTGACGTCGGTGAAGCCCGCGAACTTCGCGTTGGGGCGTTCGGCGCGCATCGCGTCGTGCACCAATGCCTTGATCACCAGGATGGCAGCCGCCGCCTGGGGGCCCTCGTCGCCCCCCAGCTTGCGGAACGAGTCGGCCATGGCGAGGGTCCAGGCCTCGGCGGCCGCCTTGCCGGCGTTGTACGCGGCGTTGTTGGCGACCGGCTTGGACGCGCCGGACTGGCTGATCAGGGCGTACCGGCCGCGACCGCCGGCCCGCAGCAGCCCGTCGTGGAAGGCGAGCGAGGTGTGCTGGACGGTGCGGATCAGGAGCTTCTCCAGGAAGTCCCAGTCCGCGAGGTCGGTCTCGGCGAAGGAGGGCGCGCCGCGCCAGCCGCCGACGAGGTGGACCAGGCCGTCGATCCGGCCGAACTCCTTCTCGGTCTTCGCCGCCCAGTCGCGCGTGGCGTCCAGGTCGAGGAGGTCGACCGTGTCGCCGACGACCTTGGCCCCGCCGTGCGCGTAGCGGGCGGCGTCGACGGCCTCCGCGAGGCGCGCCGGGTCGGCGTCGGAGGCGACGACCGTGGCGCCCGCCTCGGCGAGACGCAGCAGCGTCGCGCGGCCGGCGGGACCGGCCGCGCCTGCGACCGCGATGACGGCGCCGTCGAGCGGCCCGCCGTTTCCGTTGGCGATCATGGGCGACGCCTCCTCGGTGCTCTCGGTGAGGTCGCTCACGCGGCGGCCCGCTCGGTGCTCGGGACGTCGGCGGCGGTGATCCCCTTGGTGTCGGCGATCACGCCCTTCAGCTTCTTGGCGAGGGCCTCAAAGAACATGCTGAGCGGAAACTCGTCCGGAAGCACGTCGTCGACGAGCTTGCGGGGCGGCAGGGAGAGGTCGAGGGCGTCGGGACCCTTGGCCCACTTCGATCCCGGGTGCGGGGCGAGGTAGGTGGAGACGAACTCGTACGCCTTGAACCAGTGGACCAGCTTCGGGCGGTCGATGCCCTCGCGGTAGAGGGTCTCGATCTCGGAGCAGAGGCGGTTGGTGACCTCGGGGGCGCGGTCCCAGTCGATCGTGAGGACGTTGTCCGTCCAGCGCACCACGTCGTTCTTGTGGAGGTACGCGAAGAGGAGCTGGCCGCCCAGACCGTCGTAGTTGCGGACGCGGTCGCCGGTGAGCGGGAAGCGGAACATCCGGTCGAAGAGGACGGCGTACTGCACGTCACGGCCGTGCCCGTTGCCCTCGGCCTCCAGCTTCACGGCCTCCTTGAAGGCGGTGAGGTCGCAGCGGAGCTCCTCCAGGCCGTACATCCAGAACGGCTGGCGCTGCTTGATCATGAAGGGGTCGAAGGGCAGGTCGCCGCGGCTGTGGGCGCGGTCGTGGACCAGGTCCCAGAGCGCGAAGGCCTGCTGGCAGCGGTTCTGGTCGCCGAGCATGACGGCGATGTCCTCGGGCAGCTTCACGCCGAGGGTGTCGACCGCGGCCTCGGTGACCTTGCGGAAGCGCGCGGCCTCGCGGTCACAGAAGATGCCGCCCCAGGTGAAGCGCTCCGGCACCTCGCGGACGGCGACGGTCTCCGGGAAGAGGACGGCCGAGTTGGTGTCGTACCCGGCGGTGAAGTCCTCGAAGGTGATGCCGCAGAAGCCCGGGTTGTCGTAGCGGGTGCGCTCCAGCTCGGAGAGCCACTCCGGCCAGACCATGCGGAGCACGACGGCCTCGAAGTTGCGGTCCAGGTTGCCGTTCTGCGTGTACATCGGGAAGAGCACGAGGTGCTGGAGCCCGTCGGCGCGGCCGGCGGCCGGGTGGAACTCCATGAGGGAGTCCAGGAAGTCCGGGACGGTGAAGCCGCTCTCGACCCACTTGCGCAGGTCCGCGACGAGGGCGCGGTGGTAGGCGCCGTCGTGCGGGACGAGCGGGGAGAGCTGCTCGACGGCCGCGACCAGGCGGCCCACGGTCAGCTCGACGAGCGCGCGGGCGGGGGCGCCCTCGGCGTCGAAGTCGATGGAGCCGTCCGTGGACTGCCAGGGACGGATCTCCTCCACGGCATTCTTGAGCTCGGCCCAGGCCGGGTGGTCGATCACACGGGATTCGGTGGATATCCCCCCACCGGTCACGTCCTGCACAAGAATTTCCGTCATGCCTCTTCCTCCACAGGAGAACCTTGCGTCAAGACAACGTAACCATTGACGCTTCGTTCCCACAAGGGGAGGCAAGAGAAATTATCCTGCGAGACCCCCCTGACGACAGAAGTTTTTCCTGTCCGCCAGGGTTGAAGCCACCCTTCCGCCGGAGGGATCAGCTCAGCGGCTTGATCAGCAGCTCGAACTCCAGGTCGTCCCGCTGGGGCAGCCCGAAGCGCTCGTCGCCGTAGGGGAAGGGGGTCATCCGGCCCGTGCGCCGGTAGCCGCGCCGCTCGTACCAGGCGATCAGCTCCTCACGGACGGAGATCACCGTCATGTGCATCTCCCGCACGTCCCACAGCTCACGCACCCGGCGCTCGGCCTCCGCGATGATCTGCTTGCCCAGACCCGCGCCCTGCAGCTCCGGGCGGACCGCGAACATGCCGAAGTAGGCGGCCTCGCCGCGGTGCTCCAGCTGACAGCAGGCGACCAGCTCGCCGTCCCGCTCCACGACCAGCAGCCGGCTGCCGGGGGTGGTGATGACGGCGGCCACGCCCTCGGGGTCGGTGCGCTGCCCCTGGAGGATGTCCGCCTCCGTCGTCCAGCCGCCCCGGCTGGCGTCGCCCCGGTAGGCCGACTCCACGAGCGGGACGAGTGCCGGGACGTCGTCGAGGACCGCTTCGCGGTAGCTGATCCGGCCGGTCTCCTGGGACGTGGCGGTGTCCATGTAACGGGGCTCCCCTCGGGCGCTGACGATCGGCGTGCGCGATCGTCCCGAGCCTAACGCGCGCCTCTTTCGCTCCCCTCGTACACCCGTGCGCGCCCGTGCGCCCGCGTGCGGCGCCGGGGAGGCGGGCATTCCTCCCTGGAGGGGACGGCATCGAGGGGGAGGTGTGCCGTGCACGGACCGGCTCTGTCCGGGTGGTTGCTGGTCGCGCTGTGCGCGGCGACGGGCGTGTACTGCCTGCTGCGGACGCGCGTCTGCGACGGCGAGGAGCGGCGGGCCGCGGTCGGCGAGGCGGTGATGGGGTTCGGGATGGCGGCCATGGCGCTGCCGGCCGCGGTCCTGACCCCGCCGGAGTGGGGCTGGACGCTGTACGCGGCGGTGTTCGGCGCGGCGACGCTGCACGGCCTCCTGGCGGTCCGGCACGGTGGTCACCATCTGCACCACCTGGTGGGCTCGCTCGCCATGGTCTACATGGCGGTGGCGATGGCGGCGCCCGGCGCGGCGGGGGCGCACGCGGGGCACGCGGCGGGGACGGCGGGCGGCATACCCGTGCTCACGGGCGGGCTCCTCCTCTATTACGTGGCGTACGTGCTCCGCTCGGGGGCCCGGCTCGTGCCGGTGGCGGCGACCGCCGGGAGCGGTACGGGCGCGGCCCGGACGACCGCCGGGAGCGGTACGGGCGCGGTCCGGACGACTTCCGGGAGCGGTACGGGCGCGGCCCGGACGACCTCCGGCGGCGGGGGGCGCGCCTGGGCGACCCGGCCGGAGCTGGCACATGCCTGCCGGCTCTCGATGGCGCTCGCGATGCTCGCGATGCTGGTGACCCTGTGAGACTCCCTGAGGACCTCACGGGATCCGGCCCGGCGGCAGCGGCTTCCGGCCAACCAAACCGTGGCGTACGTCACTTGCCGTCCGTGCCCATACCCCCGGCGAGTACCGCGCTCATAGGCTGACGCCCATGTGGGTCTCCCTCGCGCTGTTCCTGCTCGGCGTCCTGGCCGCCGTCGCGGCCCCCCGGCTGCTGTCCCGAGCCGACTGGGTGGAGCGAGAACCCGTGGTGGCCCTGTGGGTGTGGCAGTGCGTGGTGGCCGCGGTGCTGGTCAGCTTCGCGCTCTCCATGACGTTCAGCGCGTCCGCGGCGTGGAAGGCCGTGCGGGGGCAGGTCTTCGCGGGCGCGCCGCGCGCGGTGGTCGACGCGTACGAACTCGGGACGTCCGGGCCCTGGTCGGCGGTGCTCGCGGTGGTGCTGGCGGCCGGCGGCCTCTGGTCGGGGGCGATGCTGGGCCGGGAGATCGGCCGGGCCCGCGCCCGGCGCCGCCGACGCCGCTGCGACCTGCTCGTCCGCTCGCCCCTGCTGCCCGGGGAGCGCCCGGGCAGCGAGCGGCTCGTCGTCCTGGAGGGCGAGCGGGCGGACGCCTGGTGGATGGCCGGCTCCGCACCCCAGCTGGTCATCACGACGGCGGCGCTGCGGCGGTTGAAGGGGCGTCAGCTGGACGCGGTCCTGGCGCACGAGCAGGGCCACGCCCGGGCGCGGCACGACTGGCTGCTGCACTCCTCGGCGGCGCTGGCCGCCGGGTTCCCGGGGATCCCGGTCTTCGCGGCCTTCCGCGAGGAGATGCACCGCCTGGTGGAGCTGGCCGCCGACGACGTGGCCTCGCGCCGCTTCGGGCGGCTGACGATCGCGCTCGCACTGGTCGAACTCAACGAGGACCGGGGCGTCTTCGGCCCCGGCCCGGCGCACGACGCCGATCTGCCGCAGCGGGTGAACCGGCTGCTCACCGCGACCCCCCGCCTCACCGCCGGGCGCCGGCTCCGGCTGACGGCGGCCGCGTCCCTGGTGCCCGTGGTCCCCGTGCTCGTGGCCTTCGTCCCGGCGCTCAGCGCGCTGGGATAGCGGCCGGTGACGGCGCGCACGGCGGACGGGGTCCCGGCGGCGACGCGCACGGGCCGTGCGGAGGGCCGTGCGGGGCGGATCGTCGGGCAGGATCGGCGCATGCGCTCCTCCGCCGTGGTCTCCGGAGTCCTGGCCCTGGTCCTGCTCGTGCTCGTCACGGTGGGATGGTCGCCGCTGCTCTCCTTCGACCGTTCGGTCGCCGAGGCGCTCCACCGCAGCGCCCTCGCCCATCCCGGCTTCACCCAGGTCAACCGCATCCTGACGGACTGGGTGTGGGACCCGTGGACGATGCGTGCCCTGGCCGCGGCCGCCACGGTGGTGCTGTGGTGGCGGGGGGAGCGCCGGGCGGCCCTGTGGGTGGCGGGGACGAGCCTGCTGGCCGCCGGCTCCCAGCAGGCCGTCAAGGCGCTGGTGGGACGGGAGCGGCCGTACTGGGCCGAGCCCCTCGACTCGGCGCGGTACGCCGCCTTCCCGTCGGGCCACGCGATGACGGCGACGGTCACCTGCGGGCTGCTGCTGTGGATGCTCGCCCTGCACTGGCGGGACGAGTGGCGCGGCTGGGGCACCCTGGCGGGCGCGGCCGTCGTCTCGGTGCTCGGGGTGGGCTGGACGCGGGTCTACCTGGGCGTGCACTGGCCCTCGGACGTCGTGGAGGGCTGGCTGATCGGCTGGTGCTGGGTGGCCGCGGCGGTGCTCACGTACCGGTGGAACGAGCGGCGCGGAGCGGCACACCGCTCCCCCGGAGACGACGGCGGCGGTGCGGAGAGCGGCGGGAGCAGAATGGGAGAAAGACGATGAAGCCGTCTGTTCTGGACGATCCCCCGTGTCGCCCAGAACAGACGGCATCCCCGGCGGTATGCCACACGGGCATGCCGACGGGATGCGCCGAGTATATTGGCCGGCAGCCAGTCAACGCAGGAGTCCAGCATGTCCCCGCGTAGCCCATCGGTCAATGAAGAGCTTCGGCGCCGGTCGCGCGAGCGGATTCTCCAGGCCACCGTGGAGCTGATCGACGCCCATGGCTACGAGGCGACCACGCTCGGCGACATCGCGGAGCGGGCCGGTACGGCGCGGGGGCTGATCTCGTACTACTTCCCCGGCAAGCGGCAGCTGCTCCAGGCGGCGGTGCACCGGCTGATGCACCTCACCCTGGAGGAGGCGCTGGAGCGGGAGCCGCGCACGGAGGACGGCCGCGAGCGGCTGGCCCGCGCGATCGACGCGATCCTGGGGCTGGCGGTGAGCCGGCCCACGCTGATGCGGACCCACATGGCGGGCATCCTGCAGGCCGAGGGGTTCGTGCAGTGCCAGGAGCAGCAGCGCCTGGCCTTCCTGCTGCGGGACACGGTCGCGCGGTACGGCTCCACGGACGTGGACACGGACTATCCGCTGCTGCGCGCCCTGCTGATGGGCTCGGTGGTGGCGGTGTTGCTGCCGGGGGCTCCGATGCCGCTGGCACGCCTGCGGGCGGAGCTGTTCCAGCGGTACGGACTGGACTGGGAGGCGGGCGTGCCGCCGGGCGGGGGTCCGCCCGGCGGCACGCCGGCGCTCGGGTCGTCAGCCGGCCGTCACGACCGTGGTCAGTCGTCGAGGTCGAAGTAGTCCGGCTGGGTCTGGACGTTGAGCTGGTCCATCCGGATCCGCTTCGCCGGGTCCGTACGGCGGTCGGAGAGCTTCAGCACGTCGAAGCCCTTCGCGATGTCGTTCGAGTAGATGTGGCCGTTGTAGTAGTACGCGGACCAGGAACCGCCCGTCGACATGGTGGTGGCGGACAGCGGGCCGCGCTCGAAGTAGGCGATCTCCTTCGGGGCGGAGGAGTCGGTGAAGTCCCAGACGGAGACGCCGCCCTGGTACCAGGCCTGGACCATGAGGTCCTTGCCCTTGACCGGGATCAGCGAGCCGTTGTGGGCGACGCAGTTCTCGGTGTCGGCCTGGTGGCGCGGGATCTTGAAGTAGCTGCGGAAGACCAGCTTGCGCTTGTCGCCCTTGCCGACGATGTCGTAGATGCCGTCGGCGCCCCGGTTGGGGCCGACCTGGGCGTTGCAGGTGGCGGCGCCGCCGCCGCCCAGCTCGTCGGTGAAGACGACCTTGTTCGCCTTCTGGTTGAAGGTCGCGGAGTGCCAGAACGCGAAGTTGACGTTGTCCTGGACCTGGTCGATGACCCGCGGGTGCTCGGGGTCCTTGATGTCGAAGAGGATGCCGTCACCCATGCAGGCGCCGGCCGCGAGGTTCTCCGAAGGAAGCACGGTGATGTCGTGGCAGCCGGTGGTCTTGGAGACGCCCGGGTTGGTGGGCGCGCCCGGGTTGCCGCCGCCGTCCGGGCCCTCGCCCGGGAAGAGGACGGGGAAGTTGACGACCGCCGCCTGCTCGGGCGTCTTGCGGGGCACCTTGATGACGGAGATGCCGTCGTGCGGGGGCTGGCAGTCCGGGAAGGCGACGTTGGGCGAGTAGGAGGAGACGTAGATGTACACGTTCTTGCCCTTGGGCAGGATCGTGTGGGTGTGGGAACCGCAGTTGGTCTCGACGGCGGCGACGTACTTCGGGTTGGCGATGTCGCTGATGTCGAAGATCTTCATGCCCTCCCAGGACTCCTTGACCGAGGCGGGCTGCGTCGTGCTGGCGCACGAGTTGTCGCTCCGGGAGGAGTCGGTGGAGAGGAAGAGCAGGTTCCCGGAGACGGAGACGTCGTTCTGGGAGCCCGGGCAGAGGACCTGCGCGACGGTCTTCGGGGCCTTCGGGTCGCTGATGTCGAAGATCCGGAAGCCGTCGTAGTTGCCCGCGAAGGCGTACTTGCCCTGGAAGGCGAGGTCCGAGTTGAGGCCCTTGAGGGCGTCCTTGGGGACGTTGGCGAGGTGCTCGATGTTCTGGCTGTGGACGATCTCGTCCACGCCGGGTATCTCGCCGCTCTGGATGGCGGAGCGCGCCTCGGCGGCCTGCTGCGAGGAGATCGTGCCCTGTGCGGGGCCGGCGTCTCCGGGGTCGGGGGTGGCGGCCGCGGGGCCTGCCGCGAGCAGTGTGGCCAGCAGCCCGGCTGCGGCGGATGCCACACCCAGGCGTCTGAACCGGGCACGCGGGTCACGCGTGTCGGACGTGGTACGCGGGGTACGCAACGAAGTCACTCCGTCCTCCCTGGTATCCGTTCAGCTTTGAACGGGTGTTGCACCCCGGCAGTATCTTCCGTGGCGTGCACATCTCAACAGATGGCAACACAGCCGTAATGAAGGTTTTTGATCGGTCCCCCCGAGAAAAGTGCTAGGAACGGTCACTGTCCCCGCAAGAACCCCTGGAGGTCGCGTTGTTGATCCGCCGTCAGCGTGCCGTCGTCGCCGCGGCCCTGTCCGTCGTCGCCGTACTCGCCCTGAGCGCCTGCGAGTCGGCCCCCGCCCAGGGCGCGCCGCAGGCCGGGGCCTCGACCGGCCCCGCGGTGGTGGCACCGGGGAAGCCCGGGGAGCCGGCCCGGCGGATATCCCCCGAGGAGGCCGCGCGGCTGCTCCCCGACGAGAGCCCGAACGGCGCGGACTTCCGCTACGTGCAGATGATGACCGTGCACCACCGGCAGGCCCTGACGATGACGGCGCTGGTCCCGGGACGGGCGTCCTCGCCCCAGGTGAAGAAGGTGGCCGAGCGGATCGCGGCGGCGCAGCGGCCGGAGATCGACGCGATGGAAGGTTGGCTGAAAAACAACGGTGGTCCGCGCGAGCAGGGCGTCCACGATCACCACTCGATGCCGGGCATGGCGACCGAGGCCCAGCTGAAGGAGTTGCGGGCCGCGAAGGGCAGGGCCTTCGACGAGCTCTTCCTGAAGCTGATGATCGCGCACCACGAAGGGGCCGTGACGATGGCCGCCGAGGTGCTGAGCGAGGGGAACAACGTCCTCGTGGAGGAGATGGCGAACGACGTGATCGCCCAGCAGACTTCGGAGATCGACCGGATGCGCTCCTTGTAGGCGCGGCGGGACGCGAGGAGGGGGCCGGCCGTCAGCCGGCCCCCTCCTCGCGTCCCGACCGGGCGCCGGCGGTCAAGCGGTCTCCTCCTCGCGTCCCGCCTGGGCGCCGGCGGCGGCCAGGACGGAGTCGAGGAGGCCGGGGAAGAGGGCGTCGAGGTCGCTCCTGCGCAGGCAGTTGAGCTTGGTCGTGCCCCGGTACATCTGCTGGATGACGCCGCTCTCGCGGAGCACCCGGAAGTGGTGCGTGGTCGTGGACTTGGTGACCGGGAGGTCGAAGTACGAGCAGCTGAGTTCGGTCTCCTCGCGCGCCAGGTCCCGCACGATCCGCAGGCGCACGGCGTCCGAGAGGGCGTGCAGCACCTCTTCGAGGCGGATCTGGTCGCGCGTGGGGTGTTCGAGGACGCGCGGGCTGGTGGTGGTCGTCATGGCGGCGGCTCCACTTCATCCGGGATGCGCCCCATTGTACGAGGGTCCTCGTAGTTTGACAGGTGCCGTACTACGATGAGTATCGTACGAGCATCTTCGAGGCACCCCGAAACGGAGTCCGTCATGAGCGTCGCGCTGTTCGAGCCGTACACCCTGCGTTCCCTGACCGTGCCCAACCGGGTCTGGATGGCGCCCATGTGCCAGTACTCGGCGGAGACGAGCGGCCCGAACGCGGGCGTCGCCGGCGACTGGCACTTCGCCCACTACGCGGCCCGCGCCACCGGCGGCGCCGGACTGATCCTCGTGGAGGCGACCGCCGTCTCCCCCGAGGGCCGCATCAGCCCGGCCGACCTCGGCCTCTGGAACGACACCCAGATCGAGGGGCTGCGGCGCATCTCCGGATTCCTCAAGGAGCACGGCACCGTGCCCGGCATCCAGATCGGACACGCCGGACGCAAGGCCTCCACCGACCGCCCCTGGGTGGGGCGCGGTCCGGTCGAGCCCGGCGAGGGCTGGCAGCCCGTCGGCCCCAGCCCGGTCGAGTTCGCCGAGGGCCACCCCGTGCCGACCGAGCTGACCGTGGAGCGCGTCCGGGAGATCACCGGACAGTTCGCGGACGCGGCCCGACGCGCCCTGGCGGCCGGGTTCGAGGTCCTGGAGGTGCACGGAGCCCACGGCTACCTCATCGGCGAGTTCCTCTCCCCGCACAGCAACCACCGCACGGACGCCTACGGCGGCTCCTTCGAGAACCGCACCCGCCTCGCCCTGGAGGTCGTCGACGCCGTGCGCGCCGTCTGGCCCGAGGAACTGCCCCTCCTCTTCCGGATCTCCGCCACCGACTGGCTGGAGGAGCACGGCTGGACGGTCGACGAGACCGTGCGCTTCGCCGCCCTGCTGCGCGAGCACGGCGTCGACCTCCTCGACGTCTCCAGCGGCGGCAACGGCGGACCGGCCGAGATCCCGGTGGGCCCCGGCTACCAGGTGCCCTTCGCCGCCCGCGTCAAGGCCGAGACCGGGCTGCCCGTCGCCGCCGTCGGCCTGATCACCGAGAGCGAGCAGGCCGAGAAGATCCTCGCCAACGGCGAGGCCGACGCGGTCCTCCTCGGCCGCGAGCTGCTGCGCGACGCCTCCTGGCCGCGCCGCGCCGCCCGTGAGCTGGGCGCACGGATCTCCGCCCCGCCGCAGTACGCCTGGGCGATCTGACCCCGGCGGCCGGGCCGGGAGTGTCTCCGGGGGTCGTTGTCAGTGGCCGGGTGCAGACTGGCCCGTATCAGTGACAACGGCGTCCTGGAGGTGGCAGCCATGCCCGACGTGCTCCTCACCGTAGGCACCCGCAAGGGCCTCTTCATCGGCCGGAGGCGCGACGGACGATGGGAGTTCGACGATCCCGGCTTCCCCGCGCAGGCGGTGTACTCGGTCGCCATCGACACCCGGCGGCCGACCCCGCGCCTGCTCGCCGGCGGGGACAGCGCGCACTGGGGGCCCTCCGTCTTCCACTCCGACGACCTCGGCAGGACCTGGACCGAACCGGCCCGCCCCGCGGTGAAGTTCCCCGAGGACACGGGCGCCTCCCTGGAGCGGGTCTGGCAGCTGCACCCGGCACCGGAGCACTCCCCCGACGTCGTGTACGCGGGGACCGAGCCGGCCGCGCTCTTCCGGTCGGCGGACGGCGGCGAGTCCTTCGAGCTCGTCCGCCCGCTCTGGGAGCACCCGACCCGCTCGAAGTGGGTGCCCGGCGGGGGCGGCGAGGCCGTGCACACCGTCGTCACCGACCCGCGCGACCCGGACGCGCTGACGGTCGCGGTGTCGACGGCGGGGGTGTTCCGCTCGCGGGACGGCGGGGCCGCGTGGGCGCCCTCCAACCACGGGGTGTCCGCCGTCTTCCTGCCCGACCCGAACCCCGAGTTCGGGCAGTGCGTCCACAAGATCGCCCAGGACGCGGGCGACAAGGACCGGCTCTACCTCCAGAACCACTGGGGGGTCTTCCGCAGCGACGACGCGGGCGCGAGCTGGACCGACATCGGCTCGGGACTCCCCTCCGACTTCGGCTTCGCGGTCGCCGCGCACCCGCACCGCCCCGACACCGCCTACGTCTTCCCGATCACCGCGGACTCCGACCGGGTCCCGGCGGGGCGCCGCTGCCGCGTCTACCGCACGACGGACGCGGGCGGGACCTGGGAGCCGCTGAGCCGGGGACTGCCCGAGGGCGACCACTACGGCACGGTGCTGCGGGACGCGCTGTGCACGGACGACGCGGACCCGGCGGGCGTCTACTTCGGCAACCGGAACGGCGAGGTGTACGCGAGCGCCGACGACGGGGACAGCTGGCAGCTCCTGGCGGAGCACCTGCCGGACGTGCTGTGCGTGCGGGCGGCCGCGATCTGACGGAACCTCGGGTTCCGCCGGATTGCCCCAAGTGCCCGCGCGGGCAGGGAAGTTCGTTCGCACGGACATGCGATCATGGGCCCGCTCTCCCGGCCGTCGGCCGGGGCCTTCCTGATTGCAGAGGACCATGAAGCTCAGCCCGCTCTCCCACGCCCGCCGCGGCCTGCTCGTGCTCGCGGCCACCATCGGCATGATCTTCGGCCTCACGGCCGCGCCCGCCCAGGCCCAGGACCTCGTCCTGGACGGTGTCTTCCAGCTCCAGCCCCTGCACACCTCCGGCAAGTGCCTGGAGGTCGCCGACTGGAGCAGGAACGACGGCGCGGCCGTCCGCCAGTGGGACTGCACCGGCGGCGACAACCAGAAGTGGGCGCGGTACTACGCCCCCGGATCCTCGACCGGCCCGTACTGGTACATCAACCTGAACAGCGGCAAGTGCCTGGAGCTCCGCGACTGGGGCACCTACAACGGCGCCGTGGCCGACCAGTGGAGCTGCCACTACGGCGCCAACCAGACCTGGTACGGCAACTCGGGCATGATCTACCCCGACTTCAACTACGCCTCCAGCAAGTGCCTGGAGATCGCCGACTGGCGGACCGACAACGGCGCCCCGGCGCGACTGTGGGACTGCACCTACCAGCCCAACCAGAAGTTCTACTTCAAGCGGGTCTGACCCGCCCGCTCGGGGCGCCGGTCCGCCGGCGCCCCGCCGGGCTCAGGGCAGGCGCCAGTCCACCGGCTCGGCGCCCATGCCGATGAGCATCTCGTTCGCCCGGCTGAACGGACGGGAGCCGAAGAAGCCCCGGTCCGCCGACATCGGGGACGGGTGCGCGGACTCGATCGCCGGCAGGTCGCCGAGGAGCGGGCGGGCGTTGCGGGCGTCGCGGCCCCACAGGATCGACACCAGGGGCTTGCCCCGGGCGGCCAGCGCGCGGATGGCCTGCTCGGTCACCTCTTCCCAGCCCTTGCCCCGGTGGGCGGCAGGCTTGCGCGGGGCCGTGGTCAGCGCCCTGTTGAGCAGCAGGACGCCCTGCCGGGTCCACGGCGTCAGGTCGCCGTTCGACGGCCGGGGCAGACCGAGGTCGGTGTGCAGCTCCCGGAAGATGTTCTCCAGGCTCCCGGGGAGCGAACGGACCTCGGGCGCGACCGAGAAGCTGAGCCCCATCGCCATTCCCGGTGTGGGATAGGGATCCTGACCCACGATCAGGACCCGCACCTCGTCGAAGGGCTGCTGGAAGGCCCGCAGCACGTTCTGCCCGGAGGGCAGGTACGTCCGGCCCGCGGCGATCTCCGCCCGCAGGAAGTCGCCCATCGCGGCGACACGTCCCGCGACGGGGCTCAGGGCCTCCGCCCAGCCGGGCTCCACCAGTTCGTTCAAGGGTCGCGCTGTCACGGTCCGTCACTCTACCGGCCTACAGTGACAGCCCGGTCCGGCCCGGACCTCCGCCCGCTCCCGCTCACGCCTCCGAGGATGGTGCACCGTGGTCTCCGTGGATCCCGTGGACTCCGTACTTCCCGTCCCCTCCGCGCACGAGGCCGCCGGGGCCCTGGTCGTCGGCGTCGACTCCGGTGGTTCGGGGCTCCGCGTCGCGCTGGCCGAGGCGGCGAACGGCGCCGTCCTGGAGACCGTCTCCTCCCGCGAACCGGTGCGGACGGGACCGGGCGGGATCTCCGCCGGCCACTTCCTGGAGCAGGTCCTGCCCGCCGTCGCCGCCCTGCGGGAGCGGGCCGGCGCGCGGCCGGTCGCCGCCGCGGCCGTGGGCGCCGCCGGAATGGCGACCCTCGGCGACGAGCTGCGGGCCGAACTGCCGCGCGCCTTCGAGGAGGCCTGGGGCGTGCGCCGTCTCGCGCTCGCGGCCGACGCGGTCACCGCCTACGCCGGAGCGCTCGGGCAGCGGCCGGGCGCCGTCGTCGCGGGCGGCACGGGCCTGATCGCGCTCGGCACGGACCTGACGGCCTGGCGGCGGGCGGACGGCTGGGGGCACCTCCTCGGCGACTGCGGCAGCGGCGCCTGGATCGGCCGGGCCGGCCTGGAGGCGGCGATGCGCGCGCACGACGGGCGGCGCGGGGGTTCGACGCCGCTCCTGACCCGGGCCGAGAAGCTCTTCGGGCCGGCGGCCGGACTGCCGGGCCTGCTCTACCCGCGTACGGACCGGCCCGCGGTGCTCGCCTCCTTCGCCCCCGAGGTGGGGCGCTGCGCCGCGACGGATCCCGTGGCGGCCGGCATCCTCGCGCGGGCCGGCGCCCACATCGCCGAGGCCGCCGAGGCCGCGTGCCCGGCGGAGCCGGGCGCCCTGGTGGCCCTCACCGGCGGGCTCTTCAGGATGGGCGAGCCCCTGCTCGCACCGCTCCGGTCCGCACTCGGGGAGCTGCTGCCGGGGGCCCGGACGGTGGAGGCGGCGGGAGACCCGCTCGCCGGGGCGGTCGCCCTCGCCTCCGCGCTCGCCACCGGCGCCCTGCGCCTGCCGGAAGACCCGTCGCTGCTCCGCCTGTTCGGTGCCGGAGCGGCGTAGGCGAGGCCGTCCGCCCAGTTGGAACGCGGTGCGCGGGAGCGGGAGAAGGCGCGGAAGGGTCGACGGGGGGGAAGGAAGCGGAACCGGAGCCGGGGCGGGCGCGAAAGCGTGGCGGAAGGGAAGTCCGACCCCAGAGCGGACATAGGGGGACGGAAGGCGCGTGACCGCACCTCAGCCGACGGCGCGACGGGTGAAACCAGTAGCATGCGGCGCCATGAGCTCCCCCACTGGGCCTGCTTCCGGCCTGCCTGTACGAATGCCTCGACCCCGCCAGTCCGGGCGGCACCGTCGCCCTGAACCCGCGGCGGCGCCCGAGGGCGCTCCCGCACTGGTTCTCGCCGTTCCCGGCGTGCCGTCCGACGCCATACGCTCGCTGGCCGAGGAGGTCGTGAGCATCGCCCGCTCCGAGCTGCCCGGCCTGGAGGCCGCGATCGGCTTCCTGGAGGGCGACGACACCGAGTTCCCCTCGCTCGCGTCCGTCCTCACGGCGGCCGCCACGCTGCGCACCGAGCGGTACGAGCTGGCCCTGGCCGCCGGCCGTGAGGCCACCGCCCCGACGGGCCCCGCCGCGGTCGTCGTCCCGCTGCTGGCGGGTCCGGACAGCGCCCAGATGCGCCAGGTGCGCCAGGCCCTGATGGACGGCGGCAACACCGCCGAGCTGACCGACGTCCTCGGCCCGCACCCGCTGCTCGCCGAGGCGCTGCACGTGCGCCTCTCCGAGGCCGGTCTGGCCCGCGCCGACCGCGCCCGGCTGTTCACGGTCGCGACGGCCGCCGACGGCATCATCCTGGCCACGGTCGGTGGCGAGGAGGCCGTGCAGGCCGCCGGGATCACCGGCATGCTGCTCGCCGCACGCCTCGCCGTCCCGGTGATGGCCGCCGCCCTCGACCAGGAGGGTTCCATCACCTCCGTGGCCGAGCAGCTGCGCGCCGCCGGCGCGGAGCAGCTGGCCCTCGCCCCGTACCTGATCGGCCCCGAGCTGGCCGACGGCCTCCTCGACGAGGCGTCGAAGGAGGCCGGGTGCGCCGCCGCCGAACCGCTGGGCGCCTACCCGGCCATCGGCAAGCTGGTGCTCTCGCAGTACACGGCCGCGCTGGGCATCGCGCCGCAGCAGCCGCAGGGCGCCCCGTCGCTCTGAGGCCCGCCCTCGCTCTGAGGCCCGCCCGCTGAGGCGCCCGGCCTCGCGTCGCACGGAAGGGCCCGCTCCGGATTAGTCCGGTGCGGGCCCTTCGTCGTGTCCGGCGGGGCCGGGGGCTCAGCCGAGGACGACGCAGGAGGCGGCGGGGGCCGCGATCGCGCCGGCGCGCGACGGGAGCCCGGTCTCCGGGTCGAGGGTGAACCAGGTGACGTCCCCGGAGCGCTCGTTCGCCGCGTACAGGCGCCGGCCGGAGGGGTCGAGGGTCAGGTCACGGGGCCAGGTGCCGCCGCAGGGCACGGTGGCGACGAGACCGGCCTCGGCGCCGTCCGTCCCGAGGGCGAGCACGGCGAGGGTGTCGGCGCCGCGCACGGCGGCCCAGAGGAAGCGGCCGTCGGGGGCGACGACCACCTCGGAAGGGAAGCAGGGGCCGGTGGCGCCCTCGGGGACGACGGGGGTCTCCCGGAGCGGTTCGAGGACGCCCTCCACGGCGTCCCAGCGGCAGACGGTGAGGGTGGGCTCCAGCTCGTTCAGGACGTACGCGTGCGCGCCGGCCGGATGGAAGGCGAGGTGGCGCGGCCCGGTGCCCGGGCGCAGCGCGGTCTCGCCGTGGAGGGTGAGCTCCCCGGTCGCGGGGTCGAGCGCGCAGATCCGTACGGAGTCGGTGCCGAGGTCCACGCTGACGACCCAGCGACCGCTGGGGTCGGGGAGCACCTGGTGGGCGTGCGGGCGGCTCTGGCGGTCGGCGACGGGACCGCTGCCCTCGTGCCGCAGGACCGCCGTGGCGGGGCGGGCGGTGCCGTCCTCTGCCAGGGGCAGGGCGGTGACGCTGCCGGAGGTGTAGTTGGCGGTGAGGAGGTGTCCGGCGGCGAGCGCCAGATGGGTGGGGCCCGCGCCGTCGACGGGGACGGGGGCGCCGAGCGGCCGGGGCACGGGGCCGGTGACGTCGAAGGCTGCGACGGCGCCCGCCCCGGTCTCGGACACGGCGTGGAGCACGGGCCCGGCGAGGGCGAGGAAGGAGGGGTCGGCGACGGCGTCGCTGCCGCCGGTGACGGTCAGCGCGCCGGTCTCCTCGTCCACGTCGGCGGCGAGGACGCCGCGGCCGCCCGCCGTGGTGAAGGAGCCGATGTACGCCCGTACCCCGCTCCGGCCTCGGACCGTCCCTGTGCCGCCCACGGCGCCTCCCCTGCCCCCGGGCCGGTCGCGGTCGACCGGCCGTCGTCTCGTCGGGCCGACGGTAGCAGGCGGTCTAGACCAAAGGGGGGAGTCTGGTCCTCACGGCGCGGAGGCGGCGGGGGAACTCGGAGCTTCAGGAGCGGAGCATCCACGCACCGGGCGGGGTCCTCAGCGGAGCGTCCAGCTCCGTGAGCACGCGAGCGAGCCCGCTCGCGTGGGCGAGAGCCGGCGCACCCGCGTGGGCATGGCCCTCGATCCGGAGATGACCGACCGGCTCCACCGCGGCCCGTCCGCGAGAAGTGAGGGCTTCCACGGCGGCTTCGACCCGCCAGCAGGCGGCAGCCAGGCGAGCGTCGTGACTGGCGTCCGGGTCGGCGGCGACGGCGACCAGCCCCCGCACCTCCCCGGCCGCTTCGTCGAGAAGCGCGAGGACTCGGCGTGCTCGCTGCTTCCTTCCCCTGAACGGGGTCAACGGATGCACCAGCGGAGCCAGCGAGAGCCGCACGCGCCCGAGAAGCGCCTCCAGCTCCGCGGCGTGCGGCGTCGGGTCGGCGGCCTCCTCGCCGGCCAGACGGCGAACGGACGCCGAGGTGGCGGCCCGGACGCAGAGGAGCGCTCGCTGGATCCACGCGTCGTTCGTCGCATGCGTCCGGACGGGAAGGACCAGCGTCACGGCGAGGCCGGCGCACGCGGCCCCGACGCAGGTCTCGGTCACGCGCAGGAGGAGCAGCGCACCGTCCAGCACCCCCAGCAGTCCGTAGAGCAGACTGGCCATGACGGTGACCGCCAGGATCATCCAGCTGTACGAGACGGGGGCGGCGTAGAAGATCCCGAACACGCAGAGGGCGACCAGCAGGGCGGTGACGACGGGCGCGCCCCCCAGCGGGACGGCGACGAGGAATCCGGCGGCGATGCCGGTGACGGTGCCGAGGACGCGGCGGAAGCCCCGTACGAGCGTCTCGCCCCGCGAGGCCGTGTTGACGAAGATCCACCAGACGGTGCCGACGGCCCAGTACCAGCGCTCCTCCGAGAGGAACTGCCCGATGACGAGGGCCGCCCCCGAGGCGACGGAGACCTGGACGGCCTGACGGGTGGTGGCCCGGGCGAGCCCCGTGCCGGGCAGGGCGGCGGGCACGGCCGACGGCGGGACCCGACGCTCGATGGGCCACAGCACGAAGCGCACGGTCACGGCCGCGCCCAGGGCGATGCCGGTGGCCGCGTACAGCTCGGGGAGCTGGGCGGGCAGGGCGTGTAGGAACTGGGTCACGAAGAACTGCATGAAGGCGAAGATGCCGAGCGCGTGTCCGCGCGGTCCCCAGCGGCGCGCGTAGACGCCGGCGAAGATCACGAGCAGCCAGACCGCGTCGCGCAGGAGCGGGACGCCGTGCAGGAGGGTCGCGAGGGCCAGCACGGGGAATCCGACCGTCGGCAGCAGGGCGGTGGTGACGGCCTGGCGGCGCACCGAGGGGTCGGCGACCGTGAAGAGGGCGAGCAGCGCGGCGAGCCCGGCGGTGATGGACGCGATGAGGGACAGACCGGACAGCTCGGCCAGGGCGACCGCGAGCGCGACGCCGAGGACGGCACGGAGTGAGATCCGGAGCCGGACGAACCCCGGATCCGGGGCCATGAAGTACTTCTGCACGGCGGCCAATTCCGCCCCCCTTGATCTGTCCCTCACCGCGCGCGAGCTTCCCCTGGGGTGGTGGGGGCTCGGACACGACGAAAGCACCGCGGACCGGTCCGGCCTCGTCGCCGGACGGCGCTGCGGCGCCGAAGATGTGTGATGGCTACAAGGATAGACCGGAGGGGGTACAGCGGCTCAACCGACAGACGAAGGGGTGGGCCATTGGCCCAGCGCCCAGGCGGAAGGGGTGACCGGACGGAGCCATTGGCCCACACCGCCGAACCGGGCGGTCGACGACGTGCTCGTCGCCCGAGGTGAACGGGGTGAGCGGCGTGGCGAGGCCGCCGGTGTCGGGGCCGCCGGCGAGAGGCCGGCGAGCTCCGTGACCAGGCGCGTCCCGGAGCCGGTGCCGCGGCCCGACGGGTCGCCTCCTAGGGATTGTCAGACCCCCCTTGGACGCCGTCCCCGTTCAGTTCGGCCCAGACGGTCTTGCCGCCGTCGGTGTACCGCACGCCCCAGTTGTCCGCGAGGGAGGCGCAGATCAGGAGGCCGCGGCCGCCCTCGTCGACGGCTTTGGCGTGGCGGAGGTGGGGCGCGGCCTGGCCGGCGTCGCTCACCTCGCAGGTCAGGGACGGGCCGTCGGCGATGAGGCGGAGGACGACCGGGGCGGCGCCGTGGCGGAGGGCGTTGGTGACGAGTTCGCTGGCGACGAGCGTCACCGCGAACGGGTCGGCGGGGTGGTTCCACCGCCGGAGCCGGTCCTCGACGTGGGCCCGCGCCGTCCCCACGGCGGACAGGTCGTAGGGGATCTCCCATTCGGCGAGTTCGTCCGGCGGCAGGTGGCGGGTGCGGGCGACGAGCAGGACCCGGTCGGGGGCGAGGAGCCGTTCCACGTCGTCGGCCATCGCCTCCGGGTCGCGTTCCGGGTGGGCGAGGGCGGCCATGAGGTCCTCCGTCCGGGGGTCCTCGCCGTCGGACGCCAGACAGAGGGTGCTGCCCTCGGGCAGGTGGAGCGTCGCGCAGGCGAACGGCGGGCCTTCGGCGCCCAGCAGGGGCCCGTCGTCGAGCGGCCGGGTGTCCGCCGTCCCGTCGGGGTGGACGACGACGAGCAGGGAGGCGCCGGCGCGCGCGATGTCGAGCCGCCCGTCGACGGGGTCGTGGACGGCGATCGTGCAGCCGGCGGTGGGGTGGGCGTCGGGGGACGGCGCGTCGGGGGGCGTGCCGGCGGCCGTCACCTCGCCCTCCGCGGCCAGGCCTTCCACGGCGAGGCCCTTCGCCGCCAGGCCTTCCACCCCCGGGCCCTCCGCGGCGAGGCCCTCCGCGGCGAGCCGGAGGGTGGTCGCGTGGAGGCGGGCGAGCAGTTCGTGCGGGTCGAGGTCGAGCGTGGTCAGGCTGTGGACGGCGGTGCGCAGACGGCTCATGGTGGCGACGGCCCCGGGCCCCGGGGACTCCACCTGCCCCACGACGA
Organism: Streptomyces sp. TLI_105; assembly: GCF_900105415.1. GTDB lineage: Bacteria > Actinomycetota > Actinomycetes > Streptomycetales > Streptomycetaceae > Streptomyces. Next base: position 7,104,119 of record NZ_FNSM01000001.1, on the reverse strand, counting down.
GGGCCACGCGCGCACTCGGCAGGGGGATCACGTCGCACCAGGAGCCGGCGCCGCTGCCGCCGGGCCGGTGGCGACCGGCCACGTCGACGGCGCTCTGGGTGGCCTCCTCCTTGGGCGGCGGCCAGCTCTGCAGGGCGGTCATGACGATGTGCTCGCGGGTGTACCGGAGCGCGTTCTCCAGACAGTTCGCGGTACGGGACGCGAGGGCGTCGGCGAGGGCGCGGTCCTCGGGGCCGTACGGCTCCGCGCCGACGAGGCGCTGGAAGGCGACCGCGCCGAAGATCTGCCCGCGTACGGTCAGCGGCACCACGAGACGCGTCGCCCGCTCGTCGCTCGTCGCCGCCGGCGGGAGCGGAGGCGCGGGCGTCGGCTCCCCGTCCCCGAAGATCCCCGGCAGCAGCACGGCACCGGCCGGCGGACACTCCGGTCCGGTCCCCGTGCCGCCGGTGGCGGTGCAGCGCAGCAGCGGGACCGTGTCCCGGGACTGGAGGGCCGGGTCCTGCCCCCGGAGGACGGCGTCGGTGAGGGCGACCACGACGGAGTCGGCGAACGCCGGCACGGTCACGTCGACGAGCTCCCGTGCGGTGCGCTCCACGTCGAGACCGGTGCCGATCCGCTCGTGCGCCTCGTGCAGGAGCCGCAGACGGGCGTGGGCCTGTTCGCGATCGGTGACGTCGGTGTTGGTCACGACCACGCCGAGCACCCGGCCCGCGTCGTCCTGGAGGCGGTGGACGGAGGCCGAGTAGACGCGTTCGGTGTGTTCGGCGCCGGGCGGGTGACCGGTGACGAGCCGCTCGGTCGTGGAGCGGCCCGTCTCGAGGACCTCGCGCAGGACGGCCTCGTCGGCGTGCACGCCGGCGAACGAGGCGTACGCCTCGACGGCGGGCATGCCGAGCAGGCGGTCGGCGGGGACGCCCTGGAGTCCGGCGGCGACGGCGTTCACCCGGACGACGCGCAGGTCCGTGTCGAGTACGTGGACCCCGATGTCGGACTGGGTGAACACCGCGTCCAGGACGGCGTCGCCCCACGCGGTCTCCGCGCTCCAGGGCTCGGCCGCCCCGGGCGGGGGCGTGCCCGCCGGATCCTGCCCGCCGTCCGTGTCCACTCGTCGTCGCTCCCGCCGCAAGTGCCCGGCCGCGCCTCAGCCGGTTCCGACGAGCCTCTCCCAGATCGCGCCGCCTCGCGAACGGAGCCGGAGGGAGTGCCGTAGCCCGAGGGGGCCGGTCACGCCTCCACCAGGCAGAAGTCGAAGGGGCCGCTCTCGGTCCGGGGAAAGCTGTCCGAATCGGTCGAGCAGCCCGGGCCGCAGAGCACCGACGTCTCTTCCGCCTCGGTCAGGGACGCGGACTCGACGACGCCGGACGCCCACAGCCCGGGGCGCGGGCCGCCGCACGGCCGCACCGTCCACAGCATTTCGGCGGAGATGTACCCGGCAGTGCCCGCCCCCGCGTCCACGCAGTCCCCCACGTCGACACACGGACCGACGCACAGCTTCCCTCCGGGCCGGCGTCCACCCGGCCGGGGGACGCCCGGGCAGGCGCCGTCCGGACCGGTGAGCACCAGAACGGTGAAGCGCGCGCCGGGGTCCGCGCAGTCGGTCCTGCGGGGAGGGCCTGGCTCGTACCTCCCCGGCCCGGTACGGGTGTGGGACGGGCAGTCGCCCACGGCCGGCGCGGCGTCGGTCCCCCGGCCGTGGAGCAGGTACCCGCCGATCGACACCCCGAGCACGAACAGGGCCGAGGCCAGGGCCCATCGGCGGCGGCCCCGGCCCGGGCGCTCGGCCGGCGGCACCGACCGTACGGGATACGGCTCCGCCCCGGCGGGGGCTTCCCGCGTTTCGGCCGCCTGAACAGGCGGTTCCGGACACGACCCGGAGGCGCGGCACCCTCCGGGGGCGTGGGTACAGTCGGAAATCGGACGAGCCGGGCGAAGGAGGCCGACGGAGCATGGCGGTGGACGAACTCGACACGCGGATCCTGCGGCTGCTCATCGAGCAGCCGAGGACCAGCGTGCGCGAGTACGCGCGGATCCTGGGGGTGGCCCGGGGCACCGTGCAGGCGAGGATCGACCGCCTGGAGCGGGACGGGGTGATCACGGCGACCGGGCCCGTCCTCTCCCCCGCCGCACTGGGGCACCCGGTACTCGCCTTCGTGCACGTCGAGGTGACGCAGGGTCACCTGGACGAGGTCGGCGACGCGCTCGCGGGCGTGCCGGAGATCGTGGAGGCCTTCTCCATCACCGGCGGCGGTGATCTCCTGACCCGGGTGGTGGCGCGGGACGCCGGACACCTGGAGGACGTCATCCAGCGGCTGATCCAGCTGCCCGGGGTGGTCCGCACCCGCACCGAGATCGCACTGCGGGAACGGGTGGCGCACCGGCTGCTGCCGCTGGTCGAGGCGGTCGGGCGGCGGTCGGGCACGGCCTGAGCCACCGCTCTGTCCGGTCGGCCCGTCCCCGTGGTCGGGCAGCCGTCGCGGGCCGGCCCCCGACGCCTTGCAGGGGGGATTCCGTACGGCCTAGCGTGGCCGGCATGCAGTCCTACACCATCGGTCAGGCGGCACGCCTGCTGGGCGTCAGCCCCGACACGGCACGCCGCTGGGCCGACGCGGGCCGGGTCACGACCCACCGCGACGAGAACGGCCGACGGCTCATCGACGGCCGTGATCTGGCCGCCTTCTCCGTCGAGGTCGGGCAGGGCGCCGCCGGCGACGAGGAGGAACCGTACACCTCGGCCCGCAACGCCTTCCCCGGGATCGTGACCGCCGTCAAGCTCGGCGACGTCGCCGCCCAGGTCGAGATCCAGGCCGGTCCGCACCGGATCGTCTCGCTGCTCACCCGCGAGGCGGTGGAGGAGCTGGGCCTCGAGGTCGGCATGCAGGCCACCGCCCGCGTGAAGTCGACCAGCGTGCACATCGATCGGTCCTGATCCCCGACTGCCGGGGCCGGCAGGGGTGTTCGCGGGCGCCCGGGAGGAATGTCCACGGGCATCGGGCAGGGATATTCGCGGGCGCCGGGCGGGCTCCTGTGGCAGGGTGCGACGGTCCTGTCCCCGTGTGATCCGGAGCGTCCCGTGCCCCTGCCCGAGCGGCTCGTCCCCCTCCTCGACCAGTTCGACTTCGCCCGGCGGCGGCTCACCGACCGACTGACGGGACCGGTGATGGACAGCGGCAACGGGACGGACGTCGAGGTCGGTCCGATCACCGACGCGGAGTACCTCTGGGAGCCGGTGCCCGACTGCTGGTCCGTCCGGCGGCACGCCGACGGCCCGGGGCCGCGCGCGACCGTCCTGGTGGGTGCCGGCGAGTGGGGCCGGGACACGACGCCTCCGCCACACCCCGCGCCGCCGCCGTTCACGACGATCGCCTGGCGGCTGAGCCACCTCTCCGAGATGCTCGCGCTCCGCGCCGACCACACGAACGGCAGCCGCAGCCTGACCCGTGACGACTTCCGGGCCTGCGGGGACGTCGCCACCGCCCTGCCGGCCTTCGACGCCGCCGCGGCCGCGTGGCGCGAGGCGCTGCTGTCCGTCGACGACAAGGCGCTCGACACGGTGGGCCACTGCACCTACCCGCACGGCAGCGACCCGGAGAACCCCTTCCTGGAGATCGTCTGGTGGGTGAACCAGGAACTCCTGCACCACGGGGCCGAGATCGCCCTCCTCCGCGATCTGCACCGGCTGCGCGCGTAGCGGGGTTCAGCGGAGGGTGCGGGCGAGGAGCATCGCCACGTCGTCCTGGGCGGGGCCCGCGAGGAGCCGTCCGAGGACGTCGTCGCACAGCGTGTCCAACGGCCGGTCCAGGGGCCGCAGCGCCTCGGCGAGCTGCCGCATGCCCTGGTCGAGGTCGCGGTCGCGGGCCTCGATGAGACCGTCCGTGTAGAGGACGAGGAGTCCGCCCTCGGGCAGGACGACCTCCTCCGTACCGAAGTCGTGCGCTCCGGTGCCCAGCGGGGTCCCGGGCGGTCCGTCGAGAAAGGTGATGGTGCCGTCCGGGGTGGCGACGGCCGGCGGCGGATGGCCGGCGCGGGCGATGACCCAGCCGCCGGTGGCCGGGTCGTGGACCGCGTAGACACAGGTCGCCATCTCGTCCTCGCCGAGGTCGGCCACGACGGCGTCCAGGGAGCTGAGCATGCGGGCCGGTGCGATGTCGTGGCGGGCCAGGGTCCTCACGGCGGTGCGCAGTTGGCCCATGACGGCGGCCGCGTGGATGCCGTGGCCCATGACGTCGCCGATGACGAGGCCCGTCCGGCCGCCGGGCAGCGCGATGACGTCGAACCAGTCGCCGCCGACGTCGTGGGAGCTGGCGGGGAGGTAACGGCCGGTGAGTTCGAGGCCGGTGACGGCGGGGAGCTCGTTGTTGGTGAGGCTGCGCTGCAGGGTGAGGGCGGCCTCCCGCTGGGTGGTGTAGAGGCGGGCGTTGTCGATGTTGAGGGCGGCCCGGGCGACGACCTCGTCGATGAGGACGCAGTCCTGCGCGTCGAAGGGCTCACGGGTCTTCAGCCGGGTCACCGTGATCGCCCCGAGCACCTGCCCCCGCGCCACCAGGGGCACGAGCCGGGCCGAGCCGATGCGGGTGGCGAAGTAGGTGCGGAGCGCCTCGGTGCGCGGGTCGGTGAAGAGCTTGGGGATGTCGGTCGTGTAGAGGTTCGTGGGCCGTCCGTGGACGACGACCTGCTCGTACACGGAGTCGAGGGGGATCTGGAAGGTCTGACCCGGGACGAGGAGGGCCGTGGGCGCGGTCGGGTCGGGGAACTGGGCGGCGAGCCGCCGCAGCACACCCCGGCTGGAGTCCGCCGGGTCGTCGGGTTCGAGGACGGACTCCAGCATCTGCACGTCGGCCGAGTCGGCGAGCTGCGGCACGAGGAAGCGGACGGCCTCCTCGGCCGTCTGCTTCAGGTCCAGGGTGGTGCCGATCCGGGCGCCGGCCTCGGCGAGCAGGGCGAAGCGGTGGCGGGCGCGCTCGACCTCGATGTGCGCCTCCTGGCTCTCGGTGATGTCGACGAGGGAGGCGATGAGCCCGAGCGGCCGCCGTTCGGTGCGGTCCACGAGCGGGGCGTACGAGCAGGACCAGATGTGGTCCCGGTCGGGGTCGGCGGGGGTACGGCCGACCCGGCGGGCGTCCACCACGGCCGTACCGCTCTCCATGACCTGGCGCATGAGCGATTCGAGCCCGGCGGCGTTGACGTCGGGCACGACCTCGGTGAGCCGGTGGCCCACGTGCTGGGCGGCCGACACGCCGTTCATCCGCGCCAGGGCGTCGTTGACGCGCAGGAAGCGCAGGTCGGGGCCGAGCAGGGCGAGACCTATGGGCGACTGGGTGAAGAGGCTCTCCATCGCCGCCAGGTTCTCCCGCATCCGCAGGACCTCGGAGGTCTCCACCGCGATGAGCATCGCCCCCGGGCGTCCCTGCGGGTCGGCGGCCGGGACGATCCACATCTCCATGGTGACCGCGTGGCCGTCACGGTGCCGGACGGGCAGCGTACCGACCATGGTCTCGCCCGCCTGGACGCGGTCGGTGAGCCGGTCGGCGAGTTCGCGGTTGGCGTCGGGGACGAGGAGCGGGGTCGCGAGCCTTCCGAGGACGTGCTCCGGACGGTGGCCGAGGAGGTCCTGCGCGGCGAGCGACCACTCGACGATGCGGCCCTCGGCGTCCTCCCGCCAGAGGGCGATCGGCAACAGCTCGCGGAGCACACCCGCGTCCCCGACGGCCGCCCGGGGCGGCTGCGGGACCCTGCTCGACGACTGATGAGTCTCCAACGCCTCGACCTACGCATCGGCCCGGCCCCGGGGGGCGCAATCCCTACCGAATCACCCTATCCGAGGAGCCGAGGGCGGGCGCTGCGCAGTGCGGCCGATCGGTAGGGGCCCGCTGTCTCCGCCCGGGTCGACGGGGGCGGTGCGGGTCCGGTGCGGGGTGCCGGTGAGGGTTCCGTAGTTCTACGGATGTGCGGGGCGGGGCGGGGGTGCGAGAGTCGGTCCGACCTGTGCGGAGGGGCGTACCGCCCCTTTCCCGCTTCCCCGTCCCTTTCCCGCTTCCCCATCCCTCCGCCCTTCTCCGTGCCCCCCCGTGCCCCCGCTCCTCCGTTCTCCGTGTCCCCGCCCCTCTGCGTGTCCCGTCCTTCTGCGTGTCCCGTCGCGTCCCCCTCTCCCCGGAGCAGCCCGCATGAGCAGCCGCTCGCCCGACGAGTTCCGTCCCGGCGCGTCTCCGTACGACCCGGGGTCCGGCCACGGCGAGGAGCCGGAGGACCCGCAGGAGCTGCTGCGCCGGGCCCGGCGGCTCACCGCCGACGGGCACCCCTCGGCCGGCGGCGCCTGGGAGCGGGCGGCGACGGCCCTGCGGCGTGCCGACTGCTCCCTCACGCCCGGTGACCACGCCGACGCCCTGGACGCGACCGCGCTCGCCTGCCGGGGCCGGGCCCGGCAGGCGGCGGCCCCGCTCTTCTCCCGCGCCGCCGACCTGCACGAACGGGCCGGAGAGCACGGCAAGGCGCTGGTCTCGCGCGCGCGGGCGCTGCTCGGTGACCCGGAACCGGGGGCGACGGTCTGCGCCGGCCTCGGGGAGCTGGGCGAGCGGGCGACCGTCCTGCACACCGCCGGGCGGGCCACCGCCGCCGAGACCGCGACGGTGCTCCTGCTGCGCTGCCGGGCCCGCGCGGACCTCCTCGACACCGGCCCCGACCCCATCGCCGAGGCCGCCGCGCTGCGTGCGGAGCTCGCACGGCTCATCGCCTTCGTCGCACCGCACCGGGCGGCCCCGGCCGTCCTCGGCGTGCTCGCCGAGACCCGTACGCTGCTCGGCCGCGTCACCGCGCCCGACGACCCGGCCGCCGCCCTCGACCGGCTGCGGGCCGCGATGGCGGACCACCACGCCGGGGGCCGGCCGTGGCCGGCCGCCGAGAGCGTGCTCCTTCTCGCCGGGGTGCTCCGTGCCACCGGCGCCCGTCAGGAGGCGACCGCGCTCCTCCGTTCCGCTCTCGGCACGACGGCCCCCAAGGGGTGCCGTGCCGACCGGGCGCGGCTCTGCCTCGCCCTCGCGCGCACGCTCGCCGGAGCCCCCGGCCGCCCGGCCGGAGACGAAGAGGTCTCCCTCCTCGGGGAGGCCGTCCGGCACGCCGACTCGGTGGCCGGGGACGGGCGGCTGAGCACCCTCGCCCGCCTCGCGCTCGGCATCGCGCGGGCCGAGCGCGGCCACTGGCGTCAGGCCTCCGCCGTACTGCGGGAGGCTCTGTCCGGGCTCGCCGAGGCCGACGACGGCGACGAGGCGGCGCGCGTACGGGCCGGGGCCTGGCTCGCCTACTGCGCGCTGGGCCTCGGCGAACCCGACCGCGCGGCGCGGGAGTTCGCGCGCGGGGCGGCGGAGGTCCGGCGGTGGGACGACCTGCGCCACGGCGCGGCCCTGAGCGAGCTCACGGCGCGTGCGCTCGGTGCGGCGGGGGCGCCGGAGAAGGCGGCCCGCGCCCATGAGCGGGCCGCCGACCTGTGGCGGTCGGCCGGTGACCACACCGCCGCGGCGCGCTCCCTGCGCGGCCGCGCCCGGCAGGTACGGAAGGCGTGGGGCGCGGCCGCCGCCGAGGTGGTCGAGACGGAGGCCCGACGGGAGGCGGGACGCGGGGGGGCGGGCGACGACGGGGAGCCGGACGGCGCCCGGGCGTGGCTGCGCGGGCTGCCCGAGCCGTACGGGCCGCCCGGCCGCTACCAGGTGGACGTGTACGGCGAGGTGGGCGGGACCGGAACCGGGCCCCGCGGCCCGCGGCGCCGCGAGGAGCAGAGTGTGACCCGAGTACAGGGGTGCGTGTGAACAGAGTGATCGACGGTCGTTTCGAACTGGTGGAGCGGCTGGGCGGCGGCGGGATGGGGACGGTGTGGCGCGCCCGTGACCTGGCCCTCCACCGTGACGTGGCGGTCAAGGAGGTGCGCCCGCCGGACCCCGCGATGGCGGAGCACGACGTCGAGGGCGCCCGGACCCTGCGGGCGCGCGTGCTGCGCGAGGCACGCGCCCTCGCCAGGATCGACCACCCCAACGTGGTGACGATCCATCACATCGTGGACGCGGGCGAGGGCACCTACCCGTGGCTCGTGATGGAGCTGGTCACCGGCGGCTCCCTCCAGGACCGGCTGGAGCGGGGCACGATGACGCCGGCCGAGGCCGCCGCGCTCGGCCGCGAGCTGCTGTCCGCCCTGCGCGCCGCCCACGAGCGGGACATCGAGCACCGCGACGTGAAACCCGCCAACGTCCTTCTGCGGCCGGACGGGCGGCCGGTGCTCACCGACTTCGGCATCGCGGCGATCCGCGAGTCCACCGTCCTGACGGCCTCGGGCTCGATCATCGGCTCGCCGGACTACATGGCGCCCGAGCGGATCCGCGGCGGCGCGAGCGGCCCGGCCGCCGACCTCTGGTCGCTCGCCATGCTCCTGTACGTGGCGGTGGAGGGCCATCACCCGCTGCGCCGGGAGAACACCCTGGCCACCCTCGCCGCCGTCCTCTCCGACGACGTGCCCCCTCCCCTGCGGGCCGGCGCGCTGACCGGCGTACTGACCCGGCTGCTCGTACGGGACCCTGCCGCCCGGCCCGACGCGGACGAACTCGACCGCGCGCTGACGGCCGCGACGGAGAACTCCGCGGAGGGCTCGGCGGCCGAGGGGGCGGCGGCCGAGGAGGCGGTGGCCGAGGAGGCGGCGGCCTCCGCAGCGGGAGGGACGACCTCGTTCCGGCTCGCACCGCCGAGCACCGCGCCGGAGAACGCGACACCAGGGGGCCCTGCGCCAGTGGGCGCGACGCCAACGGGCGCGACGCCGACGAAGGCCTCGGCGGTGGGCCCCGCGCCGACGGCGAACGCGTCAGGGGCGGGCGCTCCGGCGGGGACCGCACCGACGGCAGACGCGCCAGCAGCAGGCACACCGGCGGGGACCGCACCGACGGCAGACGCGCCAGCAGCAGGCACACCGGCAGGGGCCGCACCGGTGACGGCCGCGCCAGCGACAGGTGCTCCGGCGACGATCACTCCGGCGGACGCCGCTCCGGCGAAGGCTTCTCCAGCGGGCGCCGCTCCGGTGGAGGGTCCTCCGGTGGGGACCGCTCTGGTGGCGGACGCCCCGCCCTCCGGCGCCGGGCGGAGGCGGCGCGGGCGTCTCGGGCGGTTCCTGGGGGCGGCGGCCGTCGTCGTGCTCGCCGTCGGGATTCCCGTGGCCGCGATGAACTGGGAGTGGCGGCCGGCCGGCCCGAGCACCGCCGCTCCCTCACGGCAGGGCCCGGACGCGCGGCACCCCACCACGTCGGCGCCCGCGAAGGAGACGGCTCCGGAGAAGCTCGACCTGCTGACGGCCGACGGGGTCCGGGCCGCCGTGGCGGCCGTCAAGGCGGCCTCGGGCGGGGCGAAGGTCACCAGCTTCGTCGTCTACCCGGACTACGCGGTGGCCGAGTGCCTGGTCAAGGGCAGCACGAAGCGGTACGACCGGTACATGTACCGGGGCGGTGACGTGGCCGTCCGGCAGGGGCCCGGCGGCACCGCCTTCCCGGGCGCCGTCCCGGCCGACCTGGACGCGTTCTCGTGGGACGCGCTCCCGGCGCTCATGAAGCGCGCCGACAAGGAGCTCGGCGTCGACGAGCCGACGAGCCGCTACGTCGTCCTCACGCCGGGCTCGACGCTCCTCGGCAGCGAGGCGGGACTCAGCGTCTACCTGTCCGACACGTACGGCGTGGCCTATCTGACGGCCGATGCCAAGGGCCGGGTGACCGCCGCCTATCCCCGCAAGGACTGACCTGCCGCCCTCTCGTCCCTGACGACCAGCGAGGCCAGTCCCGCCCGGGTCTCCACCCCCGTCTTGCGGTAGACCCGGGCGACATGGCTCTCGACCGTGCGGGGGCTCAGACAGAGCCGGTCGGCCACGGCCTGGTTGGTGAGCCCCTCCGCCACCAGGGCCGATACCTCCCGCTCGCGCGGGGTGAGGACGGCGAGCCGGCCGCCGGTGCCGTCGCCTCGGGGCGGCGCGGGCCGGGTCCGGTCGGCCAGGTCCACCAGCATGCGGGCGCCCGCACCGGCGGCCAGCCGGCGGCCCCCGCGCCAGGCGCCGGCGGCCTGCTCCGCGTCGCCCGAGGCCTGGAGCTGCGGGGCGGCGAGGAGCAGGCCCTGGGCCTCGCGCAGGACCGCACCGGAGCGCGCGCTGTCCCCCGCCGCCTCGGTGAACGCCCGGGCGGCGGCCGCCGGTTCGCCCCGCCGGGCCAGGACCCGGCCCCAGGCCCGCCGCGCCGCGCTCCTCTGGACGGGCAGCCCGAGCGACTCCGCCTCCGCGAGGGCCCGGCGGGCGACCCGCTCGGCCTCCGGGAGGTCCCCGGCGGCGAGGACGGCGCCCGTGAGGACTTCGAGGTAGCCGGGGCGCAGGGAGGGCTGGAGCCGGGAGAGGTCCCGGTCGCCCCCCGCGCGCAGGAGCACCTCCCGCACCCGGTGCGGGTCCTGGTCGAGCGGGACGGTGTGGGCGAGCATGCAGCGGGCCTGGGTGGCCCACCAGCCTTCGGCGGTGCCGACGGTCGCCGCGGCCTCCTCGGCGGCGGCCGGCACCTCGGGGTCGCCGAGCGGCCGGGCGTGCAGGAGCACCGTGGCCCGGATCGCCCGGCTGAAGCCGATGAGTTCGGCGCCGCCCAGGGCGCGGGCCACCGCGAGGGCCTCCTCGGCCTGGTCGAGTGCGGTGCCGACCCTGCCCGTCAGGAGGTGGACGTACGCCGAGCAGAGCAGGAGCTGCGAGAGGGCGAAGGGGCGTCCGGCGCGGCGGGCCATCGCGATGCCCCGGGTGGCGTGCCGCTCGGCCGTCCCGTACCGCTCCAGGAAGGCCTCGCTCCAGCCGAGGCGCACCAACGACTCGGGGTGGTCGGCCAGTCGGCCGTCGGTGAAGGAGTCGGTGAGGGCCGCGGCCTCGGCGGCGTGGGCGCGGGCGGCCGCGGTCTCGCCCTCGTACACCTCGCCGAGGGCGGCCAGCGTCAGGACCTCGGCCGTCCCCGCGTCGTCGCGCCGCCGCCGGGTCGCGTCGAGGGTCTCCGCGACCACGTGGCGGACCTCGGGGTAGCGGGCGGCGAACAGGGCGCGGCAGCCCCACTCGACGACGAGCCGGGTCCGCAGGTCCGGCCGGGGCCCGGGGGTCCGTGCCAGTTCACGGCGGAGCAGGGCGTCCGCCTCGGGGTAGCGGCCGAGGTGGCGCTCCATGAACGCGCAGAGCAGCACGGCCGAGGTCCGCGGTTCCGCGCCCTCCGCTCCTTCCTCGCCGTGGTCGTCGTCGATGAGGCGGTGGAGGAGGTCCCGGCTCTCCGCGACGCGTCCCGCCGAGCCCAGGGCGTCGGCCCGCTGGAGCGTCAGCTCGCGCCGGGTGCCGTGGTGTTCGGGGAGGTCGGGCAGCAGGTCGAGCACGGCGCCCAGCCAGTCGGCGGCGCGCGAGGGGTCGGCCGCCGTGATGCGCTCGGCGGCCTCGACCAGTTGGGCGGCGATGGCCGGGTTCCAGACGGCCGCGGCCCGCACGAGGTGCGGGGCCCGCTCGGTCACGGGCGCTCCGACCGCGGTGAGCGCCGCGGCGGCCCGCCGGTGCAGCTCCCGGCGGCGCCAGGGGTCGAGCGTGCCGAGCAGCAGTTCGGACAGTGCGGGGTGCCGCAGCGCGAGGGCATGCCCGTCGTGGTCGGCACGGACGAGATCCCGCCGGACGAGCTCCCGCAGTGCCGCGCCGACCCCCACCGGCACGGACGGAGACGGGGCCGCGCCGAGCGCCTCGCGCGGTGCAGACGAACGGGAGGCCACGCCGAGCGCCCCGCACGACGGCGACGGCGACGGGCGGGTGGCGTCACCGGTGCCCGGCCGGGGTGAGGGGCGCGGGGCGCCGCCGGGCGGTTCCCCGGCCGACGAACTTCCGCCCCCACCAGCCACGTCGGCCAGGTCGGTCACGTCGGCCAGGTCCGAAACCGACGGACCCGAGTCCCCGCCGGGCGCCGGCCCGGGCGCCGGCCGCGGGTCCGCACCGGCGTCCTCGCCGGCGACGGTCGCGAGCAGTTCGGGGGTCGCGCGGGGGCCGAGTACCGCCATCGCCTCCACGAGCGACCGCTCCGTCCGGCCCAGGGGGGCGAGTTCGTCGAGCAGGGCGGCCACCGGCGCGGGGTCGGCCACCTCGCCCCGGGGCGTGCGGGCGAGGGCGAGAGCGCGGTAGTAGAGCGGGTTTCCGCCGCTGGCGGCGTGGATGTCCCGCGCCGGTTCGGGCGGCAGTCCGGCGCCGGGTCCGTGGGCGCACTCCTCTGGCGTCAGCGGGCCGAGCGCCAGTCTCGCGAGGGTCCCCGCGTCGTCGGCGCGCGCGAGGGCGGAGGCCAGGGCGGGTGGGGTCTGGCGCTTGCGCCGGGCCAGGACGAGGAGGAAGGGCGCCCCCGGCGGGTGCCGGAGGAGGTGGTCCACGAGCGCGACGGAGGCGGCGTCCGCGCCGTGGAGGTCGTCGAGCACGAGCACGAGCCCGGGTGCCACGACCCGCCCCAGCGCCGTCGCGATCCGCCGCACCGGCGCCGCGCGCTCGACGAGCTCCGCGAGTCCGGCCAGGTCCGGCGCCGTGGCGTGGTCGCGGGGGTCCAGGTCGGCGAAGGCGTCCGCGAAGGGCTGGAAGGGGGTGCCGTCCGCCGGGGCCGGGCCCGCCCGGCCGTGCAGGACGGTCGCGCCGCGCCCCCTGGTCCGTACCGCGAACTCGGTGAGGAGTCGGGTCTTCCCGATGCCCGGCTCGCCCGTGACGTCCACCACCGCCGGGCCCGCGCCGTCGGCCCGGGCGCGCGACAGCGCGTCGAGCCGGGCGAGTTCCCGCTCGCGCCCGGCGAAGGGCGCGCGGTCGGCGCGCCCCGGGTCCGCGAAAGTGTCCACGTACAGTCCCCCTGTCCCGCGCCTGCCCCTGTTCCTACCCCTCTCGGTTCTCAGTTGTACGGCACGCCGCCGACAACGGCCTCAGCCGGTGGTGAGGGCCTTGAAGGCGCGGGTCTGTTCCGTGATGGCCCGCTCCGTGGGCAGGCGCTCGATCGACGACGCTCCGAAGAAGCCGACGACGCCGGTGGTGTGCTCCAGGACGTACCGCGCGTCCTCGGGCTCGGCGATGGGTCCGCCGTGGCAGAGGACCAGGACGTCGGGGTTGATCCGCTTGGCGGCGTCGTGCATCTCCTGGACGGCCGCGGCGGCCTGGTCGAGCGTCATGGCCGTGCCCGCGCCGATGGCCCCCTTGGTGGTGAGCCCGACGTGCGGGACCAGGACGTCGGCGCCGGCGGCGGCCATGTCGGCGGCCTGCCGGGGGTCGAAGACGTACGGGGCGGTCAGCAGGTCGCGCGCGTGGGCGGCGCGGACCATGTCGACCTCCAGGCCGTACCCCATGCCGGTCTCCTCCAGGTTGACCCTGAAGGTGCCGTCGTACAGGCCCACGGTGGGGAAGTTCTGCACCCCGGCGAAGCCCATGGCCTTGAGCTCGTCCAGGAAGAGGTCCATGCGGCGGAAGGGGTCGGTGCCGCAGACGCCGGCGAGGACGGGCGTGTCGCGGACCACGGGGAGCACCTCGCGGGCCATGTCCTGGACGATGGCGTTGGCGTCCCCGTACGGCAGCAGACCGGCGAGCGAGCCGCGTCCGGCCATCCGGTAGCGCCCCGAGTTGTAGATGATCAGCAGGTCGACCCCGCCGGCCTCGGCGCACTTGGCGGAGAGGCCGGTTCCCGCGCCGGCGCCGACGATCGGGCGGCCTGCGGCGACCTGGGCGCGCAGTCGGTCGAGCACGTCCTGACGGCTGATGGTGGTCACGGTGGTCACTCCTCGGTGTCGCGGCGGACGGCGGCGCGGGCCTTCTCGGTGATCAGCTGGTGGAGGCGGTCGGCCATGGCGATCGCGAAGGAGGGGTCGTTGACGTGGGCGTCGAGTGCGTGGACCCGGACCTCGCCGCCCCGGAGGGCGGCGCGCAGCGCGTCGAGCCCGGCGCGGTCCGCCTCCGGGTCGGCGAAGGGCCCGTCGGCCACGTCGACGGCGGAGACGCCGCGCAGGGGCCAGAAGACCTCGGCGGGACCGCGCGCGGTGCGGAGCTTGCGGCCGATTCCGGTGCCGAGGTCGGCCATCTCGCGCGCGGTGGTGCGCATCAGGGTCACCGTCGCGTTGTGGATGAGCAGGCGGCGTTCGGCGAACCGCTCGGGGACGGTGGCGACCGGCCCGAAGTTGACCATGTCGAGCGCTCCGGGGGCGATCACCTGGGGGATGCCCATGGCGCCGGCGGCGGTGAGCCGTGAGGGGCCCGCGCTGAGCACGCCGCCGACGAGTTCGTCGGCGAGTTCGGTGGTGGTCAGGTCGAGGACGCCGTCGAGCATGCCGTCCCTGGCTAGTTTCTCGACGGCCCGGCCGCCGGCGCCGGTGGCGTGGAAGACGAGGACCTCGTAGCCGAGTTCGGCGAGGCGGGCGCGGGCCGTGTCGACGGCCGGGGTGGTCACGCCGAACATGGTGGCCGCGACGACCGGCCGTCCCCGGCCCGCGGGCTCGTCGTGGTTGCGCTCGTGGCGGCGGGCCATGCCGGCGGCGGCCGCGGCGGCGTTGCCGAGGACCTGGCGGGACACGGAGTTGAGCCCGGAGATGTCGACGACGCTGTACATCATGGTGAGGTCGCTGCTGTCGACGTACGGGGAGACGTCACCGCCCGCCATGGTGCTGACGAGCACCTTCGGGACGCCGATGGGCAGGGCCCGCATGGCCTGGGCGGCGATCGCGGAGCCGCCGCTGCCGGCTGCCGCGAGCACGGCGTGCAACCTTCCCTTGCGGTGGAGGTCGACGACGATCCGGGCGAGGCCCTGTGCCATGGCGGTGACGGCCGCCCCGCGGTCCCCGGCGGCCCGGAGCCGCGCCAGGTCGTGTCCTGCGGCGCGCGCGACGACGTCGGCGGGGACGTCGGCCACGGGGGCCTGGGCGGGCGGCGGCATGATGCCGGTGTCGACGAGGAGGACGTCGCTGCCGTACTCCCTGAGCCGCTCGCGCAGCCAGGCGTACTCCTCCCCCTTGGTGTCCAGTGTGCCGACCAGCACGACGGTCCCCATGCCCTCACCTTTCTCCCGGTCCCGGACCCGGTCCCGTGCCCGGTCCCGCCGCTGCCGATCCTCCGACGTGTGACCTGCGGCGACAACGACCAGTCGGGGCGGATTGGCCTGCGTCGTGGAGCAAGATGGGTGCCATGGCCAGGATTGCCTCGACCCGTTTGTCCCGACTCCTCACCGGCTGGTCGTCGGAGGGGTCGGGACCGCTGCCCCGGCGGCTCGCGGACGCCCTGCGGGAGCTGGCCGAGCGGGGGGACGTGCCCGGCGGCAGCGTGCTGCCCTCGCAGCGCGAACTGGCCCTGGTCCTCGGCGTGAGCCGGTCCACCGTGACGGCCGCGTACGGACTCCTGGAGAGCGAGGGGTGGCTGGAGAGCGTGCGGGGCAGCGGCTCCCGGTTGCGCGGGTCGGGGGCGCTCGACCGGTACGTCGCCGAGGGGCGGCTCGTGAGCTTCAACGCGCGGTCGGACGGCTCCGGAGCGGCGGACCTGTCGAGCGGGGCGCTGCCCGGGCTCGGCGCGGTCGGCGAGGCGGTGGGAGCGCTGACCCGGGCCGATCTGGGCGACCTGCTCGGGGACGACGGCTACCACCCGTACGGGATCCCCGCGTTGCGGGAGGGGGTCGCCGCGTACTACCGGGCGGCGGGGGTGGCGACGGAGGCGGAGCAGATCCTGGTGACCTCGGGTTCGCAGCAGGCGGTGTGGCTGGTGGCGCAGGCGCTGGTCGAGCCGGGCGACACGGTGGTCGTGGAGAACCCCACCTACCGGGGAGCCCTGGAGGCGCTGCGGGCGCGCGGCGCGCGTCTCGTCCCGGTCGGCGGCGACGGGCCGGACGGCGGCGCGGACGGTGCGGGTCCGGCGGAGCTGCGGCGGCTGTGCGCCCACGGGCGGCCCCGGCTCGTGTACCTCCAGCCGACGGTCCACAACCCGACCGGGCGCACGCTCGACGGCGCCGCGCGCCGGGAGTGGCGGCGGGTCCTCGCGGATCAGGAGCTCTTCACGGTCGAGGACACGGCCTGTGCCGAACTCGCCCTCGGGAACGGGACGGCGGGGAGCGACGACTCCGCCCCGGTTCCCCTGGTGGCCGATCTCCCGATGGGCTCCACGGTGACCGTCGGCACGCTGTCGAAGCTGTTCTGGGGAGGCCTGCGGGTGGGCTGGGTGCGGTCCTCGCCCCAGGTGGTGGCCCGGCTCGCGAAGATCAAGACCTCGGTGGACCTGGCCTGTTCGGTCGTGGACCAGCTCGTCGCCGTCCGTCTGCTCGACCGGCTGCCCGAGGCCCGCGCCCGGCGCAGGGCCGAGCTGCGGGGGCAGCGGGACGCCGCCGAGGCCCTGGTGCGCGGGGCGGCCCCGCACTGGGAGTGGACCAGGCCGGCGGGCGGCCCCGCGCTGTGGGTGCGGATCCCGGGCGTCGACACGGAGGCCCTCGCCCAGCTGGCGCGGCGCCACGGGGTGTCGGTGGTCCCCGGGGCGGCGTTCTCTCCGGTGGACGGCTTCCGGGACCGGCTCCGGCTGCCGTACGCGCACGGGACGGGGGCGCTGGCCGCCGCGCTCCCCACCCTGCTGGAGTGCGCGGGGCGCGCGGCCGGGTGACGGGCCGTCCGGCCCGGGGCCCGTGGGGTTCAGGGGTGCATCCGGGCCCCCTTGAGCACCTTGTCGACCGCGTTGCGCGGGCCGTACACGGCGAGGCCCGCCAGATCGAGCTGTCCCGGGCCGACGGCCCGTACGGCGGCGCGGTTGTCGCGGTCGTTGCCGGTGGCGAAGAGGTCGGTCGTGAACACCGCCCGGGGCAGCGAGCGGGAGAGGGCGCGGCCGTGCGCGGCGGTCAGCGTCTCCTTGGTCCCCTCGAAGACCAGGACGGGCTGCCGGAACATCGGCAGGTACGGGGTGTCGTCGGCGTCGGCGTACGGTTCGCCGATCACCTCGGGGAGCTCCGTGCCGAGTCCGCTGACCAGGAAGGCCGTCACGTTCAGCCGCTGCCAGGTCTCCAGGTCCTCGCGCAGCAGCACGGCGATCTTGGTGTCGAAACGTACGGGCGTGTCGTCGGTCGTCGTCATGCCCCGAGACTGCCGCCGGCCCCCTCGCGCGGTCTTGTACGTTCCTTGCATGGTGACTGCGCGCGGCGGTCTCGCGGTGAACACCGTCGAGGACTGCGGAAATCCCCGCACCGGCCGTGCCCATCGAGAGCGAGCAGAACACCGTGCTCGGCACCGTCCCTGTCTCGGTCCTGCAGGACATCGCCGACTTCTTCGACTAGTACCGTCCCGCCGCGCTCGCGGCCTGACTCCCCCGCGGGCTGTCCTACGATCGGCCTCGGTCACCTTGCGGTGGCCGGGGCCCCGTTGTGCCGAAAGGAATCACATGACGCACACCCTCACCGTCAACGGCGAACAGATCAGCCTCATCAAGGAGGCCGTCCTGCTGGCCGCCGCCGATGTCCCACCGAACGTCCGCCCCCAGCGCCACGGAGTCCTCGTCGGCTCCGTCCTCTGGGCACCGAAAGACCTGCTGCGGACCGTCATCGGCAGCGAAGACCTGGGCAACGTCGACTCGCCGCGGGCCATGAAGGCGTTCAACGCCCTCGGCTTCCAGACCTTCACGGAGACCGTCTACACCGAGGACGGACTCCCCTTCGTCCACCCCCAGAACCGGCTCCGGCCCACGGAGGAGACCCGCTCGTGACCGACGCGAACACCGACACCTGCCCCATCCCCGTGGACACGAACCGTACTTGCGGCGCCGCCCTCCGCTGGGAGGTCACCCCCGAGCGGATCGTCGAGCCGTACGTCGCCTGCGGCCAGCACGTCACCGCGCCCATCATGCGCACCGGCGAGCTCGTGCCGTTCACCGCCCGCCCGATCTGAGAACCGAATCCACGGGGGGGTACACGCGTGGAGTGGACGTGCGAGGAGTGCGGGAAGCCTGTTCCTCAGGTGGAGGGGGTGACGACGGCCGCGGCAGTACGGTCCCACGCGAAGCGGGCGGGACACGACGAAGCAAGTGTGCGGCGGGTACAGCCTTCGGGCACGGTGCAGCGCTGGCGCACCGAAGCCGACCGTGAGCGGGAGCGTCGGCAGACCGTGGTGGCTGAGGAGCGGCGCCGCCGGACGGTGGCCGAGGAACGCCGTCGTCAGGTGCCGCCTGAGAAAAAGGACGAGGTCTCTTCCTCGAAGGCCCCGCCGCGACCGCGTGTTGCTCCGGCGCCTCCCCATGTATGGCCGGCGCTGGCCGGCTTGTGCGCGGTGGTGTCCGCCTTCGTGCTGATGGGGGTGACCGGTGACGTCTCGTGGTGCATGGACCATCCAGATGACCCCGGACACCACATGCGTGCTTCCGCGGACTGCCCGTCCATCCTGCACGATGCCACGCCGACTGAGGTATTCGCAGGACAGGTCTACGGGTGGCTGCTGCTCGCCGGGGTGGTGTCGTGGATCATTGCGGCATTCCTCTGGTGGCGACACGAGTCTGCGCAGCCGAACCGGTACTACTACACCGAACGGCGCGGGAGGCTCTACATAAACCGCCGTTGGTGATGGGGGCCTGCGACGATTTCCCGGAATGAGGAGGGAGCAGGACTCCGCGGAAGGAAGAGACCTCGCGGGACGACGGCGACGACACACTTGCCTTCTTCGTACGAGGAGCGGAAGGCCGGCCCTTCGGGCCCCCGAGTCCCACGCGATTTTCGGCCCGTTCGGCTTCGGCGTCGGCTTGAGCTGCGGCGGAAAGCGCTCGGTGCTCAATTCGTGCCCCGGCCCTCCTCGGGATCGCTACCCTTCGTCCACAGCAAGCTCACGACCGAGGGGGCCCTCGTGCGCCACCGCTTCTTCGCGGCCGTCGCCATACTCGTCACCGCCACCGCGTGCGCCGTCCCGATCGGGAAGAAAGCCGACGCGAAGCCGTCGGTCACGGCCACACAGGAGATTCCCGCTCCCAGCTCCAGCCCGACGCCGACCACCGCGGCGCCCACGCCTGAGGTGAAGCCGTCGCCGAAGCCGGTGACGCCCGAGCTCACCGCGGTGACCATCGACGACTGGCGCTACGGGTACGCCTGGAGAAGCTTCTCCACGGACGTCAACGGCGACGGCGGGCAGTACGACAAGCCCGGCGAGGTTCACGTCACGCTGACCGTGCAGATGACGGCGACGGACGACCGGCGTCCGGAGATCCCTTCTCCGAACAGCCTGTGGGTGGGTCACAACTACGGTTTCAACTTCTTCGTCAAGCCGTCGAAGTTTCCTGACTGCCTGCCCCTTGAAGGCGTCGGTCTGTGCGAGCTGACCTCCGGCCCGTTCTACGCCGGCTGTGAGCAACTTCAGAACGACGGTGACGGAACCAACTTCCCCCAGCGGGGCTCGCTCATCATGAGCTGCCGCATCGACGCCACGTTCCCCGAGAGCGTGAAGGCGAGCGACTTCAAGGTAGGGGTTCGCTACGAGGAGTGCTGCGACACGGACACGGAGCACCGGGTCTGGCTGCCGTTCCAGAGCTTGCCCCTGCCACCGCGCGTGACCGAAGAACCCGAAGAAGAGACGGCAGAGCCGGAGCCCGGACAGACGCCGCCGCCCATTCGCTACCTGTGACCCCTGAGGTGGCGACGGAGTCCTTCCGGACTGGTCACGAGTTCGAACCCCGCGGGCTTCGGCGCCCGCCTATACGTCGACCAGGGCCACGCCTCCGTGCTCCAGGCGCTCCAGGCGCTCCAGGCGCTCCAGGCGCTCCAGAAAGGAGTGTGGCAGGAGCCGGGAGAGGTCGGTCGTGCGCCGGGTGTCCTCCGCCGGGTCGAAGGAGCCGGGGAGGACGACGAACCGCGAGAAGAAGTCCCACTGCTCGGTGAACACCTCGGCCTGGCGGTCTTGATGGCCGTGAGGCCCTTGAGATGCCGTGTCGTCTGCTCCTCGATGTCTTCGAGGAGGGACCGCTGATCAGTCCCATCGTTGACGAGCATCTCCTCAGCGACCTGGAGGCCTGTTGCGTTGACTAAGGGCTGTACCGCAAAGATCGGTTTGAGTATCCGGCCCGGGGCGCTTTGCTCCGGCTTGCGGTCCATCAGGCGACCGTCCCACCCGCGTTCCGGATCAGCCGCTGAAGCACCTTCACCGTGGTGACGTAGTCCGCGTCGTCGATGCCCTCGTGGAGGGCGGCGCGGATCGCGGGGGCGTTGCGG
This sequence comes from Streptomyces sp. TLI_105, assembly GCF_900105415.1. Lineage (GTDB taxonomy): Bacteria > Actinomycetota > Actinomycetes > Streptomycetales > Streptomycetaceae > Streptomyces. Next base: position 7,083,909 of record NZ_FNSM01000001.1, on the reverse strand, counting down.
GCCAGGTCGATGCGGGCCTGTTCTCCTTCCGGGGTGAGCCACAGCCGGTCCTCGGTGTCCTGGGTCAGCCAGCCGCGTTCAAGGAGCCCCTCGGCCTCCGCCGCCAGGTCGTCCTCGGGACGGATGCAGGAGGACATGGCCTCCCGCAGCTCGGGCACGGTCATCCCCTCACCGTCGGGCGAGATGTCGTTCACCGACAGGTTGCGCAGCAGCCAGAACTGGGGCTGGGTGTAGCCCTTTTCGGCCTGCTGGGCCCGGGTATACGCGATGAGCGCCTCGTAGGCGACACCGGTCCAGTACGCGGCGGGCTGTCCGGCGAGTTCGGTGTCGGAGATCTGCTGAGTCGTCATTGGGTGCCCCCTCCAGGTACTTCAGCGTGGAGCCCGCACACCGTGCAGGTCATGGGAAGACCGTATGACCTCAAGCGCGGTTGAGGGCAAGCGGGTGATCTTCCGGGCGACTGTGAGCAGGGAAACGAGGGGCCCTGCCTCCGGTCCGCAATTGAGGGGTCTTGAGGCGTTGGCCCCACCATGGATCGATCACGGGGTCGCTGGGTGTATTCCGGTAACACCTGGACACTGGTGGGATGATCTTGCGATGGCTGGCGTGATTACGGCATCTGAACCCTCCTGGATAGCCCCGTTTGCCGGGCTGAGCCCGCGCCGCTTCGGCAAGTCGGTGACTACCGTGCGCCGCGAGGGCGTGGCCGACGGACACCGCGGCCGACCGTGGAGCCTGCCTCTGGAGGACCGGATCCTGCTGGTCGTTGTGTACTGGCGCACGAACTTGACGATGCGCCAGATAGCCCCACTGCCTGGCGTCTCCGAGTCGGCGGCGGACCGGATCATCGACCACCTCGGACCGCTACTCGCACTCCAGCCCAGGAAGCGGTTCCGTAAGGACACCGTGCTCATCGTCGACGGCACCCTGGCGCCCACCCGCGACCACACGATCGCCGAGCAATCGAAAAACTACCGCTACTCAACGGCCCATCAGGTGGTCATCGACGCCGACACCCGCCTGGTCGTCGTGATCGGCCGGCCCCTGGCGGGCAACCGGCACGACTCCCGCGGCCGGGAAGAGTCCGGCGCCAAGGCCGCCGCCGGCAAGACGATGACCATCGCCGATGGCGGCTACCAGGGCACCGGACTCGTCAGCCCGCACCGCCGCCGCAAGGGCGACGGCGTCCACCATGCCATCCTCGGCACCGCCCGCCTGCACAACCTCACCTCGCCGGACAGGCCAACGGGCGGTACCGCCGCCGACCTTGCCCTCACCAGGTCCAAGATCACTTACGGGACAAGCCTTAGTCACGGCCGACCAGGGCCATTCAACAAGATCGTGTTACGAGCTCTACGAACGTTCAAAGCATTCCTGCTCCGGCGCGTCGAAGCATCGACGCCCGAGGTGATCTGGGGGCATCTCAGCTCCATCCTCAGCAGCGCGGTGGACGACAAGCGACTTCTTCGGAATCCGGTCAAGGCGCACCAGAGCGTCAAGCGCCCTCGCCCGCCAGAGAAGAAGGCGAAGGCTTGGACGCGCGTCATCGCGGATGCCGTGCGATCCCACCTCCAGGAGCGATACCAGTTCCCCGTAGACCTGGGGCTCGGCCTCGGCTTGCGCCAGGGAGAAGCCTTCGGGCTCGCGGAGGAAGACTTCGACCTCGAGGCCGGCGTGGCCCACGTACGGCGCCAGCTCCGATGGGACGTCAAGGGACGGCCGTACTTCTGCCTCCCCAGGGGGCAGGACCCGAGAGGTCCCCATAGCGCCAAATCTGGCAGCCCGCGCCAAAAGGTCACGCGCTACAGCAGCGAGGTCCGCCGGCACCCCGTCTTCGAGGCATCCCGGTCGGACATGTTCCACGCCCTTCGGCACGCCTACGCCGGCGTGCAGCTCGAAGCCGGAGAATCGATCGTGAGCCTGTCGAAGTGGCTCGGGCACTCGTCCCCGAAGATCACGCTCGACCACTACCTCCACTTCATGCCGGGTGCGGGCTCCCGAGGGCTGGCAGCGATGGACGCATGGCTGGAGCAAGATCGTCAGCGTTAAGTCCCTCAGAAGTCCCCACTGATGGGACGGAGCACCACGCACACCATGAAACCGCAGGTCGAGCGCTTGAGCACCACAACAGGCCGCATGTACATTCCTTGCATGGTGGTCCGTACGGCGGCCCGGCAGCAAGTCACGGCGTGGCGGCCGCACGTCCCCGGGGTCGTGGAGGTGTTCCACGCCCGTTTCACCGAGCACGCGTACCCGATGCACGTGCACGACGTGTGGACCCTGCTCATCGTCGACGACGGCGCGGTCCGCTACGACCTCGACCGGCACGAGCGCGGCACTCCCGGCGACACGGTGTCCCTGCTCCCGCCGCAGGTCCCGCACAACGGCTCGCCCGCCACCTCCGACGGCTTCCGGAAGCGGGTCCTGTACCTGGACCTGACCCAGCTGGACGAGAGCTTCATCGGGCCGGCGGTCGACGCGCCCGACCTCGTCGACCCGCTGCTGCGGCGCCGCGTCGGGCAGTTGCACACCGCGCTCGCGGAGCCGGGTGACGGGCTGGAGGCGCAGAGCCGCCTCGCCCTCATCGGCGAGCGGCTGCGCGGCCACCTGCGGCCCCGGCTCGTCACGCCCGCGCGTGGAGCCGATCCCGGTGTGGCGCACGGCCTGCGGGAGCTCCTCGACGCGCGTCTCGTCGAGGGCGTGACCCTGGACGAGGCCGCCGGGCTGCTGCACGCCCATCCGGCGCATCTCGTACGGGCGTTCAGCGGCGCCTTCGGCATCGCGCCGCACCAGTACCTGACGGCCCGCCGGATCGACCGGGCCCGGCGTCTGCTGCTCGACGGGCGGCCGCCGGTCGAGGTGGCGGCCGCGACCGGGTTCTACGACCAGTCGCATCTGAACCGCTCGTTCAAGCGGATCGTGGGCACCACCCCGGGCCGCTTCGCCCGGACGCCCGGGAGACCGTCGCCCCTCTCGTGAACCGACCCCTCCCCAGGGAGCCCCGGCGGTCCGGGAACCCCTCCCCACCCCACGGCGTTATACCCCCCGAGGGTATACAGAGGAGAGGTTCCGTGACCACGAGAAGACTGACCGCGCTCGCCCCCGAGCAGGCACCCGGCCGCGCGCGCGAGCTGCTGACCGACATCGTCGAACGACACGGCTCCGTCGGTGAGATGGTGTCCACGATGGCGCACTCGCCCGCCCTGCTCGACGGCTATCTCGGCCTCTCGCGCGCCATGAAGCGGGTGAAGATCCCCCGCGCCCTGAGCGAGAAGCTGTCCCTCGCCGTCCAGGAGTGGATCGGCTGCGGCACCTGCCGCGAGGCGCACCGGGCGGCCGGGCGCGCGGCGGGACTGACCGAGACCGACATCGAACTCGCCCGCCAGGGCACGTCGACCGACCCGCGCGAGGCCGCCCTCATCGGCCTCGCCCTGCGGGTCCTGGCCGAACCGGGTTCGCTCTCGGACGAGGACGTCGCCGAGGTGCGGGCGCACGGCTGGAGCGACCGGGTGATCGCCGAAGTGGTCGGCGTGGTCACCCTCAACCTCCTCACCGGCGCCTTCAACCTCCTCGCGGGCATCCAGCCGCAGCGCGAGGAGTGACGGACGACCGGGCGGGTGTCCTCGCGGGCGGCGCGGTCGGCCTACGGAGCCGTCTCCCGGGGCGGCCGGGCCGGAGGCCGTCGAGGGGCCGTGAAGGTGACGTCGGCGGCCGTGACGGTGGTCTCGGCGTCGCTCCCGAGGGCGTACGCCGCGACGCGGGAGACCGTCGCGGCCGGCACGGCCTCGCCGATGCCCGGCGCCGCCGGGATGTCCTGCGTCGCGTGGGCGTCGTGCGGGACGACGACCCGGTAGCCGAGGGCCAGGGCCGTACGGGCCGTCGCCTGCACGCACATCTCCGACATCACGCCGCAGACGGCGACCGCCCGCACCCCCGCGCCGGTGAGCACGGCCCCCAACTCGGTCTCCTGGAAGCCGTCGTCGTGGGGTTTGCGGATCACGACCTCGGCCGGTCCGGGCTCCACGGGGTGGTGGAGCTCCCAGCCGGGCGTGTGCGGTTCGTCCTCGGCGCCGGGCGGCCCGTCGTTCTGCAGGTGGGCGATGAACGCCCCGTCCCGCCGGGCCCGGGCGATCAGGTCGGTCGTCCGGTCGACGAGGCGGTCGGCGGCGGGCACGGCCCCGTCGCCGGTGACGAAGGCCGACTGCACGTCGACGACGACGAGGGCGTCCACGGGATGCGCGCGCTGGGTCATCCGGTCATCATCACGTCCACGGGCCCGGCCCGCCACGGGGTTTCGGCCCGCCGGAGGGCCCGGGAAAACCCCGCGCACACGCCCCCGACCCGCGGGTAACCTCCCGGTCGGGAACAAGGGGAGGATCCGCATGGCCGAGTCGACGACGTCCGAGTGGTGGGACCTGCTGCCGGACGGCATCCGCGGCGAGGTCGACGGGTACGTCCTCCAGGACCGCCGGCTCCAGGCGGTGCGGGTCGTCCGGGAGACGTGCCGGAGCCGTGGTCTGGGGCTCCACGAGGCGGAGGGGGTCGTCCACGCCCGGTATCTGCACCACGGCGACCGGATCGCCCGCACCCCGCTCAGCCCCCTCGACCTGGAGTCGCTGGCCGCCCGGGCCTCCGGCTGCCCGGGGCCCGTGGCCGCGATCGAGGCGATCTGGGACGGCGACACCGTCCACGACTGGTTCGTGATCCTCCTGGCCGTCTCCACCGCGCCCGCCGGCGAGCAGCACCTCGCCACGGTCCACCGGGAGACGGCCGTACGGCACCTGGGCGAGGCGCGGGCCGCGGAGTCGCGCCGTCCGGAGGCCACGGCCGCCGAAGCGGCGGGCCGGGCGCTGGCCGAACACCTCGCGGTGCCCTTCCACTTCGCGAGCCCGGACGCCCCGGACGACGAGGCGCCCCGCTGGCGCCCGTGAGCCCGGCCCGCCGGCTCCGACGCTTCGCCCCCGCCCGGCTCCGCCCCGGCGATCACGCGGCGCCCGCGTCCTCCGGAAGCTCCGGCGGCGCGACCGCACCCGGGCGGTGATCGCCGCCTACGAGAGGGGCCTCGTCACGCCGGGCCCGGGCGGCAGCGGAACCATCGGCCCGGGCGGGACGACGGGCTGAGCGACCGGCCGCGGCAGACCGACGACCGGTTCCGGCCGGGCCGCCGGGTCCGGCTGTCCGAGCGGGGCCGACCCTCCGAGCGGGGCCGGCAGGCCGACGACCGGGTCCGGCTCGTCGAGGAAGTCCGGTGGTCCCGGCTCGGGGTGGAGGACGTCGGTCAGCACGGTCAGCCGGATGAGCCGCAGGATCCACGGCTGGTCGCAGAGGAGCCGCCAGCGCGCACCGCGCCGGTGCACGCGCCCGGCGCAGTGGGCGAGGAGCCCCAGCCCCGTGGCGTCGCAGAAGGAGAGGCGCCGGATGTCGACGGTCAGGGCGTCGGACTCCCGGACGAGGGCGTCGAGCTCGGGCCGCAGGTGCCGCACCAGGACGAGGTCGAGTTCGCCCCGGAGGGCGGCGACCGTGAGACCGCCGGTCGAGCGGACGACGAGGTACGGGTCGTGACGGGGGATCAGCTGCATCGGACGCTCCACAGGGTGGCTCCATGTGTCACGTCGAGCGTGGCCGCCCCCTTGTCGGGAGGGACGTTTCGCCTCGACCGCTGTCACCTGAATCGGTGAAGATCCGCCCCTCTTTCTCTCGTTCGGACGCACGCGGCCCGGACAGGTGTACGGAGGTTCCACGGGGGCCGTCCGCGCACGCGCGGACGGCCCCCGTGCGACCCTGCGGAGCCTCAGCCCGCGAACCGGGCCATCCACGCCTCGACCTCGGCCGAGGAGCGCGGCAGACCGGCCGACAGGTTCTCGTGGCCCTCCTCGGTGACGACCAGGTCGTCCTCGATCCGGACGCCGATGCCGCGCCACTCCTCGGGCACGGTCAGGTCGTCCGGCTGGAAGTACAGGCCGGGCTCGACCGTGAGCACCATGCCCGGCTCCAGGACGCCGTCGACGTACTCCTCCGTGCGGGCCTGCGCGCAGTCGTGGACGTCCAGACCGAGCATGTGGCCGGTACCCGCCATGGTGAAGCGGCGCTGGAGGCCGAGCTCGTACGCGCGGTCGACGGGACCCTCGATGAAGCCCCACTCGACGAGCCGGGCCGCCAGGTGACGCTGGGACGCCTCGTGGAAGTCGCGGTACGGGGCGCCCGGCTTCACCGCGGCCATGCCCGCCTCCTGGGCCTCGTACACCGCGTCGTACACCTGGCGCTGGACCGGGGTGAAGGTGCCGCTGATGGGGAGGGTGCGGGTGACGTCGGCGGTGTAGAGGGAGTGCGTCTCCACGCCGGCGTCGAGGAGGAGCAGCTCGCCGGGGCGCACCGGGCCGTCGTTGTCCGTCCAGTGCATGATCGTGGCGTGGTCGCCGGCGGCGCAGATCGAGCCGTAGCCGACGTGGTTGCCCTCCAGGCGGGCGCGGCGGAAGAAGGTGCCCTCGATCCACCGCTCGGACGAGGCGATCGCCCGGGAGAGTTCGGCGACGCAGTCGGTGAAGCCGCGCACGGTGGAGTCCACCGCCTTGCGCATCTCGCCGAGCTCCCACTCGTCCTTGACGAGGCGGAGCTCGCTGAGCGCGCCCTCCAGTTCGATGTCGCGCTCCTCGTCGGTGGTGACGGCGGCTTCGAGGGCGGGGGCGACGCCGCGGACGATCCGGGTCGGCACGCCGGAGCCGGCGGCCAGGTCCTCGGTGATGGTGCGGACGTCGCGGCAGGGCAGCCCGAGGACGGTCTCGGACTCGGCGAGGGAGCGGCGGCGGCCCATCCACAGCTCGGCCGTGTAGCCGATCCAGAACTCGTCGTTGTCGCGGCTGTCGCGGGGCAGCTGGTAACAGTAGGCGTCGTGGCCGCCGTCGGCGCGGGGCTCCAGGACGAGCGCGCCGTCGCGGGCCTGGTCGCCGGTCATGTGCACGTAGCCGGAGTACGGGCGGAACGGGTAGTTGTCGTCGTTGGAGCGGTACTTGAGGTTCCCCGAGGGGACGATCAGGCGCTCGCCGGGGAAGAGCGCGGAGAGCGCGGCGCGGCGGCGGGCCGCGTACGGTGCCTGCTCGGCCGGTTCGAGATCGTGCCGCTCGGTGTCCGCCCACCCCGTCCTCATCAGAGCGGAGAGCTCCTCGGAGACGCCGTTGTAGAGGCCGTTCTTGCGACCCTTCGCCACGTCCTGCACCTTCTTCCCAGTACGTTCTCGACCGCCGCTCGTCGACGGCACCCGGACGGTACTGCGCCCCGGGCCCGCCGGGTGCCCGGATCGGTCAGTGGCACGGATCGGCCACACCCGGGGCGGCGGGGGCCGCCGGGGCGGGTCGATAATGCGGTCCATGGCGAACGCGAAGCTCGGTGAGGCGCTCCGGCTGCTCGGGATCGGCGACGAGGCCCGCCGGGTCTACGTCCGGCTCCTGGACCTCGGTCCCGCGCCGCTGAGCGCCATCGGTTCCGCGGCCGGTCTCGACGGTGCGGAGCTGTCCGCGGCGTACGGGGAACTGGTCGACGCGGGCCTGGCGAGTCCGGCGGCGCAGGGCCCCGACCTGGTGGCTCCGGTGCCGCCCGCCGCGGGCCTGGAGATCCTGGGGCGGCACCGGGCGGCCGAGCTCGACGAGTCGCGGATCACCGTCGGCGGCGCCTTCGAGTCGTTCCGGCGGCAGCGGCTCGCCGCCTACCACGACGACCTCGTCGAGGTGGTGACGGGGGACGCGGTCGGTCCCCGCATGCGGCACGCCTGGGCCAGCGCGCGCGAGGAGATCCGGCAGCTGGACTCTCCCCCGTACTTCCCGCTGCCGAGCGCCACCGACGACGCCCTCGCGACCCTGGCGCGCGGGGTGACCCAGCGGGTCGTCTACTCGCAGGCGTCGCTGGAGCACCCGGGACAGCTGGAGGAGGCGATCGAGCCGTGCGTGGAGGCGGGCGAGCAGGCGCGGGTGCTGCCGTCGGTGCCGGTGAAGCTGGTGATCATCGACGAGGCGTACGCCATGGTCTCGCTCTCCATCAAGGAGGCCGACGTGCACAACAGCATGCTGGTGGTGCAGCCGTGCGGCCTGCTGTCGGCGCTCGTGGCGCTGTTCGAGCAGGCCTGGCAGAGCGCGCTGCCGCTGCACGGCCGTTCCGTGCGGCCGGCCGGGCTGCTGCCGGCCGACCGCCGGCTGCTGCGGCTGCTCGCGGGCGGGGCGAGCGACGAGGTCATCGCCCGGGAGATCGGGGTCAGCCGCCGCACGCTCTTCCGCCGGATCCAGGTCCTCATGGCCCGGCTCGGCGCCACGAGCCGCTTCCAGATGGCGCTGCAGGCACAGCGCCAGGGATGGCTGTGACAGGCAGGTCAGCTCAGGTGCCTCCGGAGGAAGGTGTGCACGAGGGCGCTGTTGTGGGCGGCCTGTTCGTTGTCCCCGGCGCCCGCGTGGCCGCCGCCTGTGTTCTCGTGGAACAGCACGGGGTGACCGAGCTCCCGTAGCCGCGCCGCCGTCTTGCGCGCGTGACCGGGGTGGACGCGGTCGTCGCGGGTGGAGGTCATCAGGAGCACCGGCGGATAGGTCCGGTCGGCGGTGAGCCGGTGGTACGGGGAGAGTTCGCGCAGGTGGGCGAGGTCGGCCGGGTCGTCGGGGTCGCCGTACTCGGCGATCCAGGACGCGCCCGCGAGGAGCTTGTGGAAGCGGGTCATGTCGAGCAGCGGGACCTGCGCGACGATCGCTCCGAAGAGCTCCGGGTACCGGGTGAGCATCGCGCCCATGAGCAGGCCGCCGTTGCTGCCGCCCGACGCGGCGAGCCGGTCCGGGGTGGTGATGCCCCGCGCGACGAGGTCCTCGGCGACGGCCGCGAAGTCCTCGAAGGCCCGCGGCCGCCGCGCCCCGAGCGCGGCCTGGTGCCAGTCCGGGCCGTACTCGCCGCCGCCCCGGATGTTCGCGATGACGTACGTGCCGCCGCCCTCCAGCCACGCCCGGCCGGTGACGGCGCCGTAGTAGGGGGTGAGGGAGACCTCGAAGCCGCCGTAGCCGTAGAGGAGGGTGGGTCCGGGGCCGGTGACGGCGTGGTCGGGGCCGATGACGAAGTAGGGCACGCGGGTGCCGTCGGGGGAGGTCGCGAAGTGCTGCTCCACCGTGAGGCCGGCGGTGTCGAAGCGGTCCGGGGCCTGCTTGAGGACCTCCGTGTCGGCGCCGATGTGCCCGCGGTGGAGGCTGGAGGGCTGGAGGAAGCCGGACACGTCGAGGAAGTACTCGTCGGAGACGTCCGGGTCCGTGTCCACGACGCCGACGGCGGACAGCGGCGGGACGCCGACGAGCGGGGTGCGCGTCCAGCCGGCGCCGTCGCGGCCCGGGGTGAGGACCTCGATGTGGGCGCTGACGTCCCGCATCGTCTCCAGGATCAGGTGGTGCCGGGTCCAGGAGTGCCCGGCGAGGGCCGTCCGCGCGTCCGGGGTGAAGAGCACCTCGGGGGTGCGGTCGCCCGCGAGGAAGGCGTCGAAGCCGAAGGCGAGGAGGGAGCCGGTGGGCTGCCCCAGCCAGTCGGACTTCAGGGTGACGAGCAGGTGCCCGCGGTGGGCCTCGACGAGCGCGTCGTCGGGGACGTCGAGGCGCACGGGCGTGCCGTCGGGCTCCAGGAGGTACGTCTCGCTGCGGAAGAAGTCCAGCGAGCGGCCGACGAAGTCCCGCTCGAAGCCGGGGGTGGGGTCGTGGTACCCCCAGGCCGACACGTCGGTGTCCTCGGCCTCGTAGACGAGCTCGGACTCCTCGATCGGCGTGCCGCGCCGCCACCGCCGGACGGTGCGCGGGTAGCCGGAGTCGGTGAGGGAGCCCGGTCCGGTGTCCGTGCCGACGAAGACGGTGTCGGCGTCGATCCACCCGATCCGCGTCTTCGCCTCCGGCACCGCGAAGCCGTCCGCGACGAACTCCCGCTTCTCCAGGTCGAATTCGCGGACCACGACGGCGTCGCCGCCGTCCCGGGAGAGCCGCACCAGGGCCCGGTCGTACGCGGGACGGCGCACCCGCGCCCCGTCCCACACCCACTTCTCGCCCTCCGCGGCGGCGAGCGCGTCGACGTCGAGGAGGACCTCCCAGGCGGGTTCGTCCTTGCGGTACTGCTCCAGGGTCGTGCGCCGCCACACCCCGCGCACGTGCTCGGCGTCGCGCCAGAAGTTGTAGAGGTGCGCGCCGCGCCGCACGGTGTACGGGATGCGGTCCGAGGCGTCGAGCACCTCCCTCAGGCGCGCCTTCAGCGGGGCGAACCCGTCGTCGGCGGCCAGCACGTCCGCCGTCTCGGCGTTCCGCTCGGCCACCCACGCGAGGGCGGCCTCGCCGGAGATGTCTTCCAGCCACAGGTACGGGTCGTCATCGCTCATCCCCGTATTGTGCAGGTCCGGTCAGCTCCTGCCCCCGGCCGGGACCCGTGCCGTACGGCGGCTCAGGACGCGGGGCCCGGCGCGTCCCGCGGGGAGAGCCGGAGCGCCGCGGCGGCGAGGACACCGGCCGCCAGGCCGCAGGTCAGGGCGGCCGGGATGCCGTTGCCGAGGCCGGCGGAGAAGGAGAGGAGGCCCTGCTGGGGCCCCGCCTGGACCACCGCGGTCCGGAGGAGCCGGTCCGCGAGGAGGCCGAGGACGGTGGCACAGACCGCGTCGGCCGCCACGGCCGGGAGCGTGGCCCGGGTCAGGAGCGCGGCGACCGGCTCGGCGCCGAGCGTCCCGACGCTGCCCGGCAGGTGCAGCGCATCGGCACGGGGGCGCGTCGGTTCGGTGGGCGAGGGCCTGCCGGCGGATCGCGGTCGGACAGGTCCCGGGCGCTCCGGGGGACGCGCGCCCGGCCGGGAACCGCGCGTCCAGGGTGCGAGACACCGTTGACCCGGGGCGTGACGACCGCTACGTTCGCGCCATGTTGCGTACAGCCCTGCTCACCACGCGCGGTCACATCGACCTGCTGCGGGTGGCCTCCGCCGCGTGTCGCCGCGGCCGCTGACGCCCTTTCACCCCCACCACACCTCTGACGCCCTGATCGTCGTGCGCGCGTGTCCGCTCCGCGCCCACGGCCGCTGAGGCGTACCTTCACCTCCCTCTCCCCCGGAGTCCGTCATGACGGTCGACCATGCCCCTCCCACCTCTCCGCCCGACATATCGCCTTTGCCGGATGTCGAGGCCCTGACTCCCGCCCGGAGAGCGGGCCGCGGCCCGTCCGTTCCGCGCTGGCTGCGCCGCGCCGCCGGCCCGGTGCTGCTGCTCCTCCTCTGGCAGTCGTGCAGTGCCGCGGGGGTGCTCCCGGCGGACGTGCTGGCCTCGCCGGGGACCATCGCCCGGGCCGCCGGCGACCTGGTCGGCGACGGGACGCTGCCGACCGCGATGGGCGTCTCGCTGCGCCGGGTCGCCGTGGGGCTGCTGCTCGGCGGGGTGGTGGGGATCGCGCTCGCCCTGGTGTCCGGGCTCTCGCGGCTCGGGGAGGACCTGGTCGACGCTCCCGTGCAGATGCTGCGGACGGTGCCGTGGGTCGGGCTCATCCCGCTGTTCATCATCTGGCTGGGCATCGGGGAGGCGCCCAAGGTGGCGCTGATCGCCCTCGGCGTCGCCTTCCACCTCTACCTGAACGTGTACGCCGGAATCCGGGGAGTCGACGCGGGGCTCGTCGAGGCGGGCGAGTCCCTGGGGCTCGGGCGGTGGGGACTGGTCCGGCACGTCGTCCTGCCGGGCGCGCTGCCCGGGGCGATGACCGGGCTGCGCTACTCCCTGGCCACGGCCTGGCTCGCGCTGGTCTTCGGCGAGTCCATCAACGCCGACGCCGGGATCGGCTTCCTCATGAACCAGGCGCGGGAGTTCTTCCGCACGGACGTGATCGTCGTCTGCCTGGTCGTCTACGCCTTCCTCGGCCTGCTCGCCGACGCCCTCGTCCGTACTCTCGAAAGGCTGCTGCTGCAATGGCGACCGACCTTCACGGGGCAGTGACCGTCCAGGGCCTCACCCGCTCCTTCGACGGGCGCCCCGTCGTCGACGGGCTCGATCTGACCCTGCGCCCGGGGCAGTTCACCGCGCTGCTCGGGCACAGCGGCTGCGGCAAGTCGACCCTCCTGCGGATCCTCGCGGGCCTCGACCGGGAGATCTCCGGCACGGTCCTCGTGCCGCGCCGCCGCGCGGTCGCCTTCCAGGCGCCGCGCCTGATGCCCTGGAAGAAGGTCTGGCGGAACGTGCTGCTCGGGCTGCCGGGCGCGCCGGACCGGGCGGTGGCGGAGAAGGCGCTCGCGGAGGTCGGGCTCGCCCACCGCTCGGGGGCGTGGCCGAAGACCCTGTCGGGCGGCGAGGCCCAACGCGCGTCGCTCGCCCGGGCATTGGTACGGGATCCGGATCTGCTGCTGCTCGACGAGCCGTTCGGGGCGCTCGACGCGCTGACCCGGATCAAGGCCCAGCGGCTCGTGGCCGAGCTGTGGCAGCGGCGCGGCTGCGCGGTCCTGCTCGTCACGCACGACGTCGACGAGGCTCTGCTGCTGGCGGATCGCGCGCTGGTGATGCGGGACGGCGTGATCGCGTACGACACCGCCGTGGACCTCGACCGTCCCCGCTCCCCAGGCGATCCCGCGCTCGCCGCGCTCCGCACCCGGCTTCTCGCCGAACTCGGCGTCGTCGACGGCGAGTTCGCCGAAAGCGCGACGGCGTGACCGACCCATCGCCCCCGCCCCATCGCCCCCGCCCTATCGCCCCACCGCCCCACCGACCCACCGACCCACCGACCCACCGACCCACCGACCCACCGAGGAGACGATCGTGAAGTCCTTCCGTCTGTCCGCCGCGGCGCTGCTCGTGCCGCTCGCCCTGCTCGCCTCCGCCTGCTCCGGTGCCTCCGCGGCCGGCGACGTCTCGAACTCCGACGGCAAGGGCTCCCTGGTCCTGAACGTCGGCGACCAGAAGGGCGGTTCCGAGGCCCTGCTGCGCGCCGCCGGTGAGCTCGACGACCTCCCGTACCGGGTGAAGTGGTCGACGTTCACCTCCGGTCCACCGCTGCTCGAAGCGGTGAACGCCAGAGCCGTCGACTTCGGCTCCGTCGGCAACACCCCGCCCGTCTTCGCGGCCGGCGCCGGCTCGAAGATCACGGTGGTCGCCGCGACGCACGGCGACTCCGCGGGCGAGGCGATCCTCGTCCCGAAGGACTCGCCGCTGCGCACCGCGCGGGACCTGAAGGGGAAGCGCGTCGCCGTCGCGCAGGGCAGCTCCGCCCACTTCCAGCTGATCGCCTCGCTCCGCAGTGCCGGGCTCGGCCTGGACGACGTCCAGGTCAGCCTGTTGCAGCCGGCCGACGCCCTGGCCGCGTTCAACGGCGGCAAGGTCGACGCCTGGGCGGTCTGGGATCCGTACACCTCCCAGGTCCTGCTGAGCGGGAAGGGCCGGGTGCTGGCCGACGGGCGGGGCGTCGTCAACGGTCTCGGCTTCCAGGTCGCCGCCCCCTCGGCGCTGGCCGACAAGGAGAAGGCGAAGGCGATCGGCGACTTCGTCGAGCGGCTGCGCCGCGCCCAGGGCTGGGTGTTCGACCACCCCGAGGAGTGGGCGAAGGTCTGGTCGAAGGAGACCGGGCTGCCGTACGAGGTGGCGCTGGCCGCCGTGAAGCGCAGCAACGGGACACGGATCCCCGTCGCCCTCGACGACGCGGCGGTCGCCTCCGAGCAGCGGATCGCCGACACCTTCGCCGCGCTGAAGCTCATCCCCCGCACGTTCCGCTTCGCCGACTACGTCGACACCCGTTTCGACAAGGACCTGCCGCCGTCCACCACCCCGGCGCGCAGCTTCGGAAAGGCCTCCTGATGACCGTCCATCTGCACTGGTTCCTGCCGACCGGAGGCGACGGCCGGACCCTCGTCGACCGGCACGCCTACACGGACGGCGGGATCACCCGGGACCGGACCGTGTCCGGGGTGCGCGCGCCCGACATCGACTATCTCGTCCAGATCGCCAAGGCGGCGGAGCAGCTGGGCTTCGAGGCCGTGCTGACCCCGACCGGCACGTGGTGCGAGGACGCCTGGCTGACGACGGTCGCGCTGTCCCAGCACACCGAGCGGCTGAAGTTCCTGGTGGCGTTCCGGCCGGGGGTGATCTCGCCGGTGCTCGCGGCGCAGATGGCGTCCACCTACCAGCGGATCACCCGGGGCCGGCTGCTGCTCAACGTCGTGACCGGCGGTGATTCGGCCGAGCAGCGCCGCTTCGGCGACCACCTCGACCATGACCGGCGGTACGCGCGCACGGCCGAGTTCCTCTCGGTGGTGCGGGGCGTGTGGGGCGGGCGGCCGTTCGACTTCGACGGCGAGCACTTCCGGATCGAGGGCGGGCTCACCGCGCTGCCGCCGGACCCGCTGCCCGAGATCTTCTTCGGCGGCTCGTCCGCGGCGGCCGGTCCGGTCGCGGCGGAGCACGCGGACGTGTACCTGACGTGGGGCGAGCCTCCGTGGCAGGTGAAGGAGAAGATCGACTGGATCCGGCGGCTGGCGGAGGAGCGCGGCCGGCGGGTCCGGTTCGGGATCCGGCTGCACACGATCTCGCGGGACTCGGCGCGCGAGGCCTGGGCCACGGCCGACCGGCTGCTCTCGGATCTCGACGCGGAGACCGTGGCCGCGGCGCAGGAGCTGCTCGGCCGGAGCGAGTCGGTCGGCCAGCAGCGGATGCTGGCGCTGCACGGCGGCGGCTCGCTCGACCGCGACCGGCTGGAGATCTCGCCGAACCTGTGGGCGGGCGTCGGTCTGGTACGGGGCGGGGCGGGGACCGCGCTGGTCGGCAGCCACGCCGATGTGGCGGACCGGATCGAGGAGTACCACGACCTGGGGGTGGAGCACTTCGTGCTGTCCGGCTACCCGCACCTGGAGGAGGCGTACTGGTTCGGCGAGGGCGTGACGCCCGAGCTGGCGGCGCGGGGGCTGCTGCCGTCGGCGCCCGCCTCCCCGCTGCTCGGCGTCCCGGCGGCGAACGGGCGTCCGGCCTCGGCGCCGGGCGGTGCGCCGCTGCTCGTGCCCGGCGGGCGGTAGACGGCGGCACCAGGGGGCGGGGGTGCGGGAAGAACCGCATCCCCGCCCCGGTTGGTGGAAGCGTGAACGATTTCGGGTTCGAAGGGGCCAGGACGGTGGACGTCGTCGTCATCGGCGCCGGACAGGCGGGGCTCTCCGCCGCCTTCCACCTGCGGCGCACCGGCCTGGAGCCGGACCGGGACTTCGTCGTCCTGGACCACGCCCCCGACCCGGGCGGCGCCTGGCAGTTCCGGTGGCCCTCCCTCACCTACGGCAAGGTGCACGGGATGCACGCGCTGCCCGGCATGGAGCTGACCGGGGCCGATCCCTCGCGTCCCTCCTCGGAGGTGATCGGCGCGTACTTCGACACGTACGAGCGGACGTTCGACCTGCGGGTCCACCGGCCCGTCGACGTCACGGCCGTCCGGGAGGGCGAGGGCGGCCGGCTCCGGGTCGAGACCTCGGAGGGCGTGTACGCGAGCCGGGCCCTGATCAACGCGACGGGCACCTGGGACCGTCCGTTCTGGCCGCGCTACCCCGGGCAGGAGACCTTCCGGGGCCGTCAGCTGCACACCTCCGGCTATCCGGGCCCCGGAGAGTTCGCCGGGAAGCGGGTGCTCGTCGTGGGCGGCGGGGCCTCCGGCACACAGCACCTCATGGAGATCGCCGAGGTCGCGGCGGAGACGTTCTGGGTGACCCGGCGCGAGCCCGTCTACCGCGAGGGCCCCTTCGGCGAGGCGGAGGGGCGCGCGGCCGTCGCGCTGGTCGAGGACCGGGTACGGCGCGGGCTGCCGCCGCAGAGCGTCGTCTCCGTCACCGGACTTCCCCTGACCGACGCGATCCGCGACGCACGCGCGCGCGGGATCCTGGACCGGCTGCCGATGTTCGACCGGATCACCCCGACCGGGGTGGCCTGGGACGACGGCCGGACCGTCGACGTGGACGTCATCCTGTGGGCGACCGGTTTCCGGGCGGCGATCGACCATCTGGCGCCGCTGCGGCTGCGCGAGCCGGGCGGCGGCATCCAGGTGGAGGGCACGCGCGCGGTCCGCGACGAGCGCGTCCACCTCGTCGGTTACGGCCCCTCGGCCTCGACGATCGGTGCCAACCGGGCCGGCCGCGCGGCCGTCTCCGACATCCGTCGCCTCCTCGGCCGCGACCGGGCCGCCGCGCCGACCGCCTGAACCGCCCGTTCGGTGCCGTGCGGCGCCCCGGTCCCCGCGCGGATCCGGGAGCTCGCCACGCGGCGGCGCCGCCGGCCCCCTGGGACGGGGGGCCGACGGCGCCGGGCACTGCGATCGTCAAACGAGCCAGCCCAGGAAGTGGAGGACGCCGGCGAGCAGGTTGGTGATGACGTTCATGGTGGTGCTTCTCCTCGTACAGGTACATCAGTGGGACGTGTGCGGTCGCGGTCTGCAGCCCGTCGCTCGCACTCCGTAATCTTCCGATGCCGTAAGGGAGTCGGGCAACGAATCCCGGAACGATCACACGTTCTGGGGAACAACCGCTCCCGCGTTCGCCTGTTCGGTGCGGGCGTCCCTGCGGACCAGGGCCGCGTACCGCCCGTCCTGGGCGAGCAGTTCCTCGTGCGTCCCGCGCTCGGCGATCCCGCCTCCTTCCAGGACGACGATCTGGTCGGCGTCGCGGACGGTGGAAAGCCGGTGCGCGATGGTGATGGTGGTGCGCCCGGCCGACAGGGCGTCGATGGCGCGCTGCACCGCGTGCTCGGTCCGGGTGTCGAGGGCGCTGGTCGCCTCGTCGAGGATCAGCACCGGCGGATCGCGCAGGATGGTGCGCGCGATGGCGAGGCGCTGCTTCTCGCCGCCCGAGAAGCGGTAGCCGCGCTCGCCGACGAGGGTGTCGTACCCCTCGGGGAGCGAGGCGATGTGCTCGTGGATCTGGGCGGCGCGCGCGGCCTCCTCCATCTCCTCGTCGGTGGCGTCCGGCTTGGCGAAGCGGAGGTTGTCGGCGACGGAGGCGTGGAAGAGGTACGTCTCCTGGGAGACGACGCCGACGGCGCGGGCGAGGGTGTCGAAGTCCAGGTCCCGCACGTCGACCCCGTCGAGGGTGACGCGGCCGCCGGTGACGTCGTACAGCCGGGGCACGAGATAGCTGAGGGTGGACTTGCCGGAGCCGGTGGGGCCGACGACGGCCAGGCTGCCGCCGGCGGGGACGGTCAGGTCGATGCCGTCCAGGGTCGGGCGGCCCTGCCCCTCGGGGTCGTAGTGGAACTCGACCTTCTCGAAGGAGACCTCGCCGCGGATCTCCGGGAGCCGGACCGGCTCGTCGGGCTCGGTGATGTCGACGGGCAGGTCGAGGTACTCGAAGATGCGCTGGAAGAGCGCGAGGGAGGTCTGCACCTGCACGCCGGTGGAGAGGAGGCTGACGGCGGGCCGGAAGAGGCCCTGCTGGAGCGAGACGAAGGCGACGAGCGTGCCGAGCGAGATGTCCGAGCCGCCCGAGCCGAGGGCGATGCCGGCGGCCCAGTAGATCAGGGCGGGCATGGCGGCCATGACGATGCCGATGGTGGACATCCGCCACCGCCCCGCCATGGAGGAGCGCACTTCGAGGTCGACGAGGCGCTCGGACTCCTCGGCGAAGGACCGGGTGAGCGAGTCGGCGCGGCCCATGGTGCGGCCGAGCAGGATGCCGCTGACCGAGAGGGACTCGGTGACGGTCGCGGCCATGGCGGCCATCTGCTTCTGGCGCTGGGTGGTGATCGTCTTGCGCTCGCGACCGACGCGCCGGCTGATCCAGACGAAGACCGGCAGCAGGAGCAGCGAGACGAGGGTGAGGCGCCAGTCGAGGGCGAGCATGGCGACGACGGTCGCGACGACGGCGGTGAGGTTGGAGACGAGGGAGGTGGCCGTGGAGGTCACGGTCGCCTGCATGCCGCCGATGTCGTTGGCGATGCGGGACTGGACCTCGCCGGTGCGCGTGCGCGTGAAGAAGGCGAGCGGCATCCGCTGGAGCTGCTCGTAGACCCCGGTGCGCAGGTCGTGCATGACGCGCTGGCCGACGGTGGTCGAGATGAGGGTCTGGAGCACGCCGAAGACGCTGGTCAGGACGGCGGTGGCGATCATGCCGAGGGCGAGCAGGCTGAGCAGCCCGGTGCGGCCCTGGGGGATCGCGGTGTCCAGGATCTCCCGGAGGAGGAACGGCGAGGCGACCGACACGAGCGAGGCGGCGCCGACCAGGAGGGCGACGAGCGCGAGGCGCGCGCGGTAGGGGCGGAAGAGCCGCAGGATCCGCCGCACCTGGGCGGGCTCCTTGGGCTGGCCGGAGTCGCGGGGCGGAGGCGTCCAGTCGGGCTGGTCGTGGGGGCGCATGGGCTCCTTCGAAGAGAGACGATCCATCGGAGCATAGCTCACTGTTACCTATGCTCACAATGAACATGGTCCTGATATTGTTCCCCCATGAGTACCCCCGGCCGTCCGAGCACCTCCGAGCGCCCGAGCACCCCTGAGCGCCCTGGCGGTTCCGACCGCCCGGGCGGGACCGATGCCGACGGCCTCCTCGCCGAGCAGCTGCTCCGGCTGACCCGGCGCCTGCACCGCATCCAGAAGCGCCATCTGGAGCCGGTGGGCATCACCCCCGCGCAGTCCCGGCTCCTGCGCACGGTCGCGCACTTCGGGGAGCCGCCCCGGATGGCCGATCTCGCGGCCCGTCTGGAGGTCGTCCCGAGGGCCGTGACCAGTCTCGTCGACGGCCTGGAGGCGGGCGACCGGGTGCGCCGGGTGCCCGATCCGAGCAACCGCCGGGTGGTGCGGATCGAGCTCACCGACGCGGGCCGCGCCACGCTGCGCGAGTTGCGCAGCGCGCGCCGGGCCGCCGCAGAGGACATCCTTGCTCCATTGACCGTCGAACAGCGCGAGGTGCTCGAGGGTCTGCTGTCCGCCCTGGTCGACCCCGGCCCGGAGCGCGGCTGCTGACCCGTCGGGCGCGGGGCCGCGCCGAAGGGGAGCCGTGACATGCCGCTGCTTGAGCCGAACCCGCAGGCCCTGCGTCCCGGTACGAAGCGGACCCCCGCCCCGGACCGCGTGCCGGAGCTCCACGCGCGGGGCACGCCGCGGCGGCTGCGCGAGGAGCTCACCGAGCTCCTGGGGCCCGGGAAGGTCCTGTCGAAGATCTCCGACCTGGTGCGCTACGCCTCGGACGCGAGCCCGTACCGCTTCGTCCCGCAGGTCGTCGTGGTCGCCGAGGACATCGACGACGTCTCCGCCGTCCTGTCGTACGCCCACGGCAAGGGCCGCGAGGTGGTCTTCCGGGCCGCCGGGACCAGCCTCAACGGACAGGCACAGGGCGAGGACATCCTCGTCGACGTGCGCCGCCACTGGGCGGGCGTCGAGGTCCTGGACGGCGGGGCCCGGGCACGGATCCGGCCCGGCACCACGGTGGTGCGGGCGAATGCCGCGCTCGCCCCGTACGGGCGGGTCCTGGGGCCCGATCCGGCCAGCGCGGTCGCCTGCACGATCGGCGGCGTCGTCGCCAACAACGCCTCGGGGATGACGGCCGGCACCACCCGGAACTCGTACCGGACCGTCGCCTCCCTGACCGTGGTGCTGCCGAGCGGGACCGTGGTCGACACGGCGGACCCGGCCGCCGACGAGGAGCTCGCGCGCGCCGAGCCGAGGCTGTGCGCGGAGCTGATGGCGCTGAAGGCGGAGATCGAGGCGGACGCCGCGCTGACCGCGCGGATCCGGGCCAAGCACACCATCAAGAACACCAACGGCTACCGGCTCGACGCCTTCCTCGACGGCGACACGCCGGTGCGGATCCTGCGCGGCCTGATGGTCGGCTCCGAGGGCACCTTCGGCTTCATCTCCGAGGTCGTCTTCGACACCCTCCCGCTGAACCGGGAGGTGTCCACCGCCCTGCTCCTCTTCCCCTCGCTGCCGGCCGCCGCCGCGGCCGTGCCCCTGTTCAACGAGGCCGGGGCGCTCGCCGTCGAGCTGATGGACGGCAACACGCTGCGGGCCTCGGCGAGGGTGCCGGGCGTGCCCGCCGACTGGGCGGAGCTGCCGAAGGAGACGGCGGCGCTCCTGGTCGAGTTCCGGGCCCCGGACACGCCGGCCCTGGAGTCGTACGAGCGGGCGGCGGGGGCCGTGCTCGCCGGCCTCGACCTGGTCGCCCCGGTGGCCTCCGTGGAGAACGCCTTCACCCGGGACCCGAAGCGGATCTCCGGCTACTGGAAGGCCCGCAGGGCCTTCGTGACGGCGGTCGGCGGCTCCCGCCCCTCCGGTACGACCCTGATCACCGAGGACTTCGCGGTGCCGCCGGAGCGGCTCGCGGAGGCCTGCGAGTCGTTGCTCGGCCTCCAGGCCCGGCACGGCTTCGACGCGGCCGTGGCCGGCCACGCGGCCCACGGCAACCTCCACTTCCTGCTCGCCTTCGACGCGGCCGACCCGGCCGACCTCCAGCGGTACTCGGCCTTCATGGACGAGTTCTGCAAGCTGACCGTGGAGCGCTTCGACGGCTCGCTGAAGGCGGAGCACGCCACCGGCCGCAACATCGCGCCCTTCCTGGAGCTGGAGTGGGGGACGCGGGCGACCGATCTGATGTGGCGGGTCAAGGAGGCCATCGACCCCGCCGGGGTGCTCGCCCCGCGGATCGTCCTGGACCGCGACCCCCAGGCCCATCTGCGCGGTCTGAAGACGATCCCCACCGTGGAGCGGACCGCCGATCCCTGCATCGAGTGCGGCTTCTGCGAACCGACCTGTCCCAGCCACGACCTGACGACCACTCCGCGCCAGCGGATCGTGCTGCGCCGGGAGATGATGCGCCAGTCCGACGGCTCCCCCGTCGAGGCCCGGCTCCTGGAGTCGTACGGCTACGACGCCGTCGACACCTGCGCCGGCGACTCCACCTGCAAGCTGGCCTGCCCGGTCGGGATCGACACGGGGGCGCTCATGAAGGAGTTCCGGCACGAGCGGCACTCCGCGCGCGAGGAGCGGATCGCCGCCCTGGCCGCGAGGAACTTCCGCGCGGTGGAAGCCTCCGCGCGGCTCGCGGTCGCCGCCGCTGACCGGATCGGCGACCGGGTCCTGGGATCGCTGACGGGTCTCGCCCGCAGGGCCGTCCGCCCCGACCTCGTGCCGGCGTGGCTGCCGGAGATCCCGGGCGCGGCGGCGCGACGGCTGCCCCGCACCCACCGTCCGGCAGCGGTCGCCGTCTACTACCCGGCCTGTGTGAACCGCGTCTTCGGGGATCCGGAGGGCGAGCGCGGGCCCTCGCTCCCGGAGGCCGTCGTCGCGGTGTCGGCGCGGGCCGGGCGGCCGGTGTGGGTCCCGGACGACGTGGCCGGCACGTGCTGCGCGACGATCTGGCACTCCAAGGGGTACGAGCGGGGCAACGAGGTGATGGCGAACCGGATCGTCGAGGCCGCCTGGGGGTGGACGGCCGGCGGGCGGCTGCCGCTCGTGGTGGACGCCTCCTCGTGCGCCCTCGGGATCGCGCACGAGGTGGTGCCGTACCTGACGGAGGACAACCGGGCACTGCACGCCGAACTGACCGTGCTCGACTCGCTCGTGTGGGCGGCGGACGAGCTGCTCCCCCGGCTCGAGGTACGGCGCCGCGTCGCCTCGGCCGTGGTCCATCCGACGTGCTCGATGCGGCACCTGGGCGATGAGGAGAAGCTCACCGAGCTCGCCGAGGCCTGCGCGGAGGAGGTCGTCGTCCCGGCCGACGCGGGCTGCTGCGCCTTCGCCGGCGACCGGGGCATGCTGCATCCGGAGCTGACGGCCGCGGCGACGGCCCGCGAGGCGGCCGAGGTCACGGCCAGGCCGTTCGACGTGCACCTCTCGGCCAACCGTATGTGCGAGATCGGGATGGACCGGGCGACGGGCCGGAGTTACGGCTCTGTGCTCCTCGCACTGGAACGCGCCACCCGTCCCTGACCTCCCGTCAGCACGCCCGATTCGCGGGCGGACAGGGCCCCTCACCCCGAGCGGTGAGGGGCCCTTCGTATGTTCGGGTGATCATCGGCGGCCGGTGCGGCTCGGCGGGAGAACCGGAACAGTAAAGTCCAACCACCCGTCGCAAGAGTCCTATCGGCGCCCTTGCGCACCATCGGCCACCGGGGCCAGGGTCCTGTGCGGGCTCCATGAAACAACCGTGCACACAGCTCCGGGAGGTTCCATGAACGAGCAGACACCGCGTACCCCGAGCCGCCGCAAGGTCCTCAGGACAACCGCGGGAGCGGCCGGGGCAGGGCTCGGCATCGCCGCCGCGGGCGCCGGGCAGACCGCCCTGGCCGCCACCGGATCCGCTCCCGCCGCCCGACCGGAGGCCGCGACCGTGCCACGGCGCCGGGGCGCGACCATGGCCGGGGTCCCGTTCGCGCGCCGTTCCACCGTCCGGATCGCCCTCGTCGGGCTCGGCAACCGCGGCGGCAGCATGATCGACAACTACCTCGCCCTTCCCTGGGTCCGGGTGATCGCCGTCTGCGACCCGGTGCGCGAGAAGGCCGAGCGGGCCGCCGCGGCCGTCGTCGCCGCCGGGCAGCCCGCCCCCGCCCTGTACACCCACGGCGAGGACGACTACGAGAACCTCCTCACCCGCACGGACATCGACTTCGTGCACGTGGCGACCCCCTGGGACAGCCACTTCGCGATCGCCAGGTCGGCGATGCTGAACGGCAAGCACGTCGGCGTGGAGTGTCCGGTCGCGATGGAGCTCGCCGAGCTGTGGGAGCTGGTCGACCTGTCGGAGCAGACCCGCCGCCACTGCATGCAGCTGGAGAACTGCTGCTACGGACGGAACGAGATGCGGGTCCTGCGGATGGCGCACGCGGGCAAGTTCGGGGAGCTGCTGCACGGCGCGGGGGCGTACAACCACGACCTGCGCGGCCTGATGTTCTCGCCGACGTACTACGAGGGGCCCTGGCGCCGGCTGTGGCACACGCGGCTGCGAGGGGACCTCTACCCGAACCACGGCTTCGGGCCGGTCGCCAACTACATGGACGTCAACCGGGGCGACCGGGCGGTGAGCATCAGCAGCTTCGGCACCCCGGCGCTCGGCCTCGCCGAGTACCGCGCGGCGCACATGCCGCCCGGCGACCCGAGCTGGAAGGAGACGTACGTCGAGAGCGACCGGACGGTCAGCATGGTGAAGACGTCCAGGGGCCGGCTGATCCGTCTGGAGCACGACGTCTCCACCCCGCACCCGTACAGCAGGATCAACAGCCTGGGCGGTACGCGGGGGGTCTTCGAGGACTACCCGGCCCGGATCTACCTGGAGCCGGACCACAAGGACGACGCGTGGGGCGACTTCTCGGCGTACGCGGCCGAGTTCGACCACTGGCTGTGGAAGGACCACGCCAACCCGCCGGGCGGCCACGGCGGCATGGACTACATCATGGTCTTCCGCCTGATGCAGTGCCTCCAGCTGGGCCTTCCGCCGGACTTCGACGTGTACGACGCCGCCACCTGGACGGCTCCGGTGCCGCTGAGCCACGCCTCGATCAAGGCGAACGGCGCGCCGCAGGAGATCCCCGACTTCACGCGCGGCGAGTGGAAGAGGGCCCGCTCGGGCGTGGACTCGGCGAAGCCCGCCTGACGGAGCCGTGCCGCCCGGCCCCTCGTCGCGAGGGGCCGGGCACCGTCGTGTTCAGCAGCGTCGCAGGTCCTCGGTGACCGTGCCCTGGACGGACGTCAGGCTCCGGTCGTAGCAGCCGTCGGAGCCGTACAGGCGGTAGCGCTCGGTGCTGGTGCCGACCGCGTGCCGCTGGTCGCGGGGGACGCCGAGGTTGAAGGAGGCGTCGCCGGTGTACGTGTCGTCCAGGCGCGACCAGGACAGTCGCTTGCCGCCCCGGACGACGTCGACGGCGGCGCGGTCGCCGACGGTGAGGACGGTCCGCAGGCGGTTCGCGCCGTCGACGCCCGTCTCGCCGTCCATGGTGTACGTGCGCCGGGTGTGGGTCGCGGTCCGGCCGACGGTCACGGTCTCGTCGTCGGTCCAGCGGGCGGTCAGCGCGTCGGGGTTCTCGTCGGCGCCCCAGCGGTGGGTGGAGCGGTGGTCGACGGTACGGGTGACGGTCGTCGCGACGCGGCCGTGCGAGGTGTTCAGATGGCCGGCGACGGTGAGCGTGTCGCCGCCCGTGGTCTCCAGGACGTCCGGCGAACCGGCGGTGTACACGGCGGAGTTGCGCGGGGTGCCGAACTCGTGCCGGTCCAGGGCGCCGGTGACGACCTCGCTGCCCTCGTCCTGCCAGAGGAGCACGTTGGTGGGGACGCTCCAGCCGGACTGCCCGGTGGGGACGCCGGCCACGGAGACCTCGACGCGATGGGCCGCGCCGTCGTTGAGCAGGGCCGCGAACGGCGTGAGGTCGTAGACGATCGGCTGCACGTCGAAGGCGCGCGGCGCGGGCGTCACGTACCAGAGGAAGGGGTTGGACCAGCCGCCGGTCCACACGTGCGGGAAGGGGGCCGCGAGGCCGGCGAGCTTCCCGTCGACGGAGATCCGCACCTCCCGGTAGGGGCCGTCGGCGGCCTTGCAGGAGTAGGGGGCGGCGTCGGGGACGGTGAGGTACCAGAACTCCTCGCAGCCGCCGCCGGAGCCGGTGGCGTACACCTCGGCGAGGACGCGCTCGGTGTTGCGCGGGGTGGTGAGGGTGGCGCCGGTGAGCGGGACGACCCGGTCGGGGGTGCCGGCGGCGGGCTTCACGCGGCCTTCGGCGGTGTGGAAGGTGAGGGTCACGCGGACGTCGATGACACCGGTGTACGTCTCGTTGACGACGTTGCCGATGAGCATCTCGACGGGCTGCGGACGGCTGAGCGTGTCGCGGTAGCGGGTGACGTCCTTCTCGACGGACCAGGTGATGCCGTCGGGAGAGGGCTCGGGGGTGGAGGTGCGCAGGAGCTCGACGCCGCCGAGGGCGAGATGGCCGAGGCGGTCGTACTGGCGGCCCTTGACCTGTCCGTCGAGGCGCAGGACGACCTTGTTCCAGCGGGCGTCCGTGCCGCACTCCTTCGGCGGGGTGTAGCTCCCGCGGTACGGGGTGAAGTCGCGGAACCGGGCGGCGGCGAGGGTGACCTGGCAGGTGCGGGTGCCGGGGGTGGCGACGGGCGGCGCGGCGGTGACCGGGTCGTGCCAGTCGGTGGTGAACTCGGCGGGGGGCGTCGGGCCGGTCGGACCGTCGGCGGCGGCCGGGTGGGCGGTGAGGAGCGCGCCGGCGGCGAGCACCAGACCGCCGATCACGCTCGTGATCTTGAGTGATCTCATGGGGCGGAAGTGAAGCGTGGTCCCGCGCCGCGGTCCAGAGGGCGATGAGCGGACATGGCGCGATCTGTTCCCCGATGGGAAAAATCGATGACGCCGCGCGCGTACATGCCGGGCACCGCGAGCCCTGCCCTCCGGGCAGACGGCGCTACTTTCCGGACACGCCCTAGAGGAAGCCGAGCGCCGAGGCCCCGCCGACGCCGCCCAGGAGCATGAAGGCGGGCATCAGGACCTTGAGCTCGACCCAGCTGCCGGCGCGGAAGCGCATGCCCTTGGGCGGGCCGATGGGGTACCAGCGCTTGCGGCCGACGGGGATGGGCCACAGGATCGGGCAGCCCGAGACGGTCAGGGCGTCGCCGATGTCGTGCACGAGGGCGCCGAGGACGATGGGCAGGCCCAGCCACAGGTACTCCTGGCCGGAGCCGGTGAAGAGCCAGTCCGAGCCGTTGCCGGGCTGGTCGAGGACGCCCGCCAGGATCCAGGCGCCGGCCGCGCCGAGCAGCCAGACCAGGACGTCGCTGGACATCCGGGCGGCCCGCCACAGCAGGCCTTCCACGGCGAGGACCAGGTGCACGAAGAGGATCGTGAGGACGGCCCAGCGGCCGCCGGCGACCGCCGCGGCGGAGGATCCGGCGCCGATCAGGACCGCCCAGAGCCAGGTGTGGGTCAGGGTCCGGTGCCCGCCGGACCTGCGGGGGTCGGCGGAGGAGCGGGTCGCCTTGTAGACGGCGTACGACAGCTTGTCGACGATCTCGCAGAGGCCCCGGGAGACCGGCCCGAAGGCGCGGGAGATGGTCGCCGACTTGTGGTCGAGGTCGGGCGCGAGGGCCGCGCCCGCGCAGATGAGCGCCCCGGCGACGAGAACGGGCCAGGGCATCGGGTGGTCGAAGGCGGCCGCGGCCGCTCCGACGCCCAGCCAGGCCGCCGCTCCGGACAGCGAGTGCGCCGGTCCCATCATGGTTGACCCGCCCCGTTTCTCCCCTGCCGGCGCTCAGTTGACGACCGGTCGACGGACGAGCCTACCGTCCGTGATCAAGACGGCTGATGGCCGGTTCCCTCATCCGAGCGGAATGCGGGCAAGATGGGGGCGTGACCCTTATCGATCAGCTGCCGCCGACCGCCGACCCCGACGCCCTCTTCGAGGCCTTCTCCTCCTGGGCCGAGGACCGGGGCATCACGCTCTACCCGGCCCAGGAAGAGGCGCTGATCGAGGTCGTCTCCGGGGCCAACGTCATCCTTTCCACACCCACCGGATCGGGAAAGTCTCTGGTCGCGGCGGGGGCGCACTTCACCGCGCTCGCCCATGACCAGGTGACCTTCTACACCGCGCCGATCAAGGCGCTGGTGTCGGAGAAGTTCTTCGACCTGTGCAAGCTCTTCGGCACCGAGAACGTCGGCATGCTGACCGGCGACGCCTCCGTGAACGCGGACGCGCCGGTGATCTGCTGCACGGCGGAGGTGCTCGCCTCGATCGCGCTGCGGGACGGCAAGTACGCCGACATCGGCCAGGTCGTCATGGACGAGTTCCACTTCTACGCCGAGCAGGACCGCGGCTGGGCCTGGCAGATCCCGCTGCTCGAACTCCCCCAGGCGCAGTTCGTCCTCATGTCGGCGACGCTCGGCGACGTGTCCATGTTCGAGAAGGACCTGACCCGGCGGACCGGGCGGCCGACCTCGGTGGTCCGCTCGGCGACCCGGCCGGTGCCGCTGTCGTACGAGTACCGGCTCACCCCCATCACGGACACCCTGACCGAGCTCCTGGAGACCAAGCAGGCGCCCGTCTACATCGTGCACTTCACGCAGGCGCAGGCCGTCGAGCGCGCGCAGTCGCTGATGAGCATCAACATGTGCACGCGCGAGGAGAAGGACAAGATCGCCGAGCTGATCGGCAACTTCCGCTTCACCACCAAGTTCGGCCAGAACCTCTCGCGGTACGTGCGGCACGGCATCGGCGTGCACCACGCGGGCATGCTGCCGAAGTACCGGCGGCTCGTGGAGAAGCTGGCCCAGGCGGGCCTCCTGAAGGTGATCTGCGGGACCGACACCCTCGGCGTCGGGGTGAACGTGCCGATCCGCACGGTGCTCTTCACGGCCCTCACCAAGTACGACGGCAACCGGGTGCGCACGCTGCGCGCCCGTGAGTTCCACCAGATCGCGGGCCGGGCCGGCCGGGCCGGCTTCGACACGGCCGGTCTCGTGGTGGCTCAGGCCCCCGAGCACGTGATCGAGAACGAGAAGGCGCTCGCGAAGGCCGGCGACGACCCGAAGAAGCGCCGCAAGGTGGTCCGCAAGAAGGCCCCCGAGGGCTTCGTCGCCTGGAGCGACACGACCTTCGAGAAGCTGATCGAGGCCGAGCCGGAGCCGCTGACCTCCCGCTTCAAGGTCACCAACATCATGCTGCTCTCGGTGATCGCCCGGCCGGGCAACGCCTTCGAGGCGATGCGCAAGCTCCTGGAGGACAACCACGAGCCGCGCAAGGCGCAGCTGCGGCACATCCGCCGGGCCATCGCGATCTACCGCTCGCTGCTCGACGGCGGTGTGGTGGAGCAGCTGGACGAGCCGGACGCCGAGGGCCGCACGATCCGGCTGACGGTCGACCTCCAGCAGGACTTCGCGCTCAACCAGCCGCTGTCGACCTTCGCGCTGGCCGCGTTCGACCTGCTGGACCCGGAGTCCCCCTCGTACGCCCTGGACATGGTGTCCGTCGTCGAGTCGACGCTCGACGACCCGCGCCAGATCCTCGCCGCCATGCAGAACAAGGCGCGCGGGGAGGCCGTCGGGCAGATGAAGGCGGACGGCGTCGAGTACGAGGAGCGGATGGAGCGGCTCCAGGACATCTCGTACCCGAAGCCGCTGGAGGAGCTGCTCTGGCACGCGTACAACGTCTACCGGAAGTCGCACCCGTGGGTCGGCGACCACCCGGTGTCGCCGAAGTCGGTCATCCGTGACATGTACGAACGGGCGCTGACCTTCACGGAGTTCACCTCCTGGTACGAGCTGGCGCGGACCGAGGGCATCGTCCTGCGGTACCTGGCGAGCGCGTACAAGGCGCTCGACCACACCATCCCGGACGACCTGAAGACCGAGGACCTGGAGGACCTGATCGCCTGGCTGGGCGAGATGGTGCGGCAGGTGGACTCCTCGCTGCTCGACGAGTGGGAGCAGCTGGCCAACCCGGAGGTCCAGACGGCCGAGGAGGCCCAGGAGAAGGCCGACCAGGTCAAGCCGGTCACGGCGAACGCCCGCGCGTTCCGGGTGCTGGTGCGCAACGCCATGTTCCGCCGGGTGGAGCTGGCCGCCCTCGACAACGTCGACGCGCTCGGCGAGCTGGACGCCGAGTCCGGCTGGGACGCGGACGCGTGGGGCGAGGCGATGGACGCGTACTGGGACGAGTACGACGACCTGGGGACGGGTCCGGACGCGCGCGGTCCGAAGCTGCTCGCGATCGAGGAGGACGCGGCGCACGGGCTGTGGCGCGTCCGGCAGACCTTCGCCGACCCGAACGGCGACCATGACTGGGGCATCAGCGCGGAGGTGGATCTCGCGGCCTCCGACGAGGAGGGCCGGGCGGTGGTGCGCGTGACGTCCGTCGGACAGCTGTAGAGGAGACCTGTGGTGACCAACCCCGCCGAGAGGCTCGTGGACCTGCTCGACCTGGAGCGGATCGAGGTCGACATCTTCCGCGGGCACAGCCCGCAGGAGTCGCTGCAACGGGTCTTCGGCGGGCAGGTCGCCGGGCAGGCCCTGGTGGCGGCCGGCCGCACCACGGAGGGCGACCGGCCGGTGCACTCGCTGCACGCCTACTTCCTGCGGCCGGGCCGGCCCGGGGTGCCGATCGTGTACCAGGTGGAGCGGGTGCGTGACGGCCGGTCGTTCACGACCCGCCGCGTCACCGCGATCCAGGAGGGGCGGACGATCTTCAATCTGACCGCCTCCTTCCACAAGCCGGAGGAGGGCGCCTTCGAGCACCAGCTGCCGCCGAGGCACCTGACCGACCCGGAGACCCTGCCGAACCTCGCGGACGAGGTCCGGGAGCACCTGGGCGTGCTGCCGGAGGCCCTGGAGCGGATGGCCCGTCGGCAGCCCTTCGACATCCGGTACGTGGACCGGCTGCGCTGGACCGTGGAGGAGGTCAAGGACGCGGACCCGCGCAGCGCGGTGTGGATGCGGGCGGTGGGACCGCTGGGCGATGACCCCCTGGTGCACACCTGCGCGCTGACGTACGCCTCCGACATGACCCTCCTCGACGCGGTCCGGATCCCGGTCGAACCCCTCTGGGGCCCGCGCGGCTTCGACATGGCCTCGCTGGACCACGCGATGTGGTTCCACCGGCCCTTCCGGGCGGACGAGTGGTTCCTGTACGACCAGGAGTCCCCGGTCGCCACGGGCGGCCGGGGACTCGCGCGGGGCCGGATCTACGACCGCGAGGGCAGGCTCCTGGTGTCGGTGGTCCAGGAGGGCCTGTTCAGGAAGCTCTGACCCGCACGGGTCACAGGAAGCTCCGGCCCTCACGGGTCACTCGTACTCGGTGCCGCCCTTGCGGGTGAGGTAGGCCGGGCTGACCGCCTTGGCGATGGCCCGGCCGCCGACGACCGGGCTGTACCGCTCGGTCGCGGGCCGGATCACGACGCCCTCCCGCAGGTGGGTCTCCCGTCCGGAGACGGTCTCCCGGCCGCTCGCGTGGGCGAGGACCGTGTCCAGGTCGTACGGGCCGGAGTACAGCCGCGGTACGAGGGGGACCTCGCCGGGCTCCAGGACGTCGGCCGGGTCGAGCCAGCGGACTTCTCCCCCGATCTCGGCGGACACGTCGAAGAGGGCGTAGCCGACGGTCTCGGAGCGGGCGTCGGCGCCGTAGGCGAGGTCCTGCACCCCGGAGCCGTACACCTCGCCGAAGAGCCCGACCCGCCGTGCTCCGAGGCGCTGCGCGAGCCGCTCGGCGACGGCGGCGAGGCCGTGGCCGTGGACGGCGCGCCAGTACAGGTTGCGCGGGTCCTCCTGGAGGGCGAGGCCCTTCGCCCCGAACCCCTTCGAGGAGACCTGCGTGCGCCCCTCCTCCGCGTGGTACGTCAGCAGGCAGGCCGAGCCGTGGAGCTTCTCCGTCAGGACGACGGGCTCGCCTGGCTCGAACAGGTCCGGATAGCGCTGGAGGTTCTCGATGTCGACCCACGGCAGCAGGTCGGGCGCCACCTCCACGTCCCCGCTCATCGTCGGCGGTATCGGCGGGACCCACTTGGTGATCCCGAGCGCCTCCGCGAAGTCGGCCCCCTCGGCCGCGGCCCGCGCCAGGTCGGTGCCGGCGAGCGCGGTGGGCCGGCAGACGATCCCCTGCGACAGCTCCCCGCGCAGCCGTACGGCCTTCACCCGGTCCGAGTTCCCTCCGGCGAGCCGCCCGGTCAGCCCCAGCTCGTCGACGAGCGCGAGGGGCAGCACGGCCTGCTCGGGGATGTACACGGCGGCGTCGCCCGTCCGGTAGACCCCCTTGGCGACGACTGCCCGGTAGAGCCCGACCTGAGCGAGCTCCAGGGCGTCGGCGTTCGGATGCGGATGGACGGTCAGGACTTCGGCGGTGACGCGCAGGGTGGACATGGTTCAGGACTCCGGTCGCTCGGGTTTCGGTCTCATCGCGGCTCACCCTGGCGGGCCGGGAAACCGGTGGCCCAACGGTTTTGAAGGCTGGTAGCGTCGCGATCTTCGCTCCGGCACCACCGGGGCGGAGTCCCGTCAGGACACCTCGTGGCCTCTCCCGCGCTGACCTCCGCGCTCCACCGGATCGACGCCGTCTTCGGCGGCATGACCGCGCCCGCCGAGGGCTGTCTCCACTGCTACGGCGCCGAGGAGCTGGCACTGCTCTCGGTGCCCCGGGCACCGCTGGGCGACGATCTGGTGCGGCGGTTCTTCCACGAAGTGCCCAGCCACTTCGACGACCATCCGGCCGTGGTCCGACGGCTGCTGCCGGAGTTCCTCGCCTTCCTGGCGAGCGGCCGCTTCGACGGGATCGGATACCAGCCCACCGGGCTGAGCCGGACGGAGTGGCAGGAATGGCCGCGCGAGCAGGCGGAGGCGATCGAGGACTTCCTCGACACGTGGTGGCGGGAGACACTCGCCGCCCCGGAGCCCGTATACAGCGTGGGGGTCGTGTGGGAGCTGTGCCTGGAGAGCCACCGCTCGCTCGCACCCCTGCTCGACGTCTGGGCCACCGCGCCCCGGGGCGGTACCGAGGACCGGCACCTGGGCGACTGGGTGGCGTACCGGATCGAGGAACTGCTCCAGGACGATCCGTTCGCCCTGCCCTGGACCATGGACGGAGCGGCGCTCCTGCCCGAGCTCCAGGCGTGGCTCGTCGAGCACGCCGTGGACCGGCTCGCCGGGCACCCCGATCCGCTGCTGGAGCGGAAGACGGCGCTGCTCGCGCTCGCCCCGGAGGAGCGGTGGGTGGCCTACTCCGAGCTGGTCGCCTCAGTCGGCTGACGGGTCCAGCCCCGGCAGGGTGTCCTGCGTCACCTCGTGGCGGCGGGTGCGGATGTCCGGGGGCGCCGGGTGGAGTTTGGCGTCGCAGGTGGGGCCCAGGCCGGTGCGCCGGGAGTCGGCGCCGGTGAGGGGGCGGCCGCAGAGTCGGCAGTACACCCGGCGAGGTCCTGTCTGAGCTGCGGAATCGATCGCGATTGCCAGTGGTTCGTCTCCCATGTTGAGATCAAACCTTATTCCGACGAGGAGCAGTCCATGAGTCTGTACGACATTCCGCTGAAGACCCTGACCGGCGAGCCGGTCTCCCTGGCCGACTACCGCGACCAGGCCGTGCTGGTGGTGAACGTGGCCTCCAAGTGCGGCCTCACCCCGCAGTACGCGGGTCTGGAGCGGCTGCAAAAGGAGTACGGGGAGCGCGGCTTCACCGTGCTCGGGGTGCCCTGCAACCAGTTCGCGGGGCAGGAGCCCGGCAACGCCGAGGAGATCGCGACCTTCTGTTCGGCGACGTACGGGGTGTCCTTCCCGCTCCTTGAGAAGACGGACGTGAACGGGGAGGGGCGCCACCCGCTCTATTCCGAGCTGGTGAAGGTCGCCGACGCCGAGGGCGAGGCCGGTGACGTGCAGTGGAACTTCGAGAAGTTCCTCATCGGCCGTGCCGGCGAGGTCACCCGCTTCCGTCCGCGCACCGAGCCGGAGGCCCCCGAGGTCGTGGCTGCGATCGAGGCTCAGCTTGTCTGACCTGGGGGTGGTCGAACGGCTGCGGGCCGCCGGGTGCGTCTTCGCCGAGGAGGAGGCGGAGATGCTCCTCGCGACCGCCGCCGGGCCCGCCGAGCTCGACCTGATGGTCCAGCGGCGGGCCTCCGGCCTGCCGCTGGAGCACGTCGTGGGCTGGGCCGGGTTCGCCGGGCTGCGGATCGAGGTCGACGGCGGGGTCTTCGTGCCCCGGCGGCGTACGGAGTTCCTCGTCGGCCACGCGGTGGAACTGGCCCGGCCCGGCGCCGTCTGCGTCGACCTGTGCTGCGGCTCCGGCGCGGCGGGCGCCGTGCTGCTCGCCGGGGTCGAGGGCGCCGAGGTGCACGCCTCGGACATCGAGCCGGCTGCGGTGCGCTGCGCCCGGCGGAACGTCGAGCCGCGCGGCGGCCGGGTGTACGAGGGGGACCTGTTCGCGCCGCTGCCGCGGGAGCTGCGGGGCCGGGTCGAGGTCCTGGTCGCCAACGTGCCGTACGTGCCGACCGAGGAGATCGGGCTGCTGCCGCCCGAGGCCCGCGACCACGAGCCGCTCGTCACGCTCGACGGCGGCGCGGACGGTCTCGACGTGCTGCGGCGGGTCGCCGGCGAGGCGCCGGAGTGGCTGGCGCCGGGCGGGCACCTGCTGGTGGAGACGAGCGAGCGGCAGGCCGAGTCGGCGCTCGCGGTGATGTCCGCGGCCGGTCTGGTGCCGCGGGTCGTCACCTCCGAGGAGTGGTGGGCGACGATCGTCGTCGCGACCCGGCCGTAGGACGGCGGAAGCGGCCCGCGCGGGCCGCTTCCCGGTCCGGGACGTCTAGGGCCTGGGCAGCAGGCGGCAGCGTGCCGGGCCCTCCTGCGTGAGGGTGATCGCGGAGCCGACCGGTACCTCGGTGTCGACGGCCTCCAGGCCGTACTTCTGGAGGATCATCGCCAGCGCGATCACCGACTCCAGCATCGAGAAGTGCTGGCCGATGCAGGCGCGCGGGCCGCCGCCGAAGGGGTACCAGGCGTACCGGGGGCGGGCGGCCTCCGCCTCGGGCGTGAAGCGGTCCGGGTCGAAGCGCTCCGGGTCCTCCCAGTAGGCGGGGTGCCGGTGGGTGACCCAGGAGGCGACGATGACGTCCGCGCCCGCCGGGATGGTGACGCCGCCGATCACGGTGGCGGCGACGGCTCGGCGGCCCACGGCCGGGGCGGCGGGGAAGAGGCGCATGGCCTCCTTGAGCACCTGCGTGAGGTAGGGCAGCGCGTCGAGGTCGGCGGCGCCGGGGGTACGGCCTCCGAGGACCCGGTCGACCTCCTCGTGGGCCCGCTTCAGCACCTCCGGGTGGCGGGCGAGGAGGTGGAGGGCGAAGCCGAGGGAGGTGGCGGTGGTCTCGTGTCCGGCGAGCAGGAAGACGAGGACCTGCTCGCGCAGCTCGGTGGCGTCGAAGCTGCCGTCCTCGGCGCTCTCGGCCCCGACGAGCAGGGTGAGGAGGTCGTCGCCCTCGACGGAGGCCCGGCCGGAGCCGCGCCGCTCGGCGATGATCCGGTCGCAGACCTCGTACAGCGCCTGGTGGACGGCGGCGGCCCTGCGGT
The DNA here is from genome assembly GCF_900105415.1 of Streptomyces sp. TLI_105. Classification (GTDB taxonomy): domain Bacteria; phylum Actinomycetota; class Actinomycetes; order Streptomycetales; family Streptomycetaceae; genus Streptomyces. The sequence goes on along the minus strand of NZ_FNSM01000001.1, from coordinate 7,049,934 downwards.
TGCCGGGGGTGGGCCAGTGGCGCGGGAACTTGATCGGGGAGTAGCCGCGGCGGAGCACGTAGGCGCCGAGTTCGGGGAAGCAGCGCTCGACGATCTCGACGGCCGCGTCGACGTCGGTGCCGAAGAGGATACGGGCGACCGCGCGCAGGGCGAGGCGGGTCATCTCGTGGAGGACGTCGACGGTCCCGGCGCCGCCGTCCTGCCATTCGCCGATGAGGGTGGTGACCTCGGCGGCGATGGCCGTCGCGTAGCTGTCGACGCGGCGCTTGGTGAAGAGGGGCTGGACGAGCCGGCGCTGGCGGAGGTAGTCCTCGTCCTGGCTGGTCAGCAGGCCGTTGCCGAAGGACTCGCGGATCTCCTGGTAGAAGGCGTTGTCCTTGCGGAAGTTGGCGGCTTCCCCGGCGAGGACCTGCTGGGCGCCCTCGGCGGAGAAGACGCCGTAGAAGGTGGCACCGATCCCGGGCGGGCCCGCGGTCAGCTTCACGACGTCTCCGTGCTCGCGCTGGGCGCGCAGGAAGGTGCCCAGCGAGTCCCTCTTGAGGTCGAGCATGGAGCCGAGGAGCGGACTTCCCGCGAGTTCGGGCGCTTCGGTACCTGTGGTGATGGCCATGAACGGTTCCCCCTCGATCGTCGCCTGCGAGCTGATTCTCCCTCAGGAGGTGACTGACGGGTAGGGACGCCCGAACTGCGGACCGGATCTGGCCGGTTGGCTCGAAAGGAGCCACTGTCAGTGGCGTCTGGGAGGCTCGTCCCCATGGAACGACCCGAGCTGACGCTGCAACTGACCATCGACTGCGCCGATCCGCAGCGCCTGGTGCCCTTCTGGCTGGACGCCCTGCGCTACGTCCCCGACCCGCCGCCCGCCGGCCACGCCACCTGGCGGGCGTACTGGGAGGCGATCGGCGTCCCGGAGGACGAGCTCGGCGAGGACGCCGGGGAGCTCCCGGAGTCCATCGTCGACCCGAAGGGCGTGGGCCCCCGGGTCTGGTTCCAGCGCGTCCCGGAGCCCAAGACCGCCAAGAACCGCGTCCACCTCGACCTGAAGGTCGGCGGGGGCCGTGAGGTCCCCCTCGCCCTCCGTCGCGCACGCGTGGACGGCGAGGTGGCCCGGCTGACGGCGCTCGGCGCGACCGTCCTGTACGCGATGGACGAGCCGAACGGCATGGACTACTACGCGGTGGTCCTCCAGGACCCGGAGGGCAACGAGTTCTGCGTCGTGTGAGCAGCGCGCGCGAGCGGCTGCTACTTCGCGAGCGCGCGGCTGATGACCATCCGCTGGATCTCGCTCGTGCCCTCGAAGATGGTGTAGATGGCCGCGTCGCGGTGCATGCGCTCCACCGGGTACTCGCGGGTGTAGCCGTTGCCGCCGAGGATCTGGATGGCCTGGGCGGTGACCTTCTTGGCGACCTCGCTCGCGTACAGCTTGGACATGGAGCCCTCGGCCGCGGTGAAGGGCTTGCCGGCGGTGGCCATCCAGGAGGCGCGCCAGACGAGGAGGCGGGCGGCGTCGATCTGGGTGGCCATGTCGGCGAGCTGGAAGGCGACGCCCTGGTTCTCGATGATCGGGCGGCCGAACTGGACGCGGGTCCTGGCGTAGTCGAGGGCGACCTCGTACGCGGCGCGGGCGGTGCCGACGGCCATGGCGCCGACGGCCGGGCGGGAGGCCTCGAAGGTGGCCATGGCGGCGTTCTTCACGCGCTCGCCGGACTTCGCCTTCTCGCGGGCGCGGGCGAGGCGCTCGTCCAGCTTGTCCTTGCCGCCGAGCAGGCAGGAGCCGGGGACGCGGACGTCCTCCAGGACGACCTCGGCGGTGTGGGAGGCGCGGATGCCGTGCTTCTGGAACTTCTGGCCCTGGGAGAGCCCGGGGGTGTTCGGCGGCACGATGAAGGAGGCGTGGCCCTTGGAGCCGAGCTCGGGGTCGACGACGGCGACGACGACGTGGACATTGGCGATGCCGCCGTTGGTCGCCCAGGTCTTGGTGCCGTTGAGGACCCACTCGTCCTTGGCCTCGTCGTACACGGCGCGGGTGCGCATGGAGGCGACGTCCGAGCCGGCGTCGGGCTCGGAGGAGCAGAAGGCGGCGACCTTGATGTCGTTCGCGTCGCCGTACATCTGCGGGACCCAGGTGCCGATCTGCTCCTCGGTGCCGTTGGCGAGGACGCCGACGGCGGCGAGACCGGTGCCGACGATGGAGAGGGCGATGCCGGCGTCGCCCCAGAAGAGCTCCTCCATCGCCATGGGGATGCCGAGGCCGGTCGGGTCGAAGAACTGCTGGGCGTAGAAGTCGAGGGAGTAGATGCCGAGCTTGGCCGCTTCCTGGATGATCGGCCAGGGGGTCTCCTCACGCTCGTCCCACTCGGCGGCCGCGGGGCGCATCACATCGGCGGCGAAGCCGTGGAGCCAGTCGCGGACCTGCTTCTGGTCCTCGTTGAGTTCGAGCGTGAACTCGCCCATGTTCCCTCCCAGCATGACGTTACTTGCGGTAACAGTAGTCTGTTACCGGCGGGTAGAGGCTGTCAACCTGCGGTGGAGCGGTTCGGCCCGACCGACGCCGGATCCCGGCCGGGTGTTACGTTGCGAGAGCCTCACGAATCGCACGGGCGGGGAGACACGCACATGGACATCGCACACCGGACCACCGACCAGCAGACGACCGCCGAGCAGCGGCGCCGCGAGCTGCTGGAGGCGGCGGACCGTGTGGTGCTCCGGGACGGCCCCAAGGCGTCCATGAACGCGATCGCGGCCGAGGCCGGCATCACCAAGCCGATCCTCTACCGCCACTTCGGCGACAAGGGCGGCCTCTACCGCGCCCTCGCCACCCGGCACACGGACGCGCTCCTCGCCTCGCTCCGGGCCTCGCTCGACGCGCCCGCCGACCGGCGCCGCCGCGTCGAGGCCACCCTCGACACGTACCTGGCCTCCATCGAGGCGATGCCCCAGGTCTACCGCTTCCTCATGCACCCGGCGGAGGAGCCGCACCAGACCGAGCAGGGCTTCGACGTCGGCCGCCACTCGGCCCCGCTGCTGCGCCGCATGGGCGAGGAGCTCGGCCAGGTCATCGCCGAGCGCGTGGACCTGGGACCGGCCGCCGAGACCCAGGCCCGGATCTGGGGCCACGGCATCGTCGGCATGATGCACGCCGCCGGCGACTGGTGGCTCGGCGAGCGCCCCTGCTCCCGCGCGGACCTGGTCAAGAGCCTGGCCGACCTCCTGTGGGGCCGCCTCGCGGCGGCCGACGACCTCCCGGGCGGGCCGGGCTTCTAGGAGACCTTCAGGCCTCCAGGGGCCTGTCTTTTCGGACAGGGGCCTGTCTTTTCGGATCAGGTCCGGGCGATCCGGTCCGCCCCGGTCCCCCACGGCTGCTTGTGGATCGTGCGCAGCAGGCGTGACTTGCGCCACCCCGTGACGTGGTCCGCGTAGACCCCGCCCTCCAGGTGGTCCGTCTCGTGCTGGAGGCAGCGGGCGAAGAAACCCGTCCCCTCGATCCGTATCGGGGTGCCGTCCAGGCGTACGCCCTCCACCACCGCGCGGTCGAAGCGGGGGGTCGGCGCCTCCAGGCCCGGCAGGGAGAGACACCCCTCGGGGCCCCGGATCACGTCGCCGTCCGCCTCCACCAGGCGCGGGTTCACCACATGGCCCAGATGGCGGTTCTCCTCGTCGTCGGGGCAGTCGTACACGAACACCCGCAGGCCCACGCCGACCTGGTTCGCCGCCAGGCCCACGCCGTGCGCCGCGTACATCGTGGCGAACATGTCCTCGACGAGCCGGGCCAGTTCGGGTCCGAAGTCGGTGACGGGCGCGCAGGGGGTGTGCAGCACGGGGTCGCCGAGGAGCGTCATCGCTCGGACGAGGCCGGAACTGCCGGGGATGGGCCGGTTTCGCATGGCCGTAAGGGTACGGTCCACCGTGACCTCCCTGTTTCGTGCGGCCGCTCGCCGGTGCCGCTGTTCGGGCTGCTGGCCGGATCTCGATAGGCTGAGCCCGGACCGACGCAAGGAGGAACAAGAACGATGTCAGGACACCCCGGTAATCCAGAGCCGCTGTCGCCGCGCGCCAAGCTGGCCGTGACGGCGGGCAAGGCCGCGGCCGCGGTGTCGCGTGCGGCGGGGCGCGGCAGCGGATCGGTGATCGGCGGCCGGGTGGCGCTGAAGCTCGACCCCGACCTGCTCGGCCGGCTCGCGCAGCATCTGGACGTCGTCCTGGTGTCGGCGACCAACGGCAAGACCACCACGACCCGGCTGATCGCGGAGGCCCTGCGCGCCGCCGGCCCCGTGGTCTCCAACGCCCTCGGCGCCAACATGCCCGCCGGCATCACCTCGGCGCTGGCCGGCGGCTCGGACTCCAAGTTCGGTGTGATCGAGGTCGACGAGAAGTACCTCGCGGGCGTCGCCCGGGACACCACGCCCAAGGCGATCGCGCTGCTCAACCTCTCCCGCGACCAGCTCGACCGCGCGGCCGAGACCCGGATGCTCGCCGAGAAGTGGCGCGAGGGCCTCAACGGCACCAAGGCCGTGGTCATCGCCAACGCCGACGACCCGCTCATCGTGTGGGCCGCCTCCTCCTCCCCCAACGTGGTGTGGGTCGCCGCCGGCCAGGAGTGGAAGGACGACGCCTGGTCGTGCCCCGCCTGCGGCGGTGTGATGCAGCGTCCGGGCGACGACTGGTTCTGCGGCGAGTGCGGCTTCCGCCGTCCCGCGCCGAGCTGGGCGCTGAGCGGCGACCACGTGCTCGACCCGCACGGTTCGGCCTGGCCGATCCGCCTCCAGCTGCCCGGCCGCGCCAACAAGGCGAACGCCGCCACCTCGGCCGCCGTCGCCGCGGTCTTCGGGGTGCCGCCGCAGGTGGCCCTGGAGCGCATGTACCAGGTGCAGGCCGTCGCCGGACGCTACGACGTGGTCTCCTTCCAGAACCGCGACCTGCGTCTGCTCCTCGCGAAGAACCCGGCCGGCTGGCTCGAAACGTTTTCCCTCATCGACGGGCCGCCCGCCCCGGTGATCCTCTCGGTCAACGCGCGGGGCGCCGACGGCACGGACACCTCCTGGCTGTGGGACGTGGACTACGGCCGGCTCGCCGGCCACCCGATCATGGTGATCGGCGACCGGAAGCTGGACCTCGCGGTCCGCCTGGAGGTCGCGGGCGTGGACTTCCGCGTCTGCGAGACGCTGGACGAGGCCGTCTCGATGGCCCCGCCCGGACAGATCGAGCTGATCGCCAACTACACCGCCTTCCAGGACGTCCGCCGCCGCGTCGGCAACTGACCCGTAGAGGACTTGCAGCATGAGTGACAGCAGCCTGCGCCTGGTCTGGGTCTACCCGGACCTGCTCAGCACCTACGGCGACCAGGGCAACGTCCTCGTCGTCCAGCGCCGTGCCGAACAGCGCGGCCTCAGCGTCGAGCGCGTCGACGTCCGCAGCGACCAGCCGGTGCCCACCTCGGGCGACATCTACCTGATCGGCGGCGGCGAGGACCGTCCACAGCGGCTCGCGGCCGAGCGGCTGCGGCGGGACGGCGGCCTGAGCCGCGCCGCCTCCAACGGCGCGATCATCTTCTCGGTCTGCGCCGGGTACCAGATCCTGGGCCACGAGTTCATCAACGACCTCGGCGAGCGCGAGGCCGGCCTCGGGCTCATCGACGTGATCTCGACCCGCGGCGAGGGCGCCCGCTGCGTCGGCGACGTCCTCGGGGACATCGACCCGCGCCTGGGCCTCCCCCAGCTGACCGGGTTCGAGAACCACCAGGGCATCACCCACCTGGGCCCGACGGCCCGGCCGTTCGCCCGGACCGTCTTCGGCAACGGCAACGGGACCGGCGACGGCACCGAGGGCGCGTACAACGACACCGTCTTCGGTACGTACATGCACGGCCCCGTCATGGCCCGCAACCCGCAGATCGCGGACCTGCTCCTGAAGCTGGCCCTCGACGTGAACGCGCTGCCGCCGACCGACGACCGCTGGTACGAGGCGCTGCGCGCCGAGCGCATCGCGGCGGCCACGCAGCCCGCCTGAGTCACCCCGGGGCCGCCGCAGGTCCCTCGTACGAACGTACGTTGTCCACTGTGCGGACATCCGGTTCGGCCCCGCCACCCCTGCGGCGATAGGGTGGCGGGGATCCAGCCGGACGACGTGGTCCGGGAGTCGGCCCACGTTGCAAAGGTTTTTGGGCTATGCGCATTGGCGTGCTCACCTCCGGCGGAGACTGCCCCGGTCTGAACGCTGTCATCCGTTCCGTCGTGCACCGCGCCGTCGTCGACCACGGCGACGAGGTCATCGGCTTCCACGACGGGTGGAAGGGCCTCCTGGACTGCGACTACCGCAAGCTCGATCTCGACGCGGTGGGCGGCATCCTGGCCCGGGGCGGCACCATCCTCGGCTCCTCCCGGGTCCAGCCCGCGCACCTCGTCGACGGCGTCGAGCGTGCCAAGGGCCATGTCGCCGACCTCGGTCTCGACGCCATCATCCCGATCGGCGGCGAGGGCACCCTGAAGGCGGCGAACCTGCTCTCCGAGGCGGGACTCCCGATCGTCGGCGTCCCGAAGACGATCGACAACGACATCGCCTCCACCGACGTCACCTTCGGCTTCGACACGGCCGTCACCGTCGCCACCGAGGCCCTCGACCGGCTGAAGACCACCGCCGAGTCGCACCAGCGGGTCCTCGTCGTCGAGGTGATGGGCCGCCACACCGGGTGGATAGCGCTGCACTCCGGCATGGCCGCCGGCGCGCACGCCGTGGTCGTCCCCGAGCGCCCCTTCGACATCGACGAGCTGACCTCCCGGGTCGGCGAGCGCTTCGAGGCCGGCAAGCGGTTCGCGATCGTGGTCGTCGCCGAGGGTGCGAAGCCGCGCGAGGGCTCGATGGACTTCAAGACCGCCGGCACCGACATCTACGGCCACGAGCGCTTCACCGGCATCGCCAACCAGCTCTCCGCCGAGCTGGAGCGGCGCCTCGGCAAGGAGGCCCGCCCGGTCATCCTCGGCCACGTCCAGCGCGGCGGCACGCCGACCGCGTACGACCGCGTCCTCGCGACCCGCTTCGGCTGGCACGCCGTCGAGGCGGCGCACCGCGGCGAGTTCGGCATGCTGACCGCGCTGCGCGGCACGGAGATCACGATGGTCCCGCTGGCCCGGGCCGTGGAGACCCTCAAGACGGTCCCGGCCGACCGGTACGTCGAGGCGGAGTGCGTGCTCTGACGACTCCCGTACGTCACCACCGCCCCCGGTCGCGATCGCGACCGGGGGCGGTTCTAGTCTGGTGCGGACAACAAGCGCGAATCGGGCTCCAGGAGTGTACGGATGGATCACAGCGGGCACGGCATGACCACGGATCTGCCGCCGTTCACGCTGGGACGGGGCCTGGAGTTCTCCCCGGACCTCTTCTTCCTGATCGGGTGCCTGGCGGCGCTCGGTCTGTACGGCTGGGGCGTGGCGCGGCTGCGGCGGCGTGGTGACGCGTGGCCCGTCGGCCGGACGGTGCTCTTCGCCGTCGGCGTGCTGACGATCGCGCTGGTGATGTGCACCAAGCTCAACGACTACGGCATGGTCATGTTCAGCGTGCACATGGTGCAGCACATGGTGATCTCCATGCTGTCGCCGATCCTGCTGCTGCTCGGCGCGCCGGTGACCCTCGCGCTGCGGGCGCTGCCGGTGGCGGGCCGCGGCTCGACGGGGCCGCGCGAGCTGCTCCTGAAGCTGCTGCACAGCCGGTACATGCGGGTGATCACGCACCCGGCGTTCACCATCTCCATGTTCATCGCGAGCCTGTACGCGCTGTACTTCTCGCCGCTCTTCGACTTCCTGATGGGGTCGAGGGCCGGGCACCTCGGGATGATGGTGCACTTCCTGATGGTGGGCCTGATCTTCTTCTGGCCGATCATGGGCGTGGACCCGGGCCCGCACCGGCCGGGGTACGTGATGCGGATGCTGGAGCTGTTCGCGGGGATGCCGTTCCACGCGTTCTTCGGCATCGCGATGATGATGGCGACCGAGCCGCTGGTGGAGGCGTACAAGAACCCGCCGGCCTCGCTCGGCATCGACGCCCTCACCGACCAGAACGCCGCGGGCGGCATCGCCTGGGCCTTCAGCGAGATCCCGTCCGTGCTGGTGCTGATCGCGCTGGTCTACCAGTGGTACCACTCCGAGCAGCGGCAGGCCGTCCGCAAGGACCGGGCCGCCGACCGGGACGGCGACAAGGAGCTGGAGGCGTACAACGCGTATCTGGCTTCGCTGCGGGCGCGGAGCCGCTGACGCTTGGGATCCAGGATTCTGAATCCGGATCTTGGATCTTGGATCTTGGATCTTGGATCCACGGCCCCCTTCCGGGTCCGGTGCCGCTTCCGGCGCCGGGCCCGGTTCGCGTTCCGGCGCACGCCGGAGCGTCCGGGGAGTAGCGCGCGCCCCTCTCCCGGGGTCACGATGGGCTGGACGGCTTGCGCGGCCCCGGTCGGGAGGAGGGCGGGCTGATGTCCGGTCCCACGAAGACGATGACGGTGCTCACCTGCGCGGCGCTGGTGCTGACGACGGCCTACACGGTGGCGCTCGGCAGCAGCGGCTGGCTCTGGTTCGGTCTGGTGGTCCTGGTCGTGGCGACGATCGGGATGGCGGCGGCGGACAGCTCCGTACCACCGTCTCCCGGGTCCCGCCCGCCGGGCACCACGTCCTGACCGACAAGACACCCCCTACGCGCGCGGGGCCAGGACGATCCAGGTCTGGCCCGGGGCGAAGGGCAGGGGTGCTCCGGCCGGGGTGGTGAAGGTGGTGCCGGAGCCGGCGGAGGGGCGGGACCAGCGGGCCTCGTGGGCGCGCCCGTCGCGCAGGACGAGGGCGGTGCCGCTGCCGACGGTCTCGCTGTACGGGGAGACCGCGCCGAAGCGGTCGTGGAAGCGGGAGGGGCGGATCGTGACGTGCTGGACGACGACCGTCTCCGGGGTGAGCGGGCCCGTGTCGGTGGCGCGGGCCTCGCGGCCGTCCATGGCCACGTGCCAGGCGTGGTCGGCGGCGGACCAGGTGAAGGTGTAGCGGGCCGCCGGGTAGCGGACGGTCGAGGTGGTGACCGGGGTGCCGCCGGGCGGGGCGGGCCCGAAGCGGAAGCCGATGTCCCGGGCGTCGTGGGCCCCCGGCGCGGCGGCGAGGGCGCGGCCGGGGCGCAGATAGAGGTTGTGCGGGGCGGGTCGGTCCGGTGAGCGCAGGAAGGCCCGGGGCGCGGTGCTCTCCGTGACGAGGTCGAGGGGCGCGGCCCGCAGGAGCGGGGTGAGGGCGGACTGGGCGCCGGAGTAGGCGAGGGCCGGTCGGCCGTAGTCGGCGAGCAGGGCGATGTCGGACTCGCGTGCGCTGCGGACGGGGCCGGTGAGCTCGGGGAGGTGTGAGGAGTAGACGGCCAGGAGGCGGGTGACTCCGCCCTCGACCTGTTCGACGTAGACGAGGTCGGCGGCGCCGAGTCCGGTGTGGGGGCGGGCCGCAGGCACGTTGTCGAGCTTCACGGTCAGGACGGGCGCGGGCTTCGCGGGAAGTCCGGTGAAGGGCGAGAGTCCGGTGGCGGGGGTGGCGGGCGAGGTCGTCGGCGTGGGGCGCGGCTGCGGCGGCGGGCCCGAGTCGGAGCAGCCGTAGAGACCGGCCGCCGTCAGCGCGCACAGCAGCGCGGTGAGGACGCGGCCGGGGCGCCTGGTTCCGTGCCCGCCTGTCATGTGACGCTCCCCCACCAGTGGACCACGGGCCCGTGCGGGGATACAACGGGCGTGACGGACGACGAACGGGGGTCGCGGGTGTTCTACCAGTTGATGAAGCACGTCCTGCTCGGGCCGCTCCTCAGGCTGCTGTTCCGGCCGCGGATCGAGGGGCTCGAGCACATCCCGGAGGAGGGCGCCGCGATCGTCGCGGGCAATCACCTCTCCTTCTCCGACCACTTCCTGATGCCGGTCGTCCTCGACCGGCGGATCACCTTCCTCGCGAAGCAGGAGTACTTCACGGGTCCCGGCCTCAAGGGCCGGCTGACGGCGGCCTTCTTCCGGGCCGCCGGGCAGATCCCGGTCGACCGGTCCGGGAAGGAGGCGGGGAAGGCGGCGATCCGCGAGGGCCTTGGCGTCCTCGGCCGAGGGGAGCTGCTGGGGATCTATCCCGAGGGGACGCGTTCGCACGACGGGCGGCTCTACAAGGGCAAGGTGGGGGTGGCGGTGATGGCGCTGACCGCGGGGGTCCCGGTGGTGCCGTGCGCGATGGTGGGGACCTTCGAGATCCAGCCGCCGGGGAAGGTCGTGCCGAGGATCCGCCGGGTCACCATCCGGTTCGGGGAGCCGCTGGACTTCTCCCGGTTCGCCGGGTCGGCGGGCGAGAGGGCGGTGGTCCGGGCGGTGACGGACGAGATCATGTACGCGATCCTGCGCCTGTCGGGCCAGGAGTACGTGGACGAGTACGCGGCGGTGGTGAAGGCCGCCGGGTCGCGTGGTGACGCGCCGTCGGAATAGTTCCCGCGCGGGGAACGCCGAGGGCGGATCCGCGCACGGCGCAATCCCCTGGGCCACGGCCCCGGGCGGCCGTAGCGTCCCTCGTATGACCAAGGGAAACGCGTTCGTGCTGGGTGCGACAGGACAGGTGGGGCGGGCGGCCGTGCGGGCGCTCGTCGCGGACGGCTGGGAGGTGACGGCCGCCTCCCGGGGCGGCGCCAGGGACGGCAGGTGGCCGGACGGGGTCCGGTCGGTGCGGCTCGACCGGAACGAGGAGGGCGCGCTCGCGGCGGCCCTGGGCGACGGGTGCGACGTGCTCGTGGACATCGTCGCGTACGACGCCGGTCACGGCCGGCAGCTGACGGGCCTGGCCGACCGGATCGGTTCGGCGGTGGTGGTGTCGAGCGGCGCGGTGTACGAAGACGAGCGGGGGCGCAGCTTCGACACCCAGGACCGGCCGGACGGCTTCCCCGCCTACCCGGTGCCGCTCGCGGAGGGTTGGAGCACGGTCGCGCCCGGCGACAGCACGTACGGCACGCGGAAGATCGCCCTGGAGCGGGAGTTGCTCGCGGCGGGCGACGCGCTGCCGGCGACGCTGCTGAGGGCGGGCGCCATCCACGGGCCGTACTGTCCGGGGCCGCGCGAACTGTGGTTCGTGAAGCGGGCGCTCGACGGGCGGCCGGTGCGCGTGCTCGCGTACGGAGGGACGTCACGGTTCCACCCGGCCCACGTCGACAACATCGCCGAGCTGGTCCGGCTCGCGGCGGCGGCCCCCGGCAGCCGGGTGCTGAACGCGGCGGACCCGGAGGCGCCGACGGTGGCGGAGATCGGGGCGGCGATCGACGCGGTCCTGGGGGCGGAGAGCGAGACGGTGCTGATGGAGGGGGCGCCGCAGGGCGCCGTGGGGCTCACTCCGTGGACCTCGGAGCATCCCATCGTCTACGACATGACGGCGGCCGAGCGGGAGTTGGGGTACCGGCCGGTGGTGTCGTACGCGGAGTCGCTGCCGGAGACGGTCGAGTGGCTGGCCGGACACCTGAAGGGGCGGGAGTGGCGGGAGGCCTTCCCCGGTCTCGCGAAGTACGGGGTGGACTTCTTCGACTACGCGGCGGAGGACGCCTGGCTGGCGTCCCGGGCATGACGAGAGGGGCGGCCGTCGGACGGCCGCCCCTCCCTTCACGCGGTGCGGGGTGTTACGGCTTCGGGGTGGCGTGCGGCTCGCACGTCACGTCCTGGCTGTCCACCTTGCCGGTGAGCAGGTACGTCTCGACCCGCGGGTTGATGCAGGAGTTCACCAGACCGGTGACGCCGTGCGAACCCGCGTTCTTCTCGGTGATGAGACGCGAGCCCTTGAAGCGCTTGTGCAGCTCGACCGCGCCGGCGTACGGCGTCGCCGCGTCACGCTCGGACTGGACGATGAGCACCGGCGGCAGGCCCTTGCCGGTCTTGACCTGGGTCGGCTTCTGCTGCGGCGCGGACCAGGTGGCGCACGGCAGGTTCATCCAGGCGTTCGCCCAGGTCATGAACGGGTACTGCTCGTGGAGGGCCGAGTTGTCCCGGTTCCACCTGTTCCAGTTGGTCGGCCACGCGGCGTCGGCGCACTCGACGGCGGTGTAGACGGCGTTGCCGTTCTCCGAGGAGATGTTGCCGGCGGTGTCGGTGAGGTCCGCGGCGGCGCCGTCGATCAGCGGCTGCGGGTCACCCGCGGCGTACGCGCTCCAGGCCTCCGCGACCGGGACCCACGAGGAGTCGTAGTACGGAGCGCTCTGGAAGAAGCCGATGAGCTCGGCCGGTCCGACCTTGCCGCCCAGGGGCTCCTTCTTGGCGGCGGCGCGCAGGGTCACCCACTGCTGCTGGACCTCCGCCAAGGTGTCGCCGAGGTGGTAGGTGGCGTCGTTCTGGGCGACCCAGGTCATCCAGTCCTTCAGCCGGCCCTCGAAGGCGATGTCCTGTTCCAGGTTGGCCTGGTACCAGATGTTGCTCTTCGCCGGGTTGACCACGCTGTCGACGATCATGCGACGCACGTGGTCCGGGTACAGCGTGCCGTAGACGGCGCCCAGGTAGGTGCCGTAGGAGACGCCGATGAAGTTGAGCTTCTTCTCGCCGAGCGCGGCCCGGATGACGTCGAGGTCACGGGCGGTGTTGCGCGTCGTCATGTAGGGCAGCATGTCGCCGCTCTTCTCGGCGCAGCCCTTGGCGTACTCGGCGGCCAGCTTGCGCTGGGCGAGCTTGTCCGCCTCGCTGTCCGGGACCGGGTCGAGCTTCGGGCCCTTGACGAACTCGGTCGGGTCGACGCAGGAGATGGGCGCCGAGTGGCCGACGCCGCGCGGGTCGAAGCCCACGAAGTCGTACGCCTTCGCGGTGTTCACCCAGAGCGGGCTCTTGGTGGTGACCCGGCGCGGGAAGCGCAGGCCGGAACCGCCGGGGCCGCCCGGGTTGTAGAGCAGCGCGCCCTGGCGCTCGGCGGCGGTGCCGGTGGACACGGCGCGGTCCACGGCGAGCTTGATCTTCTTGCCGTCGGGCTTGGCGTAGTCGACCGGGACGGTGACCCAGCCGCACTGGATGGGCTTGGCGAAGCCCCAGTCGGCCGGGCAGTCCTGCCAGTCGATGCCGGCCTTGGCGGCCTCGGCGGCGGCGATGGCCGCGCCGCGTGCCTCGGCGTCCCGGTCCTGGCCGGTGACGGCGCCGGCCGTCGGCGCGGCGAGCGCGGTCGCCATGAGCGTCCCCGCTATCAGAGTGCCGGCAGAGCCGAGCACTGCTGTGCGTCTCAATGGTCCTCCCCCTGAAGGAGTCTGTGTGTCCGGGGGATCCTTTCGTCACCGGGGCTCAGGATGTAAGGGCGTACACGTGTTTCTTTGCCGAACCAATAACCGGTGAGTGGTGTACCGCTGAGCGGTACGACTTCGAGGAAGGGTCAGAACGGGGCGAGTTCGGACAAAGCCTCATCGAGGAGCCGACGCAGCGCGAGGGCGTCGGGGGCGACGGCGGTGGCGAGGACGGCGGGGCCGGCGAGCGGGCTGACCACGGCGTTCTCCCCGTACAGCCGTGCCTCCACCGGCTTGTCGGCGAACGCCGGATCGACGACGAGGAGTTGGCCGGTGGCCCGGTGCCCGCCGAGGACCGCGCCCCCGTCCCAGCCGCCGGGCGCGCCGGGGCCGAAGGCGAGCTCCTGGTCGAACAGGGGGCGGCCGGCGCGGCGGACGGTGAGGCGGGTGACGAGGGTGCCGGGCGGTTCGCCGTGCCGACCGAGGACCTGTTCCTCCCGGAGGACGAGCCGCGCCGTGGGGGCGAGGTCGACGGTGGTGCGCATCCGCAGGTGCGAGCCGGTCGCGGAGACGAGCTGCTCGGGCAGCCAGCGGAGCACCGCTCCGTCGCCGACGGCGATCCGCACGTCGTACGCGGCGGGGTCGGCGCTCCGGCCTGGCAGGGCGAGGGTGGCGGCGGCCGAGTCGACCAGGAGCCGGGCCCCGTCCCGTACCTCGGTCTCGATCGCGAGCCGGTCACCGCCGAGCGGGGCGCTCATCGCGCCGACGACGGTGACCCGGGTGTACGGTCCGGCGGCCCGGGTGCGGCGCAGGGCGAGGGGGCCGTCGCTCACCAGGAGCGGCAGTCCGCCGTCGGCGTCCGCGGCGATCCGGGCGGTGGCGCGCAGGCTCACGCGGTCCACGCCGCGAGCTGTGCCCGGACCCAGTCGGCGACGGGCGCGACGCCGTTCTCGCCGCGCAGGGAGGTGAAGGCGACGGGCAGCTCGCCGCGCTGCTCCTTGGCGTCGCGGGCCATCCGCTCCAGGTCGGAGCCGACGTACGGGGCGAGGTCGGTCTTGTTGATCACGAGGAGGTCGGCGGTGGTGACGCCGGGGCCGCCCTTGCGGGGGATGTCGTCGCCGCCGGCCACGTCGATGACGAAGATCTGGGCGTCGACGAGCCCCTTGGAGAAGGTGGCGGTGAGGTTGTCGCCGCCGGATTCGACGAGGACGAGGTCGAGGGGGCCGACGCCGTCCTCGAGCTCCTCGACGGCTTCGAGGTTGGCGGAGATGTCGTCGCGGATGGCGGTGTGCGGGCAGGCTCCGGTCTCCACGGCCTGGATGCGCTCGGGCGGCAGGACGGCGTTGCGGAGCAGGAACTCGGCGTCCTCGCGGGTGTAGATGTCGTTGGTGACGACCGCGAGGGAGAGGGTGTCGCGCAGCTCCCGGCAGAGGGCGGCGACGGTGGCGGTCTTGCCGGAGCCGACGGGTCCGCCGAGTCCGATGCGCAGGGCTCGGCGGGTGCCGTCGGGGCGGTGGGCGTCGGCGGAGACGGCGCCGTGGTGGGTGTGGGCGTGGTCGAGGTGCATGGCGGGCTCCCGGGTGTGCGAGGTGGTGCTCAGGACGCGAAGAGGCGGACGGGCCAGGCCGCGTGCTGTTCGGCGGTGAGGTCGAGCAGCGGCGCGGAGGCGGCGGGCAGCGCGTCGACGACGCCCTGTCGGGCGGCCGCGGCGGCGCGCTCGACCACCTGGTCCATCTCGGGTGCGAGGCGGGCGAGGACGGCGGTGGCCTGGTAGGGGTCGAGGCTGAGGAGGCGGACGACCGCGGTCGCCGGACCGCCGACCGTCTCGTACGCGACGCAGTGCGCCGCCTCCTCGGGGCCGAGTCCGGCGGCCCGTGCTGCGGTGCCGAGGACGACGGGCTGGTGGGCGCCGCGGGGGAACGCGGCGGCCAGCGCGTCGAGTTCGGGGCTCGGCCAGGTGGCGCGGGCGGCCCGCATCAGCTGGCGGCCGAGCTTGCGGGCGGCGGCGCGCAGGGCCGCCGAGGGCGTGCGGGCGTCGGCCGCCGCGTCGAGCTCGTACGGGTCGAGTCCGTGCGCGGCTCCGGCGGCGAGCGCGGCCGAGGTGAGGCCCGTGGTGTGCAGGCGTCCCCGACAGAAGGACTCCAGGTCGGCGGCGTCCTTGATGCGGCCCGCCCTGACGGCGGCCTCGGCGCCGCCGGAGTGGGCGTGCCCGCCGGCGGGGAAGCGCCCGTCGGCGAGCACCAGGAGTGCGGAGAGTGTCATCAGAAGAGGAAGTAACGCTGGGCCATGGGCAGTTCGACGGCGGGCGCCGGTTCGACGGTCTCGCCGTCGATGGTCACCGAGAAGGTGTCGGCGTCGACCTCGACCCGGGGCATGGCGTCGTTCTCGCGCATGTCGGCCTTGGTCACCCGCCGGGTGGAGCCGATGGCGGTGAACTCCTTGTGCAGTCCGAGCTTCTGCGGCAGGTCGTCCTCGATCGCCGCCTGGGCGACGAAGTTGACCGAACCGGCCGCGGCGGCCCGGCCGAGCGCGCCGAACATCGGGCGGGGCAGCACGGGCTGTGGGGTGGGGATGGAGGCGTTGGCGTCGCCCATCTGCGCGTACGCGATCTGGCCGCCCTTGACGACGACGAGCGGCTTCACGCCGAAGAAGGCGGGCTCCCAGAGGACCAGGTCGGCGAGCTTGCCGGGCTCGACCGAGCCGATGAGGTGGTCCATGCCCTGGGCGACGGCCGGGTTGATCGTGTACTTGGCGACGTAGCGGCGGGCTCGGTGGTTGTCGGCGCGGCCGTCGCCGGGCAGGGCGCCGCGGCGCTTCTTCATGACGTGGGCGGTCTGCCAGGTCCGCATGATCACCTCGCCGATCCGGCCCATGGCCTGGGAGTCGGACGAGATGATCGAGATGGCCCCGAGGTCGTGGAGGACGTCCTCGGCGGCGATGGTGGAGGGCCGGATGCGGGACTCGGCGAAGGCGAGGTCCTCGGGGACGGCCGGGTTGAGGTGGTGGCAGACCATCAGCATGTCGAGGTGTTCCTCGATGGTGTTGACGGTGTGCGGCCGGGTCGGGTTGGTGGAGCTGGGCAGGACGTACGGCTCGGAGACGACGGTGATGATGTCGGGGGCGTGCCCGCCGCCGGCGCCCTCGGTGTGGTACGCGTGGATCGTGCGGCCGGCGATGGCGGCGAGGGTGTCGCCGACGAAGCCCGCCTCGTTCAGGGTGTCGGTGTGGATGGCGAGCTGGGCTCCGGTCTCCTCGCACACGCTCAGGCAGGCGTCGATGACGGCGGGGGTGGCGCCCCAGTCCTCGTGGATCTTGAAGCCGAGGGCGCCGCCGCGCAGCTGGGAGTGCATCGCCTCCCGGGACATGGTGTTGCCCTTGCCGAGCAGGCCGATGTTGACGGGGAAGGTGTCCAGCGCCTCGAACATCCGGGCCATGTGCCAGGGGCCGGGCGTGATCGTGGTCGCCTTGGTGCCCTCGGCCGGGCCGGTGCCGCCGCCGACGAGGGTGGTGACTCCGGTGGCGAGGGCCTGCTCGACGACGGTCGGCGAGATGAAGTGGACGTGGGTGTCGACGGCGCCCGCGGTGACGATGCGGCCGTTGCCGACGATGATCTCGGTCTCGGGGCCGATGACGAGGTCGGGGTGGACGCCGTCCATGGTGTCGGGGTTGCCGGCCTTGCCCAGCGCGGTGATCCGGCCGTCCCGGATGCCGATGTCCGCCTTGACGACACCCCAGTGGTCGATGACGACGGCGCCGGTGATGACGGTGTCGGGGGCACCCTCGGCACGGGTGGTGCGGGCCTGGCCCATGGACTCGCGGACGACCTTGCCGCCGCCGAAGACGGCTTCCTCGCCGGCGCGGCCGGGCCCGCCACAGCGGTCCTCCTCGATCTCGACGAGGAGGTCGGTGTCGGCGAGGCGCACGCGGTCGCCGGTGGTGGGGCCGAACAGGTCGGCGTAGACGGCGCGGTGGAGGTCAGGCACGGTCGCCGTCCTTGTCGTGTGCGGGGGTGTCGAGGGGGCCGGCGGTCTCGCCGCGCAGGCCGGGCACGATCCGGCGGCCGGCGATCGGGACCAGTTCGACCTCGACGGGGATGCCGGGCTCGAAGCGGACGGCGGTCCCGGCGGCGATGTGCAGCCGCTGCCCTCGGGCGGCGGCGCGGTCGAAGTCGAGGCCGGGGTTGACCTCGGCGAAGTGGTAGTGGGAGCCGACCTGGACGGGCCGGTCGGCGGCGTTGAGCACGGTGAGGCGGGTGACGGGGCGTCCCTCGTTGAGGGCGACGGGTCCGTCCGCGTACAGGATCTCTCCGGGGATCATCGGCGGCCGCCCGTTCAGACGATGGGGTCGTGGACGGTGACGAGCTTGGTGCCGTCCGGGAAGGTGGCCTCGACCTGGACGTCGTGGATCATCTCCGGGATGCCGTCCATGACCTCGTCGCGGGTGAGCACCTTGCGTCCGGAGGCCATCAGCTCGGCGACCGTCCGGCCGTCCCGGGCGCCTTCCAGGATGTGGGAGGTGATCAGCGCGACGGCCTCGGGATGGTTGAGCCGCACTCCGCGGGCCCGACGCTTCTCGGCCACATCGGCCGCCACATGAATGAGCAGGCGTTCCTGCTCATGCGGGCTCAGTTGCACTCTTCCACCTCACAGTCGTCGACCGGATCTGACCCGGACAGCTGCGGACCCTACCGACCGTCAACACTCTGTTGAACTGCGGAGATGCGGTGCGCTGCCAGACATTGCACGTTAGGGCGGAAGTTTTTCCGGCCCGTTAACACCGGCTTTGCATTCTCATGATCATCGGATCGGTTCGGCGTCCCCGGGCGCGGACATCGACATCAAGCCACGCAACCCGTCCTGCAGGACCTCGGCGGTCACGTCGCCGAAGAGCGCCTGCTGGGCGATGAAGCCCTGAGCGGTGGCGATGAGGGTGCGGGCCACGTGGTCGGCGGGGACGTCGGCGCGCAGGAGGCCGTTGTCGCGGTAGGCGGTCACCAGCCTCGTCCAGGCGACCCGCATCCCCCGGTAGCCCTCGGAGAGGGTCTCGGCCAGCTCCTCGTTGCGCAGGGTCTCGGTCCACACCTGGATGATCAGCCGCGCGAAGGCCTGCCGGTCCGCGCCTTCGACCCGCTCCTCCAGGAAGAGCCGCAGCACCGCGCCGAGGAGGACGTCGGGGGTGGGCGGCGGAGTGGCACGGGAGGCCTCCTCGAAGGCACCCCGGATGCCGGCGAAGGCCTCGGTCGCGATGGCCCCGATCAGCTCCTCCTTGCCGCGGAAGTAGCGGTAGACCGCGCCCGCGGACAGGCCCACCTCGGCGAGCACGTCCTGCATGGACGTGGCGTGGAAGCCGTTGCGGGCGAAGCAGCGCGCGGCGCCGTCGAGGATCTGGCGGCGCCGGGCGTCGAGGTGTTCCTGGGAGACACGTGCCATGGGACCGAACCTAAAACGAATATTCGTTCTTGACAACTTCCGGGCGGCGGCGCACGCTGAGCCCACGTAAAACGAACGATCCTTCGCTTTGAATCGAGGCCGCCATGCCCGTCGCCACCACCGCGTCGGCCGCCGGACGCAGAACCCTCGCCGTGCTCGTGCTGATACCGGTCGTCGCCGCCCTCGCCCTCTCGATCTTCGCCTGGCCCGCCGCGCGCATCGCACCCCGCGACCTGCCCGTCGGAGTGGCCGGACCCGCCGCCGCGGCCGACGCGGTCCAGCGGGGACTCGAACGGCACGAGGGCGCCTTCGAGATCCACCGCTACGCGGACGCCGAGGCCGCCCGGGCCGCGATCGAGGACCGTGACGTGTACGGCGCGGTGGTCGTCACCCCGAGCGGTACGGAACTGCTCACCGCCTCGGCGGCGAGCCCCGTGGTGGCCGGGCTGCTGCGCGAGGCCGTGACCGCGCAGGCCCCGGCAGGGGCACCGGTCCGGGTCACGGACGTGGTCGCCGCACCGGCGGGCGACCCGCGCGGCGCCGTGCTCGGCGCGAGCCTGCTGCCCCTCGCCCTGGTCGGGGCGGCCACGGGGGCCGCCACCGTCCTGCTGGGGCTGCGCGGGGCCGGGGCGGTCGCGACCCTGGTGGGCGCGGCGGCGCTCGCCGGAGTCGTGGGCGCGGCGCTCGCCGACAGCTGGCTCGGCGCGCTGACCGGCGACTGGTGGGCCGAGGCCGGGGTCCTCGGCCTGACGGTCCTGGCCATCGGCTCTGCCTTCGCGGGGCTCGCCACCCTGCTCGGCAAGCCCGGCTTCGGGCTCGGAGCCGCCCTGACGATCCTCTTCGGCAACGCCTTCTCGGGGATGTCGAGCGCGCCGGAGCTGCTACCCACGGGGGTGGGCGCGCTCGGCCAGTGGCTGCCGCCGGGCGCCGGGGGCTCGGCCCTCCGGTCGGTGTCCGCCTTCGACGGCGCGGCGGCGGGCCGCCCGCTGCTCGTCCTCTCCCTCTGGGCCGTGGCCGGGCTGGCCGCGACCGCGTTCGGCGCGGGGCGCCGCCGGGCGGAAGCGGTTCCCGCGCCGGCGCAGGCCCCGGTGCCGGTGGGCTGAGGCCCCAGCCGAAGACGGCCGCGTGCCCCCGCTGTAGCGGACGGGGGCACGCGGCTTTTCGCGCTGCCCGCGCGCGTGAGGCCAGCGGCGCCCGCGCGGGAGCCCACGCCCCCGCGCGCGTGGCTCAACGCTGCCCGCGCGCGTGGGCCAGTACCGCCCCTCGCGTGGATCGACGCTGTCGCGCGCGTGGGCCAGTACCGCCCTTCGCGTGGATCGACGCTGCCCGCAGGCGTGGATCAGCGCCGCCCCTGACGTGGGGCCGCGCCGCTCCGCGCGTCCGCCGTCAGGAAGAGCCGGGATCGCGGTGGTGGGCGGCGATGCCGAAGCGGCGCTGTTCGCCGGGAGCGGAGTCGACCGGGTGCAGCCCGGAGAGCGAGCTGACCACCTGCTCGTCGGCGGGCTTCTCAGCCGCCTCGAGTTCTTCCAGGTCAGCGGCGGAGACCAGGGCGACGAGCGGCTTCCCGTGGCGGGTGACGACGACGCGCTCCCCTCCGTAGACGACGCGGTTGATGAGGTCGGCCAGCTCAGCCCGCGCTTGCGTCACCGGGATCTCGTAGGTCATGCTCCCCATCTTACGGCCTGTACGTCCTGTACATTTTTTACAGACAGCTGGAGGTGCTCAGCCATGGACGCCCGTCATGTCCTGCCCGAGTTCACGGAGCGGACGAGCTTCGGAACCCGGACCCTCGACCCGTACTCGAAGCTCCTCGAATCCCGGATCGTCTTCCTCGGCACCCCGATCGACGAGACCTCGGCCAACGACGTCATCGCCCAGTTCCTGCACCTCGAATACGCGGCCCCGGATCAGGACATCGCGCTCTACATCAACTCCCCCGGCGGCTCGATCAGCGCCATGACCGCCATTCACGACACGATGCGGACGCTCGCCTGCGACGTGGAGACCACCTGCCTGGGCCAGGCCGCGTCCACCGCCGCCGTCCTGCTCGCCGCCGGCACCCCCGGCAAGCGGCACGTCCTCCCCGGCGCCCGGATCACCCTCCGGCAGCCGGCCATGGACGAACCCCTCCAGGGGCAGCCGAGCGACCTCGACATCCACGCGCGCGAGCTGCTCCGGCTGCGCGCCCTGACGGCCGGGATGCTCACCGAGTACACCGGGCAGAGCCGGGACCGGATCGACGCCGACCTCGACCGCCTCACCGTCCTGGACGCGCCCGCGGCCGTCGCGTACGGGCTGGTGGACCACGTGATCACGAGCCGGCGCGACGCCGGCGCGACGCGGTGAGCCGGCCGTGGTGCCCGAGCTGCCGCCGCTGCCCGCACTGACGCGGGCCGAGGGCGAGTTGATCGACGCGTACCTCGAAGTCGTCGACCTTCTGGGGAAGATCAACCCATCCAGGGGTACGCATACCTATGGGGCACTGCGGGCGGCACAAGCGCTGGTGGGACGCGCGGAGGCGCTGCGCGAGGCCCTGACGGTCATGCATATGCGGGGCGAGAGCGAGGTGCACGCGGACACCCTGGCGCGCGCCCTGCGGGTGTTGGACGGTGAGCGCCGCGCCGACCGCGTCACCGTGCCCCGCGCACGGGCGAGTTGACATTCCGGCATGTCGTGTCGAGGTCCGTACGGCCGACACGCGGCGCAGGATCGCTCCCTCGTTCGGCGTAGTCGACGAGTCGACATATGTGCGGGGTGAGTTGCGCAACAGGTGTACGCATCTGGCGGAATGGGACGTTCCACCGCTGGTGCGGGGCTCGTGGGCCAAACCTCCGACGATCACGAAAGCACCCTGTCCACCCGAATGGATCAGTCGTGAGGAGCCTCACATATGGCCGTTTCAGCTCGGATTTCGCCCTGGGTGTAGGTCAAGATCCCTGTCGACGACAAGCCCCCGCCATCCGAGGCGGGGCGGTCCGGGCGGACGCCGAGTCCTGCCGCCGTCCCGGACGTCTGGTCGACAGGAGTGGATCGGCAGGAGTGGAGGACCCGAGCAGTACGGGACGTACGCGCTGTTTCCGCAGCGGGGCCGTCCCTTGGGGTGAAGCCGCAGCCGCGGCCGGGCATCTTCGCCAGCCCGAACCCGACAGGTCATCCTTCGCAGGCGGCTGACGAAGGGTTGCGCATGACTGCGCAGATGCACGTCCCGTCCCTGCTGTCCCGGGCCGGAGCCGTCTCGGCTCTCACCCTCGCCGCCGTCGGCGGCACGATGCTCGCACCGGGTGCGGCACCCGAGGCCCAGGCAGCGACCACCTACGCGAACAAGGCACTGAGCGTCGCCGCGTCCAAGAAGGGAGCCCCCTACCGGTACGGGAGCGCCGGACCCTCACGGTTCGACTGCTCCGGTCTGACGCTCTACGCGTACAAGAAGGCGGGCAAGTCGCTGCCTCGCACCGCGCAGCAGCAGTACAACAGCACCCGGCACGTCTCCGCGTCCAGCAGACAGCAGGGGGACCTGGTCTTCTTCCACTCCGGCGGGAGGGTCTACCACGTGGGCATCTACGCCGGCAGCGGCAGGATCTGGCACTCGCCCAAGACGGGATCCTGGGTGAAGCTCGACAAGATCTGGACGTCGAAGGTCTACTACGGCCGCGTCCGATGATGACGCCCGCCGGGCACTGACCCGGTCTCGGGCCTCGGGGGCCCGTGACCCCGCCCCGGGGGTGCGGTGGCGCCGCCGCACCCCTGCGCCGGGGAAAGACGCCCCAGGGCCTGTCTTCGGATCGGCCCGTGGCCGTACGAGGACGGCCTCAGACGTACGAGGCGGCCGTCCGGGCCCACGGGAGCGTGATCCAGACCGTCTTGCCGCCCTCCTCGGTCGGAGTGACCGAGAGCCGGCCGCCCGCCTCCGCCGCCAGGGAGCGGATGATGACCATGCCCCGGCCGTTGTCCTGCTGGACCGCCGCCGGAAGACGGCGCGGCCAGCGCGGGTGGCTGTCGGTGACGCCGATGTGGAGGCGCTCCTCGCGCTCCAGGCGGACGTCGACCGTGAAGGTGGGCGACTGCCCGAAGGTGTGCAGGACGGCGTTGGTGGCCAGTTCCGAGACCATCAGGCGGATCGCGTCCGCCAGCTCGTCGGCACCGTCGAGGCCCCACCCGTCGAGGACCTCCGCGACGTACCGCCGGGCGGTGGGGACCGACGCGGGATCGCTCGGCAGCGTGACGGATGCTTCCTGGTGGTCTGCCATGGCGACGCTGTCCCTTTCCCGCCGGGGCTTCGGCCCCGGATCGCGCTACGCGTCAGAGTCCCACCGATCGTGCCGCCCCGGCAGGCGTTCCACCAAGATATGTCCCCATCTGTCGCCCGAAGCGGTGAACTCTGCTGCCGGAGAACGTCCTTGGACCTCCCGACGGGTCGTCAGACCGACGGCGCGGTCCGCAGGATCGTCTCCACCGCACGTTCGATCTCCGCGTCCGTCAGATCGGCCCGGGCCGTGAGGCGCAGCCGCGAGATGCCGTCGGGGACGGACGGGGGCCGGAAACAGCCGACGGCGAGGCCCTGTTCGCGGCAGTCCGCCGCCCAGCGCAGCGCCGCCTCCGGGGAGGGCGCGTGGACCGAGACGACGGCCGCGTCGGGCCGGGCGGAGGTGAGCCCGGCCTCCGTGAGCAGCCGGTGCAGCGCCCCGGCGACGGCACGGGCCCGTGCGGCGAGGCCCGGTTCGGCCGCGATCAGGCGCAGGCTCGCGAGCGCTCCGCCCGCGGCGGCCGGGGCGAGGCCGGTGTCGAAGATGAAGGTGCGGGCCGCGTTCACCAGGTGCTCGATCACCCGGGCCGGGCCGAGGACGGCGCCGCCCTGGCTGCCGAGGGACTTGGAGAGGGTGAGGGTGGCGACGACGTCCTCGTCGCCCGAGAGCCCTGCCTCGTGCAGGGCGCCCCGGCCGCCGTCGCCGAGGACGCCGAAGCCGTGGGCGTCGTCGACGACCAGCCCGGCGCCGTGCGCGCGGCAGGCGTCGGCGAGCTCGGGGAGCGGGGCCTTGTCGCCGTCGACGGAGAAGACGGAGTCGCTGACGACCAGGGCCCGGCGTCCCGGGTGCGCGTCCAGGGTCTTGGCGACGGCCTCGGCGTCGGTGTGCGGGACGACGGCGGTCTCGGCGCGCGCGAGGCGGCAGCCGTCCACGATCGAGGCGTGGTTGGAGGCGTCGGAGACGATCAGGGAGTCCCGGCCGCCGAGCGCGGTGAGCGCGGCGAGGTTCGCGGTGTAGCCGGAGGAGAAGACGAGGGCCGCCTCGAAGCCGCAGAACTCGGCGAGTTCGCGCTCCAGACGGGTGTGCAGCCGGGTGGTGCCGGTGACGAGCCGCGAGCCGGTGGAGCCGGCGCCCCAGCGCCTGGCCGCCTCTGCCGCCGCCTCGGTGACCTCGGCGCGGCGGGTGAGGCCGAGGTAGTCGTTGCCCGCCAGGTCCAGGAGGTCCGACTCGGCCGCCCGGGGCCGCAGCGTCCGGACGAGACCGGCCTCGGCCCGGCGGCGCGCCTCGGCGTCGGTCCAGTCGAAGGCGGTGCGGCGCGGGTCCGCGGCCCGTGCGTCGTCGTCCCGTGGCATGCGGCGATCCTTTTGTAGGCAGCGCACAGACCCTAACCGCAGGACGCCGAGGTCGGGATGTGGTCATCCACACACCTCGATCGGGGGCGTTTGTTCGGTTCCTCCTTGGCCCGGGGGTGGGCGGTAGGCAAGGATCTGCGGTTATGGACCTGCTGAACACGCTGGTGGAGAAGGGGCTGCGGCGCGAGCTGCCGACCCGTGAAGAAGCGCTCGCCGTGCTGGCGACCTCCGACGACGAACTGCTCGATGTGGTGGCGGCGGCCGGCAAGGTGCGCCGTCAGTGGTTCGGGCGCCGGGTGAAGCTGAACTACCTGGTCAACCTGAAGTCCGGTCTCTGTCCCGAGGACTGCTCGTACTGCTCGCAGCGGCTCGGCTCGAAGGCGGAGATCCTCAAGTACACCTGGCTGAAGCCGGACGAGGCCTCGCAGGCCGCGGCGGCGGGTGTCGCGGGCGGCGCCAAGCGGGTCTGCCTGGTGGCCAGCGGCCGCGGTCCGACGGACCGGGACGTGGAGCGCGTCGGGAAGACGATCGAGGCGATCAAGGAGCAGAACGAGGGCGTCGAGGTGTGCGCCTGCCTCGGTCTGCTCTCGGACGGCCAGGCGGAGCGGCTGCGTGAGGCCGGCGCCGACGCGTACAACCACAACCTGAACACGTCCGAGGCGACGTACGGGGACATCACCAAGACCCACACCTACGCGGACCGCGTGGACACCGTGCAGAAGGCGCACGCCGCCGGTCTGTCGGCCTGCTCGGGTCTGATCGCGGGCATGGGCGAGAGCGACGAGGACCTGGTCGACGTCGTCTACGCGCTGCGCGAGCTGGACTCGGACTCGGTGCCGGTCAACTTCCTGATCCCGTTCGAGGGCACCCCGCTCGCCAAGGAGTGGAACCTCACCCCGCAGCGCTGCCTGCGGATCCTCGCGATGGTCCGGTTCGTCTGCCCCGACGTCGAGGTGCGGATCGCCGGCGGCCGTGAGGTGCACCTGCGGTCGATGCAGCCGCTGGCGCTGAACATCGCGAACTCGATCTTCCTCGGCGACTACCTGACCAGCGAGGGCCAGGCCGGCCAGGCCGACCTGGACATGATCGCGGACGCGGGCTTCGAGGTGGAGGGCGCGGGCACGACCACCCTCCCGAAGCACCGCGCGGACGCGCTCGCTGCGGCGGGCGCGACGGGCGGCTGCGGCTCGAAGGCCTCGACGGGCTGCGGGTCGGAGTCCTCGGCCGGCTGTGGTTCTCACACCGAGGAGGCTGGCGGCTGCGGCCCGTGCGGCGGTCACGCGGCGCCCTCCGCGGCTCCGGTGCGCACCGCCGACGAGGCCCGCACCGACCTGGTGGCCGTGCGCCGCCGGGGCGCCGGCACGGACCTCGCGCCGAATGCGTAACGACGAGCTCCTCGCCCTGGACCGGGCGCACGTCTGGCATCCGTACGGCCCCATGCCGGGCCGGGCGGAGCCGCTGGTCGTCGCGTCCGCGTCCGGTGTGCGGCTCCGGCTCGCCGAACCCGTCGAGGGGCAGGCCGAGTTGGTCGACGGCATGTCCTCGTGGTGGTCGGCGGTCCACGGCTACAACCACCCCGTGCTCAACGAGGCGGTGCGCGGCCAGCTGGAGAAGATGAGCCACGTCATGTTCGGCGGGCTCACCCACGAGCCGGCCGTCCGGCTCGCCGCCCGGCTCGTGGAGATCACCCCGGAGCCGCTGCGGCACGTCTTCCTCAGCGACTCGGGCTCGGTCTCCGTCGAGGTCGCGGCCAAGATGTGCCTGCAGTACTGGCGTTCCCTGGGCCGCCCCGAAAAGCAGCGGCTCCTCACCTGGCGCGGCGGCTACCACGGGGACACCTGGCAGCCGATGTCCGTGTGCGACCCGCAGGGCGGGATGCACGAGCTGTGGTCGGGGGTGCTCCAGCGGCAGGTGTTCACGGACGCGCCGCCGGCCGCGTACGAGGAGTCGTACGCGGAGCTGCTGCGGACCCGGATCGCCGAGCACGCGCACGAGCTGGCCGCGGTGGTCGTGGAGCCGGTCGTGCAGGGCGCGGGCGGCATGCGCTTCCACGACCCGGCGTATCTGCGGGTGCTGCGCGAGGCCTGCGACGCGCACGACGTGCTGCTCGTCTTCGACGAGATCGCGACCGGGTTCGGGCGGACGGGCACGCTGTTCGCCGCCGACCAGGCCGGGGTCTCCCCCGATGTGATGTGCGTGGGCAAGGCGCTGACCGGCGGCTATCTGTCGATGGCGGCGACGCTCTGCACGAGCCGCGTCGCCGACGGGATCTCGCGCGGCGAGGTCCCGGTCCTGGCGCACGGGCCGACCTTCATGGGGAACCCGCTGGCGTCGGCGGTCGCCCTCGCCTCGATCGACCTGCTGCTCTCCCAGGACTGGCAGGTCGAGGTCAAGCGGATCGAGGCGGGCCTGCGGGACGGGCTCGCCCCGGCGGCCGACCTCCCGGGCGTCCGCGAGGTGCGGGTGCTGGGCGCGATCGGCGTCGTCCAGCTCGACCACGAGGTCGACATGGCGGCGGCCACGCGCGCGGCGGTCCGGGAGGGCGTGTGGCTGCGCCCGTTCCGCGACCTGATCTACACGATGCCGCCGTACGTGACGGGCGACGAGGACCTGACCCGCATCTGCACGGCGGTACGGGCAGCGGCGCAGGCGGGCTGATCCCCCGTTGTGGCGGGGCTGACCCCCGTTGTGGGCAATCGTTCCGCAGGGCGGAACGGGTGGGCACAACGGGACGGCGCCTTGCGGGCGCCTCCGCCCCCGTTGCCTGAACCACCGGACCCGCACACCTGCAAGAAAGGACACGTTCATGACCGTCATCGTGGTCACCGGCACCGGCACGGAGATCGGCAAGACCATCGTCACCGCGGCCGTCGCCGCCGTCGCCACCACCGCGGGGAGGTCCGTCGCCGTCCTCAAGCCCGCCCAGACCGGCCTCGGCCCCGACGAGCAGGGCGACGCGGACGAGGTCGTACGCCTCTCGGGCGCCGCGGCCTCCGCCGAGCTCGGCCGTTTCCCGGAGCCACTGGCCCCCGGGACGGCCGCCCGGCGGGCCGGGCTCGCCCCGGTCGGGCCCCGGGAGGTCGCCGAGGCCGCCCGGAAGCTGGCCGAGGACCACGACCTGGTGCTCGTGGAGGGCGCCGGCGGGCTCCTCGTCCGCTTCGACGAGGAGGGCGGCACGCTCGCCGACGCGGCCGCGCTGCTCGGCGCTCCGGTCCTGGTCGTGGCGCCGGCCGGTCTGGGGACGCTCAACTCGACGACCCTGACGGCCGAGGCGCTGCGGGCGCGCGGGATCGAGCAGCTCGGCGTGGTCGTCGGCAGCTGGCCGGCCGCCCCGGACCTCGCGGCGCGCTGCAACCTCGCGGACCTGCCGGAGGCGGCGGGCGCTCCGCTGCTCGGAGCCGTGCCGGAGGGTTCGGGCGCGCTCGACCCGGCGGAGTTCCGGGCGGCCGCGGGCGGCTGGCTGGGGCCGGAGCTCGGCGGCGCGTGGGACGCGGAGGCGTTCACGGAGGCGCACGCGGCACCGCTCTCCGTAGGCTGACCGTATGCGCGCACACGTTCAGGAGATCGTCTTCGACTGCGCCGCTCCGGCGGCGCAGGTCCGTTTCTGGGCCGGGCTCCTCGGCGGCGAACCCGTCGACCGGAGCGCCGACTGGTCGTACGTGGATCCGCCGGAGTTCGTCCGGATCGCCTTCCAGCGGGTGCCGGAGGGCAAGGCCGTGAAGAACCGGGTCCACCTCGACCTGGAGGTGGCCGATCCGGCGCGGGCGGCCGGGGAGGCGGTGCCCCTCGGGGCGGTCGCGGTCGGCGGGCTCGTCACCGACGAGCAGGGTTCCTTCCAGGTCATGCGGGACCCGGAGGGCAACGAGTTCTGCTTCGTGACGGGCTGAGGGCGGCTCCGGTGACTCCGCAGCGCCCGGCGCCCCGGGCCCCTCGCGTCCACCATCCGCTGTTCGCCCGCTTCTACGCCCGGTTCAGCGAGTCGGCCGACACGCGGGGCGGGCTCGCCGCCCTGCGGACGGAGCTGCTCGCCGGGCTTTCCGGCCGGGTCGTCGAGATCGGGGCGGGGAACGGTCTGAACTTCGCGCACTACCCGGCCGGGGTCACCGAGGTCGTCGCCGTCGAGCCGGAGCCGCATCTGCGCCGGCTCGCCGAGGAGGCCGCGCGCCGGGCGGCCGTCCCGGTGACCGTGCTGCCGGGCACGGCCGAGGCGCTGCCGGGACCGGACGGCTCCTTCGACGCGGCGGTGGCCTCGCTGGTGCTGTGCACCGTACGGGACGTGCCGGAAGTCCTCACCGAGCTGCGTCGGGTCCTGCGTCCCGGCGGCGAGCTGCGGTTCTTCGAGCACGGGGCGGCGGACACGCCCGGGCTCGCACGGGTGCAGCGGGGCCTCGACCGGACGGTCTGGCCGTTGCTCTTCGGCGGCTGCCACACCTCTCGTACCCCGCTCGCTGCGATCGAGGCGGCCGGTTTCGACCTCGTCTCGTACCGCTCCTTCGACGTCCCGGAGCAGGGTCCGCGGCTGCCGTCCTCCCCCTGCGTGCTGGGGACGGCCCGGCGGTGATGCCTGGCGGTGTCGCCGCCCCGCGTGATGGGATCCGGCCATGATCGATCTGCAGATACGTCCGGCCGCTCCCGACGACGTCGAGGCCGTCCTGGTCTTCTGGAAGGAGTCGGCCGAGGGCACGTCCGTCTCGGACGACGTGAACGGGGTGACCCGGCTGGTGGAGCGCGACCCCGACGCCCTGATCCTCGCCCTCGCCGACGGCGTGATCGTCGGCTCCGTGATCGCCGGCTGGGACGGCTGGCGCGCCTCCCTCTACCGGCTCGCCGTCCTGCCCTCGTACCGCCGCCGCGGCATTTCCACCGCGCTCCTGCGCGCGGCCGAGGAGAGGTTCCGCGCGCTCGGCGGACGGCGTGCCGACGCCATGGTCCTGGAGGCGAACGAGACGGGCCGGGCGCTGTGGACGGCCGCCGGGTACCGACGCGAGGAGCGCTGGCGCCGCTGGGTGAAGCCGCTCGCGACCCCGGCCGCGGGGTGATCGCCGGGGTGATCACCCTCCCGCTTTGCCGGTCCTTTACCATGGTGTCCTCCCGTCCCGCCGACCGAAAGGTGTGAGCGTCCGCCCATGGGCGAGCCTCCCAGTAGCACTGGTTCCGACCGACGACATCGAGCGATCCCTCTCCCCCTGACTGATCATGGGACGGAGGTGAACCGATGACCGAAGTGCTTCTGCTCGTGGTGGCACTCCTGCTCGCGCTCGCGTGCGGCGCGTTCGTCGCGGCCGAGTTCTCGCTGACCACGGTCGAGCGCGGCGAGCTCGAAGCCGCCGTGGAGCGCGGCGAGCGGGGGGCGGCGGGCGCGCTCAAGGCCGTCCGCTCGCTCACCTTCCAGCTCTCCGGGGCGCAGCTGGGCATCACCGTGACCAACCTGGTCGTCGGCATGCTCTCCGAGCCCTCGATCGCCAAGCTGATCCGCGGCCCCGTCGAGGCGCTCGGCCTCTCGCCCTCGGTGGCCTCCTCGGTCGCCCTCGTCCTGGGCACCGCCCTGTCGACCGTCGTCCTGATGGTCGTCGGCGAGCTGGTCCCCAAGAACTGGGCGATCTCCTCGCCGCTCGCCGTCGCGAAGGTGGTGGGCACCCCGCAGCGCGTGTTCACGGCCGCCTTCAAGCCGTTCATCAGTCATCTCAACAACACCGCGAACCGGATCCTGCGCCGCCTCGGCCTGGAGCCGACCGAGGAGCTGGCCTCCGCGCGCTCCCCGCAGGAGCTGGTGGCGCTCGCCCGGCACTCCGCGAAGGAGGGCGCCCTGGAGGCGGACACGGCCGAGCTGTTCGTCCGTACCCTCAACCTGGCGGAACTGACCGCCGAGAACGTGATGACGCCCCGCGTGCAGGTCACCGCCCTGGAGGTGCAGGCCACCGCCGAGGACGTCGCCAACGCGACCCGCGCGACCGGCCTGTCCCGCTTCCCCGTCTACCGGGGCAGCCTCGACGCGGTCGTCGGCATCGCCCACATCAAGGACGTGCTCGCGATACCGGCCGCGGAGCGGCCCCGACGCCGGATCGGCGAGATGCTGCGCGAGCCGCTGCTCGTCCCCGAGACGCTCACCGTGGACCGGCTGCTCGACCGTCTGTCGGGCAAGCAGACGATGGCCGTCGTCATCGACGAGTACGGCGGCACGGCCGGGGTCGTCACCCTGGAGGACATCGTCGAGGAGGTCGTCGGCGAGGTCCGCGACGAGCACGACCCGCACGAGACGCCGGACCTGGCCCGGGCGGGCGAGGACGCGGACGGCCGCGAGCTGTGGTCCGCCGACGGCGCGGCCCGTACGGACCAGCTGGCCGCGATCGGCCTGCACGTGCCGGACGGCCCGTACGAGACGCTCGCGGGCGTCCTCGCGACGGAGCTGGGCCGCATCCCCGCCTCCGGCGACCGCGTGGACCTGGCCGGCTGGCGCCTCGATGTCGTCGACGCCTCGGGCCGGCGCGCCGCGCGCGTGCTGCTGCACGCCCCCGCGCACGACATCGACGACGAGTCCGGGGAGGCCGGCCGATGATCGCGATCCAGCTGCTGATCGGTCTGCTCACGCTGGTCGTCAACGCCTTCTTCGTCGGCGCCGAGTTCGCCCTGATCTCGGTCCGCCGCAGCCAGATCGAGCCCCTGGCCGACTCCGGGAACCGGCGGGCGCGCAGCGTCATCTGGGGCCTGGAGCACGTCTCCGCGATGCTCGCTGCGGCGCAGCTCGGCATCACCCTGTGCACCCTGGTGCTCGGCATCGTCGCCGAGCCGGCCATCGAGCACCTGCTGGAACCGGTCTTCGACGCGGTCGGCGTGCCGCACGGCGTGGCCGCCACGATCTCGTTCGCGATCGCGCTGGCCCTGGCGACGTATCTGCACATGCTGCTGGGCGAGATGGTGCCGAAGAACATCGCGCTCGCCGAGCCGACGCGCTCCGCACTGCTCCTCGGGCCGCCCCTGGTGACGCTCGCGCGGGCGCTGCGGCCGGTGATCTTCGCGATCAACGCCTTCGCCAACGCGCTGCTCAAACTGCTTCGGGTGGACGCCAAGGACGAGGTCTCCGCGACCTTCTCGGACGACGAGCTGGCCCGGATGGTCACCGACGCGGGCGACGCGGGTCTCCTGGACGACCGGGCGGCCGAGCGGCTGCACGACGCCCTGGAGCTGGGCCGGCGTCCCGTGCGGGACGTCGTCATGCCGGCGGAGAAGGTGGTGTACGCGCAGGTCGGCACCACTCCGGAGGAGCTGGAGGCGCTGGCGGCGCGGACGGGGTACTCCCGCTTCCCGGTCGTCGACTCCGAGCGCCTCATCCTGGGCTATCTGCACGTCAAGGACGCCCTGGACGCCACCCCGCGCGATCTGCCGTTCCCGGTGACGGCGCTGCGGCCGATCGCCCGCGTCCGGGCGGCGACGCCGCTGGACGACGTCCTCACCGCGATGCGCCGCAGCCGGACGCACCTGGCGGCCGTGCTCGACGAGGACGGCAAGCCGGCCGGCCTGGTGACGATGGAGGACGTGCTGCGCGAGCTGGTGGGACGCCCGGCGGCGTCCTGACCGGTCTCAGGCCTGAGAGGGGCCCCGGGAATCGCTTCCCGGGGCCCCGGGCGTGTCAGAGCGCGGTGGCGGCGAGCCAGTCGTCGAGCAGGTCCCGGTCGCCGCTGTGGCTGAAGCGCGGGTCGTCGGCGTCGTACCGGCGGTGGAGGAGCAGCAGCAGCTCCCCGGTGTCCGCCTCGACGGAGGCGGTCGGCTCCGCGGCGCCGCTCCCCCGGCTCTCCCGGTTCGCTCGGCTCTCCTGGCTCTCCCGGCTCCAGGTGAAGCCGCCCCCGCCGAGGACGAGGGTCCAGACGGTGCCGGTGTCGCGGGCGCCGAGGCGCAGAACGGCGCCGTCCCGGTCGAGATGGGCGAGCGGTTCGGCGATCCAGGGGACGTACGGGGCGTTCCCGAGGAAGTGGTCGAGGGCGTCCGCCGCCGTACCGGGGTCGAGGGGCCCCGTCGTCCCGGCGACGGCGAGTTCGGCGTCGGCGAGGTGCACCAGGGTCTCGAAGAGCACGTGGCGCGGGTAGTGACGGACGTGCGGGTCGGCGCCGGGCGACCAGACCGGGGCGTCCGGGTCGGCCTCGCGCGCGGTGGCGGCGAACCGCTCCGCCGCGGCGGCGAGCCGGTCGGCGTACGCCGCGGGGTCGGCCGGCAGGTCGAGGGGGACGTCGTGGGCGAGGACCCGGGCGGCCGGCCGGGTGCGCACGAGGTGTTCGGCCCAGTGGTGGACGGTGCCCAGGTGCCGCGTCAGGTCCGCCAGGGTCCAGCCGGGGCAGGTCGGGACGGGGGTCGCGGGGTCGGCGTCGCGGACGGTCGCGGCGAAGCGCCGGGCGTGGTCCAGGGCGGCCTCACAGGTCTCGGCGTGGGCGTCCTCGGTCAGACCGAAGCCCTCGGAGACCTTCAGGAGCTCCTCGCGCCAGGGGCCGGGGGGCCGCCGCAGCGCGGTCTCGCGGAACAGCCCGTCGAGGGCGCGGCGGTCGGCGGGGCCGAGTGCGCGCAGGGTGTGCCCGGTGCTCTCCAACCACTTCACGGCCGTGTCGGGGTCGAGGACCTCGTCGTCGGAGGTCTCGACCGCCGTCACCAGCTCGGCCAGGGACTCGGCCAGGGCGCTCAGCAGCGCGTCGCTCATCGGATTTCCCCTCCCGGGTTCTCCTCGGCGTCCCGCGCATACCGCGCGGTATGATCACTCCGCCATGGAGATCAATGCCACGTACAACAGTCTCGTCGCCGTCGGGGACAGCTTCACCGAGGGTATGTCGGACCTGAAGCCCGACGGCTCCTACCGGGGCTGGGCCGACGTCCTCGCGGGCCGTCTCGCCACCCGCTCCCCCGGCTTCCGCTACGCGAACCTCGCCGTGCGCGGCAAGCTCATCGGTCAGATCGTCGACGAGCAAGTCGGCCTGGCCGCAAGCATGAAGGCCGATGTGGTGACCCTGGTGGGGGGCCTCAACGACACCCTGCGCCCCAAGGTCGACATGGTCCGGGTGCGGGACCTGCTCACCGAGGCAGTGGAACGCCTCACACCTTCCTGCGGGCAGCTGGTCCTCATGCGCAGCCCCGGCCGCAACGGCCCGGTCATGGAGCGCTTCCGCCCCCGGATGGAGGAGCTGTTCGCCCACATCGACACGCTCGCCGCCGAGCACGGCGCCCTGGTCGTCGACCTGTACGGCGCCCCGTCGCTCGGCGACCCCCGGCTGTGGGACGTGGACCGGCTCCACCTGACGGCCGACGGGCACCGGCGGGTCGCCGAGGCCGTGTGGCAGGCGCTCGGCCTGGCGCCCGAGGAGGACTGGCGCACGCCGCTGCCCCCGGCCGTACGACCGGGCTGGGCGAGCCGCCGGATCGCGGACGCCCGCTTCGCCAGGGAGCACCTCGGTCCCTGGATCGGACGGCGTCTGACCGGCCGCTCCTCGGGGGACGGCCGCCCGCCCAAGCGTCCCGAGCTGCTGCCGTACGAGCCCCCGGCCGGCGCGTAGCGGGGGCGCCCACGCGCGCGCGTGACCTGCGTCTCGTAGCAAGCTCCACACCGGACCGTGGCGCTGGCCTGCAGAAACCACCAGTAAACTCTGTCCACGTGACTGCTGTGACTGCGAAGCCCCGCATCCCCAACGTTCTGGCCGGCCGCTACGCCTCCGCGGAGCTCGCCGTCCTCTGGTCCCCCGAGCAGAAGGTGAAGCTGGAGCGTCAGCTGTGGCTCGCCGTGCTGCGTGCGCAGAAGGACCTCGGGATCGAGGTTCCGGACGCCGCCCTCGCCGACTACGAGCGCGTCCTCGACCAGGTCGACCTCGGCTCCATCGCCGAGCGCGAGAAGGTCACCCGGCACGACGTGAAGGCCCGCATCGAGGAGTTCAACGCCCTCGCCGGCCACGAGCACGTCCACAAGGGCATGACCTCGCGCGACCTCACCGAGAACGTCGAGCAGCTGCAGATCCGGCTCTCCCTGGAGCTGATGCGGGACCGCACGGTCGCCGTCCTCGCCCGGCTCGGCAAGCTCTCCGCCGAGTACGCGGAGCTGGTCATGGCCGGCCGCTCGCACAACGTCGCCGCCCAGGCGACCACCCTCGGCAAGCGTTTCGCGACGGCGGCGGACGAGCTGCTCGTCGCGTACGCCCGTCTGGAGGAGCTGCTCGGCCGCTACCCGCTGCGCGGCATCAAGGGCCCGGTCGGCACCGCGCAGGACATGCTGGACCTGCTCGGCGGCGACGCCGGCAAGCTGGCGGAGCTGGAGCAGCGGATCGCCGGTCACCTCGGCTTCGCGCACGCCTTCACCTCGGTCGGCCAGGTCTACCCGCGCTCGCTCGACTACGACGTGGTCACCTCGCTGGTGCAGCTGGCCGCCGCCCCGTCCTCGATCGCCAAGACGATCCGCCTGATGGCGGGCCACGAGCTGGTCACCGAGGGCTTCAAGCCCGGCCAGGTCGGCTCCTCGGCGATGCCGCACAAGATGAACACCCGCTCCTGCGAGCGCGTCAACGGCCTCATGGTCATCCTGCGCGGCTACGCCTCGATGACCGGTGAGCTGGCGGGCGACCAGTGGAACGAGGGCGACGTGTCCTGCTCCGTGGTCCGCCGGGTCGCGCTGCCGGACGCCTTCTTCGCGCTCGACGGCCTGCTGGAGACCTTCCTCACCGTGCTCGACGAGTTCGGCGCCTTCCCGGCCGTCGTCGCCCGCGAGCTCGACCGCTACCTGCCCTTCCTGGCGACCACCAAGGTCCTCATGGGCGCCGTCCGCGCCGGCGTGGGCCGCGAGGTCGCCCACGAGGCCATCAAGGAGAACGCCGTCGCCTCCGCCCTCGCCATGCGCGAGCAGGGCGCCGAGCGCAACGAGCTCCTCGACAAGCTGGCCGCCGACGAGCGGATCCCGCTGGACCGGGCGCAGCTCGACGAGCTGATGGCGGACAAGCTGTCCTTCACGGGCGCCGCCGCCGACCAGGTCGCTTCCGTGGTCTCCCGCATCGAGGAGATCCTCAAGCAGCACCCGGAGGCCGCCGCCTACACCCCCGGGGCGATCCTCTGACCCGGACCCCCCGGTTCACCCAGCAGGAGCTGGAGGCCGCTCGCGACCGCGTCGTTCCCGACGTGGTCGCGAGCGGCCTTTCCGTCCTCTTCTGCGGGATCAATCCGGGGCTGATGACGGCGGCGACGGGCCACCACTTCGCCCGCCCGGGCAACCGCTTCTGGCCGGTGCTGCACCTGTCCGGGTTCACACCGAGGCGGCTGCGGCCGGACGAGCAGGAAGAACTCCTCACGTACGGACTCGGCATCACGAACGTGGTGGCGCGGGCGACCGCACGGGCCGACGAGCTGAGCCGCGAGGAGTACCGCGAGGGCGGGCGGCTGCTCGTGGAGAAGGTGGAACGCCTCGAACCGCGCTGGCTCGCGGTCGTCGGCGTCACCGCGTACCGCACGGCCTTCGGGGAGCCGAAGGCGACGATCGGGCCGCAGGACCGCACGATCGGGTCCACCCGGATCTGGGCACTGCCCAACCCGAGCGGTCTCAACGCCCACTGGACGACGGCGACGATGGCCGAGGAGTTCGCCCGCCTCCGGGAGGCGGCTCGGTGACGGTTCCGGGACGGACCGCGGACTCGGCTCCTCCGGCGGGCCCCCGCGGGCGGTGAGCGGGGCGGCGAGACCGCCCCGCTCCGCCCGTACGACAGTTGGCGCCCCGTCAGGTACGGGGCGCCGTGCGCCCGGGTCCGTCGCGGGGGCGGCACTCGCCGCGACCGGGCCCATTGAGTACCATCCGCCGAAGAGGTGCACGAGCTGGGAGGACACACTGTGGGGCGGCTGACCGGCGGGGATCCGTCTCTGCTGCGGCGGATCAACTCCGCGGTGGTACTCCATGCGCTGCGCGGCGCCGACGCGCCCACGCTCACGGATCTGACCCGGATCACGGGCCTGTCGCGACCCACGGTCGAGGGGGTCGTCGAGGGCCTCATGGAGGGCGGTCTCGTCGTCGAGTCGGCGCCCGAGGAGGGCGAGGCCCGGCGGCAGGGTCGCCCGGCGCGGAGGTTCCGCTTCCGCGCGGAGGCCGGCCATCTGCTCGGCATCGAGATCGGTCCGCACCGCGTGGCCGCCCTGCTCTCCGGTCTGGACGGGCGCATCATCGGCGCCGGGTCCCGCGAGGTGTCGGAGACGGCGTCCGAGGACGAGCGCCTGGACCGGGTGCGTACGGTCGTGGCCGACGTGCTGCGCAGGGCCGGGGTCGCCCGGTCCAACCTGCGGGCCGTCGGCGTCGGCACGCCCGGCATCGTGGAGGCCGACGGCACCGTACGCCTCGGCACGGCGCTGCCCGGCTGGACGGGCCTCGCGCTCGGCGAGCGGCTGCGGCGCTCCTTCCGCTGCCCGGTGATCGTGGAGAACGACGCCAACGCGGCGGCCGTCGCCGAGCACTGGAAGGGCGCCGCGACCGACTCCGACGACATCGTCTTCGTCCTCGCCGGCCTCAGCCCCGGTGCCGGCTCGCTGATCGGCGGCCGGCTGCACCGGGGCTTCGGCGGGGCGGCCGGGGAGATCGGCGCCCTGCACCTGCTCGGCCAGGGCGTGACCCCGGAGCGTCTCCTCTCGACCACGGACGAGCCGCTGCACCCGCTGGACGAGCAGGCGGTCGCCGAGGTCTTCGCACTGGCCCGCAAGGGCGACGCGCGCGCGGAGGCGGCGGTGGACCGCTTCATCCAGCGGCTCGTGCACGACGTGGCGGCCCTGGTCCTCGCCATCGACCCCGAGCTGGTGGTCGTCGGCGGCTGGGCGGCCGGCCTCGACGGGGTGCTCCAGCCGCTCCGCGAGGAACTGGCGCGGTTCTGCCTGCGGCCGC
The DNA here is from genome assembly GCF_900105415.1 of Streptomyces sp. TLI_105. Lineage (GTDB taxonomy): Bacteria > Actinomycetota > Actinomycetes > Streptomycetales > Streptomycetaceae > Streptomyces. Next base: position 7,012,838 of record NZ_FNSM01000001.1, on the reverse strand, counting down.
CCCGGGTGGTGCTGTCCCTGCTCGGCGAGGCCGCGGTGGGCACGGGCGCCCTGCGGCTCGCCCTCGACCACGTCGAGGAGCAGCTCTTCGCCGTCGAGGGCACGGTGACGGCCCGCCGCTAGTGTCCTGAGTCGGAAGTCTTTAGGCAGATCTCTGCTTCGATCGACCGGCGGCCGCGCCCGCTTCTCACCAGGTCGGGGCTCGACTTGGAACCGTCGGCCCGAAGGCCGGAGGCTGAGAGAACCACCCAAGAATCTCCGACTCAGGACACCAGGGGGTGTCCGGCGGATCCGGGCCGGAGAAGGCCGCGGCGTCTGATGCAGGGGGTCCCCCAGGCCCGCCAGGGCCGAGGGGGCGGATCGCAAGGCGCCGGAGCGCCTCGACAGCGGAGCTGTGGGGGCGCTCCGGCAACGCGGCGAGGCGCCGTGCCGGGCGTCGCGGCCCCGGCCCTGATCCGCCGGACAGGCCCCAGGAGCCTCCTGGTGACGGGCCGGTGTCCGAAGGCGCGGGGAGTCCTACGAGGCCATGACCAGGTCGGCCGAGTCGCCGAAGGTGAGGCGGCAGGTGTCGGCGCGGTAGGTGGCCACCGAGACGGCGGCCGGACGTCCGGCGGAGAGGTAGCGGGTCGTCACGACGAGGACGGGCGCGCCCGGCAGCCGGTCGAGCTCCTTGGCGTCGTCGGCGCGGGCGGAGCCGAGCTCCACGGCGCGGTCCTGACCGTCGAGGGCGAGGTGCTGGAGTTCGCGGAGCACGGCGCGGGCGCGGGCGGGACCCGCGGGCGCGTCGATGGCGCTGAGGTCCGGGACGGAGCCGGCCGGCACGTAGAGCAGCTCGGCCGCGACCGGCTGGCCCTGGCTGATGCGGAGGCGGCGGACGATGTGCACCTGCTCGTCGGCGGCGGTCTCCAGGACGCGCGCGACGGCGGCCGGGGCCACGTCGGTGGTGGAGTCCTGGGGCTGCCAGACGTCGTCGCCGACGCCGGGCCAGGCCTGCTGGGTGGTGGAGACGTCGACGCCGACGCGCGGCGGGGCGACGGTGGTGCCGACGCCGCGGCGGCGCTGCAGGCGGCCTTCCAGCTCCAGTTGCTCCAGGGCCTGACGGAGCGTGGCACGGGCGACGCCGAAGCGCGCCGCGAGTTCGCGCTCGTTGGGCAGGATCTCCCCGACCGCGAAGTCCGAGTCGAGCGCTTCGCCGATGACTGTCTTGAGGTGCTGGTACTTCGGCTCCGGTACCGATGTCAGCTGCGTGGTCCCCACCCTGATCCTCCGCAATTCGCCGTGTCCCGCGGCGTTTTTCCGCGCCCTTGTTTATTAAAGGTTCCTGCACTAACTCTGCGACCATAAGGCGAGCCACCCCCTTGGTCAAGACCAATCCTCTGTCGAACGTCCCTGAATGTGACCCTCTGACCTGGATCGTTCACAGGACGTTCGCGCCCTTGTGAACCCCGCGCAGCAAAAGGCCCCGCCTCCCGGAAGGGGAGGCGGGGCGAGTTCCGGCCGACTGGCGTGATCTCCGTCAGTCGTCGGCGAGGCGGACGAGGCCCTGGAGCTTGTCGGGGTTGCGGATGATGTGGACGCACTGGACCAGTCCGTCGCGCACCTCGACCTGGAAGACGGTCTCGGGCTCTCCGTCCGCGAGGACGAGCACGGCCGGGGCGCCGTTGAGCTCCAGGAAGCGCACCTCGTACCCGTCCCACGAGTCCCGGGCGACGGCGACGAGGAAGCGGCCGACCTTGTCGGCGCTCTCGATGATCCGCAGCGGCGCCTTGGACTTGCCGCCGCTGTCGCCGACGAGCCGGACGTCCGGGGCGAGGAGCGCGAGGAGCTCGCCGAGGTCGCCGCCGGCCGCGGCGGAGAGGAAGCGCTCGGTGAGGTCGCGGCGCTCGGCCGGGTCGACGTCGTAGCGCGGCCTCCCCTCGTCGACGTGGCGCCGGGCGCGGCCGGCGAGCTGGCGCACGGCCGCCTCGGAGCGGTCGAGGGCGGTGGCGATCTCCCCGTACGGAAAGCCGAAGGCCTCGCGGAGCACGAAGACGGCCCGCTCCAGCGGGGAGAGGGATTCGAGCACCACGAGGACCGCGAGGGAGACGGAGTCGGCGAGCAGGGCGCGCTCGGCGCTGTCGGGGGTGGCGGGGCCGAAGTCGGTGACGAGGGGTTCGGGGAGCCAGGGGCCGACGTAGGACTCGCGGCGCACCTGCGCCTGGCGGAGCCGGTCGATGGCGAGCCGCGTGGTGATCCGTACGAGGAAGGCGCGCGGCTCGCGGACGGCGGCCCGGTCCGCGGCGGTCCAGCGCAGCCAGGCCTCCTGGACGACGTCCTCGGCGTCGGCTGTGCGGCCGAGCATCCGGTAGGCGACGCCGAGGAGCATGGGGCGGTGCTCCTCGAAGAGTTCGGTCAGGGTGTCGGTGTCGGTGTCGGTGGGCACGCTTCCATCCCAGCCCACGTCATCGGTCCTGTCCAGTTTCCGGCTCCCGTCTTGAACTCCTGGCTACTGAGCGGTAATTCTTGCTGACGGGGCGTCTAAATGGTGGCGCCCGCCGGTCAGAAGGTGGCGCCTGCCGGTGTTCACGAGGAAGCTTCACGAGGAAGCGAGGGGGCCGCATGCCCGCACGGATCGCGTTCACGATCGAGACCCCGGCGGGTCCCCGCGACATCTCCATGACGTACGAGCGGCGGGGGGCGGGCGAGCCCCTGCTGCTGCTCCACGGCATCGGGCACCACTGGCAGGCCTGGGGGCCCGTCCTCGACGTCCTCGCCGTCGAACGCGAGGTGATCGCCGTCGACCTGCCCGGTTTCGGGGCCTCCGACGGACTGCCGGAGGGCCTCCCGTACGACCTGTCCACCGTCGTCCCCGTGCTCGGCGCCTTCTGCGAGGCCGTCGGCTTCGAGCGGCCGCACGTGGCGGGGAACTCGCTGGGCGGGCTGCTCGCCCTGGAGCTCGGCCGGGAGAAGCTGGTGCGCTCGGTCACCGCCCTCTCCCCCGCCGGCTTCTGGTCGGAGGCCGAGCGGCGGTACGCCTTCGGGACGCTGCGGGCCATGCGCGGCGCCGCCCTGTCGCTGCCCGTTCCGGTGATCGAGCGCCTCTCGCGCACGGCCGCCGGACGCACCGCCCTCACCAGCACGATCTACGCGCGCCCCGCCCGCCGGTCACCCGAGGCCGTCGTCGCCGAGACGCTCGCGCTGCGACAGGCCACCGGCTTCCACCAGACGCTGACGGCGGGCCGGACCGCCCTCTTCCGCGACGACGTCCCGTCGGTCCCCGTCACCGTCGCCTGGGGCACCCGCGACCGGCTGCTGCTGCGCCGCCAGGGCATCCGCGCCAAGCACGCCCTGCCCGCCGCGCGCCTGGTCCGGCTGCCCGGCTGCGGCCATGTGCCGATGAACGACGACCCCGCTCTGGTCGCGCGCGTGATCCTCGACGGCAGCCGCTGAGCCCGGGCGGGCCGAGCGGGTGAACAGGCCCGTGCCCAGGGCGGCTCCGGCACCGACGAGGAGGCTGCCGACCGCCTGGGGAAGGCCGAAGGCGGCGCCTCCGACCAGGGCTGCGCTCAGAGCCGCGGCGATCGGGATGGCCCCGGTGTAGAGAGTGGCCCTCTCCATGCCGACGCGCTGGACACCCATGTAGAAGAGGACGAACCCGACGACCGTGGCCAGGGCCGCCTGCCAGACCAGGGCCCCCGTCTCCACGGCCGTCGGCATCCGCACGAACCCGGCGCCGTCCACGACCAGGCCGACGAGCGCCGCCTCGGCCGCGCCGATCCCGCACACGGCGGCCGTCAGCAGCTTCGGCCCGAGCACCCGCAGCACCGGGACGGCCAGGACGGTGAACCCCACTTCACCCGCGAGCGCCGCCACCGACCAGCCGATCCCGGCCAGGTCCGTCCGGCCCCAGCCCTGCACGGTGAAGGCGCCGGCGGCGACGAGCAGCGCCCCGTACAGCACGGCGGGGGCGGGCCCGCGGCCCTCGGTGAGCGGGACCAGGACGGCGACGACGACCGGGGCGCAGCCGACGAGGACGCCGGGGACGGCGGGCTCCGCGGTCCGTTCGGCGGCCAGGACCGCGAGGTTGAAGCCGACCATGCCGACGGCGGCGAGGGCGGCGAGCCGCAGCCGGTGACGGGCGGTCAGGAGCCGCAGCGGAGCGAGCCCGCCACGGCCGAGCAGCGGGAGGAGGAGCAGACAGGCGGCACCGTAGCGGAGGGCCTGCCCGCCCGCGTACGGATAGGCGCCGAGCAGGCTGTTGGCGGTGAAGGAGGCACCGACGAGGGCGTAGGCGAGGGTCACCAGGAGGACCCCGCGCAGGGCGTTCGCGTTCATGCCTCCGACGCTAGGGAGCCGCGCGGCCCGGGTTGAGGTCCACTTCCGTCACGTCATCGGGGACCACTTTCGACACGTCCGGCGGGGCCGGTCCGGGAGCGGAAGGTGCGGCGGTAGGTGTCCGGGGGCACGCCGACGGTGCGGTTGAAGTGGCGGCGGAGCGTGGTGGCGGTGCCCATGCCGGTGGCCTCCGCGATGGCGTCGACGCTGTCGTCGGTGGCTTCGAGGAGCTCCTGGGCGCGGCGGATCCGCTGGGTGAGCAGCCATTGCAGCGGGGTGGTGCCGGTCGCGGCCCGGAAGTGGCGGCCCAGGTGGCGCGAGCTCATGCGCGCCCGGCGTGCCAGGTCCTCCACGGTCAGCGGTTCGCCGAGCCGTTCGACCGCCCAGGGCAGCAGCTCGGTGAGCGGGTGGTCCTGCCGGGTGGGCACGGGTGCGGTGACGAACTGGGCCTGTCCGCCGTCCCGGTGCGGGGGCACGACCAGGCGTCGGGCGACCGTGTTGGCGATCGCGGAGCCGTGGTCGAGGCGGACGAGGTGCAGGCAGAGGTCCATCGCGGCGGCCTTGCCGGCGGAGGTGAGCACCGTGCCCTCGTCCACGTAGAGCACGTCCGGGTCGACCTCCACGCGCGGGTACCGCCCGGCCAGGGTCTCGGTGTGCGCCCAGTGCGTGGTGGCGCGCCGTCCGTCGAGGAGGCCCGCGGCGGCGAGGACGAAGGCGCCCGTGCACAGGGAGGCCACGCGCGCGCCCGCCTCGTGGGCCGCGCGTACCGCGTCGACCAGGTCGGCGGGCGGTTCCCTGTCGACGTCGGCCCAGCCCGGGACGATCACCGTGTCCGCGTACGGGAGCCGGTCGAGTCCGCCGTCGGGTTCCAGGCGGAACCGCTCGACCGAGACGGGGCCCGGCCCGCAGACGGCCACGTCGTACCAGGGGACGGTGACGGCGTCCGGGACGGATCCGAACACCTCGTGTGCGAGGGAGAGTTCGAAGTGCAGCATGCCGTCGGTGACGGCCAGCGCGAGCGTACCCATGTCCGTAATTGTACGGGGCGTGGCGTTCCGGACACTCGCGGTCGACCGCACCGGCCGCCAGGATGGCAGTAGTTGAACATTCGACAACTGGGAACAGAGGGAGAAGTCATGGAATCGGGTCGGACGGTCGCGGTGTTCGGCGCCTACGGTCACACCGGGCGCTTCGTGGTGGCGGAACTGCTGGAGCGGGGCTTCGTCCCGGTGCTCTCCGGCCGCGACGCCGACAGGCTGCGGACGCTCGCCGCGTCCCACGACGGGCTCGACGTCCGCCCGGCGTCGGTCGACGACCCGGCCTCGCTCGACCGCGCGCTGGCCGGCGCGGCGGCCGTCGTCAACTGCGCCGGACCGTTCGCCGTGACCGGCGCCCCGGTGATCGAGGCTGCGCTGCGCGCCGGGATCCCGTACGTGGACGTGGCGGCCGAGATCGAGGCCAACGCCGACACCTTCGCGCGCTTCGCCGACCGGGCCCGTGCCGCGGGAACGGCGATCGTCCCCGCCATGGCCTTCTACGGCGGCCTCGGCGACCTGCTGGCCACCACGGCCATGGGCGACTGGACGACGGCCGACGAGGTGCACGTCGCGTACGGACTGAGCAGCTGGCACCCCACGGCGGGAACCCTCGCGGCGGGCAAGGTCTCCCGCGAGCGGCGCGGCGGCCGGCACGTCCGCCACACCGGAGGCCGGCTGGAGTACCACGACGAGGCGCTCCCCGTCCTGGAGTGGCCCTTCCCCGCCCCCATGGGCACCCGGCCCGTCATCGGCGAGTTCACCATGGCCGACGTCGTGACCGTCCCCAGCCACCTGGCGGTGCCCGAGGTACGCACCTACATGGCGGTCGACGCGGCCCGGGACCTGTCGGCGCCGGACGCGTCCGCACCGGCCGCCGTCGACGAGCGCGGCCGGTCCGCACAGACCTTCCTCGTGGACGTCCTCGTCCGCTCCGGAGGCGCGGAGCGCCGGGCCGTCGCCACCGGCAGGGACATCTACGCCGTCAGCGCACCGCTCGCGGTGGAGGCGGTCCACCGGATCCTCACCGGCCGGACCCGGACGACCGGCGTCGCCTCGGCCGGCGAGATGTTCGACGCGCCCGAGTTCCTGCGCGCGCTGTCCGCGCACCTCTCCCTGGACGTGCAGCACTGACTCCCGGCCGCTCTCGGCATCATGGGTCACGACCGGGGCGGATCGGTGAACTCCCGGTCGAAGACGGCGAGAAGGGTCGTGCGACATGAGGAGCCAGGGGCAGGCGGCCTGGGAGCTGCTTCTGCCGGCCGTCGGCGCTCCGGCGCGGCGGCGGGGGCGGACACTGCAGGAGGCCTTGCGGGAGGCGGTGCGTTCGGGCCGGCTCGCGGCCGGGACGCGACTGCCGTCGACCCGCGCGCTCGCTGCCGACCTCGGCGTCTCGCGGGGCCTCGTCACCGAGGCGTACGAACAGCTGACGGCCGAGGGGTACCTGCGGAGCGACCGGGGTGCGGGGACCTGGGTGGGCGGCGCGGCCCGAGCGGCCGTGCGCGGGGCCCGTGACCTGGCAGCCGGGGCGCCCGGGGTCCGGGTGGACTTCCGGCCGGGGACCCCCGACCTGTCGCTGTTCCCCAGGAGCGCGTGGGCGGCGGCGCAGCGGTCCGTGCTCACGCGCCTCCCCCACCCGGCGCTCGGCTACCCGGATCCGCGCGGGCTCCCCGAGCTGCGCGAGGCGCTGGCCGCGATGCTGGCGCGGCGACGGGGCGTGGTGGCCGATCCGGAGCGACTCGTGGTCTGTTCGGGCGTGGCACAGGCGTCGACCCTCCTCGGCTTCGTCCTGCGCGCGCGCGGACTGCGCCGGGTCGGGATCGAGGATCCCGGCAGCCCGGAGCACGGGCGCCTGTTCGCCTCGACCGGCCTGGAGACGGTGTGGCTGCCGCTGGACGAGGAGGGACTGCGCCCGGGGCCGCTCGCCGACTCCGGAGTGCGGGCGGTCGTCGTGACGCCCTCGCACCAGTTCCCGTCCGGCATCAGCTGGTCGGCGGAGCGCCGGGCCGCCCTCCTCGACTGGGCGCGCGCCGTGGACGGATACGTCCTGGAGGACGACTACGACGGCGACTTCCGCTACGACCGCGCCCCCGTCGGCGCACTTCAGGGACTCGACCCCGAGCGGGTCGCCTACACGGGCTCGGTCAGCAAGTCGCTGGCCCCGGGGCTGCGGCTCGGCTGGATGCTCGTCCCGGAGGCGCTGCTCGACGAGATCGTCGAGCGCAAGCGGACGATGGACCTCGGCAATCCCGTGCTCGACCAGGCCGTCCTCGCGGAGTTCGTGACGCGCGGCGGGTACGACCGTCAGCTGCGCCGCTGCCAACGCGCCTACCGGGAGCGGCGGGACGCGCTGCTCGCCGCCCTCGCGGAGCACCTTCCGGGCACCCGAGTGAGTGGCATCGCGGCCGGACTCCACGTCATCGCGCGCGTACCGGCCCGGTTCGGGCCCCCGGAGCGGTTCCTCGCGCGGGCGGCGGAGGCGGGGGTGGCGCTGCGGACTCTGGAGGAGTACGGCACCGCCCGGCCGTCCGACGAGGACGTACGGCTCGTCATCGGGTACGCGCACCTGGCTCCTTCGGCCATCGGCACCGGGATCAGGTGGGTGGCGGAGGGGTGCGGGAGGGGGTGAGGCGGGCCGCCAGGAGGGCGATCTGTTCACGCGGGGTTCGTGTGGCCGCCGCACCCGGCCGTTAGGCATGGGGCGGCGCGCCCGGCCCGGCAGGCACGGACACGGCGCGCCGTCCGTGACCGGAACGACCGACCCCGGAGGCTCTCTCATGTCCCTTCCTCTGCCCGGCTCTTCACCCTCCCCCGCTCGACGCGGCCTCCTGCGCGGCTCGTTGGCCGCCTCGGCGGCGCTGGCCCTCGGCGGCACCGGTCTCGCCGCTCCCGCGTTCGCGCTCTCGGGCCGGCCCCGGGCCGAGTGGGGTGTGCAGGCGGGTGACGTCACGGCCTCCTCCGGTCTGGTGTGGGTGCGCTCGGACCGGCCGGCGCGGATGCTCGTGGAGACGTCGGCGACCGAGTCCTTCCGGCACGCGCGCCGCCACTTCGGGCCGCTGATGGACGCGGGCACGGACTTCACCGGCACGACCGTGCTGCGCGGCCTGCCGGCGGGCGAGCAGATCCACTACCGGGTCACCCTCGTCGACCCGGACGATCCGCGCCGGGCGGGCGAGCCGGTCCTCGGCACCTTCCGCACGGCCCCGGAGCGGCGCCGCGACGGGGTCCGCTTCCTGTGGTCCGGGGACATCGCGGGTCAGGGCTGGGGCATCAACCCGGACATCGGGGGCTTCCGGGCGTACGAGGAGATGCGCCGGCTCGACCCGGACTTCTTCCTGTGCAGCGGCGACACGATCTACGCCGACGGGGTCATCCAGCCCAGCGTGACCCTGCCGGACGGGAGGATCTGGCGGAACGTCACGACCCCGGAGAAGTCGAAGGTCGCCGAGACCCTCGACGAGTACCGGGGCAACTTCCGCTACAACCTCCTCGACCACAACGTCCGGGCCTTCAACGCGCAGGTGCCGTCGGTGGTGCAGTGGGACGACCACGAGGTGCGGAACAACTGGTACCCGGGACAGATCCTGGACGACCCCCGCTACACGGAGAAGGACGTGGACGTCCTCGCGGCCCGGGCCTCGCGGGCGTTCGGCGAGTACTTCCCGGTCTCCACGCTCCACGCGCGCGGGGAGGGGCGCGAGCGGCGGATGCACCGGGTGGTGCGGTACGGGCCGCTGCTCGACGTGTTCGTGCTCGACATGCGCTCCTACCGGAACGCCAACTCGCCCGGCCGGCAGGCCGACGACACCACCGGCATCCTCGGCGCCGGGCAGCTGGCGTGGCTGAAGCGGGAGCTGGCCGCGTCCCGGGCGGTGTGGAAGGTGCTCGCGGCGGACATGCCGATCGGTCTGGTCGTCCCGGACGGCGCGGCGAACTTCGAGGCGATCGCCCAGGGCGACCCGGGCGCGCCGCTGGGCCGGGAGCTCCAGATCGCGGAGCTGCTGCGGTTCGTGAAGCACCGGCGGATCACCGGCACGGTGTGGCTGACGGCGGACGTCCACCACACCTCGGCGCAGCACTACGCGCCGGAGCGGGCGGCCTTCCAGGACTTCGCCCCCTTCTGGGAGTTCGTGTCCGGGCCGCTGGCGGCGGGCGGGTTCCCGGCGAACGCCCTGGACGCCACGTTCGGCCCGGAGCGGGTGTTCGTGCGGGCGCCGGAGCGGGGGAACCTGTCGCCGATGGAGAGCCCGCAGTACTTCGGCGAGGTCGACATCGACGGCCACAGCGGGGAGCTGACCGTACGGCTGCGGGCCGAGGGCGGCACGGTGCTGTTCAGCAAGGTGCTCCAGCCGGGTCAGGTCGGGCAGTAACCCCAGGTCAGGGGCGTGCGGAGGTCCGTCCCGGGTGATTGTCAGTGCGGCGTCCTACCGTCGTACCCATGACGCGATCCGTACAGGCGCTCGCCCGCCTCCGCCCGTCCGCGCCGGAGCCCACGGGCTCCGGCCGGCTGCTCGGCCTGGAGACGGCGGGGGGCCGTGCAAGCACGTGCTTGCGGTCCGGATGGCGCGGCGGACGGCCACGGCCGTCGGCGGGGCGGCGTGATGACGGGGACGCGGGGCGAGCCGCGGGGCAGGGGGAGCACCATGGGGAACGGGACGGGGACGAGCATGGCGACCGGGATGGCTGACGAAGTGGCGACCGGCGAGACCGTCGACGCAGGGGGCCCCACGGCTGACGACGACGCGGCCGGTGCGGGTGGTGGTACAGGTGGCGTGGGCGTCGGTGGCGGCGGCAGCACCGGCGTGCAGGGCGAGGGCGGGGTCGAGGAGTTGCTCGTCGCCGTGCGCGAGGGGCGGGCCGCCGCGGTGCCGGGGCTCCTGGAACCGCTGGACGCCGCCGCGCGCAAGGTCGCGCTCACCCGGCTCACGGCGCTGCGCGCGGAGGTGCGCGCCGGAAAGTGGGCGACGCCCCCGCACCTGCCGGACCTCATCCGCAGCGCGCTGTACGTGGCGGGCGCCGGCTGTCTCCCGACGGCCGCGGCGGCCGCGAGCTGGCTCGGCGCGCGCGACCTGCTGATCCGGGAGGAGGACGGCGCACTCGCTCTCGAGGCGCTCGGCGACCGGGACCCGGAGTGGGGGGCGGACCTGGCGGGGCGTCTGGCCGGGCGCCGGGCGGTGGCGGAGAACAGCTACACGCTGCTCCACGGGCTCATGGCCCGCTCCGGGCACACGGTTCCGCCCACCGACGGCTACGTCACCGCCTGGACCCGGCACATCACCGACGACCGGCTCGTGGAGCGGCTCCGGGAGGACCCGCAGACACCGGTCCTGGTGGCCCACGCCCTCGCGATGGCCGAGCCCCCCGAGCGGCTGGCCCGCACCCTCGGCCGTCGGGCACAGAGGTACTGGCCCACGGCCCTGCGGACGCTCGTCGAGGAAGGGGTCCTGGACCGGGCCCAGGTCCTGGACGTGTGCGTGTCCCGGCTGCTGCACGGCGGTCCCCTCCGGAACCTGCGCCTCCCGCTGGAGATGGTGCGGCTGCTCGAACCGGACGCGGAGGAGCTGCGGGAGCGGATCCCGGACTGGATCGGGATCGCGTCCGACGCGCCCTCGCTCGTCGCCGGGTACGCGCAGGACGTCCTGACGGAGCTCGCCTCGGCGGGGACGCTGCCGGTCGGGGCGCTGGCGGAGATGACGGCCGGTGTCCTCTTCCGTACCGAGAAGAAGCTGGTGCGGGCCCAGTTGGCGTTGGTCGGCAAGGTGCTGGCCAAGGAGCCGGGCGCGGCCGGGGAGCTGCTGCCCGCCGTGACGGAGGCCTTCGGGAGCGAGGACACCGATGTGCAGGAGCGGGCCCTCAAGCTGGTCGGCCGTCATCTGCAGGCCGTGGACGCCGGGGTGCGGCGCGAACTCGCGGAGGCCGCCGGGCTGCTGAGCCCGATGCACCGGCAGGCCGCCGAGGAGCTGTTCGGCGCGGACCTGGGGCAGGGGACGGCGCTTCCGTACGAGGAGATCCTGCCGCCGGTGCCGGAGGCGCAGCGGCTCACGCCCCCGGCGACGACGGTCGAGGAGCTGGTGGCACAGCTGGTGGTGAAGCGGCTCTCGGAGGAGCCCGCGGCGTTCGAGCGGGCGCTCGACGGCCTGGTGCGGCATGCGCACCGGGACCGGGCGGCCGTGGCGGAGGCGGTGCGGGAGGCCTTCCCCTGGCGCCCGTGGGAGCAGGAGACCCACTACTTCACGCAGGAGACCCATGGGGTCCATGTGGTGCTCGCGGGGCTGCTGGGGCTGCTGAATCCGGCGCTCGTCGAGTCCCGCCGGACTCGGGGCCCCGGTCCGGACTCCTGTCTCCACCAGGCCCTTTCGGGGGTCCTCGACGCCCGGCTGTGGGAGACCGCCGATCTCGTGGGCACGGACGCGCTGCCGTTCCTCCTCGCCACGCCGACCTGGAGCACGGGGGCGATCGACCCGCGGATCCTGGTGGAACGGCTGCGGGAGTACCGGGACTCCGGCGTCGAGCCCGCTCCGGCCGATCTCGCCCAGGCCCTGGTGCGGGTGCTGCGGGCCGATCCGTCGGCCTGCCGGGCGGCCGAGGAGGCGGTGGCGCTCGGCACCCCGGCCGGCCGGCGGCTCGCCGCCTGGCTGCGCGAGGAGACGGCCGTGGGGGCGACCGTGCGGTTCCTCCCCCGGGACGAGGACAGGACGCCGACGAGGCGGCGGCTGAGCGACCGGATCGTGGTCGATCTCGGCGAGCACGAGACGGTCCGGGCGGAGTTCCCGCCCGCCTTCCAGTGGCTCGGTGGCGCTCTGGAGGCGGCCCCCCGCCGCTGCCCTCACGGGGTGGAGGGCCGGGCGCAGGGGGCCCCGGTGCTGCCGGCCGACCGTGAACTGCTCGCGGCCTGCCTTCTGCCGACCCTCGCGCACTGCGTCGAGGGAGACTCGCGGGGCGCGACCGAACCGCTGACCGCACTGGTCGAGGCCGACGGGCCGGTCGGCCGCGCGGTGCTGCTGACCCTGGCGTTCGGTCTCGGCTGCGTGGACGCGGACGACCGGCTGCGCGCGGTGGACGGCGTGCTCGTCCTGGCGGCGCGGGGCGAGCTGAACGCCCGACGGCTCGGCACGGAGCTGGCGTGGCTGGTGGCGGAGGGCTCGGTGAAGCCGAACCGGCTGGCGGACGCGGCCCGGACGGCGGCCGCCACGGGTGCGCACCCCACGGTCTGGACGGTGCTCGAGGCGATGCTTCCGGGGGTGCTCGCCCCGGCGCAGCCGGTACGGGGGCTCGGCGAGGTCCTCGCGGTGGCCGCCGACTGCGTGGAGCGGTGCGGGGCCCGCGGGGAGGTCGCCGGGCTCGAAACGCTCGCCTCGGGGCGGGGTTCCTCGCAGCTGGTGGTGCAGGCCGGACGGCTGCTGAGCGCACTCCGTCAGGGGGTCGATCAGCCTCCGACAGAAACGGCCTGAATTGGTCTTTAAGTCAACAGATCGGCACTTAACCCGTCAGTCACAAAGCGTTCGCGATCACGCAACACCGCTGGGTCACAGTGAAGTCATGACCGATGTGACGTCTTCGAAGAGCGCCCGCCGTCCGCACCACTGGCGGCACGACCTGATCGAGCTCGCCGCCCTGTTCACCGCCGTGGTGGTGGCCGACACGATCGCCAAGACCATCGTCAAGGGCCCCGACGGCCCCTACCTCCTGGTCTTCTCCGCGATCACGCTGGTCGCCACCGCCGCGTTCCACACCTGGTGGGCACGCAGGCGCAGTCATGCCGACCATGCCCCGCCCGCCGGTCACACCGGCGGGCGCCCCACCACCGACCTGTCGGCCCCGAGCGGATCCCCGGCGAACGAGCAGGAGACGGAGGGGGAGTCCGGGGCACCGGCCGAGACGACGCTGTGGCGGATGCGGACCACCGTCGCGGACACGCCGGGCAGCCTCGCCGCGCTGTGCACGGTCCTCGCCCGCCTGGGCGTGGACATCCTCACCCTCCAGACCCATCCGCTCGCCGACGGCACGGTCGACGAGTTCCTGCTGCGCGCCCCCGTCGGCCTCTCCGCGCAGGCCCTCGCCCGCGAGACGGCCGCGGCCGGCGGCCGCGACACCTGGACCGAGCGGGCCGACACCCACGACCTGGTGGACACCCCCACCCGGGTCCTGGGCCTCGCCACCCGTACCGCGCTCGACGCGGCCGAACTGCCGCTCGCACTGCGGCAGCTCCTCGGCCGCTGCACCCTCCACTCCGTGCCGGCGGTCTCGCTGACCGGCCGCCCCACCGGCGAACAGGCCCCGGTCGAAGGCGTCCTGGAGGAGACCGTGATGCGGCTGCGCGACCCGCACGGCGGCACCCTCATCGTCGAGCGGCCCCATCTGCCCTTCACCCCGACCGAGTTCGCCCGGGCCCGCGCCCTCGTCGAGCTCGACGCCCGGCTCGGCCCCCGCGTCCCGCGCAGCCAGGACGTGCTGACCCTGCCGGAGGGCAACGAGATCACGGTCCGCCGCGCCGACCAGCGCGACCTGCCCGCCGCGCGCGCCATGCACGACCGCTGCTCGGCCCGCACCCTGGGCCTGCGCTACCACGGCCCCGTCGGCGACGCCGACCGCTACCTCGACCACCTGCTCAGCCCCCGCTTCGGCCGCACCCTCGCCGTACAGACGGCCTCCGGCCGTCTCGTCGCCCTCGGCCACCTGCTGTGGGACGGCGACGAGACGGAGGTCGCCCTCCTCGTCGAGGACGACTGGCAGCGGCGCGGCATCGGCTCCGAGCTCCTCGGCCGGCTGGTGGCGATGGCCGAGGAGACCGGCTGCGACAGCGTGTACGCCGTGACGCAGTCCTCCAACACGGGGATGGTGGCCGCGATGCGGGCGCTGAACCTCCCCCTCGACTACCAGATCGAGGAGGGCACCCTGGTGATCACCGCCCGGCTGTCCTCGACGCCGCGACCGGGCGCTCGGGCACGGCAGGAGCAGCCGCGCGAAGGGACCCGGCCGGCGGAGCGCTGAGCGCCTGGGTCAGGTCGCGCCACAGGTCCTCGACGTCCTCGAGGCCGACCGACATCCGCAGCAGCCGGTCGTTGACGCCCGCGGAGCGCCGGTCTCCCTCGGCCACGATGCGGTGGCTGATGGAGGCCGGGTGCTGGATGAGGGTGTCGACGCTGCCGAGACTGACCGCCGGGGTGATGAGCCGTACGCCGGCGATCACGTCGTGCGGCTCCCCGTACACCTCGAAGGCGATCATCGCGCCGCCGATCCGCGGGTAGTGGACGCGGGCGACGCGGGGGTCGACGGCGAGCCGCCGGACCAGCTCCGCGGCCGTCGAGGACGCCGCCCTGACCCGTACCGGGAGGGTGGAGAGGCCCCGCAGCAGCAGGTATCCGGCGAGGGGGTGGAGCACTCCGCCGGTGGCGAACCGGACCTGACGGAGGGTACGGGCGAACTCCTCGTCGCAGGCGACGATTCCGCCCATGACGTCGCCGTGACCGCCCAGGTACTTGGTGGCGCTGTGCAGCACGATGCGCGCGCCCTGCTCGACGGGGCGCTGGAGCACCGGCGTGGCGAAGGTGTTGTCGACGAGCAGCGGGACGGAGCCGCAGGAGTGGGCGATGGCCCGGATGTCGGCCTCGGCGAGCGTCGGGTTGGCGGGCGACTCGACCATGACGAGGCCGGTGTCGGGCCGGATCGCGTCGGCGATGCCCGCCGGGTCGGTCCAGGTCACCTCGGTGCCGAGCAGCCCGGCGTCGAGGAGGTGGTCGCTGCAGCCGTACAGCGGGCGGACCGCGACGACGTGCCGCAGCCCTTGGCTCGCCCGGGCGAGGAGCACGGCGGTGAGGGCGGCCATGCCGCTGGCGAAGGCGACGGCGGCCTCGGCGCCCTCCAGGCGGGCGAGGGCCTCCTCGAAGCGGGCGACGGTCGGGTTGTCGAGCCGGGCGTAGACGGGCGGGCCGTCGAGCCGGGCGCCGGTGGTGGCGAACTCGTCGATCCGGGCGGCCTCGGCCCGGGCGTCGTACGAGGGATAGGTGGTGGACAGGTCGATCGGCGGGGCGTGCAGTCCGAGTCCGGCGAGGTCTTCGCGGCCGGCGTGCACGGCTTCGGTGGCAAGGGCCCTCGGGATGGCCGAGAGGCCGTGATCCATGGCGTCCATGGCGGCACTGTGAACGGATACCGGGAAGTAGCGTCACATCACCGTGTTACGTTCGCCAGATGGCCGATTCTGTCGTACTGGACGCGGTCGATCTGCACATTCTTCGCCTCCTGCAGAACGACGCCCGGAGCACCTACCGCGAACTCGCCGCCGAGGTCGGCGTCGCACCCTCCACCTGCCTCGACCGGGTGGCACGGCTGCGCCGCACCGGGGTGATCCTCGGACACCAGCTACGACTGGATCCGGCCAAACTCGGGCGCGGGCTCGAAGCGCTGCTTCTCGTCCAGGTCCGCCCCCACCGGCGTGAACTGATCGGTCCGTTCGTCGACCGGATCCGGGCCCTTCCCGAGTCCCGGGCGCTGTTCCACCTCACCGGTCCCGACGACTACCTCGTCCACGTGGCCGTGGCGGACCCCGCCGACCTGCAGCGTCTCGTCCTCGACGAGTTCACCTCGCGGCGCGAGGTGGCCCGCGTCGAGACCCGACTGATCTTCCAGCAGTGGGAATGCGGCCCCCTGCTACCGCCCTCCCCCGGCCCCTCCTTGTCAGCCGACTGAGGCCTGACGAGGGTGACGCAGGCCCTCCGGAGGCGCCAGGATGACCCCCATGCCAGACACTTCCAGCAGCGCGCTGCCCCGCCAGGTCGCCGACGACCACGTCGACGCACTCATCGCCCTCGACCCGATCACCGGTACGTACCTGGGAGTCAAGGAGAGCGCCGGACTGCTGCCGGACTTCTCGCCCGCCGGCCAGCGGGCGGTGGCCGACCTCGCCCGCCGCACGCTCGCCCGTCTCGACGAGGCCGAGCGGGCACCCGGCGCGGACAGCGACGCCGAGCGGCGCTGCGCCCGGCTGCTGCGGGAGCGACTGACGGCGGAACTGGCCATGCACGAGGCCGAGGAGAACCTCCGCACGGTCAGCAACATGCGCTCGCCCGCGCACAGCGTCCGCATCGTCTTCACCGTCATGCCGACGGAGACCGAGGAGGACTGGGAGGCGGTCGCCGCCCGGCTGCGCGCGGTCCCGGACGCGCTCGACGGCTACCGCGCCTCCCTCGCGCTGGGCCTGGAGCGGGGGCTCTTCGGCGGGCCGCGCCCCACCGCCACGTTCGTCGAGCAGCTCACCGAGTGGGCGGGCGGGGAGAACGGGAAGCCGGGCTGGTTCGAGGAGTTCGCCGCCGCCGGCCCCGCCACGCTCCCCGAGGACCTGAGGACCGAGCTCGCGACGGCCGCGAAGGGCGCCACCGCCGCCGTCGGGGCACTGCGGGACTGGATGCGGGACGTGTACGCGCCGGCCGTGGCCGACGCGCCGAACACGGTGGGCCGCGAGCGCTACCAGCGCTGGACCCGTTTCTTCAACGGCACCGATCTGGACCTCGACCAGGCGTACGCGTACGGCTGGAGCGAGTACCACAGGCTCCTCGACGAGATGCGGACCGAGGCCGAGCGGATCCTGCCGGGCGCGGGCCCCTGGGAGGCGCTCGCCCACCTCGACGAGCACGGCACGCACATCGAGGGCGTGGAGGAGGTCCGGGTCTGGCTCCAGGAGCTGATGGACGAGGCCATCGAGGCGCTCGACGGCCACCACTTCGAACTCGCGGAGCGGGTACGACGGGTGGAGTCCCGGATCGCGCCGCCCGGCGGCGCCGCCGCGCCGTACTACACGGGTCCGTCCGAGGACTTCTCGCGCCCGGGCCGCACCTGGCTGCCCGTGGACGGCACGACCCGCTTCCCGGTGTACGACCTGGTGTCGACCTGGTACCACGAGGGCGTCCCCGGCCACCACCTGCAGATCGCGCAGTGGGCGCACGTCGCCGACCGGCTCTCCCGCTACCAGGCGACCATAGGGAAGGTCAGCGCGAACTCGGAGGGCTGGGCGCTGTACGCCGAGCGCCTGATGGACGAACTGGGCTTCCTGCCCGACGCGGAGCGGCGCCTCGGCTACCTCGACGGCCAGATGATGCGCGCGTGCCGGGTGATCGTGGACATCGGCATGCACCTCGGCCTGGAGATCCCCGCGGAGTCGCCCTTCCACCCGGGCGAGCGGTGGACGCCGGAGCTCGCCCAGGAGTTCTTCCAGCTGCACAGCAGCCGCCCGCCGTCCTTCGTGGAGAGCGAGATGACCCGCTATCTGTCGATGCCCGGCCAGGCGATCGGCTACAAACTGGGCGAGCGCGCCTGGCTGCTCGGCCGGGCCAACGCGCGGGCCGCGCACGGCGAGGCGTTCGACGCGAAGGCCTGGCACATGGCGGCCCTCTCGCAGGGCCCCCTCGGTCTGGACGACCTGGTGGACGAGATCTCCCGCCTCTGAGATCTCCCGTATCCGATATCCCGCAGCCAGATCCTGTATCCGATATCCCGGAGTCAGATCCCGTGTCCGATATCCCGGATCCGGGATCTCCCGCCTCCGCGCGTCTCCGATCGCGAGAATCCCCGGTCGATCACTTGATCGACCGGGGATTCCCCTGCACGCTCTCCTCCATGAGCACCGCATACACCCCGGACGCCACCGACTGGCGCATCCTCGAAGCGCTCCAGTCCGAGGGCCGCGCCAGCTTCGCCGAGCTCGCCCGCGCCGTGTCGATGTCGCCGTCCGCGGTGACCGAGCGGGTGCGGCGCCTGGAGGACGCCGGGGTGATCACGGGGTACACGGCGATCGTCGACCAGGACCGCCTGGGCCTGCCCATCCTGGCCTTCGTACGGCTGCGCTACCCGCACGGCAACTACAAGCCGTTCCACGACCTGCTCGACACCACGCCCGAGGTCCTCGAGGCCCACCACGTCACCGGCGACGACTGCTTCGTCCTCAAGGTCGCCGCCCGCTCCATGAAGCACCTGGAGGCGATCAGCGGGAAGGTCGCCACGCTCGGCGCGGTGACCACCAGCGTCGTCTACTCCTCGCCGCTGCCCCGGCGCCCCCTCAGCCGCTGAGCGCGTCCCCGCCGGTGCGCAGCCGCACCGTCGAGCCCTGCCGCGCCTTGACGACCTCCAGCTGGGCCGGGATCCGGCGGCGCAGGTCGCCGACGTGGCTGACGATGCCGACGCTGCGGTCCCGCTCGCGCAGCGAGTCGAGGACGTCGAGGACCTCGTCGAGCGTCTGCTCGTCGAGGCTGCCGAAGCCCTCGTCGATGAAGAGGGTGTCGAGCCTGACGCCGCCGGCCTCGTCGGTGACGACGTCGGCGAGGCCGAGGGCGAGCGCGAGCGAGGCGAAGAAGGTCTCGCCGCCGGAGAGCGTGGCCGTGTCGCGTTCGTTTCCGGTCCAGGCGTCGACGACGTGCAGTCCGAGACCGGACCGCTTGCCGCCGGAGCGCGCGTCGGAGTGGACGAGGGTGTAGCGGCCCGAGGACATGCGCTGGAGGCGGGCGCTCGCGGCCGCCGCGACCTGTTCGAGCCGGGCGGCGAGCACGTACGACTCCAGGCGCATCCGGCGCTCGTTCTCCGCGGAGGTGCCGGCGGTGAGGGCGGCGAGCCGGGCCACCCGGTCGTACTCCTCGCGCAGCGGCCCGAGGCGGCGGACCTCGGTGACGGCCTGCCGGGAGAGTCCGGCGAGTCCGGCGGCCCGCTCGCGGGCGGCGGCCAGGGCGGAGTCGGCCTCGCGGAGGGCGCGTTCGGCCGCCGTGTGCGCGGCCGCCGCGGCGGCGGGGTCGGCGGGCGGGCGGGCGGCGGCCTCGGCCGTGCCGGGCTCGGCGAGTCGGTCCGCGACGGCGGCGGCCTCCGCCTGCCAGGCGTCCACGCGGTGCTGGAGGTCGCGGCGCTCGCCCTCGCCGAGGAGGGCGCCGGCGGCCTCGGCCGGGGTGGCGAAGCCCGCCCTGTAGGCGGCGTCGGCGAGCCGGTCGTCGGCCTCCTTGAGGCGCTGGGCGGCGAGTTCGGCGGTGCGTACGGCTCCGGCGGCGTCGACCAGGAGGGCGATCCGCCGCTCCAGGCGGGTGGCGTGTTCGGCCACGCTGGCGAACGCGCCGCGTCCCCGGGCGAGTTCCTCGTCGAGCGCGGACTGCTCCCGCTCCAGGGCCTCCCGTCGCGAGGTGCGCGCGGCGACCCGCCGCTCGGCCTCGCGCTGCGCGCCCACCCGCTCCTCGTGCTCCCGCTCGGCCCGTGCGAGCGCCTCGCGCGCGCCGTGCGTCTGTCCGGCGAGCGCGTGCGCCTCGGCGTGCAGCCGGGCCAACTCATCGACCTCGTCCGCCAGTTCGCGGACGTTGGGCTCGGATCCGGGGTCGGCGGTCTCCAGCCCGGTCAGGGCTTCCGTACGGGCCGCGGACCAGGACTCGCGGGTGACGGCGAGTTCGCGTTCGGCGGCCGTGCGGGTCTCCTCGGCGCGGCTGTAGGCCGCGTAGGCGGCGTCCTCCGTGGCGCGGTCGACGTGGCCGGCGGTGGTGCGGGCGGGGGCCGGGTGGTCGGTGGAACCGCAGACCTGGCAGGGGTCGCCCGGGGTGAGGGCGACCGCGAGTTCGGCGGCGATGCCCTCCAGGCGCCGGGACTTGACGTCGAGCCAGCTCTCGTGGGCCGCGTTGCGCCGCTCGCGGGCCTCCGCGAGGCGGGTCTCGGCCGCCCGGGCCTCCCGGGCGAGGGAGTCGCGGCGGCGGGCCGCGGCGAGCCTGCGGCGGGCGGGCTCCAGACGGCCCGCGAGGTGTTCGGCGCGGGCGGCGGCGTCGCGGGCGGCCTCGACGCGTTCGGCGAGGGCCGTGCGGCGCGGTTCCCAGCCGGCGAGCCAGTCGGCCGCGTCCCGGAGGGCGTCCTCGTCGGCGCGCGCCTCCCTGGCGAGTACGGCGCGTTCCTCGGCGACGGCGGCCGCGCGGCGCTCGGCGCGGCGGGCCGCGTCGAGGCCGCCGAGCTCCTCGCGCAGTCGGTGTTCGAGGGTGGAGAGGTGTTCGGCGCCGGCCTCGGCGAGGTCGGGGGGCAGCAGGGCGCGGGCACGCTCCCGGGCGGTGTGCGCGGCGGCGTGCTCGCGCTCGGCGTCGCGGCGCAGTCCGAGGGCGGGGGCCACCCGGTCGGCCTTGAGGCCCCGGTCGAGGGCGTCCTGGAGGCGGTCGCGCTCGGGGGCCCGCGCGGTGAGCCGCTCGCGGCGCCGGAGGGCGTCGGCGTGCCGGGCCTGCCGGGCGGCGAGGTCGTTCTCCGCGTCGAGGGCGGCGCGCGTGGCGTCCCGGGCGGCCTCGGCCGCGGTGAGGCGCACGTCCGCGATGTCGAGGGCTTCACGTGCCTCGGTGCGGGCGACGGCGACCCAGGTGAGGACGGAGTCGGCGAGCCCGGGGTCGCCCGGCCGGCCCTCGACGGGGGTGCGGGCGGCGTCGAGGCCGCCGGCGGCCTGGGTCATGCGGTGGACCAGGGTGAGCAGCCGCGCGTCCCCGTCCTCGACCTGCTGTTGGGCGGTGCGGCGCAGTTCGGCGAGGCGTTCCTCGACGGCGGCGAAGCGGCGGGTGTCGAAGAGGCGGCCGAGGAGCTTGCCCCGGGCCTCGGCGTCGGCGCGCAGGAAGCGGGCGAAGTCGCCCTGCGGGAGGAGGACGACCTGGCAGAACTGCTCGCGGCTCATGCCGAGGAGCTGGGTGATCTCCTCTCCCGTCTCCTGGTGGGAGCGGCTGAGGCCGGCCCACTCACCGGTGGTCGGGTCGTACTCGCGGAGCCAGGTCTGGGCCTTCTCGGTGGTGAAGCCGCCGCCGCGCTTCTTGGGCCGCTGCTGGGCGGGGCGACGGGTGATCTCCAGACGCCGGTCCCCCACGGTCAGCTCGAGGAGGACCTCGGTGTACGTGCCGACGGGGGCGTGGTCGCTGCGCAGGGAGGCGCCGGGGGTCTGGCGGACGCCGGGCACGCTTCCGTACAGGGCGAAGCAGACGGCGTCGAGGACGGAGGTCTTGCCGGCGCCGGTCGGCCCGTGGAGGAGGAAGAGCCCGGCGGAGGACAGGGCGTCGAAGTCGATCCTCTGCGTGGTGCCGAACGGGCCGAAGGCGGTGATCTCCAGGCGGTGCAGCCTCACCGGCCCACCTCGCGCTCGGCCGTGTCGACGCGGACGTCGTCGAAGGCGCCGTACAGGACCGTCCGTTCGGCGCCGTCGAGGGCGCCGCCGCGCACGTGGGCCACGAAGTCCTCCGCGATCTGCTGGTCGCTGCGGTCCCGGAGGCGCTGGGCGTAGGAGGCGCCGGGGTCGTCCGAGGTCCGCTCGGGGTCGAAGACCAGGTTGAGGGTGTGCGGGAAGCGTTCGGTGAGCCGGGCCATGGGCTCGGGGGGCCGCACGGGGTCGGTGAGGGTGGCCTCGACCCAGGACTGCTCGTGCGGGGTGAGCCCGGGGTCGGCGAGGAGGTCGTCGAGTCGCCCCCGGATGCGGGCGAGGGGGCGCGGGACGGGGCAGTCGAGGCGCACGTCGCCGGTGATCGCCCCGTCGGGACCACCGGGGCCCAGGTCGATCAGCCACATGCTCTTGCGGTGGTCGGCCTCGGAGAACGAGTAGGCGAGGGGGGAGCCGGAGTAGCGGACGCGCGGGGTGAGGGTCTGGCTGCCGTGGAGGTGGCCGAGGGCGACGTAGTCGACGCCGTCGAAGATCCCGGCGGGGACGGCGGCGACGCCGCCGACCGTGATGTCCCGCTCGCTGTCGCTCGGCGCGCCGCCCGCGACGAAGGCGTGGGCGACGACGACGGAGCGGGTGCCGGCGGGCCGGCGGGCGAGGTCGGCGCGGACCCGGTCCATGGCGGCGGCGAGGACGGCCTCGTGGCCGCCCTTCTCGGCGCCGAGCCGCTCGCGGACGAGCACGGGTTCGAGGTAGGGCAGGCCGTAGAGGGCGACCTCGCCGTGGGCGTCGGAGAGGAGGACGGGGGTGCCGATGCCGTCGGGGTCGGTACGGAGGTGGATGCCGGCCCGCTCGATGAGTCCGGCGCCGACGCCTAGGCGCCGGGCGGAGTCGTGGTTGCCCGAGATCATGACGGTGGGCACCCCGGCCTCGGCGAGGCGGTGCAGCGCGGTGTCGAAGAGCTCGACGGCGGGCAGCGGGGGCACGGCCCGGTCGTAGACGTCCCCGGCGACGAGGACGGCGTCCACGTCGTGCGCGTGGACGGTCGCCACGAGGTGGTCGAGGAAGGCGGCCTGGGCGTCGAGGAGACCGACGCGGTGGAAGGACCGGCCGAGATGCCAGTCCGAGGTGTGCAGGAGCCTCACGATGCCGCCCCACCCCGCATGTGCCCTGCCCCTCGCCGCCGGTTCCCGTTCGTGTGCGCGCACCACGCTATCCCGAGCGGGCTGGTGGGCGCGGCCCGTCCACGGGGGCGCGTGCGGCCGGGCACGCCCCGGCGCCCGGCCGCACCACGTCATGCAGGGGGCATCACTGACGGTCCGTCACGTGAGGTGCGTCACGTGTGACGTCTCACGCGTCGCCTGTGACGTCTCACGCGTCGCCGTACGCCTCGCCGCCGAGTTCGAAGGAGGCCGTGCCGGCCGTGGCGTCGGCGAGCCAGCCGCGGAAGGCGGGCACGTCCGCGTCGGGAAGGCCGATCTCGATCGTGACGGCGTCGGCGTACCGCACCTCGCGGACGGCGCGACCGGTGGCCCGCAGGTCGTTCTCCAGCTTGCCCGCGCGCTGGTGGTCGACGGTGACGGTGGCGAGCCGGAAGCGCTGCCGGGTGATGGTGCCGAGGGCGTCGAGCGCCTCGCCGACCGCCCCGCCGTACGCGCGGATCAGGCCGCCCGCGCCCAGCTTCACACCGCCGTAGTAGCGGGTGACGACGGCGACGACGTACCGCATCTCGCGGCGCAGCAGCATCTGGAGCATGGGGACGCCGGCCGTGCCGCCGGGCTCGCCGTCGTCGCTCGCCTTCTGCACGGAGGCGTCGGCACCGAGGACGTACGCGAAGCAGTTGTGGGTGGCGGTCGGGTGCTCCCTGCGGATCCGCGCGACGAACTCCTGCGCCTCGCGCTCGTCGGCGACGGGCGCGAGCGCGCAGAGGAAGCGCGAGCGGTTGATCTCGGTCTCGTGCACACCCTCGCGGGCCGGCGTGCGGTACTGCTCCTGCATCCGACCAGCCTACGGTCCGTCCGGCCCGGCCTCCTCCGGAGCCCTCCCGGCACGCTGCGTCCCCCCGGGCCTCGCCCTCCCCGGCGGGGGCCGATGCGACGTGGACCGAGGGCCCCTAAGGGAGATCTCAGGGCCGCCGGGTCACGCGTACGGGAATCCCGGCCCGCCGCGGCTCGTTCTTCTCACAGACGGACCGCACCGACGAGAGGCAGCAGAAGCGATGAGCGCAGACACCACGACCACCGGCCCCGCCGCGTACTCCGCGTCGGAGACGGTGCGGCGGATCCTGACGTCCACGGGCGACACCTGGGCGGTGGTCGGCCTCTCGTCGAACCGGTCCCGTGCCGCGTACGCGGTGGCGGCCGTCCTCCAGCGTTTCGGCAAGCGGATCGTCCCGGTGCACCCGAAGGCGGAGGCGGTCCACGGCGAGCAGGGCTACGCCTCGCTGGCCGACATCCCGTTCCCGGTCGACGTCGTCGACGTCTTCGTGAACAGCGAGCTGGCGGGGGCCGTCGCCGACGAGGCCGTCGCGATCGGCGCCAAGGCGGTCTGGTTCCAGCTGGACGTCGTCGACGACGACGCGTTCGCCCGGACCCGCGCGGCGGGCCTCGACATGGTCATGGACCGCTGCCCCGCGATCGAGATACCGCGTCTGGGCTGAGCCCCCGGCCGCGCCCTCAGCCGACGGGGACGCCGAGGCCCTCCAGGACGACGGCGCCGGGGAGTTGGGCGAAGGCCTTGCCGGGGAGGATGAGCTTGCCCCGGCGGCGGCCGCTGCCGACGAGGACCCACTCGGTGTCGACGACGGCGGCGTCGACGAGCAGCGGCCAGTCGGCCGGGAGGCCGAGCGGGGTGATCCCGCCGTACTCCATGCCGGTCTCGCCGGTCGCGGTGTCCATCGGCGCGAACGAGGCCTTGCGGGCGCCGAGATGCTTGCGGACGAGGCCGTTGACGTCGACCCGGGTCGCCGACTTCACGAGGCACGCGGCGAGGGTGGTCGTCTCCCCGCGCCTGCCCGCGACGACCACGCAGTTGGCGGAGGCGTCGAGGAGTTCGGGCCCGTGGTGCTCCACGAAGACGGCCGTGTCGGCGATGGCCGGGTCGGTGTCCACGTACAGCACCCGGTCGGCCGGGACGGGTCCCGTCCAGGCGCGGACGGCGGCGGCGACAGGGCCGGTCAGGAGGTCGAGGCAGTCGGGGGCGGGACGGGCGTCGTCGAAGTCTCCGATGGGTGCGCGCATGCGCCTCACGCTAACAACCGCCGTCCGGCTGGGGGGCGCCCGTCTCAGCGTACGGGCGGGATGGAGACGGCCATCGTCATCTCGACCGGCTCGTCGCCGTCGTTGCGGTAGGTGTGCGGGACGTTCGCCTCGAAGACGGCGGAGGTGCCGGCGGGCAGCGGGTGGTCCTCGCCGTCCACGACCAGGGTGAGCGTGCCGGCGGTGACGTGCAGCAGCTCGACCGTGCCCTCCGGGTGCGGGTCGGAGGCGGTGCCGTCGCCGGGCATGAGGGTCCAGGACCAGAGCTCCAGCGGGCCGCGGGCCTCCGTGCCGACCAGGAGGGTGGTGTGGCTGCCGGTGGAGGTGGACCACATCCGGACGGCCTGGCCGGGCGGGACGAGCCGGACCTGGGGGCCCTGCTCGTAGTCGAGGAGCGTCGTGATGGAGACGCCGAGGGCGTCGGCCAGCTTCACGGTGGTGCCGACGCTGGGGTTGGTCCGGGCCTGCTCGATCTGGATGATCATGCCGCGGCTGACTCCGGCGCGTGCGGCGAGCGCGTCCAGGGTGAATCCCCGCTCCTTGCGCCAGCGCTTCAGGTTCCGGGCGAGCGACTGCGTGAGCTGGTCGAGGTCCGACACATTCCGTCCAATATTCTGGATGACAGAGTTCAATGAACTGAACTACGGTGGGGTGCACCCGATTGTTCACTGCACTGTACTGCCGCACGCCCTTGCGAGGATCCATGACCGCCCTGTTCGCCCTGGCCACCAGCCTTCTCTGGGGCCTCGCCGACTTCGGGGGCGGACTCCTCACCCGCCGGATCCCCGCCCTCACCGTCGTGGTGGTCTCCCAGGTCCTCGCGGTCCTCGTCCTGGGCGCGATCGTCCTCGCGACCGGCGCCTGGACCGAGGCGGGGCCCCAGCTCTGGTACGCGGTCGGGGCGGGCGTCGTCGGCCCGGCGGCCATGCTCGCCTTCTACAAGGCGCTCGCGCTCGGCCCCATGGGCGTGGTCTCCCCGCTCGGCTCCCTCGGCGTCGTCGTCCCCGTCTCCGTGGGCCTGCTCGTCGGCGACCGGCCGGGGCTGCTCCAGTTCGCCGGCATCGGCGTGGCGATCCTCGGCGTGGTGCTCGCGGGCGGGCCGGAGCTGCGCGGGGCGCCCGTCCAGCGCCAGGCGGTCCTGCTGACCCTGGTCGCCGCCTTCGGCTTCGGCTCGGTGATGGCGCTCATCGCCGAGGCGTCCACGACCGTCACCGGGCTGTTCCTCGCCCTGTTCGTCCAGCGCGTCACCAACGTCCTGGTCGGCGGCGGAGCCCTGTACGCCTCGGTGCGCCGCGGCGGCCGCGCGCTCCCCGAGGGCGGGCCCCGGGCCGTCGGCGCGGCGCTCCCGGCCCTCGCCTTCGTGGGCCTCGCGGACGTCGCCGCCAACGGCACGTACGCGATGGCCGCGCAGCAGGGCCCGGTCACCGTCGCCGCCGTCCTCGCCAGCCTCTACCCGGTCGTCACGGCCCTCGCGGCCCGCGGCGTCCTCAAGGAACGCCTCCGCGCCGTCCAGGCGGCGGGCGCGGGCCTCGCCCTGGTGGGCACGGTCCTCCTGGCGACGGGCTAGAAGGACCGGCCCGCCAGGCCGGGCCCGATCACGACGGCACGGACTCGGAGCTGCCCGTGCGCTGGGCCTCCCAGACCGCCAGCGCCGCGAGCTGCTCCGGGGTGACGTGCTCCGGGATGGGGGTCGGGGCGGGGGTGCGGAGCGGGGGCTGCCAGCCGTTCTCCGGGTCCCAGCTGCGGACGACCTTCGCGGGGGCGCCCGCCACGACCGAGTGGTCCGGGACCTCGCCGCGCACCACCGCGCCCGCCGCGACGACGACGTTGCGGCCGAGGCGCGCGCCGGGAAGGATCACCGCGCCCGTGCCGAGCCAGCAGCCGGGGCCGATGGAGACGGGTTCCGAGCGGGGCCACTGGCGGCCGACGGGCTCGTCCGGGTCGTCGTAACTGTGGTTCGTCGAGGTGATGTAGACGTACGGGCCGCAGTACGTGTCCGAGCCGATCGTCACCTTCGCGTCGGCGATGACGTGACTGCCCCGCCCGAGGACGACCCCGTCCCCCAGGGTCAGGACCGTGTCGGTCCCGAGGTCGAGGTCCGGCAGCATCCCCGCCGTCAGCGTGACCTGCTCGGCGATGATGCAGCACTCGCCGATCTCGATCCACGGCTCGCCGAAGACCGTGCCCTGCGGGAAGGCGAGCCGGGTGCCCGCGCCGAGGCGGCGGAACCGCAGCTTCCCGGGATGTTCGGCGGTGACGGAGCCGGCCTGCTGCACCCAGCGCCAGCCGCCCTGCACGGCACGGGCGAGGACCCTGCGCCGCCAGGCGGCGAGGGATGAGAACGTGTTTCTGTTCCTGGGCACCCGGCCACCGTAGTCGGAGCCGTCGTACCTGATCAGTGCGGTGCGCTGTGATGTCCGTCATGAGCACGGCATAGGCTGCGCCCGGGGGCACCCCCGGGCGTGACACGAGGGCTGACGATCCCAGGATCCGACGATCAGGAGCGAACCATGACAGAGGCGTTGATCAAGGGAGTGGGCGGCAAGGAGCCGCGGATCGACCCGACCGCCTTCACCGCCCCGACCTCCGTGGTGCTCGGCGAGGTCACGCTCGGCGCCCGCGCCAGCGTCTGGTACCACGCGGTGCTGCGGGCGGACTGCGGCCCGATCGCGATCGGCGAGGACTCCAACATCCAGGACAACTGCACGGTCCACGTCGACCCCGGCTTCCCCGTCTCGATCGGGGACCGGGTGACCGTCGGCCACAACGCGACCGTGCACGGCTGCGTGATCGAGGACGACGTGCTCGTCGGCATGGGCGCGACCGTCCTCAACGGGGCCCGGATCGGCGCCGGCTCGCTCGTCGCCGCCCAGGCGCTCGTCCCGCAGGGGATGGAGATCCCGCCGGGCTCGCTGGTCGCGGGGGTCCCGGCGAAGGTGCGCCGCCCGCTGACCGACGAGGAGAAGGCGGGGATCCGGCTGAACGCCGAGATGTACCTGCACCTCGCCAAGGGCCACGCCGAGGCCTTCGAGGACTGAGGCCCGCACGGCGGAGGGCGGCACCGCACGACAGGAGCGCCGCCTCACCGTACGGCGGAGGGCGGCACCCCGTCGGGGGCCGCCCTCCGTTCCGTACGCGTGCGGTCCGCGCTCAGTCCGTCGCCGGGACCGGCTCCGGCTCCGCGGCCTCGGCCCGCTGCGCCGCCGCCTTCCTGGCGCGGTTCCGGACGACCAGCATCGAGGCGATGCCGATCAGCACGGCGAGGACGAGGCCCAGCCAGGAGAAGCGCTTGAGCCAGGCCTCGGCGACGACGCCGACCGAGTAGATGACGGCCGTGGTGCCGCCGGCCCACAGGATGCCGCCGAGGACGTTGGCGATGAGGAACTTCCAGTACGGCATGTGCAGCACGCCCGCGAGCGGCCCCGCGAAGATGCGGAGGAGGGCGATGAAGCGGCCGAAGAAGACCGCCCACATGCCCCACTTCTGGAAGGAGCTCTCGGCGAGCCCGATGTTGGCCTCGCTGAAGTGCTTGGGGAACTTCCCGCCCAGCCAGGCGAGCAGCGGCCGCCCGCCCTTGCGGCCGATCGCGTATCCGATCGAGTCGCCGACGATCGCGCCGGCGGTGGCGCAGGCGCCGAGGACGTACGGATTGATGTCGCCGTGCTGCGAGGCGAGCAGGGCCGAGCTCACGAGCACGATCTCGCCGGGGAGCGGGATGCCCAGGCTCTCCAGCCCGATCACCACCGCCACAAGGACGTAGACGGCGACCGCGGGGATCGTCTCCAGCCACTCCTGGACGTGCAACGCGCTTCCTCCCGTATCGGCTGCTCAGCTGCTCGATGGCCCGGACACACCTCGACGGGCACGCCGTCGAAGCCTACCCCGGCCGGTGGGACGAGGCCCTCGACGAGCACCGCCCCCCCCATACGGACGCCCCCGCACCCCGGAGGGTTGCGAGGGCGGCGTGCGGCGGGGCCGGGGATCAGGCGTTCGGGCGGAGGGTCCACACGACGGTCATCTCGCCGGTCACGGCGCCGTCCTCACGGGTGATGTCGATCCGCACCGGGAACTCCGGTCGCTGTCCGGCGTCGAGTTCGGCGACGACCTCGGCGGCGGGGCGGCCGAGGGTGGCGGTGGCCGTGACGACGCCCATGGCCAGCTTCTTGTAGCCGATCTCGGCCTTGACGGCGAGCGGGACCGCGCGGCTCAGCTGGTCGCCGAAGGCGGCGAGCACTATGGCGCCGCTGGCGGACTCGGCGAGGGTGAACATCGCTCCGGCGTGCGGGCCGCCGACGTGGTTGTGGTAGGCGGGCTGGTCCGGGAGGCGCACGACGGCGCGCTCGGCGGTGGTCTCCAGGAACTCCAGGTTCAGGGTTCCGGCCATGGGCACCGTGGCGGCGAGCATCTCGCCGACGGACATCTGGTCTGCGCTCATGGACCGTGATGTTACCCGCGAGTAGCAGCCTTGGCCATCCCCTGTTCGCGCCCGGCCCGGGGGCGGGCGTGGTCGAGCCGCCCCCGCACCTCTATGGTTACTGGCCATGTGGCCAGGACAGCAGCCGCCCGGGGGCGAGCAGAACCCGCAGGACCAGAGTCAGAACCCCTACCAGCAGTCGGGGTACCAGCAGCCGAACCCGTATCAGCAGCCGCCGACCCAGCCCGGGTATCCGCAGCAGCAGCCGGCGCAGCCCGGGTATCCGCAGCAGCAGCCGGCGCAGCCCGGCTACCCGCAGCAGCCGCCGGCGCAGCCGGGCTACCCGCAGCAGGGGTACGCCCAGCAGCCGGGTCACCCCAACCCGTACCAGCAGCCGACCGTGCCGCAGCAGTACGCGGTGCCCGGCCCCGGACAGCCCGGCGGGCCCGGCGGCGGGAAGAAGACGACGCTCGTGGCGATCGTCGCCGCCACCGCCGTGGTCGTCGCGGCCGGAGTCACCGGTTTCCTGGTGCTCGGCAAGGACGACGACCAGAAGGACACCGCCGACGATCCCAAGCCGTCCGTCACCGCCACCGCCTCCGCGGACCCCTCGTCCGCCCCGGCGCCCGACCCGAGCCAGTCGATCGCCAATCCGCGCGACGGCGCGGCGCAGCAGCCGACGGTCCCCGGCTGGAAGGTCGTCTACAACCCGAAGTACGGCACCCTCTTCGACGTACCGCCGGAGTGGGAGGTGCACAAGCCGGGCTCGATCACCTTCTTCGAGGACGAGAAGAAGGGCGGCGGCGCTCCGCTGGTCACGATGTCCAGCCCCACGAGCCTCAAGACCAAGTGGTGCGCCTACGACGTCGACAAGAACGGCACCGCCGAGACCTGGAGCCTGGCCACCGCCGGCACCAAGGGCGGTCAGGGCGCCAAGGACACCGCGACCGCCGCGCGCGGCGAGGCCGGTACGTGGGTGTGGGGCGGCTACGCGCAGCACATGCCGCAGAGCACCATCAAGATCACCAAGTCCGTGCCGTACACCACGAAGTCCGGTCTCACCGGCAGCCTGGCGACCGCCACGGCGCCGGGCGTCAAGAAGCGCAACAAGTGCGAGACGGACGGCAAGTCCTACGCCTTCACCTTCAAGAACACGGCAGGCGACTTCTCGACCTGGGTGCTCTACGGGGCCGACGGCGTCAAGGACGAGCTGCCCGACACGACGATCCGGCAGATCCTCTCCACGGTCCGGCTCGCCCCCTCCGGGTCCTGACCGCCCGACCGCCTGACCGCCGGGGCCGACCGCCGTGTCGGCCCCGGCGGTCGGCTCTCCGGCGGTGACGGGCCCCGGGACAAATCCGGTTGGCAGTACGGGGAGGAGCCGGGGATAGTCCCGGGGTGACATCACCCGCCGCCTCCCCCCGCCAGGCACCGTCCCGCCCCCGCCGCCCCGAGTGGGCCGGCCGCAACTACCTCCTGCTCACCGCCGCCACCATCGTGACCAACCTCGGCACGCACGGCGCGCTGATCGCCACGACCTGGGCGGTCTTCGACGCCGGGGGCGACGCCGGGGACGTGGGTCTGGTGGCCATGGCGCGCTTCGCGCCGCTGGTCCTCTTCCTGCTCATCGGCGGCGCGGTGGCCGACCGGGTGCCCCGGCACCGGGTGATGGTCGCGGCCAACGCCCTCAACTGCGTCTCGCAGGCCGCCTTCGCCGTCCTCGTGCTCTCCGGCGAGGCACGCGTCTGGCAGATGATGGTGCTCACCGCGCTCTGCGGCACCGGTCAGGCCTTCTTCAACCCGGCGGCCGAGGGCATGCTCATGTCCAGCGTCAGCGGGGAGCAGGCGAGCCGTGCCTTCGCCGTCTTCCGGATGGCGATGCACGGCGCCGCCATCGGCGGTGCGGCGCTCGGCGGCGCGCTCGTCGCCTTCGTCGGACCGGGCTGGGTCCTCGCCATCGACGCGGTCGCCTTCGCCGTCGCAGGCGGCCTGCGCGCCTTCCTCGACGTGAGCGGCATCCCGGACCGCGCGCCCGGCGGCGGGCTCTTCGCGGATCTGCGGGAGGGCTGGCGGGAGTTCGTCGGCCGGCCCTGGCTGTGGTCGATCGTCGCGCAGTTCTCGGTGGTGGTGGGCCTGATCGGCGCGGTCGAGTCCGTGTACGGACCGCTGGTCGCCCGGGACGAGTTGGGCGGCTCGCGCCCCTGGGGCATCGCGCTCGCCGCGTACGGGGCGGGGACGGTCGCGGGCGCCGTCCTGATGACCCGGTGGAAGCCGCGCCGGATGCTCTTCGTCGGGACCTTGTGCGTCTTCCCGATCGCACTGCCCTCCGCCGCGCTCGCCGTGCCGCTGGACGCGGCCGGTCTGACGGCGGCGATGTTCGTCAGCGGGGTGGCGATCGAGGTCTTCGGCGTCTCGTGGATGACGACCATGCACCAGGAGATCCCGGAGGAGAAGCTGTCCCGGGTCTCGGCCTACGACTGGTTCGGCTCGACAGCGCTGCTGCCGCTGTCCACGGCCCTGGCGGGCCCGGCGGAGAGCGCGTTCGGCCGGAGCGAGGCGCTGTGGGGCGCGGCGGCGCTGATGGTGCTGGTCACCGCGCTGGTCCTGTTCGTGCCGGACGTACGGAACCTGACGCGCCGCCCGCACACGAAGGAGGTCGCGGGCGCCCCCGCCCCCGGCGCCTCAGCCGATGCCGAAGGCGCCCTCCGGGGGAGCGGGTGACGGGACGGCCCCGGCGTCGAGGACCGGCTGTGCGCCGCCGGTGAACCGGTCGAGCGTCTCCCCGTACTCCACGCGCGCGGGGAAGGCGTCGGCCGCCGCACGCCGCGCGAGGCGGGCAGTGTCGATCTCCCGCCCCGAGGCGATGAGCACCGCGTTCCCGAAGCGGCGGCCGCGCAGCACGGCGGGCTCCGCGACGAGCGCCAGTTCGGGGAAGACGACGGCGAAGGTGGCGAGCTGGGAGCGGAGGAAGGCGAAGGGCGCGCCGTCGGCCAGGTTGGCGGCGTAGAGACCGCCGGGCCGCAGGACGCGCCGGACCTCGCGCGCGTACTCGACGGAGGTGAGGTGCGCGGGCACGCGCGAGCCGCCGAAGACGTCGCCCACGATCAGATCGGCCGAGGCGTCCGGCGCCGCCTCCAGCCAGGCGCGGGCGTCCGCCGCGTGCACGGTGGTCCCCGAGCCCTCGGGCAGCGGCAGGTGCTCCTCGACCAGGGCGAGCAGTCCCCGGTCGGCCTCGACCACGTCCTGACGCGAGCCGGGCCGGGTGACGGCGACGTACCGGGGCAGCGAGAGCGCCCCGCCGCCCAGGTGGAGGACGTCGAGGGGCGCGCCGGGCCCGGCGGCGCCGTCGACGACATGGGCGAGGCGCCGCGCGTACTCGAACTCCAGGTACGCCGGATCGTCCAGGTCGACGTACGACTGGGGTGCGCCGTCGACCGTCAGGAGCCAGGCCCGCTCCCGGTCCACGTCGGGCATGAGGCGTGCGGTGCCCTGATCGACCTCGCGGATGACGGGGATGTGCTCGTTCACGCTCTCATTGTCACCCGGCTCGTCACCCGGCCCGCTCGTCACCCGGCCCAGACGGCGGCGACGGCCTCGGCGTGGGAGGCGGCCTGGGCACGTCCGGCGCGGGCCGCGGCGGCCCGGTGCGCGGGGTCCAGCGCGTTGTGCCCGATCGCCTTGCGGGAGGCCTCGTCGGGGGTGATCACCTCGACGCGCGCCCCTGCGGCGGCGAGGTCGGCGCCCTGCCGGGCCGGGGAGAGCACGACCTTGCCGCCCCGGGCGCTGGGGGCGATGACGACGATCCGGTCGTGGCCGACGGCGAGGTGGGCGTTGGCCGTGGAGTGGATGCCGCCGTCGATCCAGCGGCGCCCGTCGATCGTCGCCGGGGGCCAGACGCCGGGGACGGCACAGCTCGCGGTGACGGCGTCGGTCAGCGGGACGCCGCTGTCCTCGTCGTACGCGGCGAGTTCGCCGGTCTCGGCGTCGACCGCGGTGATCAGCAGCGGCCGCGCGGGCCAGTCGGCGGCCCGGCCGAGCCGCCGGGCGACGGTCGCGCGGCGGTCCGCCTCGGCCACCGTGGGGGCGGCGAGGGCGAGCCGGCCGAGCCTGCGCCCGTACTCCTCGGGGGTCCGGGAGCGCAGGACGGCAAAGGCGTACCGGAGGATCGTGGGGATCCCGAGCCGTGCGGCGGCCTCGGTGGCCTCCCCGTCGAGCTGCTCCTCGTACAGGGCGTCGAGCCCGCCCCGCCCGGAGGCGAGCCGCGCCCCGACGACGGCCCCCGCGGAGCTGCCGACGATCAGATCGGCGGTGGTCAGATCGATCCCGGCGTCGAGGAGCCCGCGCAGCACCCCGGCCTCCCATCCCGCTCCGACGAGCCCCCCGGCCCCCAGGACCAGCGCCGTCCGCTTCCCCGTTTTCGTCATGTACCGATTCTGGCGCAGGAGTTGATCCGGCCCGGGACCGGGGTGGGGTCAGAGGTTCTTGAGGGCCTCGCGGACGGAGAGCGGGGGGAGACGGGAGCCGTGGGCGGTGACGAAGGCGCGGACCTCGGCGGGAGCCGTCCTGCCGTACTCGCGCAGGCTCCAGCCGATGGCCTTGCGGACGAAGAAGTCGGGGTGGGCCGAGCGGCGCAGGCAGTGGGCGAAGAGCCGGTCCGCGTCGGTGGCGTCCTTGAAGCGCAGCTGGTGGAGGAGGGCGGTGCGGACGACCCACAGGTCCTCGTCGTCGATCCACGCGTCCATCTCGGTGGCCAGGGCGGGATCGGCCGCGACCAGGCCGCCGACGACATGGGCGGCGAGGTGGTCGACCGTGTCCCACCAGGAGACGGTGGTGACGAGCCGGCGGGCGACCGGCAGGAAGCCCGAGGAGCAGCGCTTCACGTACCGGCGCAGGTAGTCGACGGCGAAGTAGTGGTACTCGCGCTCCGGGAGGGCGAAGCAGCGCAGGGCGATCGCGGCGCAGTCGGTCTCGTCGGGGCGCGGGGTGCCGTCGAGGACCGTGCGGGACAGGGCGCGGCGCTCGGGCGTGCGGATGCCGAGGAAGGGGGCCGCGCCCTTCATGTACGCGACCATCTCCTGGGCCCGGAAGGGGTTCCCCGCGGCGGGGTAGACGGCGGTGAGCCGCTCCAGGACGGTGTCGGCGAGGGCGCTGGCGGGCGGCGGCGCGGTGTCGGTCATGGGGCCTCTCGGTAACGGCGCACTCGGGAGCACGCCCGGACGGATCCCGGGAGCACGCCCGGACGGACATGACGCACATTACGGCGCTCCTACGGACGCGTCCGTTACTCTCCCCGAATGCTCGCTCCCGTCCCCCGGCCGCCGGGCTCCCTCGCCGTCCGCTGTTCCCGGGCCCTGCTCTCCCCCCGCTCGCGACTGTCGCTGCTCGCGCTCCTGCTGCTCACGGCCGCCTCCCTCGTGGTCCTCTACGAGCCGCAGCGGATGCTCGCCTCGGGCTGGCCGCCGCACACGAGCGGTGCCGGGGCGGTGCTGCTCTTCGGTCTCGCGTACGGGGTGTGCGCGGCGGCGTTCGTACCGCGTCCGGTGCTCAACCTGGCGGCGGGCGCGCTCTTCGGTGCCGCGGCCGGTCTGACGGGGGCGCTCGCGGGGACGGTGCTCGGCGCGGGGATCGCGTTCGCGCTCGGCCGGTTCCTGGGTCAGGACGCGCTGCGGCCGCTGGTGCGGGGCCGCTGGCTGACGGCGGCGGACGGGCAGCTGAGCCGGCACGGGTTCCGTTCGATGCTGGCGATCCGGCTGTTCCCCGGGGTGCCGTTCGCGGCGGCCAACTACTGCGCGGCCGTCTCGCGGATGCGGTACGTCCCCTTCCTGGTCGCGACGGCGCTCGGCTCCCTGCCGAACACGGCGGCGTACGTGGTGGCGGGCGCCCAGGCGGGTTCGCCGGGCTCGCCGGCGTTCCTCTTCTCGGCGGGGTTCATCGCCCTGTCGGGCCTCGGCGCCGCGGTGGTGGCCTGGCGCAAGCGGCACGGCCTGCGGGCCGCCGCCGGCGGGGCTGCGGCCGGGGAGCCCGATCCGGTGCGGGAGACGGCGCTCCGGTAGCGCCACGGGCCTCGCCACGGGCCCGTCATCTTGGGCATGTACGCTGCGCACGACCTTCTGACCGCACACGTACATAACGGGACGGCCCTAGCCCCATGAGTTGGTTCGAATCGTTCATCCTGGGACTCGTCCAGGGGCTGACGGAGTTCCTTCCCATCTCCTCCAGCGCGCACCTCCGCCTCACGGCGGCGTTCGCCGGCTGGGAGGACCCGGGGGCGGCCTTCACCGCGATCACCCAGATCGGCACGGAGGCGGCGGTCCTGATCTACTTCCGCAAGGACATCGCCCGGATCGTCTCGGCCTGGTTCCGCTCCCTCACGAACAAGGCGATGCGCTCCGACCACGACGCCCAGATGGGCTGGCTGGTGATCGTCGGCTCGATCCCGATCGGCGTCCTCGGCGTCACGCTCAAGGACCAGATCGAGGGCCCCTTCCGCGACCTGCGGATCACGGCGACCACCCTCATCGTGATGGGCGTCGTCCTCGGCATCGCCGACCGGCTCGCCGCCCGGGACGAGATCGGCGGCCGGCACCGCGCGATGCGCGAGCGCAAGACGCTCAAGGACCTGGGTGTGAAGGACGGCCTGATCTACGGCGTCTGCCAGGCGATGGCCCTGATCCCGGGCGTCTCCCGTTCGGGCGCGACGATCTCCGGCGGTCTGTTCATGGGCTACACCCGCGAGGCGGCGGCCCGGTACTCCTTCCTGCTCGCCATCCCGGCGGTGCTCGCCTCGGGCGTGTTCGAGCTGAAGGACGCGGGCGAGAGCGGCCACGTCTCCTGGGGTCCGACGATCTTCGCCACGATCATCGCCTTCGTCGTCGGCTACGCGGTGATCGCGTGGTTCATGAAGTTCATCACCACGAAGTCCTTCATGCCCTTCGTGATCTACCGCATCCTGCTCGGCATCCTGCTGATCGTGCTGGTATCGGCGGGCGTGCTGAGCCCGCACGCGGGCGAGTCCGCGGGCTGACCGGGCCAGTACACCCGGCGCCGATCGGGAGCAGCGAGAAAGGCCCGCACGGCCTCGGCCGTGCGGGCCTTTCTTCCATGGGGCGGGACGCCGGGCGGCGGCTGTCCTCACCGAGGTGAGGACAGCCGCCGCCCGGGTCGTGCCGGGAGGTGCCGGATCAGCCGTTGCCGCGGTGGAACTGCGGGGCGTTCGCCTCCTTCATTGCGGCGACGGTGTCCATGACGCCCTGGTGGAACTGCTCCCGGGTCATGTTGGAGCCGTACCTCTTGAACATGTCGATGCCGCCGCGGACGCTGGCGATGTCACCGGCGTCGGTGTCTCCGGTGAAGATCTCCATGCCGGGGAACGGCGCTTGGGGGCCGTCCTCCAGGCGGCCCTCACCGAAGCCTGCCGCCATGCCCACGAAGCCGTAGTGCACGTTCGACCAGATGTCGTAGTACATCTCGTCGCCGGTTCCGGGGATCATGAAGTTGTAGTCCGACGAGGTGCTCAGGCCCATCATCGCCGCGAGCTTGGGCTTGTGGTCCCAGTCGGCCCCCGCCCTCACCTTCTTGAACCAGAGGAAGGTGGCGACGGCCTCCGCGCCGGCACTCGTGACCGGGTCGTCGCCCACGGAGAGGCCGTCGGAGATCGTCTGGAAGGTGCTGGACCGCAGGTTCCGCATGATCTCCTCGTACATGTAGTCCTCTGCGATCTTCCAGCGTGCCGCGCCCAGCAGACGTGCGGCGGCGTGCTCCTTGGCCACACGCTCGGCCTTGCGGGCCTGGTTGTAGGCCTTCTTGGCCGGTGACATATGGCCCGAGTGTCCGAACAGGGGCTGGTTCGGAGCGACGTTCCACGCCCCGTTCTCGTCGGCTTCGTCCTCCATCCGCAGCGCGTGGTCCATGCAGTACGCCTGGGTGCAGTTGTTGGAGCCGTCGCCGATGACACCATCGGTGTCCCCGAAATGGTCCTTGGTGGTCTTCACTCCCGCGCAGATCCCGTCCTTTCCGCCGCCCGGCGAACCGTGCAGGCACATCCGGCCGTCCGGGTCGGAGTTGGTGACGGGGTTGTTGTCCGCGTACGCGTAGCCGTTCCAGCTCTGCGGGTCGCCGCTGTTCAGCAGCGGGTCCGTGCTGATGAAGCGGCCCGTGCCGGGCTGGTACTGGCGGGCGCCGAGGTTGGTCAGGCCCGTCGCCGTGTCCTTGGTGCCGCCGACGAAGCCCTTGTCGCCGGCCCACGCCGACGGCTGGGTGCCGCGCGCGTTGCCGAAGGGGTCGGTGGGGCGCCGGGTGGCGGTCAACGTGGACAGGTCGATGCTGAGGCCGTTGGTGCCGTGGTGGTCGGCGGTCTGGACGACGAACGCTCCGGTGGCGGTGCCCGCGCCCGTGCGGACGATGGTCATGCCGCCGGGGATCGGGTAGTAGCGGGTGCCGGTCTGCGTCTTGTTGGCCGAGGCGGTGTCCACGGTCAGCTCGTCGGTGCCGAGGCTGATCGTGGTCTTGCCCGGGTTGCGGCGGACCAGCTGGTTGCCGTCCGCGTCGTAGACGTAGGTCGTGGTGGTGTCGGGGACGGTCCACTTCTGTCCGGTGGGCACCGTGGTGGCGCAGTCGCCGAGGACGAGGTCGGTGCCGTCGGTGGTGACGTCGCCGGGGACGGCGAGGCAGCGGCCCGAGGCGGGGTTGTAGAAGGTGGTGTCGGGACGCGCCGTCCAGGTCTGGGCGGCGGTGCCGTCACAGGGCTGGATCTGGACCGGCGAGCCGGCCGCGGTGCCCATGGCCTGCAGGCACTTGTCGGCGGTGGAGAGCCGGTCCCGGGCGGTGGCGAACCGCTGCCCCGCGCCGCTGTTGCAGGTGTAGATCTGCACCGGGTTGCCGTTGGTGGTGCTGCCGCCCTGCATGTCCATGCACTTGCCGCCGATGCCCTTGATCTGGGTGGCGGTGGTGAGCGAGGCGAGCTTGCCCTCGGTGTTCCAGGTCAGGCTGCTGGTGCCCGCCTTGCCGGCGCGGAAGGACGTGGTGTTGCCGACCGCGTCGTACTGGAAGTTGTCGTTGTTGGTGGTCGTCGCCGTCTTGGCGGTCGACGTGAGCAGGGCGTGCGGGCCACCCGTGCCGCCGCCCGTGGTGGGGGCGGTGGTCGGGGTGTTGACGGTGCCGGGGGCGTTGAACGTCTGGGTGGTGGTCACGTCCTTGGTGGTGTCGCCTGCCGGGTCGTGGCTGACCTGCCGGGTGCGGTTGCCCGTCAGGTCGTAGCCGTAGTCCTGCCAGTACGGTGCCGGGCCGCCGATGTTCGTGGCGGTCGGCGTGGTCGTGGCGCAGCCGCCCTGGTCCTGGGTCTGTCCCGCCTCCGGGGCGGTCAGGCCGCCCTTGTCGGTCCAGGCCGTCGTGAGCCGGCCGAGCGCGTCGTAGGTGAAGCACTGGCGGTCGGTCTGGGACGGGGTGTTGTCGGCGATGCCGGTGATCGAGGTGACCTGGCCGGCGTCGTTGTAGGTGTAGCCGGTCTGCTGGACGGCGCCCGTGGTGGACGTCTGCTTGTCGACGAAATGCTGCTTGACCCGGCCGGTGGCCTGGTCGTAGTCGGTGGTGGAGACGACCTGCGTGGCCCACGGGTTGACGGTCGAGCGGATCGGACGTCCGAAGGCGTCGTACTCCGTCTGCGTGTCGTACGTCGTCGCGCCCGCGTACTTGAACATCTGGCCGTAGTCGTTGTACGAGTACACGACGTCGTCCATCGGGAGGCCGCCGAGCGCCGGGAGCACCGTCTCCTTGGGGCTGCCGGTGATCTTGTCGTAGACCGTGCTGGTCGTGTACGAGAACGTGCCCGAGGCCAGTCCGGCGTCCGTGCCGGGGATGCTCACCGTGGATCCGGTGACGCGGTAGCCGTCGTCGTACCCCTTGATCGTGGTGGTGTACGCCTGGCCGCCGGTGCCGCCGACGTAGCGCGTCGACGAGGCGGGCTTGCCCTTGCCGGCCGTCGCGGTGTCGAAGGTCCACGCCGCGAGCTGCTTGTCGGCGGTCGGGGCGGTGCCGTCGAACATGCCGGCCTTCCGGCCGATCAGGTCGTAGGTGAAGGTGACCGTCTGGCCCTTGCCGTTGGTGGTGCTGCCGAGCCGTCCGGCGGCGTCCCACGTCTGCGTGGTCGTGCCGGTGTCGGGGTCGGACGCGCTGATCTGGCGACCGCGCTGGTCGTAGCCGTATGACCAGGTGTTGCCCACCGCGTCCTTGCGGGTGAGCGGGCTGCCGTCCACCGTGTACGTGTAGCGCGTGACGGTGGCGTCGGCCGGCAGGCCCGTCGCGGTGGGAGTGGTGTACTGCCACAGCTCCGTGGTGCGGCCTCGGCCGTCGGTGAGGGTCGTGGTCGGCGCGGCGCCCTTCGGGGGCACGACGTCCGTCCGGTCGACGCCCTTGAAGTCGGTCGTGGTCCGGGACTGCTCCACGCCCAGCGACCAGGAGGCGGTGACCACGGCGCGGCCCAGGCCGTCGTACGTGGTGCGCGTCTGCGACGGGATCGTGCTCTCCGCCGAGGGCAGCAGCGTGCCGGTCGGGCCCGACACGCCGTTGTACCAGGGCGCGTTGGCCGTCCTCGTGCGGCCCTGCGAGTCGAGCAGCGTGTCGGAGACCAGCCGGCCGGTGTAGGCGGGGTTGGCCGGTGACGTCTGCGTCTGCCGCGTCCGGGCGAAGCCGTCGAGGATGTCGACGCTCTTGACGTAGACCGGTGTCTCGCCGTCCTTCGTCAGCTTGTCGGTGGTGGTCGTCGACGGGACACCGGCCTGGTTGGAGACCGCGTACCCGAACGTCATGTTCGCGTTCGGGTTGGCCGCCGGGGTGCGACCGGGCAGCCAGACGCCGGTGAGCCGGCCGAGCGCGTCGTACGTCTCCGTGGTCGTCTTGAGGTTCTGGTCCTTGACGGTCAGGGCCAGGTTGCGCCGGACGTCCATGGTGGTGACGCTGTCCCAGGTGCCCGTCGAGCCGGGCACGGGGGCGGCGACCGTCAGCGTGGAGGGCAGCTCGCCGGTCGCGGCGGGCGTGTACGAGGTCGTGGTGACGGCCCCGTCCGGGTGCTGGGTGTCCTTGCTGTTCGGGTCCTTGACCGAGGCGGTCCGGCCGTAGGCGTCGTAGGTGGTGATC
Source organism: Streptomyces sp. TLI_105 (assembly GCF_900105415.1). Taxonomy (GTDB): domain Bacteria; phylum Actinomycetota; class Actinomycetes; order Streptomycetales; family Streptomycetaceae; genus Streptomyces. Next base: position 6,972,570 of record NZ_FNSM01000001.1, on the reverse strand, counting down.
GCGGTCGGCACGAAGAAGGGCGTGCCGTCCGCCTCGTAGCGCTCCAGGACCTCCGCCTTCGTGGCGTCGCCGGTGGCGGCCGCCTGCCCGTTCGGCAGGTTGTCGTAGGAGGTACGGGTGCGGGCGACGGTGTTGGCGGCCGTGGCGACCGCGGTGCAGGCGTCCGTGCCGGAGACCACGGTCTGCTCGGCGACCAGGCCGCTCACCTGGGCGTCGGGGCCCGTGGCGTAGCCCGCGCGGGTGCACAGGTCCGGGAGGCCCTCGGCCTGTTCCAGGGTGGTGACGGCCCGGTTGTTGTGCGTCGGGTCGGTCGTGGTGGTGGTGACCGTGGACCGCCAGTTGCCGTCGGCCTTCTTGCCCTGGTCGGTGACGGTGCTGGTGGTGGCGGTGTAGCGGGCGACGAGGTCGGGCAGGCCGGAGCCGCGCGCGTGGGTCGCGGTCGTCACCTCGCCCGAGGCGGCGGAGACGCTGCGGCTGACGACGCTGCCGCCCGCCTGGTCGTACGTCTCGGTCTGGAGCACCTGGCCGCTGAGCCAGTCGTTGTCGGGGACGGACCGGCCGAGGGCGTCCGTGAGCTGGACGCCGCGGGTGGAGCCGTCCTTGCGGACGTCACCGTTCATGCCCTGCCGGTAGGTGGTGCGGGTCTGCGACTTGGGGCCGTCGTTGCCGCTGCCGGTGGTGGCGGTCACGGTGGCGAAGCCGCGGAATTCGCCCCAGGTCCGGGACTTGGGGTCGGTGAACTCGCTGTCGTCCCGGTGCCAGCCGGCCGGGCCGTAGGCGTAGCGGCTGGTCTTCTGCGGGGCGTCGGTCGTGGTGTCGTTCTCGGTGATCGAGGCGACGGTGTAGTGGTTGAACCAGTCGAGGACGGGGTCCGAGCCGGCGACCGAGCCGGGCGGGGTCCAGCGGACCGGGTAGCAGGCCATGGTGTTGTCGTCCTCGGCGGACGGCATCACATGGTTCAGGCGCGAGCACGCCGGCAGGTTGTAGTCGACGTTGAGGACGCCGCCGGTCTCGTTCTTGATCTGCTGGATGCGCGGCCGGTCCATCAGCGGCGGCGCGGGGACGAGGTCGGTGCCGTCGACCCGGTTCGCGAGCATCACCGGGACGAAGGTCACCGCGGGCAGCGTGATCGCCGGGCTGCCGGCCTTGCCGGTGCGCTGGATCGAGTCGAGCCACAGGGCCTTCTGGCTGGTGGCGTCCTTCGGGTCGGGGAACGAGTGCTTCAGGACGTAGGAGTCGACGTCCTGCCAGACGTTGTTCACCCGGACCTGCGTCAGGACGGAGGCCAGCCGGCGGGTGGTGAAGAAGGTCGGCGACAGGTTGGAGCAGGTGCCGGAGCCCTTGCACTCCTGGTCGACCGGGACGTCGGGCCAGTTGTTCTTGTTCGCCTCGGTGCGCTGCGAGGGGTCGCAGACGGCCGTGTCGAGGCAGCGCTCGGCGGTGCCGAGCGTCACCCGGACGGCGGGCTGGAGGCCGCCCTTGGCCGCGACCTGATCGGACAGGCGCTGGCCGTAGGCGACCGAGGCCAGGGTGTTGGCGCGGGTGTACGCGGTGAGCGTGCCGGCGCCCGGGTTCTGGCCGCCGCCCCGCGCGTAGTAGTTGGTCTCGGGCGCCCAGGTGTACGTCGTCAGGTTGCCGTGGGCGTCGACGACGTGGTCCAGCTGGAGGCGCTGCCACATCGTGCACCAGGAGGCGTTGCCCTTGGCCGGGTCGTAGCACGGGTCGCCGGACTTCGGGGAGTACACGGGCACGCCGGAGACGGAGTTCGTCGCCGGATCGCTCTTGTCGCCGCCGGGCAGGTGGTTGACGCCGAAGTAGTAGACGGTGCCGGCGGTGTCGGTGACCTTGGCGTAGGCGCCGTCCTGGACGCCGTTGGCGGCGCCCGAGCCGAACTCGATCTTCGTGCCGTCGTCGTTCTTCAGCCGCCACACACCGGTCGCCGCGTCCGTGCCGGCCGCACCGGTGGCGACCCGGACGAGCGGCCCGGAGTGGCTGCCGAGCGAGAGGCTCGTGTTGAAGCCGCCCCAGCACAGGTCACCGGAGTGGGTGATGCCCGCCTTGTCGCAGGGCTTGTAGGTGCGCTCGATGAAGCCGGGGTTGAGGTCCCAGCCGTCGCCGATCCAGGACGCCTGGGCGTTGGTGGCGGAGGTACGGCCGTCCACCGAGGAGGAGTCGTAGCCCAGCGCGAGGGACGGCGCCTGGCCGCCGAGGGCCGGCGGCAGTTGGAACGGATAGCTGTAGGTCAGCGCGCCCGAGGAGCCACCCGCCGCCCAGGCCGAGGACGGCGTGAGGCCGGACGCCTTGTAGTCGCCGCCGCCGCCCGCGGAACCGGTCTCGGCGGCGAGCAGCATCGGAGCGCTGCTCGGGGCGCTCGCGCCGCCCGCCGACGCGAGCAGCGGCGAGCGGGTCGCGCCGCCGGTGACCCGGGCGGGCGCGGCCGCCAGGGCGGGCACGGCGAGGTCGGCGGTCAGCCGGCCGGTGGCCTTGTCGTAGTGGGCGGCCAGCGGGGTACGGACCCGGCAGGACGCCAGCTCGGGGGTGGTCGCGGCACACGCGGGCAGCGCCACCAGGCGGCCGCGCGCAGCGAACTGCCCGCCGGTGGCGCGCTGGAGCTCTGCCAGGTCGAGGCCGACCTGGACCGGCACCGTGCCGTGCGCGTCCCGGCCGGTCGCGGCGTCGACCGCGGCAACGGAGAACAGGAGGCCGTGCACGCCTGCGGCGCGGGCCGCCGTGCCGTCCTCGCGTACTACGGTCACCGCGGGCAGCGGGGCCTTGGGCGCCTTCGTGGCGGGGCCCACCCACACGGGGAGTCGTCCGGCGCGGGCCGGGGCCTTCGTGGGCAGCGCGGTGCCGCTCAGCGCGGTGACGGCCGGTAGGGCGGCGGCCGCCGTGGCCCGCTTCGGCACCGCGTGCGGCGGGGCCACCGGGCCGCGCTTCTTCGCCGTGGTCCCCGGTATCGAGGCGGTGTGGGGCAGCGGCGTCTTCGGCGGCTGCCAGATTCTGTCGAAGTCCAGCTTCACCGGAGCGGCCTGGGCCGCCGGCACTGCCAGAAGGGACGCCGTCAGGGCGACGATCAACGGAACGGTCGCCCGTGTCCGTGAAAGTCGCCCGGTTCGGCGCATGCCAAAGCGTGGCATCGCTCATCCCCCGTTGAAAGTTGAAAGTAGGCAAGGGCCGTTCGACCCTGCTGGTCGACGGCGCAATCGGACGGGAAGGTAGCAGTCGCCACAACCGCCCGTATCCCATGAGCAGGTGAAATTCGGACGTGTTCTAGATCACGTCATGTGCAATTCGTGAAGGCTGCACACAAGATGGACACGGTCGGCGTGGCTGATTTTGTTCGCTGGCCATGCCCCTGCCAAAGTGCCCCCGATCTCTGCGCGCAACGCGCCGGGACCACGCACATGCATGGGGGATACACGAGCATGTCCACTGCACCAAGAACCGGGCGACGAAGGCCCGTTGCGGCCGCCGCCGTCCTGGCGATGTCGGCCGCGCTGCTGGCCACCGCGCCCTACGCGGCACAGGCCTCACCCTCGCCGCGGCCCGATCCGTCGGCCTCCCCGGCCGCTCCCACCCCCTCCCGGGGCAGCACCGAGCGCCCGAAGCCGACGGCGGCCCGCACCGCCGCGGAGAAAGCGAAGCTGAAGGCCCGGGAGACCGGCAAGGACGTCCAGGTCCCGGAACTCACCGACGAGTTCAGCACCACCGTCGTCACGCCCCAGGGCAAGCTCCGCACCGAGCGCAGCCTCGAAGCCCAGCGCATGAAGGGCAAGGGCGGAGGCTGGGTCACCCTCGACGACACCCTGATCACCCGCGCGGACGGCACGGTGGCCCCGAAGGCCGCCGACTCCGACCTCGTGCTCTCCGGCGGCGGCACCGGCCCGCTGGCCACCATGACCACCGAGGACGGCCAACAGCTGTCCGTCTCCTCTCCGTTCCCCGGCGCGCTGCCCAAGCCGGTCCTCAGCGGCAACGGCGCCCTCTTCGAGAACGTGGCGCCCGACACCGACCTGAAGGTCACCGCCACCAAGTGGGGCGGCTACGCCACCGTCGTGATCCTGCGCAGCCCGACCGCGGCCACCGTCCCGGCGGTACGGAACCTGGTGTTCCCGGCGGAGACCAAGGGCCTCACCCTCGCCAAGGACAAGGACGGCAACCTCACCGCCGGCGACGGCCGCGACACCGTCTTCCGCGCACCCGCTCCGGTCATGTGGTCCGCGAAGGAGGCCCGACGGCCGGCCGCGCGCGGCGGCAAGTACGCCGACATGGACGCCTCCGCGCCCATCGACAAGGCCAACGGCGCCGTCGACGGACTGAGCAGCCCCGACGGCCCCGGCGCCCGCGCCACCGTCGCCAAGATCCCCGTCACGCAGGCGAAGGCGACCGGCGCGGCCGGCAAGGGCCGCGGCGCCATCGCCCTGGCCCCCAGCATGGACCTGCTCGACGGCGCGGACACCAGCTACCCCGTCTACATCGACCCCGCCTGGTCGCGCGACTCCCGCGGCAAGCAGCACCACGCCTGGGTCATGCAGGCGTGGACCGGCACCGGCAACTTCGACCGCTCCGGCTCCAACGACCGGGACCGCCCCGGCTCGGGCTACCAGGGCTGGGAGTCCCCGAACGGCATCGAGCGCGCCCTGTTCGAGTTCGACGTCAACGGGTACTACGGCTCGACCGTCAACTACGCCAACCTGCGCGTCAACCAGTACATCTCCTCGGACTGGTCCTGCTCCACGACGTACCCCGTGAACGTCTACCGGGCCCGTGAGTTCGACGGCTCGGTCTCCTGGAACAACCACGAGGTCCGGGAGTGGCTGGACGGCAAGTGGGTGCCCGGCAACGGCACCAACTCCGCCTGCTACAACGACATCCCCGTCGACTTCAACGTCACCGGCGCCATGCGGGACGCGATCCGCGACACCAGCAAGCCGCTCGCCTTCGTCCTGCGCGGCAACGAGGGCTCCGGCGACAAGATGGGCTTCAAGCGCTTCAGCTACGACGCCACGCTCAGCACCGAGTACGACTTCCCGCCCAACACCCCGGACAACCTGCGCGCCAACCCGGCCCCGCGCCGCGTCGTCGCCGGCGACACCCAGGCGTGCGGCGGCGTTTCCGCGTCCTCGTACGGCTGGGTCACCGACACCCACACCGACCTGATCTCCCGGGTCAGCAGCCCCAACCAGGGCCAGCTCACCGAGTGGGTCGACGTCTGGGACGAGACCGCGGGCGCGACCGCGCACCAGGGCTGGTCCGGCTTCGTGTCGAACTGGTCGGAGGCCACCTACTCCCTGCCGGTCGGCATCCTGCAGAACGGCCACAACTACGCCTGGGCCACCCACGGCGACGACGGCCTGCTGCGCGGCCCTTCCAGCACCACCTGCCACTTCGCCGTCGACATGACCCCGCCGGTCATGGCCTTCGGCCAGTTCACCGACCCCGCCACCCAGTACCCGCCGGCCGGCAACGGCCAGATCACCAATCTGCGCCTCGGCGACACCGGCTCCATCCCGATCTCCGCGTCCGACCCGAGCCCCGGCGCCGGACTGCGCTCCTCGGGCCTGGCCTGCGTCCAGTGGGGCTTCGACCCGCAGCTGGTCGGCGCCCAGCAGACCTGCGGCAGCCCCCTCTCGGTGAGCGGCATCAGCGTCAAGCCCACCCACTGGGGCACCAACATCGTCTACGCCCGGGTCCTCGACGAGGCGGGCAACTCCTCCCAGACCCTTTCGTACGCCTTCTACGTGCCGTGGAAGGACGGCCCGGTCGCCTTCGGCGACACCACCGGTGACGCCCGGCCCGACATCCTGATCCCGGACAACAACGGCAACCTGGTCACCCACGGACGCGCCACCGACGGCAGCAGCACCAGCATGCAGCCCAGCGGCACCGCCGCGACCGCCCTCCAGGCGCCCGAGGTGTCCACCGGCCGCACCTGGAAGGACTACCGGATCGCGCACCGCGGCTCGCTCGACCCGGGCCGCAACGTCGACGACCTGTTCGTCCACCGCGAGCCCGCCACGGTCGGCGCTCTCGGCGGCAGCGACCTGTTCGCCTACGACAACACGCTGTCCGACCCGGGCCGCTTCACCCTCGGCACCAAGCACACCGTGGACAAGCCGGACTGCGACGCGGCGTACGCGAGCTCCTGCACCGGCTACCACAACGTCGGGACCTGGCAGTACTCCAGCCAGATCACCCCGACCGGCCCGTCCCGCACCACGCGCACGCCGAGCCGCAAGGTGTCCGACGCGACCGGTCTGCTCGCCGTCGAGTCCGGCAAGCTGTGGTTCTACCCGGTCAAGTCCAACCAGACGCTCGCCCCGCCGACCCTGGTGTCCGGCAGCGGCGACTGGGACGACAAGGACCTGATGGTCCCGGGCAACACCCTGAACCTGTCCACCGCCACCACGGCGGACACCGCCCCGGCCCTGTGGGTGCGCAACCGCACCAGCGGCGACATCTTCCAGTACAAGCTCGCCACCGCCACCCGCACCGACGACCTCGGTCTCACGTACACCGTGTTCACCGGCGTCACGGCGCAGCCCGCGACCCGCATCGGTTACGGCATCACCGGCTCCGCGTACCCGCGCGTCGGCTCCGACGGCGACGTCACCGACGGCGGCGCCGGCGACGACGGAGTGCCGGACTTCTGGGCCCTCGACACGGCCGGCACGCTGCACTCCTGGGCGGCCACGGTGAACGCGGGCGCGGTGAACGGCTTCGCCGGCTACCAGGTGCGCGGCAACACCCAGGCACCGACCGTGCAGTGGCGCCTGGACAACAAGAAGTCCGTCCCGGCCGGCAACGACGCCACCGAGGCGAACATCGGCTACGCCCCCGACACGGTCGACGGCCGCCCGGCCACCGTCGCGGTCTTCAGCGACACCCTGAAGTCGAGCCTCACCGCACCGGACAAGGTCGTCGACACCCGGCAGAGCTTCACGGTCAGCACCTGGGCGAAGATGGACAAGCCCGACGGCGTGATCGTCAGCCAGGACACGACCCACGGCAGCGCGTTCATGCTGTGGGCGGACTCGGGCAACTGGCGCTTCGCCGTCGCCCGCGGTGACGACGACGGCTGGCCGTACGACTTCAACGCCACGGTCACCCCGGCCAACGCGTTCCAGGCCGGCGTCTGGACCCAGCTGACGGCGACGTACAACGCCACCACCGGTGCCATGAGCCTGTACGTCAACGGCCGGCTCGCTTCCAGCGGCTTCCACGCGGCGGGCACCAGCCCGGCGCCGAGCGGCAAGCTGGTCATGGGCCGCTACAAGTACCAGAGCCAGCCCAGCAACTGGCTGGCCGGCCGGGTCAGCAACCTCGCCGTCTACCAGGGCTACACCCCGCAGGCCACCACGGCCGGCAGCCCGATCCGCTTCGCCCCCTCCCCGGACATCTGCGTGGACGCGCCGAACAACAACAGCGGCAACGGCATGCATCCCCAGCTGTGGGGCTGCAACGGCTCCGACGCGCAGAAGCTCAGCGTGAACGCCAACGGCACGCTGACCCAGCAGGGCCAGTGCGTCGCCGTCAGCGGAAACCAGACCACGTCGCAGAGCGCCGTGATCTTCTGGCAGTGCCTGGGCGAGGGCGGCCAGCAGTGGCTGCCGCGTGCCGACGGCTCGATCTACAACCCGCAGTCGGGCCGCTGCCTCGACGTGCCGTGGGCCAACCGCAACTGGGGCACCGTGTTCCAGCTGTTCGACTGCAACGGCACCCCGGCGCAGCAGTGGAACGTGCCCACGCTCTTCACCCCCGTGCTGCCGGTCAACCCGTAGCACGCCCGCCTGACCGCATCACCGCATGACCGGGCGCCCCGTCCCCACGGACGGGGCGCTCGCGCGTGTCCGGCGGCCTCAGTCCCGGTAGGGCACCCTGGCGATCTCCTCGATGCCGCCCAGGGTGCCCCACTCGTTCTTGCCGAGCCGGGTCAGCGGGCGCATCAGGGTCATCTCGGGGTGGCCGTCGACCATGACGGACTCGTCGACCGCCGCGTGCACGACCCGGCCGAAGACGACCGTGGAGTCGCCGATCCGCAGCGTGCTGTGCAGCTCGCACTCCAGGGCCACCGGCGACTGGGCGACCCGCGGCGGCTTCACCCGCAGGCTCGGCTCCCGCTCGATGCCGCACGCGTCGAACTCGCTCACCCCGCGCGGGAAGTCGGTGGCCGTGGCGTTGATCCGCTCGAAGAGCCCCTCGGGGGCGAGGTTCACCACGAACTCCCCCGTCTCCTCCACGTTGCGCAGCGAGTCCTTGCGCCCGACCGACGTGAACTGCACGACCGGCGGCGCCACCGAGGAGATGGTGAAGAAGGAGTGCGGGGCGAGGTTGTCCGTGCCGTCGGCCGAGGCCGTGGACACCCAGGCGATCGGCCGGGGCACGACGGTGGCGGTCAGCAGCCGGTAGAAGGAGGTGCGGTCGGTCAGGTCGGGATCGATGTTCACGCGCATGGCGGCCAGTATGACCGGCGGCGGCCGCCGCACACCCCTTGGCCCCTGGCCTCCGCTGCCCGACACTGAGCCGATGACGCAGCGCGTGGACCTCGCGACCGTGATGGACCGATTCGCCCTCGACGACCTGGTCACCGGCTACGCCGCGGCCGTGGACGAGGGCGACTGGAGCGCCTACCGGGGCCTGTTCGCCCCGGACGGCAGGGCCGACTACCGCGGCTCGGGCGGGATCGAGGGGCCGGCGGCGGAGGTCGCGGACTGGCTCGCCGCGACGCTGCCCCTCTTTCCCGTACGCCAGCACCTCATCGTGAACCGGCGGGTGCGGTTCCGGGAGCCGGGCGGGTACCCGGAGACCGGGGACCGGGCGGACATCGGCGCCGACTACGTCAACCCGATGCGGTTCGCCACCGGCGAGGACTTCGTCTGCGGTGGGCGCTACGCCTTCGCGGCGCGCCGCACCGCCGACGGCTGGCGGCTCTCCTCGGTCGTCGTGGACGAGCGCTGGCGCCGCGCCTGACGTGCGGTCAGGAGGCCTGGGTCAGTGCTTCGCGGACGACGCGCTCGCACAGCTCGTGGGTGAGCAGGGCGTCCCTGGCGCTGAGCACCCGGCCGTCCCGCACCGAGTCGAGGAAGGCGAGGACCGCCTGCTCGATGCCGCGCTGCCGGGCCACGGGCACCCAGTCGCCGCGGCGGCGCACGGTCGGCTGCCCCTTGTGGTCGACGACCTCGGCGAGGTTGAGGACCTGGCGTTTGGTGTCCTGCCCCGAGACCTCCAGGACCTCCTCGGTGGAGCCGTTCATCCGGTTCATCATGCCGATGGCGGTGAACCCGTCGCCGGAGAGCTGGAGCACCACGTGGTGCATGAGCCCCTCGCGGATCCGGGCGCGCACGTCGATGTGCTCGATCTCGCCGGGCAGCAGGAAGCGCAGGGTGTCGACGACGTGGATGAAGTCGTCGAGGACGAGGGTGCGGGGGTCCTCGGGCAGGCCGATGCGGTTCTTCTGGAGGAGGATCAGGTCGCGCGGGTGGTCGAGGCACTGGGCGTAGCCGGGGGCGAGGCGCCGGTTGAAGCCGACGGCGAGGCTGACGGAGCGCTTCTCGGCGAGCTCCACGATCCGCTCGGAGTCGGCGTACTCGTACGCGAGGGGCTTGTCGACGTACGTGGGGACGCCGGCTTCGATCAGCCGGCCGGCGATCTCGGCGTGGGCGGCGGTGGAGGCGTGGACGAAGGCCGCGTCGAGCCCGGCGGAGAGCAGCGAGTCGAGGTCGCGGTGGCGCCGGTCGGCGGGCAGGTGCAGGGTGTCGGCCACCCGCTCCAGGGTCGCCGGGGTGCGGGTCTGGAGGTGGAGTTCGACCCCGGGGAGGGTGCCGAGGACGGGGAGGTAGGCCTTCTGCGCGATGTCGCCGAGTCCGATGCAGCCAACCTTCACGGGGTCTCCCTTGTCGTCGTTCGCCGGCCCTGGCCGTAAGGGCCGTTCGCGCCGGTCAGCTTACGCGGACGGGTCGTCCCCCCGGCCGGGGGGAGGGGTCGCCTCCCCGGCCGGAGGGACGGGGTCGACGGGCGGGTTCCAGTCGCAGATGCCGTCGAAGCCGCGCAGGGCGAGGCCGGGCCCGAAGCGGGAGAGGGCGCCGACGGCCGCGGCGCGGAGGGCGACGGCGGGGCGGGCGGAGAGCATGGTGATCGCGCCGGTGCGGGCGGCCTTGCGGACGATGGCGGTGGTGCGCGGCAGCCGGTCGGCGGTGTACGCGGCGAGCGCGCGGCCCGGCACGAGGCCGGGGGCGGTGCGGGCGTGGTGGGCGAGGACGACGGCGTCCTCGACGGCCTGGTTGCCGCCCTGGCCGAGGCTCGGCATCATCGCGTGCGCGGCGTCGCCGAGGAGGGCGACCCTGCCCCGGTGGAAGGCGGGCAGCGGGTCGGGCAGGTGGTGGACGTCGTGCCGCAGGATCCGGTCGGGGGTGACGCCGGCGAGGATCTCGGGGACGGGGTGGTGCCAGTCCCCGAAGAGCCGGAGAAGTTCGGCCTTCTCGTCGTCGGGCGCGTGGGCGCCGGCGGGGGCCACGGCCATGGCGTACGCGTAGACCCGGCCGTCCTTGAGGGGCTGGCTGCCCCACAGCCGGCCGGCGCCCCAGGTCTCGTGCGGGGCGAAGGGCCGGGCGGGCGCGGGGACGACGACGCGCCAGCTGGTGCTGCCGGAGTAGCGGGGGCCGGGGTGGTCGGGGAAGAGGGTCCGGCGGGTCGCCGAGTGGATGCCGTCGGCGGCGATGACGAGCTCGGCCTCGATCTCGCCGCGGTCCGTGGCCCCGGCGTCCGAGACGGTGAGCCGGGCGGGGCGGTGGTCGTCGCCGGGGTCGGTGACGGTGGCGGTCACGCCGGTGCGGACGACGCCCTCGGGGAGGGCGGAGGTGAGGATGTCGACGAGGGTGGCCCGGTGGAGGAGGACGAGGGGGCCGCCGAAGCGGGCGGCGGCGGCCTTGGCGTCGGTGCGGGAGAGCCAGCGGCCGCCGGGGGTGCGCATGCCGCCGTCGCCCTGCCAGGCGGAGAGCTCGCGGACGCGGTGGCCGAGGCCGAGGACGTCGAGGGCGCGCTGGGCGTTGGGGGCGAGGGCGATGCCGGCGCCCACGGGGGCGAGGTCGGTGGCGCGTTCGAGGAGGGTGACCTGCCAGCCGCGCCGGTTCAGGGCGACGGCGGCGGTGAGTCCGCCGATGCCGGCTCCGATGACGACGGCACGGTGCTGCTGTTCCATGGCTGCTCCTCGGTTCGGGCGGTCGGGACGGTGGGACGGGCGGGACGGGTCGGGTCGGGTCGGCCAGACCGGGTCTGGAACTACAGGTGTAGTGACCCTTCCGTCGCGACGGTACTACAGGTGTAGTCACGCCGGTAGTAGGTTGTCCCCATGACTCGCGCCACCACCCGGACCCCCGCCCCGGAGCCCTCCGCCTCCCGCGCCGAACGGATCGGCGACGCCGCGCTCGCCCTCCTCGTCGAGCGCGGGATGCGGGGCCTGACCCACCGTGCCGTGGACGAACGGGCCGGACTGCCGCAGGGTTCGACGTCCAACCACGCCCGCACCCGCCAGGCCCTCCTGGAGACGGCCGTGCGGCGCCAGGTCCAGCGGGAGGCCGAGGTCCTCACCCCACACGAGCTGCCCGGCCCGGAGAGCGGCGGCGACGCGCTGGTCGACGCGCTCGCCCTCGCCCTGCACCGCTACCTCACCGACCACCGCTCCCTGCTCGTCTCCCGCTACGAGCTGGCCCTGGAGGCCACCCGCCGGCCCGAACTGCGCGCCTTCTTCGACTCGGCCGGCTCCACGTTCCACACCCCGCTGATCGCGATGATGGCGGCGGCCGGTTCCGCGGAGCCCGAACGGCACGCGCTCTCGCTGATCGCCTGGAGCGAGGGCCTGATGTTCTCCTGCGCGGCGGGCTCCTTCCACGCGGCCGTGCCGAGCCGCGCCGAACTGCGCATCGGCTTCGACGAGTTGCTGCGCGGCATGCTCGGAGACCTCGCCTGACGCGGGCGGTGGACGGCGGGCCGGGCAGATCGCGGAACCCCTGGGCGGTGTCGTGCCGGTCGGGCGGGCTCGCGACGCCCGACCGGCACGAGACCCCCTGGCGCCGCCCGCGATCATGGGAGACGATGCCGCCCATGACCACCGAACGCACCGACACCATCCCGCGCGTCGACCCGGCCACCACCACGGGCGAGCGCGAGGCGCTGGAGCAGTGGCTCGACTTCCACCGCGCGACCCTCGCGATGAAGTGCGAGGGGCTCGACGACGCCCAGCTGCGCACCCCGTCCGCCCCGCCCTCGGACCTCAACCTCCTTGGCCTGGTCCGGCACATGGCCGAGGTCGAGCGCGGCTGGTTCCGCCGCGTCCTGGCCGGCGAGAAGGCGGAGTGGATCTACTCGACGGAGGAGGACCGCGACGGGGACATCCACGTCACGGACGAGGACACCTACGAGGAGGCCCACGCCACCTGGCAGGCCGAGATCGCCCACGCGCGCACCCTGGCCGCCGGCCGTGACCTCGACGACCTGGGCGTGGGCGAGCACCGCACCGGCGAGACCTTCAACCTCCGGTGGATCTACCTCCACATGATCGAGGAGTACGCCCGCCACAACGGTCACGCGGACCTCATCCGCGAGCGCATCGACGGCGCGACCGGGGACTGACCCCGGCCGGACCGGTCAAGACCGGGCCCCGCACGGCTCACCCGTGCGGGGCATTCCCCGCCGGTAGGGGCGCGAAGATCGCGTACGGACCAGCAGAGTTGCGCGGGTGCATGGAACCCGAACAACAGCGAAGATCCTGGTCGGAGCGGCGGTCGCCGCCCTGGCGGGCTGCGTCTCGGTGGACGCCCCGCCGACGGCACCCGCCCCCGTCTCCGCGCCCGCGGCCGACACCGCCCCCGCCCAGGACGTGGCACCGCAGATCGTCGAGGGCCCGGCCCGCGAGGCCCTCGAGGCGGCGCTCCCCGCTCCCCCGCCGTCCGCCGCGCCCCGCGCGACACCTCCGGCGGGGCAGCACCGGCGGGCGGTGACGCCTCCCCGCCCGGAGAGACCGCACCCCGCCCCCGTACCGCGACAGCGTGAGCATCCGCGCCCGGTGGCCCGGCCGGACCTTCCCGTGCTGCCGGAGCTCACGGAGCTGCCGAGGAACCCGCCGGTCTCCCGGGCGGACGTCTGCGACCTGGGCGAGCGGTACGGCGGCTGGGACCCCGACAGCGCCCAGGCCAGGATCTGTCACGGCGCGTACGGCCGGTGAACCTCCCCACCGGGTCGGTCACGCGTCCCTGAGCCGCAGCTCCAGACGCTCGATCGCGGCCCGTACCCCGTTCCCGTAGCCGTCGTCGTCGAGATGGTCCGAGGCGGCGCGGGCCCGGTCCAGATGGACCCGCGCGGCGTCGGGCCGTCGGAGCTTGACGTAGTCCGCGGCCAGGTTCAGATGGAGCGAGGGGTACAGCGCCCGGAGGGCGGCCGCCGAGTCGTGCGCGGCGAGCCGCTCCTCGGCGAGCCCTTCGGCCGCGCTCAGCGCCCGCAGGTCCCAGGCCAGCTCGGTGTCGGGATCGTCCTGGGCGTCGGCCATGTAGTGCGCGAGGGTGCAGCGGTGCAGGGGGTCGCCGTCCGGGCCGATCTGCTGCCACAGCAGCCCGAAGCGGTTGCGGGCCTCCTCGCGGTCGCCGCCGTGGAGCAGCATCATGGCCTGCCCGATCCTGGTCATGACCCCGTCGTCCGACACCTGCTGCTGCTCGGTCACCGCGACCTCCACCCGCTCACCCACTGGGAATGACGACGCTAGCCGCACCCGGCCCGGATCGGGCCGAGGCTCAGCCGAGGTCCGGGATGCGCCAGTCGATCGGCTCGTGTCCCTGGGCCGCGACGGCCGCGTCGATCTGGGTGAAGGGCCGCGAGCCGAAGAACTTCTTCGCCGACAGCGGCGAGGGGTGCGCGCCCTTCACCACGACGTGCCGCTCCTCGTCGATGAGCGGCAGCTTCTTCTGCGCGTAGTTGCCCCACAGGACGAAGACGGCGGGGTCGGGGCGGGAGGCGACGGCGGTGATCACCGCGTCGGTGAACTTCTCCCAGCCCTTGTTCTTGTGCGAGTTCGCCTCGCCGGAGCGGACCGTCAGCACGGCGTTGAGCAGGAGGACGCCCTGCTCGGCCCACGGCATCAGATAGCCGTTGTCCGGGATCGGGTGGCCGAGCTCCTCGTGCATCTCCTTGTAGATGTTCCGCAGGGAGGGCGGCGTCTTCACACCCGGGCGGACGGAGAAGCAGAGGCCGTGGCCCTGCCCCTCGCCGTGGTAGGGGTCCTGACCGAGGATCAGGACCTTCACCTTGTCGTACGGGGTGGCGTCGAGGGCGGCGAAGACCTCGTCCTTCGGCGGGAAGACCGGCCCCTTGGCGCGCTCCTCCTCGACGAACTCGGTGAGCTGGGCGAAGTACGGCTTCTGCAGCTCCTCGCCGAGGACACCCCGCCAGGACTCGGGCAGCATGCTGGTGTCGGTCACGGTCAACAACCTCCGGTGGACGTTCCTGTTACTCCGTCCGAAAACCTACCGGGGGCCACTGACAGTGGCCCCCGCAGGCCCGCTACCAGCTGGCGCGGCGGCTCAGCTCCCACATCTGCATGACCGTCTGCGGGTCGAGGGCGCGCTCGCTGCCGCCGATGTCCTCCCCGGCCGCGATGTACAGCTTGCCCTGCCACAGGGGCAGCAGCCGGACGTCCTGGACCAGGATCTCCTGGGCCTCCACGAACTCGTCCGTGACGGTCCCGCGGTCGCTCTCGCGGCGGGACTTCGGCAGCAGTTCGTTGGTGATCCGGGAGCTCTCGTAGGGCGTGCCTAGGACGTTCTCCTTGCCCACGAAGGGGGCGACGAAGTTGTCCGGGTCCGGGAAGTCGGGGAACCAGCCGCGGCCGAAGACCGGGTACTCGCCCTTCTGGTAGCCCGCCTGGAACTCCTTCCAGGGCTTGCCGTGCAGGGTGACCTTGAAGAGGCCGGACTCCTCCAGCTGCCGCTTGAGCTCGGTGAACTCGGCGGCCGTCGAGGAGCCGTACCGGTCGGTGGTGTACCAGAAGTCCAGCTCGACGGGGTCGGTGATGCCGGCGCTGCGGAGGATCTTCTTCGCCTTCTCCTCGTTGGGCGAGCCGAAGCGGTCGAAGAACTTGGTGGTGTGGGCGGCGATGCCCTTGGGCACCATCGAGTACAGGGGCTCGGCGGTGCCCTGGTAGACCTTGTTGACCAGTTCGTCGCGGTCGACGAGCTGGGCGATGGCCTTGCGGACGGGCAGCTTGGCGACGGACTTGTCCTGGGTGTTGAAGACCAGGTAGCGGATGTCGGCGCCGGTCGACTCGACGAGCTGGAGGCCCTTGTTCTCCGGCTTGTCCTCCTGGAGGGCGACGACCTCCTCGGCGGTGAGGCCGCGGTAGGTGGCGTCGATCTCCTTCTTGCGGAGGGCGGCGACCATGGCGTCGGAGGCGTCGAAGTACCTGATCGTGACGCCGCCGTTCTTGCGGTCGGCGAAGCCCTTGTAGGTGGGGTTCTTCGTCAGCTCCGCCGTCTCGCGCTCGGTGTACGAGTCGAGGACGTACGGGCCGGAGCCCATGACCTTGCCGTCCTTGCGGAGCTGGTCGGCCGGGTACTCGGCGGGGTCCACCAGCGACATCGCGGGGGTGGCGAGCACGAAGGGGAAGGTGGCGTCCGACTTGTTGAGCCGGAAGACGACGGTGCGGTCGCCGACGGTGTCGATCTTGTCGAGCGAGCCGAGCATGCCGTTCGGGCCGCCCTTGTGGTTGATCGTGCGGATGCGCTCGATCGAGTACTGGACGGCCTTGGCGTCCAGTTTGTGCCCGTTGGAGAAGGTCAGGCCCTCCACGAGCTTGCATTCGAAGACCCGACTGGAGGTGTCCGTGAACTTGCAGTCGGCGGCGTCCGACTGCGGGGTGGTGCTGCCCGTCGGGAAACTCACCAGGGTCTGGAAGACATTCCGGAAAAGCTCCCAGGAATTGTCCCAGGCGGCGGCCGGATCAAGCGTGGTGGGAGAACTCGTCGTGCCGACGACGATTCTCTGCTCCCCGGCGGATTCGCTGTCCGAGAAGACACCGCATCCGGTTACCAGGGATATGGACACAAGGGCTGCAGCGGCCTGCAGACTGGTCCGGTTGAACACGTGCACGCTCCTCGTTCAGCCAGGGGTCGGCCGACGATACCGCAGCACCCCGCCAGGTCAATGTTCGAGCCCGCCGGGGCACTTGAGGCATTCAGCGCACAACCGGGGTCAATCCGGACAAGAGAATCCGGAAAGTGTCCGGTTATCGGTCACCCGACTCCGGCGTTCAGGAAAATGCCGCCGTCGACGACGAGCGTCTGGCCGGTGATCCACTCCGACTGTGACGAGGTGAGGAAGGCCGCCGCCCCGCCGATGTCCTCGGGCTCGCCGAGCCGGCCGAGCGGATAGGCGGCGGCCGCCTCCGCCTCGCGGCCCTCGTAGAGCGGCCGCGCGAATTTCGTCTTCACGACGGCCGGAGCGATCGCGTTGACCCGCACGACCGGCGCGAATTCATGCGCCAGCTGAAGGGTCAGATTGATCATCGCGGCCTTGCTCATTCCGTATGCGCCGACGAAAGGCGAGGCGGAGACGCCGGCGATCGAGGCGATGTTCACGATCGCCCCGCCGTGCTCCTTCTGCCAGGCGTGCCAGCTCCGCTGGGCGAAACCGAGCGCGGAGATCACATTCGTCTCGAACACCTTGCGGGCCACTCCGAGGTCCATGTCCGCGATGGGCCCGAACACGGGATTCGTGCCGGCGTTGTTGACCAGGAAGTCCAGACGGCCGAAACCGTCCATGGCCGCCTCGACGGCGGCGGCCTGGTGGGCCTCGTCGTGCGCCTTGCCGGGGACGGCGATGACCCGGTCGACCCCGAGCCTCTCGACGGCCTCCTTGAGGGCCTCCTCGCCGCGTCCGGTGATGACGACCCGGTCGCCGCGGGCGACGAGGGCCTCGGCGACGCCGTAGCCGATGCCCCGGCTGGCGCCGGTGACGAGGGCGACCTTGCCGGAGGGCTCCGGCCGTTCCTGTGCGCTCATGCGCGCCTCCTCCTCTCGCTGTCGGTCGTCAGTTGAGCGGGCCGCCGGCCACGTACATGACCTGGCCGGAGACGAAGCCGGCGTCGTCGCCCGTGAAGAACGCGATCGCGTTGGCGACGTCCTCGGGGCGGCCGACCCGCGCCACCGGGATCATGGAGGCGGCGGCCGCCTGGAACTCCTCGAAGCCCATGCCGACGCGCTCGGCGGTCTGCGCGGTCATCTCGGTGACGATGAAGCCCGGGGCGACGGCGTTGGCGGTGACGCCGAACTTGCCGAGCTCCTTGGCGAGGGTCTTGGTGAAGCCCTGCAGACCCGCCTTGACGGCCGAGTAGTTGGCCTGGCCGCGGTTGCCGAGCGCCGAGGAGGAGGAGAGGGAGACGATCCGGCCGAAGCCCGCGTCCACCATGTGCTTCTGGACGGCCTTCGCCATCAGGAAGGCGCCCTTGAGGTGGACGTTCATGACGATGTCCCAGTCGGACTCGGACATCTTGAAGAGCAGGTTGTCGCGGAGCACGCCCGCGTTGTTGACGAGGATCGTCGGCGCGCCGAGCTCGGCGGCGACCCGCGCGACGGCGGCCTCCACCTGCGCGCCGTCCGAGACGTCGCAGCCGACCGCGAGGGCGGTGCCGCCCGCGGCGGTGATCTTCTCGACGGTGTCCTTGCAGGCCGCCTCGTCGAGGTCGAGCACGGCGACGGCGCGGCCCTCGGCCGCCAGGCGGAGCGCGGTGGCCGCGCCGATGCCCCGTGCGGCACCCGTGACAATGGCTACGCGCTGCTCGGTGGTGGACATGCTTGGTTCTCCTCGCCGTTGGATCGTCCCTGGTGGCGGCCGAACCGTCCGTCCGCTCCTGCGTCCCGCACATGAGCGACCGCTTAGTATCGTCCGCAGGACGAGACGCTAGAAGCCCTGGCACCCGGTGTCAACGGCCCACCGGGTGCACCAGGTCACTCCCTTTGCCCCTACCGGACGAGCTACCGGACGAGAAGGTCGAGCAGGCGTTCCACCTCGGCCTCGGGGTCGGCGGTCAGACCCGTGTGGACGGGCCCCGGCTGCACGACCGTGGAGCGCGGCGCGATCAGCCAGCGGAAGCGCCGTCCCGCGTCGTCGCGCGCGGCCTGACCCGCCGCGTCGCCGCCCAGACAGACCCCCTCGACGGCGCGCAGCGCGGCCCGCACGCCGGTCACGTCGGCCGCCGGGTCGAGCACCGTCAGCTTGGCCTCGTCGAGATGCGTACGGGCGGCCACGAAGGACCGGGCGCGGCAGTAGACGACCACTCCCGCGTTGAAGCACTCGCCGCGCTCCACCCGGGGCACGACGCGCAGCAGCGCGTACTCGAAGACATCGCGGTCGGTCACGTCGTGCTGTCCTTCTCGGTGGTGTGCTTCCGGGGGGCGAGGCGTTCGGCGAGCCAGCCGGGCGGCTGCTGCGGCCGGCTCTCGGTGCGCGGCCCGAGCGTGATCCGCTCGTGGATGGTGGCGGCGCGCGGCAGCAGCGCCGAGACGTACGCGGCGCGCACCTCGTCCGTGCCGTCGAAGCCGGGCTCGTCGACGAGCCACTCGTCGGGGACGTCGGCGGTGACCTCCTCCAGGAGCTCGCGGGTGACGAGCGGAGCGAGCTCGGCGGCCGCGGCGGCGACGTCCGGGGCGAAGGGGGCGAGCGCGTGGTCGGAGGCGTCGTACGGCTTCGCGGCGGAGGCCTGGGCGCCCGGCCAGTTGTGGTGCCAGATCATGGTGGCGCCGTGGTCGATGAGCCACAGGTCGCCGTGCCAGACGAGCATGTTCGGGTTGCGCCAGGAGCGGTCGACGTTGTTGATCAGCGCGTCGAACCAGACGACCCGGCCGGCCTCCCGGGGGTCGACCTCGTACGCGAGCGGGTCGAAGCCCAGCGAGCCGGGCAGGAAGTCCATGCCCAGGTTGAGGCCGCCGCTCGCCTTGAGCAGCTCCTGCACCTCCTGGTCGGGTTCGGAGAGCCCGATGACGGGGTCGAGCTGGATGGTGACGAGCTCCGGCACCCGCAGGCCCAGTCTCCGGGCGAGCTGCCCGCAGACGACCTCGGCGACCAGGGTCTTGCGCCCCTGGCCGGCGCCGGTGAATTTCATGACGTACGTGCCGAGGTCGTCGGCCTCGACGATGCCCGGGAGCGAGCCGCCCTCACGCAGCGGCGTCACATAGCGGGTAGCGGTGACTTCGGTGAGCATCCGGCCAGGCTATCGACTCGCGCCGCCGCCACCGGCACGCGAGGGCTCCGCCCGACCGACGAGGCACCCCCTAGCCCACGCGGCGCCGCCTGTCAGTCCGCAATCTTCCGGGGTCACCCCGGCCCGGTGCCGTTGCTACGTTCCCGACCGTCGTCCCGCTTCGACCCGGAGGTCACGTTGAGCGCGAAGAACCCCACCCGCCGGAACATCCTCAAGACCGCCGGCGGCCTCTCGGCCGCGTTGGCCCTGGGCGGCGGAGGAGTCCTGGCCGCGGCGGGACCGGCCTCCGCCGTCGGGGACGGCTTCGGGCTGCGCATCGTGGACCGCAACGAGGCCGACCCGCGCATGTGGTACTACCGCTTCTCGACGAGCGCGATCGGCTGGAACCCCGGCGTCAACGTGCTCCTGCCCGACGACTACCACTGGAGCGGTCGCACGTACCCGGTGCTCTACCTCCTCCACGGCGGCGGCACGGACCAGGACTTCATCACCTTCGACCGCGAGGGCGTCCGTGACTGGACCGCGGGCAGGCCGATCATCGTCGTCATGCCCGACGGCGGGCACGCGGGCTGGTACTCGAACCCCGTGAGCTCCAACGTCGGCCCGCGGAACTGGGAGCAGTTCCACATCTCGCAGCTCATCCCGTGGATCGACGCCAACTTCCGTACGTACGCCGAGTACGACGGCCGTGCCGTGTCCGGCTTCTCGATGGGCGGCTTCGGCGCGCTGAAGTACGCCGCCAAGTACTACGGCCACTTCGCCTCGGTGAGCGCCCACTCCGGGCCGGCCAGCCTGCGCCGGGACAACGGCCTCGTGGGTCACTGGGCCAACGCGAGCTCGGCGGCGCTCGACCTGAACGGCGGCACGATCTACGGGGCGCCGTTCTGGGACGAGGCCCGGGTCAGCGCGGACAACCCGGTGCAGCGGATCGAGAGCTACCGCAACAAGCGGGTCTTCCTGGTCGCCGGCACCAGCCCCGACCCGATCAACTGGTTCGACACGGCCAACGAGACCCAGGTGCTCGCGGGACAGCGGGAGTTCCGCTCCCTGCTGGGCAACGCGGGCATCCCGCACGAGTGGTACGAGCTGCCCGGCGGCCACTTCATCCGCCACGACATGATGCAGCGGGACATCGACGGCGTCATCGACCGGCTCCGCAAGGCGTGAGCGGATGCGTACCGGACTCTCCCGACGCGCGCTGAGCCGGCTCCTCGCGGCGACGGCCGCCCTGCTGCCCGCGCTGGTCGCCACGACCCCGGCCACGGCCGACGTCTCCGCCTCGGCGTGTCCGGCCGCCGGCTTCGTGAGCCAGCCGTTCCACAGCGGCCACAACGGCGTCGACATCGCCAACGACACCGGGACCCCGATCTACGCCGTGGGCGACGGCGTGGTGACCATCTCCGGCTACGCCAGTGACTACGGCCAGTGGATCCGCGTCCAGCACCCGGACGGCAAGACCTCCGAGTACGGTCACATGTACCAGCGGGACGTCTCCGTCGGCGACCATGTCGTGGCCGGTCAGCGGATCGCCCTGATGGGTGCCGAGGGCAACGCGGACGGGCCCCACCTCCACCTGCGGATCTGGGGGGACCTGTCCCTCTCGTACGGCATCGACCCCGAGGTCTACCTCGCGGAGGGCGGCGTGGTGCTGCCCTGCGTCCCGGGCAGCGGTCCGCGCCCCAAGCCCCTGGTGCACCCGGCGGAGTCGGGCCGGGTGGTGTCGGCGCGGTCGGCGGACGGGCGCCTGGAGGTCTTCGCCGCCGGGGCGGACGGAGTCCACCACGCCTGGCAGCGGGAGGCGAACCGCGACTGGTCGGAGTGGGAGCGGCTCGGCGGACCGGTGAACGCCCAGCTGGCGATCGCGCCGAACGCGGACGGCCGTCTGGAGGTGTTCGCCATCGACGGGAGCACCTTCCGGCACCGCTACCAGCTCTCCCCCTCGGGCGGTTGGTCCGACTGGGAGGACTTCGGCGGCGGCGGTCGTGACATCGCGGCCGGCGTGAACGCCGACGGCCGCATCGAGGTCTTCGCCTCCGGGCCGGTCGGCGTGTTCCACCGGTACCAACGGGAGCCGAACGGCGGCTGGTCGGGATGGGAGCCGACCGGGGGCGGTCCCGCCGACGGCCGTATCGAGATGGAGAAGTCGTCCGACGGACGCCTCGAGGTCTTCGCCCTCGGCGGGAGCACCTTCCAGCACCAGTACCAGACGTCCCCGAGCGGCGGCTGGTCCGCGTGGGAGGACTTCGGCGGCGGCGGTCACGACCTCACGGTCGACCACAACGCCGACGGCCGCATCGAGGTCTTCGCCTCCGGGCCGGTCGGCGTGTTCCACAAGTACCAGACGGGTGCCGGAAGTTGGTCGGGATGGGAGGGGACCGGCGGCCCCGCCGACTCCCAGCTCAGCAGCGAGCGCACCGCCGACGGCCGCGTCGAGGTCTTCGCCATGAACGGCGACACGGCCATGCACACCTGGCAGACCGGGGTGAACGCGCCCTACGGCGCGTGGGAGACCTTCGGCGGCGGCGGCACCGAGGTCACCGCGACCTCCGACGCCGACGGCCGGATCGAGGTCTTCGGCACCAGCCACGCCGGCACGTACCACGTCTGGCAGACCGGCTTCTCGACCTGGTCCTCCTGGGTCTGGGTCAACGGCACCGCGGGACCCGCGCTCGACTGATCCCCCTCCCCTCCCCCATCCCCCCATCCCCTCGGACCGATCCCCGACCGCCGCCCCTCCGCCCCTCGGCCGGCCGAGCCCGTACGGCACGGCCGGCCGAGGGGTCCCCCTGGAGAGACTCATGCTTCCGATCAGCAGACGGAACCTGCTGCGCGGCGCCGCTGGTCTCGGCGCGCTCTCGGCCCCGGGCGCCGCCCGTGCCGTGGCCGCGGCCCCCGGGGCCGTCCCGCCCGCCCGCTGGATCGGCGCGGGACCCTTCGCCCACGTCCACGACCCCTCCACCCCCGCCGGACCGCGCTACCTCAACGACCACACGCTGATCCGGGCCCAGGGCCGCTGGCATCTGTTCGGCATCGTCGGAAACAGCGCCCCGCGCGGCGAAGCCCCGGACAGCTCCGCGGAGACCTCCTTCGCCCACGCCTCCGCGCCGACCCCGCAGGGCCCGTGGACCACCCATCCCGACGCGCTCACCGTCGCACCGTCCTACTTCGGCGAGGAACACCTGTGGGCGCCGCACGTCGTCGAGGCGGGCGGCCGGTTCTGGATGTTCTACGCCGCGGGAGGCGCCGCAGGCAGCGGCGGCGCGGCGATCAACCTCGCCACCTCGACCGACCTGTTCGACTGGACCCGCGAGCCGTCCGGGCCGCTGTTCCGGGGGCTCGCCGCACGGGACCCGATGGTCCTGCGGGTCGGCGGCGAGTGGGTCATGTACTACACCGAGCTCTCGGGCCCGGGCGGCCACCATGTGGTGGCCTACCGGCGGTCCGCCGATCTGGTGCGCTGGAGCGAGCCGGGCGTCGCGTTCACCGACGCGAGCACGGACACCACCGTCTCGGTCACCGAGTCCCCGTACGTCGTCGAACGGGACGGCTGGTACTACCTGTTCATCGGACCGCGCAACGGTTACACGGGCACCGATGTGCTCGCCTCGCGCGACCCGTTCCGCTTCGACCTCACCGGCCCCGCCGGCCATGTCGCCGGTCACGCGGTGGAGGTCTTCGCCGACGGGGACGCGTGGTACGCGAGCGCGGCGGGCTGGTTCGGGCAGGGTCTGTACGTCGCGCCGCTGGACTGGCGCGACACGCCTCCGCCCTGGCAGAGCCCGGACAACCCGGTGACGGGGCTCGACGTCGACGGCCGGCTCACGGTGTTCGCGCTCGACGCCGTCGACCGCTCGATGCTGCGGCGCGTGCAGCTCGACGCGAGCACCGACACCTGGTCGGAATGGGAGGCCTTCGGAGGGCCCGCCGGCGCGGTTCCCACGCTCGGGCGGAACACCGACGGCCGCCTGGAGGTGTTCTCGCTCGCGCCGGGAGGCGCCAACCTGCACCACCGGGTGCAGCGGCCGGACGGCGGCTGGTACGACTGGGAGGAGTTCGGCGGCCCGGCGGGAGCGGCGCCCGCCGTCGCCCGCGACGCCGGCGGCCGGCTCCAGGTCTTCGCGTCGGGTCCCGGCGCCGCCTCCTTCGCCCGGCGACGCCAGCGGTCACCCGGGGCGACGGCCTGGGAGGCGTGGGAGCCCGGCTTCGGCGGCGCCGCCGGCGCCCCGCCGGCGGTGGCGGCCAACGCCGACGGCCGGTTGGAGGTGTTCGTCCTCGCGGTCGGCGGCTCCGGGATCCGCCACCGGTGGCAGGAGTTCCCCGACGGTCCCTGGACCGGCGCCTGGCACGCCTTCGGCACCGCCGCCGGCACCGCGCCGCGGGTGGCCGGGGACGGCAGCGGCCGGCTGACCGTCGTCGCCGTCGGACCGTCCGGGGCGGGGACGTTCCACCGGCGGCAGACCGTGCCGAGCGGCGGCTGGGACGACTGGCAGCCGCTGTTCGGCTGGAGCGCGGCCGCCCCGGCGCTCGCCGCCGACGCCGACGGCCGCCTGGAGGCGTTCTCCCTGTCTCCGGGCGGCGCCCGGCTCGTCCACCGCCGGCAGACGGCCCCGGGCGGGAGCTGGGACCCCGGCGCGGAGTTCGGCGAGCCCGGCACCGGGCTCGCCGCCACCCCCGCGGTCGCGCTCGACGCCACCGGGCGGCTGCACGTGTTCGCGGTCACCTCGGACGGCCGGGTACGGACCCGCGTCCAGGACCGGCCGAGCGGAGGGTGGCGCCCGTGGACGGCCTTCGGCGACCGCCCGGTGGCGCCCCTCGTGTCGGGCAGCCCCGCACTCTGAGTACGCGCCGCGCAGCGCTCCGTACGGATTGCGCCAATGTACGGGCGGCCGAGCAGAGCTCCGAGCACCTGACGAACCTCCCGGATCACCCCTTACCCTCCCTCCGGGCGCGGTGACTTGCCCCACCTTGCGCGGGGCGCGGGGAACCGACCGCGTCCGGGGCGCGAAGGCGCTCCCCGCGCGCCCCGGCCGTCGGCTCCGGCCGATCGCCTCCCCGGCCTCCGCGCCGGCTCCTCGGCCGATCGGCACCGCAGAGGGCCGAAAACGGCATCAAATCGCCGCTCCGACACGGCGATGGGGTGGCCTGGGTCACAGCGGCGGACGGCGCCGCGAGCCGTGGCCGCGAGGGCCCCGGGAGGACCCGGCGGTGGCTTCTCCGCGCCGCCGGAGCACCCGCCGGGGGTCGACCGCCGGCCCCTCTGACGGGTCCCGGCCGAAGTGGCCGAAGCACGCCGGTGAACTCACCTGACCCGTGAGTATCGTTCCGCTCGTCCGACAACCGCGACGGGACGAAGAGGGGGAGCGGTGAGCGGCGTAGTCGTCCATCTGCCGCGCGGAAGCGGTGGCGCCGACGGCGGCGAACCGTACGGCGACGCGGTCACGTTGCGACTCGGTCCCGGCCAGGTCGCCCGCTTCGGACGGGGCTCCACGACGACTCCGGTCGAGCTCCGTCTCGCGGACGCGGCCATCTCCCGGCTCGCCGGGGAGATCCGTGCGACCGACGACCACTGGCAGCTGACGAACCACAGCAGCACCCACAGTTACCTGGTGGAGAACCCCGAGGGAGCGGGCGAGTACCTGCGGGTCCCGCCGCGACGCGTCGGAGCGCCCGTCCCGTTCGAGTTCTCCCGCGTGGTGCTGCCCACCCGCGGCGATCTCACGGTCTCCTTCCAGGTCTTCGCCCCCGACCACGTCTATCTGGATCCGGACGCGACGGGCGCTCCCTGGGGCAGTCGCACGGTCACCGCGTACTCCCTGGACGAGTCGGCCACGTACTTCCTCGTGCTCGTCGCGCTGTGCGAACCCCGGCTGCGCGACCAGTCCCGCGTGGCGGTGCCCACCACGCCGCAGATCGTGGAGCGGCTCAGGGGGCACGTCACCGGCGGCACCCTGACCGCGCGGGCCATCAGCTCGCACATCGACTACCTCGCCGAGGAGAAGCTGCGCCTCGGCGGCCTCGACGCCCAGGAGCCCGGCAAGGGCGAGCGCCGCAACGGCAAGCGGGAGGAGATCGTCGGGCTCGCGCTGCGGTTCGGTCTGGTGCGGGAGGAGCATCTCGCGCTGCTGCCGTCCCTGGCTGGGGGCGGCGGGCGGGAGCGGCAGAGGTCGCGATGACGGCGCCGCGCGGCCCGGACGACACCACGGGACTCGACCGTACGGACCTGCTCCCGCCCGGCCGGCGGGTGGGCGACTGGGTGGTCACCGAGCTGATCGGGGCCGGGGGCTGGTCCACGGTGTACGCGGCGCGGCCGGCGGAGGAGCACCGCGACCGCTCCGGCCGGGCGTCGGACCCCGAGGAGGTCGCGCTCAAGATCATGCCGACCGCCGGGCTCGCGCCCCGGCAGGCCCGCAGGATCGTGGAATCCGCCCGCCGCGAGGTCGAACTGGGGCGCAGGGCCGGGCATCCCCGGCTGATCGGCCTCCGGGAGTCCTTCGTCCTCGCCGCGCCGGAGCTGCCGGCCGTGGACGGTGCGATCGTGCTGGTCATGGAGCGGGCCACGGGCAGCCTGCGCGAACTCCTCGACGCGGGGGTGTCCGAGGCCGATCGCGGCCGGCTGATCGCGGGGATCTGCGAGGGCCTGGCCCATCTCCACCGCTCGGGCTGGGTGCACGCCGACCTCAAACCGGAGAACGTCCTGCTGGGCAAGGACGGTTCGGTGAAGCTCTCGGACTTCGGCCTCGCCACGGAGCTGACCGGGACGCACGGGTACGTGCCTCCCATGGGCACGCTCGACTACCTCCCGCCCGAGCGGTGGAGGGCGCCCCTGGGGGAGCTCGGGGTGCAGGTCCGGCCGAGTGCCGACATCTGGGCGCTGGGAGTCGTCGTCCACGAGGTGTTCGCCGCCGGCGCCTCGCCGTTCCCCGGCGCCACACCGGTGGCGCGGGGCGCCGCCGTGCAGGAGTACGGCGAGGGGCGTGCGCCGCTGCGCATGGACCACGCGGTGCCGCCGTTCTGGCGTGCGCTGGCCGCCGACTGTCTGGCCCCGACGCACGCGGCGCGTGCCCCGCACACGGCCGAGAGCCTGCTCGCCCGCATCGCCGCCCGGGAGAGCACACGGGAGGGCACCCGGGAGGCGGGGCTGTACGACGTGGGGACGCGGGGTCCGGGGACCCGCGGCGCCGGGGCCCGGCCGCCACGGGGACGGGCCCGCGCGGTCGTCCTCGCCGCCGTGCTCTGCGGGGCCGTCGGCGCGACCCTGTGGTCGGACACGGTGCGGGAGGGCCCGTCCGCCGCGCCGGGCCGTGCGGGCGAGAGGGCCCGCGCGGTCGAGGTCTTCAACGCGGAGCGGGGCTGCCAGGGCCGCGTCGACAGGGATCCGCAGTGCAGTCTGGGCCTGGCGATCGATCCCCTGCGGCCGTACGCCGCGGGCAACGTCGTACCGACCCGGGTGTGGCACGGCGACGTCCTCACCGCCGACTGCCGGCTGCCCGACGGACAGCCCGTCATCGACGAGGAGGACCTGCAGTCCACCCTGTGGTTCCGCGTCCGGCTGCCGCGCGGCTCCACGTATCCCGTGGCCTGGCTGCCCGCCGTACGGACGAAGGACCGGCCGCCGCTGCCGGGGTGTCCCCGGCCCCCGGCCGTGCGCTGATCCGGCAGAGGCGCCGGCGGGGTCGGCCGCGTCATCGATATTTCATCGCTCCTCCCTAGCGTGACCGCGTTCGCACGCAGGCCTCACTCCAGGGAGGGACGGTTCCATGGCACGGAGGAGATCGAGAGCGAGGCTGCCGATGGCGGTCCTGGCCGCGGCGGCGGTGACGTGTACGACGGCGGTCACCGGCGCCCCGGCCACCGCGTCACCCGCCGCCGCGCCGGCGCCTGACAAGCCGACCATCCGGTACACCGAGTACGGCATCCCGCACATCATCGCCTCGGACTGGGAGGGGCTGGGGACGGGTTACGGATACGCGGCGGCCAAGGACAACATCTGCACCCTGGCCGACACCTACCTGATGGTCGACGCCCAGCGGTCCCGCTACCTGGGGCCCGACGGGCGGACCAGTCCCGGCCAGAACCAGAACACCACCACCAACCTCAACAGCGATCTGTACTTCCAGCGGCTCAAGGACAACGCGGTGGTGGAGCGGCTCCTGAACCAGCCCGCGCCCGACGGGCCGGAGCCGGAGGTCAGGGAGGCCATCCGGGGCTACGTCCAGGGGTACAACCGGTACCTGGCGGAGACGGGCGTGGCCAACCTCTCCGACCCGGCCTGCCGCGGTGCGGCCTGGGTGCGGCCGATCACGGAGCTGGACGTCTACCGGCACGCCCACGCCGAGATCATCATGGGCAGCGCCGACCCGCTGCTCGACGGTCAGGTGAACGCCGTACCCCCGGGAGCGTCGGCGAGCGCCACCAGAACCGCGAAGCCCATGGACCCCGCACGGACCGCGAAGCGGATCAGCGACGCCCTGGCGAAGAGCCGCCGGCAGAACATGGGCAGCAACGCGCTGGCGGTCGGTTCGCAGGGCGTCTCCGGCGGCACCGGCATGCTGCTCGCCAACCCGCACTTCCCCTGGCAGGGCAAGAACCGGATGTGGCAGAGCCAGCTGACCATCCCGGGGAAGGTCAACGTCTCCGGGGCCGGCCTGCTCGGACTGCCCGCCGTGAACATCGGGCACAACGACGACGTCGCCTGGAGCCACACCGTCGCCACGGTCGCCCCGTTCGGGCTGTTCGACGTGCAGGTGGACCCGTTCAACCCGACCATGTACCTGGTCGACGGCGCCTGGGAGCAGATGACCTCGCAGCGGGTCGAGGTCGACGTCCGGAACGCCGACGGCTCCCTCGGCAAGGTCACCAGGACCCTGTGGTCCACCCGCTACGGACCGGTCACCACCTCGATCGTGGGCATCCCGCTGCCCTGGGCGGTCAGCGCGCACGTGGTGCGCGACCCGAACATGAACAACCTGCGGGCGCTGAACACCTGGTTCGGCCTCGACCGGGCCAAGGACGTCCACGAGGTGGTGAACGTCCTGGAGACCACGCAGGGCGTCCCCTTCTTCAACACGATCGCCTCCGACCGCGAGGGCAACGCCCTGTACGCGGACATCCAGGCCGTCCCGAACGTCACCGACGAGCACGCCCGGGCCTGCCTCACCGAGACCGGGAAGCTCCTGTTCGACCAGGCGCTCCCGCAGCCGAACGTGCCGCCCGTCTCCATCCTCGACGGCAAGCGCAGCGCCTGCGACTGGCCCGACGACCCGAACGCGGCCGCGCCGGGTCTGCTCGACCCGCACAAGCAGCCCCGGCTGATCCGCTCGGACTTCGTGGGCAACGCCAACGACAGCCCCTGGCTGGCCAACCCCGAGCAACCACTGACCTTCCCCCGGGTGATGGGCGACACGGCGGCGCCCCGGTCGCTGCGCACCCAGGAGCTGATCCTGACCGCGCGGAACCGGATCAACGGCACGGACGGCCTGCCGGGCCGGGGCTTCACCCCGGAGACGATGGGGCGGCTGCTGTTCGCCGACAACAGCAGGGCGGCCGACCTCACCCTCAACGCCACCGTGTCCATGTGCCAGAGCGTCGCCTTCGGACTGATCCTGGTGGACGGCAACCTGGTCAACGTCAGCGAGGCCTGTCCGATCCTCGCCGCCTGGAAGAGCCACGACTTCACGGCGGACAGCCGGGGATCCTGGCTCTTCGCGAACTACTGGGCCTACCTGACAGGGGGGCAGAAGCTCGAGAAGCTGCCGTGGAAGGTGCCCTTCGACCCCAAGGACCCGGTCCACACGCCCAATTCGCTGGACTCCGGGAGCTCCGCCGTACGCGATGCCTTCGGCCGTGCCGTACTCGCCCTGCGCAAGGCGGGCATCCCGCTGAACGCGCCGCTGTCCGACATCCAGAGGATCACCCGCGGCGGTGAGCAGATACCGATCCACGGCTCGCTCGGTGAACTGGGCGTGCTGAACGTGATCACCCCCGGCCAGGTCGACGGAAAGCCGGACGTCGTCTTCGGCTCCAGCTTCATCCAGCAGGTGCGGTTCACCGCCGACGAACCGCCGGAGTCGTACTCCGTCATGACCTACTCCCAGTCGGCCGACCCGAGCTCGCCGCACTACGCCGACCAGACGCGGTTGTTCTCGGCGGGCGGGTGGGTGACCGAGCGGTTCACCGACGAACAGATCGCGGCCTCTCCGGCCTTGCGGATCAAGGTCCTCGACTGACACGAAGGGAAACACTGTGAAGAGAACACCGAACTGGTGGAGAACGGTGGTCGCGTGGCTGGTCGCCGCCGTCGCCGTCCTCGCGCCGGCGGGCTCCGCGCAGGCCGCCGAGGCCACGGAGCCGCCGAAGCTGACGGACGGGTTCGGCCTGACGCAGGTCGGCCCGGCGGTGGGGACGGCCACCGACTTCTACCTCACGGTCACCACGCCCCAGGTCGCGGGCGAGCAGCACATCAAGATCATCCTGCCGAGCGGGTACTACGACGACCCGAACCGGCGCTACCCGGTGCTGTACTTCCTGCACGGCTCCCCCGACGACCCGATCCGGCAGACCTATCCGGCGCTGTCCATGTCGAACGAGATGATCACCGTCATCCCGGACGGCGGCGCCCGCAGCTGGTACGCGAACTGGCTCAACCAGAACACCGTGCTCGGCGCCCAGAACTGGGAGAACTTCCACCTCAAGCAGGTGATCCCGTTCATCGACGCCAACCTGCGGACGATCGCCGTCAAGAAGTCCCGCGCCGTCGCCGGCATCTCCATGGGCGGGTTCGGGGCCTTCCACTACGCCCAGGCCCGTCCCGACCTGTTCAGCCAGACCGCGTCCCTGTCGGGAGACATCGACCTGTCTGCCAACTCCATGGACCTGCGTCTCGCCGTCGTCGCCTCCGTCACCGACGCGATGGGTGCGATGTGCGCCTCGTCGTCCGGGTACTGCGACCCGAACGAGTCCGCCTACAAGCCCGGCGTGGACAGTGACGCCCTGTTCGGCTCGCCCTACCCGGTCTTCAACGTCGACTGGCGGTGGAACGAGGTCGACCCCTCGCAGCACCTGGACAGGCTCGCCGGGATCGGCGTGTCCCTCTACACGGGCGACGGGGGCGGCTCGCCGACGAACATGGAGTTCTGGGTCGCGGGCGCGTCCAAGAACGTCAAGGCCCGCATGGACGCCCGGGGCATGCCGTATTACTACGTCGACTACGGCGACGGTTCGGGCTGGGGCACCCAGTGCGACGGCGGCCACAGCCCCGGCTGCTGGGAGCAGGACCTCCGGGACCTGATCCCCCGCCTGGAGAGGGCCTTCGCCTCCTGACCGATCGACCATGACAGCGGCCGGGCCTCCGCCCTCGGGAGGCCCGGCCGCCGACGCGTTCCCGCGGGGAGCCGGTCGGTGGTGGTGCCCGGCCGTCGGGCCCTTGCCCGCCGGGGCGCGACCTGCTCAGTACACTCGCGCCGCAGACCGAGGCGAAGGGGCCCATCCGTGCAGAACGCGACTCAACCACCTCCCGCGGCACCTTCCTTACTGAGTTGCGACACTCCCGAGGAAGAGAGTGCCTACGCGCAGGCCGTCGCCGCGGGCCTCGGCTCCGCACAGGTGCGTCGGCGGTTCCACGCCCGGCCCGGTGTGACGGAAGCCGCCGTACGGGCGGCGATGAGGTCGCCGGAGACGGTGAGCCGGGCGCTCGGGCACGTGGAGAGCACCCTGAACTCGTACCGCCGGGCCGTGCGGGAGGCGGCTCGTACCCGACAGGCCTTGTCACAGCTGCGATCCGAGCTGTCCGCGGACGTGCGAACCGTGCTCGTCCTGCTCTGGGTGCCCGCCGTCGTGTACGCGTTCTTCTACGTCGACGGCATCGGCGGTCTGTCCGTCCTCGCGGAACTCGGTCTGTTCGCCTGCCTGCTGGTGGCCGGGGTCGTGCCGGTCGTCCTCGGGCTGCTCCACCCGCCCACCGCCGAGAACCTGCGGACCCATCTCGCCCTGGTCTTCCACCTCGGGAGCCTGCCGCTCGACCTCGCGGCGGTCCGGAGGACGGCGCGTCACTGGCGGCAGGACCTGCGCGAGAACGGCGTTCCTCGCGCCGCCCTGGCGGTGATCGAGGAGCTCATGGGAGTCGACCCCCATTCGGTACTGCTGCCGGGAAGCTTCGACGGCCTCCGCTCCGCGGGCGGGACCGGGAAGCCCGTGCCCAGCGAGGCGTCACGGCAACTCGAACGGAAGCTCGCGGCCCTCCAGGGCGGGACGATCGCCGTGTCCGGCCCCCGGGGGGTGGGCAAGACCACCCTGCTGCAAGGCGCGGTGCGCGCGAACGACTTCGCCATCACCATCCGGGTGCCCGCCGCCTACACGCCCTACGACCTGGTGCTGTCGACCTTCGTCAGGCTGTGCGAGGGCTTCCTCCTCCGCGAGACGGGTGAGGTGCCCCAGCTGACGAGGCTGTCCGGACTCGTGCGGACCCGGGACGCGGCACGCCGGACGCTCCGCGGTCTTCGGCGGACGCTGTTCTTCGGCGTTCCCGCCGGCGCGCTGGTCCTCCTCGGCTCAGCCGCCGCCGTGAAGGCGCTCTGGGACCGGCACGACCACGTCGTGCGGAGCGGGCTCGCCACGGCCGGCGACTGGACGCTGCAGCATGCCGAGGCGGTCTGGCGAGGACGCAGCGTCGGCGCCGGGCTGGTGGTGACCCTGGCCGGCCTGCTGATCTGGCGACTGGGAAGGTCCGCGCGGTGGCGGCGTCGAGTGCGGCGAGCTCCCGTCCTCCTCCTCCGCGTCACGGGGTGGGCCCTTGCCGTGGGTTCCGTGGTGAGCCTCGCCGCGGATCCGGACGTGAGGCGCCTCTTCGGGGAGGTCCTCACCCTGTCGGGGGCCGGGTTCGGGAACCTCTTCCTGGTGCTGCTCTGTCTCGGCCTGAGCGCCTTCGCGCTCGGCCGCGCGTACGTGGCCCTCGGGGTCGTCCACGTCGGCGGCTGGAAGTGGGTCGGTGGCGCCTTCGGGGTGGCGGCCTGCGTCCTCTTCCTGCGCAGCGCGGACGTACGGGCGATCCTGTTCGAGTCCGAGAATCCCACCAGGCTGGCCTGCTTCATCGCGGGATCGCTCCTCATGAAGGCCGGACGCTGGAGAATCCGACAGCCGGAAAGCGAGCTGGTGACCTCGTGCCGCAACCACCTGTACCAGCTCAGAACCGCTCAGTCGACGTCCACCACCGCCACGCTCGGCTTCGCCGGCACGGCCGCCGTCGGGAGCGCGCACACGTCGGCCCTGGCGAGCGTCCCACCGAACTTCCCGCAGCTCGTCGAAGACCTGCGGGAGAGGCTCTCCGAAATAGCCCGTCACGTACATCGCCGGCACGGACGCACGCTCGTCTGCATCGACGAGCTCGACCGCCTTGCGACGGATCAGCAGGCGCTTCTCTTCCTCAGCGAGGTCAAGGCGATCCTGGGGGTCCCCCGCGTGCACTACCTGATCTCCGTCGCCGAGGACGTGGGGGCCGCCTTCGTCCGACGGGGCCTGCCCGAGCGCGACGCGACCGACAGTTCGCTCGACGACATCCTGCACGTGCAGGCCTGGAGCCTCGCACAGTCCACCACCCTCATGGACGAGCGTGCCAGTGACCTGCCCGCGCCCTATGTCGTGCTCGCGCACGCTCTAGCCGGCGGCGTTCCACGCGACCTGATCCGGTACGGGCGCCGCATGCTCGAGATGCACGAGGAGATCTCGTCCACGCGAGAGGCGAGGGCGGTCGAGCTCACGGAGATCTCGCGACGCCTCATCGTCGAAGAGCTCAACGACACGCTGGCCGGCTTCCGCACCCTGCTGGCCAAACAGCGGTGGGACCACGAGAACGCGGGCTGGCTGTCCACCTATCGCACGGTGATGGACCACCTGCGGTACGCCGACCCGGCGTCGACCCACGAGCTGCTCGTCGCCCTCGAGTACCTCGCGTCGTCCGGATCGACCTCGCCGACCGCGTCTCCGGCAACGCCTCCGGAGACCGCCGCCCAGCTGATCGCCGAAGCCTCTGCCTACACCTACTTCGGGCTCACCTTGCTGCAGATCTTCCACCCGGACGATTTCGAAGGCCGCCGCCTCCGGGCGAGCACGACCCCCGCGGGCGACCTTCAGTTCCTGGCCGAGGCCAGACTCGAACTGTCTGTGTCCCCGTTCAGCGCACGGCCCATGATCGACGCCGCCCGGGCGGCCTGGAGCCTGTCGCCTCCTCGCGGCAGCCGCCCGCCCCTGGGCATCCCCTCCGCACGTCCCCGCCCCTCCTGACCGGGTGGGGCCGCGTCGCGTCGCCCCTTTCGGCCGAAGGGGCAGAAGACCCGTCGCGACACCGAAGTGCGGCGTCGTTCCGAGGCGGACAGGCTCGCAGGCTGCATGGTGGACGGATGATCGGGACCCTGATCGCGCTGCTCGGACTGGTCGTGTCGGTGGCGACCGCCGTCGTCGGCTACCGGCATGGCCATCGCGCCGAGAGAGCTCAGCAGATCCACGACGAGCGTGAGGAACAATCTCGCAGACAGCGCGAGGAAGAAGCGGAACGAGCGGCACGGATCCGACAGGCGAGCTGGATCTCCGTGCACCCGGAGGCCGGCGGGCGCGGCGTCGTGGTGTACAACGGCAGCAGCCAGCCGGTGAGTGGCCTCCGGGCCCTGGCCGACGGCGACGTCCTTCGGCCCGCCAGGGTCCGGCTGCTGACGCCGGGCGAGTACGCGACGTTCGTCCCCTCCGCGGACGCGACGGGCCGCGACCTCGATCCTTCGGGCGTGGCCGTGGAGTTCACCGACGTCGCGGGGCGCACCTGGCGGCGCACCGCGGAGGGGACGCTGTACGAGCGGGTGTCGCCGGAGGGCGCGCCGCCACGGTGGGGTCCTCCCATGGCTCCGCTCGTCGAGCCGTACCGGAGCCCCCACACGGAATCGAGGCGCGAGGACACCGGTGCCGGTCACGGGATTCCGGAGACGGAAAGGCCGACGGGGCCGCCCTCGGGGCCCCTCGGCGGTTCCACTCCCCCTGCGCCACCGCCGCCGGCGCGCCAGGCCGGTGGTGGCGCCCAGGCCGGTGGTGGCGGCCGGGGGCGAGGCGGCTCGTGGAGCCCGCTGTTCGTCCTCGGCTGCCTCGGCGCTGTCGCCGCCCTCGCGTATCTCGTCGCCAGGCTGGTGTAGGAGTGCGCGTCCGAGGCCTGGGACCGGTCATGACCGGCCCCCAGGGCCTGACCCGAAAGCCCTAGTCGACCGCGGGCCCGGAATCGTTCAGCCAGCCCCATTCCGCCCAGGTCGCGAAGCCGGTCTGCCAGCGGTGGTAGACGCCGGCGTGGCTGGTGCCGAACACCTCGATGCGCCCGTCGGCGTTGTTGGCCGCGCCGATCTCGGTGCCACCGCCGCCGAAGGTCTCCCACGCGGAGTACGCGGCGCTCGGGCCGGTCTGCCAGGAGTGGCTCGCCGCGGCGGAGTTGATCGCGAACACCTCGACCCGGCCGTCGACCGAGCGCGAGGTGGTCAGCTCGGCGTTCGAGATCCCGCCGGTGCCCGTCCACGCCGACCAGGAGGTCGGGCCCGTCTGCCAGCGGTGGAAGACGCCAGCGGCGTTGGAGGCGAACACCTCGATGCGTCCGTCCTGGTTGTGGCTGACGGCGACGTCGTGACCGCCGCCGCCGAACTCCTCCCAGGCGGACCAGCCGCCGTTGACCGCGCTCTGGTACAGGTGCCCGAAGGTGGCGTCCGACAGCGCGAACACCTCGAGTCGCCCGTCCGGCGCGTTCTCGACGGCGAGCCGCGCGTCGGCCGGGCCGCCGCCGGTGCCCTCCCAGTTCGCCCAGCCGCCGCTGGGCGCCGTCTGCCAGCGGTGGAACACGCCGTCGGCGTTGGAGGCGAACACCTCGATGCGTCCGTCGGCGTTGCTGCCCGCGGCCAGCCGGTACCCGCCGGTGCCGAAGTTCGCCCAGGTCGACCACCCCGCGCTCGGGCCGGTCTGCCACATGTGGTCGAACGTGCTGCCCGAGAGCGCGAACAGTTCGAGACGGCCGTCCGCGTTGGACGCCACCGCCAGCTGCGCGTTGCGCGGCCCGCCCTCGAACCGCCACTGCGACCAGCCGCCGTTCACCGCGGTCTGCCAGGCGTGCCAGACACCGTCGGCGCCGGCGGCGAAGGCTTCGAGGCGACCGTCGGCGGACCGCCCGGACACCACCCGGCCGGAGCCGTACGGGTGCTTGGGGCCGGCGCTCATACCGGACCACAGCGCGTCGGCGATGAGCACCGCGTCGCCCGCCTCGACTCCGTACAGATGGCGCAGATCCTCGCGCGGTCGCTGAACGTGCCAGCAGACCTCGCCGATCGCCTCGTCGTTCCACGAGCCGCCCGGATACTGCCGCTCCATCTCGTCGAGGAAGGCGTTGGTGGCGTAGACGGGGTCGAGGCGCTCCTCCCGGGTGCCCCACCAGTCCTGCTGCTGGAAGAGCCCGAGGCTGGTGTAGTCGACGGCCTGGGCGTAGTTGTTCATGCTGCTCTCGACGATGATCGTGGCGATGGCGATCGCCGCGGCCTTCGGGTTGAGCCCGCGGTCCTTCACCGCCTGCGTCACCATCCGCGCGCAGGACATCTTGTAGGCGTCCAGATAGCCGGCCATCTTCGCGTTCAGCTGCGGGTCGAGCTGGTCGGCCATGACGCCGTCGGTGGCCGACGGGCCGGCCGGGTCGCAGGGCACCGTCGGAATGGCGAACCCCTCCGGGCCGCTGAAGTACCGGGAGACGCCGTGCCGGTCCTTGCCGGGACCCGGCTCCGGCACGGGCCGGGCGGTGGCGACCGGGGCGGTCAGCCCGACGGCCAGCGCTCCTGCACCGGCGACGACGACCAGTCGGGTGAGCGCTCGGCGTAACAAGCCTCTTGTCATCGTGGACCTTTCTGTCATGAGGGGAAGGAAAGGGTGGGCTGCGTTCCGGCCGTTCTGTCATGAGGGCAGGAAGGAATGGGCTGCGCTCCGGCCGTGAGGGCGAGGCCTGCTTCGTCCCCGCGCAGGATCAGTCGGCGGGTGCGCCGCAGCATCGGGCTCGGCGGGACGCCGAGGTCCTCGGACAGGCGGCGGCGGACGCGGTCGTACACGTCCAGCGCGTCGGCCTGCCGGCCGCTCCGGTACAGCGCGCGCATCAGCGTCGCGGCCACCGGTTCGTTCAGGGGGTGCGCCGCGGACAGGGCGAACAGCTCCGCCGTCGCCTCGGAGTGGCGGCCGAGCCACAGCTGCCAGGTCGCCTTCCGCTGGACGAGGGCGATCCTGCGCTCGGTGAGCCGCAGGCGCTCCAGTTCGGCGAGCGGTCCGGGCAGTCCGCCCAACGGCTCCCCGTGGAACAGGTCGAGCGCCCGGGAGCACAGCCGGACCGCCTCGGCCGGTTCGCCCGCGCGGTCCGCCGCCCTGACGGCGGTGACCAGTTCCTCCAGGCGTGCCACGTCCACGTCGACCGCGCCGGGGACCAGCCGGTAGCCGCGCGGGTCGCGTTCGATGACCGGGGCGGTGTCGTCCCCGGCGCTCAGGGCCTTGCGCAGCCGGTAGACGTACACCGGGACGACGTTGGCGACCGGGGTGTCCGTCCCCCACACGGCGTCGAGCAGTTCCCGTCGGCTGACGGTCCGGCCCGCGCGCAGCGCCAGCGCGGCGAGTACGGACTGCTGGCGGAGGTGCCCGAGGTCCACGGGCCGTCCGTCCTGTCGTGCCGTCAGGGGGCCGAGCAGACAGAGCCGCACGGCCGGTCCGGCCGCGCGGGCGGCGGTGGCCCGCGCCGCCGGGTCCGTCGCCCGTGTGCGGGGGCCTCGGCCGGGGACGACGAGGCCGGAGTCGAAGGCGTGGACGATGGCGGCGGCCCGGTCCCGGAGCCCGAGCTTCACGAGGATCCGTGCGAGGTGGGAGGCCACGGCCTCCTCGGGGATGGCGAGGTCGGCGGCGATCTCGCCGTCCCGCAGACCGCAGCCGACTGCGGCGAGCACCCGGCGCTCCTGGTCCCGGAGCACGGTGGCGCCGGTCCGGCCGGTGGTGTCCGGTCGGCCGGTGGTGACGGTCGTCGGCATCGGTGCTCCCCCGGGCTCCGGACTGGTCGGTCTGGCGGACGCCGTCGCCAAGGTAGTGGCGGGGGCGTCGGGGAAGGCATCCGGAACGATCCGGAGTGACACCGCCGTCGAGCACGGCTCGACGCGATGCGGTCAGGGCGTGCCGGGCGTCCCCGTGGGGGCCGCCGGGGCGGGGCAGGCGACCGTGCCCGGCCGTACGGAGAGCGAGAGCTTCGGGGTCGTGAGGAGGCCCGGGATCTGGAAGTCCTGGGCGGTGCCGGTGATGCGGTCGAACTTGGCGTAGCGGGCCTGGATGCCGAAGCGGTGCTGCGGGCTGTCCAGGGGGTTGGTGACGTACGCGCCGGAGGCGTCCTTGACGGTCTTCACGTCGGCGCCGTTGACGTTGAGGTCGACGATGCCGTCCATGTCGAGGACTCCGGTGGCGCTGCGCAGGTCGAGGACGGTGTTCTTCGTCCTGATCTCCCAGGAGCCCGGGTCGTCGTCGCCGAGGGTGAGCAGCAGGGTGTACGTGGCTCCCGCGATCTGCTGGCGCCGGCTCAGGCAGAGGCCGTTGATGACGCCGTCCGCGAAGCCCATGCGGAGCACGCGCTCGGTTCCGGTGGAGCCGTCGGGCCGTACGACGGTCTGGTCGACGACGGCGGCGCCGTACTGCGTCCCGTACAGGCTGCTGGTGGTGAAGTCGACGGGCCGGTCCTGGACGCGGAGGCCGACGGCCAGCGCTCCGGTCGCCATGGCGGAGCCGAGGCCGCCGGCGGCGAGGAGCGCGGGCAGGGCGACGGCGAGGGACCGGCGCCAGTGGGTGCGTCCTTCCTCGCGGGTCCTCATGGCGTGGTCACCGTGATGGTTCCGGGGAGGTGGACGGGGTTGTCGGTGGAGTCGAGGGCCGCGTGGTCGTCGACCGTACGGATCGCGTAGATGTCGCCGGTGAAGTCCTCGGCTCCGGCGGTGAGCGGGATGAGGGAGCCGAAGAAGTCGAGCAGCCCCTGCACTCCGCAGATCTTGACGAGGACGCGGACGCAGACGTTGGTGATGTTCCCCCACATCGTCGTCGTCTCGGCCTTGCCCGCGCTGTCGTAGCCGCCGAGCGAGCCCTCCCCGGGGACGTCGATGGTGACGGTGTGCCCGGAGGCGCGCTGGACCACGTTCATGTGCGAGCGGATCTTGAGCTTGGTGAAGGTGTAGCGGGTGGTGGTGCGCGTCGAGCCGTCGGAGAGCCGGATGGTGACGTCCTTGTCGACCGTCATCGAGACGGCGACCATGCTGCCGATGGTGACGTGCAGCGGGTCCGGCGAGGGCAGGAAGGGCACGCCGAGCGGCTCGACCGCGGCGCTCTCGCCCGAGGCGCTGCTCGGCTGCCCGGACCAGACGGCGGTGACGACCGCGAGGACCAGGGCCGCCGCCACGGCGAGGGCCCGCCGGGCGGCCGTGTGCCGGTGGTCGGCGAGCGCCCGCCGGGCGGCCGACGGTCGGTGCCTGACGGGCGCCGTCCGGGCCCTCATCCTTCCACCGCCCGGCGGCGGGGGCGCTTGGCTCCCCAGCCGACCATCATGGAGCCACCGAGCACGCCGAGGATCATGCCGAGCAGGAAGCCTCCCAGGTTGGAGACGACGAGCGAGACGACGGCGAGGACCGCGCCGATGAGCCCGAAGGTGTACCGCTGGGCGGGCAGCGCGAGGGGGATGAGCCCGCACAGGATCATCCCGCCGCCGACGAGGTAGCCGGCCACTCCCCCGAAGCCGGTGCTGACGATCAACTGCAGGGAGCTGAGGGAGAACTTGAGGACGGTCCAGCCGCCGGCGACCAGCCACATCCCGCCCCAGAACGGCCGGGTCCGGCGGAACGCGCGGAACCAGACGTACGCAGTCCGAGGGGGTGTCTTGCCGGTCAGCATGCGGTCGCCGTTCCCGCGACGACCCTGATCCTCAGATCGGGCAGGACGAGCGCCCCGGCCATCTCGGCGTCGTACGCGGTGGCGTTCAGTCCGTGCAGCGCGATGGAGCTGCCCCCCTCGCCGCCGGCCGAGCCGAGTCCGAAGCCGCCGGGCAGGGCGCCGGTGAGCGGTTTGCCGGCGACGGTGACCTGGTCGGCGGACTGGCCGAGGACCGCGTTCTGGAGGGTGGTGGGTCCGTACGCCTGGAGTTCGGTGGCCTGGATGTAGAGGTTCGAGGCGTCGATGTCGGTGGTGAAGGTGGCGGGCGGGGTCGCCGTCACCTTCTGGCCGCCCGTCAGGAGCAGGGAGTACGGGACTCCGGCGATCGTCTGGTGGACGATGCCGCACAGTCCGGCGAGCCCGGCGCTGGCGAAGCCGACGCGCGCCATCGCGGTGTTGGTGGTCGTGGTGCCGTCGGGGCGTCCGACGGCGGGGGTGTTGACGATGGCGCCGAAGCCGCTGCCCTCGACCCCGTTGGACGTCAGGGTGAAGGGCTGTCCGGTGACGCTGAAGTTGGCGGCGAGCGCGCCCTGCGCGAGGGCGGTGCCGAGGACGCCGATGGCGAGGGCCGAGGGGACGAACGCGAAGGCGCCGCGCCCCCAGCGGGTGCCGCGGCGGGTGCCGTCGGCGGCCTGGGCGAGCATCCGGGCGTTCCAGTCGGCGGCGGCACCGCGGGCCCCGGAGAGGAGGTGGCTCATGCGGATCCGCTCCCCAGGGACACGGGCCTTTCGGCGGAGGGGGTGGTACGGCGCGGACGGCGCCGCTTGGCGGGCTTCTCGGGCAGCCAGGCGAAGGCCATGGAGCCGCCGAGGACCGAGAGGACCATGCCGACGAAGAGGCCGCCGAGGTTGGACAGGGGGAAGGAGGCGACTCCCGCGATCACCGCGATGACGCCCGCGGTGTGGCGCTGTCCGGGGAGCAGCAGGATGAGCAGGGCCATCGCCATCAGGAGGACGCCGCCGGCCATGCCCGCGATGCCGCCGACGCCGACCTGGAGGATCTTGCCGAGCGGCGCCATCGGCAGGAAGAAGATGACGAAGCCGCCGAGTCCGGTCCAGAGGGCCGCCCAGAACGGCCGGGCACGGCGCCAGCGGCGGAAGGCGGTACGCGCGCGACGCGGACCGCCCGGGGTGGACGCTTCGGTCGGCTCGGGTGGCGGATCGGTGGTCATGGGGGCCTCGCAGTGGTGGGTCGGGGTGGGAGGGCCGGGGCCCCGCGCCGTACGGAGGACGCGGAGCCCCGAGGTGTCGTGTGCGGTCAGGCTCCGCAGGTCCTGTCGCCGTGGGCGATCCCGATGGCGAGGTCCGGCAGGGTGATCGCGCCGGCGATGGTGGCGCCGTTGGCGTCGGCGTTGAGGTTCTTGATGTCGGTCCGGCCGCCGGTGGCGTCGAGGCCGAACTGACCCGGGGTGCCGTCGTTGATGCCGGTGCCCTTGATCCCGGCGCCGTCGGCGGCCGCGCCGATGACGTTCGGGGTGGTGTCGCTCGCGTTGAGCGTGGCCGTGGCCGCCTTGAGCGCCTGCGCGTCGAGCACGAGCTTGTTGGCCTGGAGCCCGGCGCCGGCGACGAGTTGGTCGCTGGTGAGCGGGGTCGCGGCGGCGGGCGAGGAGATGTTGAGCGACCAGGTGCCGAGGCTGCCGATCACCGGGAGGTCGACCGACTGGACGGCGTGGACGCAGATGCCGTCCAGGCCCGCCTTGGCGATGCCGACCTCGGCGGCGCCCTTGGCCCCGCCGGCGTCGATGGTGTGCATGACCGCGCCGATGCCCTGGGGCGCGGCGACCGTCTTGGAGCTGAGGGTGAAGGGGACGCTGGTGAGCGAGAGGTTCGCGGCGAGCGCGCCCTGCACCATGGCCGTCGCCATGGCGGCGACGGCGGCCGTCGCGGGCACGGCGAGGAACGCCGATCTGCGCCAGCGGGTGACGCCTCTGGTCTCGTGCTGCATGTGATCTCCAACCGTCGTGCCGCACTGGCCGAATGACACTTCGCGGCTATCCATTCGAGAATTGGACAGTTTCCTTAGAAGTGTCAACACTTCTGACGATCCCGGGCGGATTTCCCCTGGTCTAGGCTTGGCCGATGCCACGGTTCAGGGAGACGGTCCGGACACTGCTGCGCGAACGCCTGCTGGACGCCGCGTACGAGGCGGTCGCGGACCGCGGCTTCGACAAGCTGCGCATGGCGCACCTGGCGAGCGCCGTCGGCGTCAGCCGGCAGACGCTGTACGCGGAGTTCCCCTCCAAGGAAGCGGTCGGCGAGGCCCTGTTCCAGCGCGAGCTGGAGCGCTGCCTCGTCGGCATCCAGCAGGGCCTGGACGCGCACCGGGACGACCTGCGGGCGGCCGTCGAGGCCTCCGTCGGCTTCACGCTCACGCTGGCCGGGCGGAACCCGCTGATCAAGGCCATGCTGGCCGGCACCGGCGAGGACGGGCTCCTGTCGTACCTCACGACGCGGTCCGCGGCGGCCTTCGAGACGGCGACGGCGATGGCCGACGCGTACGTCACGGAGGCCTGGCCCGCCGTCGACCCGGTGGCGCGCGAGCTGGCCGTGGACGCGGCGGTCCGGCTGACCGCCAGTCACATCGTCCAGGCCGGCCCCTCGCCGGAGGAGTCGGCCCGCCGCATCGCGGACACCGTGGTCCGGATCGCCCTGAGCACGGGCCGGGAGCAGATGCCCCGGCAGGCCTCAGGGACTCGGCCCCCGGTACTCCTCCAGGACGGGCCGGTTGCCGATGTCCCGTGACGCGGAGACGGGGAAGGCCCGCACCCCGACCCGGCCCTCGATCCGGTCCAGCGCGCCCCAGCCGTACGCCCGCGAGTCGTCCGACAGGTCGGGGTTGTCGCCCAGGTAGAAGAACGCGCCCTCCGGCACGGTCCGCAGCCCGGGCCGCGCCGACCGGGTGCCGTCGGGCCCGCAGCAGGCGCTCGTACGGCGGGCCTGCGACGCCCATGCGGGCGCCACCACCCGGCGTACCGGACCCCGGCCGCCCTCCTGGAGGAGGACCTGGAAGGGCGCGTCCGGCGTGGAGACGATCGCCACCCGGTCGCCGGGCAGGGCGATCACCCGCTTCACCAGGAGGGCGTCCTTCCCGGTGGCCCGCAGCAGCACCACGTCGAACCGGCGCGCCTCGCCCGCCGAGCCCGGGGCGACGAGGATCCGGTCGCCCTGCCGGAGGGTCGGGCTCATGCTGGTGCCGTCGACCCGGACGCCGAGGGCCGTGACGGCGACCCCGGCGAGGAGGCAGAGCAGGACACCGGTCCCGAGGACGGCGCCGGCCGCCCGGCGCGGGTTCATCGGCGTCGGGTGGGGTCCGGCGGCCAGGGGCCGGCGGACCGGTCGATTTCGGTCATGGCGGGAAGGTAGGCCCCGTGGCGGGCGACGGCCGTGACCGTACCGCTCAGGGTTGTTGACCGCGCGTCTGATAGGAGCGGGGCGTCTCGCCGGTCCAGCGCCGGAACGCCCGGTGGAAGGCGCTGGGTTCGGAGAAGCCCAGCTGCCGCGAGAGCCGCTCGATCGACACCCGCCCGCCGGTCAGTTCGGCGATGGCGTGGTCGCGCCGCACCTGGTCGCGGAGCCGCTGGTACGTCGTCCCCTCGGCGGCCAGTTGGCGCCGCAGGGTCTGCGGACTGACGGACAGCCGGTCGGCGAGCTGCTCGGGCGTCGGCGCCGGTCCGGCGGGCAGCGCCCGGCCGATCAGGTGCCGGACCCGGCCGGTCACCGTACTGCCGTAGTCACCGCAGACCAGCACGTCGACCGGGGCGCGGCGGAGGAAGGCCTTGAGCGCCGCCGCGTCCCGCAGGACGGGTTCGTCGAGGTCCGCCCGGTCGAAGACGGCCGCCGTCCGTCCCGCGCCGAAGACGCAGGGAGCGCCGAAGAGCAGGGCGTACTCGCGGGCGTGCCGGGGTTCGGGGTGGACGAACTCGACCCGCCTCAGGCCGATCCGGCGCCGGACGAGCCAGCCGGCGAAACGGTGCGCGACCAGGACGGTGGACTCGGCGCCGAAGTGGAGGGGGTCGTCGTATCCGGAGACGTCGAACTCCATCCGCGCCTCGTCGAGTCCACCGTCCTCCCCGACACCGGCGCCGGCCCCGCCCCCGCCGGTCCCGCCCGCGTCGGGTTCGAGCAGTCGAAAGCGCGGCCCGGCCGGGAAGAGGGAGTAGAAGGTCTGCGCGCGCCGGAGCGCCTCGCGCAGGTCCCGGCTGCCGTGGACCACGACGTGGGCCATCATGGCGAAGGTCCCGACCTTGCTGGGCGCGCCGCCGAAGCCGATCAGCTCGTCGTCGAGCGTGGCCCACAGGGTCCTGACGAGCTGCCCGAACTGCTCCGCCGGGATCCTGGCCCGCGATTCCTCCAGGAGGGCGGAGGGCAGTCCGGCGCGGGCGAGGAGCGGCCCTGGGGCCACCCCGTGCCGCTCGGCCCCGAGCAGCACGGCCCGTACGTGATGAGCACTGACCGACGAGTTCACCGAAGCTAGACACTTTCCTCGAAGGATGTCCAGGTTCCGACACTCTACTAAGAACTGTAAGGCTCTCGAAGTGCGCATCCCGTGAACGGGACACAGCTCACAGCCGTACCGTCAGGTGCACTACACCGAAGGAAGAGAGGCAGTACATGAGCGGAGTGGCACGCCGGACGGTGGTCGCGGCGGCGGGCGGCGCGGGCCTGGCGGCGGCGCTCGCCGCCTGCGGGG
Source organism: Streptomyces sp. TLI_105 (assembly GCF_900105415.1). GTDB lineage: Bacteria > Actinomycetota > Actinomycetes > Streptomycetales > Streptomycetaceae > Streptomyces. The sequence goes on along the minus strand of NZ_FNSM01000001.1, from coordinate 6,928,655 downwards.
GCGGCACGGACGACAAGAACACGGCACCGGAGGGCACGGCGCTGGCGCGGACCGGGGACATCCCGGTGGGCGGCGGAAAGATCCTCGCCGACAAGGGACTGGTGATCACCCAGCCGAAGGCCGGCGAGTTCAAGGCCTTCTCCTCGAAGTGCACCCACCAGGGCTGCGCCGTGAGCAGCATCAAGGACGGCGTGATCGTCTGCCCGTGCCACCAGAGCCACTTCGACATCTCGGACGGCAGCGTGAAGTCCGGCCCGGCGCCCTCGCCGCTGCCGCCGGAGCCGATCCAGGTGGTGGGCGAGGAGATCAGCCCCGGCTGACGGCACCGCCGTCGCCCGCGGGAGCCTTCCAGCACTCCAGCACCTCGTCGGTCGTGGTGATCGTGGCGACGAGGGCGAGGGTGTGACGGATCATCGCGGGGGTGTAGTCGGCCGGCACCCCCGCGATGGCGTCCCCGGGCACGACGGCCGTGTAGCCGAGGTTCACGGCGTCGAAGACGGCGTTGGGCACGGCCACGTTGGCGGAGACCCCGGTGACGATCAGCGTCCGGCACCCGAGGTTGCGGAGCAGCGCGTCGACGTCGGTACCGGCGAGCGGCGAGAGCCCGTGCAGGCGCCGGACCACCAGGTCCTCGTCGGCGACCTCGATCGGTTCGGCGATCCGGACGGCCCTGCTGCCGCTGTGCTGCTGCACGGGCAGCCGGGCGGCGGCCCTGAACAACCGGGCGTTGGTGTTGGCGCCCCGCCCGTCGGGGCGCCGCTCGGCGACGGCGTGGACGACCTGGACGTCCGCCGCGTGCGCGGCGGCGACGAGCCGGGCGACGTTCCGCAGGGCGCCCGACGCGCGGGCGACGGCGGCCAGTTCGGGCAGGGCGCTGTCGGGGCCGACGACACCCCGCTGGCATTCGACGGTGAGCAGGACGACCCCGCCGTCCGGGCGGATCCGCTCCCCGAGCCGTTCCCTCGGACTCTTTCCCATGGCTCTCCCGACCTCCCCTTGCACGCGCGCGACCGACCCCCCATGCTTTCTGACGTCTCATCAGAAATCCAGAAGGGTGCGGACGATGACCGTCGCACAGCGCCGTGGACGCCGGATCATGATGACCCCGGCCGAGCTCGACTCCTTCCTCGCCGAACAGCGCACCTGCCGGGTCGCGACCGTCTCCGCCGACGGCCGCCCGCACGTCAGCGCGCTCTGGTTCGTCTGGGACGGCTCCTCGCTGTGGCTGTACTCGATCACCCGCAGCCGGCGCTGGGCGGAGCTGCGCGCCGATCCGAGGATCGCGGTCGTGGTGGACGACGGCGAGGAGTACGGGGAGCTGCGCGGCGTCGAGCTGTCCGGCACCGCCGTCTTCGTCGGCGAGGCGCCGCGCACCGGCGAACCCTGTCCCGAACTCGACGTGCCCGAGCAGCTCTTCGCCGCCAAGAACTTCGGCCTGGACTCCATGCCGCACGACGGCCGGCACGCCTGGCTCCGGCTGACCCCGGACGCCATCGCCTCCTGGGACTTCCGCAAGCTCGCGAACACCTGACGGGCGCGGCCGGCCGCGCCGGTCTCAGCTCGCCAGCGGCTCCGCCGCCGCCCGCAGCGCCGCGACGACCGCCCGCACGGAGGGACGGCGGCCGGCGTCGGCGCGCCAGGTGGCGTAGATGTGGCGCCGCACCTTCTGCCGCACGGGGACGAAGGCGACCCCGTCCGGCACCGGGCGTCCGAGCCGGGGGGTGATGCACACCCCGAGCCCGGCGGCGACCAGGGCCAGCTGGGTGTGGTGCTCCCCCGCGAAGTGCCCGATGCGCGGCTCGATGCCCTGCGAGCGCAGCGTGAACATCAGCCAGTCGTGGCAGAACTCTCCCTCGGGCCAGGACACCCACTCCTCGTCGGCGAAGTCCTCCAGGTCCACCGCCTCCCGTCCGGCCAGCGGGTGGCCGACGGGCAGGGCCACGTCGGCGGAGTCGTCGAGGAGGTGGGCGCGCTCCAGACCGCCGGGGACGGGCGCCCGCTTGTTGCTCCAGTCCAGGACGATCGCCAGGTCGGCGTCCCCGCGCATGACCGCCCGCACACCCGGCTCCGGCTCCAGTTCCGTCGTACGGACGCGGAGCTCGGGGTGGCCCGCGCGCAGGGCGGCGAGCGCGTCCGGGAAGAGTCCGCGTGCCGCCGTCGGGAAGGCCGCGAGCCGCACCTCGCCCACCACCCTCCCCCGCTGGGCCTCGATGTCGGCCTGCGCCATCTGGACCTGGGACAGGATCCGGGCGGCGTGCTCGGCGAGCAGCAGCCCGGCGTCGGTGAGTCGCACGCCCCGGCCGTTCTTGGCGAGCAGCTGCTGCCCGACCTCGCGCTCCAGCTTGGACAGCTGCTGGGAGACGGCCGAGGTGGTGACGTGCAGGCCGTCGGCCGCGCCGCTGACCGAGCCGTGCCGGGCGACGGCGTCGAGGGTGCGGAGGCGCTCCAGGTTCAACATGTAAGTGATACTAAGGGGAGGGGTCGAGGAATTCTCGCTTGTTCTAAGACGTCGTTCCGGTCACCCTGAGCGCATGAGCCCCGCAGCCCCGCCCTCCCCGTCCCCCGCGCCCGCCGCCGCCCCACGTCTGCTCGACTGGCGCGTCCGCTTCGGCGCCCTGGCCCTCATCTGGGGCTTCAGCTTCCTCTTCATCAAGGTCGGCACGGAGGGCTTCGCGCCCTTCCAGGTCACCTTCGGACGGCTCCTGTTCGGCACGGCGGTGCTCGCCCTCGCGATCGTCGTCAAGCGCGACCGGCTGCCGCGCGGCGCCCGCGTCTGGGGCCACCTGGCGGTCGCGGCCTTCCTCCTCAACGCGCTGCCGTTCTCCCTCTTCGCGTACGCGGAGCTGACGATCCCCTCGACCCTGGCGGGCATCTGCAACGCGACGACGCCGCTCTGGGGCATGGTGCTCTCGCTGGTGGCGCTCTCCGAGGACCGCCCGACCCGGGTCCGCGCGGCCGGTCTGGGCATCGGCTTCGTCGGCGTGCTCACCGTGCTCGGCGCCTGGCAGGGCTTCTCCGGCCTCGACGTGACCGGCACGGCCCTGGCCCTGCTCGCCTCCTTCAGCTACGCGGTCGGCTGGATCTACGTCCGCAGGACCCTGAGCGGCACGGGCGCCTCGAACCTCTCGCTGGCCGGCTCCCAGGTGGGCCTGGCGACCCTCCAGCTGGCGGTGGTCACTCCCCTGTTCACCTCGGTCCCGGAGTCCGTGGAGCTCATGCCGCTCCTCTCCGTGATCGCGCTCGGCGCGCTGGGAACGGGGTACGCGATGCTGCTCCAGTACGGCGTCGTCGCGGAGGTCGGCCCGACGACGGCCTCGATGGTCACGTACTTCATCCCGGTGATCGCCACGGCGGCGGGCGTCGCCCTGCTGGACGAGCACCTCACCTGGAACACCCCGGTGGGCGCCCTGGTGGTGCTGGCCGGCGCGGCCCTCACCCAGACCCGCGCCTCCCGCCGCGCGACGCCGCCGGCGACGGCCCCGCAGCCGGCCGCCGTGCCCGCCGAGACGCCTCCCAGGGCGGCGAGCCGCGCCTGAGGGCATCGCCCGGACGGCGGGGCGCGCAGGCGGCGGGCGGGCGCCTCTCCCTCTCCCGTGTCACTCTCCGTTACGTACGGATCCACAAGATCGTTGACCGGGCATGAACCTCACCACCACCGCCCGAACCCTCCTCGCCGCCCTCGCCGTGACCGGCGCCTTCCTCGGCTCCGCCGGCGCGGCCCACGCCGCGGGCGCCGCCTCCGCCCCCGTGTCCGCCACCGCGGGCGCGGTCACCGCCACCGCCCCGATGGACGGGCCGGAGCCGGTCGAGCTCGACGAGCTGGGCCTCCCCGACCTCCAGGAGGACTGACCGCACACGACGGCGGGGCACGGGAACGGCCGGACACCACGAGGGCGGTGTCCGGCCGTTCCGTTCGTCTCGAAGCGTCAGTCGGCGTCCCGGCGCGCGCCGCCGAACAGGGCCTCCAGGGCGTCGACGGCACTGCCGTCGTGGTCACTGCCCGCCGTGCCGCTGCTGCCGTACTGGACGTTGGCCGCCCGGTCGATCTCCACGACGGAGTCGGCGTGGGAATTGTCGATGACGGTGAGCAGGCTGCCGTCGGCCGCGGCCGGAGCCGCGCCCGCCGCCAGCAGGGCGACGGCCAGGCCGAGCGCCTTCAGCGGGGTCCTGAGCGGGCCGCCGGCCGCCGCCTTCGGCGCGGGCCCGAGCGTCCCCTCCCTCCGCTGTCCGGGGATCACGGGGCTCACGCGCCGACCCGCTCGGGCACCGCGTGGTGGCGGGTGATGTTCCGCTCCAGGAGGCGGGTGGAGGCGGCGACGCCGACGCCGGACTCGGGGTCGAAGGACGGCAGTCGGCCGTCGTCCCGCTTCAGCTCGGAGAGCGCCGAATCCATCGCCTCGTGCGCCGCGAAGAGACAGGGCGTGCTGTAGATCGCCATGTCCACGCCGAGATCGGAGAGCTCGGTGAGCGAGAGCCGCGGGGACTTGCCCCCGGCGATCTGGTTGAAGAGCAGCGGCTTGCCGTCGACCACCTCACGGATCCGGTGGATCCACTCGACGCTCCGCACACCGTCCACGAGCACCACGTCGGCGTCGGTGGCGGCCAGGCACTCGGCCCGCCGGAGGATGTCCGCCTCGTCGGTGGCGTCGGTGCGGGCCACCACGACCATGTCCCGGCGGGTGGCCAGGACCATCTCCAGCTTGGCCAGGTACTCGTCGAGCGGCAGCACCTGCTTGCCGTCCGCGTGGCCGCACCGGCGGGGCCGCTTCTGGTCCTCCAGGATCACGCCCGAGGCACCGATGCGCTCCAGGCCCTCCACCACGTGGCAGGCCACCTCGGGGTCGACGTAGCCGTCGTCGATGTCCACGAGCAGGTGGTGACGGGGGAACGCGCCGCGCAGCCGCTGCACGAACCCCACCATGTCCGGCCAGGCGATGAAGCCGATGTCCGGCAGCCCGTAGTACGAGGCGGCGAAGCCGAACCCGGAGACGAACATCCCGTCGTAGTGGTCGGCGGCGACGGAGGCCGAGTACATGTCGTACACGCCGATCAGCGGGGTCGTGCCCGGCGCCGCGACGGCCTCGCGCAACTTGTTTCCGTAAGTCAAGGTCTGACTCCTGGTCATCTCGGGGAAACACGGAAAAGGTGCAGAACCGCCGCAACACGACGGAGCTTTACCAAAACCTGATGATTTCCTGAGACGGGGCGGAACTTCCGCGTACGAGCGCTTTACTCACTCTCCAGGGCTAGCGCATTCACCAGAGAAACGTCACTTGCGCGAGGAACGACCGTGCCCCGCACGCCAGATGGGCCGGGCACGCATCCGCCACCCTTCGGATGCCGCCTACCCGTAGCTCCGCGCCGGCGCCGGCCCCACCGCCCCCGCCACCGCGTCCGCCAGCGCCTCGACCTCCGCGACCGCGAGCCCGGAGACGGTGAGCCGGACGGCCGGCCCCGCGTCCATGCGGAAGCGCGCGCCCGGCGCGACGGCCCACCCCGCGGCGAGGAGCCGGGTGACCGCGCCGGTCTCGTCGGAGACCGGCACCCAGACGTTCATGCCGCCCCGCCCGTGCGCCTCGACGCCGCGCCGCGCGAGGGCCCGCACGAGCCCGTCGCGCCGCTTCCCGTACGCGCGGGCGACGACGGCCGGATCCACCGCGCCCGTGGCCCAGAGGTGTGCGACGGTCCGCTGGAGGAGCTTGCTGACCCAGCCGGGACCGAGGCGCTGCCGCCCGAGCACCCGGTCGACGGTCTCGGCGTCGCCGGTGAAGGCGGCGATCCGCAGGTCGGGCCCGTACGCCTTGGCGACCGAGCGGACGAGCACCCAGTGGTCGGTGACGCCGGCCAGCGGGTGGAGGGGCTGCGCGACGATGCCGTGTCCGTGGTCGTCCTCGACGAGGAGCACGCCGGGGTGCGCGCCGAGGACCCGCCGCAGCTCCCGGGCGCGCTCCTCGGTGACGCAGGCGCCCGTCGGGTTCTGCGCCCGGTCGGTGACGATCACGGCCCGCGCCCCGTCCTGCCGGATCGCGCGTTCGACGGCCTCCGGGAGGGGTCCGTCGTCGTCGACGGCGACCGGGACCGGACGCAGGCCGAGCGCGGGCACGAGGTCGAGGAGGCTGCCCCAGCCCGGGTCCTCGACGGCGACGGCGTCGCCGGGCCTGAGGCGGGCGGCGAGCACCCGCTCGATGGCGTCGAGGGAGCCCGAGGCGACGCCGACGGGCCCGGCGGGCACCCCGTCCGCGTCGAAGGCGGCGCGCGCGAGGCGCCCGAACTCCTCGTCGACGGGGACCTCTCCGTACATGCCGGGCCGCTCGGCGTACCGCCGGGCGACCTCCGCGAAGGCCTCGCCGAGGGGCGGGAGCAGGGCGGGGTCGGGGCTGCCGTTGCTGACGTCCCGGACCCCGGCGGGGGCGTCCACGCGGAGGGAGCCGCGCGCGGTCGTGGCGGGGCGCGGGCGCACCCGGCTGCCGCGCCGGCCGTCCGTCTCGATGACCCCGCGCTCGCGCAGGGTGCGGTAGGCGGCGGCGACGGTGTTGGGGTTCACGCCGAGGGTGGCCGCCAATTCCCGCATGGGTGGTAGCAGTCGGCCGGGCTGGAGCGCACCCGCACCCACTCCCCGCTCGACGCTGGCGGCGATGTCCGATGCGCGGCGGCCTTCGATCCGATACTCTCCTAGCACAAACATGATTATGCACTAGTGCAATGGAGATGGCAATGAGCACCACCACGGAGACGTACGAGGCGACCGACCGGACCGTGCCCACCCGCTCCCGTCACCGCGCCTCGTACGACAAGGACCTCGTCCACTCGATACTCGACGAGGCCTACGTCTGCCATCTCGGCTTCGTCCGCGACGGCGCGCCGGTCGTCCTCCCGACGCTCTTCGGCCGGGTCGGCGAGCGCCTCTACGTCCACGGCTCCACCGGCTCGCGGCCGCTGCGCGCGGCCGGCGACGGCGTGGCCGCCCCCGGCCTGCCCGTCTGCCTGACCGTGACGCACGTCGACGGACTCGTGCTCGCCCGCTCCGCGTTCCACCACTCGCTCAACTACCGCTCGGTCGTCGTCCACGGCACCGCCCATCAGGTCACGGACCCCGAGGAGCTGCGGACCGCCCTCGACGCCCTCGTCGACCACGTCGTCCCCGGCCGCTCCACCGACTCGCGCCCCGGGAACGCCAAGGAACTCGCCGCGACCGCCGTGATCCGGCTCGACCTGGACGAGGTCTCGGCGAAGGTCCGCACCGGCGGGCCCAACGACGACCCCGAGGACCTCGGCCTCCCGTACTGGTCCGGCGTCGTCCCCGTACGGGGCGGCTACGGCACTCCCGTCCCGGCCGACGACCTCGACCCGTCCGTCGCCCTGCCCGGCTACCTCGTCGCGCTCTGACCCGGGAAGGACGGACCCACGATGCTGATCCACCCCTGGGACGCCGCCCACGACGAGGGCGAGTGGCGCGACTGGCTCTCCCGGCACGACTTCGGCCAGCTCGCCGTCAACGGCCTGCCCGGCGAGCCGCCGTGGGTGCAGCCCCTGCACTTCCGGTACGACGCCGGGCCCGGCCCGTACGGCCGGGCCCTGGCCCACCTGGCCCGGCCCAACCCGCTCTGGCGCGCCCTGGAGGCGAACCCGACGGTGCTCCTGAGCGTGGTCGACGACTACGTCTACGTACCGGGGCACTGGACGGCTCCCGAGGGCGCCCCGTCCGAGCACGGCACCCCGACCTCGTACTACGCGGCCGTCCAACTGCGCTGCACCGCGCGCGTGGTCGACGATCCGGAGGAGAAGGCGGCGCTCCTCAACCGCCAGGTCGCCCACTTCCAGCCGGAGGGCGGCACGGCGACCGTCGCCCCTGGCGAGGCCCCGTTCGGCCGCATGCTGTCGGGGATCCGGGTGCTGAGCCTGGAGGTGACCGACGTACGGGCGAAGTTCAAGTACGCGGGCAACAAGCCTCAGGAGATCCAGGACCGCGTCTCGCAGCGGCTCGCCGAGCGGGCCGGCCCCGGCGACCTGAACGCCCGCGCCCACCAGCTGCGCCGTCGCACGGACGGATGACCGTGCCGGGGCGGAGCCACACGGCCCCCGCCCCTGGCGACCACGCGGGGCGGGACCGCACAAGCCCCGCCCCGGCGGCGGTCTCCTACGCCGCCACGGGCTCCCGCCTGCGTGCCTCCGCCGCCGTCCGTGCCTCCGCGAGGGCGAGGCCCGTCACGGCGGCGAGCAGCAGCAGAGTGCCCAGCACGATCGCGGCGGTGAGCCGCTCGCCGAGCAGCGAGACCGCGATCAGGGCGGCGCTCACCGGCTCCAGGAGCATGATCACGGAGACGGTGGCGGCCCGGACGACGGCCGCCCCGGCGAAGTACAGCGCGTAGGCGAGCGCGGTCGGCACCGCCGCCACGTACACGAGCAGCAGCACCACGCTCACCGGCGCTTCGGTGTGCGGGACGAGCCCCTCCGCGAGCGCGGCGGGCAGCAGCCCGACCGCCCCGATCGCGAAGGCCCACGTGGTCGTCGCCAGGGCGTCCGCACCGCCGCCGTCACGGCCGAGCCGGCGGGTGAGGAGGGTGATCGCCGCGTATCCGGCCGCCGAGACCACCGCGAGGACGACACCGAGCGGCCGCACCTCCGCGGCTCCGCCGCCCAGGACGAGGACCAAGAGCCCGGCGAGCGCTCCGGCGACGGCGGCGACCCCGCCGCGGCCGAGGCGCTCCCCCATGGTGAGCCGGGCGCCGATCGCGATGAGGACGGGTCCGGCGCCCAGGGTGACGACGGTGCCGACCGCGAGCCCGGTCGCCTCGACGGCGGCGAAGTAGGCGCTCTGGAAGACGGTGAGACCGATGCCCGTGCCGAGGATGCGGGCCGTCCGCCGGCCGCGCGGTTCGGCGTCCCCGCGGGCGGCGGAGCGCCGGGGCCGCAGCGCCAGCGCGCCCAGGAGCAGGGCGAGCCCGCCGACGCAGCGCCAGAAGGAGAGGGCCAGCGGGCCCATGTCGCTGACGCGGAAGATCAGCGAGGCGGCGGCGCCGGCCGTGCCCCAGGCGATGCCGGCGACGATCAGATAGAGGAGGCTCCGCCCGACGGACAGGGCGGATCCCGAGGAGTTCGACACGTGGGTTCTCCGTGGAAGACAGGAGGGAAAGGTGGTCGCTGGACTCCGCGCGCGGGCAGCGACGAACCGCCCGGCGGCGAGGAATCGCCCGCCCGGGCCCGGTCTTCGTCGAGGGAGAGTCGCCCCGCGCGCTAGGCGGCGGGAGGCGGAAGCACGGTCGAATGCATGGTCGGCACCCTACGGGGCGGTTCGCCCGGCCGACAACCGCGCGTCCCGCCCGGCACCCGCCGCGTCGGAACCGGAACCGGCCTCGGGCCCGGACACGGACTCCGCCCCGGGTCCGGACGTGGACCCCGCCCCGGCCTCGGCACCGGACGCCGTCCCGGCATCAGCCCCGGGTCCGGACCCGGCGACCGGCCCCGGTGCCGGCGCCTTCGGCGTCGAGGACTGGGCGATGAAGGCCCCGACCAGGACCACCGCGCCGCCGACGATCTGCGGCGCGTCCAGGTGCTCGCCCAGCAGGATCCAGGCCAGGACGGTCGCGATGACCGCCTCCAGACAGGCCACGACGCCCGCCACCTGCGGGGAGAGCCGGCGCACCGAGATGACGCCGGTGACGTACGCGAGGACGGTGGCGATCAGCACGATCCAGCCGAGCAGCAGCCACGCGGGCACGCTCGTCCCGTCCATGTCGGCCCGCCCGGCGAGGACGTTCCAGTCCATGCCCCAGGGCCGGGCCACGACCGTGAGGACGAGCGCGCCGATGAGCAGTCCGTACGCGATGACACCGACCGGATCGGCCCGCTCGGCCTGCTCGGCCTCGTCGGCGCCCTGGTCGGAGAGGACGAAGTACCCGACCTGGCAGCAGGCGGCGGCGAGGGCCAGGAGCAGTCCGACGAGGTCGAAGCTCAGCCCGGACCAGACCTGCACGACGCACGCGAGGCCACCGGCGGCGAGGACGACGCCGAGGGCGGCGGCGCGGGTGACGGGCCGGCGCTGGACGAAGCGGACCCAGCCGAGGACGAGGGCGGGGGCGAGGTACTCGATGAGCAGGGCGACGCCGACGGGGATGCGGGATATCGAGGCGAAGTAGAAGGCCTGGACCCCGGCGACGGCGAGCAGGCCGAAGCCCACGAGGAGGGCGGGTTTGCGGCGCAGGAGGTCCCGGTGGCGCCAGGCCACGGGCAGCATGACGAGCGCGGCGCCGGTGACCCGGAGCCACACGACGTGGAGCGGGTCGAGTCCCGCCTCGATGAGCGGCTTGGCCGCCACTCCTGAACCACCGAATGCGAAGGCCGAGGCCAGGGCGAGTCCCAGGCCGGCGCTTCTCCCCTGAGACGCGTGCATCGGGCCATCATGACAGGACGCCGTCAGGGGCGTAACCCCCGTTACACCTGTTGAGACGGCTCCTCGTCGCGGGCGGCCAGGAGGCCGGTGACACGGGCGGTCAGCGCGGCCGGATCGACCCCCGCGCGGCGCAGCACCTCCACGGCGCGGCTCTCGGGATCGGCGGCGACGGCCACGAGCAGATCGACACCGCGGGCCTGCGGCTCACCGCGCTCGGCGGCCCGCAGGAAGGCCCCCTCCAGGGCGGCGGCCGCGGCCGGGGACCACGGGGAGGGGCGAGCGCCCGGGGATTCCGCCCCGCGCGCGGCGGGCAGCAGACGCCGGACCGCCGACCCCTCCTCCGTCCGCTGCCAGCGCAGGCCGTAGCCGATGGAGCGCTGGACGAGATAGCCGAGGACGCGGGCGAGCTGGTGGCCGCCCTCGAAGGCGGCGCCGACCTCGGGGTCGGACTCGACGAGCGAGTGCAGGAGGTGGGCGGTGTCGATCTGACGGTCACCGTCCCGGAGCGCTCTGCGGCGCGCGCCCGACACGACCGTGGCGAGCGAGGGCGTCAGGAAGGGCGCGACCGCCGCGAGCGAGGGCGACGGGGAGGACGCGAGCTCCGCGCTCGGGGCGACGGACGGCGGAAGCGACTGAGGGCGCGGGACGGGATGGTGCACCCTCCCACCTCATCAGGCCGCAGCGGCCGGAGCATCACCGGGGAGAAGCATGTCCGCATCCCACCGGAGTTGGGCACGGGCGCACGGTTCCTCCTCCTTACGGATGAGATCGCGCGCGTCGCCCCCCGAGAGGCGCGCGCCGCCTTGCTTCGCGCCCCCCTTGCAACCACGGACCCCCTTCCACGCGTCCTCCGGTCGTGTTCTGGATGGTGGGCCTGCTCGCGCGTGACGGGCGGCAGTACGTGTACCGGGTGTACGCACCCCGGGAGGCGCTGCCGGCCGATCTGTTCTGGGCGGCCTTCCACTGCCACGAGGAGGACGGAGCGCCGCGGGCCTCCGACAGCTTCGACGCGGCGGAGATCCGGTGGGTCGGCGGCGGCACGGGGCCGACGGCCGCAGAACTGACGGTTCATCAGTATTGAATGTTCACGGCCGCCCCGCTACGTTCCGCGACACCGGAACCCAGTTGGCACGCGTGAAGGGGTGGTCTCATGGCCGAAGTCAGCGCGGAGGCACGGATCGAGGCGCCGGCCGGAAAGGTCTGGACGCGGCTCACGGACTTCTCCTCGTACGGCGAGTGGAACGCCACCCACACCAGCTTCCCGAACGGCGGGCCGGCCGCCCTGGAGACGGGCGCGACCTTCACGGAGAACATGAAGCTGATGGGCTTCCCCGCCGAGGTCCTGTGGACGGTCGAGGAGCTGGAGTCCGAGCGGGCGTTCGCCATCAGGGGCAAGGGACCGATGGGGGTCGTCGTCGCCACCCGCTACTCGCTGGCCGCGGAGGGGGACGCCACGACGGTACGGATCGACGGCGAGTTCACCGGTGCGGCGGTCTCCCTGATGGCGGGGAAGCTCAAGGACTCGGCGACGGCCGCGCTGACCGAGTCCCTGCGCAAGCTCTCGGGCCTGGTCGCCTGAGCCGCACGCACACAGAACGCCGGAAGGGCCCCGCGACGACTGTCGCGGGGCCCTTCCGGTGACGCACACCGAACTCGGCGCTCGCCGAACGCAGTGCCCGTCGGACTCAGTGCTCGTCGGCGAGGATCAGGTACAGCTTCTTGCGCGCCTCGTTGATCACGGCGATCGCCTTCTGCCGCTGCTCGGCACTGCCGGTCTTCCAGACCTGCCCGAACGCCTCCATCAGACCGGAGCCGGCCTGCCGGATCTCGTTCAGGGCGTCCCAGTCGATCCCGCGCCCGGCCGCCTCCCACGGCGCCTCGGGACCTTCCTCGGCCTCGGCGCGCCCGGTGTCGGTGAGCGTGAACAGCTTCTTGCCGCCCTCGGTCGCGCTGGTGATCAGCCCCTCGTCCTCCAGCAACTGGAGGGTCGGGTAGACCGAGCCCGGACTGGGCTTCCAGGCCCCGTCACTGCGCTCGCCGATCTCCCGGATCATCTCGTAGCCGTGCATCGGGCGGTCCTTCAGGAGCGCCAGGATCGAGGCACGCACGTCGCCGCGCCGCGCCCGTCCCGGGCCGCCCCCGCGACCCCGCCCGCCGAAGGGGCCACCGAAAGGCCCGCCGCCGAACCCGGGCCCGAACGGCCCGAACGCGGCACGCCGCCCCTCGAAGTCCCCCCGAGGCCCGGGGCCGCAGCCTCCACGACCGTGGCCGTGTCCGTTTCCGTACTCGTGTCCATGTGAACGCATCGCAACGCTCCTTCCATCGAGATTCCATCGTCGAACTGTCGCGATGCATCAACGATATATCGGGACTGTTCGGCGAGCAAGACCCGACAGGTCGGTCACGGAAAATCGGTCACGGGAAAGAGGGCTACCGCTGCGGGACGTCCCTGACGAACACCAGGCCGTCGCAGGCCGCCAGATGCGCCGGGTCGAGCGGGGCGTAGCCGAACCAGGGGGACACGCGCGGCGCGGGCCGCCTGTCGCCGAGGACGGCGGCCAGTCGCCGGGCGTCCACGACACAGCGGTCCTCCGGGAGCGCGTACAGCAGGCCTTCCACGGTGTCCGTCGGCGGCGCGTCCACCCCCTGGTGCCGGATCGTGCCGAGGGCCATGGCCACGAAGGCGTACTCCTCGCCGAGCTCGGCGTCGACCAGCGCGCCGGCGCTCCACCACTCCAGCGGCCGCCCGTCCATCCGCATCGAGCTCTTCTCCCGCTGGAGGTGGGAGTTGTGGGTGTAGACGAACGTCGGGCCCCGGTCGGCGAGCGCGAGGAGGTTCCGGGACATCATCCGGTCCCGGACGCCCGCCAGCCGGGCCAGGCGGACCGGCGAGGTGTCGGCCATCCAGTGGTGGTAGCGCAGCAGCCCGAGCACCGTGCGCCCGTACAGGCGGGCCCGCTCCCATTCGTCCGCCGAGCTCACCGTGATCAGGTACGGGCGCTGCTCGTCGAGCAGCGCCACCAGCTCGTCGGCGAGCAGCCGCAGCCGGCCGGCCTCGGCCGACCGTCCCACGGAGCGGGCCGGTTCCCTCATCGCGGCGGGCTCGGTCCACCGGTCGTCGGGGCCGATCAGCTCGTCGAGCGTGTCCGCGGCGCAGGGGAGCAGGTCCGCGTCCACCCGGGCCGCGAGGTATCCGTGGAGCCCGGTGAGGGCCTGCCGGGGGCTCGCCGCGCCGGTGATCTCCAGCGGACCGTCGAACCCCGCGAAGCGGACCTGCTCGGACGCGGGGCGGCCCTCGTTGTGGGCGCGCATCCAGCGCACGAGTTCGCGGTTGGCCGCGGAGGCGCCCCAGCCGTGGCTGAATCCGTTCTCCATGACCTCGTCGAGGGTGCCGGTGCCCGACGTGACGTGGTCGTCCACGGCCAGGCCGTTCAGGCAGTCGGTCTCGAGCGCGATCGTCCGGTAGCCCTCCTGCTCGACGAGCTGCCGGAAGAGCTCGTTGCGCAGGTCGAGCAGGGTGTCCTCGCCGTGGGTGGGCTCGCCCAGGGCGAGCAGTCGGGGCCGGCTCGGGAGCAGCCCCAGGAGGGCGGCAGCGTCGACGGCATGGGCGGTGTCCTTGATGTCAGTCGCCATGCCTTCCACGCTATCGTTGAAGGTTCGGTGGAAACTTTTCAGTGATCAGCCCGCGATATCGTCGGATTCATGGGGAAGAGCCTTCAAAGCGGGGGTCGGCTGAGGCCGGTCGATCTGGCCCGCGCGCACGGTCTGTCCACGCAGGCGGTCAGGAACTACGAGGAGGCCGGCATCCTCCCCGCCGCCAACCGCTCCCCCGCCGGCTACCGCGCCTACACGCCGCTGCACGCCGGCGCCCTGCGCGCGTTCCTGGCCCTGCTGCCCGGCCACGGGCATCCGACGGCGACGTCGATCATGCGGGCCGTGAACCGGGGCGCGGTCGACGAGGCGTTCCGCCTGATCGACGAGAGCCACGCCCAGCTCCTCGACGACCGCCGGACCCTCCGGGCCGTGGAGAGCGCCCTGCGCGACCTGGCCCCCACCACGACATCCGACCCGGCCCCGGCCACGCCACCCGGGCCGGCGGCGCCGCCCGACCCCGGCGGCACGTTCATCGGGCCGCTGGCCCGGCAGCTCGGCATCCGCCCCGCGACGCTCCGCACGTGGGAGCACGCCGGGCTCGTACGCCCGCGCCGCGACCCCCGGACCGGGTACCGCGTCTACGACGGGTCCGCCGTGCGGGACGCCCGGATGACCCATCAACTCAGGCGGGGTGGCTATCTGTTGGAGCAGATCGCCCCACTGGTCGACCAGGTGCGGGCGGCCGGGGGCATCGAGCCGCTGGAGGCCGCGCTCGGCGATTGGCACCGTCGCCTGTCGGCCCGCGGGCGCGCGATGCTGACCGGCGCCGCCGAACTGGAGGCGTATCTCCGCGCCCGGGAATGAGACCGCCCCGAACCGGCGGCAGTGGCAGGATCGACGCCATGTCGACGCGTCCGCTCCTGCTCGAAGCCCGGTACCTGTGGGAGCAACTGGCCCGGGAACCGGGGTCGTTCCCGCCCATGGACGGCATGAACGTCATCGTGTCACCGGAGTCGGGGCTGTGCCCCGCCGGCTGGATCGGTGTGGTCGCTCTCGGAGGGTCGGCGCTCGTGACCGCACCGGACGAGAGCACCGCCGCGACCGTGCGCACCGCCCTGGCAGGCCTGCCTGCGGCGGCCCTGGTGGACGCGGCCGCCGTCCGCGAGGTGCTGCCCGTGGCCGGGGTGCTCGGCCCCGCGGCCCTGGCGTACCTGACCCCGGAGGGCTTCCGCCCGGCCGGCGGCCCGTCGGCGGTGGAGCGGCTGCCCGGCGGCCATCCGGCACTGCGCGCCCTGGAGGAGGCCGCCGGTGAGGAGGACTCCTCGGAGGCCTCCCTGGACGAGATCACCTCGCGCGCGTTCGTGGTCCGCGAGCACGGCCGGGTGGTGGCCGCCGCCGGATACCGGGCCTGGCCCCGACGGACCGCCCACATCAGCGTGTTGACGGCCCCGGAGGCGCGCGGCCGTGGACTCGCGCGGACGGCGGCCTCGGCGGCGGTCGCCGACGCCCTCGCGACCGGCCTCCTTCCGCAGTGGCGCGCGCGTCCCCCGGCCTCCCGACGGGTCGCCGCCGCGCTGGGCTTCGAGGAACTGGGTGCCCAGCTCTCCCTGGAACCGGCCCCGGACGGACCGGCGCCACGACCGCTTGCGACACTCCTGCCATGATCGCCAAGGACGACGCCCCGCTCTTCACCCAGTTCACCACCCCCGAGTCGCTGCCCGACGGGCTCGCCGCGGCCCTCGTCGACTGTTGGATCGAGGTGAGCGACGCGGGCGGCGCGGCCGGGTTCCCCTTCCCGCCGGTCGACCCGGCCGAGGTCTCCGCCGCGGTCGACCGCATCGTCACGGGACTCGACCCGGCGAGCAGCCGTCTCGTCGTCGCCACGGTGGACGGCGCCCTCGCGGGCTGGCTGTGCCTCCGCCGCGACACCCATCCGCTGGTCGCGCACTGGGGCACCCTGCACCACGTCCAGACCCGCCTCGGCGTGCGCGGGCGGGGCATCGGCGCGGGCCTCGTGCGGCGCGCCCGCGCGATCGCCCGGGAGGAGATGGACCTGGAGCAGCTGCGGCTCGCGGCACGCGGCGGCGTCGGGCTCGAGGAGTTCTACGGCAGGCTCGGCTGGCGGGAGATCGGCCGCTGGCCCGGAGCGCTGCGCCTGGCCGCCGACGACGACCGCGACGAGATCCTCATGGTCCTGACGTCCCTGTGACCCCGTACGGGCCCCGCACCGGGCGGGCAGTGCCGGGGCGGAACGGGTGCCGGCACCCGGCACCCGGCACCCGGCACCCGGCACCCGGCACCCGGCACCCGGCGGGAAAGATCGGTCCAGTTCTCCGGGATTGGCCTTGGTCCGCGGTTTTCCGCCCCCGGTACGGTCGGGGCCATGCGCATCCGAATCGTCGACGCCTTCACCGACCGGCCCTTCTCCGGCAATCCGGCCGGAGTCCTGCTCCTCGACTCCTTCCCCGACGACGCCTGGCTCCAGAAGGTCGCCGCCGAGGTCAACCTCTCCGAGACGGCCTTCGCCCACCCGCTGCCCGCCGGCGGCGAGGCGGACTGGGCCCTGCGCTGGTTCACCCCCACCACCGAGGTCGACATGTGCGGCCACGCCACCCTGGCCACGGCACACGTCCTGCACACCACCGGCACCGCGAGCGGCACCGTCCGCTTCGCGGCCCGCTGCGGCCTCCTGATCACCACGGCCGAGGCCGACGGCACGATCACGATGGACTTCCCGACCTCCTCCCTCACCCCGCTCCCCGTCCCCGAGGGCCTGGAGAAGGCGCTCGGCGCCGAGATCGTCGCCGTCCACGACACGGCCGACCACATCGGCGACCTCGTCGTCGAGCTGCGCGACGAGGCCACCGTCCGCTCGCTCGCGCCGGACTTCGCCGCCCTGAAGGACCTGTCCTCGCGCGGTGTCATCGCCACCGCCGCCGCCGAACGCCCGCACGAGGGGTACGACTTCGTCTCGCGCGGCTTCTTCCCCGCCGTCGGCATCGACGAGGACCCGGTGACGGGCAGCGCGCACACCGCGCTCGCGCCGTACTGGTCGGCCAGGTTCGGCCGCGAGGAGCTCACCGGCTTCCAGGGCGGCGCCCGCACGGGCCTCGTCCGCACCCGTCTGAACGGCGAGCGCACCCTCCTGAACGGTCACGCCGTCACGGTCATCGAGGGCGACCTGCGGGTCTGACGTACGAGAGGGGGTGCGCGGCGATCGCCGCACACCCCCTCTTCCGCGTCCGGTCACGCGGTGGGCAGCCAGCCCACCTTCCCGGCGAGCAGCCCGTACCCGACGAAGGCCACGATGTCGAGCAGCGCATGCGCCACGACCAGCGGCCCGACCCGCCCCCAGCGGCGGTACAGCAGCACGAAGACCACGCCCATCACCACGTTGCCGATGAAGCCGCCGACCCCCTGGTAGAGGTGGTACGAGCCGCGCAGCACCGAGCTCGCCACCAGCGCGGCCATCGACGTCCATCCCAACTGGCCCAGTCTGCGCAGCAGATAGCCGACGACGATGACCTCCTCCAGGACGGAGTTCTGCACCGCCGAGAGGATGAGCACCGGGTACTTCCACCACACGTCGGGCAGCGACTCGGGCACCACCGTCAGGTTGAACCCGGACGACCGCGCCGCCAGGTAGAAGGCGAGGCCCGCGCTTCCGATCCCGGCCGCGACCAGCGCCCCGCGCCCGAGGTCGGACCACGGCCGGGTCCGGTCGAAGCCGATGGCCCGCAGTCCCCGTGTCTCTGGCCCTTCCCGCATCAGCAGGTGGGCGACGAGCACGACCGGCACGAGCGCCGTGGCGATGTCGAAGAGCTGCCAGGACAGGTCGAGCCAGGGCCGCCCGGGGGCGTACGAGCCGTTGAGCTTCGCCGCCTGGTCCTTCAGCGACCCCGGCTTGGTCAGCGAGCCGATGAAGCTGATGAGCGCGGACACCCCGCTCGCCCCGAGCGAGAGCGCGAGGACGATGAGCGTCTCGGAGCGCAGCACGCGGCGCGGCAGGCCGTCGGGGGGCGGGGAAGCGTCCCTCAGTCGTTGCTCCGACACCACACCTGTCTCCACTTCCCGTCGCGGGGGCACACGCCGTTCCGGTGGTCCCGGCCGTCCGGGACCACCTTGACATGATCACCCATGCTCCCGACGGGTAAGGGGTCAGTCGATCCCCACCGGCCAGGTGTGCACCGGTTCGCCCGCGAGCATGAGCGTCCGGTAGCGCCGGGTGGTCGCCGCGAGGGCGGCCTCCCTGTCGAGGCCCGACTCCAGGGCCCGGTGGAAGGTGTCGGCCTGCCAGGAGGCGCCGTTGACCCGCCGCAGACAGCGCTGCTCGATCACCCCGAGGTAGAAGTCCCGGTCCGCCGGCTCGATGTGCCAGGCGTCGAGCCCCGCCGCGGCGAGCGGCAGCAGTTCGTCGAGGACGAGCCGTACGGCCGGGAGGGTCGCGATGCCGCCGGCGCGTCCCGAGCGGGGCCAGCGCAGCTCCGCCTCGATGCCGTGGCGGCAGGCGGTGTCGAAGTTGGCCTCGGCGTCCTGGAAGGTCATGCGCTTCCACACCGGCCGGGGATCGTCGGCGAGCGAGCGGACGAGCCCGTAGTAGAAGGCCGCGTTCGCGATCACGTCGGTGACGGTCGGGCCCGCCGGCAGCACCCGGTTCTCGACGCGCAGGTGCGCGACCCCGTCGACCCAGCCGTACACGGGCCTGTTCCAGCGGTAGACGGTGCCGTTGTGGAGGACCAGTTCCTGGAGGCGCGGCACCCCGCCCCGGTCGAGGACGAGCAGCGGGTCCTCCTCGTCGCAGAGCGGCAGCAGGGCGGGGAAGTAGCGGACGTTCTCCTCGAAGAGGTCGTACACCGAGTCCACCCACCGCTCCCCGAACCAGGTGCGGGGCCGTACCCCCTGGGACTGCAGCTCGGGCGGCCGGGTGTCGGTGGCCTGGGTGAAGAGCGGCGGCCGGGACTCGCGCCACAGCTCGCGGCCGAAGACGAAGGGGGCGTTGGCACCGAGGGCGATCTGGACGCCGGACACGGCCTGCGCGGCGTTCCACACGGGGGCGAAGCGGGCGGGCGTCACCTGGAGGTGCAGCTGCACCGAGGTGCAGGCCGCCTCGGGCACGATCGACTCCGAGGTGCACAGCAGGCGTTCGACGCCGTGGATGTCGAGGGTGAAGTCCTCGCCGCGGGCGGCGAGGATCTGGTCGTTGAGAAGGGTGTAGCGGTCGTTGTCCGAGAGGTTCTCGGGGACCAGGTCGTGCTGGGCGAGCGTGGGCAGTATGCCGATCATGACGACGCCCGCGTCGAGTTCCGCCGCCTTGCGGTCGGCGTATCCGATGCCGGTTCCGATCTCTTCCGCGAGCCGGTCGAATACGCGTCCGTCGAGCTGGTGGGGCGCGATGTTCACTTCGAGGTTGAACATTCCGAGTTCGGTCTGGAAATCGGTGCTGGCGATCTTTTCGAGAACCGGGCCGTTGAGCATCCTGGGCAGCCCGTCGGCGCCGGCGAGATTGAGTTCGATCTCCACGCCCATGAGATTGCGCGGCCGGTCGAACCTCTTCTCCGCGAGGAGTCGCGCGAGCCCCGCGAGACACTGCTGGAGCTTTCTGCGGTACTGCTGCCGGTCGGACGGGCCGAACCCGTCGGCCACGACCTTCTCCCCCATCGAAGCGTCCCTCCCCGAGTGGGCAGCCGCCACGACGGCCGCGCGTCACGGACGATGATGCCCACCCCGCTGATCCACAACGCCTGCGGAACCGGCCTGTCGAAGGATAGGCTGGACTGAGCACCCCACCGGCACATCCCGAAGGCAAGGAACACGCGACATATACCAATGTCGTATTTACCGGAGACCCCGGGTCGAAATTCGGCCGTCCGCCTTCACGAGGAATACGCAGGTGGGAGCGGTATCGTCCTCGTGATTCCGCTTCAACTCCCGGCGATTACGGCCTGATGACGTCTTGTCAGGAATATCCACGAGGTCTAGCGGAAACACTGTGTGAACACGTGTCGTATAAACTCCGCGGACGAGGCAGAGTGTTGGCGCCCGGCCATGGCCCCATGGCCCTTCTCTGGCCCCGCCGCCGACAGCGCCGTCGTACCTGCCCACGCATCACCGTGTCTCCTGAGTGAGAGGCGACCCACCATGCTCCGACCCTCCTCGGCCCCCGCGCCGGCCCTCCGCAGTGTCCTCGCGGCCCTCGGCTCACCGACCGCCGTCCGCGAGCCGCGAACTCCCGCGCTGCGGGCCGCACAGGGACCGCTGAGCCCCGAACACGCCCTGCCCGTGCACGTCCTCGACGTCGCCGGAGCACCGGGGCTCGCACCCCGCATCCGGCTCGCCGGCTGGCGCTTCCTGATCCGGAGCGGGGACCGGGCGATCGCCGCCGCGGACACCATGCTCACCGCCGACGGCTGGGCCTTCTCGCACTTCTTCGAAGGCCCGTACGTCTCCGCCACGGAACGGGCCCTGCTCCAGGCCGAGGCCCTGCCCGTCACGTACCGGCCGAGGCTGCTCTCCGTACCGGAGCTCTACATGCTGACCCTCTGGCTGCACTCCGGCCTCGAGGCGGACGGCGCCGACGACACCCCGGCCGCCGCCGATCTGATGGTGCCCCTGGCCCCCGCACCCCCGGGGATCGCGGCCCACCGCCCGTACCAGGTGTCCGATCTCCTGCCCGTGATCAGCACACGCCTCGCGCCGCCGCCCCTCCTGGGGTCGCCGGCGCCCGCCTGAGCCGGCACACGCGCGTCCCCGCCCCGTGACCCGGCCGGATCACGGGGCGCACTCCTGTCCGATCCGTGCGCCCGAACGCGCCGTCCGCACGCCCCTCCCGTACGGACTAGCCCGCTCGGGCCACCCCGAACCACCCGAAGAGACGGTGCAGTTGACCTGAACCGCCCCTGCGGGTGATGCGTCTTCCCAGGAGAGGACGAGCTGTCGCGAAATACCTGCAGAAGACCGTCCGTGGGGCAAGACTGGGACCGGAACCGAACCGACCGACGGGGGCGGCCATGAGCGCGCAGAGCCGCAGGACATCCACCACGACGCAGCGAAAGAACCCACCCATGTGCCAGCATCAGCCTGCCTGTCCCACCGCCGACTCCGCCGACCGGGAGGCGGCCCGACTGATGGCACACCACCCGGAGCAGGGCTGGAGCCTGCTGTGCAACGGCGTCCTGCTCTTCGAGGACACCGGAGAACTGCTGCCGGACGGGCAGATCATCGCCCCGCACCGGCCGCTGACCGCGGGGCAGGTGACGACCGCCGCCTGAGAAGGGCGCGGAAGGACACCGTACGAGGAAGAGAACGCCGAGGGCCGGCCCGGAGGAGATCCTCCGAACCGGCCCTCGGCTCGTGCTCAGTGGTCGTACTCGTCCAGCGGCGGGCAGGAGCAGACCAGGTTCCGGTCGCCGAAGGCACCGTCGATGCGGCGCACCGGCGGCCAGTACTTGTCGGCGGCCGAGACACCGGCCGGGAAGACCGCCTCGTCGCGCGTGTACGGGTGGTTCCACTCGCCGCCCAGCGCGGCCGCGGTGTGCGGGGCGTTGTGCAGCGGGTTGTCGTCGGCGGGCCACTGGCCCGAGGCGACCTTCTCGATCTCGCCCCGGATCGCGATCATCGTGTCGCAGAAGCGGTCGAGCTCGGTCAGGTCCTCGGACTCGGTCGGCTCGATCATCAGCGTGCCGGCCACCGGGAAGGACATCGTCGGCGCGTGGAAGCCGTAGTCGATGAGGCGCTTCGCGATGTCGTCGACGCTGACGCCGGTGGCCTTGGCCAGCGGGCGGATGTCCACGATGCACTCGTGCGCGACCAGCCCGTTCGGGCCGGTGTAGAGCACCGGGAAGTGCGGCTCCAGGCGCTTGGCGATGTAGTTCGCGGCGAGCACGGCGACCTGGGTGGCGCGCTTGAGGCCCTCGCCGCCCATGAGGCGCACGTACGACCAGGAGATCGGCAGGATGCCGGCGGAGCCCCAGGGGGCGGCCGAGATCGGGCCGACGCCGGTCTCCGGGCCCGCGGTGGGCTGGAGCGGGTGGTTCGGCAGGTACGGGGCGAGGTGGGCGCGGACGCCGACCGGGCCGACGCCGGGGCCGCCGCCGCCGTGCGGGATGCAGAAGGTCTTGTGCAGGTTCAGGTGCGAGACGTCGCCGCCGAAGTGGCCCGGCTTGGCCAGACCGACCAGCGCGTTGAGGTTGGCGCCGTCGACGTACACCTGACCACCGGCCTCGTGGACCTCGGCGCAGATGTCGGCGACGTGCTCCTCGAACACACCGTGCGTGGACGGGTAGGTGATCATCAGCACGGACAGCTCGTCGCGGTACTGGGCGATCTTGGCGCGCAGGTCCTCGACGTCGACCTCGCCGTCGTCGGCGGTCTTGACGACGACGACCTTCATGCCGGCCATCACCGCGGAGGCGGCGTTGGTGCCGTGCGCGGAGGACGGGATGAGGCACACGGTGCGCTGCTCGTCGCCGTTGGCGCGGTGGTAGGCGCGCACGGCCAGGAGGCCGGCGAGCTCGCCCTGCGAGCCGGCGTTCGGCTGGATCGACACCTTGTCGTAGCCGGTGACCTCGGCGAGGCGCTCCTCCAGCTCGGTGATGAGCGTGACGTAGCCCTGCGCCTGCTCGATCGGGGCGAAGGGGTGGATCTGGCCGAACTCGGGCCAGGTCACCGGCTCCATCTCGGTGGTGGCGTTCAGCTTCATCGTGCAGGAGCCGAGCGGGATCATGCCGCGGTCGAGCGCGTAGTCGCGGTCCGCGAGCTTGCGCAGGTAGCGCAGCATCGAGGTCTCGGAGCGGTGCGCGTGGAAGACCGGGTGGGTCAGGTACGCGTCGGAGCGCAGCAGCCCGGCGGGAAGCGTGTCCTCGGTGACGGCGTCGAGGGCCTCGATGTCACCGTCGACACCGAAGGCACCCCAGACGGCGGCGAGCTGCTCACGCCCGGTGGTCTCGTCGCACGAGATCGACACGAGGTCGGCGTCGACGCGGTAGAGGTTCACCCCGGCCTCGCGGGCGGCGGCGACGACCTCGTCGGCCTTGCCGGGCACGCGGACGGTGAGGGTGTCGAAGAACGAACCGTGCACGACCTCGACGCCACCGGCGGTGAGGCCCGCGGCGAGGATGGCGGCGTACCGGTGGGTGCGCTCGGCGATCTGCTTCAGACCGTCCGGACCGTGGTAGACGGCGTACATGCCGGCCATGACGGCGAGCAGCACCTGAGCGGTACAGATGTTGCTGGTGGCCTTCTCGCGGCGGATGTGCTGCTCGCGGGTCTGCAGGGCCAGGCGGTAGGCGCGGTTGCCGTCGGCGTCGACCGAGACGCCCACGAGACGGCCGGGGAGGGAGCGGGCGTGCTTGTCCTGGACGGCCATGTAGCCGGCGTGCGGGCCGCCGAAGCCCATGGGGACGCCGAAGCGCTGCGTGGTGCCGACGGCGATGTCGGCGCCCAGCTCGCCCGGCGAGGTGAGCAGGGTGAGCGCGAGCAGGTCGGCGGCGACGGTGACGATCGCGCCGAGCTCGTGCGCGGCGTCGATCAGCGGCTTGATGTCGCGGACGACACCGGAGGCGCCGGGGTACTGGAGGAGCACGCCGAAGACACCGCGCTCGGCGACCTCGGCGGGGATGCCCTCGCTCAGGTCGGCGACGACGACCTCGACACCGGTCGGCTCGGCGCGGGTCTCGATGACGGCGATGGTCTGCGGCAGGGCGTCGGCGTCGACGAGGAAGACACCGTTCTTGACCTTGCCGACACGGCGGGCCAGCGCCATGGCCTCGGCGGCGGCGGTGCCCTCGTCGAGGAGGGACGCACCGGAGGTGGGCAGACCGGTCAGGTCGGCGACCATGGTCTGGAAGTTCAGCAGGGCCTCCAGGCGGCCCTGGGAGATCTCCGGCTGGTACGGCGTGTAGGCCGTGTACCAGGCGGGGTTCTCCATCACGTTCCGGAGGATGACCGGCGGGGTGAAGGTCCCGTAGTAGCCGAGGCCGATCATCGGGGCGAGGACCTGGTTGCGGTCGGCGAGCGTGCGCAGCTCGGCGAGGACCTCGGCCTCGGTGCGCGCGGCCGGCAGGCCCAGCGCCTCGGCGTTCTTGATCACGTCCGGCACCGCGGCGGCCGTGAGCTCGTCGAGCGAGCCGTAACCGACCTGGGCGAGCATCTTGGCCCGGGCCTCGGCGTCGGGCCCGATGTGCCGCTGCTCGAACGGGATGCCCTGTTCGAGCTCGGAGAGCGGAGTGCGGTTGGCGGTCATGTACGGAGGCCTCCTGGTCGTCACGACCTGCGAGGGGCACCACGGCGCGGGTACCCGGACGGCCTCCCCCTCTGTCATCTCAACCTGAGAGTTTCACCGGCACGCCTCGCGGCACGCCGGCTTTCACCGTCGGTGAGAGCGGAATGCCGTCGGACATCCGCTCTGCTTTCCAGAGTGACCTCGTCCGCGCGGTACAGGGGCCTGAGAGATTCCGGGGAGGATTTGCTCCTTCGGCGCCCACCGGAAGGTTTCTCCGGGGGACTCTCCCGCACGGGGTCGACAGCCACGACCAGCCTACCAGCGCGGTTGCGGCTCCCATCGCTCAAGTGGCCGACATCCCAGATGTGCACTTTCGTAGGGGTGTAGAGCAGTTGCGACCAGTTGGAGGGACCGTGCAGACCGATATCGATCCGCGCAGCCTGATCGGCCGCAAGGCGTTCGACCGGAACGGGCACAAGATCGGAACCGTGGACGAGGTGTACCTGGACGACGCGACCGGCATCCCCGAATGGGCCGCGGTCCGCACGGGGCTGTTCAGCCGGGACGCCTTCGTTCCCCTGGAGCCGAGCGCCCTGCTCGACGACGGCCTCCACATCCCGTACGAGCGGGCGCTCATCAAGGACGCCCCCGACTTCGGCGTGGGCCGCCACCTCTCCCCCGAACAGGAACTCCAGCTCTACCGCCACTACAGCCTCGCCCTGCCGCCCCCGCCCCCCGACGTCCCGGACAAGGACTTCGGCCGCCTGGCGGGCCAGGACGGCGCCTGACGGCCCACGAGCCGACGACCGGGGAAGACCCGCACCGCCCGCCGGTGCGGGTCAGGCCACCGTGGCCCCCCGCACCAGCGGCAACGGCTCCGACGGCTCCAGCTCGGGGTCGTCCACGGGGAACGTCCGCACCCGCCCGGGCCCGGACCACGGCTCCTCGAACCGCACCGTGACCCGCCCGACCCCGCTCCCCTGGACCCACCCGGCCCCGTGCACCGCGTGCCGCACGTCGTGCCCGGGCGCCCAGTGCCTCTCCACGGGGCCCTGCTCCCCGGCCTCGACGACCTCCTCCGCCTCGGCCACGGCCCCCGCCTCCGGCTCCGGCCCGGCGTCCGCCTCGGCGTCGGCGACCGCCTGGGCGAACAGATCCTCCTGCGTGTAGTCCGCGAGCCCGCTCACCCCCACCCCGAGGAGTCGCACGCCCCCCGTCGTGTCCACCGCCTCCAGGAGCCGCCCCGCCGCCTCCCGCAGGACGGCCGGGTCGTCCGTGGGCCCCCGCAGCGTCTCGGACCGGGTGAGCGTCGAGAAGTCGTACCGCCGCACCTTCAGGACGATGGTCCGCCCCGAGTGCCCCGACGCCCGCAGCCGCCCCACGCACCGCTCCGCGAGCCGTTCCACCTCCAGCCGGATCCGCACCCGGTCGTGGAGGTCCACGTCGAAGGTGTCCTCGACCGACACCGACTTGGCGTCCCGCTCGGCCACCACGCGCCGGTCGTCGTACCCCTGGGCCATCCGGTGCAGGGAGGTCCCGTGCGCCCGCCCCAGGAGCCGTACGAGCTCGTCCTCGCCCGCCTCCACGAGATCGGAGACGCTGGTCATCCCGGCGCGCCGCAGATGCTCCCCGGTGGCCGGCCCGACCCCGGGCAGGATCCGCACCGACCGCGGTCCGAGCAGCTCCCGCTCGGTCCCGGGCTCGATGAGGACGAGCCCGTCCGGCTTGGCCTCCTCGGAGGCGATCTTCGCGATCATCTTGGACCCGGCGAGCCCCACCGACCCGGTGAGCCCCGTCGTGGCGAGGATGTCCACCCTCAGCCGCTCCCCCGCCGCCCGGGCGCTCGCGCTGTCGTCGGCGACGCCGCCGGCCTCGAGGTCGACGAAGGCCTCGTCGAGGCTGAGCGGCTCGACGAGCGGGGAGAGCCGCCGGAGCAGCTCCATGACCTGCTCGCTGATCGAGCGGTAGAAGGCGAAGCGCGGCACGAGATAGGCCGCGTTCGGCGCGAGCCGCCGCGCCTGGCCCATCGGCATGGCCGAGTGCACCCCGAAGCGACGCGCCTCGTAGGAGGCGGTGGCGACCACGCCCCGCGGGCCGAGACCGCCGACGATCACGGGCTTTCCGCGCAGACTGGGCTTCGACGCCTGCTCGGCGGCGGCGAAGAAGGCATCCATGTCGAGATGCAGGATCGTGGGCGCGGCTCTCACACGTCCGATGCTGCCCTACGCCACTGACAACGCCCCAGCGGAACGCCCAGCGCCCCAGGGCGAACCCCGACGAACGAGGCACGCCCGGACCTCGAACCGCCCGGACCAGGGAAGCCCTGGGACCGCTTGGCCCAGGAAAGCCCTGGGACCGCCCACCTCGCGGAAGCCCTCGGACCACCCGGACCACGGACGCCCTCAGACCGCCCTGTCGCGCCGTCGTCGCGCCAGCTCGTCGCCGGGGTTGTGCCCGACCAGCGTCTCGCCGGTGTCGACGCGCTCCCCGTGGAGCTGCGAGAGCGCGGCCTCGACGTCGCGCCAGACCACCCCGACGGCGATGCCGAAGACGCCCTGACCGCCCTGGAGGAGGTCGACGACCTCGTCGGGCGAGGAGCACTCGTAGACCGTGGCCCCGTCGCTCATGAGCGTCATCCGCTCCAGGTCCCGGAAGCCCCGGGCACGCAGGTGCTGCACCGCGGCCCGGATGTTCTGCAGCGCCACCCCGGTGTCGAGGAAACGCTTGACGATCTTCAGCACGACGACGTCGCGGAAGCTGTACAGCCGCTGGGTCCCCGACCCGTACGCCGGCCGTACGCTCGGCTCCACGAGTCCGGTGCGCGCCCAGTAGTCCAGCTGGCGATAGGTGATCCCGGCGGCCGCGCAGGCCGTCGGTCCGCGGTAGCCGATCGCCGCGTCGGCGATGCCGACACCGGTGTCCGTCCCGAAGTCGCCCACACTGCCGTGAAGCGGATACGGACCGCTCTCTCCGGACGCGCGTCCGAGGGAGCTCCCTGCCGTACCGTCCGCGCTGCTCATCACGCCGACCCTCCGTCCTTGACCTGCCCACACGAAGGTAGGCAGTCACTAGGGGTGCGTCAACGATCGCCACACTCGGCACGCCGAGTGATAATCACCCTGAGAGTGGTTTCGCGTGTCCCTCTCCCGGGAAAGGCTACTCGAATGCTCTGACGGCACCCCGCGAACGGCCTCCGGCCGGACCGCTGCGCCTCACTGGCTGCTGCTTCCGAAATCCTCCGGTGAGATCTGGTCGAGGAACTCGCGGAACTTCTCCACCTCGTCCTCCTGCTCGTCCGGGATCGCGATGCCTGCGTCGTCCAGCACACCGTCGCTGCCGAAGATCGGCGTCCCGGTCCGAAGGGCCAGCGCTATCGCGTCCGACGGCCGCGCGCTCACCTCGACGCCGCTGGCGAAGACCAGCTCGGCGTAGAAGACCCCGTCACGCAGATCCGTGATGCGGACCTCGGTGAGCTCCTGTCCCACGGCCTCCAGCACGTCCTTGAACAGGTCGTGCGTCAGCGGCCGCGGCGGGGCCATCCCCTGCTGGGCGAAGGCGATCGCGGTCGCCTCCCCCGGTCCGATCCAGATGGGGAGGTACCGATCGCCTCCCACTTCACGCAGGAGCACGATCGGCTGGTTGGAGGGCATTTCCACCCGGACACCCACAACGTCGAGCTCGTTCACACAGCAACCCTAGGACGTGCCCGACCGGTTTGGATAGTCGGGCCCCCGCCGGACGCCTCACCGGGTCACTGGAGCCGGATCCCCAGGGCGGTCTGGACGAGGGCCGCGTGCAGCCGCACCGACTGCGCGGCGAGCTCCTTCGCGGTGGCCTCCGCATGGGCTCTGGTCTGCGGGTTACGGTGCCGGCGCAGCGGCGCGACCACCTGCTCGATCAGCCCGGCCTCCCGGTCGGCGGCCGCCTTGACGGCCCGCAGGTGCCGGGGTTCCAGACCGAATCTCCCCAGATCCGCGACAAGCCTGGCGACGGTGACGGCGTCGGCGTCGTAGCCGCCGCCCT
This sequence comes from Streptomyces sp. TLI_105, assembly GCF_900105415.1. Classification (GTDB taxonomy): domain Bacteria; phylum Actinomycetota; class Actinomycetes; order Streptomycetales; family Streptomycetaceae; genus Streptomyces. The sequence continues at coordinate 6,900,429 of NZ_FNSM01000001.1, read as the reverse complement.
CCGTCTCGGCGATCAGGCCGTACGACTCCCATTCGGCGAGCTCGGCCTCGGTCACCTCGGCGGCGGCGATCAGCTCGGCCCGTCCGAGCCGCGCGACGGTCGGTGTCTCCGCCTCGTCCTGCTCCCAGGCCCCTTCCAGCAGGTCCCGCCGACGGCCGGGTGCCGGAAGCTTGATCTCCTCGCCCCGCGCGAGGGCGTCGAGGTGCTCACGGATCACCTTCAGCGGAAGATAGTGGTCCCGCTGCATCCGCAGGATGCGGGCGAGACGCTCCACGTCCTCCGGGCTGAACTTCCGGTACCCGGAGGCCGTCCGCCGGGGCTCGACCAGCCCCTCGGCCTCCAGGAACCGGATCTTGGAGATCGTCACTTCGGGAAATTCGTCGCGCAGCTGGTTCAGCACCGTGCCGATGCTGACCAGCCGTTCGCCCGCGGTGGCGGTGCCGGATCCGGCACCGCCCGTCGGTGTTCGCAGCATGGACCTTCCCTGAAGGGATTCCCCGAGGCGTCACACGCCTCGCTGGCTCGAGTAGAAGACCAGCCGGTACTTGCCGATCTGCACCTCGTCGCCGTTGGACAGGACGACCGAGTCGATCGGCTCACGGTTGACGTACGTGCCGTTGAGGCTGCCGACGTCGGCGACGGTGAAGCTGCCGTCCTGCGCCCGCCGGAACTCGACATGCCGCCGGGAGACGGTGAAGTCGTCCAGGAAGATGTCGCTCTGCGGGTGACGGCCGGCCGTCGTCAGCTCGCCGTCGAGCAGGAACCGGCTGCCCGAGTTCGGCCCCCGGCGCACCACGAGGAGCGCGGAGCCCGAAGGCAGCGCCTCCACGGCCGCCAGCGCCTCGGGAGACAGCGACGGAAGGGCGGTCTGACCGGTGACCTCCGCTTCGTACGCCTCGATGCCCGAGATGGAGATCGTCGACGTCGTCTCCGACGCGCGCTCGGCGGCGACCCCGCCCCGCAGCGGCGTACCGCAGTGGGAGCAGAAGCGGCTGTCCGCCGCGTTGCGGTGACCGCACCTCGTACACACCGGCATGGACGCATCCTCCTGCCGCGGCTGCCCCGCGGAGGTCTGTGTCGCGTACGGGTCGGGCGTGAACCCTCCACCCGTACTTGAGGTTGATGGTTCTCCGAAACCTATGCGGGCGGCCCCGGCGGGGTCAACAGAAGACGCGCCCTGCGTGCCCGGAATGTCACCGCCCCGACCCTCGACCTCGTCACGGAAGAGCGGGCGCTCGCCGCCCTGCTCCTCGCTCTGGGCGTGGCGCGGCGCGGCGTGCCTGGCGTTGCCGCCGTCCTCGCGTGCGCTCTTGCCGAACAACTTCGCAAACAACTTCACGGGCGATTCCCCTTGACCGAAACAGACCCGCCCGTGGGGCAGGACGAACCGAGATCCTTCACACCTGCCGACCCGGACACCTTCACAACGTCCGTATCCTCCGGACAGTTTCCACCACGCACCACCCTTGTGGTGCGCCGACCCCCCGCAACGTCATGCCCTTGTCGCGGGAACCCCCTCGTCCCCTTCTCACTGGGAGGACGACTGAGCGTAGTCAGGCCGCTTCGCGGGTCGCAAGGCGTCGACGACGATCTTCGCCGACCGCTCCACCGTGGCTGTGGCCTGCTCCTTCTCCAGGGTCTGCACGACACCGCCGGGGATGTTGAGCGCGGGCTCGAGATCCTCCGGCTTGCCGATGACCTTGAAGACGTACGGAGCGGCCACCTTCGTTCCATCGATCCGCATGTCCTCACCACTACCGGTGAAATAACTGTCCGCGACGACCCGGACGCCGTTCACCTGGATCGCCTCGGCACCCGCCGCACGCAGCTCCTGGATGGCGTCGAGCAGCATGTCCGACTCGACCGCCCCGGCGGGATCCCCCACCGTGAGGGTGATGCCCGGCCCCTCGGCGGCGACGGTGCCGGCCAGGATGCCGAGCTGCCGCTCCTTCTCCTGGGTCTGCCTGCGCGCCTCCTCGGCCTGGTCCGAGCTTGACTCCAGCTCGGAGCGCTGCTTCTCCAGGCGGGCCTTCTCGTCCTCCAGGCGCTGCGTGCGGTCGTCGAGTTCGTCGAGGATCCGCACGAGGTCCTCCTGGCGGGCCCCGCGCAGCGCGCTGTTCTCGCTCGTCGAGGAGACCTGGATGGCCAGCCCGAGACCGAGGACGAACAGCAGGAGAGCAACGACGAGTTGAGCCCGGGTCACCCGCGGCGGCCACAGGGCGGAGGCGAGCCTCCGCCGCCCGCTCGGCTCGGCGACGGGCGACGCGGCCACGGCCGGCGGCCCCGTCACGACCGGCGCGTCGGGCGCCTCGGGTGCCTGAGGCGCCTCAGGCGGCCGGACTTCCTCGCCCCGCTGCTCGGGCTTCGACGTCTCGGGGGCCTCTGGCTTGCCGGCCTCGGGGGCCTCGGGCTTCTCGGGCCGCTCCGGGTTCCCGGAGTTCTGAGGGTTCTCGGAGTTCTGGGGGTTCTCGCTCATCGGCCTCACGCCCGGAAGACGTGACGCCGGATGGCGGCCGCGTTGGAGAAGATACGGATGCCGAGCACGACGACCACACCGGTCGACAGCTGCGCGCCCACGCCCAGCTTGTCGCCGAGGAAGACGATCAGCGCGGCCACGACCACGTTGGAAAGGAACGAAACCACGAAGACCTTGTCGACGAAGATCCCGTCCAGCATGGCCCGCAGGCCGCCGAAGACCGCGTCGAGGGCGGCGACCACGGCGATCGGAAGATAGGGCTCCACCACCGCCGGAACCTCGGGGCGGACCAACAGTCCGACCACGACTCCGACGATCAGGCCCAGTACGGCGATCACGATGTGCCCTTCCCTGTGTCGGCCGTGGCCCGACCGGAGGGCGTCGCCACCCCGGCCCCCCTCGGCTCTGCGGTACGTACGGTCAGGCTCGGCGCGGCCGGCAGGCGCACATCGCCCTCGACCGAGATCCTGCTCCTGATCCCGAAGTTCTCCACCAGCGCGTGCAGGTACTGCCCGTCGGCGCTGTCCTGGAACGCGGTGCTCAGCCGCTGCCCGTCCCCCACGGCGAGGACGGTGTACGGCGGCACCAGCGGCTTGTTGTCGACCAGTATGGCGTCACCGGCCGCCCGGATCGCTGACAGCGACGTCAGCCGCTGCCCGTTGATCGCGACCGCCTCGGCACCCGACTCCCACAGACCGTTGATCACCCGCTGCATGTCCCGGTCGCGGACCCGGCCCGTGTCGGAGAAGCCCGTGCTCTCCCGCGGTCCGCCACCACCGGTGTCGGTGTCCTTGGCGTCGTCGACCACGAGCCTCACCCCGGGGCCGTGCACCGGCGTCGCGCCCGACAGCAGGGCCACGAGCTCGGCCTGGTCCCCGCCGTGCTGCTGCAGGGCCTGCCGCTGGCGCTCCCCGACCTCGGCCCGGATCCGCTCGACGTCCTCCTCCAGCCGGTCGGCGGCGGACGTCTCCTTGTCGATCCGGTCGATCAGGTCCTGCCGCTCCTTGGCGACGACCGGCGCGGAGATCCGCGCCTCGGCCGCGCCCACGGTCACCACGACGGCGGCGAGCAGAAGACCCGCGGCGACGCCCAGTTTGGCCCGCAGGTTACGGGGCAGCCCACCCCCCTCGGCCGCTCGCCGGGCCGTCGCCTCGGCGTAGCCGTCGTCGAGCGCGTGGTCGATCACGTTGTTCAGCAGCGACATGGACGCGTCCGGACGCGGCGGCGACGATCCGGTGCTCCGAACGGGGTGCTGCTGCGACATGCCGCACATCGTCGCACGTCGCACGGCCTACCGCCGAATGGCCCCTCCGTACGACCGGGAGGCGCCCCACGGACACCTCCCGGCCGAACCCGCCCGAACCGTCAGCGACCTGCGCTGTCGACCACCTCGGCCCACTCGTCGAGCAGGGCCTGCGCGGAGGCGTCGTCGGGGCCCTCCGCCCACAGATGGGTGACGGCCTCCGCGGGGTCGGGCAGCACCATCACCCACCGCCCGTCGGCCTCGACCACCCGGACTCCGTCGGTGGTGTCCACGGAGCGGCTGCCCGCCGCCTCCACCACCCGGCGCATCACCAGTCCCTTCACGGCCCACGGGGTCGCGATGTCCTTCTTCAGGACGTGCGCCCGCGGGATCCGGGCATCGATCTGGCTCAGCGTGAGCTGCGTCCGCGCCACGAGACCGATCAGCCGCACGAAGGCGGCGGCCCCGTCGAAGACGCTGCTGAACTCGGGCACGATGAACCCGCCACGCCCGTCGCCGCCGAAGATCGTCGACTCCTCGCGCCCGACCCGCGTGAGGTCGTCGGGCGAGGTGGTCGTCCACTCGACCTGGGTGCCGTGGTACGCGGCGACCTGCTCGGCGATTCTCGTGGTGGTCACCGGCAGCGCGACCCGCCCGGACCTCCGCTCGGCCGCCACCAGGTCGAGCAGCACCAGGAGCGCCCGGTCGTCCTCGATGATCCGCCCGCGCTCGTCCACCAGCGAGAGCCGTTCACCGACGGGGTCGAAGCGCACCCCGAACGCGGCGCGCGCCGAGGCCACGATCTCCCCGAGGCGTACGAGCCCGGCCCGACGGCTCTCGGCCGACTCGGTGGGCCGGGACTCGTCGAGCCCGGGATTGATCGTCAGTGAGTCGACCTGGAGCCGCCCGAGCAGACTGGGCAGTACGAGCCCGGCGCTGCCGTTGGAGGCGTCCACGACGACCTTCAGGCCGGCTTCCGCGATCCCGGTGGTGTCGACGTTCCGCAACAGCGAGCCGGTGTACGAGTCGAAGACGCTCGCCGGGAAGGAGAGGTCGCCGATCTCGCCCGGGAACGCCCTCCGGTACTCCTGGCGCGCGAACACCCGATCGAGCTTCCGCTGCTGCGCCTGGGAAAGGTCCGCCCCGCGTTCGTCGAAGAACATGATGTCCACCGAGTCCGGCACCCCGGGCGAGGTTCTGATCATGATCCCGCCGGCGCTGCCGCGCGCGGTCTGCTGCCGCGCCACCGGCAGCGGTACGTTCTCCAGGTCCCGTACGTCGATGGCGCTGGCCTGCAGCGCGGAGATCACCGCCCGCTTCAGCGCCCGGGCACCCCGGGAGTGGTCGCGCGCGGTGGTGACGGTCGAACCCTTCTTGAGGGTCGTCGCGTACGCTCCCGCGAGCCGCACGGCCAGCTCGGGTGTGATCTCGACGTTCAGGATGCCGGAGACCCCGCGCGCCCCGAAGAGATGGGCCTGCCCTCGGGACTCCCAGATGACCGAGGTGTTGACGAAGGCGCCGGCCTCGATCGTCTTGAAGGGGTAGACGCGCACGTTCCCCTGCACGATCGATTCTTCGCCCACGAGGCACTCGTCCCCGATGACGGCCCCGTCCTCGATCCGGGCGGCCCGCATGATGTCGGTGTTCTTCCCGATCACACAGCCCCGCAGATTGCTCTGCTGCCCGAGGTAGACGTTGTCGTGGACGACCGCCTTGTGCAGGAACGCACCGCTCTTCACGACCACGTTCGAGCCGATGACGGTGTGCTCACGGATCTCGGCGTCCGCCTCGACCTTGGCGTAGTCACCGATGTAGAGCGGTCCGCGGAGCACGGCGTCGGGATGTACTTCGGCGCCTTCCGCGACCCACACCCCGGGAGAGATCTCGAAGCCGTCGATGTCGACCTGGACCTTGCCCTCCAGGACGTCCGCCTGCGCCTTGACATAGCTCTCGTGGGTGCCGACGTCCTCCCAGTAGCCCTCGGCGACATAGCCGAAGATCGGCTTGCCCTCCTTCATGAGCTGAGGGAAGACATCGCCCGACCAGTCGACCGGAACGTCCGCCTCGACGTAGTCGAACACCTCGGGTTCCATCACGTAGATGCCCGTGTTCACGGTGTCCGAGAAGACCTGCCCCCAGGTGGGTTTCTCCAGGAAGCGCTCGACCTTGCCCTCTTCGTCGACGATCGTGATCCCGAATTCCAGCGGATTCGGCACCCGGGTCAGACAGACCGTGACGAGGGCGCCCTTCTCCTTGTGGAAGGCGATGAGATCGGTGAGATCGAAATCGGTGAGTGCGTCACCCGAGATGACGAGAAAAGCGTCGTCCTTCAACGCTTCCTCGGCGTTCTTCACACTTCCCGCTGTACCGAGTGGCTTTTCCTCGTTGGCATACGTGAGCTCCATCCCGAGCTCTTCGCCGTCACCGAAATAGTTCCTGACGAGAGAGGCGAGAAACTGCACGGTGACGACGGTCTCGTTGAGACCGTGCCTCTTGAGCAGTCGTAGGACGTGCTCCATGATCGGCCGGTTCACCACCGGCAGAAGAGGCTTGGGCATGCTCGAGGTCATGGGGCGAAGGCGGGTTCCTTCGCCACCGGCCATCACGACGGCCTTCATGTCGGAAGCGTCCTCCTTGAAGAGACGACGGTCCTGCCGACTTCACCTGTCTGCTCAGGGGCCCTTCGAGGTCCTCGATGTTGCCGGCGACGCTGCTCGACACAGGACAGACGGGCTTAATCGGCCACGGTATCCGCCTTCACGAGTCGGCGGACCTGGACCACGTAGAGGATCCCTGCCCACCAATACAGAGTTGTACCCCATCCGGCGAAGGCCCACCCGAAAACTTCAGCGAGTGACGACAGCCAGCCCGTTCCGTCACTGAGAAGCAGCAGCGGGAACGCGTACATCAAGTTGAAAGTGGCAGCTTTCCCGAGGAAGTTCACCTGCGGCGGCGGGTAGCCGTGCCGGCGGAGGATTCCCACCATCACGAGCAGCATGGCCTCGCGCGCCAGGAGCGCGGCGGTCAGCCACAGCGGCAGGATCTCCCGCCAGGTGAGCCCCACGAGAGTGGACAGGATGTACAACCGGTCGGCGGCAGGATCGAGCAGCCGGCCGAGGCTGCTGATCTGGTTCCAGCGCCGCGCGAGCTTTCCGTCGAGATAGTCGCTGACGCCGCTGAGCGCCAGGACGAGAAGCGCCCACCCGTCACTCTTGGGCCCGCCGAACTCCGGACGGAGAATCAGCCACAGAAACAGCGGCACGCCGACGAGGCGCGCCATGCTGAGAATGTTGGGGATGGTGAGGACCCGGTCGGTCTGAACGCGAGTCTCCTGGACCTCCACCCGGGGGCCTCCTGCTGGGATGGTGCCGACATTGCCCCCCGACCTTACCCTCAGCCACGACGCGGGGGCGCACAGGGTCCCCTCCGGCCCCGGAACGCAAAAATGCCTCAACCCCCGGACGGAGTCCGGGGGTTGAGGCTAAAAATTGTTCGGCGGTGTCCTACTCTCCCACAGGGTCCCCCCTGCAGTACCATCGGCGCTGAAAGGCTTAGCTTCCGGGTTCGGAATGTAACCGGGCGTTTCCCTAACGCTATGACCACCGAAACTCTATGAAGTTCACGAACCGCCGCACCCCGCAGGGGGCGTGTTCGTTGCTTCAGAACTAACACAGTGGACGCGAGCAACTGAGGACAAGCCCTCGGCCTATTAGTACCGGTCAGCTCCACCCCTTACGGGGCTTCCACATCCGGCCTATCAACCCAGTCGTCTACTGGGAGCCTTACCCTCTCAAGGAGGTGGGAATACTCATCTCGAAGCAGGCTTCCCGCTTAGATGCTTTCAGCGGTTATCCCTCCCGAACGTAGCCAACCAGCCATGCCCTTGGCAGGACAACTGGCACACCAGAGGTTCGTCCGTCCCGGTCCTCTCGTACTAGGGACAGCCCTTCTCAATATTCCTACGCGCACAGCGGATAGGGACCGAACTGTCTCACGACGTTCTAAACCCAGCTCGCGTACCGCTTTAATGGGCGAACAGCCCAACCCTTGGGACCGACTCCAGCCCCAGGATGCGACGAGCCGACATCGAGGTGCCAAACCATCCCGTCGATATGGACTCTTGGGGAAGATCAGCCTGTTATCCCCGGGGTACCTTTTATCCGTTGAGCGACGGCGCTTCCACAAGCCACCGCCGGATCACTAGTCCCGACTTTCGTCCCTGCTCGACCCGTCGGTCTCACAGTCAAGCTCCCTTGTGCACTTACACTCAACACCTGATTGCCAACCAGGCTGAGGGAACCTTTGGGCGCCTCCGTTACCCTTTGGGAGGCAACCGCCCCAGTTAAACTACCCATCAGACACTGTCCCTGATCCGGATCACGGACCGAGGTTAGACATCCAGCACGACCAGAGTGGTATTTCAACGGCGACTCCACCATGACTGGCGTCACGGCTTCAAAGTCTCCCACCTATCCTACACAAGCCGAACCGAACACCAATATCAAACTGTAGTAAAGGTCCCGGGGTCTTTCCGTCCTGCTGCGCGAAACGAGCATCTTTACTCGTAGTGCAATTTCACCGGGCCTATGGTTGAGACAGTCGAGAAGTCGTTACGCCATTCGTGCAGGTCGGAACTTACCCGACAAGGAATTTCGCTACCTTAGGATGGTTATAGTTACCACCGCCGTTTACTGGCGCTTAAGTTCTCAGCTTCGCCACACCGAAATGTGACTAACCGGTCCCCTTAACGTTCCAGCACCGGGCAGGCGTCAGTCCGTATACATCGCCTTACGGCTTCGCACGGACCTGTGTTTTTAGTAAACAGTCGCTTCTCGCTGGTCTCTGCGGCCACCCCCAGCTCACGGAGCAAGTCCGATCACCGGGCGTGGCCCCCCTTCTCCCGAAGTTACGGGGGCATTTTGCCGAGTTCCTTAACCATAGTTCACCCGAACGCCTCGGTATTCTCTACCTGACCACCTGAGTCGGTTTAGGGTACGGGCCGCCATGAAACTCGCTAGAGGCTTTTCTCGACAGCATAGGATCATCCACTTCACCACAATCGGCTCGGCATCAGGTCTCAGCCTTGGTGTGTGACGGATTTGCCTATCACACGGCCTACACCCTTACCCCGGGACTACCACCGCCCGGGCTGGACTACCTTCCTGCGTCACCCCATCGCTTACCTACTACCACCTCGGTTCGCCGGCTCCACCACTTTCCTTTCCCCGAAGGGTCCGGAACGGCTTCACGGGCTTAGCATCAGAGGATTCGGTATTGGGCGTTTCAAAGCGGGTACCGGAATATCAACCGGTTGTCCATCGACTACGCCTGTCGGCCTCGCCTTAGGTCCCGACTTACCCTGGGCAGATCAGCTTGACCCAGGAACCCTTAGTCAATCGGCGCACACGTTTCTCACGTGTGTATCGCTACTCATGCCTGCATTCTCACTCGTGAACCGTCCACAACTCGCTTCCGCGGCTGCTTCACCCGGCACACGACGCTCCCCTACCCATCACAACACCCGTTGGGGCTATACGCTGCAATGACACGACTTCGGCGGTACGCTTGAGCCCCGCTACATTGTCGGCGCGGAATCACTTGACCAGTGAGCTATTACGCACTCTTTCAAGGGTGGCTGCTTCTAAGCCAACCTCCTGGTTGTCTCTGCGACTCCACATCCTTTCCCACTTAGCGTACGCTTAGGGGCCTTAGTCGATGCTCTGGGCTGTTTCCCTCTCGACCATGGAGCTTATCCCCCACAGTCTCACTGCCGCGCTCTCACTTACCGGCATTCGGAGTTTGGCTAAGGTCAGTAACCCGGTAGGGCCCATCGCCTATCCAGTGCTCTACCTCCGGCAAGAAACACGCGACGCTGCACCTAAATGCATTTCGGGGAGAACCAGCTATCACGGAGTTTGATTGGCCTTTCACCCCTAACCACAGGTCATCCCCCAGGTTTTCAACCCTGGTGGGTTCGGTCCTCCACGAAGTCTTACCTCCGCTTCAACCTGCCCATGGCTAGATCACTCCGCTTCGGGTCTTGAGCGTGCTACTGAAGCGCCCTGTTCGGACTCGCTTTCGCTACGGCTTCCCCACACGGGTTAACCTCGCAACACACCGCAAACTCGCAGGCTCATTCTTCAAAAGGCACGCAGTCACGAGATGCAAGCAAGCTTGCATCCGACGCTCCCACGGCTTGTAGGCACACGGTTTCAGGTACTATTTCACTCCGCTCCCGCGGTACTTTTCACCATTCCCTCACGGTACTATCCGCTATCGGTCACCAGGGAATATTTAGGCTTAGCGGGTGGTCCCGCCGGATTCACACGGGATTTCTCGGGCCCCGTGCTACTTGGGTGTCTCTCCAACGAGCCGCTGATGTTTCGGCTACGGGGGTCTTACCCTCTACGCCGGACCTTTCGCATGTCCTTCGCCTACATCAACGGTTTCTGACTCGTCCTGTCGCCGGCAGACGACAGAAGAGAGATCCCACAACCCCGCATGCGCAACCCCTGCCGGGTATCACACGCATACGGTTTGGCCTCATCCGGTTTCGCTCGCCACTACTCCCGGAATCACGGTTGTTTTCTCTTCCTGAGGGTACTGAGATGTTTCACTTCCCCTCGTTCCCTCCACATGCCCTATGTGTTCAGGCATGGGTGACAGCCCATGACGACTGCCGGGTTTCCCCATTCGGAAACCCCCGGATC